>NZ_CP133480.1:0-1345000 GCF_031195445.1 Acuticoccus sp. MNP-M23
AGGGAAAATATGCGGGAGCTGATGACGTGGCGTTGCCCCGAAAGTGTCCCCGCTCATAGCTGGACTCTGTTCGTGTTGTGGTCGCATCGGGACCGTGTTGCAAACTCGTTCGGGGTGAGGCCGCGGGCCGCTCCGGTTTCACCGGAGGGGATTTGGTTAAGTTCGTGCAGCCATTTGCCGGTGGTCGTGCCGAGCGGAGTAAGGTTCCTCCGCTGCGGCCGGCGGGATGTTGCCTATGCCCTCCGGGAACTGGCGATTGTTGAATCAGTCGACCTAGGCGAGCGTCGCGGACTTGACGGCTTCGAAGAATTCCACAGGCTACGCCGATGAATGATTTCGGCCTTGCAGAGGCCGTTAATCGTTTCGGCGAGATCGTTGTCGTAGTTGTCTCAGAGGCTGCCGACCCGGGCTCGATTCCCGCCTCGGCCAGGCACTCGGTGTAGCGAATGCGGACGTAATGCAAGCCGCGATCCGAATGGGGCACAAGGCCAGCGCGATGAACGGGCCGTCGCTCATGCAGCGCCCGCTCCAGAGCGTCCAGCACGAGGCCGGCATGAGCGGTCCGGCTCCCCCCGGCCGACGATGCGGCGGGCATAGGCATCAATGACGAAGGCGACGTAAACGAAGGCCGCCCAAGTCGAGACATAGATGAAATCCGAGAGCCACAGCCTGTTCGATGCCGTGGCATGGAAGACCCGGTTCACATGGTTGAGTGGGCATGGTGCCGGCCTGTCCTGAATGGTGGTTCCGGACGGGCTTGCCGCGGATCACGCCTTGCAGGCCCATGCTCTGCATGAGCCGCAGGGCGGTTGCAGCGGGCAAAATCGACCCTTCCCGCATCATCTGTCGCCAGACCTTGCGTGCACCATAGACCTCGAAGTTCCGGGTGAAGGCGCGCTCGATCTTGGGCATCAGCTCCAGCTCCTGCTTTGCTCGCGCCGAAAGCTTTGATACATCAAGCCGCCGGGCGACGTGAGGTTGCTAGGTCGACGGAGCGATCGGCAGTACCTTGTTGTTCGGCTCGACCCCGTACGCACCGCGGTGATCGTCGATGAACGCGATCATGTCTTCGACCGGCGGCTCTGTTCCGCCTGAGCGAAATACACCGAAGTTTTGCGCAGGATCTCGTTCGCCTGCCGCAACACGCGGCTCTTCCGCCCGAGTGCATTCAGCCACTTGTTCAGCGAGTGCGCCGAACAGCAGAAATTCTCAGAGTTCAACACGATAGCCTGCCTGGGCAAGGGGTGTTCATGCGCGTGCTCCAGCACCGCATCCCCTGCGCCAAAATGTCGGCCGCGCTGGCATGCGCCCGGCAAGGTACATGCCGACAAAGGCCAGGAGTATGCCGGTTGCCTCCGCGCCTTCCGCGAGCGTCGTATCACTGACGGCATGCCCGAAAGGGCATCGAAACATCGCGGCGGCGGGCCACCGGCGCTGGGTCGTAGAACGCACCAATGTCTGGTTTTTTCGCTTCCGCCGCCTCACGGTTCGCTACGAGCGCCGCCAGGACATCCACCCCGCCTTCACAACCCTCGCCTCCGCCATCATCGCCATGCGGTTCTGCTTGCGGTGGTGATGTTCGGTGCTCTTATGGCAAAGCGCCGACACGCCGATCCCGCGGCATCGGGTCGGCCAAGATGCCCCGCGGTCCGTTGACAGAGGGAAGACAAGATCGTTCCTAGCGCCAACGAGTTTCAGTTTTGATAGCGAAGCGAGAAGTGCTGCACCTCTCGTGGACCGTTATTACGCTTACCTGCTGGCCAGCAAACGCTTTTGGTGCATTCTTTATGAGAAAAATGATTAACCCATGTTTCCCCCGCTCAGGACACAGATTCCTCCGCAATCTTTGCCAGACTTATTTCGGCGAACGCATGTTGTTTACGAGCGTGTATGATAAAACATACTCAAATATGCACCCTAACGCGAACTATATCAAAGACCATGACTTTCTCTTGCAAACTCCGATAGAGACGAGCAATCTGTATCTGGTACAGTGCCGCCATCCATTGGAATCTCTGATTTCATATTTTGAATTCAAAGTTCATCATAAAAGCGCTTCGGATACAGAGTCCGAATTTTATGATTTCCTCTCAGGTGAGCTTATATTCTGGAAAAAATTTGTTGATAAGTGGTGCCTTTCGAGTGAAGTGATCAACAATTGAAATATTCATCGAGTTTTGTATAAGGAGCTTTATCAATCAACTGAGGCCACGCTCGAAAAGGTGATTGCCTTTAACACTGAGGGTGCCGAGGCAATCGATCGATCACGACTGGAAAACACGGTATCGAAGCATACCCAATCATTCTCAAGATATGTCGAGGACGGAACGCACGATGGAGTCGTGCGCACAAGAGCGCGAAATATTAGGGATTTTAAATATTTTCGAGAAGATCTCGCTTTAATTGAAGAGAATTTAATCGAAGGTTATTTGAAGCCTCTATCGATAGACCCGATATTGGTCGAATAGTCGCATTGGGATGCGTTCTAATTCATCGCGGCGTCCTACCTCACTGCCGAACACCTACGACGCTATTTCGAGACTTCGCCATTTTATCGATGGGGAGACCTGAGAGACCACTTAAGTCCCCTGACGGCTCTGCATTGCCCACCCGGCGAACGCCGTGAGCAGAGGTCGATCTCGACTGCCGGAAGGGCAACACCGTCCGGCGTCCAGACGATAGGACGGTGTCGGTTCCACAGGCCATGTGGGGTGCTTCCGCTTTGAACTGCCGGCCCAGGATCTTTTCGGCGGGGCCATGGACAGCTTGACGCCATAGATACTCGCCCGACGCCAGCAACCGATCCAGATCTTGATGCCTGCCAGATTGGCGAGGCGGGCAACGCGGTCCGGGCAAGATGTCTCGCCCTGCTTCGGCAGATCATCGTAAAGCCAAACACCTTTAAAAACCTCGACGAACTGCATTCAATGAACCGGGCTCGTAAACGCGATTGCGATGCTGGGCCAACCGGCTTTCTTCCGTGTCGAGGATCGGCTGTGCGGCTGAGAGACGGCCGCAATCAGTTGAACGCGTTCGCGAGGGTCGTAGACTTCGAAGTGTTCCGACCTTCGATGGAGGCGACATTGGGCTCAAGCAACCGCCCCCCCCCCCGTTCGGCCTTTCGCGCAGCCTCCGTGCGCGTCCTCGCCCATCAGAAAGGGCCGATCAACGAAAGAGATCCGGCCAAGCCGGGGTCGGCGTCCCACGCGGCCTGCCGTTGTTTCAGAACGCGTTCTTCGAGGTGCTCAGCTTCGTGGAGAGCCTGGACGGTTGCTTCTGCGACCTGTGCCGCAACGAGCCTCTCCTCCGCAGCCTTTCGGGCGCTCGTCGCATCATTGAGGGATGGCGCACCGACGACCACCGCGACAGGCCGCACACCAGCCTGAGCAGCCTCACTCCGAACGAGTTTTCAACCCGGTGCCGATGGCGCCACAACACGAACAGAATCCAGCTATGAGCGCGGACGCTTCTGGGGCAATGTCAGACCGTGCACATACTTGTTGCGTGCCCAGTGCGTTGGCAATCGGTCGCAGCGACAACCGTTCTCTTCGCGCGACAGGCTGCAAAGCCTGTGGCAGGAATAGGCGCGGCCTCAGGTTTGCGATGGAGCGTCCCAAATGAAAAGCATCCGGCAGGTTGTTACGGTGGGCGTCATCGCTGCGCTGGGTGTCGGTGGCTACATCTACTATCAGGAGGTCGTGCTCTCCCCTGCCGGGGCGGTGGCGGATGGGCGCCCGCGCGGGCCCAGAACAATCACCGTTGAGGTGATGCCGGCTGAAACCCACAGGCTGGGCGTCGTCATCGAGGCGGTGGGGTCCACAAGGGCGCAGCGCTCGGTGGACATTGTCCCGAGCGCTGAAGGCCGGGTCACCGAAACGAACATTGCCGCCGGCCTTGCCGTGACCACAGGCACCGTTCTGGCGCGGCTCGACGACGACATCGAAAAGGCGATGCTGGCCGAGGCAGAGGCAACGCTTGAGGAAAAGACCGCGGCGCAGGAGCGCGCGGAAACCTTGCTGCGCAGCAACAATGTCAGCCGCGCCTCCATCGACCAGGTGCGTGCCGAGCTTGCCATTGCCAGCGCTGTCGTGGACCGCGCCCGACGCGGGCTGGCAGACCGAACGGTGGTCGCCCCGTTCGATGGCGTTCTGGGTCTCACCTCGATCGACATCGGCGCGCGGGTCGATACCTCCACCGTCCTCACCACCCTCGATGACCTCTCAGCCGTGGAAATCGAATTCGGCATTCCGGAGACCTATTTTGGCCAGATCCGGGAGGGGCAGCCGATCACGGCCACCACCGCCGCCTTCCCCGGCCGCGAGTTTCAGGGCGTGGTGGACGCGGTGGACAGCCGCATTGCGCAGACCACGCGGGCCTTCAGGGTGCGTGCGCGCCTTCCCAACGAGGAGCGTACGCTCCCGGCGGGCATGTTCATGCGGCTCAGCCTTTCGCTGGGTGAGCGCGACGTGGTGGCCGTCAGCGATGAAGCGATCCTCGTCCAGGGCGGCGACAGCTTCGTGTTTGTGGTGGAGGACGGCAAGGCCGCCCGCCGGCGCGTCACGACGGGCCTGCGGCGCAACAATCTCATCGAGGTCAAGACCGGCGTGTCGGACGGCGAGGCCGTGATTGCGCGCGGCCTGCAATCCCTGCGCGACGGCAGCCAGGTGGAGGTGCTAACACCCGCAACGCCGGCGCCAGACCCGGCCGGCTCCGCCGAAAGCGCCTCGTGATGCTGTCGGACCTGTCGATCCGCCGCCCGGTGCTGGCAGCGGTCGCCAGCCTTCTCATCATCGTGTTCGGGATCGGCGCGCTCACTCAGCTGCCGATCCGCGAATTGCCGGACATCGACGCGGCCATCGTTTCGGTCCGCACCACTTACACGGGCGCGGCGCCGGAGATCGTCGACACCGACATCACCGAAATTCTCGAGGGCTCGGTGGCCGGGATTGCCGGGGTGAAAACCATCAGCAGCCAGAGCCGGCGCGGGCGCAGCACGGTGACCGTGGAATTTCAGGTCGGCCGCGATATCGACGAAGCGGCCAACGACGTGCGCGACGCGGTGGCACGGGTCCGCGCCGATCTGCCGGACGATGTGAACGAGCCGCAGGTCTTGAAGAACGACGCGGACTCGGACCCCGTGATGCGCCTTGCCGTCATCAACCCCAACATGACGCCAGCCGAAATCACCGACTATGTGGACCGTTACGTCATCGACCGGCTGGCGACAGTGCCCGGCGTCGCCAGTGTCGACATGTACGGCGACCGGCCGATGGCCGTGCGCATCTGGCTCGACAGGCGCGCGATGGCGGCGCGCAACCTGACCGTCGCCGACATCGAGACCGCGCTGCGCAGCGCCAACGTCGAGCTTCCCGCAGGTGAACTGGAAACGCGCTCGCGCCAACTCACCGTGCGGCTCAACAACCGCATTCCCACGGTGGAGGCCTTCGCCAACGTGGTGGTGGACCGTGTCGCCGGCCAACCCATCCGCCTGCGCGACATGGCCCGCGTGGTGTCCGGCGTGTCGGACGACAGCTCCATCGTGCGCAACAACGGCGTGACCGCCGTCGGCCTTGCGGTGGTGCGCCAGAGCCAGTCCAACACCATCGCCATCTCCAATGCAGTCCGCGCGGAAATTGACGCGATGAGCCCCGGTCTGCCGCAAGGCATGGCCATCGAGGTGGGATCGGACGATGCCATCTTCGTCGGCGCTTCCATCCGCGAGGTGGTGAGCGCGCTCGGCATCTCGCTGGCGCTGGTGGTGGGCGTCATCATCGTGTTCCTGCGCTCGTGGCGCGCGACCCTCATTCCCGCCATCACCATTCCGGTCGCCCTCGTCGGCACCTTCGTGCTGATCAGCGCCATGGGCTTTTCCATCAATGTGCTCACGCTTCTGGCGCTGCTGCTCGCCATCGGGCTGGTGGTGGACGATGCCATTGTGGTGCTGGAGAACATCCAGCGCCGGATCGACAATGGCGAATCGCCGCTCAAGGCCAGCGTGCTCGGCGCCCGGCAGGTGACGTTCGCGGTCATTGCGACCTCGCTCACGCTGATTGCAGTGTTCGTGCCCCTCTCCTTCCTGCAGGGGCAGGTGGGCCGGCTCTTCACCGAATTCGGCTTCGTGATGGCAAGCGCGGTGCTGATCTCCACCTTCGTGGCGCTCACCGCTTGCCCGGCCCTCGCCTCGAAAATCCTGCGTGGCAGCAAGCCTGCGCCTGGCGGCACCGCGCACGCGCCGCAGTCCGAGCACTGGCTCCTGCGCGGCTTCCGCGCCGCGGTCACCTTCGCCATCAGCGTCCCCGTTGCCGTAATCGCCATCGGCCTTGCGGTCGCCTTCATGGGGTACACCATCTACGGCACCATCCCGCAGGAACTCAGCCCCAGCGAGGACCGCGGCGTGGTCTTCGTGCCGCTCACCGCGCCCCAGGGCAGCACCGTCGCCTTCACCGACATTGCGGCCCAGCAGGTGGAGCGCGTCGCCGACCCGCTCCGGCAGTCGGGCGATGTGGAGACCGTGTTCACCTACACAGGCAGCTTCGGCCGGCAGAACCGCGCCTTCGTGGTGATGCGCCTTGCCGACTGGGCCGACCGCGACATGAGCCACCGGGACGTGGTGCGCACAATGATGCCGAAGATGGGTGACATCACGGCCGCCAGCGGACGGCCGATCACCCCGTCCGGCCTTGGCTTGCGCGGCAGCCGCAACCCGCTCTCGATTGTGGTGAGCGGGCCGGATTTCGAGAGCGTGAAGATCTGGGCTGCCGAACTTCTGGAGGCAGCGCGGAACAACCCCCGCCTCACCAACATGGAAATGGACTACGAGGAGAACCAGCCGCAGATCGACGTGTCGGTCGACCGCGACAAGGCCGACGATCTGGGCATCAACCTTGGCACCATGGCCTCCACCCTGCAGACCCTGCTTGCCTCGCGCGAAGTGACCACGTTCGTCGATCGCGGGCGCGAATACCCGGTCCTCCTGCAGGCCGATGTCGGCGACCGCACCTCCCCGTCGGACATCGACTTCATCTTCGTGCGGGCCGGGGATGGCGAGACCCTGGTGCCGCTGAGTTCGCTGATCAACGTCACCACCACAGCCGCGGCCGACGAATTGCGCCGGTACGACCGCCTCCCCTCCATCAGGGTGCAGGGCTCGCTTGCCGACGGCTATTCGTTGGGCGAGGCAATCGCATTCATGGAAGCGGCTGCCGCTGACCTCCCGGCCGAAGCGCGGATCGGCCTTGCCGGCCAGTCCCAGCAATTCCGCGAAACCTCCAGCGGCGCCATGACCACATTCGGGCTGGCGCTTCTCATCGTGTTTCTGGTGCTGGCGGCGCAGTTCGAGAGCTTCATCCACCCGCTTGTCATCATGCTGACGGTGCCGCTGGGGGTTGCGGGCGCCGTGTTCTCGCTGGCAATGACGGGCATATCGCTCAACATCTACAGCCAGATCGGCATCATCCTTCTTGTGGGGCTGATGGCGAAGAACGGCATCCTGATTGTCGAGTTCGCCAACCAGCTGCGCGATGAGGGTCTTGGCGTGCGCGATGCGGCAATCGAGGCAAGCGTGTTGCGCCTGCGCGCCATCGTGATGACGCTGATCTCCACCGTGCTGGGCGCCGTCCCGCTTGTGCTGGCCAGCGGTGCGGGTGCGGAAAGCCGCACCGCCATCGGCATCGTCATCATCGGCGGGCTGATGGTCTCCGGCATCCTTACCTTGTTTCTGACGCCGGTGCTCTACACCCTCCTCGCCCCATTCACGACGCCGCGCGCCGCCATCAAGAAGGCAATGGACCACGAGCTTCAGAACGTCGGCCCCACTGCCGGAAACGCCCCGGCTGAATAGGTTATCCGCCGCTTCCCCACGCATCAGCGTCACGGCGACGTGGCGTGGCGCTTGCTTCTATGAATTTGCATAGGCAGGATCGGCGGATCGCGCAGCGCGCGTGTTCGAGCGGAACCATCGGAGCAGCGGCAATCCCCCCATGAGTGCGGTATTCACACGAGCCTGGACGACGCTCATCACGCTGTTCGGGGTCGCGGTAGTCGTCTTCGTCGTGATCCGCATCGCGCCCGGCGACCCCATCGCGATGATGTTGCCCCCCGGCGCCAGCGACGCCGACATTGCCCGCCTGCGCGCCCTTTACGGGCTCGACAGCAGCATCTTCACCCAGTTCGTGGTCTGGCTCGGCAACGTCGTGCAGGGCGATTTCGGCACCTCCATCTCGCTCAGGCAGGACGTTGCCAAGGTGGTGCTCTCCCGCCTCCCCGCCACGCTGGAACTTGCGCTGCTTGCGCTTGTCATTGCCGTTGCCATCGGCGGCACCGCCGCCGTTCTGGCCGCCCGCTTCCGCGACACGGCCACCGAAGCCGTGGTGGATGTCGCCGACGGCATCGCGCTCTCCATCCCCGACTTCCTGTGGGGACTCACGTTCATTCTCCTCTTCGGTGTCGCGTTTCCGGTGTTCGAGATTTCGGGGCGGATCTCGCCACGCCTCGAGCTTCCGTTCGTCACCAACTTCTACCTTCTGGAGTCCATCGTCCGCTTCCGGTTCGACCTTCTGGCCAATCTCCTGTCGCACATGCTGATGCCGGCGCTGGCCCTGGCCCTGCCGCTGGCCGCTGTCATCGCGCAACTCCTGAAAACATCGCTGAAAGAAGTGATGAACCAGGACTATGTGCTTCTTGCCCGCACCCGCGGCTTCGGCCAGACCCGCGCACTCCTGCGCGAGGGCCTGCGAAACGCAGTCCTTCCGACCATGACGCTGGTGGGCGTGCAATTCACCTTTCTGATTGGTGGCACCGTGATTGT
The DNA here is from genome assembly GCF_031195445.1 of Acuticoccus sp. MNP-M23. NCBI lineage: Bacteria > Pseudomonadati > Pseudomonadota > Alphaproteobacteria > Hyphomicrobiales > Amorphaceae > Acuticoccus > Acuticoccus sp. MNP-M23. Next base: position 8,807 of record NZ_CP133480.1, read on the forward strand.
GGAGCGGCTGTTCTCCTACGAGGGGCTCGGCAACCTTGCCATCGACGCCGTCATCAACCGCGACCTGCCGCTGATCCAGGGCATCGTCATCCTGTTTGCGGTGCTGTTCGTCGCCATCAACCTCATCGTCGACCTTCTTTATGCCGTGCTGAACCCGAGGCTCCGTCATGGCTGAAGCTTTCGGCGCCCCGCGGCCACGCGCCCGCAAACCCGCACCCCGCCTGTGGCTGGCGGGCGGCTGGCTCTTCATCGTCGCCGCGGCAGCCCTGTTTGCCCCGCTCCTCGCACCGCACGACCCGCTGGCGCAGGACCTCTTCCTCAACCGCATGCCGCCCTTCTGGGCCGCAGGGGCCGAACCCGGCTACTGGCTCGGCACCGACAGTCTTGGCCGCGATGTCCTGTCGCGCGTCATATACGGTGCGCGGATCGCCTTCATCGTTGCCTTCATTGCCGGCACGGCGGCTTGCATCATCGGCGCGACGCTGGGGTTGCTCGCCGGCTATTTCGGCGGCTGGACGGACCGTGTGATCTCCCGCATCGTCGACATCTGGATGGCGTTTCCACCCGTCCTCTTCGCAATCCTTCTGGTGGCCGTGCTCGGCACCGGGCTCTTTTCCGTCATTATCGCCATTGCGGTGATCGACTGGACGCGCTTTTGCCGCGTGGTCCGCGCCGAGGCGATGCAGCAGCGCGCCATGGAATACGTGGATTCGGCGCGGGTTGCGGGGTTCTCGCGCTGGCGTATCCTGGCGCGCGAGGTCCTCCCCAACGTGATGCCCTCCATCATCGTGCTCCTGTCGCTGGAAATGGGCATTGCCGTCATCGTCGAGGCGATCCTGTCCTTCGTGAATCTCTCGATCTCGTCGGACTCGCCCACCTGGGGCGGAATGATCGCCGAGGGCCGCGCGGCCATCTATCAGGCGTGGTGGGTGCTGGTCTTCCCGCTGATTGCCCTGTTCCTCACCGTTCTCGCCTTCAGCCAGTTTGGCGAGGGGTTGAAGAACCGCTTCGATCCGGTGCTCCAATGACCGCTGCACTTGCCATCACCAACCTGTCCGTCGCGCTGGGCGGCGACCGGCGGCACCGCCTCCTGCGCAGCGTGAACCTTTCGGTCGCGCCCGGCGAAGTGCACGGCCTGGTGGGCGAATCGGGCGCCGGCAAGTCGATGATCGGCAAGACGGTGTTCGGCATCCTGCCGGGGGCGGCACGGGTGGTGGAGGGCGAGATCCGCTTCAACGGCGTCAACCTTCTGGCGCTGGGCAAGAAGGAGCTGCGCACGCTCCGGGGGCGCGAGATGGCGCTCATCCCGCAAGACCCCCTCACCGCGCTCAACCCGTCCCGCCGCATCGGCCCGCAGCTCACCGACCGGCTGGTCAGGATTCTCGGCCACACAAAGGCAGACGCCACCCGCAGAGCCCGCGACCTTCTGGAGGAAGTGCAGATTCGCGATCCGGACCGCGTGATGCGCGCCTATCCGCACGAACTCTCCGGCGGCATGCGCCAGCGGGTGCTGATTGCCGAAGCCTTTGTCGCCGAACCGAAGCTCATCGTTGCCGACGAACCGACCACCGCGCTCGATGTGACGGTGCAGCGCAAGATTCTCGGTCTGATTGCCGCCATGCAGGCCCGGCACGGCGCGGCGCTGCTGTTCGTCACCCACGACCTTGGTGTGGTGGCCAAGGTGTGCCAGTCGGTCTCGGTGCTGTTCGGCGGCCACGTTGTGGAGCAGGGCCGCACCGGCGAAATTCTGGCAGCGCCGCAAACCGCCTACACCCGCGCCCTCCTCGCTGCCACGCCGCGCTACGACCGGCCGGACGCCGCATTGACGCCCGTTGCCCCCAAGATCACCGCTGCGCTGACGCTCGACAACGAGTGGGCCGACACCGAGTACGCGCGATGACGATGTTCAGTGTCGACAATCTCAGCCTTTCCCTGCCCAACCTCAATGCAAAGCGCCCGTTCCGGCCGGCGCCGATGGTGCCGATCCTGCGGGACCTTTCCTTTGAAATCCCGGCTGGCGCCTGCGTCGGCATTGTGGGGGAAAGCGGCTCGGGCAAATCCACGCTGGGGCGCACGCTGGTGCGGCTATACGAGCCCACCGCCGGCAGCGTCGTGTTCGACGGGACCGACATCACGCACCTTTCGCCGGAAGAAATTCGCCCGTTGCGGCGCAACCTTCAGGTGATCTTCCAGGACCCCTCCTCCTCCCTCAACCCGCGCCACACGGTTGCGGCGATTGTGGAAGCGCCGCTGCGCCTCCACGGCACCGCCAACCCTGCCGCCGCGGCGCGCGAGGCGCTCGACGCAGTGGGCCTGTCCGGCGCCTTCGCCGGCCGCTATCCGCACGAACTCTCAGGCGGCCAGCGCCAGCGGGTGGGAATTGCGCGCGCCGTGGCGCTTCGGCCCAAGTTCATCTTTGCCGACGAGATCGTCTCCGGCCTCGACACCTCCACGCAGGCGCAGGTGATCGCGCTGCTGAAGGATCTGCGCCGCCACCTGTCGCTCACCATGGCCTTTGTCAGCCACGACCTGTCGGTGGTGCGCCACCTGTGTGACAGGCTCATCGTGATGAGCGGCGGCGAAATCATCGAAGCCGGGGACACTGCTGCCATCTTCGACAACCCCCAGCATGCCGAGACCCGCGCCTTGAAAGACGCGATCCCGCTGCCGGAGATCGACGACGCCTGGCTTCACGTCTGAGGCGGAGCGGCCGCCGGAGCGGCCGAAGCCCCCCGCTCAGGCCGTGCGGGCTTTCTTCTGCCGTTCTTCGAGGTAGGAGACCAGACGGACCGCCGGCCACAGGATGATGAAGTAGATGATTGCCGCCGCAATCAGCGGTGACGGGTTGGCCGTCAGCGCCTGCGCGTCTGTCGCCTGCTTGAGCAGGTCCGGCATGGCGACGACCGAGGCAAGGCTGGTATCCTTGGCAATCGCGACGCAGTTGGACGTTTGCGGCGGGATCGCCACCCGCACCGCCTGCGGCAGAACCACTTTCCACAGCGTCACCGGGAAGGGCAGCCCCAGCGCCCGTGCCGCCTCGAACTGGCCTTCCGGCAGGCTCTGGATCCCGGCGCGGAAACACTCTGCCGTGAACGCCGCCAGCACAAGCGAAAGCGCCATCACCGCGGAGGCGAACGGCGAAAACACGATGCCCACAAATGGCAGCGCGTAGTAGATGACCACAAGCAGGACGAGGATCGGCAGCGCCCGGAACGCGTCGATCAGGAAGATGGCCAGCCACCTGAGCGGCTTGGGCGCATAAAGTTTCATCAGGCACCAGATGATGCCCATGGTCACGCCGAGAATGATGGTGGTGACCGACAGGAGTGCCGTATTGATGAGACCCTGCCAAAGCATTGGCAGGGTCCGCAGCATCACTTCTGTATTAAAGAAGGTCTCGAAAAGGCCCATTATTCAGCGGTCGGAATGTCCAGAACGGTGACCGTGCTGGTCCCTTCCATCGGGGGAACGCCGAACCACTTCTCGTGGATCTGTGCCAGGAAGCCTTCTTCCTTCAGTTCGGTGATCGCGTCGGATGCCTTCTGCGTCCACGGGGAGTCCTTTGCCAGCATGATGGCGTAGCGGTCCCCGGTGGAGATGGTCTCGCCAGTGGTCATCCCCTTCATTTCCTTGAAGGCGAACAGCATGCCCGGAAGGTCGGTGACCACGGCGGCGACACGGCCGTTCTGCGCATCCAGCAGCATCTGCGTGTTGGTGTCATAACCGCGGATCGCGCCGATCTTGTACTGCTCGCCATATTCGCGCGCCCACTTGTCGCCGGTGGAGGCCGACAGGACGCCGACGTCCTTGCCTTCGAGGTCGGCAAGCGTGGCGGCGCCGGTGCCTTCCTTCAGGCCGAGTGCCAGGTCGGCATCATAGTAGCCCTGGGTGAAATCCTGGTTCTGGAGCCGGTCGTTGGTGATGGTGATCGAGGAGATCGCCATGTCGATCCGGCCCGAATTGGTGGCGGCGAACAGCGCCTGGAAGCCGGTGTCCTGATAGTCCACGTCAACGCCCAATTTTTCGGCAATTGCGTTGACGAGGTCCACCTCGAACCCCTCGAACGAACCGTCGGGCTGCTTGACCTCCCAGGGCGGGTTGGCCGGATAGACGCCAACTGTCAGCGTTTCGGCCGAGGCGCTGGCCGCAAAGCCTGCTGCCATGACCGACAGGGCCACCGCTGCTATCATCTTACGCATCAACTACTCCCCTTTGTTATCGCCACCTGATCGGGGCGCTGACCCGAGCTTCGTGGCGAAGTTGAATTGATGCAAGTGCATTCATCGGGCCAGTCGGAGTGTGAACCTCATCTTCTTCCGCACGGCACCAAATTGTGGTCCAACGTTGGACCGGCACACCGACCGACGTTAAGAGACCCCATGACCCTGACTGACTTCGACGCCCTCAGCTTCGATTGCTACGGAACCCTGATTGACTGGGAAAGCGGGATGGTCGCCGGCCTCGCGCCCCTCACCCGGCAGGTCGAGAACCTGTCCCGCAACGCCATTCTGGAAGCCCATGCGCAGGCTGAATCCAGCCAGCAGGCGCAGACGCCGGGGATGCGCTACAGCGATCTCCTTGCCGTGGTCTACAAGCGCCTGGCCGAACGCTGGGGCGTGTCCGCCACCCATGCCGAATGCCTGACCTATGGCGCATCGGTGAAGGACTGGCCTGCCTTCCCGGACAGCGCGGACGCCCTCGCCTACCTCAAGCAACACTACAAGCTGATCATCCTGTCCAACGTCGACAACGCGTCGTTTGCGGGTTCGAACGAGCGGCTGGGCGTGACGTTCGATGCCATCTATTCGGCCGAGGATGTCGGCGCCTACAAACCGTCCGACCGCAATTTCGAGTACATGCTCGACCGGCTGCCGCAGATCGGCGTGGAACGGCCGCGGCTCCTGCATGTGGCGGAGAGCATGTTCCACGACCATGTGCCCGCCAAGCGGCACGGTCTCACCAATTGCTGGATCTACCGCCGCCATGACGACGAAGGCTTCGGCGCAACCATGAACCCCGGCGAAATGCCGGCGGTGGACATGCGCTTCAATTCGATGGCCGAGCTTGCCGACGCGCACCGGGCTGCGCGCGGCTGAGGCCCTCCCCCGTCAGGTGACGGCGGCGCGGCGGTGGAACTCCGGCGTATCCCATGCGCCGGTATCCAGAATCTCGGCGAGGATCTCCACCGCGTCGAACACGTCGGCAAAGCGGGTGTAGAGCGGCGTCATGCCGAAGCGCAGGATGTCCGGCGCGCGGAAATCACCGATCACGCCGCGGGCAATGAGCGCCTGCATGATGGCATAGCCCCCCTCGTGCCGGAACGAGACCTGGCTGCCGCGCACGGCCGCATCGCGCGGGCTTGCCAGCGTCAGCGACGGACAGCGCGCCGCCACCAGCTCGATCATCAGGTCGCACAGTGCTGCGGATTTTTTCGCAATTGCCGCAAGGTCCACACCGTCAAAAGCGGACAATGCCGCCTCCAGCGCGGTCATCGACAGGACGGGCGCGGTGCCGGTGATGAAGCGTTTCACGCCCTCTGCGGGGCGAAACTGCGTCTCGAACGCAAAGGGGGCAGCGTGGCCGAACCAGCCGCGCAGTGCAGGCATCACGGTCTGGTGGCGCGGCGCGGCCCACAGGAATGCCGGAGCGCCGGGGCCGCCGTTCAGATATTTGTAACCGCAGCCTATCGCGAAATCGGCATCCGCGCCGGCAAGGTCGACCGGAAATGCGCCGGCCGAATGGGCAAGGTCCCACGCCATGATGGCACCGGCGGCGTGAACCTTCTCGGTGAGGGCTGCCATGTCGTGCTTTGCGCCGGTGCGGTAGTCCACCTGCGTCACCATCACCACGGCGGTGTCGTCTGCCAGCGCGGCCTCCACATCGTCCACCAGCCGCAGTTCTGCACCGCGCAGGGCGCCGACGCCCTGCGCGATATAAAGGTCGGTCGGGAAATTGCCGGGCTCGGAAAGGATCACGTTGCGCTCCTCCCCGGCCTTGTCGAGCGCCGCCGACAACACCTTGAAGAGGTTGATGGAGGTGGAATCCCCCACCGCCACATCCGCCGCATCAACACCGATGAGGGGTGCGATCTTCGCAGCGATCCGCGCCGGCAGGTCGATCCATCCGGCCGTGTTCCACGACCGGATCAGCCCGTCCGCCCATTCGGCATTCACCGCTTCGGCAACCCGCGCCTGCGCAGCCTTCGTCAGCGGCCCCAGCGAATTGCCGTCGAGGTAGAGGACGCCCTCGGGCAGGATGAACCGGTCGCGATGGCCGGCCAGCTGATCGGCCCGGTCCAGCGCCTCGGCCTCGGCGCGGGTGGTGGCGGTTGCAGTCACGTTTTTCCTTTCCGGGGCACGGTCTTCTTCGCGCGTTTGGGCGTGCCGGCTCTGGCGGCAGCGGCAAAGGCCAGCTCGGCATAATGCGCCAGAATGCCGGTGTCGTCATACGCATCAGGCGGCAAGCGCCAATAGGGCATCTTCACGGTTTTCTCGCCCTTCTCGTACACCCACTGGACCGAGGGCGCGGCGCGAAATTCGGCCTCCGTCTTCTCGTCCACCTTCAAATATAGTTCATCGCCCACCACCACGGCAAAGATCCGCCCGTCCCGGTAAACGCCGAAACCGCCGAACATCCGGCGCACCGCAACCGGCCCGACGGGCGCAAACAGGTCCTGAAGGTCGGCTTCCGTCACACGCCGCTCTCCGGCATCAGCGCGTCGAACACGTCCGACGGTGGCATGGTGCCGAACGCGGCACTGCCTTCGCAAAGGCGCCCGACGTCGGCAAAGAAGGTTCCGAACGCCTTCTTGTAGAGCGCAGAGCCCACGGTGACCCGCTTCACGCCGAGCGCTGCCAACGCGCCAAGATCGTTGCTGACGCCGCCGGCCCCGGCAATCACGCTCAGCGGCCGGTCCGTCAGTGCCACGAGCGCGGCCACCTCCTCCGGATCGGTGAGGCCCGGTGCGTAGAGCACATCGGACCCGGCCTCTGCGTAGGCCTTCAGCCGGGATTTCACGACCTCGAAGGGGTTGGCCACGCCTTCAAGATAGGCTTCGCAGCGGCCGGTGAGGACGAAATCGCCACCCCCGCTGTCGATGGCGTTGCGCGCAGCTTCCAGGCGGCGGCAGGCGTCCGCCTCACTGTAGAGCGGCTCGATGCCGCCCTTCAGCACGTCTTCGATGGAGCAGCCCGCGACCCCGGCGTCCATGGCGGCCCGGATCGTTTCTCCCACCTCGGCGGGCGTTTCGCCATAACCGCTTTCAAAATCGCCGTTCACCGGCAATCCGGTCTGCGCGCCGATCATGGCAGCGTGGGCAATCGCCTCCGCGCGGGTGATGCCGCCATCGCGCTTGCCGAGGGACCACGCGAGGGCTGCCGACGACGTGGCCAGCGCCTTGAAGCCCTGGCTCGCCAGATGGCGGGCGGACGCGCCGTCCCACGGGTTGGGCGTCGCAAAAAAATTCTGGTGCAGCGCGCGAAACCGGCTCGCAGCATCCGTCCCCGTCAACTCGGCCATCGGTGGTCTCCCTTGCAACGCGCCTGATCCTAAGGCCGGCGCCGCCCAAGGGAAGAGCGCACCGCTGCGCAGCACGGGCAAGGCACAACAAAAAAGCCCCGGCGGGATGGACCCGCCGAGGCTTAATTCTATGTCGGCTGAAGGCGCCTTACGCCGCGGCGCGCTGGTGGCGGCCTTCGCTCACTTCCTCGATGATCTTGGCCACAAAAGCGTCGATGTCACCGGGCTTGCGCGAGGTGATCAGCGCTTCGTCGCACACCACCTCGGAGTCTTCCCACTTGCCGCCGGCGTTGATCACGTCGGTCTTGATCGAGCTGTAGGAGGTGACGTTGCGCCCCTTGATGACACCGGCCTCGATCAGAAGCCAAGGCGCATGGCAGATGGCGGCGAGGGTCTTGCCGGTGTTGTAGAAGTCGTGGACAAAGCGAACGGCTTTTTCCTCAACCCGCAGGAGATCCGGGTTGATCTGGCCGCCCGGCAGGACGAGGCCGTCAAAGTCGGTCACCGCCACCTCGTCGAGGGTCTTGTCGACGGTCACGGCTTCGCCCCAGTCGGTCTTGTCCCAGCTCTTGATTTCGCCCTTTTCGAGCGAGACCACGGTCACCGTGGCGCCGGCCGCCTCAAGCTGCCGCTTGGGCTCGAACAGTTCGGACTTTTCAAACCCGTCGGTTGCGAGAATGGCGATCCTGGCTTTATCGATAGCAGTCATTGTAAATCCTTCCGTCTGGTGCGTTGGCGGGGCCTGCTGCCTGTACGGCGCTGGCCTCCCGCCGCTTCACGCATTCGGGAAGTGAACGCGCTCCCCCACCGCCGGCGTTCCATTCGATTGTGCGCGACACTTCGTCATTTGCCGTTTCGTGCCGCCTCGATCGCTTCCCAGACCCGGCCCGGTGACGCCGGCATCAGGATCTCGCGCACGCCCGCCGGCGCCAGCGCATCGGCAACCGCCGCAAGGCCGGCGCCAAGCGCGCCAACGGTGCCCGCTTCCCCTGCCCCCTTCGCACCAATGGGATTTTTCGCAGTGGGCACCGACGCGTGCGCAACGCCAATATTGCAAAGATCGTCGGCTCGCGGCATCGCATAATCCATGAACGACGCGCTCACCGGCTGGCCCGAAGCGTCGTAGACCATCGCTTCGGAAAACACCTGGCCGAGGCCCTGAACGACGCCGCCATGGATCTGCCCCTCCACAATCATCGGGTTGAGGAGCGTGCCGGCGTCCGACACCGCCTCGTAGCGGGTGAGAACGGCCGCACCCGTTTCCCGGTCGATCTCCACCTCCACAACGTGGGCGCCGTTGGGGTAGGTGCTGGCATCTTCCGACGACCAGCGCGCTTCGGCCGACAACCCCTCCCCGCCTGACGCTTCGGCGGCCAGCTCTGCCCAGGAGAGCGATCTGTTGGAGCTGTCCTGATAAAAGAGGCCATCGTCGAAGCGCACGTCCGCCGGTTCCACGCCGAACAGAGCGGCCGCCTGCGCGAGGCCCTTGGCCACCAGCGCCCTTGCCGCTTCCAGCGCCGCCGACCCGCCGAAAATTGCGCTGCGCGAGCCAAAAGTGCCGCTGCCGTGGGCAATCTCGTCGGTATCGCCCATGGCATAGTCGATGGCGTCCAGCGGAAGGCCGAGCGTCTCGCCAACCACCTGACGCATGGCGGTTTCATGACCCTGGCCGTGGTTGGCCGAGCCCATGCCCAGGACCGCGCGGCCGCCTGGCGCCATCGCGATGCTGGCGCTTTCGTCCAGAAACCCGGCTGTGGACTCGATCGCCATGCAAAGCCCGAAGCCGAGGAGCTTGCCGCGCGCGGCAGCGTCCGAACGCCGCGCCTCCAGCGCCGCAATATCGGCAAGGTCCAGCACCTTTGCCATCGCGGCGGGAAAGTCGCCGCAGTCGTACTTGTAGGCAAGCCCGGTCTGGAACGGCATGTCGGCGGGCTTGATCATGTTGCGCTGGCGCAGGGCAAACCTGTCGAAGCCGAACTGCCGGGCCGCCTCGTCGATGGCAAGCTCGATGCACGCGATTGCTTCTGGCCGGCCCGCGCCGCGGTAGGGCGCGGTCGGCACGGTGTTGGTGTATACGCCGCGCACGGCAGCAGAGATCACCGGTGTGCGGTAGACCCCGGCGAGCCCGCCGAGGTTGACGAACGCCGGCAGCGGCCCCTGCATGGACAGGTAAGCGCCCACGGCGGCGGTGTTGCGCACCTTCAGCGCGGTGAAGTTGCCGTCCGCATCGAGGCCAAGCTCGGCCTCCATCACCATGTCGCGGCCCATATCATCGGTCAGGAAATGCGCCGAGCGGGTGCCGGTCCACTTTACCGGGCGGCCAAGCTTGCGTGCGGCCCACAGCACCAGCACCATTTCGGGAAACACTGCGGAGCGCATCCCGAAGGCGCCGCCCATGTCGCCGGTGACGAGCCGCACGCCCTCGGTGCTGACGCCGAGGATTTCGGCCAGGACGCGACCTGCGGCGTGGGGCGCCTGCGTCCCGCAGCGCAGGACATAGCGGCCATCCTCGATGCTGCCGTGCGCCGTGCGCGGTTCCATCGGGCTCATGGCAAGACGCTGAAACGGCAGCCGCACCCGCGAAATGTGCGCCGAGCCCGAAAGCGCCGCATCGACGGCTTCATGGTCGCCCACATTCTTCACAAACACCGTGTTGTCCGGTGCGTCATCCCACACGGCGGGCGCGCCCTCGGCGGCAGCCATCATCAGGTCGGCCGCATGGGGCCGGTCTTCGATCGTCACCATCACCGCCTCGGCGGCATCGCGGGCTGCAGCGCGGCTTTCGGCCACCACCATGGCCACCGGCTCGCCCACATAGCGCACGGCCCCGTCGGCCAGCGCATGGCGGGGCGGCGCCTCCACCACGCTGCCGTCGGCGCGCTCCAGCGGCCGGGCGCGAAGGCCGGTGCAGGGGATCACCCCGACCCCGTCCGCCTTCAGGTCCGCTGCGGTGAAGACTGCGAAAACACCCGGCATTGCGGCTGCGGCTTCAATGTCGATCTCTTCGATACGCCCGGCGGGCACCTCGGCATGAACGATCTCGGCAAAGAGCTCGCCGGGAACCGTCACGTCATCTCCGAAATGGCCCTTGCCGGTGATGAACCGCTGGTCCTCGACGCGGCTTGCCCGCGCCCCGATGCCGAAGCGCATCCCCCCGCTCATGCCGGCCACATTCCAGCGGCGTGGTCCTCGCGAGCACGACGGACGGGCAAACGAATGGTCATCTTGGATCGCTCTCCAGCACAACGAGGACACGGCGCGATGGGCGCGCCGTGCCAGATATCAAGGCAAGGTTGGGGCGGGATGCGCGGCGTCAGGCCGCGTCTGCCTCATCCTCCGTCGAGGAAAGCAGGCGCGCATTGCCGCCGGCCGCCGCAGTATCAATGCAGAAGTGCCGCTCCAGCACCATCGCGTCGCCGATGGCGAAGAGGGGCAGGATCGCGCCGTCGCGTGCCGCAAGCGCCTCTCGCACGGGTTGCGGATCGCCCTCGTAAAGGACGCCGTGAAAGCCTTCGAGCGTCGTGAGATCGGCCGGGTCGACGACGCCGTCGACCATGGCGCGATGCGGGCCTTCGTGGCCCGTTGCGCCCGGCGCCACCACCAGCACGGCATTGCCGGTGGCGCGGGCGGCATCGGCCTGCGCCAAGGCGCGACCCAGCGTCGGCCCGGCACAGATGATGACGCCGCGCGGATGCTCGGAAAGCCGGTTCGATTCGCCGGTCGGCCCCACCAGATCGAGAACGCCGCGCGCGCCCACTTCCGGCGCAACGGCCTTCAATGCGTCCTGCAGCGCGGTCGCGGGCGCCTTCGCGCCGGTGTCGGCTGCAAGGCGCGGCGTGACGGTCCCTGCGCCAAGGCGGGCCACCGTGCGCGTGCCACCGGCCTTCGGTCCGGTCCCGGACAGCCCCTCGCCGCCAAATGGCTGAGAGCCGACCACTGCGCCGATCTGGTTGCGGTTGACGTAGATGTTGCCGACCTTCACCGCGCTCACGATCTCCTCCACCCGGTCATCGATCCGGGTGTGAAGGCCGAAGGTGAGGCCATAGCCCTTGGCGTTGATGGCATTGACGACCTTGCCGATGGCATTGCCGTCAAACGTCGCGAAATGGAGGACAGGGCCGAAGATCTCCTCCGCCATCGCCTCGATGCCGCTGACCTTGATGACGGTGGGCGGCACGAAAAGCCCATCGTCCCGCCCGTATTGGGCAACCACCCGGCCGTCCTTGCGCGCCGCCTCGATGTGGTCTGCGATCTTCGTCTTGGCCGCCTCGTCGATCACGGGGCCAACGTCGCAGCTGACGGGCCAGGGATTGCCGACGCCGAGGGTCTCCATCGCGCCGGTCAGCATTGTGAGGATCCGGTCCGCCACGTCCTTTTGCACATAAAGGATGCGCAGCGCCGAGCAACGCTGGCCGGCGCTCTGGAATGCGGAGGTGACGATGTCGCGCACCGCCTGCTCGGGCAGCGCGGTGGAATCGACGATCATCGCGTTGAGCCCACCGGTTTCCGCCACCAGAATGGCCTCCGGCGCGGTCTTTGCCAGCTGGCGGTCGATGGCCTTGGCGGTGCCGGTCGAGCCGGTGAACGCAACGGCCGCAATGCCGGGCTGTGCGACCAGCGCCGCGCCCACCTTGCCGTCACCGGGGCAAAGCTGCAGCGCTGCCTCCGGCACACCGGCCTGCCGCAGGAGCTGAGTGGCGTAGGCGGCAATCAGCGGTGTCTGCTGCGCAGGCTTGGCCACCACGGCATTGCCTGCGGCCAGCGCCGCGGCCACCTGGCCGGTGAAGATTGCCAGCGGGAAATTCCACGGCGAGATCGCCACCACAACGCCCCGTGCCGACGGTGAGACGCGCTCCGCCTCGTTGGCGTAGAAGCGCAGGAAATCCACCGCCTCGCGCAGTTCGGACACCGCATCGAGCGCAATCTTGCCCGCCTCGCGGGCAGCCAGCGCAAAGAAGGCACCGGCGTTCTCTTCATAAAGGTCGGCCGCGCGGCGCAGCACTTCGGCCCGCGCGGCGGTGTCCGCCCAGTTTACGCCGGCGGCAGCATCCGCCACCACCGCCGCTGCACACTCCGGCCTCAGGGCTGAAACCTTGCCCACGGTGTCCGCCGCGTCGGCGGGGTTGATCACCGGCTCCGGCTCTGCCGCGGTGTCCGCTGCCACCGTCATCGGCGCAGCTGTCCATGTTGCCGCGCGAAATTCGTCGCGCGCGGCCTCGAACGCCTTCAGCGCAACGCGGTCGTGAATGTCGAAGCCCTTGGAGTTGGGTCGGTTGTCGAACAGCTCCGGCGGCTGGCGCAGACGCTTGTTGACGACTGGCGCGCCCGCAAGCCTTGCAAACGGGTCTTCGGCCACCTTTTCGGGCGCAATGCGCTCGTCGACAATCTGGTTGGCAAAGGACGAGTTGGCGCCATTTTCGAGGAGGCGGCGGACGAGGTAGGCGAGCAGGTCCTCGTGCGCCCCCACCGGCGCATAGATCCGGCAACGCACGTCCTGCTCCTTGCGCAGCACGTCATAAAGCGTCTCGCCCATGCCGTGGAGCCGCTGAAACTCAAACGCCTCGCCGTTGGACATGGCCAGCACGCTCGCCACGGTGTGGGCGTTGTGGGTGGCAAATTGCGGGTAGATCCGCTCCGCGCGCGACAGCAGCGAACGGGCACAGGCCAGATAGGACACATCCGTCGCCGCCTTGCGGGTAAAGACGGGGAAGGTCTCCACGCCCGTCACCTGCGCGCGCTTGATCTCGGTGTCCCAGTACGCCCCTTTCACGAGGCGGACCATGATGCGCCGGTCGATGGATTTGGCCAGCGCATCCAGCCACGCAATCACCGGCAGCGCGCGGCGCCCGTACCCCTGCACCACCACGCCAAAACCGCTCCAGCCCTTGAGGCCGGGATCGGACGCAACAGCCTCGATCACATCCAGCGACAGATCGAGGCGGTCCTGCTCCTCGGCGTCGATGTTGAGGCCCATCCCGGCATCGGCCGCCTGCTTCGCCAGCTCGATGACGATGGGAACGAGGGTCGGCAGGCAGTCGTCCCGGTGGGTCTCCTCATAGCGGGGGTGGAGTGCGGAGAGCTTGATGGAGATGCCGGGGTTCTTTGCAACATCGCCATGGGTGGCGCGGGTGGCGATGGCGCGGATCGCGTTCTCGTAGGCGGTGCGGTAGCGCAGCGCATCGGGGAACGTGCGCGCCGCCTCGCCCAGCATGTCGTAGGAATAGGTGTAGCCCCTGGCTTCCATCCCGGCGGCCCGCTTGAGCGCGCCGTCGATGTTTTCGCCGAGGACGAACTGGCGGCCGAGCCGGCGCATCGCCTCTGAAACAGCAGTGCGGATCACCGGCTCGCCAAGCCGCCGGACGGCCCCGCGCAAGGTGCCCACAATGCCGCGGCTGCGCTCGTCCAGCACATGGCCCGTGACCAGCAGCGCCCAGGTGGACGCGTTCACCAGCGATGAGGTGGATTTGCCAAGATGCTTGCCCCAGTCGCTGGGGGCGATCTTGTCTTCAATCAGCGCGTCGATGGTGTGGGCGTCCGGCACGCGGAGCAACGCTTCGGCCAGGCACATCAACGCGATGCCTTCGTCCGTGGACAGGCCATACTCGGCCAGAAACGTTTCCATCAGACCCGGTGCGGATGCAGCCCGCACCTTGGAGACCAGACCGGCGGCCCGCTGGGCAACGGCGCGGCGGGTCACCTCGTCCATGCCCGCCTCACCGACCAGATGGTCCGTCAGCGCAGCTTCGCCCGCAAGCGTGGCAGCGCGGACAGCCTCGCGCGCTCTGGTCAATTCCGCCATGGCTTCAGACATTTGCGATCTCCACGCTGCTCAGGCCCCGTGTCGTACAGGCGACCTGCACAAGAATGCAAAAATCAGGACCAGTTCCGCAATGGTGACAATTTCAGACGGCAGCCAGATGCGAAAAGCGCGCGACCTCAGAAGATGCTGAGGATGCTTCCGCCGGATGCCTCCGGCAGGTACTCCTCAATCAGCTCGGTCATTTTCGCGTTGCGCGAGCTGCCGCTGCGCCCGCCGATCACCACCGCAATGATGTGCTTGCCGCCGCGCTGCACGTTGGTGACCAGGTTGAAGCCGGAATCGCGGATATAGCCGGTCTTGATCCCGTTAACGCCGTCGACCTTGCCCAAAAGCTTGTTGGTGTTTCTCCACTTGCGCCCGCCATAGCTGAACTCGGGCGTCGAGAAATAGGCGAAATAGCGCGGGAACCGGCTGGACAGCGCCCGGCCGAGTATCGCCATGTCGCGCGCGGTGGTCACCTGCCGCTTATCGGGCAGCCCCGATGCGTTGACGAACACGGTATTCCGCATGCCGAGCGAACGGGCCTTGCTGGTCATGGCCTGTGCATAGGCTTCCTCGGAGCCGGCAAGGTTCTCGGAAATCACCACCGCCACATCGTTGGCCGAACGCACGGCAAGGGCGCGGATCGCAGTGTCCACGGTGATGGAGGTGCCGGCCTTCACGCCGATCTTGGCCGGCGGGCGGGCGGCCGCCTTGGCACTCACGCTGAGCGCGGAGTTGGTGTTCATCCGGCCCGAATCCAGCTGTTCGAACAGGAGATACAGCGTCATCATCTTGGTCAGCGAGGCCGGATAACGCAGGCTCTCCGCCTCCTCCTCGTGGAGGACCTTGCCCGTCTTCGCATCAACCACAATGGCCGCATAGGCGCGGCGGGAGACCGCAGGCGCTTCCGCCGGCGTGATGATGACAGGCTCGTACGCCGGCGCAGCCGCGGGCTGCACCACGCCGTTGCGGTCCGGCTGGGACGAGGTGCACCCGGCAACGAGCAGAGCTGCGATCAGGACGCTTAGGCGACGCATATGACATTCTCCGGCAATGGCGGGAGCCTAGGCCGCGCCAGAAGGCGCTGTCCGCAACGCGGCGCAGGCGGCGCTGCGCCGACGCCCATTATTTGCGCCGGCGTTGCGCGAATGACGCGCAAGAGCCAAGCCTCCATGGACTTCTTAACCAAAAGATAATCTAGCTGTCGCGGAATATCGTCTGAGATTGCGATCTGCGCTATGGTATGAGGCGCGTGGGACGGACCTAACCGTCTGCCGGCACACATTGACGAGTAATTTATGGTCAAGATCGTTTCGTTTGACGCCACCCGCCTCACCGCGCGGGACGGCTACATCGTTCAGAAGATCTCGCCGAGCGTCCGCTCCGATGCGTTCGAGCATTTCCTCGACGATCTCGACCGGCACCCCAACGCCTCCATCGACCTGGGGCTCCCCATCAAGGTGAGCAACCGGATGATGGTGGATCTGCTCGACCAGCTCGATCAGCCGCCCGTCAACAATGGCGTGAAACAGATCGATCCGCGCGGCATCGAGAACTTCGTCCGGGTAATCAACCGGTTCGACGGACTTGGCGACAAGTTCCAGATGGCCAACGACGAGCCGACCCGCCTCAAGGGGTCCAACGTCGATGACGTGATGATCGGCGGCCGGGCCCGCGATATTCTGGTGGGCCGCGCCCAGGACGACTTCGTGAACGGCCGCAGCGGCAACGACCTGGTGGTCGGCGGCGGCGGCAAGGACGAGCTCGTCGGCGGCGCCGGCAACGACATCCTGCGCGGCGGCTTCGGCTATGACAGCCTGCACGGCGGCACCGGTTCGGACCGGATGATCGGCGGCCAGGGTGCCGACGCGTTCTTCTTCTCCGGACGGGACTTCTTCGGCGACGGCCAGACGCTCGATGTCATCCGGGATTTCAACAAGCGCGGCGGCGACCAGCTGGTCGACCTCAGCGGCGACCTGGAGCTGATTGCGGCCGGCAACATCGCCGTCTTCAACAGCCGTGGCTCGCTGATCGAAAACACCAAGACCGGCGATCAGGTGTTCGTGAAAAATGCGCTCCTGACCGAAGCCGACATTCAGGACCGCTTCGTCACGCCCTCTCCGGACGTCGGCCACAACAACCGCACCTTCAAGCGCGGCGACGCGTTCGACCTCAACGTCGTCAAGATCACCGAATACAACACGGGCACGGAAAAGGTCGAACTTTACCAGCTGAAGTTCGTCAACACGTCCGAAAAGATCATCGCGAACCTCAGCGACCTCGACATCAACTTCCGCGATGCCGCCGCCCTCACCGGCAAGATCGACCAGGTGTCCGGCGCGACATTCGCCAACGGCCGGTTCAGTCTCGACGATAGCGCGCCGGGCGCGGTGTACCCCAACCAGGAGCAGGTTGTGGTCACGTTTGCGGTGACGGACCGTCCCGACCGCGTCACCATCGAAAACAACGACTTCGGCACCGGCCGGTACACCCCGCGGACCGAAGACGGCGACGCGATCCGCGGCGGGCTCGAAGGGTTCCGCATCTCGGTCAAGCAGTTCAACGGATTTGACGGCGGCGGCGTGGCGGACGTGTTCATCAAGAACATCGGCAACACCGAACTCAGCATCAAGGACGCCGTCTTTCGCCTGAACGACAAGGGTGTCAGCGATATCGACGACAGCTGGGGCGCGCGGGAAAAACGGCCCTTCGTGTTCAAGATCGACTCGTTCGACGGCAACCCGCGGTCCGACCTTCACCCCAACGAGTACCAGAAGCTGTTCGGCTTCGTTTACGAGTTCGACGGAGACCGGCCGCGGCTCAACGCCAACGACTTCCAGCTCCTCACCCCGCTGGACGACCTCATCGTCTGAGCGCCACCGGCCTGGGGCGATGGGCGCTCCTCACGGGTCTTGAGATGATGCGCCGTCCGGTGCATCAGGGGTCCATGTCCCTCATTCGCATTCTCTCCGCACTCATCCTCTGCGTGGCCGTTGCCGGCTGCGGCATGACCGGCAAGACGCCGCAGACCGTGCCGAACGTCGCGCGCGAGCGCACCGTGGATCCCGCAAGGGCGCTGGCGCTGATCAACCGGCACCGCACGGCAAACGGCCTTGCCCCTCTCATCAACGACCCGCGCCTTTCTGCCATTGCGGCCGAAACCGCACGCGAACTTGCGCGGCGCAACACCCTTCGCACCCGGATGCACACGCCGGGCGGGATCAAGAAACGGTTCAACGACGCCAATTATGCGGCCGTCCGCGGTGCAGAAAATCTCGGCGCCGGATACCCGACGCTGGTGCTTGCCGTGGAAGGCTGGAAAACCTCCCGCGAGCACAACAAGAACCTCCTCAACGGGGAGCTGACGCACGCCGGCATCGGCCTCGCGCTCACCGACGAGGGCCAATTCAAATCGTTCTGGGTGCTTCTCCTCGCCCGGCCGGACGGAGCCACCTGATGCGCCTTTGGAAAGAGCCGGCCGCCGGCCAGACACTGATCGCCCCCTCGATCCTTGCCGCCGACTTCCTTAATCTCGGCGCTGAGGTGAAGGCCGCCGAGGCAGTCGGCGCCGACGTTCTCCACCTCGACGTGATGGACGGCCACTTCGTCCCCAACATCAGCTACGGGCCTGCCGTGGTGAAGGCGTTGCGCGGCGCCACCAGCCTGCCGCTCGATGTCCACCTGATGATCGAACCCGTGGACCCTTATCTCGGCGCCTTCGCCGATGCGGGGGCCGACGGCATTACCGTGCATGTGGAAGCGACCCGGCATCTGGATCGCACCCTGGAGGCCATCGCCGCGCTCGGGCTTTCGCCAGGCGTTGCGATCAACCCCGCCACGCCGGTTTCGCTGCTGGAGCCGGTTCTTCACCGGATTGCGCTGATTTTGGTGATGACGGTGAACCCCGGCTTCGGCGGCCAGAGCTATCTTCCCAACGCCAACGCGAAGATCGCGCAAGCCCGCGCGCTGGTCGGCGACCGGCCGATCCGCGTTGAGGCCGATGGCGGCATCACGCCGAAGACCGCGCCGGATGCCGCTGCGGCAGGTGCCGACATGCTGGTTGCCGGCTCGGCGTTTTTCGGACCGGCCGACCGCGCCGCCGCCATGGCTGCGCTGCGCAGCGGCGCAGCGGCGCGCTAGCCGCCCGACGCCTTCAGCGCATCTTCCAGTCGCATTGTCGCCGAACCGCGGCGCGCAGGCTTTTGCTGGCTGGCGTCCGGCGCCCAGCCGGACAGGCACGCGAACACGAAGGTTGCGCGCAGCTTCCCGTCCGGGTCGCTGAACGCTTCGCGATAATGCGCCTCCGTGCGCGCAAAAAGCTGTCGCGGTGCGGGGGCGCGTTCGGCCAGCACGCCGCGCTGGCCCATCCCGCGCAGGTCGGCAAACAGGCTGGCAAGGGAGCTGTAGCGCAAGGTCACGCGCACCTCGTCCACCACCGGCAGCGCAAACCCCGCGCGGGCCAGCGCGTCGCCCCATCGGCGCATGTCGGCCAGCGGGGCCATGCGCATGGACGCCCCGCCCGTCAGCGCGCTTTCCGCGGCCAGAAGGGATTCAGACAGCTCGGCAAGGGTGCCTGCCGCCGTCGCAGCGCCCAGAAACAGCCCGTCCGGCACCAGAGCACCGCGCATCTCGGTGAGCATCCGCACCGGGTCTTCGCCCAGATGCAGGTCGTTCATTGAAATTGCCAGCGGGAAGGCATGGCGAAATGGCTGCACCACATCGGCGACAACGTCGGCACAACCACCTTCAATTGCAGGCGCGGCAAATGTGAAGCGCGGGTCTGCATCATCGAAGATGGCCCGAAGGTCAGGCGACAGCCGTCCGGAAACGAGGCCCTTATCGAAGTTGCGCTTCACGAATGTCAGCCGGTCCAGCAGTTCCTCTGCCAGATAGATGTGCATTACATCCACCAGCGGACGGTCCATCCTGCTGCGAAGATGTGCGCGATTGAACGGCGTCATGGGGTGACATCCTTGACTGGCTGTGAAAGATTAACGTCTAGGTTGCAATACGGCGACCGCAACGGAGCACAGCCATGGCCCGTGATCAAACTATCGACAGCGGCAAACACGCTGCAAATCCGGCGCGCTGGCTCGGCGTTGTGGCACGGAAATCCCTTGATGTCCTGGTCCCGCCGCTCTGCCTGTCCTGCCGCCGGCCTCTTGCACAGCCCCGTGCACTGTGCGGCGGCTGCTGGCGCCAGTTGACTCTCGTCGGCGCCCCCATCTGCGATATCATGGGAACGCCCCTTCCCTACGATGCGGGACCCGGCGCCCGCTCACCCGAGCTGCGCTGGAACCACCCCCTTTATGACAGGGCACGCGCCGCAGTCGTATTCGATGCTGTGAGCCGCCGCCTCGTCCACCAGCTCAAATATCATGACGTGCCGGGTGTTGCCCACCTGATGGCGACGCTCATGGCCCCGGCCGCCCATGATCTGACCGCCGATGCGGACATTTTACTGCCGGTGCCGCTGCACCGCTCCCGCCTCGTCGCCAGACGCTTCAACCAGGCCGCGTTGATTGCCGATCAGTTGTCCCCCCTCGTCGGCATTCCGGTGGCCCGCTATGCGGTTCAGCGCACCCGTCGCACCCCGCACCAGGTCGGCCTCAGGCGCGACGAACGGGCCAACAATCTGCACGATGCGTTCATGGTGAAAGACCGCGGCGCCATCGCCGGCCGCCGCGTGGTTCTGGTCGACGACGTTCTGACGACCGGCGCCACGGCTGACGCGCTGGCGTGGACGCTGCGGGCCGCCGGCGCGCGCTCCGTCGCGGTCGCCGTCTTCGCCCGCGTGGTCGGACGCGAGACGGAGCCGGACTGACGGACAATGCGTGCAGCGCCCGGCCGGCCCCGGTCCCCGCCGGGGCCGCTGCGGGTTGGCCCTTGCATTCGCTCCCCCATATGCGAGGTTCGGGCGCAAACTGACGGAGCGTTGAATGCCGACCGTGGAAATCTACACGCGCGATTATTGTGGCTATTGCGGCCGCGCGACACAGCTTTTGCGCGGCAAGGGCGTCGCCTTTCGCGAGTACAATGCCACCAGGGAACCGGCACGGCGAGACGAGATGATTCGCCGCAGTGGCCGCACGACCTTTCCGCAGATTTTCATCGGCGACCTCCACGTCGGCGGTTCGGACGAGCTGTCCGCCTTCGAGCGCTCCGGCAAGCTCGACAAGGCGCTCGAAGGCACGCCGGCCAGGTGAAGCTCGCCGCCCTCCAGCTGCGCAGCACCCGCGACCCGTTCCAGAACGCAGACACCGTCGTCCGCCTCATTCGCGAGGCGGCCGCCCTCGGCGCGCGCTACATCCAGACGCCGGAGCTGACCAATCTCGTCGAAATTCGCCGCAAGCACGCGGCACCCCAGGTGCGCGAGGAGGCGGACGAGCCGGTCTTGTCAGCCGTGCGCCCGCTTTGCGCAGAGCTTGGCGTTACCGTTCACCTCGGTTCGCTGATCGTGCGCGAGGGTGAACAATGGTGCAATCGCGGCTACATGATCGGCCCCGGCGGCGATATCGAGGCGCGTTACGACAAGCTCCACATGTTCGACGTCGATCTTCCATCCGGCCAGAGCTTTCGCGAAAGCAGTGCCTATCGGCAGGGCGAGACCGCCGTGCTGGTGGACGATGGTCCGCTGAAGATCGGCATGGCCATCTGTTTCGACTTGCGCTTCCCGCGCCTGTTCGAAGAACTGGCCAATGAAGGTGCCAATGTCCTCACGGCGCCATCAGCCTTTGCAACGGCCACCGGCGATGCACACTGGCACGTTCTGTTACGCGCACGCGCCATCGAGAATGCCGCCTTCATGGTCGCCGCCGCGCAGGAAGGCCTCCACGAAGACGGACGCACCACGTACGGCCATGCGATGATTGTCGATCCATGGGGCCGGGTCCTTGCCGAGGCCACCGAAACGCCGTCGGTGATCGCGGCCGACATCGACCTTTCGTCGGCCGCCAAGATGCGCGCCCAGATCCCGACCATCGCGGCGCGCCACCCGTCCATTCCCGTTGCGCATCGCGCAACGTCGGAGCAGCAGGCCCTGTCATGATCCACTATCAGCTGCGCTGCGAAGACGGACACGATTTTGACGGCTGGTTCGCGTCGTCGGGCGCCTTCGAAGGACAGCGCACGCGCAAGCTGGTGGACTGCCCGGTGTGCGGGACCACCGCGGTCAACCGCGCGCTGATGGCGCCTGCCGTGCGCACACGCGGCGCGGCCCCGCCCGCCGAACACAAGCCCGAGCAAGCGCCCGCCCCCGAAGAGACGGCGGACAAGGCGCCAGCCCCCGCGGTCGCGGCACAGAACGAAGACTTCACCGCCATGGTGCGCGCGCTGCGCGAAGCCGTGCGCACCCACGGCGTGGATGTCGGGCGCGCATTTCCCGAGGAGGCGCGCCGCATCCATTATGGCGAGGCCGAGCCGCGCGGCATCTACGGCGCTGCTAACGCCGACGAAACGCGCGCGCTGCTGGAAGAGGGCATCGAGGTTCTGCCCCTCCCCGCCCTGCCGGAAGACCACAACTGAAACGCCTGTCATCCGGTTCGCCGGACGCGGCTAGTCCGGGCAGGCGGGCACTTCGATCAGGGTCAGCGACGTCAACTTGCCGGACATGCTGAACGAACCGTAGTTGAAGGACACGTCGTAGCTGATGCCGTTGTCCAGCATGTAGGTGCTCAGCTCGTATGCCGGCATCCGCTCGCCGTCCGCGCCGCCCTGCTCGAAATAGCTCGTCACCAGGCGCCACGCCGTCCGCGCCATCCAGCCGTCTTCAGCAGCCAGGATCACCCGCTCGTCTGCGGAGGCGCCCGGAAGGCCGGTGGCACCGTCGCCGATGACCGTCGCGGTCTCGTAAAGGCTGTCGGCCTCGTCGCCGCCGTCGTAGATGGTCGCCTCCAGAATGCGCTCGCCGGCTTCGGCCGATTCCAGCATCAGCCTTGTGTGGGCTGTCGGGAAGATCGCGCGCGGCAGCGACAGCGTCGTTTCCTTGGGCGAGGAAATGTCGACACTGATGCCGCCTGCGCCGCCGGTTGCGGTCCCCTCGATTTCGTTGTCGAGCGTCTGATCCACCAGGGTCTGGTGGGAAAAGACCAGCTGCGGCGGGCTTGTGGTTTCCCTGGTGGAGGACCGCAGGTCGGTCACCCGCCGAGTGCCCTCCCGGTCGTTCACCTCGGTCACGTTGCGAAATTCCACCGTGTATCCGGTGCAGGACGAGCCGCTCATCTCCAACACGAGCCGACCGCTGGCCTCCACCAGGCTTGTGCTCGGTTCGGCGCTGGACAAGGTGAGGTCATACACCGCGCGGTGGGACTGCAACTCCAGGGCATTGGCCGGCAGGGCGCCAGACAAGCAGGCCGCGCCGATGGCTGCACCAATCGAACCGTGTCGCATCGCCATGCTCTCCGTCCCTCCGCCAAATCCATTCAAGCGCGAGCACTGCACCGCGGTCTCTTGCGCAGTCAAGGCGCCGGGGCCTTGCAGCGGTGCGCCAGTCTGCTAACCCGTGTTGCAACTTTATGCGATGGAAGGACTGTTGAATGGCTGGCGTTGTTGAAGCTGCGCTCGAGGCGGACGGTGTTGTCCTGCCCACCCCCACCGCACCGCAGGGCTCCTACATTCCCTCCGTGCAGACCGGGAATCTCGTCTACATCGCCGGACAGGTCCCCATGGGCCCGAACGGTGTCGAGTTTGTCGGCCGCTGCGGCGATGACAAGTCCGTCGAGGACGGTCAGGCTGCGGCAAGGCTTTGCGCCATCAACATTCTGGCGCAGGTGAAAGCCGCCATCGGCGACCTCGACAAGGTCGTGCGCATCGTGAAGGTGAACGGCTACGTCAACGCCACCCCCGAATTTCGCGACCACCCCAAGGTCATCAACGGCGCGTCCGACTTTCTGGTGAAGATTTTCGGCGAGAAGGGCAAGCACGCCCGCGCCGCGGTGGGTGTGTCCGGGCTCCCCATGGGCGTTGCGGTCGAGGTGGAAGCCATCGTCGAGGTTGCGTCATAACGGGACTGACGCCGGACTGGCTGACCCGCACGCCAATTGCGCATCGCGGCCTTCATGGCGGCGATGCGCCCGAGAACACGCTGGCCGCAGTGGAAGCTGCGGTCGAGGCCGGCTATGCCGTGGAGATCGACCTTCAGTTCACCGCTGACGGCGGGCTCATCATCCTTCACGATCCGACGCTTGAGCGCACCACAGGCGGCGAAGGCCCCGTCGCGGCGCAGACGCTGGATACGCTGCGCGCGGTTCCGATCCGCGGAACCGACGAGACGCTCTCTTCCCTCGACGACGCGCTCGCGCTCGTCTCCGGCCGCGCGCCGCTGTTCCTTGACCTCAAGGCCCCGCGCACCATCGAGCGCAAGGCGGCGATGACGGCCGCAGTGCAGCGGGCGCTCGGCCGCTATGGCGGTGCAACCGCCGCCATGACGTTCGATCCCGACATGCTGGGCCTCCTGCGCCGCGCGCTGCCCGATACGCCGCTTGGCATTCTGTCCGGCCGGGAGACCCCCCACACGTCCATGATCAACCGCTTCGGCCTTGATGCGATGCTTCACACCCCGCGCACCAAGCCGGATTTCGTGGCCTACTTCGCGCAGAGCCTGCCGAACCCCGCCGTGCGGTTCCACCGCCGCAAACGCCCGGTTCTGGCATGGACCGTCCGCACCGAGGTGGAACGGCAGCGGCTTGCACCCCATGTGGACCAGATCATCTTCGAGGGGTTTTCACCCACCGACCGGATGTCCGCGGACCCATCGTCGCGCTGACGGCCGCTCGCGCGACGCTTCGCCGGGAAGGCGCTAGACTGCTCTCTGAACGTCTCGGAAAGGATTGGCCCATGGATGCGCTCACCATCGAAGCCGCCGGTGGCCTGGAAGCTGTGGCGAAAGCCGAATGGGACGCTCTTGCCAACCCCGGCTGGAGTGTCGGCCCTCTCGGCAAGCCGACACGGCTGCATGACGGTGCCGGTGCCGGTGCCTTCAACCCCTTCGTCAGCCATGATTTTCTGAAATGCCTGGAGGATGCCGGCTGCGTCGGCGGGCGCAGCGGCTGGCGGCCGCGCCACATCCTGATCCGCGATGCGGGCGGCGCGCTCATTGCCGCAGCCCCCGCCTACCTCAAGGCCCACAGCCAAGGCGAGTACGTGTTCGACTATGGCTGGGCCGACGCCTATGAGCGCGCGGGGGGGCAATATTACCCCAAGGTGCAGGTCTCGGTCCCGTTCACCCCGGCGCAGGGGCCGCGGCTTCTGGTGGGCGATACCGACGTGAAGAACCGCCGCAGCATCCTTGCCCGCGCGCTCGTTGCGCTTGCCGAGCAAACCGGCGCATCCTCCGTCCATGTCACGTTCACCGAGCCTGCGGATTACGAGGCCCTCACCGGCGCGGACTACCTTGCCCGCCACGACACGCAGTTCCACTGGGAAAACCGCGGCTACGCCACTTTCGACGATTTTCTGGCCGCTCTCGCCTCCCGCAAGCGCAAGCAGGTCAAGCGCGAGCGGCGCGATGCTCTGGCCACCGGCATCAAGATCCGCTGGCTGACCGGCGCCGACATCACCGAAGCCCATTGGGACGCCTTCTACGATTTTTATACCGAGACGGGGTCGCGCAAGTGGGGGCGGCCCTACCTCAACCGGAATTTCTTCTCGCTTCTGGGCGAGCGTGTCGGCGCTTCGGTCTGCCTGATGCTTGCCGAGCGCGATGGCAGGCCCATTGCCGGCGCGCTCAACCTCATCGGATCGGAAACCCTTTTCGGGCGTTATTGGGGCTGTGTGGAAGAACACCCCTTCCTTCATTTTGAGGTTTGCTATTATCAGGCAATAGATTTCGCCATCGAGCACGGGCTGGTCCGGGTGGAAGCGGGTGCGCAGGGTGAACACAAGCTCGCCCGCGGCTACGAAGCCTCCCAGACACGCTCGGCCCACTATTTGCTGCACCCCGGCTTGCGTGACGCGGTCGCGCACTACCTCGAAAACGAACGGCGTGCCGTGGAACACCAGAACGAAGTGTTGAACAGCTACGCCCCCTTCCGGAAAGATGGCCGTGCCCCACAAGACCCTTGAGCCGAAAGACCGGCTCATCCTCTCGATCCATATCCAGAAAACGGCCGGAACGCGGTTTGGCGAGATCCTGCGGCGCCGCCACGGCGAAGGCTTTGCGCTGTATTATGGTGCGAACGACGAGCGCACCCACCCGATGCTGCGGGTCGATCCGCAGGACGTGACGGCAGAGCGCCTCAACGCGCTGGCCGAGAGTGGCATCACCTGTCTCCACGGCCACATCCGGGCGCGCGCGCTCCTGAAGGCCGTCCCCAACCCGAAGCAATATTATGTGTTCCTGCGGGAGCCCATCGAGCAGACGTTGTCGCGCTACCATTTCGTGCGGTCCCTGCCCGAAGGCGGCAAGATGCACGCCCGGATGCGCGAGCATGATTATTCGATCGACGAGTTCGTCCAGCTTCCGGCCATCAGCAATTTCCAGTCCAATTATCTGGAGCCGCTGGACCCGCGGCAGGTGGGCTTTCTGGGCGTGACCGAGCTGTTTGAATCGATGATCGCGCTGCTGGGCCTCAGCGACACGTCGCACCGCGCCAACGTGAACACGAAAAAACCCGTCGTCGACATTGAAACCCGCGCTGCGATGGCGCCCCATCTCACCGCAGATCTGGCGCTGTATTCGCTGGCGATGGAGCTTGCGATCCGCCGCCTCGGCGTCCGCGACACCAAGCGGCGTGCGCGGTACAGGAACAACATTGCCCATCTCGCGCGACGCTTCGGCGCCCCGGTCTGACCCCGCCTCTCAGGATCACCAAGGACGAACGATGACTGATTACGATCCCGACAATATCTTCGCCAAGATCCTGCGCGGCGATATGCCCTCCGAAACTGTCTACGAGGACGACAACACACTCGTCATCATGGATATCATGCCGCGGGTGGACGGCCATGCGCTGGTGCTGCCCAAGGCCCCCTCACGCAACATCCTCGACATGGCGCCTGCCGATCTGGCCAGCTGCGTCGCCACCGTCCAGAAGGTGGCGCGGGCATCCAAGCGCGCCTTCGAGGCCGATGGGATAACCATCCAGCACTTTGTGGAAGGTGCCGGAGGTCAGATGGTGTTTCACACCCACTGGCATGTTCTGCCGCGCTTTGAGGGCACACCGCTGGCGCCGCACTCCACCGATATTGCGCCGGCCGAAAAAGTGAAGGCGAACGCAGACAAGCTGCGCGCTGCCTTCAACGAAGACTGAGCCAGGCTGCCACAATGACCAGCTCGCCGGCGGCAATGCCGATGGCGAGCCGCTTGCCCGCAGCGACGTAAACGCCAAGCGCGAGCAGCGCCGCCCCCACACGCACGCTCGCGGGCAGAAGCCCCAGCGGCCCCGTCGGCATCAGGATCAGCTTTGCGATGAGCGCTGCCACCAGCGCCGTCGCCACGGCCTTGACCCACACGAACACCTCCGACGTCTCGTCCATCCGCCCGGCGAACAGAACGCCCAGCCAGCGCCAGATGTGCGTCGGCAGCGCCGCCGCCACAAGGATTGCGACAATGGGGCTGAGGCCCCAGACGGACGGTTCGGCAATCTCGCTCATGACCGCAGCACCCGGCCGATGCCGTAGGCTGCCGTGCCGCCCACAAGGCCGGCCACCAGAAGATCGGCCTCGGGGACCAGCACCGCAAAGGGTGGCCCCAGCACCAGACCGGCCGCCAGAGCCAGAACGTCTGCGCGGGAGCGCGCAGCCCCCCACAGGGCGAGTAGAAAATAGATGGGCGTGAGGAAGACGAGCGCTGCGGCCAGAAGGTCCGGCATCGCACCGAGCGCGTTGTAGGCCATGATGACGGCCGCGCCGTTGAGCCCGGTCAGCGTCACCGCAAAGCCGGCGAAAAATGGCAGGCGTTGGGGTCGCGCGATCTCTGGTAGCCGCGCCATGGCAAACACCCACGCCGTGATCGCCACAAACCAGGACACCGCCAGAAGCTGCCAGCGCCGCGTCCGAGGCCCCCGCACCACCGGCACCCAGGACATCACCATCGGCATGAAGCGGACCGCCGACAGACCCACTGCAAGGGCCGTTGCCGCCAGCGACGCGCCGCTCCCCACCAGCCCCACAAACACAGCCTGACTTGGCAGCGCCCAGACAAGCACGGTCAGCGCCAGCGTTTCGCCAAGAGAAAAGCCGGCCTCGCGCGCCAGCGCGGCAAAGCCGATCTGCGCCGCCATCAACACAAGCGCGGGAATGGAGAATGCCGCCAGTGCGCCGCGCAAGAACCAGCCGAACGGCGAGCGGGCAGCAGCGGCGGTTGTCTCGTCCATGGCGCGGGAAAGCCCTTGTTCGGTGCCGGCGCTACCGGCCGGTGGCGGCACTGGCGCGCCGAACCGGTTCGCGGATACGCCCAAAGTCCCCCTCGGGGCAAGGATCAGAACAAGAATGCGCCGTCGAGGTCGCCGGGATTTGCGCCGGGGAGGACAATGACCGCGTTGCCTGCAAACAGCGTAACGCCGCTGCCACGGGGGTCGATCCGCACGTCGGCAAGACCGGCGATGCCGGGGAATGCCGACAGGTCGATCCGGTCGCCGGCGGCAAAATCCGCAATCACGTCGCGCCCGGTGCCGGGGGCAAAGGTGAACACATCATTGCCGGCCCCGCCGGCAAGCCGGTCGCGCCCCGGACCACCGGACAGAACGTCGTCGCCCCCGCCGCCGGACAGCCGATCATGCCCCGCATTGCCGAACAGGCGGTCCCCGCCCGCACCGCCCGCCAGCCTGTCATTGGCGCTGCCGCCGCTCAGCCAGTCAGCACCCGGACCGCCGGAGAGAACGTCCCGCCCCGGTTCGCCGCGGAGGGCATCGTCGCCGGGGCCACCGTAGAGCCGGTCATTGCCGAAACTGCCGCGCAGCGTATCGGCGCCGCCGCCCCCTGCCGCAACGTCCGCCGCAGCGCCGGTGTCGATGCGGTCGTCGCCGCCGCGGCCGCGCAGCACGTCGCGCCCGCTGAGGCCGCGCATGACATCGTCGCCGCGCGTTCCGGTCAGCCGGTCGGCATCCGCTGTCCCCACAATGCGCGCACCGTCCCGGCCAGCAGGGTCGCCCACGGGATCGAAATCGCTGAGGTCCACCAGCCGGTCGGCGAAGGCTGCAACCTCGATGCCCGTCAGAATATCTGTGCCGTCGCGCCCGCTGCCACCTTCGTGGGCCACGCGCACGCTGCCGCCTTCGCGCGTGAGGGTGTATGCGCTGGCCTCGCCCCGGAAATAGGCGGTGTCGCGGCCCCCGGCGCCGGCCAGCGTGTCATCGCCGCCAAGGCCGCGAAGGCCGTCATTGCCGGCGCCGCCTTCAATGTAGTTGTGGCCGTTGAGCCCGCTGGCAAAGGCCGAAGGGGTCTGAAAATCGTTGAAGAGGCTGAGATATTCCAGCATCGACGTGCCGTAGCCATCCGCCCTTGCCGACGTGCCCCCGCTGTCCAGAAACGCGCGCATGCCGGCGAAACCCACGAGCCATGTTGCGCCCAGAATGCCGGAGAGCGTCATGCGATGCCCATTGAGCGTCTGCCCGGCGTAGACATTGTAGCCGTATTGGCTCAGCGTATCCCAGTTCCAGGCGGTGTATTCGCGGGCGGCCGCGTCCTGCACAGCGGGGCTGCCCAGAAAATCGGCTTTGGAGTTGATCCCGCCCCGTCCCGTCCAGCGGCCGACGAAATCCTGCGCAGCGGTGCTGTCCCCGGCGTAGTAGCCGATTTCCTGCAGGGCCGGCTCGCTCAGCTGGTAGCGGCCAAGATAGCCGAGCGAACTGACGGCGGCATAATTGTCGCTGGATTCGCGCATGGCGAGCGCATCGAAATAATCGGAGTAGGTGCCGCGCGAGGCCATACGCAATCATCTCATCTTGTGAAGCGCGATGGTGTTGAACCCGTCACGCCATCAGCCACTGCACACAAACGAGGCGGCAGGGTCCCCCGCCGCCTCGTTGCATCTCAATGTGTCGCCACGCTGTCCTCTAGCGGGAGGACAATGGCACCCGCGGCATGATCGACGATCCCCCGGCACCACCGTCCGCGGTGGGCTCGGGTGCGGGGCCGTCATCGTCACCGCCGTCGCCCTCGTCACCGTCGTCTTCAACCGAGTGGCGGGGCTCCGGGTCGGCAATCGCTTCAAGCGCGAGGGACTTCTTGCCGTCCTCGTCAACCTCGACCTTCACCTTGACGGTGCCGCCGTGCTTGAGATCGCCGAACAGCACCTGATCGGCCAGCGGCCGCTTGATGTGCTCCTGGATCACGCGGCCCAGCGGACGGGCGCCCATCTTCTCGTCGTAGCCTTCTGCCGCAAGCCACGCGACAGCGTCTTCGGTCAGCTCGAACGTCACGTTGCGGTCGGCAAGCTGGGCCTCCAGCTGCATCACGAACTTCTCCACCACGCGGTGGACGACGTCCGCCGGCAGCGGGCTGAACGGGACGATCGCATCAAGCCGGTTGCGGAATTCCGGCGTGAACAGCTTGTTGATGGCTTCCAGGTCCTCGCCCTCGCGGCGAGCACGGTTGAAGCCGATGGGGGCCTTGGCAAGATCGGCAGCGCCCGCATTGGTCGTCATGATGAGGACGACGTTGCGGAAGTCCACCTGCTTGCCGTTGTGGTCCGTCAGCTTCCCGTGATCCATGACCTGGAGCAGGATGTTGAACAGATCCGGGTGCGCCTTCTCGATCTCGTCCAGCAGGAGCACGCAGTGTGGATGCTGGTCGACACCGTCGGTGAGCAGGCCACCCTGGTCGAAGCCGACATAGCCCGGAGGCGCGCCGATGAGGCGGCTCACCGTGTGCCGCTCCATGTACTCCGACATGTCGAAGCGCAGGAGCTCCACGCCCATCAGCTCGGCAAGCTGCTTGGCCGCTTCCGTCTTGCCGACGCCGGTGGGGCCGGAGAACAGGTAAGAGCCGATCGGCTTGTTGGGTTCGCGCAGGCCTGCTCGCGCAAGCTTGATGGCGGAAGACAACACGTCGATGGCCGATTCCTGGCCGTAGACCACCCGCTTGAGGTTGGCTTCGATGTTGAGGAGCACCTCCGCATCGTCCTTCGACACCGACTTTGGCGGAATGCGCGCCATCGTGGCCACCGTGGCCTCGATGTCCTTCACCGTCACCGTCTTGCGGCGTTCGTTCTGGGGCACCAGCATCTGCGAGGCCCCGGTTTCGTCGATCACGTCGATCGCCTTGTCCGGCAGCTTGCGGTCGTTGATGTAGCGGTGGCTGAGCTCCACAGCCGACTTGATGGCCTCGTTGCTGTATTTCAGCTTGTGGAACTCTTCGTAACGCGGCTTGAGGCCGATCAGGATCTCGATGGCGTCATCCACCGTCGGCTCCGCCACGTCGATCTTCTGGAAGCGCCGGACGAGGGCCCGGTCCTTCTCGAAGAACTGGCGGTATTCCTTGTAGGTGGTCGACCCGATGCACTTGATCGCACCGGACGAGAGCGCCGGCTTGAGGAG
The DNA here is from genome assembly GCF_031195445.1 of Acuticoccus sp. MNP-M23. Lineage (NCBI taxonomy): Bacteria > Pseudomonadati > Pseudomonadota > Alphaproteobacteria > Hyphomicrobiales > Amorphaceae > Acuticoccus > Acuticoccus sp. MNP-M23. Next base: position 39,602 of record NZ_CP133480.1, read on the forward strand.
GTTGGAGGCATCCATCGCGCCGCCCGACGTTGCACCCGCACCGATCACGGTGTGGATCTCGTCGATGAACATGATGGCGCCCGGATACTCCTCGATCTCCTTGACGACCTGCTTCAGCCGCTCCTCGAAATCACCGCGGTAGCGCGTGCCGGCCAGGAGCGCGCCCATGTCGAGCGCGAAGATGGTGGACTCCAGCAGCACCTCGGGGACGTCCGCTTCGGTAATGCGCTTGGCGAGGCCTTCGGCGATGGCGGTCTTGCCGACGCCGGGGTCGCCCACGAACAGCGGGTTGTTCTTCTGCCGGCGGCAGAGGACCTGGATCGTGCGGCGCACCTCGTTGGCACGGCCGATCAGGGGATCGACCTTGCCGGCCTTGGCCTTCTCGTTGAGGTTGACGCAATACGCCTCCAGCGCGTCGGTCTTGCGCTTGGGGCCGCTGTCCTCGGGCGTCGTTTCCTCGTCGGTCTCGCGGGTGCGGCCGGGCTCCATGCCCGCCCGCTTGGCGATGCCGTGGCTGATGTAGTTCACCGCGTCGTAGCGCGTCATCTCCTGCTCCTGCAGGAAATAGGCGGCATGGCTTTCCCGTTCGGCGAAGATCGCGACGAGGACGTTTGCGCCCGTCACCTCTTCCCGCCCGGAGCTCTGGACGTGGATCACCGCACGCTGGATCACGCGCTGGAAACTGGCGGTGGGTTTTGAATCGTCATCGTTGTCGATGACCAGATTGTCGAGTTCGGCGTCGATATATTCGGCCAGGTCCCGACGCAGGCGGTCGAGATCCACATTGCAGGCCTTCATCACGGCCGCGGCATCCTGATCGTCGACGAGGGCGAGAAGAAGATGTTCGAGCGTCGCATACTCCTGGCGACGTTCATTCGCGGCGGCGAGCGCCTGATGTAGAGCCTTTTCCAGACTACGAGAGAATGACGGCATTCTCGCTCCTCACTTCTTCTCCATCACACATTGGAGAGGATGCTGATGCTTGCGGGCAAAGTCCATCACCTGCGTCACCTTTGTTTCCGCCACTTCGTAAGTGTAAACGCCGCATTCGCCGACGCCGTGGTGGTGAACATGAAGCATGACGCGGGTGGCTTCCTCGCGCGATTTCTGGAAAAAACGTTCCAGAACGTGCACGACGAATTCCATTGGGGTGTAGTCGTCGTTCAAGATGAGCACCCGATACATGTTCGGGCGTTTTGTCGCCGGCTTGGTGCGGGTGATGACCAGCGTGCCGGGATCGCGGCCATCGTCGTTCTTGTCGTCCTTGCCCGCCATGGCGACGCTTTCGCGCCGGAGGCGGACGGACGGATCGGTTTCAGCGCCCGTGGCTACGGGCGTGGCCTGCCACATCGCCGATAGGGCGCGCCATGACATGACTGTCTTCAGGTGGTTCGTAAACTTCAAAAATTCAAGCCGTGCGTTCCTGAGCGCTGATGCCGGTGGGGCTTCATCACTCTCCGCCTCAGATGCATGCGGAAGGCTTTCCATGATCGCCATCCTGGGTGTTCGCTCGTCAACGCGCAAGCGGCCTGCCGGCCCCTGCCGTCGAACCATGTGGCGTGTCTTGCGCCAATGTTAAGCCATTCGTCGCCGTGCGCAACGGTGGAACTTGGCCGCGTGGCAGATTGGCGCTGACAGCGCGGCCGACAGCCAGGGCACCACAAGCCGACCGGAAACGCAAAAGCGCGCATTCCTTGCGAGGCCCTGTGGACACGTCGCCTGACCAAGTGTCGCATCCGAACATTGCGCGGGGCTGAGTCGGCGGTGCAAAAGCCTTCGGCTCGCTCACCGCGGAATCAACCGCGTTGCGGGCGGTTTGCCCCGGGGCCGCGGCAGGTGTTGCGCCGGGTGCCGACACAAGCGTACATCCAGCTTGATTATGTATACCGGTTTTCAACCATGATGGTTCAGGTGACATGAACGCCTCACGGTGTCCTGTCGAGCGCGTGTCTGCCCACGAACCGTCGGCTGAAGCGACAATGCCGTCGCTGCCGAAGCGCTGAAGGACCGTATGCACGCGACTCTCTCTTCGCCCCGCATCTCCCTGCGCGCCGTGCAATTTGCCGCTGCGCTCTTATTCTCGTTTGGCCTGTCTGCCGCCCCGGCACAGGCAAATTCGAAGTATGCCGGCTATGTTTACGACGTGAACGCAGGCAAGGCGCTCTACGCCGACCAGGCCACCGAGCAGCGCTATCCCGCCTCGCTGACCAAGATCATGACCTGCTACATCATCTTCGAGGAGCTGGCCGCCGGCCGCCTGAAGTTCGGCACCGAGATGGTCGCGTCCAAATATGCCGCTGGCCGTCCGCCGTCGAAGATCGGCTTCCGCCCCGGCCAGAGCATTGCCGTGCGCGATGCGATCAAGGCGCTGGTCACCAAGTCCGCCAACGACGTTGCGGTCATTGTGGCCGAGCACATCGAGGGCTCGGAAGCGGCTTTTGCGCGCCGCATGACCGAAACCGCCAAGCGCATCGGCATGACCGACACTGTGTTCCGCAATGCCAACGGCCTGCCCAATGCCGGCCAGCACACCACCGCGGTGGACATGACCCAGCTCGGCATCGCCATCCAGCGGGATTTTCCGCAATATTACGGCGTGTTCCAGACCCGCGTGTTCCAGTACGGGAAGCGCCGCTACGGCAACCACAACAAGCTCCTAGGCCGCGTCGAAGGGGTCGACGGCATCAAGACCGGCTACATCAACGCCTCTGGCTTCAACCTCGTCACCTCGGTGCGCCGGGACGGCAAACACCTGGTTGCAGTGGTAATGGGCGGACGCACCGGCGCCAGCCGGAACAAGCACATGAAGGAGCTGATCGCTCGCTTCATTCCCAAGGCCACCGTCGGCACGCCACTGCCCGTGTTCGCCTTCAACGACGCGGAGCCAGCGCCGACCCCGCTGGCCAAGCCCAGCCGCTCCGTTCTTTTCGCAGCGCGCGTGAAGGCCAAAGAGGATGACGGCGACGCCATTGCCGATCAGCTTCTGGCATTCGCCGCCAGCGCCCGCACCACAATTGCCGCTCCGGCAGCCACCGAGGTTGCGGCCGGCGACACCTTGCGCTCCGTCATTGCAGAGGCCCGCGGCGCCGGCCTTCCCGCACCGGCCCCCCTCCCCTCTGCCGCGGAGACGATGGCCGCCCGCAGCGGCGCAAACGAAATTATTGCCGTGGCCGTCGCCAGCGAAAAGGACGGCTCCGGAGCCGAAGACGCGCCGCGCGGGGACAGGCGCGTGGAGCTGGCATTTGCAACCTTCACACAAGACGAGACGGATACTGTCGGGCGTCAGGTGCTGCTCAGCGCCATCACCCGCGCGCGGGACTCCGTTGCGCGCAGCCTGAAGGGAGATGCCACCACCATCCTCGCCGGCTCTTCGCAAGCCGCGCCGGCTGGTGAACTGGATGGACGCGCAGCGCTGGAGGCAAAGCGCCGCCGGATCGAATCACCGGTGCTCGTCACACAAGTGGCAGCCGCCACCGACCCCTCCGGCTGGCAGATTCAGGTCGGTGCAGTGGGAAGCCCGCACGAAGCGGCAGCGCTCCTGAGCTCCGCCGCAAAGGTGGTTCCGGCAGTATCCGCGCGCCAAAGGGTCACGCTTCCCGTGGCCACCGAACGCGGCACGCTCTACCGGGCGCGGTTCGCAGGCTTCGCAACAAAGCGCGAAGCCAACGAAACTTGCAAACGGTTCGCTAACCACAACCGTCCATGTTGGGCGGTGTCGATGTAACGCGCCAACCGGGTCCACTGCAGGACGCGCTCGGCGCCAGTAAGCCGAGTTGCGTACCCATGTCCCAGAGTCTCGCGTCTTCGTCCCCTGCCGACAAAGCCCTAGCGGCGCCTAAGAAGGATGTCCTTGGCTTCGTTCAACCGCGCCGCAAGGACGGTGGATCCCCCCTGGTCGGGATGCATCTTCTTCATCATGCGGCGGTGGCTTGCTCGGATCTCCGCCTCGCTGGCGCCGGGCTGAAGTCCAAGAACTTCGTAGGCGTCTTTTTCGGTCATGGCGCCGCTGCTGCCAGAACCGCCCGATGCGCCCGCCCCACCGTCACCATTTCGCTGGACGTGCTCACGCCACTCGGGCATCCGGCGGTCGAGATAAGCTTCAACGATGAGACGGCTCTCTGAATCGTCGGCGCAATCGGCCCATACGTCCAGAACATCCGCTGCGCTCATCGTGCTGAACTGACGGCCCTGGTGGCGGCCGGCCAGAATTTCTGCGTCAATCTCGCCGGTGTCGTGATCCAGCGTCGCATCCAGCCGTGCCGTGCGGACGGTTGAGGCCTGACCGCCCTTCGGCGTGCCCCGCCGGGCGCCGTGCGCACCGCCAAAGCCGCCCATCCCGCCCGAAAAGCCACCAAATCCGCCGCTGCGGCCGAGTTTGCCGAGCCCGGCCGCAATCAGACTGCCGCCCAGCATCGTCTGCCCGCGCATCAGCAGCAACGCGCCGACCACCAGCAGCACCACGCTTCCGCCCTTTTGGGCATGCTGGGCCAGCCGCGCCGGGTTGGCGTTGACGAACCAGCGCACCGCAAACGTGCAGCCTACAATGGCGGCAACGCCCAAAATGAGGGGCAGGAACAGGAGAAGCGGCATCACGACAACTTGTCGAGAAGAAGGCGCGCGCCGGCATCGCCGCCACGGCTGCGATCGGCCAGCGCCTTGTGGCCGCCGGCTGCATACACCGCCACAGCCTTCAACAGCCGCGCAAGCTCTGCGCTCGCCGAACTGTCGAACGACAGGTGTGCACCGCGTGTCAGGCGTGCCATTTCCTTGAAGGCGCTGGTGGCCGCACGGTCGCCCCGCTCCTGAAACAGGAACATCGGCACGCGTTTCAAGCCAAGCTCACCAGCGCGCGCGCACAGGATGTCGACATTTTCTTCCATGGCATCACCGATATAGACCAGCGCCTGAACGGGTGCCTTGCGGGTCTCTTCCAGCGCCCGGACCAGAACCTTGCCGATCTGCGTGCGGCCGCCGCGGCAGTCGATCCGGCTCATGAGCCCGCCGAGCTTCTCCCCGTCGGAAATCCATTTGGAGGCCCGGCATTCGCCAAATCCGCGAAAATAGACGAGCTGCATGTCCAGCCCGCCCACCTTGCCGGCCTCGGTGAACATCTCGCCCTGGATGGCGCAGGCTTTGTCCCAGCTGGGTTGCCGGCTCATGGTTGCGTCCAGCGCAAACATCAGCCGGCCGCGGCCGCCCGCAGGCGCCGGTGCAATGGTGCTGGCGCGCGCCAGAAACTCGTCGATCTCACGACGCGATGAGCCGGTGGTGCCGGCCGTGGTGGGGGTGCGGTTGTCTTTGTTCACAACCCATAGATAGAGCGCTTGGTGCCAACCGACAAAGGGTTGTCAGATCAGGCACAGCTCCATCAGCTCCCGGCGCATCGTCGCAGGGATGTCATCGTCGAGGTCGATGGCCCGCCAATCGGCCGGCGCGTCCTCCGGCGTCAGGTAGCGCCAGCCCTGAAACGGACGGCAGGGCCGCGGGCGCACCGCAATCACCTCCGGCTCCAGCATGATGTGGAGACGCTTGATCCCGTTCTCGTCGTTGAACGGCTCGAAGCCCACGATTTCCTGCCGGCCCTGCAGCGCGCCCTTGATGACCCAGTAGAGGCTGCCGCCGGCCAGCACCTCGTCCACCCGCTTGGGTGACATCCGGGTTTTCGCGCGGGAGACCCGGGGGCCGCCTGCGGCCGCCGACGCAGCCGCCTGCTGGGCCACCCAGGCCCTGAGGGAATCGAGGCTTTCCGCCCCGACCGCAAGTTTCAGCAAATGCAACGCCATGGCGACAAGGTTGGCGGCACAAATGGCGCCGGGGCAAGCATATGGCCGACGGGCATCCACAGGATTTGCCCCGCTATCCCCCGTTGTCGATGCCGCACGCTCCCGCAGGAATCGAAAAGCGCGCCGACCACGAAGGTCAGCGCGCCAGTTGGCGGGGCGGTCGCCCCGCACGGCGAAGGGCTCAGGGCCCCTCGCCTATCTCGGTCGCCGACGAGCGGTCAGCCGCAGTCGGGAACGTCGCGGCCCGGACGGCCCAGCTTGTCGAAATCGGCCTTTTCCATGTTCAGTGTCTGGGTGATGCCGTCAACCTTGTTGACCATCTTGGTGGCAAGGTTGCCGTCATCGCCCTCAATCACCTCGATCACGAAGTTGGAGCCGATTGCCTGGCGGTTGTCGTCCAGCGTGATCTTGCCGTTGGGGGCATCAAGCTCGATGGAGGACAGGCACTGGCGGAAGGCTTCCTGGCCCTTGGGCAGTTCGCCGTTCACCTGGTCGAGGCACTGGAGCGCCGCTTCGGTGGAGTTGTAGTAGGCGGTGGCGAGGAGCGAGGGCGACGGGAAGCGTTCCTCGGGCGGGAAGGCGTCCTGATAGGCCTTTACGTATTCCTGCCACTTGGGATCGTCCCAGGTGTCGGCCTGCGGGCCGGATGCCGGGGTCCCGACGAGCGCCGCCTTTGCGCTGCCCTTGGAGGAGAGCACCGTACCGTCCACCATGATGGTGCCGCCGATGAGGTTCGCGTCGCCGCCAGCCTGCTGGTACTGGTTGAGGAAGTTGACCGCATCGCCGCCGCCAAGGCCGAGATAGACGGCGTCCACATCGTCAGGGAGCGCGGCAATGATGGACGAGAAGTCCTTGGTGCCGAGGGGCACCCACAGGCGCTCCACGATCTCGCCGCCCGCTTCGCAGAAGCCGTGGGCGAAGCCGAGGAAGTTGGTGTAGGCGAACGAATAATCCTCCGCCACGGAGGCGACGTACTTCCAGCCCTTCTCGTTGGCGACGTATTCGCCAAGGCCGACGCCCCACTGCGCGCCGTCCATGTTGAAGCGGAAGAAGTTGGGCGCGGAGTCCACATAAGTGGTTTCCTGCGCGCCGGATGCGCCGTTGATGATGGTGACGTCCGGATATTCCTTGGCAAGGTCACGCAGCGCGATGCCCTCGGAGCCGGACAGCGGGCCAATGATGAAGTCGACCTCGTCCTGCTCGATGAGCTTGCGGGCGGCCCGGACGGCGCTGTCCGGCGAAGCGTCGGTCGGCGCGATCACATATTCGATCTTGCGGCCGCCGGCCTCATCGTCTGCCTGCTTCAGCGCAAGGCGAAAGCCGCGCAGACCGTCTTCGCCAAGCACGGTGTAGGTGCCTTCGAGCGTCGCCATGAAGCCGATCTTGATGGGGTCGCTGTCCTGCGCAACGGCAGCACCGGTGAGCAGCGCGGTTGCGGCCACCGTGGAAAGCAAGGTCCTGATCATTCGTTTCCTCCCGAATGTTTGATGCGATCTGACGCCGCATGGACCTTCAAGGTAGACGCAAGTTGCCCTTCCCCAACAACGGAGGATTGCGTAGCGTCTGATTTTCGCCGTGTCAGCCGGCTAGGCCGGGGAGCAGCGCCTTCAAACTGCCCACCATCATCTCCATGGCGATTGCGGCGAGGATCATGCCCATCAGCCGGCTCATGATGGCAACTGCCGTCTGCCCCAGCACCCGCGACAGGAAGGGCGCGGCGAAGAACGCGATCGCCAGGAGCCCGATCGCCCCGGCAACGGCCGCAACGTAGGCGATATCGCCGGCCACGCCATGCGCCTGTGCGCGAAAGATGATCATGGTGGAGATGGTGCCGGGGCCAAGCAGGATCGGCACCGTGAGCGGGTAGATGGCGGGGTTGTTCCTGGGGGTGTTCTGGCGTTCCGACGCCGAGCCATGGTGTGCCTGGCTCTTTTCGCCGGATACCATGTTGAGCGCGATGAGGAGGATCAGGAAGCCGCCCGCAAGGCGGAAATCGTTGACGCCGAGGCCGAAGAGGTTGAGGAGCGCATTGCCGCCCAAGCCGACGACGACGGAACCGATGACGAGGCCGAAAATGGTGGTGGCGGCAATCTTGCGCTGCTCGGCGACCGGGCGCCCTGCGGTCAGCGACAGGAACACCGGCAAGTTCGCGACCGGGCTCATGATCGCGAACAGTGCGGCGAAGAATTTCAGGAAAAGTTCGTAGTCCACCAGCGCCTCCGTTGGCTCACCGGGGGGCGGCGAGCTGCCATTGAAGGTTTGCTTTAACCGCAGGCCACTCACACGCAATGATCGAATAGACCACCGTGTCCCGCAAGATGCCGTTTGCGCCGATGGTGTGGTTGCGGAGCGTCCCGTCGAACTGGGCGCCGAGCCGCTCGATGGCATTGCGGCTCTGCCGGTTGAGCCGGTGGGTGCGGAACTCGACGGCAATGCCGTCCAGCGCCTCAAACGCATGGCCCAGCAAAAGAAGCTTCGCCTCCGTGTTGAGCGCAGTGCGCTGGACGCGCCGGGCATACCAGGTGGAGCCGATCTCCACGCGCCGGTTGGCGGCATCGATGTTCATGTAGGTGGTCATGCCGACCGGCCGGCCTTCGGGGTCCAGCACGGTGAACGGCAGCATGGAGCCCTTTTCCCTGAGGCCGAGCCGGCGGTCGATTTCCGCCTTCATGCCGTCCGGTGACGGAACCGCGGTGTACCAGAGGCGCCAGAGTTCGCCGTCTGCGCTGGCCTCGCACAGGGCATCGTGGTGGGCATGGTCGAGCGGGACCAGCGAGACGGCTTGCCCGTCAAGGGCAACCGTGGGGGGCCAGGGGGTCATCGTGGTATCCTCAAGCGGGCGTCATTGCGCGGCGTCGGCGCGACAATGGCGCGCCATCTGCCGCGCCACAACCGCTGTCAGCGCAACGCCGCCAGCACCTGTGCCGTTGTCGTCACTGCCGCCACGTTCTGCATGGCGTAATCGATGCTGGCGCGGTGCCAGTCGGCGTTCATGGTGGAACAAGCGTCCTCCGGGATTACCATGAGGTAGCCCTTGTCGGCGCCGGTTCTTGCCGTGTGCTCGATGCTCATGTTCGTCCACGCGCCTGTCTCGATGATGATGTCGCGGCCTTCCGCCTTCAGCACCGTCTCGAGGCTCGACCCTTCCCACGCGCTCATCCGCATCTTCTTGACCACATGGTCGCCGGGCTGTGCTTCCAGCCCCGCAACGGGCGAGCCGCCCCAGGTTCCTTCGACCAGAGCGCCGGAGGCCTTGGTGTTCTCGAACAGCGGCGAGTTCAGCGTCAGGCCGGGGGCGCCCGGCTGCAGCAGGAACCACACGTGGATCACCGGGATGCCGAGTTCGCGGCACCGTGCCGCCAGCGCTGCGGCGTTGGGAATGGCGTTCTGCTCGCGGCAGTGCTGGGGGGAGCCGGATTCGGCGAAGGCGCCGCCGTCCATCACCACGTCGTTCTGCATGTCCTGGATGATGAGGGCGCAGCGGGCGGGGTCGAGCTCCAGGCCGTCGCTGGTCGCTGAAGGCTTCGGGCGCGAGGGCGGTGGGGCAGCCGATGCCGTCGCCGCCGAGCGGGGGCCTGCATCAGCACGCATGAACGGCTCGTTGCGGGGGCCGACCTTGGTGTCGACCGCATAAAGCGAGGTGGACGCGCAGACGAAGAGCGTGCGCCAGTCCGCGCCGCCCCAATGAAGGTTTGCCGCAAGCTCCGGGATTGCGACCTTGCCCAGAAGCTGTCCGTCCGGCGCATAGACCCAAAGGCCCCCCGGCGCCGTCACCCAAACATTGCCGCGCTGGTCGCACTTCATCCCGTCCGGTACGCCGGCTTTCAGCGTGTCCTTGATGCCGGACGCGAAAACCCGTCCGCCGGACAGCGATCCGTCTGCCGCCACGTTGAAGACGCGGATGTTCGCCTGCTCGGTGTCGTTGATGTAGAACAGCTTTTCGTCCGGCGAGAAGCAGAGGCCGTTGGGCATTGTGAACTGGTAGCGGTCCACCACCAGCTGCGGCTCACCGCCCCCCGGCGCCAGACGGTAGACCCCCTGGAAGCCGAGCTCCCGCGGCCGCTCCACGCCGAATACGGGCATCCGGCCGTACCAGGGGTCGGAGAAATAGATCGATCCGTCGGAGCGCACGCAAACATCGTTGGGCGAGTTCAGCTCGCGACCCTCGAAATGGGTGGCCAGCACCTGACGGGTGCCATCGGGCTTCAGCCGCACCAGCGCGGAGGTGGCGTGCTCGCAGACAATGAGGTTGAGGTCGCGGTCGTAGGTGAGGCCGTTGCCCATGTTGGCGGGCTTCATCACCTCGCGAACGCCCGCCCCGTCCCACCGGCGGCGCACATCGCCCGGCATGTCGGAGAAAAGCAGGTACTGGTCGGCGGGGTGCCAGATCGGCCCTTCGGTGAAGGTGAAGCCGGAGCCAAGCTGGCGCACCGGCGCATGCTCGTCAATCAGCTCGCGAAATGCGGGGCGGACAGCGTCGTGCGCCATGGCCTACACCGGAAACCAGTTGCGGCGGGGAACCGACTGCGTCACCGGCCCCGGCACTGCCATATCAAGACGTCCGACCACCGCTGCCCCTTCGATCTTGGCCGGCTTGTCGTGGATCGGCAGCAGGAATTTGGACGAGTTGAGCAGCTTCTTGATGGCCGCCTTCTCCTGCCGCTTGGTGCAGGAGTGGTTGCCGGTGACGCGCGGCTCGTGGTCGTTCACCTCGTTGAGCGGTGTCACGATCTGGTCGTTGAAATCGTAGATCACGTCGCCGCAGATGGTCGCGCGGCCCTCGGCGGTCTCCACGTGGACGTTCATGGACCCTTCGGTGTGGGCGCCCGCCCAGTCGAGCGTGACGCCGGGGATCAGCTCCACCTCGCCGGTGATCTCGGTGTCCTCGAAGCGCAGCGCGCCGGGGTGGTGAAGCCGCTCCACCAGATGCTGGATGTCGGGCTTGGGGTATTGCGGATGCATCAGGCCAGAGACCGAGTGTTCCATCTCGCGCCGGTTCAGCACGACGGTGGTGTTCATCGGAAAGTGGTCGTCCTTGCCGGCATGGTCGATGTGGAGGTGCGTGTGGCAGACGTAGCGCACGTCGCCGACCTTCACGCCGTGGCGGGCAAGCTGGTTCTCGATCATGTTTTCGTGGAACTGGAGCCCGCGCATGCCGAGCGTTTCCATGATCGCATTGTCGCGGTAGCCGGTGTCGACCACCACCGGATACTGGCCGCCCAGAATAAGGAAGCCGTAGACGGGCACACGGCGGGTCCGGCCGCAATCGCGGCCAAGAACCAGAAATGATGATTCCAGCTCGATGTCGCCATAGTCGAGCAGCTTGATTTCAAGTGCCATGGTTTCCCCGTCCGTTCCTGCCGAAGTCTTGCGCCCCGTCCCCCTGTTCTAGACGGGCAAAGCGCAATCCATCACGGGTTCCGCCCAAAAATGAGACGATGCGGTATCCAGCGCGGCCGGTGGCGGGGGGTGCCGGGCATCCCGTTTGTCCGCACAACGCAAAAACGCCGACCCGAAGGACGGCGTTTTTCTGGTGCTCTCGGCGGCAGATCGCGCTGGAGGCCGGCTATTCCGCCGGGGCCGGTGCGCGGGGTGCTGACCCCGGCGGACCCGGGTGGACGCCGCCCTTCTCGGGGTTGTTCTTGTTGCGGCTGACCGTATCGCCCAGCCACTGGAACATCACGTAAAGGCCGGGGATGAAGATGATGCCGATCACCGTTGCCGCAATCATGCCGCCCATCACCGTGAGGCCGAGGACGACACGTGAGGCGGCGCCGGCGCCGGTGGCAGTCACCAGCGGAACCACGCCGAGGATGAAGGCGAACGCGGTCATCAGCACCGCACGGAACCGCATCTCTGCTGCTTGGCGGGCCGCTTCCACGCGGGTGTGGTTGGCCTCGCGCGCTTCCTTGGCAAATTCCACGATCAGGATCGCGTTTTTCGCCGCAAGGCCCACAAGCAGCACCAGGCCGATCTGGACGTAGACGTTGTTGGCGATGCCGAAGAACGTGATTGTCCCGATGGCCCCCAGCGCCGCGACCGTGATCGAGGTCAGCACCGCAAACGGGTTCATCCAGCTTTCGTAAAGGCCCACCAGGAAAAGGTAGCCGAACAGGATCGACAGGCCGAGGAGAATGCCCAGCGTGTTGCCCTGCCCCTGCGACTGGAAGGACATGCCCGACCACGCGAAACCATAGCCCGGCGGCAGCACCTTGGCCGAGATTTCGGTCATCGCCTGCATCGCCTGCCCGTCAGAATAGCCGGGCGCCGCACTGCCGTTGACCGAGGCCGAGATGAACTGGTTGTAGCGGTAGGAGAGGTTCGGCCCGAGAACGAAGCGCGGGCGGACCAGCGTCGACACCGGGACCATGTTGCCGTCTGTCGAGCGGACGTAGATCTTGTTCAGATCCTCGACGCTCTTGCGAAATGGTGCATCAGCCTGAACGTTCACCTGGAACACACGTCCCAGATAGGTGAAATCGTTGACGTATTGCGAGCCGAGCTGGGCTTGCAGCGTGCCGTAAAGGTTGGAGATCGGCACGTTGAGGCTCTCGGCCTTCTCGCGGTCGATATCGAGGTAGATCTGCGGCACGTCCGCCGAATAGCTCGAATAGGCCCTGGCGATGCGCGGGTCCGCGTTGGCCTCCACCAGAAGGGAGCGCAGCGTCTGGTCCATGTCCTGCGGGGTCTGCCCGCTCAGCCCCTGGAGCTGATAGTCGAAGCCGGCCGCAGAACCGAGACCCGGAATCGCTGGCGGCGGGAACGGGAAGATATTGGCTTCCGGAATGGCCGCGAACTTCTGCGACAGGGCGCCGTAGATCGCCTTCAGGCCGAGTTCGGGCGTGGTCCGCTCATCCCATGGGTGGAGGACGATCACCGCGAGGCCGGACCCCGAGTCCGGCGCGCCGGTCAGGAGGCTGTAGCCTGCCACCGTGATCACGTTGGCGACACCCGGCTGCGCACGCGCAACGTCCGTTACCTTGGTCATCACCGCTTCGGCCCGCGGCAATGACGACGCGGAAGGGAGCGATACATCGACGAACAGCACGCCCTGGTCTTCGTTGGGGAGGAACGCTGCCGGCAGGCGGCCGAGGAGCACACCGGAGGCAAGGCCCGCGACGAGCACCGCAATGCCGGCAATCAGCGAACGGCGGGCGACGAACCCGACCGTGCCGACATAGCCGAACCGGATTTTGTCGAGCACCTTGTCGAAGATGGCGAGCGGCAGGATCTTCTTGGTGTTCGGCTGCAGCACCAGCGCGCAGATGGCCGGCGACAGCGTGAGTGCGTTGATGGCGGACAGGAACACCGACGCGCAGATGGTGACCGCAAACTGGCGGAACAGCTCGCCGGTAATGCCGGGGAAGAAGGCCACCGGACCGAACAGGGCGAACAGCACCAGCGTGGTGGAGATGATCGGCCCCTGGACCTGGCGCATGGCTTCCAGCGTCGCTTCACGCCGGTCCAGCCCCTCCTCCTCCATTATTCGGGTCACGTTCTCGACCACCACGATCGCATCGTCCACGACAATGCCGATGGCGAGCACCACCGCGAAGAGGCTGATGGTGTTGGCAGAAAACCCGAACGCCGCGAGGATGATGAACACGCCGATCAGCGAAACCGGAATGGTCGCCGCCGGAATGATGATTGCGCGCAGATTGCCGAGGAAGACGTAGGTAACGAGCATCACGATCACGGCCGTGATGGCGAGCGTCATCTTGATCTCGTCGATCGACGCGGCGACGAAGCGCGTCGAGTCGTAGACCACGTCGTAGTCCATGCCATCGGGGAAGCGCGTCGCGATCTGCTCCATCTGCGCCTCGATGGCGGTCATCACCGCCAGCGCGTTGGCGCCCGGCGCCTGATAAAGCGCGACCGTTGCGGCAGGCTTGCCGTTGAGCTTGGAGTTGGCCGCATAGGTCTGCGCGCCAAGGTCGATCCGGGCGACGTCGCGCAGGCGGACGATCGCACCGTCGGCACCGGTGGCAACGATGATGTTGCCGAACGCCTCGGGCCGGTCGAGCTGGCCCTGGCCGGTGATGGTGTACTGCACCTGCTGGGAATCGGAGATCGGCGGGCCGCCGATGGTGCCGAGCGAGGCCTGGATGTTCTGCGCCTTGATCGCAGAGGTGATGTCATCGGTGGAAAGGTTGAGCGCGGCGAGCTTGATCGGGTCCAGCCAGATCCGCATCGAATAATCGAGCGCGCCCAGAAGCGTCGCGCTGCCGACACCTTCGACCCGCGAAAGCGGATCGCGCACGTTGATGGTGGTGTAGTTGGAGATGTAGATCGGATCGAACGTGTCGTCCGGCGAATAGACGTTGATCACGCCCAGCATGTTGGTGGACTGGGCCTGCGTCGTCACACCGAGGTTCTGGACGATCTGCGGCAGCTGGGCGAGCGCCTGGGACACGCGGTTCTGCGTGTTGACCTGGGCGATATCGGTATCGGTGCCGATGTCGAAGGTGACGCTGAGGGTATACGTGCCCGCCGACGACGAGGTCGACGACATGTACGTCATGTTCTCGACGCCGTTGACCTGCTTCTCGATGGGCCCGCCAACCGTTTCGGCAATGGTTTCGGAGTCGGCACCGGGGTAGGACGCGGTGACCTGGACCACCGGCGGTGTGATGTCCGGATATTGGGAAACGGGGAGCGAGAAGAGCGCCAGCGCACCCGCGATGGTCAGGACAAGCGAAATGACGATCGCGAGGCGCGGCCGTTCGACGAAGACCTTCGAAATCATTTGGTGGTGCTTGCCGTGTTGGTGGATGAGGCAACGCTTGTGGGCGTTGCTGCGCCGGTCGCCGCCGCAGAAGACGCGGGCATCGGCGTCGGGGTGACCGTGATCCCGGCGCGCACCTTCTGCAGCCCCTGAACGATCACCGTTTCACCGGACGTCAGGCCCTTGGTGACCGGAAATCCATTCTCGAACTGAGCCCCGGTCTCGATGCGGCGGGTTTCGGCCTGGTTCTTGTCGTTGACCACAAACACGTACCGTCCGTCGCGGTCCTGCAACACGGCGGAGGCCGGCACCACGGGCAGCTTCGAGCCCTTGGTCTCCTTCACGTTCACCGACACGAAGGAGCCCGGAAGCAACATTCCCTTGGGATTGGGGAAGTCCGCATAAATCACCAGCGAGCCGGTGGCCGCGCTGATCTGGTTGCTCGCAAAGCTGATCTTGCCGTCGCTGCCATATTTGGTGCCGTTGGACAGGGTCAGCTCGGGCGTGAAGAAATCGTCCTTGCCGGCCATATCGGCAGAGCCGCCATTTTGCTCGGACAAGGTCGTGTAAAGCGTTTCGGGAATGGAGAAGGCAACACGGATCGGGTCCAGCTGGACGATGGTTGCGATGGTGCCGGTCTGCGCCGAGACAAGGTTGCCGACAGTGACCGAGGTTGCACCGATCTGGCCGCTGATGGGCGCCTTGATGTCGGTGTAGGAGAGGTTGATCTGCGCGGTCTGGATCTGGGCCTTTGCCTGTGCCACCGCAGCTTCTGCCTGCTGCTGCTGCGCCTGCGCCACGTCGCGCGACGCTTCCGCATCGTCTGCCTTGGCCTGGCTGACATCGCCCTTCTTCAGCAGCGTCAGCTGCCGTTGCAGCACGAAGTTGGCATTCTTGACCTGTGCCTTCGCGGCTGCAACCTGCGCCTGTGCCGCTGCAAGCTGTCCCTGCGCGGCGGCCAGTTGCGCCTGATACTGGTCCTTCTCGATGGCGACCATGACGTCGCCTTCTTTGACGAGCTTGCCCTGATCGAAGTTCAGCTTTTCAAGGAAGCCTTCGACACGGGACACCAGGTCTACGGACTGGATCGCCACGATCCTGCCCACGAACTCATCGCTCTTGGAGACGGTCTCTTCCTTGACCGAGGCGACCACGACCGAGGGCGGCGGGGCCGATGCCGATGAATCCTGCGCGAAGGCCGCGCCTGCCGGCAGCACACCTACCGTGAGACCTGCTGCAACAAGGCAGGCGAGCCGCCATCTCATGGAGCCCCGAGCGTTCGCAGGCTTTGGAGAATTTTTCATGTGGCGGCTCTGTCAATCACGTGTGAAAGGCGAATGCGCAGGCAGTGGCTTCAAATGAAGGCACCCCACGCATTTCAGACTGCACACTGACTTGGCAATCCGAAGTTGGCAACCCAAGGCGGCGGACAACTTGCGCCGGATATGTCGCGAACCCGTAACGATCCATCGAGACGCTGTCATTTGCGGCGCAAAGCCCGGCACGTTCACCGGCAGCGCCGATGGTCACGCCGCGGGCGGGCCTGCCTCGGCAATCAGGCGGCGCGTTGCATGGCGGTGTTGGCTGCGGCGGCGTCGAGCACGATAATCTCGGCCCTGTCCTCCCCGCGGAACACGCCGTGGGAAAGCTCCACGGCAAGGTGCACCGCCTCGCCGGCACTTGCCTTGAGGCGGGCGCCGAGCGGGCCGCCGGCGCGGAACGCCATGGCCGTCGCCCGCGCACCGCACAGCGAACGCAAGGTCAACCGCAAGCTGTCCCCCTGCCCCACCGGCTGCACCCGCTCCAGCACCACATCGTCCAGCGCGAGAACCGGCTTGGGGCGGCTGGACCCCCAGGGCCCGTGCGCCTCAAGCGTCTGGGCCAGGGTTACGTCCAGCGCGCGCAGCCCCACCACGGCGTCGATTTTGAGCTGGTCGGCCGCTGCCGCTTCGGCCACGCTTTCGCCGAGCGCTGCCGTCAGAAACGACGTGAGGTCCGGGATCTTGTCGATCTCCACCGTCAACCCGGCAGCCATGGGGTGGCCACCCCCCTTCACAAGCAGCCCGTCCGCCGCTGCCTTGCGAATTGCCGCACCAAGATCGACGCCCGGCATCGAGCGACCGGAGCCGACGCCCTGCCCGTCCCCCAGCGCAATGGCGATGGCGGGATGGCGGGTCCGCTCCTTCAGCCGCGCGGCAACAAGGCCCACCACGCCGGGATGCCAGTCCCCGGCCACAACCACCACCGGCGCACTTTCGTCGGCCATCGCCACGGCCTCTTCCAGCGCCCTGCGCTCCATGGCGCGGCGGTCGGCGTTCAGGCCATCGAGCGTTGCGGCGATTTCCTCGGCTTCGGCGTCGTTCTCGGTGAGCAGGAGGCGCGCGCCCAGCCCGGAATCGCCAATGCGTCCGCCGGCGTTGATCCGCGGGCCGAGGACGTAGCCAAGGTGCTCGGCATCCACCGGCCCCCCGAGCCTTGCCACTGTCACCAGCGCCGCAAGCCCGCGGTTGCCGCGCCGGCGGAATGTCTGAAGGCCCGTGCGCACGAAGGCGCGGTTGAGGCCGGACAGCGGCACCACGTCGGCCACGGTCCCCAGCGCCACGCAATCCAGAAGCGCCATCAGGTCAGGCGGTCCGTCCGGTGCCGCAACGCCGCGCCGCTTCAGCTCGCGCACGAGCCCGACCATGGCGACGAACGCCACGCCCACCGCAGCGCAATGGCCAAGCCCCGACAGGTCATCGGCGCGGTTGGGGTTCACGACGGCATCGGCCGCCGCAAGGGTGTCCACCGGGTGGTGATCGATCACCAGAACATCGGCCCCCGCAGCCTTTGCCGCCGCGACCGGCTCGATGGCGCCGGACCCGCAGTCGAGGCACAGGACGACGCGGGCGCCATCGGCAACGAGTGTCTCCATCAGTGCCACCGAAGGGCCGTAGCCATCGCTGACCCGGTCCGGGATCATCACCCGCGGCTCTCTCCCGTAGGCCCGCAGCACGCGCGCAACCACGGCGGCCGCGGTGGCGCCGTCGACGTCATAGTCCGAGAAGATCGCAACGGGTTCAGCGGCGGTCACCGCATCGGCCAGACGGGCCACCAGCGCATCGCAATCGGTCAATGTGGATGGGTCCGGCATCAGGGCGCGCATTGTGGGCGCCAGCTCGGTCTCGGCGTTTTCCGTGGTCATCCCGCGGCCCGCCAGGACGCTCGCCACAACGTGAGGCAGCCCGTGCCGCTGCGCCAGCGCGAGCGCCGTGCGCTCTTCCGCCGGGGCCAGACGACGGACCCAGCTTCGCCCGGTCATAGACCGTTCGACGGCAAGGACGGCGGTGCGATCGCACTCTTCTGGGTCGGCCAAGGCGGGCTCTCTCCGGTAAAGACGCGCCAATTTCGCCCATTTCCGCCGCCATTTGGTAAAAAATGCCTTAATTTCCCAATTCGTCCCCAACCCTGTCGCCAACACTGATGGAGAAGATGAGCGTTTTGGAAAATGGCGTGAAGCGGCCGACGACCACGCCCGCAACTTCAAGCATGTCACCCACCCATTCATTGCAGGTTTCGAGCGGGGAGTAGCTGTCGACCGCATCAAAAAAGGCATCGTTGGTGCCGTAGCTCTCGCCGGGCGCCGCAACCACCTTGCCATTCTTGCGCACAAACTCGGCCTCGACCGCAGCCACCAGGTTGCGGTAGCCCGGCTCCGACAGCCCGATGGCCATGACGCCGGGGATGACGTCCGGTTTATTCAGGAAGCTGACATGAAGAAGGCTGTCATCCCATATCCCGTCGAGCACATCGTCCAGGCCGATATCGGACAGCTGGTGGACGTTCCTGTAGAAGCTCTCGGCGCCCCAGCCGATCGAGACGTGCGTGGCGTTGGCCGCCAGCGCCTCGTTTTCCGCGGGCGTCCCGCGCAGACCGCCTGCGCTGGCAAGGTGACGCCAGTCGGCCACATCATCCGCCATCGGCAGGATGATTTCGGCGTGGACCGGCGTGGAGTAGATGTGGATCAGGCGTGTGTGGGGAAGCCCGTCACCGGCCGTGCGCAGCAATGCACCGCCGGCGACGAGGGCCATGTACAGTCCGAGAATGGCGGCCATCGCGCCGATCGTCAGCGCGATCCCCTCCGCCAGGAAGCGGAGTTTGCCGATCAATCGAGCAGGAACTTGCTGTAGTCGATGTGCTTGGCCTTGATGGTCCGCACCGTGCCCGTGGACGAGCGCATGACGATGGTCTCGGTGGTGATGTAGCCCGGATAAAATTTGACGCCCTGACAAAGCGCGCCGTCGGTCACGCCGGTGGCGGAGAAATACACGTCGCCCTTGGCCATGTCCTCGTGGGTGTAGATCCGCTCGTAGTCGGTGATGCCCATGCGGGTGGCGCGGGCCTTGTGCTCGTCCGTCTTCAGGATGAGCCGGCCCTGCATCTGGCCGCCCGTGCAGCGGAGCGCCGCAGACGCCAGAACGCCTTCGGGTGCACCGCCGGACCCGATGTAGATGTCGATGCCCGTCTCCATCGGCTCCGTGGTGTGGATGATGCCCTGGATGTCACCGTCGCCGATCAGCCGGATTGCAGCGCCGGTCTTGCGGATGGTCTCGATCAGCTCGGCATGGCGCGGCCGGTCCAGCACGCAGGCCGTCACTTCACGCTCGGACACGCCCTTTTCCTTGGCGACCCGGCGAATCATCTCGTCGGCCGGCATGTCGAGGTCGATGAAGCCGTCCGGGAAGCCCGGGCCGACAGCGACCTTCTCCATGTAAACGTCCGGCGCATTGAGGAGCGAACCGCCGGAGGCCAGCGCCAGGGTTGCCAGCGAGTTGGGCATGTCCTTGGCGCAAAGGGTGGTGCCTTCAAGCGGGTCGAGCGCGATGTCGACGCGCTGGCCACCGGCGCCGACGGCCTCGCCGATATACAGCATCGGGGCTTCGTCGCGCTCACCTTCGCCGATCACGACGATGCCTTCGATGGCAAGGCGGTTGAGCTCGCGCCGCATGGCATCCACGGCCGCCTGATCCGCGGCCCGCTCATCGCCCCGTCCGCGCATGCGGGCCGCGGAGACGGCAGCGCGTTCTGTCACGCGCATCACCTCGATGGTGAGAACGCGATCAAGCGCGCCTTTGGGTGTTCTGTCCTGCGGCATCGTCTGTTATCTCCAGCTCTCGCACACCGTTCTGGCCGGTGGCTGCTCCCAAAGCAACCATAGTGCAGCCGTAATGACCAGCAAACGGCAAGACATCGACCCCGGCATTCCCCAACAGCACGGCAGTCCCGTCATGAGCACCCTCGTCGCGCGCTTCGGCGCCATCGGCCGCAACCCGGCCGCTCTTGCGGTCGGCTTCGTGTTTGCCGCCAACGGATGCATGTTTGCAAACTGGGTGGTGCGGATCCCGACGGTCAAGGAAACGCTCGGCCTTTCGGACGGGATGCTCGGCCTTGCAATCACCGCCATGGCGGTGGGCGGCATCATCGCGATGCCGCTGGCCGGGGCACTGGTCTCCCGCCTTGGCAGCGCGCGGATGAGCGTTGCCGCCGGGATGGTGTTCTTGCTCTCATTCTGGCTTGTCGGCCTTGCGCCCGGTGCGCTGACGCTGGCCGCTGCGCTTTTTCTGGCAGGCGCAGGCAACGGCGCGATGGACGTTTCGATGAATGCGCAGGCCAACGCCGTGGAAGGCGCGACCGGGCAGCGGATCATGTCGTTCGCCCACGCCATGTTCAGCCTCGGGCTGTTCGCCGGCACCGTGCCCGCCGGCATTTTCTCCGCCTCGGACACGCCCGTCGCCATCCACCTCGCGCTGGTGGGGGCGGTGCTGGCCGCCGGGCTCTTTCTCGTCCGCGGCAGCCTTGCGGCCGACGCGGCACTGGAAGACCCCGACCAGCCGTCCTTCGCCTGGCCGCGCGGGCCGCTGTTGCTGTTCGGCCTCATCTGCCTTTGCGGCGCCATCGTCGAAGGGGCCATGAACGACTGGATTGCCGTCTTCGTCGAGGATGCGCTGCATCTGGGCACTGTTGCGGCGGCCACGGCATATGGTTTCTTTGCCGGGGCGATGTTCGTCTCGCGCCTCTTCGGCGATGTGCTGTCGGAGCGGGTCGGCCCTGCCGCCGTCGTGCGCTACGGGCTGATCCTGGCGGCTGCCGGGCTGATCGTGTCGCTCAGCGGCCCGAGCTGGTCGATCTATCTTGGGTTTGCCGCCGTTGGCCTCGGCATTGCGGGCGTCTTCCCCGCGGTATTCCGGGCCGCAGGGCGCATTCCGGGCCGCGCACCGGGGCCTTCGATGGCCTCGGCGGTGACGCTCGGCTATGCGGGCTTTCTGTTCGGGCCCGCCGCCATCGGCTTCCTGGCGGACGCCTTCAGCCTTCCCATCGCACTCGCAATGCTGATCCCGCTGGCGCTGATCGGCGCGCTCCTCGCCTCCGCTCTGAAGCTCGCCGACTGACCGGCCATCTCAGCCGCGCTGCCGTCGCGGCCGGCTCACGATCCAGACACCCGATTGCGCTGCGCTGGATGACGGCCTCAGGACCTGGCTGTCAGCCTTCGAGAAACACGGCGCGCCAAATTCTAGAGGGGCCGCGAAACGCGTCGCCCCCTTGTAATGCCCGCCCGTCAGTTGCTGTGCGCGATCGGGATGATGTGCGGGGCGCGCACGATGATGCCATCTTCCTCGATGGCTTTCAGCGCACGGCCGAGGGCAGCTTCCGTGGTCGGATAGGTCACCAGAATCACGGTCTGATCGCTGAGGGCCGGCTGGTCTTCCGGCCGGTGCGGCGTCTTCTGGACGATCTGCTCCAGCGAGATCCCCTCCGCCGCCATCCGGCTGGCGAGCGCCGCAAACGCCCCCGCCCGGTCCGCAATCGGCAGGCGCACGTAGAACGCACCCTTGTGGCCGGCAGCCGCCGCCTTGCGGAACGGCGACAGCGTTGCCGACGGGCGGCCAAGGGGGCTTGGTGCGAGGCCCCGCGCAAGGTCCGTCAGGTCCGACACCACGGCAGACGCGGTGGCCATGCCGCCCGCGCCGGGGCCGGACAGCACCAGCTCGCCAAAGGCCGGCCCGCGGATCGAAACCGCGTTGAGAACGCCGGCGGTCTCCGCGAGGGCCGAACCACGCGGCACCATGGTGGGATGGACGCGCTGGTCGACGCCCTCCTCCGTCATCGTCGCAATGCCGAGAAGCTTGATGCGGAAGCCGAGTTCTTCGGCAGCTTCAAGGTCGGCCGGCTCGATCCGGCGGATGCCCTCCACCAGCACGGCATCCGAATCGATGGCGGTGGTGAAGGCGATCGACGAGAGGATCGCGAGCTTGTGAGCGGTATCGAAGCCATCCACGTCGAAGGTCGGATCGGCCTCGGCGTAGCCGAGACGCTGGGCTTCGGCGAGGCAATCGTCGAACGAGCGGCCGCCACGCTCCATCTCGGTGAGGATGTAGTTGCAGGTGCCGTTCATGATGCCGAGCACCGATGCGATGGGAATGCCGGCAAGGCTGTCGCGCACGGTGCGGATTGCGGGGATGCCGCCCGCCACCGCAGCCTCGAACAGCAGCGGCACGTTGTTGGCTTCGGCCAGCGCCGCCAGCTTCATCCCGTGAGCGGCCAGAAGCGCCTTGTTCGCCGTCACCACCGCCTTGCCCGCGCCAAGGGCGGCCTCGACCGCATCCAGCGCTGCCCCGTCAGCGCCGCCGATCAGCTCGACGAAGACGTCAGCCGCCGCGGTGCGTGCCATCTCGACCGGATCGTCGAACCATTTGGCGCCGGACAGGTCGACGCCGCGGTCGCGCGTCTTGTCGCGGGCGGAAACGGCGACAAGCTCGATGTTGCGCCCTGAGCCACCGTGGGTGGGCTCGGCCTGGAGAAGCGCAATGGTGGACGCGCCGACAGTGCCGAGGCCGGCGATGGCAATTTTGAGCGTTTCGGTCACGGGCACCTTCTCAAGTCACGGAACGGATCTGGTTTGGCGACACAAACCGCATTCCGCCCTGGAAGGCCAGCACCGATGCCGAGAAAGACCGCCGCAGCGGCGCCGGCACCGTCAGGGCCGCGTGATGGAACTGCCGTCGCAAAACCGGCTGCCAGCAAGGCGCGCGGCCTCCTCCGGTGCGAGGGCGCCCATGGCGTGGGCGTCGGCGTCGGTCTCGACCCAGACGAAGACCTTGCCCTCGGCGCCGAACAGCGCCGTGCCGATAGCAGACATTTCGTCGAGGCAGTCGGGTGTTGCCTTGTCGATCCGGGCCGCGGCGGCGTCGGCGGCCTTCGGGCCGAGCGGAGGCACATCATGGGCGAGCGCGAGGCGGCGGAGCTGCCAGACGAAATCGTCTCCGCTCACCTTCCAGTCGAAGAAGACGATCCGGTCGGCGTTGTCGCAGATTTCGGAGATCGCCCAGTAGAGGCCGGCGCCACCGGCCGCCTCGGCATCGCTGGCGTCCGCCACGGCGGACGCCATTGCGCCGGCAAGATCATCGCCGGCGAGGGTCGTCATGGCCGCGGTGAAGGCGGCGCGCTTGTCGTCGCTCATCGGGTGTCAGCGGGCCGCACTGCTCAGCGGCACCACGTTGTGGTGACGGTCGATGAACCGCTTCACGCTGCGTGCCGCCTGGCGGATCCGCTGCTCGTTCTCCACCAGCGCGATGCGCACGTGCGTATCGCCGTTTTCGCCGAAGCCGATGCCGGGGGCGACGGCAACGTGCGCCTCCTCCAGTAGCTGCTTGGAGAATTCGAGGCTGCCGAGGTGTTCGAGCCCGGCCGGGATCGGCGCCCAGGCAAACATGGAGGCTTTGGGCGACGGGATCTTCCACCCGGCGCGCGAGAAGGAATCCACCAGCGCATCGCGGCGCTTCTTGTAGGTCTCGCGAATCTCGACAATCGGCTCGTCGCCGCCGTTGAGGGCCGCGGCCGCGGCCACCTGGATCGGCGTGAAGGCGCCATAGTCCAGATAACTCTTCACGCGGGCGAGCGCTGCGCAAAGCTGTGCGTTGCCGACGCAAAAGCCCATCCGCCAGCCGGGCATGGAAAAGGTCTTCGACATGGAGGTGAATTCGACCGCCACGTCCTTGGCACCCTCGACCTGGAGGATGGAGGGGGGCGGATCGCCCTCGAAATAGATTTCCGAGTAGGCAAGGTCCGACAGGACGAAGATCTCGTGCTTTTTCGCGAACGCCACAACGTCCTTGAAGAAGCTGAGTTCGGCCGTGTGCGCACCGGGGTTGGACGGGTAGCACAGCACCATGGCAATGGGCTTGGGCACCGAGTGGACCACCGCCCGCTCCAGCGCGTGGAACAGCTCAGGACCGGGTTCGGCCGGCATCGAGCGGATCGAGCCGCCGGCCATCAAAAAGCCGAACGCGTGGATCGGGTAGGACGGGTTGGGCGTCAGCACCACGTCGCCAGGCGCGGTGATCGCCTGCGCCATGTTGGCAAAGCCTTCCTTGGAGCCGAGCGTCGCGACGACCTCGGTGTCCGGGTCGAGCTTCACGCCGAAGCGGCGGCCGTAGTAGGCCGCCTGCGCACGGCGCAGCCCCGGAATGCCCTTGGAGGCTGAATAGCGGTTGGTGCGCGGGTTGCTGACGGTCTCGACCAGCTTGTCGACAATCGCCTGGGGCGTGGGCAGGTCGGGGTTGCCCATGCCAAGGTCGATGATGTCCGCACCCTTGGCCCGGGCGCCGGCCTTGAGGCGATTGACCTCTTCGAACACGTACGGCGGCAAGCGCCTGATCTTGTGAAAATTCTGCATGGCACGAACACTCCGGGATACGCAGGATGTAGTCGCTTCTACTGTGCCGGCGCAACACTTTCGCCGGTAAAGGGTGTAACGCCGACAGGACGGGGCAACGGCGCTTCGGGGTCGATGGGGACGCCAGGGTTTTCAGCCGGTGCCGCGGTTGTGGGTGCCGTCGCCGGTGCCGCGGTGGCGGGCAAGGCCGCCGGCGCCGGATTTCCCGTTTGCGGACGGCCGGATGCGGCAATCTGCGCCCGTGCTTCGGCAACATGGTTGCGTCCGCGCGCGGCAATTGCGGCGGCCGAACTTGTGGTGCTGATGGAGCGTGCAGCTGCTGCGGTGCGCGCGCCCCTGCCCGCCAGCGCGGCCTCGTCGGCAGCAACGGCTGCGGCAGGGCGCGGAAGGCCCGGCACGGTTGCGGGATCGGCCAGAATGTTGGGGAAACCGTCGGCATTGCGGGCAGCGGCCTGGTTTGGCAGCACGGTGGCCGGCCGCTCCGGCAGCGGGATCAGCGGCGCGCCCGGATCCTGCACGCAGCCGCCAACATTCGCGCTGAGCAGCACGATAGTCACGCATTGGGCTGTTCTTATCAACGACACCCTGTCAAACCCGCCCTAACTTAATAGTCGGCCTCACGAACTCGTGCGCCTATCATGCACCAAACCGACACACGGATCTCGTCCCATGAGCCAATCGCAAAAGAAAGAACAGCCCCTTAAGACGGGCGACGGGCGGACGCGGAACGATAGCGAACGTGACCAGCCGGGCACACCGCGCGACCCTATTCTCAATTACATCGTCGAAAACCCGGAAGCCTTCGCCGAAAATATCGCGAAGATGCTGAGCCACGCCAACTCCGCGCTGACCGCCTACGTCAAGCCGATGCAGGACGGCGAGGTGAAGTCGGACTATACGGACGAGCTGACCGAGTGGACGCGCACCCTGTCGCGCGTCGGCCACTACTGGCTTGCCGATCCGCGCCGAGCGTTCGAGGCGCAGACCCGCCTCGCCACCGAGTGGATGAGCCTTTACGCTCATTCCCTTCAGCGCATGTCGGGTGAGCCCACGGCCCCGGTGGCGGAACCGGACCCCGCGGACAAGCGCTTCAAGGACCCCGACTGGTCGGGCGTGCAATTCTTCGACTTTTTGAAGCAGGGCTACCTCATCACCACCCGCTGGGCCGAAAAGCTGGTCTCGGAAACCGATGACCTCGACCCGCACACCCGCCAGAAGGCCGAATTCTACGTGCGGCAGCTGTCGGCCGCGCTGTCCCCGTCCAACTTCATCCTCACCAACCCCGAGCTTTTGCGCGAGACGGCCACCCAGTCGGGCGAGAACCTTGCCAAGGGCATGCAGATGCTGGCCGAGGATGTGGCACGGGGCCACGGCGAGCTGCGCCTGCGCCAGAGCGATCCGGACAAGTTTGCCGTCGGCGTCAACATGGCGCTGACACCGGGCAAGGTGATTGCCCAGAACGACGTGTGCCAGGTGATCCAGTACGATGCGGCCACCGAGGATGTGGCAAAGGAGCCGATCCTCATCGTCCCGCCCTGGATCAACAAATTCTACATCCTCGACCTCAACGAGGAAAAATCGCTGATCAAGTGGCTGGTCGGTCAGGGGCACACCGTCTTCGTCTGCTCCTGGGTGAACCCGAACGAGCACCACGCCGACAAGGACTTCACCCACTACATGCGTGAAGGCATCCTGTTTGCGCTGGAAACCGCGCTGCTGGCGGCAGATGCGGAAAAGATGGACGTTGTCGGCTACTGCGTCGGCGGCACCCTCCTTGCCATGTCGCTCGCCTACATGGCGCGCAACGGCGACAAGCGGGCCAACTCGGCAACCTTCCTCACCGCGCAGGTGGACTTCACCCATGCCGGCGACTTGAAAGTATTTGTCGACAAGGACCAGCTGGAGACGCTGGAAAAGAAGATGCGTGCCAAGGGTTATCTCGATGGTGCGGCGATGGCCTCGGCGTTCAACATGCTGCGCGCCAACGATCTGATCTGGCCCTACGTCATCAACAACTACATCCGCGGCAAGGAACCGTTCCCGTTCGACCTCTTGTACTGGAATTCCGATTCCACGCGGATGCCGGCGGCCAACCACGCCTTCTACCTGCGCAACTTCTACCTTGAAAACCTGTTCGCCAAGGGCGAGCTGACGGTCGACGGTCTTACCCTCTCGCCGGGCGACATCACGGTCCCCATCTTCAACGTCGCCACCAAGGAAGACCACATTGCGCCGGCGCAATCCGTTTTCCGCGGCAACGCGATGTTCGGCGGAACGGCCGATTTCGTGCTGACGGGGTCCGGCCACATTGCCGGGATCGTCAACCCGCCGGCCCGCAACAAGTACCAGGTGTGGACCGGCGGCGAGAGCGGACAGGGGCTGGAGCACTGGGTGGCCACCGCAAAGGAAACCCCCGGCTCCTGGTGGCCGTTGTGGGACGAATGGCTGACGGCCCACAGAAGCGGCGAGCGGGTGCCTGCCCGCACGCCTGGCGGCGGCCATTTCACCCCGCTGGAGGACGCCCCCGGCAGCTACGTCAAGAAGCGCTACTGAGCGTCGGGGCGCACCGATAACGCGCCTCGTTCTGCCGCACCTCGCCAGACACCCGCAAATGTCGGCTGACATGGAGTTGCCCGCCAATGGCCAAGCTCGACCATCTCATCGTCATTGCGCCATCTCTTGGCGAGGGGGTCACGCATGTCCGCAAATGCCTCGACATCGACGTGCCGTTCGAGTCGCACCAAGCCGACATGGCCACCCACAACCTCCGGCTTCAGTTGGGCAGCTCGGCCTACCTGGAGATTGTTGCACTCGACCCGAAGGCGGCACCACCCGGCCGGCGGCGCTGGTTCGGCCTCGACAACGAGGACAACGTCCGTGCCGACTGGAACAAGGGCCGCCGCCTCAGGAGCTGGGTGGCGCGGTCGAACCGGATCGCATCGGCGCTTGCCGCCCACGGGTCCGTTCTGGGTGCCGAAGTGCGCCTTCCCGCCAAGGCTCCGACCTTCGCGATCACCATTCCGGACGACGGTTCTCTGCCCCTTGATGGCGCTGCCCCCACCCTCGTCGATTACCGGGGCGACCCGCCCTCGATGACCCATATTCCCGACCTCAGGGCGCGTCTCCGGTCGTTCACCCTCGAACACCCGGACCCGGACACCATTGCCGCGCTCTACCGCGACCTCTTGATTGAGAACCCGCCCAAGATCATCAAGGCTGAAGAGGTCCGGTACCGCGCGCTCATCGAGACACCTGCCGGACTGAAAGAGCTGACCTGACGAAGGCGCAGCGAAGACACAAAGGATTTTGAAGATGAGCCCCCGCCCCGGCGCCGAAATGATCGACCTCATCGGAAACACGCCCCTGGTGCGCCTCAAACGTGCATCGGAGGAAACCGGCTGCGAAATCCTCGGCAAGGCCGAATTCATGAACCCCGGCCAGTCGGTGAAGGACCGCGCGGCTCTGTTCATCATTCGCGATGCCGTGGCGCGCGGTGCGCTGAAGCCCGGCGGCACCATTGTGGAAGGCACGGCCGGCAATACCGGCATCGGCCTTTCGCTGGTGGGCAACGCGCTGGGCTTCAAGAGCGTCATCGTCATTCCCGAGACGCAGAGCGAGGAAAAGAAAGAGGCGCTGCGGCTGGCGGGTGCAAAGCTCGTGGAAGTGCCGGCCGCGCCTTACAAGAACCCCAACAATTTCGTCCGCCTGTCCGGCCGCCTTGCCGAGCAGCTGGCGAACGAACTGCCGAACGGCGCCATCTGGGCCAACCAGTTCGACAATGTCGCCAACCGGCAGGCCCACATCGAGGGCACCGGCCCGGAAATCTGGGATGAAACCGGCGGCAAGGTGGACGGCTTCGTCTGCGCGGTCGGCTCCGGCGGCACGCTCGCCGGCATCGGCATGACGCTGAAGGAGCGCAACAAGGACATCAAGATCGGCCTTGCCGACCCGATGGGCGCCGCGCTCTACAACTATTACGCCAATGGCGAGCTGGCCTCTTCCGGCTCCTCGATTGCCGAAGGCATCGGACAGGGCCGGATCACCGCCAACCTCGAAGGCGCGCCGGTGGACATGCCGTTCCAGATCCCCGATGCGGAAGGCGTCCCCATCGTCTACCAGCTCCTGCGCGAAGAGGGGCTGGTGCTGGGGCTGTCATCCGGCATCAACGTGGCCGGCGCGATCCGCATGGCGCGCGAGATGGGCCCCGGCCACACCATCGTGACTATTCTGTGCGATTACGGCCACCGCTACGCCTCAAAGCTCTTCAACCCCGCCTTCATGCGCGAGAAGGGCCTCCCCGTGCCGACGTGGCTCGAAGAACAGCCGGACTTCGACGTCCCGTTCGAGACTGCGGCGTAAAGGGCCGAGACGGCGGTCACTCGCCGCCGCGAGGCTCCTGCGGGCGGCCGAAGTTGGGGGCCGCCGTGTCCTGCCCTGCTCCGACGATGCTGCGTCGGATGGCTCTGGTGCGGGTGAAGGTGTCGAACAGCTGCTCGCCGTCGCCCCAGCGGATCGCCCGCTGGAGCATCGCAAGATCCTCCGAGAAGCGGCCCAGCGCCTCCAGCACCGCCTCGCGGTTGTGGAGGAACACGTCGCGCCACATGGTGGGGTCGGACGCCGCAAGCCGGGTAAAGTCGCGAAAACCGCCGGCAGAGAACTTGATCACCTCCGCCTCGGTCACCTCTTCCATGTCGCTGGCGGTGCGCACGATGTTGTAGGCGATGAGGTGCGGCAGGTGCGAGGTGAGCGCCAGCACCAGATCGTGCCGCGTCACCTCCATCATTTCGATGTTTGCACCGAACGCCTGCCACATGCCGGAGACGATTTCCGTCGCCTCCGGGTCGGTCTCCGGGGTTGGCGTGATGATGCACCAGCGGTGGTTGAAGAGGCTGGGAAAGCCCGCGCCGGGACCGGAGTTTTCAGAGCCGGCAATGGGGTGGCCGGCGACGAACCGCGCCGAGGCCGGCAGCGTCGCCGCCATCGCGTCAATGACGGCGCCCTTCACCGAGCCGGTGTCCGTGACGATGGCGCCAGCCTTCAGCGCCGGGCCGATAGCGGTGCCGACAGCTGCCATGGCGCCCACCGGCACCGAGAGGATGACAATGTCGGCGTCTGCCACGGCAGCCGCGGCGTCCCCGTGATAGGTGGTGCCGAGCCCCAGCGCTTCGGCCTCCTGCAAGGCGTCCGCGTTGCGATCGGCAACGGCGATGGCGCCGTCGAAGCCGCAATCGCGCAACGCCAGCGCGAGGGAGGCCCCGATCAGGCCGATGCCGACGATCGCGACGGACTGGAATCGGAATGGCTCGGTCATGGTCGTCTTTGTCTTTAACGGTGGAGGGCAAGCCGCCTAGCTGGCGGACAGGCTCTCCCTGTAGGCCTGGAGAGCGGCGATGGTGGCCTCGTTGGCCTCGTCGTCGCCAATTGTCATCCGCAGCATCTGCGGCAGGCCGTAGCCCGCCACGCGGCGCAGGATGATGCCGCGCGCACCAAGGAAGGCGTCCGCCGCCGCGGCATCGGCACCATCGACCGATGCAAAATCGATCAGCACGAAGTTGCCGACGCTGGGCGGCACACGGAAGCCGATGGCCTCGATCCGCGTGGTCAGCTCCGGCAGCCAGCGGTCGTTGTGGGCAATCGCGCGCTCCACGTGGGCACGGTCGCCGATGGCGGCAACGCCGGCCGCAATGGCCGCTGCGTTGACGTTGAACGGCCCGCGCACCCTGTGCAGCGTGTCGATGATCTCCGTCGAGGCGTAGGCCCAGCCGATCCGCAGCGCGGCAAGGCCGTGAATTTTGGAGAAGGTGCGCGTCATGATGGTGTCCTGCCGCGTGGCGGCAAGCTCGATCCCGGCTTCGTAGTCGTTCTTGCGCACGTATTCGGCGTAGGCGGCGTCGATCACCAGAAGCACGCCCTCCGGCAGTGCGTCGCGCAGGCGTCGCACCTCGGTGGCGCTGGTGTAGCTCCCCGTCGGGTTATTGGGGTTGGCGAGAAAGACGAGTTTGGTGCGCGGCGTGACGGCATCGAGGATCTTGTCGACGTCTGCGGCAAGGTCGGTCTCGTCCACGACCACCGGCGTACCGCCGGCCGCCAGCGTCGCGATCCGGTACATCAGGAAGGCGTGCTGGGTGAACACCGCCTCATCCCCCGGCGACAGGTAGGCGTTGGCGATCAGGCCCAGTATCTCGTCGGAGCCGTTGCCGCAGACAATATTGGCAGCGTTGAGGCCGTAGGTCTTCGCAATCGCCTCACGCAGCGCGGCAGCACCGCCGTCGGGGTAGCGCTCCAGCGCGGAGGCTGCGGCGATGAAGGCGTCGCGCGCGGCCGGGCTGGGGCCGAGCGGGTTCTCGTTGGAGGAGAGCTTGTGCTCCTTGCCCGCATGGCCCGCTGAGGCGCGGCCCGGCACATAAGGCGCAATCTTGAGGACGGAAGGACGGGGCTGTGGGCTCATGAAGCACTCGTTCGCGCGACGGGAATTTCGATGGGAAAGGGGTGAAAGCGTCCAAGGACGGTATCGTCCGCGCCAATGTCACCGGCCGGAATGATGTGCGGCGTACCGTCTCGCATCACCGCGGCTTCGGGACCGGTGCCGGGGGAGACATTGCTGCCGCCCACGATGAGAACGGTGCCGCCGGCGGAGGTGCGGCAACGGCCGATCACATGGGCAGGCGCAGTCTCGCTGTCCGCCGCAGCGGTGCTCGCAGCGAGCGGCCGCCACCAGTCGCCTTCGAGCGGGACGACCGCGACGTCGCCGGCGCCGAGCGCGGAAACCGCTGCGCTGCCGGTGGCGTGGCTGAGCACCGAAACCGGGCCGTAGAGAAACAGCGCGACATCCAGCGCATCGGCCGTATGGATCGCAAACCCGCGTTGCACCTGGCAGGCCGCGCTGATCAGCGTGCGCCAGAAGTGGGCCAGCATCTCGGTGGGCAACGCGCCCTTGTGAAGGGCAAGGCGGTTCTCGATCACCGCGGCCTCGCGCGCCGGGCGGATCACGCTTTCGTCCGGCCCCTTGGCCTTGCCGATTTCCTCGACAATCTCGAACCGTTCGCGCAACAGGCGGTGGAGCCCCGTGTCCACGGCATCGAGCCGGGAACGCAGGGCCGCAAGGCGGCTCAGCGAATCGTCGTTTGAGGCAGGCGTCGTCATGGGAACCGTCAGTCTTGCGAAGGCCCGAGCGATAGCCCCTCACCGCGCCCGAGGCAAAGAAAACATTGACCAGGGCGCCAAGGCTCGCCTACCCGAAGGGTTCGCGGGTATAGCCCCGGATGCAGATTGAAGCACCGGCCAGAGGCGTTACCTGTCCAAGAAGACCTGTGTACAAGCAGAGTGCCGCGTAAGTTGGGAGTCGTGAATGGCTGAGACCGCCGTGGACGGCAGCGCCGCCCGGCCGGATTCCGCCGAGGCGGATCTGGAGGCGCGTCGACGTTCCGAAGTGGACCATCCGTCCAGCCTGGTGGCCCGGTTCGACAACGATCCGCTGACGCTGGACGCCGGCGTCTCGCTGCCCTCGTGGCAGATTGCCTACCAGACCTACGGCACGCTCGATGCCGCGCGCAGCAACGCGATCCTCCTGTGTCATGCGCTGACCGGCGACCAGCATGCCGCCAACCGCCACCCCGTCACCGGCCGTGCCGGCTGGTGGGACGCGCTGGTTGGCCCCGGCAAGCCGGTGGATACCGATCATTTCTTCGTCATCTGCGCCAATGTCCTGGGCGGCTGCTCCGGCACCACCGGGCCCGCGTCCACCGACCCCGAAACCGGCAAGCCCTACGGCCTTTCCATGCCGGTGGTGACGGTTGCCGACATGGTGCGCGCGCAGGAACGCCTCATCCGCCATCTGGGCATCGACACGCTGTTTGCCGTGGTCGGCGGCTCCATGGGTGGAATGCAGGTTCTGGAATGGGGGGCGAGCTTCGGCGACCGCGTCTTTGCGGCTCTCCCCATTGCCACCGGGTCGCGGCATTCGCCGCAGAACATCGCCTTCCACGAAGTCGGCCGGCAGTCGATCATGGCCGATCCCGACTGGCGCGGCGGCCGCTACCTGGAAGAGGGCCTGAAGCCGCGCAAGGGCCTGTCGGTGGCGCGCATGGCCGCCCACATCACCTACGTCTCGGAAGCCGCGCTGCACCGCAAGTTCGGCCGCGCGCTGCAGGACCGCGAGAACGTGACGTTCGGTTTTGACGCCGACTTCCAGATCGAGAGCTACCTGCGCTATCAGGGGTCGACCTTCGTCGACCGGTTCGACGCCAACGCCTACCTCTACCTCACCCGCGCGATGGATTATTTCGACCTCGCGCGTCAGCACAACGGCCGTGTCGCCAATGCCTTCCGCGGCACGCACACGCGGTGGTGCGTCGTCTCCTTCACATCGGACTGGCTGTTTCCCACCACCGAAAGCCGGACCATCGTCCACGCGCTGAACGCCACCGGCGCACAGGTTTCCTTCGTGGAGATCGAGAGCGACAAGGGCCACGACGCATTCCTGCTGGAAGAGCCCGAATTCCATCGCGCGGTGCGCGGCTTCCTCACCGGCGCGGCGCTGGCGCGGGGCATCGAGCCGCCGGTCGCTGCAAACTGAGAGCCGAATGACCGAGACCATCGCCCCCGCCCCGCAACGCCGCCTCGACTACGATGTGATCCGCGAACTCGTCGCCAAGGGCAGCCGCATCCTTGATGTCGGCTGCGGCGACGGCGCGCTGATGGCGCTGCTGGAAAGCTCGCACGGGGTGCGGGCGAGCGGCATCGAGATCGACCAGAAGAACGTCAACAACGCTGTGGCGCTGGGCCTTTCCGTGGTCCAGGGCGACGCTGACACCGACCTTGCCAACTACCCTGACGATGCGTTCGATTATGTGATCCTCAGCCAGACGCTTCAGGCCACGCGCGACCCGCGCAAGGTGCTGGAAAACCTCCTGCGGATCGGCCGGTCCTGCATTGTCTCTTTCCCCAATTTTGGGTTCTGGGGCGTCCGGTTGCAGCTCCTCGTCCAGGGCGAGATGCCCACCACCGGCCTTTTGCCCGACATGTGGTGGTCCACCTCCAACATCCATTTCTGCACCATTCGGGACTTTGTGGTCCTGTGCGACGAGATGGGCGTGACGGTGGAACGGCCCATCGCGCTCAATGCCAGCGGCAAGCGCATTCCGTTCAACGCGCCGTGGTGGTTCTGGAACCTGTTCGGCGAACAGGCGGTGTTCCTGCTGCGCCGGTGACGCCCGCGTCGCCTTTCAGCGCCCCGATGTCGTGACCTGCGTGGCGGGCTTGGGCACGAGCCCGGGCACACGCCGCGCGCGGGACTTGTGGCCGGCGTGGATACCGCGGACCACGGTCTTCTGCGCCTCCATGGACAGAACGCCGGCAAAGCGCGGCAAAATGGCGCTGCCGATCTTCTCCCAGGCATGGGTCGAGCCCAGAATGAAGCGGCGCCGGCTGGGCGGCACATAGAGAAAGCGCCGCGAAGCCGCCGGCTCCAGAAACGCCCCTTCCAGAAGCTGTTGCAACTGCATCCGCGAGAATGGACGCCCAAGGCCGAACGGCGTGTAGTCGGCGCGCGCCCAGGCGCCCGTGCGATAGGGCACCACCACCAGAACCCGCCCCGTCGGCATCAGAACGCGCCACACCTCGCGCAGGAGGGCGGCCGGATCCCGCGTCACCTCCAGCACATGAACGAGGAGCAGCTTGTCGACCGAGTTGTCAGCGAGGGGCAGGTTGTCCTCGAAGCCGAGGCAGGTCAGGTTCGGCCCCTCCGGTGGCCAGTGCAGCACCCCTTCGGAGGCCGGCATCACCGCCACCACGCGCTCCGCTTCTCCCAGGAAGGGGCGCAGATAGGGCGTGGCATGACCCACACCCACCACCCGGTCCGCCGAGACGTTTGGCCATGTGGCGCGGATTTCATGCGCGATGATCTTGCGGGCGATGCGGCCAAGAGGCGTCAAGTAGAAATCGCGCAGTTGAACCACATCGAGGTGCATCGCTTTTCGTCCTTTTTATATGTTGGGCCAACGTCTTGCGTTCGTGTGGCATAGCCGCGTGACGTACCCAATTGCCCATGCTAACGCAGCGCCAGGATTTTGGAGATTCTGATGACCGACGTTCGTCTCGTCCCTTGTCTGTCGGACAACTATGCCGTTCTCGTCCACTCCGGCGACGAAACTTTGCTCGTCGATGCGCCGGACGCCGACGCCATCCAGGCGGCGCTCGCCGAAACCGGATGGACGCTCACCACAATTCTCATCACCCACCACCATGCCGACCATGTGAAGGCGCTGGCTGCCGTGCGCGGCAACGCCCATGTGGTCGGCCCCAGGGGCGAAGCCCACCGGATCGACGGCCTCGACCAGACGGTGGCGGACGGCGAGACCTTTAGCGCCGGCCCGTTCGAGATCCTCGCGGTCGAAACGCCCGGCCACACAGCCGCACCCGCCTCCTATGTAATGAATGCCGAAGGGATCGCGTTCACCGGCGATACGCTTTTTGCCATGGGTTGCGGGCGCCTGTTCGAGGGGGATGCCGCCACCATGTGGGCGTCGATGCGCAAGCTGCGCGATGTGGTCACCGACGAGACGCGCATCTATTGCGGCCACGAATACACCCTGAAGAACGCGCAATACGCCCACAGCGTCCTGCCTGACGATGCCGCCGTGGCCGAGCGTCTGGCTTCGGTCGAAGCAGACCGCGCCGAAGACAAGCCCACCGTGCCGAGTGTCATGGCGGTGGAGAAGGCGACCAACCCGTTCCTGCGGGCCGACGACCCTGCCGTTGCCCGCGCGCTCGGCATGGAGGGTGCCGCTCCCGAGGCCGTTTTTGCAACTCTTCGCGAAGGACGGGACACGTTTTGACCACCGCCAAAGACCTGATCGCCAAGCTGAACCTCAAGCCGCACCCCGAGGGCGGCTATTTTGCCGAGACCTTCCGCGACGCGCCGAACGGCGACCGGGGCTATTCCACCGCCATCTACTATCTGCTGGAGGCTGGCGACCTGTCGGCCTGGCACCGGGTGAACGACGCTGCCGAAGTCTGGCACTTTTATGCCGGCGATCCGCTGGTGATCACGCTTTCGCCGGACGGGCATGATGCCACCTCGATCCACCTCGGCTCCGACGTGATGGCCGGGCAACAGCCACAGGTGGTGGTGCCGGCCGGCCATTGGCAAACCGCCGAAACCCTTGGCCGCTTCACCCTGGTCGGCTGTACCGTGGCACCGGGCTTCGAGTTTGCCGGCTTTGAAATGGCCCCGGCGGACTGGCGGCCGACGCCTCGTGACACTACCTCGCGCTAGGCTATACAGAACCTGCTCCCTCCAGGCCGCCGTGCGCGGCCGCAGCGCACTCCCCGGCGCCAATACAGGTAATTTCTCATGATCCTTGCTTTGCAGATCATCGGGGGCTTCGTCGCTCTCCTGATCGGCGGCGAACTTCTGGTGCGCGGCGCGTCGGCCATTGCCGTGCGGCTCGGCATCTCGCCGCTGGTGGTGGGCGTGGTGATTGTCGGCTTCGGCACGTCCGCGCCGGAGCTGGTGACCTGCGTGCGGGCAGCGCTCGCCGGCTCGCCCGGCATTGCGATGGGCAACATCGTCGGCTCCAACATCGCCAACATCCTGCTCATCCTGGGCGCCGCAGCGCTGATGCGCCCGTTCATCACATCGCGCGATGCGGTGATCCGCGATGGCTCCATCGTCATCATCACCGCAATCGCCTTTGGTGCAGCGGCATGGACGGGGCTGATCGAGCGCTGGATGGGCGCAATCTTCGTGGTCGCGCTGGTGGCCTACATCATCTACACGATCCGCGCAGACCGCCGGAAACCATCCGAGATCGAGGATGTGCCCGCGGCAGACAGCACCCCCCTTATCCTCTCGATCGTCTATCTTCTCGCAGGCCTCGTGCTTGTCCTCGTCGGCGCCGAATATCTGGTGAAGGGCGCTGTGGCCGTCGCAACGCTTTACAACGTGTCGGAGGAGATCATCGGCCTCACGCTGGTAGCAGTCGGCACGTCCCTGCCCGAGCTTGCGACCTCCATCATGGCCGCCATCCGCCGCCATTCGGAAATCGCGCTCGGCAATGTCCTCGGCTCCAACGTCTACAACACCATCGGGATCGGCGGGATCACGGCGCTGGTCTCCCCCATCCCCGTCTCGAACGGCATGCGCACATTCGATGTGCCGATGATGGTGCTGATATCCATCATGCTGGTGGTGGTTGTCGCGACCGGGCGCCGGGTCACACGGTGGGAGGGCGCCGCGCTTCTCGCGCTGTACGTGGGCTTCATCGGTCTTCAGGCCCAATCCGCCTGACTGGACGCGCCGCTGGCAGCAATGCCGGCGGCGCCCCCGCTGTCAGGCCGCCATGTACTGGCCGCCGTTGATCGTCATCGTTGCGCCGGTGATGAACGCCGCATCGTCGGACGCCAGATAGGCACACAGCTTGCCGATCTCCTCGGCCTGGCCAAGGCGCCCCACCGGAATCCCGCCAATGATGCTCTGCAGCACCTTCTCGGGCACCGCCGCCACCATGTCGGTGTCGATGTAGCCGGGGCAGACACAATTGACGGTGATGCCCTTCTTCGCCCCCTCCTGCGCCAGCGCCTTGGTGAACCCGATCACGCCGGCCTTGGCCGCCGAATAGTTCACCTGCCCCATCTGCCCCTTCTGTCCGTTGATCGAAGAGATGTTGATGACCCGGCCGAAGCCCCGGTCGCGCATCCCGTTGATCACCGGCCGTGTCACGGCAAACAGCGAGGAGAGGTTGGTCTGCACCACGGCGTTCCACTGATCGAAACTCATCCGGTGGAACACGCCGTCGCGGGTGATGCCGGCGTTGTTGACGACGATGTCGATGGGGCCGACCTCGGCCTCCACCTCGGCAAGCTTCGCCTCGCAGACGGCGGGATCGCCGACGTCGAATTTCTTCACCGCAATGCCGGTCTCTTCCTTGAAGGCGTTCGCCTTCTCGTCGTTGCCCGCATAGTTGGCGACGACGGTGTGGCCGCCCTCTTTCAGCGCCTTTGAAATTGCGGCGCCGATCCCGCGGGTTCCGCCTGTAACCAGTGCGATCCGTCCCATCAAATCCTCCCTGTATCGTTTCTGCTCGCTGGCAAATTCACTTCCAGTTGGGACACTTGCGCAGGAGCCGTCAATCGTGCGGCGCAGCGTAGCGCGCGCGTTTTCACACAGGCCGCCGGCTGGCCGGGCGCGCCGTTGATAGGATTTACCTCTTGAAGGGTGGCAAGCTTCGGAACCTATCCCTAAGCGGATTGTTCAGTTTGCGAACCCAGAACCTGGAGCGCGCCGATGTTCTTCC
This sequence comes from Acuticoccus sp. MNP-M23, assembly GCF_031195445.1. Classification (NCBI taxonomy): domain Bacteria; kingdom Pseudomonadati; phylum Pseudomonadota; class Alphaproteobacteria; order Hyphomicrobiales; family Amorphaceae; genus Acuticoccus; species Acuticoccus sp. MNP-M23. The sequence continues at coordinate 77,117 of NZ_CP133480.1, forward strand.
ACTCTTCAAAGCTGCAATACGAGGTAAAAGTCGACACACCCAACCCGCTGTTCGCAAAAATGTTGCAGCAGGCGATCGGTGGCGTCGAAGGCGAAATTCGCGTGGCGATGCAATACTTTTTCCAGGCCATGGGTGCGCGCGGCCCGGCCAAATACCGCGACATGCTGATCGCGACCGCAACCGAGGAACTGTCCCACATCGAGTTTCTCGGCCACGCCGTCGCGCTCAACCTGGAAGGCGCGCCGACCTCGATGCAGGACGACGCGGCCAAGGACCCGGTTGTGAATGCAATCCTTGGCGGGATGAACCCGCGGCACATCCTGTCGTCCGGTCTTTCCGCAATGCCGGTCAACTCAAACGGCATCCCGTTCGACATGAGCCACGTCTACGCCACCGGCAATATCGGCGCCGACATGCTGGCCAACGCGACGGCGGAGGCCGGCGGCCGCGTTCTCGCCGCCCGCCTCTACAACATGACGGACGATCCCGGGATGAAGGACCTCCTGTCCTTCCTGATCGCCCGCGACACGATGCACCAGCAGCAGTGGCTCGCGGTGATCGAGGAACTCGGCGGCCTGGAAGCGGCCCTGCCGATCCCCAACTCGGTGCCGGAAGACCACGAGGCGATGGCGCACTCCTACGTCTTCCTCAACACATCGCTCGACAAGGACGCCCCGGAAGGGCGCTGGACGTCCGGCCCGTCGCTGGATGGCCGCGGCGAGTTCTCGGTGGCGCCGGCCGAGCCGATGGGCCAAGCCCCGTCGCTGGGCGATGCGCCGCCGGACTCCGGCGCGCAGACCGAGCAGATGGCGGCCCCGCCCAAGCGGCGCGCACCAAAGAAGAAGTAGGACACGAAAAAGCCGCGCGCCCTCCCGGGGGCGCGCGGCTCTCTCCTTTTCGGCAGTGGCGGCTGGCCTCAGCCCATGCGCTCGACGCAGAGCGCAACGCCCATGCCGCCGCCGATGCACAGCGTGGCAAGGCCCTTGTTCGCGCCGCGACGCGCCATTTCGAACAGAAGCGTGTTGAGGACGCGGTTGCCCGATGCGCCGATCGGGTGCCCGATGGCAATGGCGCCGCCGTTGACGTTCACGATGTCGTCAGCCCAGCCCATGTCCTTGTTGACCGCGCAGGCCTGTGCGGCAAACGCCTCGTTGGCTTCCACAAGGTCGAGATCGCCAACCGACCAGCCGGCCTTTTCCAGCGCCTTGCGCGAGGCCGGGATCGGGCCGGAGCCCATCACCTTGGGGTCGACGCCCGCGGTCGCCCAGGACACGATGCGCGCCATCGGCGTAATGCCGCGCTTTGACGCATTGGCCTCGCTCATCAGCACCATCGCCGCTCCGCCGTCGTTGATGCCCGACGCGTTGCCCGCCGTCACGGTGCCGGCCTTGTCGAACGCCGGGCGCAGCTTGGCAACGCCCTCAAGCGTTGCGCCGTGGCGGATGTACTCGTCGGCGTCGACGACGGTGTCGCCCTTGCGGCCCTTCACCGTGACCGGAACGATCTCGTCCTGGAAGCGGCCGGCCTTCTGGGCCTCTTCGGCCTTGTTCTGGGAGCGGACGGCGAACTCGTCCTGCTGCTCACGGGTGATCTGCCATTCCCGCGCCACGTTCTCGGCCGTCACGCCCATGTGGTAGCCGTTGAAATGGTCCCACAGGCCGTCCTTGATCATGGTGTCGATCATCTTCATGTCGCCCATCTTCTGGCCGGCACGAAGGTAGGCGGCGTGGGGGGAGAGCGTCATGTTCTCCTGCCCGCCGGCAACCACGATATCCGCGTCGCCGGTGAGGATCTGCTGCATGCCGAGCGCGACGGCACGCAGGCCCGAGCCGCACACCTGGTTCAGCACCCACGCGGTGGTGTTGTCCGGAATGCCGGCCTGCATGGAGGCCTGGCGGGCGGGGTTCATGCCGGCAGCGGCCGTCAGCACCTGACCCATGATGACTTCGTTGACCTCGTCCGGCGCGACACCGGCACGCTCCAGCGCGCCTTTGATGGCGGTGGCGCCGAGCTCGGTCGCCGGAGTGGTTGCAAATGCGCCGTTGAAGGCGCCGACGGGGGTGCGGGCTGCCCCTGCGATCACCACACTCTCACTCGCCATAGAAATTCTCCTCGCTCTTGTCGTCGGTCTTGCTTCTGGTGCGCAGCTTGGCGCGACCCGCCAACGTGCCTAGGGTTTGAGCGGACTACAACGCCCCGCCTCAGGTACTGTCAACCAGACCGCGAGCCCTCTCGTTCGCATTTGCAGCAATTCGACTCGCGCCGCCCGCAAATTCGATCTAGTCAAAGTGAACGAACAGCCGTGCGGTGCGCTCGATCCGGCGCATCTCTGGCGTGGCCGAACCATGAGGCGAGTATGTCCACCGAAACGCAGACGACTGTCATCAAGAAGTATGCAAATCGGCGTCTCTACAATACGCGCACGAGTGCGTACGTTACGCTCGACACCCTGGCAGAAATGGTCAGAAACGATGAAAACTTCGTCGTTCAGGACGCCAAGACGAACGAAGATATTACGCGCGGCGTACTGGGCCAGATAATATTTGATGCCGAAAGCCGCGGCTCCGGCCTGCTGCCCATCTCTTTCCTGCGCCAGTTGATTACCTTTTATGGCGGCCAGCTCCAGGGGCTTGTGCCGACATATCTGGAGCACTCACTGTCCTCGTTCACCCGCGAGCAGGAAAAACTTGGCCGCCACATCAACCAGACCATCGGCGTACAGGCGTTCTCTGCCGTCGAAGATCAGGTGCGCCGCAACATGGATATCTTCCAGCGGTCGATGCGGATGTTCATGCCTTATGGTGCAGCAGGCGAGCAAGCCGAACAGGCAAACGCGCAGCACGCCAACCCGGCCCCTGCCCCGGCCAAGGACGAGCTTCTGGCCAAGGACGTCGCGGCGCTGCGCGATGAGCTGGCGTCGATGCAGGCGAAGATTGCCAAGCTGAGCGGCAGCGAAGACCCCGCCGCTGCGAACCATAGCCCTGCCAATGACGAAGCCGGCGACGGCAGCCTGACCGCCCCCGAAAAGAGCTGACGCCGCCCGGCCGGGCAATACCCGCATCACGCAAACGCAAGAAAGGCTGCCCGGATGACACCGGGCAGCCTTTCTTTCTTACCTTGAGGGCTGACGCCGTCCCTGCGGGCTGACGCGTAGCCGGTCAGTCCGGCACGGCATCCATGCGCGAGTGCGATGCGACCATCGAGATCGAAACGGTGGCGAGCGTATCCACCAGCGTGATCACCATCAGGAGGAAGAAGATCGACGTGCCGGCGAAGCTGACCGTGAGGAACAGGACGATGTAGGCGCACAGCACCAGCACCATGACCATGTTCCCGATCACGGTGGTGCGCGTGGTCGATGCAGAGCGCAGCATCGAGAACAGCAGGAACATCAGCGCGATCACGATGAGCAGATCGCCGTAGGTGAGCGCCCAGCTCTGACCGGACACCAGCGTGACGCCGGCAACGACCTTGTCCCAGAACGGGTGCAGCGCGACCTGTCCGGGCTCCACCACATAATTGGAGTGGTCGTACAGGAAAATAGCCGCGAAGCCGTAAAGGACCAGCGGGATCAGAGTGAACGGGATCATGCCCATGGATGGTGTCCTTGTGTTCTGGACTTGTGTTCTGAACGAAACGTCGGTGCGCGACTGGGAACGATGCAAACGCGCACGTCTAACAGCAGAAGTCTTTCACCCATCCACGGGTTCCGACGCACCCCGCTTCAGGGCGCGCCGGTTTGCGATCAATCGTCCTGCGCAGGCATGACCTGACGGCCGCGGTAGCGGCCGCTCTTCAGGTCGATGTGGTGCGGGCGCTTCAGCTCGCCCGAGTCCTTGTCCTCGACATAGGTCGGGGCCTTCAGCGCGTCCGTCGAACGACGGAAACCGCGCTTCATGGAACTGACTTTCCGCTTGGGGACAGCCATGGTCTCTCCTCTCGCCGCGCACCGCGGCGCAACAACACGTTTGAATAGGGGCGCGCGCCCGGAAAAAGGACGCCAAGCACGCCGGACCCGGCCCTATACTGCGAGGGCGCCCCAATTGCAACGCCAACGCGCCGCAAGACAGCCCCTCACGGGCGAATCCGGTCCGACAGACAGGTAAACACCCATGGCGCGCGGTCAAGCTCCCGCTTCACATGGGCGATCACCGCGCGCTGCCGGGGGCCGGGTTTGGCCGGATTGCGGGCAGCAGGCGCGGGAAGCACGGTGGCCAGCGCCAGGGCCTGGGTGCGCGTCACATCCGCCGCCGAGACGCCGAACGTGCGCTGTGCCGCGGCCTCCACGCCGTATATTCCGCGGCCCCAATGGGCGACGTTGAGGTAGATCTCGATGATCCGATCCTTCGACAGGACAAGGTCCATCCAGAAGGCGAGCGGCACTTCCACCGCCTTGCGCAGATAGTTGCGGTCGGGCCACAGGAACAGCGTCTTGACCACCTGCATGGTGATGGTGCTTGCCCCGCGCGCTTTCTCGCCATCCAGCGCATCCTTGATGACGATCCGCATCTGCCGGAGATCCACACCGTAGTGGAGGCAGAAGCGTGCGTCCTCCGCCATGATGACCGCGCGCACCAGTTCCGGCGCGACGTCTTCCAGCGCCACCCAGCGCTGGTCCACCGTTTCACCCTTCCATTTCAACCGCTCGACCGGCAGGGACGCCGGCGTCACGAACGCATAGAGCACCGTGAGGACCAGCGGAATCGAGACGATAAGCGCGGTAACGGTGATGAAGATCTTGAAAAGTCGTCGCATTTCGCCTCTCCAGCGGTGCAGGCATAGCCCGCCCTGACGCCTTCACCTATGGTTGGAACCGGGGAAACGACAAGGGTGAACAGCGTGACGAGCTTTGCCGACCACCTTGCGGCCGCGGCTGCAGCGACCGATGACGTGCTGCTGAAAACACTCGCCACGGTGGAAAGTGATGAGCATTGCCCGCCCCGTCTGGTGGCTGCCACACGGCATGCCCTCCTGGGCGGCGGCAAGCGTTTCCGCCCCTTTCTAGTGATCGAGTGCGCACGGGCATGCGGCGCGTCCGACCTGTCTGCGGCCACAGCCGTGGGCGCTGCGTTCGAGTGCCTCCACGCCTACAGCCTTGTCCACGACGATCTTCCCGCCATGGATGACGATGATTTGCGCCGCGGCCGCCCCACTGTCCACAAGGCGTTTGACGAGGCGACCGCCATCCTCGTCGGCGACGGCTTGCAGGCGCTCGCATTTCAGATCATCACCACGCCCCCGGTTCCCACGGCAGCCGCCGGCCCCCTCGCCCGCCTTCTGGCCGAGGCCTCCGGATTTTCCGGCATGGTGGGCGGCCAGTACCGCGATCTCAACGCCATCGGCCTCGATGCCGCCGGCGTCCGGCTCATGCAGTCCATGAAAACCGGCGCGCTCATCCGGGCAGCCTGCGAGGCGGGCGCGATCACCGCCGGCGCCGCGCCTGATGTCTGCGCAGGCTATTCCGCGTTCGGCGCCCGGCTGGGCGAAGCCTTCCAGCTTGCCGACGATCTCCTCGACGTTGAGGGGACGGCGGAAGAGACCGGAAAACGCGTCGGCAAGGACGAAGGCGGCGGCAAGGCCACCATTCCGCAGCTGGTGGGGGTCGAGACCGCCCGCGCCCGTCTTGCGGAGACGGTTGAAGACGCAGCCGGACAGCTGGAAGCACTGGGCGCAGACGGCGGCGTGCTGGCCGAGGCATGCCGCTTTGTTGCGGAGCGGCGTTCCTGACCCTTCGCTGAACAACCGCCTCAGAAGACGTTCAGCCGACATTGCCGATCCTCCATATGACAGAAGGAGGACACCGTGAGAAATCTGTTAATTGCTGCCGCGGGACTGGCGGCCGCGCTGGTGGCCGGGACCGCAGCCATTGCCGCGGTGCCCGCCGCAACCGCCGCCGAAGACAACTACCAGCCAACCCGGATCGACCGATACGACGCGTCCGGCATGCCGCTGGAGAGTGCGCCGGTCACGCCGCGCGTTTCTGCAAGCCTCGATACCCGGCTTCGGGGCAGAACGGCTGCGGCCGGCGAACGTCAGCAACTGGCCTATTCGCAGCCGAGGCGCCATCGGCGACACAGCCGACGCTACCGGCCGCCGCATCGCCCCTACTACCGGCCGCGGCGCTACCGTCCGCACCGCCCCTATTACCGGCCGCCGCCCGTAGCCTACCGCCGGCCATACTATGCGCCGCCGCCCGTTTACCGCCGGGGACCGCGCTGCGTGACGCGGGTGGTGCGGGTGACACCGCGTGGCCGCGTCGTCCGGATCGTGCCGGGGTGCGGCCCGCGCGGCAGGCGCCACTGGCGCCGCTACTGACGGCAGAGCATGCGGCGCGCCCACCGGGCTGCGCCGCACCGCCGTATCAGATCGTGCGCACGTCCACGAAGTGCCCGGCAATGGCCGCCGCCGCCGCCATCTGCGGCGAAACCAGGTGGGTGCGCGAACGAAGACCCTGCCGCCCTTCGAAGTTGCGGTTGGATGTCGAGGCGCAACGCTCTTCGGGGTTCAGCCGGTCGGCGTTCATGCCCAGGCACATGGAGCACCCCGGCTCGCGCCACTCGAATCCAGCATCGATGAAGATCCTGTCGAGACCCTCGGCCTCCGCCTGCGCCTTGACGAGACCGGACCCCGGCACGATCAGCCCGGAGACCCGCTCCGCCATCGTCTTGCCGCGGACAATTTCGGCCACCGCGCGCAGATCCTCGATCCGGCCGTTGGTGCACGAGCCGATGAACACCTTGTCGATGGGAATTTCAGTCATCGGCGTGCCGGGCGTCAGACCCATGTATTTGAGCGCCCGCTCCACCGACCGGCGCTTGTCCGGATGCGCAATATCGGCCGGATTCGGCACCGAGCCCTCGATGGACACCACCGTTTCCGGCGACGTGCCCCAGGTGACCACCGGCGGCAGGTTGGCCGCGTCTAGTTTCACTTCCACGTCGAACACCGCGTCCGGATCGCTGGGAAGCGTCTTCCAGTAGGCCACCGCCTGATCCCACGCAGCGCCCTTCGGCGCCTTGGGGCGACCTTCGATGTAGGCGTAGGTGGTCTCGTCCGGCGCCACCATGCCGGCGCGTGCGCCCGCCTCGATGGACATGTTGCAAACCGTCATCCGCCCTTCCATGGACAGGGCGCGAATGGCGCTGCCGGCAAACTCGATCACATGGCCGGTGCCGCCGGCGGTGCCGATATGGCCGATGATCGACAGGACGATGTCCTTGGCCGTCAGCCAGGGCGGGGCCACACCATCGACGGTGATGCGCATGTTCTTCGATTTGCGGGCAACCAGCGTCTGGGTCGCCAGCACATGCTCCACCTCGGAGGTGCCGATACCCTGCGCCAGTGCACCGAATGCGCCGTGGGTGGAGGTGTGGCTGTCGCCGCACACGATGGTCATGCCAGGCAGCGTAAAACCCTGCTCGGGGCCCACGATGTGGACAATCCCCTGCCGGACATCGAGCTCGTTGAAATATTCCACGCCGAAGGCAGCGGCATTTTCGGCCAGTGTTTCCACCTGGAGACGCGACTCGGGATCGTCGATCCCCTCGCTGCGGTCGGTGGTGGGGACGTTGTGGTCGACCACCGCGAGCGTGCGCTGGGGCGCATGAACCTTGCGACCGGCCAGGCGCAGACCCTCGAAGGCCTGAGGCGACGTCACTTCGTGGACGAGATGGCGATCGATGTAGACGAGCGCGGTGCCGTCATCGGAGATCTCGACCAGATGGTCGTCCCAGATCTTGTCGTACAGCGTGCGGCCGGCCATTTCGATCATTCCCTCGACACGTTTTTAGATGCCCTTCAATTGCCAAGTCGCATCGCCGTTGACAAGGCGCTGTTCTCACAGGAGATCCCATTTGGACGCCGACCAACTATGCAGGCAGTACCTGAAGGCGATCGAAGCCGGCGACTTCACAGCCGTCCTGGGCTTCTTTTCGGTGCAAGCCAGGGTGGTCTCTCCGCTCTACGGCACCCAGCCGGCAGATCTGTATTTTGCAAAATTGTTCAGCGATTCCCAGCGGTCCACATGCCGGATAATCCGGGTCCTCACGTCGCCCGCACCGGACACGGCCATCGCCTTGCAGTTCTTTTATTGCTGGACGTTGCAAAGCGGCGCGGTCCTCGAATTCGAGGTAGTCAACATTCTGGAAATGAACGCAGACGGCAACGTCAGCAAGCTGACCGTGCTGTATGACACGGCACCGCTGCGTGCGCTCCATGAGCCCGCGGCGCGCCGGCATGAACCCGACACCTAGTTTGCGCTGACCGGCGTGCGGGTGAGGTAATAATGCGTATCGCCGCGCGAGGTGGCCGCGCGCAGCTCATCGGCAAGACCCGGCGCGCGCAACACCCGGGCAATCTTGGCAAGGGCCTTGAGGTGGTCGGCCCCGGCATCCTCGGGCGCCAGCAGCGCGAAGATCAGGTCCACCGGCTCATCGTCCAGCGAATCGAAGCCGACCGCACTTTTCAGACGGAAAAACACGCCCACGATCTCGTCGAGGTCGGCCAGCTTGCCGTGGGGGATGGCAACGCCATGCCCCACGCCGGTCGATCCCAGTCGCTCCCGCTCCAGAAGCGTGTCGAAAATCGCACGCTCCGGCATCCCGGTCCGCTTGGCGAGCGCGACGCTCACCTCCTGGATCGCATGTTTCTTGGAGTGAACGTCGACGTCGATGAAAACGGCGTCCTGGCTGATGAGTGCGCCGATGTCCATGACAGTCGCTAACCAGCCGTTCCCGGACTCTGGACGGCGGCCGTGCCGGACACCATCGACGGGTCGATCCAGCCCACGTTCCCGTCCGCCCTGCGGAACACGACGTTGAGCGTCTTGTTCGCCGCGTTCATGAACATGAGGGCCGGCGTTTCGGTCAGGTCCAGCTCCAGCACCGCCATGCCGACGGTCATGGTCTTGATCTTGGTGGGGGTTTCGGCAACCACCAGCGGTGCGTAGTTGGCTTCCAGCTCGTCCTCGTCGTCCGGGGTCTCGATCTGGAATTCCATCGCGGCGGCGGCCACTTCGCCGGCGCTGGGGCCGCCGGTGTGGTGCGCCTTCAGGCGGCGCTTGTAGCGGCGGAGGCGCTTGTCGATCTTCTCGGCAGCCCCCTCGAAGGCGTGGGTCGCATCGCCGGCATTGCCGGATGCGCGCAGGATGATCCCCGTGTCGAGGTGGACCATGCAATCGGCATCGAAGCCAGCGGCCGATTTTTTCAGCGTGACCTGACCGGTATATTTCCCGTCGAAATATTTTGCGACGGACTCGGACAAGCGATCGTCGATGCGCTGCCTCAGCGCATCACCCACGTCCATGTGTTTTCCGGAAATCGTCAACGGCATAGCAGGCAGCCTTCTGTCCCGACCCAGGGAGTATAAACGTCTTTCGCCGGCGCGGAAGGCCGACCTCACACGCCGATTGCTGGGTGGGCCGATCGGGTGCGCATGGCGCGGCCTTCTATGGCCGTGCCACGCGCCGTGTCAACGCCGGCCTGCGCTGGAGCTGAAGCCGCCATGCCGGGCCATGCGCCGACGCTCCACCGATGAGGGGATGTTCATGGCCTCGCGATATTTGGCCACAGTCCGGCGGGCGATCACGATGCCGGAGTCCTTCAGCGTCTTCACGATCTCGTCGTCCGACCGTACGCTCGCCACCGTTTCGCTCTCCACGAGGAAGCGGATCTTTGCACGGACGGAATCGGCGGAAACGCTGCCGTCTGCGGCATCAATAGCCACCGCAAAGAAGGCGCGGAACGGGAAAACGCCGCGCGGCGACGTCAGCGCCTTGTTGGACACCACACGGCTGACGGTGGATTCGTGCATGCCGATGTCCTCGGCAATTTCGCGCAGGGTGAGCGGGCTCACATGCTGCGCCTTGCCCTCGAAGAAGGCACGCTGGCGGGTGACGATGGCGCTTGCCACCTTCACGATGGTGCGGGCGCGCTGATCGAGGCTGCGGGTCAGCCAGTGCGCCGAGCGCATGCACTGGTTGGCAAAGCTGGTGGCCGGCCCTGCCCCGCAGGACGTGATTTCAGCATGATATTCTGAATCGATCAGCACCTTCGGCAGACGCTGCGTGTCGAGAATGACCTTGAAGCCGCCGTTGCCCAGAGGCTGGACGATGACGTCCGGCTCCATGATCTGCACCGGGGTTGTGTCGAATGTCCGGCCGGGCCGCGGGTCCAGCGTGCGGATACGTGCGGCGACAGCCAGGACGTCCGCCTCGCTGCAGCCGGCAAGGTCGGCCATCCGCTTCACGTCCCGCTTGGCGAGGATCTGCAAGTTGGCGAGAACGCATTTCGCCACCGCGCACAGCGCGCCCCGGTCAGCCAGCTGCAAGGCCAGGCATTCTTCCAGCGACCGCGCGAAGAGACCTGCCGGCTCGATGGTCTGAAGCCGGGTCAGCGTATTTTCCACAACGCTGCGCGAGACGCCCAGCGCCTGCAGCGCCGCCTCCACCACGTCCTCGTCCAGTCGCCCGTCCTCGTCGAGCGAGTTGATGAGGTAGCTGGCTATTCCGCTTTCCTCCGGCGTGAAGCCGAGACCCACGCTTTCGCGATGGCAATGGGTGCTGAGCGAGGTGCGCTCGGCCACGGCTGACATCGGATCGTTCATGAAATCGCGGGAAACCTCCCGCTTGGCCGTGATCCGGCCATCGCCGCGCGGGGCGGGCCTCGTGTCGGCCCGAGCCGCGAGGGTCAGAAGCGGGTTCTGGTCCACCTCTTCACGGACGGCGGCCTCAAGCTCCAGATTGGACATTTGCAGGAGCTTGATGGCCTGCATCAACTGCGGCGTCATCGCGAGGGTCTGACGCTGTGATTGGACGAGCCTGAGCTGCGGTGTCACGAAAATTCCATCGGTTGGCGCGTTCCTTGCATGCTTAATCAATAAACATTGAAACGCTGCTGTCAAAGACGGAATTTGTCTCCGAGGTACAAGCGCCGCACATCGGGGTGCGCGACGATCTCTTCCGGCGTGCCCTCGGTCAGCACAGACCCCGACGCAATGATCGTCGCACGGTCGATAAGTCCCAGTGTTTCCCGCACATTATGGTCGGTGATGAGAACGCCGATGCCGCGGTTGGTGAGGTGCCGCACCAGCGCCTGAATATCAGACACCGCAATGGGATCGACGCCGGCAAAAGGCTCGTCCAGCAGCATGAAGTCGGGCCGGGAGGCCAGTGCGCGGGCAATTTCCACCCGCCGCCGCTCTCCGCCGGAGAGTGACGTGGCCGGTGCATCGGCAAGCCGGGTGAGGCCGAACTCGGATAACAGCTCGTCGAGTGCGGCGCGCCGGGCAGCGCGGGTCGGCTCGGTCAGCTCCAGGATGGCCATCACGTTCTGCGCCACCGTCAACCCGCGGAAGATCGACGCTTCCTGCGGCAGATAGCCGATCCCGAGCCGCGCGCGGCGATACATCGGCAGCGCGGTCACGTCGAACCCGTCGATGGTGATGGCGCCCGCATCCGGCCTGATGAGGCCCGTAATCATGTAAAACACGGTGGTCTTGCCGGCGCCGTTGGGACCGAGGAGCCCGACAGTCTCTCCCTGACGCAGCGAGAGCGACACGTTTTCCACGACCGTGCGCTTGCCATAGGTCTTGGCGAGCGCCGTCACCACGAGACCGCGGGTCGCGTCGGTGCCGCTCACGGTCGTCTTCCGATTGACGGACTGGTCCATTCCACCTCTTCCGGTCGCACTCACGCCGATCCTTTACCCCGTCGCGGTGCGCGAACCAAAGCGCAAAACCGCAGCGCGGAGGATCCGGGCGATGCAAGGTCAGCCGGCGACCCGGCGCGCGGCCGCAAACAGGCGCCTAATTTTTAGGCATGACGTGCGATCTGCCGCAACCAACCTTCAAAAGGCGGACCCGCGCGGCTGGTTGAGGGCTGCGCAACCGCACGCTCAGACCTGCCCTTTGATTTGCCAGGAGGCGTGCGCCACCACCAGCACCACCAGAAACTGGCCGAGGAACATGTCGGGGAAAAACAGGCTCGATTCCATCATGTTGCTGAACAGGACGGAGACGAAGTAGATGGCGAACCAGGCGTTGCCGGCAACGCTCCATCGGTCCGGCTCGCGTTTTGCGATGGACCGGCCGATTTTTGCGAACACGTCGACGATGAAGACCGTCACGACGCCGGCAAAAAGAAACCCGCCGGTCACGACGAGATCCAGATAGCCGTTGTGGAACTGGCGCAGGATCAGATAATTCTCCTCAACGCCGTTCCAGAAGCCGAGATAATTCCACAGCGGGTGGTAAATCGGCAGCAGGGACCACTGCGCGCCATAGCCATAGCCCAGCCACGGCGCCTTCCCGATATGTTGCTCGGCCGCTGCCCAGAGCTGATCGCGCGCCGAGAATGTCGGGTCGCCGGTGACGATCTCGGCCCAGTCCGCGCCGGTGAGGTCGAAGGCGCCGGTGGCAAACACGATCCCGCTAACGATCGACACGAAAACGATCACCGCCACCGCGGCGACGGTCCGGCTGTACCAGATGAGGAGGTACGCCGGCAGGAACGCGAAGATGCACACCAGCGTCAGCCCCAGCGCCGTCTTCGATACGGTGAGGGCCAGAAACAGGAGCGCGAGCAGGGTGAGGCCGATCACCGCCCAGAAGCCGGCCGGATGGCGCACACCAATGGCCGCGCAGGCAAAGGTGATTGCCATTGCCTGCGACACCATGCCCGCAACATTCTTCGAGGTGTGCATCGCCTGAAGGCCGATGGGTGACCAGGCCACCCCCGGCTGCACCACCGTGTAGGCAAAATTGCCCAGAAGAACGAAGGCGAAGGCCGCAACCACCGTCACCATGAACTGCTTCGGCGTGCGCAGGATGGCGGTGACACCGAGGGCGACCAGAAGCACGATGAAATAGACGAAGAACCGCTTCACCGTGATTGACGGGTAGACCGACCACACCGCCGTCAGAAGCATCGTGGCGTAGACCAGCACCAGCGACCACACGCGCGCCAGAAGAAGCGTGATCCGCCGCCATTCCAGCATCACCAGCGGCACGGCCATGCAGGCAAACACCACAAACACCAGCTGGCGCAGCGCATTGCCCTGCGCCGAAAGGCCGTCCCCGCCAAGAAACGGGCCGAAGCCGATCATGGCAAACACGGTGGAAAGGAACAGGAGGATCCGCGCGATCCACACTGCAGTGCCGCGCAGCCAGTTGTCCTGCGCCTGCTGCTGGACGGTTTCCCGCGTCGAAAGATGGTCGAGCCATGTGGGGCCGCCCTGCGGCGTCTGCAGGCGCTGGCGGCGACCGTAGGGCGAACTTTCCGCCATGCTTTTCCGTCTTCCCTGTTCGCTTGCAAGCGTCGGCAGATGGCCCCCGCATCGGGGGCGGCGAACTCAAGTCTAGCCGCACTGGCGCCGATGGAACAACGCAGGCTGCCTGAAGGCTTGCGAAGTATCCCTCCCACCGTCTGTTGATGGCGATCCGCCCTTCGTGTCCGCTGGCGGCTTTGCGCACCGGCGCCGGTGCGCTAGCACTCTATCGTGCGCGGCAGAGGCCGCGACGCGGCGTGCGCACGAGTGTCATCCAGAAAGGAACGGGCCCGATGGTAGAGCGTAAACAATCCGGCATCTTGAAACTTGTGCTGGAATTGGGGCCGCTTGCCACCTTCTTTCTGGTCAATTCACGGGCCGAAGCGTGGGATCTGGGCCGTTTCCTGCCCACGGCCGACCTGCCGGCCGACCAGGTGCCCATCATGGCCGCCACTTGCGCCTTCATGGTGGCCACCGTCATTTCTCTCTCGGTCTCGTTGGCGGTCTACCGCCGGGTGCCGATCATGCCGCTGGTTTCCGGCGCAATCGTGATCCTGTTTGGCGGGCTGACGCTGTATCTGCAGAACGACACGTTCATCAAGATGAAGCCGACCATCGTCAACCTGATCTTCGCCGCAGCGCTGCTCGGCGGTCTCTTCATCTTCAAGCGGCCGCTTCTGGGGCTGGTGTTCGACAGTGTCTTCAAGCTTGATGCGGAGGGCTGGTGGAAACTGTCCCTGCGCTGGGGGCTGTTCTTCCTGGTCCTCGCTGCGCTGAACGAGATTGTGTGGCGCAATTTCTCCACCGACACCTGGGTGGCTTTCAAGGTCTTCGGTACCATGCCGCTGACGGTGCTGTTCACGCTCACGCAGCTCCCCCTCCTCCAGCGCCATGCGCTGCCGGACGAAAGCGCCAGCTGACCACACTGCGGCGGCCGGCTTCCGCCTGTCTGTGATTCAGGACACGCTTTTCCCGCTTTGACGGCACCACCTTCGGGGAAGCACGAGAGGCTGAAAATTTTTTGCCAGCGGTCGTGCAGCCAGGGGAGCACGACACCATGACAGACACAGAGACCGAAACCGAAACGCCGCAGCTCAACCGGAGCGTCGTCACCTTCGCACGCGGCCGGCTCGGCCAGCAGGTGGAACGCGGGGAATGCTGGGACCTTGCGGAGGAAGCACTGCGCAGTGCCGGCGCCCGGCGGTCCGGCGCACTGGGTTCGCTCGGGGACGATGCGGACTATGTGTGGGGCACGCCCATCACCAACATGCGACTTCTGAAACCGGGCGACATCATCCAGATGCGCAACTTCGCCGAGCACAACGAGAGCCGCGTGGAGGTGACGTTTGCCGATGGTTCCGGCTGGTTCGAGGAAGGCGGCGGCAGCACCACCCGCGCTCACCACACGGTGGTCGTGGCGAGCGCGCCGGACGCCAGCGGCCGCGTGGAGGTGCTGGAACAGAATTTCGGGACCATCGGCCGCAGGGTGCAGCTCAACACCATGCATTTGCGGGACCATCAGGTTCCCGCCGTCACCACCCACGAAAGCCGCGAGCGCGATGACACCCACACCAGGGAACGCGCCACAATTGTCACCACGATAAAGTGGCGCGTGACGGGCACCTTGTGGGCCTACCGGCCCATCGCCCTTCAAGAAGAATAGGTCGAGGCCGGAGGATCACCAGCGCCCGGCCGGCAGATCGAACGGCGAGCGCCTCGCCTCCCGCCGCACATCGGCCGGGGTGAGGCCGAGATCGGCCAGCGCGCGCTCGTCCAGCCGCATGAGCGACCGCCGCTCACTCCACACATCGAGCCACCGGCGAACGCGGCGTGCCGCCGCTGCCGGCCC
This sequence comes from Acuticoccus sp. MNP-M23, assembly GCF_031195445.1. Taxonomy (NCBI): domain Bacteria; kingdom Pseudomonadati; phylum Pseudomonadota; class Alphaproteobacteria; order Hyphomicrobiales; family Amorphaceae; genus Acuticoccus; species Acuticoccus sp. MNP-M23. The sequence continues at coordinate 92,228 of NZ_CP133480.1, forward strand.
CGGCAAACTCTTGCGGATGGACCGCCGGCGGCCGGTCAGAATGGTCTGCATCACGCTGTCTCCTTGCTGATGGGAGGGAAGCGTAGAATTGTTGCCGGTGCGGATGCTTCGATGCCGGTCGAACCATCGGGGTGCAAAACCATGCGAGGGTCGGCTCATGAAGGAAGGTGCAGACATCGCCGGGATTGCATCGCTGATCGGCGATCCCGCCCGCGCAAACATCCTGACAGCGCTCCTCAGCGGCAAGGCACTGACGCCCGGCGAACTTGCGCGCGAAGCCGGCATCACCCCGCAAACCGCCTCGTCCCACCTGGCAAAGCTGGAAGCCGGCGGCCTGACCCTCACCCGCCGGCAGGGCCGCCACCGCTATGTCACGCTGGCCGGCAGCGATGTGGCGAGCGTGCTCGAACAGCTCACCAGCCTTGCTGCCGGTTCCGGGCGGCTGCGCACCCGTCCCGGCCCGCGCGATCCGGACATGCGGGCCGCCCGCGTCTGCTACAACCACCTTGCCGGTGCCCGGGCCGTGCAGCTTTATGACAGCCTTTGCCGCCGCGGCGCGCTCACAGTCGGCGCGGACGGCATTACCCTCACCGCCTCTGGCCATGCGCTGGTGGAGGGCATGGACATCGACCTTGCCGCGCTGAAGGCGGCGCGCGCCCCATTGTGCCGCGAATGTCTGGACTGGAGCGAGCGGCGGACCCATCTGGCGGGCAGCCTCGGCCGTGCGCTGTTTTCGTCAATGGAAGAACGCGGCTGGCTGAAGCGCATCGAGGGCTCGCGCACCGTGCGCTTCACCAGAGCCGGGGCGGCCGCATTCGATGCGGCCTTTCCGCCGCCGGACGCACCGGCGGCGGCGGGCTGACGTCAATGCGGCGTCAGGCGTGCTCTTTGCGGTTCTGGCGGTTCTCGATCAGGTCTTCCACCACTTCCGGCTCGGCAAGCGTGGAGATATCGCCCAGCGCGCCATAATCGTCCTCGGCGATCTTGCGCAGGATGCGGCGCATGATCTTGCCCGAACGGGTTTTGGGCAGGCCGGGCGCCCACTGGATGTGATCCGGTTTGGCAATGGGGCCAATGTCGGAGCGCACCCAGTCGACCAGCTCCTTGCGCAACGCGTCCGACGGTTCCTTGCTTCCCATCAGGGTCACATAGCAGTAGATCCCCTGCCCCTTGATGTCGTGCGGAAAGCCGACCACCGCAGCCTCCGACACGGCAGGATGCGCCACCAGCGCGGACTCGATCTCCGCCGTGCCCATCCGGTGACCGGAGACGTTGAGCACGTCGTCCACCCGGCCGGTGATCCAGTAATAGCCGTCCTCGTCGCGCCGGCAGCCGTCACCGGTGAAGTAGTTGCCTTTGTATTGCTGGAAGTAGGTGTCCATGAAGCGCTGGTGGTCGCCATACACCGTGCGCATCTGGCCCGGCCACGAATCGGTGATGACGAGCACCCCCTCGGCCGCGCCTTTCAGCGGGTCGCCCCCCTGCGGGTCGAGCACCGCAGGCTTGACGCCGAAGAACGGCATGCAAGCCGACCCCGGCTTCAGCGGTGTGGCGCCGGGGAATGGGGTGAGCATGTGCCCCCCGGTCTCGGTCTGCCAGAAGGTGTCGATCACCGGGCAGCGCTTGCCCCCCACAACCTCGTAGTACCAGCGCCAGGCCTCCGGGTTGATGGGCTCGCCCACGGTGGCCAGAATGCGCAACGAAGACAGGTCGTGCCGGGTCACGAAGTCGTCGCCCTTGCCCATCAGCGCGCGGATTGCGGTCGGCGCGGTGTAGAAGGTCGCGACATTGTGGCGGTCGCACACATCCCACAGGCGGCCTGCGTCCGGGTAGGTGGGCGTGCCCTCGAACATCAGCGTGGTGGCGGCGTTCGCAAGCGGTCCGTACACAATATAGGTGTGGCCGGTGACCCAGCCCACATCCGCGGTGCACCAGTAGACCTCGCCGGGGCGGTAGTCGAACGTCAGCTGGTGGGTCATGGCGGCATAGACCATGTAACCGCCGGTGGTGTGGACCACGCCCTTCGGCTTGCCGGTGGACCCGGAGGTGTAGAGGATGAACAGCTCATCCTCGGCGTTCATCTCTTCGGGCGGACAGTCGTTGCTGACCTGGGCCTGCATTTCGTGCAGCCAGTAATCGCGCCCGTCCGTCCATTCGATCTCCTGGCCGGTGCGCTTGACCACCAGGCACTTCACGCTGGCGTCGCATTTGGCCAGCGCCTTGTCGGCATTGTCCTTCAGCGCCGTCTGGCGACCGCCGCGGGGGGCGCCATCTGCGGTGATGACGAGCGTTGCGCCACAGTCGTTCACGCGGTTGGCGAGGCTGTCCGGCGAAAAACCGGCAAACACAACCGAATGGACCGCACCGATCCGCGCGCACGCCAGCATCGCATACGCCGCTTCCGGGATCATCGGCATATAGATGATGACCCGGTCGCCTTTGGAGACGCCCAGCGTCTTCAGCACGTTGGCGAACTTGCACACATGGGCGTGGAGCTGCTGGTAGCTGATGTGCTGCGCGTCCGCCTCGGGGTCGTCCGGTTCCCAGATGATTGCGGTCTTGTCACCATGCTCGGCCAGATGCCGGTCGATGCAGTTGGCACTGGCGTTGAGGGTGCCATCCTCGAACCAGCGGATCGAAACGTCCGGATACATGAAGTTGACGTTCTTCACGGTGTCGAACGGCTTCATCCAGTCGATCCGCGCCAGCGCCTCGTCTCGCCAGAAGCCTTCGTTGTCGGAGATGGAACGGGCGTACATCTCCTTGTAGCGCGCAGCATCGACGCGCGCGGTTTCGGCAATGGCTTTTGGGACCGCAATGGATTCCGTCATGATGTTGTTTCCCCCAACTGGCAAAGGCTTGTTGCGTCAGAGTTAGCCGGTTTGGGCTTGTGCCGTCCACATGCACGGCGGTTGAAACACCTTAGTTTTGTTCTAGCTTCGCTTTCTGCTTTAACTAGCAAACCAACGTTCAGAAACTGGTACGGAGGATACAATCACAATGCTTTATCGCACTCTCGGCGCCCTTGCCCTCGGGCTTGCGGTTTCGGCTGGTCCAGCTCAGGCGCAGAGCGAAGACTATCTGCTGGCAACCGCGTCGACCGGCGGCACCTACTACCCTGTCGGCGTTGCGCTGGCGACACTGGTGAAGGTGAAGCTGCAACCGTCCGACAAAATCGGCATGAGCGCCATCAACTCGGCAGGCTCCGGCGAAAACGTGGCGCTCCTGCGCGACGACGAGGTTCAGTTCGGCATTCTGCAGGGGCTTTACGGCGCCTATGCGGCAACCGGCACGGGGCCCATCGAGTCCGAAGGCCCGCAGGAAAACCTGCGCTCCATCACCATGCTCTGGCCCAACGTCGAGCATTTTGTGGTGAAGAGCGACTTCGTGGACAGCGGCACCGTGTCCGATCTTGAGGGCATGAAGGGCAAGACCATGTCGATGGGCGCCCAGAACTCGGGCACACTCGGCTCCAACAGCACCATCGTTGGCAACCTCGGCATGAACATGGAAGAGGATTTCGACCTCGCCTACATGGGCTACACGCCCTCCGTGGATGCCCTGCAAAATGGCGGCATCGACGGCATGTCGATCCCGGCCGGTCCGCCGGTTTCTGCAATTTCCGCAGCGTTCGCCAACATGGGCGACGACATTGCGATCCTCTCGTTCACCGAAGAGCAGCGCAAGGCCGCCAATGGCGACTTTGACGACCTGTGGACCGCCTACACCATCCCCGCCGGCCTTTATCCCGGCGTCGACAAGGACGTGGTGACCATCGCGCAGCCGAACTTCCTCGCGGTCAACGCAAGCGTGCCGGAAGAAACCGTCTACAAGATCACCAAGACGATCTTCGAGAACCTGCCCTTCCTGCAGGCGATTCACCCGGCCACCAAGGCAATGAGCCCGGAAACGGCCACCGCAGGCCTGCCGCTGAAGCTGCACCCCGGCGCCCTGCGCTACTTTGAGGAAGCCGGCGTTCCGGTTGCCGACCGCCTGAAATAACCACCGCAGGACTGAACGATGTACGGGAGGGCTGGCGGTTGTCCGGCCCTCCCGGCGACGAGATGGCACCGGCTGCCGATGCGGCGGTCCGGTGCCACTGTCCGGATAGCGAGCCCGCCCGACTTCCCTTTCTAAACCGACGACAGCAACAACAAGAGCGTGCCCAGGGAGCCTTCGTTGACGAAACAGGACGAACACGGTCAGGCCGGCTCCGCCGGGGACGAGGCCTCCATCGAAGATGCCGGCCGGATCCGCGCGGCCGAGGGATGGTTTGACACCACGCTTTTCTGGCTCGCCATCGCCATTGCAGCATTCCACATCGTCGCCAACACGCTGGGCACGCCGCTGCAGGACATGCTGGTGGCCGCCGCAAACGCGGTGCCGGCCACGGCGCCCGTCTTGCGCCCACTGGGTCTGTGGTTCGGCGACATGGCCACCTTGTCCACCCTCACCCTGTGCGCGGTCCATTTTGCTGGTTTCGGCCTCCTGTGCGCGCTGCGCTATCCCATGATGCGGGCAGAAAGCGCTGGCGCGGCGCGGCTCGTCTTCGCGCTCGACATCATCATCGGCCTTGCCGTTGCCGCCTCCGCACTGGGCCTCGCGGCCAGCGAAAACGCCATCTACGACCGCGGCGTGCGCCTCAATGCGCTGGAGTGGGCGATGATCGTCACCGTGGTGGTGGGCGCCATCGAGTTCACCCGCCGCACCACGGGGTGGATCATCCCGATCCTCATCGTCATCACCGTCACCTACCCCACCGTGTGGGGCGCGGAGATTCCGGGGGTCTTCCGCTTTGCCGGCCTCTCCTTCGAAACGGTGGCGTTCCGCTCGATCTATTCGGACGAGGGGATGTTCGGCCTCATCGGCCAGATCTCGGCAACCTTCGTCTTCATGTTCATCCTGTTCGGCGCCTTCCTCATCCGCTCGGGCGCTGGCGAGTTCATTGTCGACCTCGCGCGCGCGGCCGCCGGCCGCTTCACCGGGGGCCCCGGCTTTGTGGCGGTGATCGCATCCGGCCTCACCGGCACCATCTCGGGCTCGGCCATCGCCAACACGGTCTCCACCGGCGTCATCACCATCCCCTTGATGAAGCGGTCCGGCTTCCCGGCGAAATTCTCGGCAGGCGTCGAGGCGGCGTCCTCCACCGGCGGTCAGGTGATGCCGCCGATCATGGGTGCCGGGGCGTTCGTAATGGCGACCTACACGCAGATCCCCTACCTCGAGATCGTTGCCGTCGCGCTCCTTCCCGCGCTGGTCTATTTCGGCTCCATCGCCTTCTTCGTGCGGATCGAGGCCAAACGATCCAACGTGGTCGCCTCCTCCGACGGCGAGCGGATGATGGACGTTCTCAAGCGCGGCGGTCCGTCCTTTCTCATCCCGATCACGACCCTTATCGGCCTTTTGATGTGGGGCTTCACGCCCACCTATGCGGCCGGCTTTGCGATCCTGTCTGTGATCGGCGCGTCGTGGCTGACGCCCAACAAGATGGGCGTGCGTGCCATCCTTGAAGCGATGGCGCTCGGCTCGCGCAACATGATCACCACCGCCGTCCTGCTGATCGCGGTGGGGCTGGTGGTCAACGTCATCGCCATGACCGGCATCGGCAACACCTTCTCGCTGATGATCGCGGACTGGGCGGGCGGCAACCTCCTGGTCGCGCTGACGCTGATTGCGCTGGCGTCCCTGGTCCTTGGCATGGGACTGCCGGTGACGGCGTCCTACATCGTGCTGGCCACCCTCTCCGCCCCGGCGCTCCAGCAGCTCATCCTCGCCAACGTGATGCCGTCCGACGTGATCGACGCGGCCACCATTGCCGACATGATCGCCGGCACCCTCAACGATGCGGTGAAGCCGTTCTTCCTGCTGGCCGACCCTTCGAGCTTCCCGGCCCTTGCCGCGCCGATGCCGGAGACGGACGCCCGCGCGCTCTACGCATCCCTTCCGCCCGAAGTGCTGACGCAGATCTACCAGGCCGCCCGCGGCACGATCGACCCTGCCATTGTGCTGGGGGCGCTCCTGTCGGCGCACATGGCCATTTTCTGGCTGAGCCAGGATTCCAACGTGACGCCGCCGGTCTGCCTCACGGCATTTGCGGCGGCCGCCATCGCAAAGACGCCGCCGATGGCCACCGGCCTCGTTGCCTGGAAGATCGCCAAGGGCCTCTACCTGATGCCGATCCTCTTCGTTTACACCAACTTCCTCACCGGCACGCCGCTGGAGGTCGGGTTCATCTTCGTGGTTGCGCTGTTCGCCATGGCGGCCTTCGGCGCCGCGCTGGAAGGCTATTTCGAAGCGCCCATCCCCTGGTACGGGCGGGTCGGGCTGATGGCGGGCGGCGTTGCGCTGATCTACCCCGGCTCGCATGTTCTGAACATTGCGGCACTGGTGGCGGTGGTCGGCCTTCTGGCGCTCAACTGGTCGGCGGCAAAGCGCAGGCCCCCGCACCCCGCCGCGGCATAAGCGGCTCCTCGCACAAACGCGATTTGCCGGCGGCCCGGCAATATGATCGGTGTTCCCGCAAGAGGGGACACCGCCATGGCCAATGCCTTTGGATTGCCGACAAGCCTGTTCCGCCACCTCGGGGTGCGCGAGGGCGAGACGGCGAGGATGCCGGCCCGCGTCGCCAGGCTCATCGTCGCCGAAGAGGAGCAGTCCGAGCGGCTGATCGGCTGGGTCCAGCTCTCGATCACCCTGATCTTCGCCGCGCTCTACACCGTTGCGCCCCGGCCGAGCGACGCCGCGGACGCAATGCTGGAGCCGGTGCCGATCGTGCTTGGCGCGTACGGCGCATTCACGATTCTGCGGCTTGTTGCCGCCTATCGCGGCTTCGTGCCGGGCTGGCTGCTGGTCATCTCGATGATGGCCGACGTGGTGCTTCTTTATGCGCTGATCTGGACCTTTCACCTCGCCTACGGCCAGCCGCCGGCGTTCTATCTGAAGGTGCCGACGTTCGCCTACATCTTCGTGTTCATCGCGATCCGCGCGCTGCGGTTCGATCCGCGGTTCGTGCTCAGCCAGGGCATCTTTGCTGCGGCCGGCTGGCTTTTCATGCTGCTATACGCCGTCCACGCGGGCGGCTCGGCCATCATCACCCGCTCCTTTTCCGACTATCTCACCCAAAATCTCGTGCTCGTCGGCGCGGAGCTGGACAAGATCCTCACCATTCTCGTCTGCGCCGGCGTCCTATCGGTTGCGCTTTACCGGGCACGGCGCACGTTGTTCGATGCGGTGCGCGAAGGAGCCGCACGGCGCGACATGGACCGCTTTTTCAGCGCTGGCGTTGCCGACGAGATCGCCATGGCCGAGACGGTGGCCGCCCCCGGCGATGCCGTCGCCCGCGACGCCGCCATCATGATGCTGGACCTGCGTGGCTTCACCGCCTTTGCCGGCCAGCACCCGCCCGAAACGGTGGTGGCCGTGCTCACCGAATATCACCGCCGCATCCTGCCGCTGATTGCCGAGAATGGCGGCGTGGTCGACAAGTTTCTGGGCGACGGCATCATGGCCACTTTCGGCGCCCTGAAACCGTCGGAAACCGCGGCGGCGGACGCGGTGCGCACCCTCGTTGCCATCACCGAAGCTGGGCGCGACTGGGACGGACATCTTGCCGCTGGCGGGTTTGCACCGATGCCCATCAACGGCAGCGCGGCAGCGGGCAAGGTGGTGGCCGCCATGCTCGGCAGCGACACGCGACTGGAATTCACCGTGATCGGCCGCGCGGCGAACCTTGCCGCGAAGCTGGAGAAGTACAACAAGGAGGCCGGTTCGCGTGCGCTGACCGACGCTGCAACCCTTGCAGCGGCCAGCGCGCAGGGGCTGCACGTCGACGCAACGCCGCTGGGTTCGCGGGATCTTGCGGGCGGCGGGCACGTTGATGTGATGCAACTGGGATAATGGGAGCCGGCGATGGGCTATCTAATGGACGGCAAGTGGAACACCGGCTCGCCGAATTTTGCCAACGATTCCGGTGAGTTCGACCGGAAGGAATCTTCTTTCCGCAACTTCGTGACAGCGGACGGCTCGCCCGGTCCCAGCGGCGAAGGCGGCTTCAAGGCCGAAGCTGGCCGCTATCACCTTTACGTCGCGCTTGCCTGTCCGTGGGCCCACCGCACCCTCATCCTGCGCCGCCGCAAGGGGCTGGAAGACAAGATCGGCCTGTCAATCGTCCACTGGTTCATGGGCGATGACGGCTGGTCGTTCGACCAGACCGACGGCACCATCCCCGACACCGTCAACGGTGCCGATTTCATGCGCGACGTCTACCTGAAGGCCGACCCGTCCTACACCGGCCGCGTCACCGTCCCGGTGTTGTGGGACAAGGAGCGCGGCACCATCGTCAGCAACGAATCGGCCGAGATCATCCGCATGTTTGCCGATGCGTTCGACGATGTCGGCGCCAAGCCCGGCGACTACCGGCCGGCAGCCCTTGCCGACGAGATCGATCAGGTGAACGAGCGCGTCTACGACACGGTCAACAACGGGGTCTACAAATCCGGCTTTGCCACCAAGCAGGACGCCTACGAAAAGAACGTGAAGGCCCTGTTCGCCTCGCTGGACTGGCTGGAGACGCGGCTTGAGGGCCACGACTATCTGGTCGGCGACCAGCTGACCGAGGCCGATGTGCGCCTTTACACCACGCTCGTGCGGTTCGATGCCGTCTACCACGGCCACTTCAAGTGCAACGTGCGCCGGATTGCCGACTACCCCAACCTCCAGCGCTATCTGTCGGCGCTCTACCGGCAGGACGGGTTTGGCGACACGACCGACTTCACCCACATCAAGAACCACTATTATCAAAGCCACCCTTCGGTGAACCCGACACGGATCGTCCCCGTCGGCCCGGATCTCTCGTTCGCCTGAGCCAGGCGCACCAACCGTCCGCCTGCGACCGGAAAGACAACAGATGCTTCGCAAGACCTACGACAAGGTGATGGCGCTGGGCGCGAGCCGGCGGGCCGTCCCGGCGCTGTTCGGGATCTCGTTTGCGGAAAGCTCGTTCTTTCCGATCCCGCCGGACCTGCTCCTGATCCCCATGGTGCTGGCCAACCGCGTCCGGTGGATTTTCTACGCCACCGTCTGCACCGTGGCGTCGGTGCTGGGCGGGATGCTCGGTTACGCCATCGGCGCGCTACTGTTCCAACAGGTCGCCATGCCGATCCTCGAGCTTTACGGCTATGCCGGGCGGTTCGACGAATTCATCAGCTGGTTCAACGCATCCGGCGCATGGGTGGTGTTCCTGGCGGGCATCACCCCGTTTCCCTACAAGGTCATCACCATTGCGTCCGGCGCGGCGGGACTGTCCATGCCGGTGTTTCTTGTCGCAAGCCTCTTGTCCCGCGGCATTCGCTTCTTTGTGGTGGCTGCACTCCTTTACTGGTTCGGCCCGCCCATCCGCACCTTCGTCGAAAAGCGTCTGGCGCTGGTGTTCACGGTATTCGGCATTCTCGCTGTTCTCGGCATTCTGGCGGTAAAACTTCTATGATTATTTCCGGTCGGCCCTTCGCGCTTTCTTCGCTTCTGGTGATGCTTGCCGCCATCGGCACAGCATGGGGCTTTCAGCTTATCGGCGGCTATGTCCCGTGCGCGCTCTGCCTGGAGCAGCGGCTCGGCTACTATGCCGCCATTCCCCTTGCCATCATCGGCTTCCTCATCTACCCGCGCATGCCCGCTTTGGCGCGCATTGCGTTTGCGGTGGCTGCCGCCGCCATGGTCTGGAGTGCGGGGCTCGGCGTCTACCATGCCGGGGCGGAGTGGGGCTTCTGGCCAGGTCCGGCAGATTGCGGCGGCGGGGAACAGGTGCGCGATGCGTCCAACCTTCTGGCCGCCATCGAAGGCACGCGCCTTGTGAGCTGCACCGAAGCCGCAGGCCGTTTCCTCGGCATCTCCTTTGCCGGCTGGAACGCGGTTGCCGCGGGGATGGCAGCGCTGCTTCTCCTCAGGGCCGCTCTTTTCGCCCCCCCGAGCACACGACCGCGCTGAGCCCGGAGACGCGCAATGCCCCAATTGCCAGACCTCGATGCCTTCGCCGCCATGGCGGAGGCGGAGTATGCCTCGCTGCCGGAGAGCTTCCGCGCCCTTTGCGCCGACCTTGAAGTGCGTGTTGCCGAGTGGCCGGACCCGGAGGCGCTTGCCGCGGTGGAGCTGGAAGAACCGCTCGACCTTCTCGGCCTTTTCGAGGGTGCGGGTCTGTTCAGCGATGGCGCGACACCACCGACCGGCGTTTTTCCCAACCGCGTCTGGCTATTTCGCGAGCCGATCCTCGCCTTCACCGCGGACGGGGACGACCCGCTGATTGCCGTCGTGCGCCACGTGCTCGTCCACGAGATCGGCCACCATTTCGGCCTGTCCGACGAAGACATGTACGCCATCGACGATGCACCGGATTACTGACGGCTGCCGCCGAACGCGCTAGAAGCGGTATTCCAACAAGCGAAAGCCGCCCCGTGTGAACCCCCAGATTGTTCTCTGTTCCGATGCGCTGACGGCAACGATCTGCCCGGCGCAAGGGGGCGCGCTGGCGGCCCTCGATGCTCTCCACAATGGTGAGCGTCATCCTTTGCTGCGACAAAATTCGCCGGATGCGGAGAATTTTGCACCGGGTCTGATGGTCCTCGCCCCGTTCTCCAACCGCATTGCAGATGGTTTCGCATTCGAGGGCACTCGGCACGATCTGGCGGTCAACCGCGACGGGGAACGCTACCCGATCCACGGCGATGCCTTCCAGAAGGTCTGGTCGGTGGAGCGGGCAAACGGGACCGAGGCCGTGCTGTCGCTGGACGGCGCCTTCGGCCCCTGGCGTTACCGTGCCAGGCTCACCTACACCCTCGAGGGCTCGTCCCTCGCCATGCGCTTGGCGATGACCAACACCGGCCCGCGGTTGCCATTCGGCGGCGGCTTCCATCCCTGGTTCTTCCGTGACGAGGCGACCCGGCTCGCCTTCCGCGCCAATGCCGTCTGGCTGGAGACGGCGGACCATTTGCCCGACCGGATGCTGCAGCTGGGCGAGACGCCGGAATGGGACTTTGCCGCCGGGCGCACCGTGCCGGCCTGCTTCCTCAACAACGCCTTCACCGGATGGGACGGCCATGCCCGCGTGGAACAGCCCTCGCAGGGGCTGGCCACCATCGTCACCGCCGCAGCGCCGCTTGACGTGCTGATTGTCCACACCCGCGAGGGTGCCCCGTTCATCTGCGCCGAGCCGGTGTCCCACGCGGTGGATGCGCACAACGCGCCGGGCCAGCCGGGGCTCGTCCCGCTGGACACTGGCGAGACGCTTGATCTTGCAATGTCGATTGCGTGGACCGCGCTCGACTGAGAAACAACGCGGCCGGAAAACCGGCCCGCCCTTGAGGAGTGAGTGTCCATGTGGATCGAGATGGCAGCCGCCGACCTGGCCGCGGAGCGCAAGGCGCGCGAGGAAAACGGCAGGATCGCCGCCGACGCCGCGCCGAAGATGGCGTCCGAAACGAACGTGACGTTCGAAACCCCGGCGGGTGCCCTCCCCGCCATCCGCCTCGTTCCGGAGGGTGCGGACGACAGTGCCCCAGCCGATGTGTTCGTCCATGGTGGCGGCTGGGTGTTCGGCTCTGCGCGGCAGAGCATCGGCACCGCGCGGCGCATGGCCGCCCAGTCACGCCGCACGATCCTGTCGGTGGATTATCTCCTGGCACCGGAAACGCCGTGGCCGGCGGCGGCCGATCAGGTTGGCGCGCTGTTCGACCAGCTTGCTGCCGAAGGCGGTCTCCATGCAGTGGCGGGAAGCAGTGCCGGCGCGCAGATCGCGCTGGCTGCCATGCGCCGGCAGGCCGACCGCGGCGGCGCGCTGCCCAGGGGTGCCCTCCTTTTTAACGGTGCGTTCGCGATGACGGCGGACAGCTGGAGCCATGCTGCCTTCGGCGGCGGCTCGGACCTGCTGACCACCGCTGCAATGACCGCCTATATTGCGGCCTACGGCGCCGGCGCGGACGGTGACATGACGATTGCCGACATGTTCGGCCTGCCGCCGCTATGGCTGTCGCTGGGCGACCAGGACCCGTTGATCGAGGACTCGCTGGCGGTGTTCCAGCGCGCGCTGGCCGCGGGCACCAAGGTGCACCTCGACATCATTCCGGGTGTGGGGCACGGATTTGCCAACAATTTCCACGATTTGCCGCGGGTGGACCTTGCCATCACCGACGCGATGGACTGGCTCGGCAGGCTCTGAGCCGCCCGCCCCGGTTCACCCCACCGCGCTGACGGCAAAGCGGAACAGTGAGCGGATGTGCGCCGCCACCGCGCGGCGCGTGGCCTTGGCATCGCCCGCCTCCAGCGCGTCGAGGATCAGCTCGTGCTCGCGCGAATCGGGTTCCAGGCGGTCGACCAGCCGGTCGATTTCGAAGAGCTGGGTGGTGACGCGCAGCGACAGGATGATCCGCGTCATCACTTCGTTGCCGCAATGGTCGATGAACAGCCGGTGGACCTCGTCGTCCGACCGCCAGTGGGCCAGCATGTCGTAGGGGCGGCTGGCCCGCACGCTCTCCAGCGCCTGCCGCGCGTGGGCGATGGACGCCTCCGGCACGCTGCCGGCAGCCAGCGCCGCAGCCTCCGCCTCCAGCGTCTCGCGCACGCGCAGGCTCTGGAGATATTCCTTCAGCTCGACCTGCCGCACGATGTGGCTGCGGTTGGCCACCTTGCGCAACAGTCCTTCTGCCTCCAGCCGCTGCATGGCGTGGCGCAGCGGCGTGCGCGATACGCCGAGCCGCGCGGCCAGGTGCTGCTCCACAAGCGGCTCCCCCGCGCGCAGCTCACGCTCGCGGATGAGAAGGCTGAGCGACTGGTAGGCCTGGTCCGACAGCGTGCCCCGCGGCCGGATGGCGGCCGGCGGAAGGTCTGGCCCGTTTTCGTCTCTGCGCGCGTCAACACTCATGATGCCCAGCCTCAAAACCGCTGGATCGCGGTTGCCTGTACGGCAAGTGTATACTGGCGAACACGCAACCGCGAGAGAAAACCCACAGTTTCCGCGGTTTTCTGAGACATGCCTTCGACTTGTGCCGAAAATTCACGCTTTGCCTAGAAAAGTGACTTGACCTCAGATTGTATACCGAGTGTGTTCTATTCGTGCAATTTGGTGGAGAGATACGATGGCGGACGGTGTTGCAGACGAGACCATGGAGACCAGGGCGCTCGCGCTTCTGCGGTCCCTCGTTGCCGCGCAGCCCCAGGGCGAAGCCGCCGTGCAGGCCATCATCGCCGAACGCCTGAAGGCCGCGGGCTGCACCGTGGAAGAACTCACCTACGAGCCGGGCAAGGTGGAGCTTGTGGGCGAGTTTGCGTCCGACGCGGTGCGCAACGCCGAAACCCGCACCGCCATCGTCGGTCGCCTCCCCGGCGCTGAGGGCAAGGCCAGCCTGATGATGTTCGCCCACCCGGATGGCGAGCCCGCAGACGACACGTCAGGCTGGACCCACCCCGCCTTCGAAGGCACCGTCGACGGCGGCAAGCTTTATGGCTGGGGTGTCGCGGACGACCTCGCGGGCTGCGCCTCCGCGGTGCTTGCCATTGAGGAAGCGGCGAAGACGCCGGGCCTTGGCGAGATCATCTTCGCCTCCACGCCCAGCAAGCGCCACGCCCGCGGCGTCTCGGCGCTGATGCGCAAGGGGCTGACGGCGGATGCCTCGCTCTACCTCCACCCAGCCGAATCCGGCGTCGGCATGCGCGAAATCAAGACCGTCGCGTCCGGCCAGCTTGAATTCAAGGTGACGGTGGAAGGCGGCCTGCCATCCACGACCGAGCCCGGCCACACCGCCTTCTCCCACCTTGCCGACAACGCGGTCGACAAGTTCGTCCTCCTCCACACCGCGCTGAAAGCGCTGGCGGCGGACCGGGCGAACCGCATCCGCCATCCGCTGATCGAGGCCGAAGTCGGCCGCGCCACCAACCTTCATATCTCCACGGTCGCCTGCGGGCCGATGAAGAAATTCTCCCGCCTCAACACCCTGCTCGAGTTCGGCGGTGCCATCGCCTTCCCCCCCGGCGAGACGCTGGACGAGGTGAAGGCCGAGGTGGAAGGCGCCATCGCCAAGGCTGCCGCGGACGACAAGTGGCTCGCCGAGCACCCGCCCGTCGTCACCTGGATGAGCGGCGTCACCGGCGCCGAAGTCGGCATGGACAGCCCGCTGTGGGAAGTGTCGAGCGCGGCGGTGGAGCGCATCACCGGCCAGCCGCCGCACGTCAACCCGATGCACACCTCCAGCGACATCCGCAACCCGATGGTGCAGGCCGGTATCCCCTGCGTCGGCCTTGGCTGCCTGTGCGGCGATCTCTCCCAGAATGGCCGCCACGACGAGTGGGTCGATGCCGCCGACTTCATCCGGATGGTCGACGTGGCCGCCGCCGTGACGACCGACTGGTGCAGCCGCCCCCGCGGCGCCTGACCTCCAGAGTGCCCCCAGCGGGCCGCCCAACGACGACAACGCAAAGGACTTAGAGATGGCACTACGACACCTTCTCCTCGCCGCGGCCAGCACGCTGGCGTTCGCCGGCGCGGCCCACGCGCAGGACTGCCCGGCCGACCTTCCGGTGGTGGAAGACGGCAAGCTCACCATGTCGATCAACGCCACCATCCCGCCGACGCAGTACATCGACGAATCGGGCGAAATTGTCGGCCTCAACCGCGAGCTGGGCGACGAACTCGCCAAGCGCCTCTGCCTTGAGCCGGAATACAAGAACGTCTCGTTCGAAGTGCAGATCCCCGGCCTCGCCTCCGACCGCTGGGACATGATCAACACCGGCCTCTACTACACCCCCGAGCGCGCCAAGATCATGAAGCTCGTCCCCTACCGGGTGAACGCGCTGGCGCTGATTGCGCAGGCGAACAACCCCCTCGGCCTCACCGGCCCGGAAGACCTTGCCGGCCATGTGGTGGGCGTCGAGATCGCCGGCTTTGAAGAAAAGAAGCTGCGCGAACTCAACGACTCGCAGGTCGCCAAGGGCCTGGATCCGATGGATATCCGCGTCTTCAACACCTATGGCGACACGTTCCTGGCGCTGGGCGCAGGCCAGCTCGACGCCGTGTTCGCCGGCGACAGCATCGGCACCTACTACCAGGAGCAGGGCCGCTTCACGAAGCCGGTGACCGGCCTCCTCCCCGGCACCCCGTCTGCCTTCGCCACCGACGAGATGGCGCTCGGCGAAGCGATCAGGGATGCCCTCACCGCAATGAGCGAGGACGGCAGCTACCAGGAGATCATGAAGAAATTCGGCGCCACCACCATCGACGCATGGTCCGAATATCCGGGCGGCTTCGAGGTCTTCTACACCCCCGAGTAAGCCTTCGCCGTTGACGCGCGGGAGGGCTGACCTCCCGCGCCCCTTGTTCGGGAGGCAGCCCTCCCCTGTTGCTTGAGAGAGGCGCCGGTCATGAACTGGAGCTGGGACCACTTCTTCCGCTACCTCACCAGCCCGTTCCTGCTGGAAGGGGTGATCAACACGGTGTGGCTGGCGATCGTCGCCATGATCATCGGCGTCTCGCTGGGCGTTGTGCTCGCCTTCATGCGCATGTCGAAGAGCCGGATCCTGCGCTTCGTCTCCGGCGTCTACATCTGGCTGTGGCGCGGCACGCCGCTCCTCGTCCAGCTCGTCATCATCTACACCGGGCTGCCGCAGCTCGGCATCCGCCTCGGCGTGATCGAAAGCGCCATCCTCGCGCTTTCCCTGCACGAAGGCGCCTACTTCGCCGAAATTGCCCGCTCCGGCATCATGTCGGTCGGCAAGGGGCAGGAGGATGCCTCCCGCGCGCTGGGCATGACGTGGTGGCAGCGGATGAAGATCGTCATCATTCCGCAGGCGACCCGCATCATCATTCCGCCGCTCGGCAACCAGTTCAACCTGATGCTGAAGACAACCTCGCTCGCCTCCGTCATCTCGATGGAAGAGCTGCTGCGCCATGCCCAGCAGCTGGCGCAGATCGAGTTCCGCGTCCTCGAAGTCTATTTCTGCGCGGCCATCTGGTACCTCTTCCTCACCACCGTCTGGGGCCAGGTGCAGATCCGCCTCGAAGCGCACTACGACCGCCCCTTCGGCCCGGCGGGCGGCGACGACCGCTCCACCCGCCAGAAGGTTCTCGACAAGTTCCGCGGCCCTGCCGCCACCCAGGCATGACGGAGACCGCCATGGAAAACGTCGCGCCCAATCTCAACGTCCGCACCCCGCGCGCTGCCCGCACGCTCGGCGAGCCCATTGTCGTCGCCGACCGCGTGTCGAAAAGCTTTCACGGGGTCCCCGTGCTGCACGAGGTGTCGCTCACGGTGCGGCAGGGCGAGGTGGTGGTTCTGGCCGGCCGCTCGGGGTCCGGCAAGTCGACCTTCCTGCGCTGCATCGACCAGCTGGAAACCATCGATGGCGGCACGATCCACGCCTGCGGCCATCTGATGGGCTTTCGCGAGGGCAAGGGCGGCAAGCTGACCCCGCTGAAGGACCGCGAGGTTGCAAGGCAGCGGCGTGATCTCGGCATGGTGTTCCAGTCGTTCAACCTCTTCCCGCACCTCACCGTGCTCGACAACATCACCGTCTCGCCCGTAAAGATCATGGGCGCCGACAAGGCGGCGACCACGGCTCACGCCCGCGAGCTTCTTGAGCGCGTCGGCCTGCCGGACAAGGCGGACGCCTACCCCGGCCAGCTCTCCGGCGGGCAGCAGCAGCGCGTCGCCATTGCCCGCGCGCTGGCGATGAAGCCCAAGGTGATGCTGTTCGACGAGCCCACCTCCGCGCTCGACCCCGAAATGATCTCCGAAGTGCTCGACGTGATGATCGACCTTTCCACCGAGGGGATGACGATGATCGTCGTCACCCACGAGATGGGTTTTGCGCGTGCTGCCGCCGACCGCACGCTCCTGATGCACGACGGTCGCATTGTGGAAGACGCGCCGCCCGAAGAGTTCTTCACCAATCCCAAAAGCGAGCACACCAAGCTCTTCCTCTCCAAGATCCTGCAGCACTGAGCATGGGCGTCGTTCGCACCGTATGCGGGGACGTGGCGCCGGAGGCGATCGGCCCGGCCATGTTCCACGAACACGTCCTGTTCGACATCGTGCCGCCGGGCGCCCCCGGAGACCGGAGCGCCGCGATAACGCCCGCCAACCGCTGGCAGATCGACTACCGCTCCAACGAAACCCCGGCCAACGCGCACCAACAGGACGTCGACGTTGCGGCTGAAGAACTGCGCGCGTTCTCTGCCGACGGCGGCGCGCTGATCGTCGACCAGTCCGTCGCGGGGCTGGCGCGCGATGCTGCGGGGCTGGCGCGGGCCAGCGAAGCGTCCGGCGTGCATGTGGTGGCGGCAGCCGGCACCTACACCGCGCCATTTCTCTCGGCCGAAACCATTGCGGCCAGCGCCGAGATGCTGGCCGACCGCTTTACGGCCGAAATCACCACCGGGCTCGATGGCACGACCGTTCGCGCCGGGCTCATCGGCGAGATCGGCTGCTCCTGGCCGATGGTGCCCGTTGAAGCGCGCGCGCTGGAGGCCGCGGCAGGCGCGCAGGCGCGCACCGGCGCGGCCATCAGCGTTCACCCCGGCCGGCATCCGGACGCGTGCGGTGCCATTCTCGATATTCTGGAGGGTGCCGGCGCCGACCTTTCGCGCGTGGTCCTTTGCCATATGGACCGCACCTGTCCGGACGGAACGGGTATCCGTCCGCTGCTGGAGCGCGGCGCCTGCGTGGAATGGGATTTCTTCGGCATCGAGCAATCGCACTACTGGATGGGCGCGGTAGAGCTTCCCACCGATCTTGCGCGCCTGCGCTTCATTGCCGCCCACGCAGACGCGGGCTTCGGCGACCAGATCACCATCAGCCACGACATCTGCACCAAGACGCGGCTGACCCGCTGGGGCGGCCACGGCTACGGCCACATCCTGCGCAACGTGCGCCCGCTGATGGCCCGCCTCGGCTTTTCCGACTCTCTCATCGCCGCGCTTTGCCGCGACACGCCCCTCAGGCTTTTGACACTCAAGGAGGCCGTCTGATGGCCCGGTTTCGCGGTACCTATACCGTCATGATCACAGCGTTCGATGCCAGCGGCGCGCTCGACCTCGACGCCCTGGCGCGGTTCACCAACTGGCAGATCGACGAAGGCATCCACGGCCTCATCCCGCTTGGCTCCACAGGTGAGTTCCTGTCCCTCACCCCGGCCGAACGCGAGGCTGTCGCAAAATGCGTCATCGACACGGCAGCGGGCCGCGTGCCTGTGCTGATAGGCGCCGGGGCCGAGCGCACCGAGGACGTGATGGACAATGCAAGAATGTCGCGCGACCTTGGCGCCGACGGGATCATGGTGATCCCCCCCTTCTACTCCACGCCCACCCGGCCCGAGCTTTACCGGCACTACGAGCGCATTGCCGGCGCCACCGATCTGCCGGTGATGATCTACAACAACCCCGCCACCGCCAACGTGGACCTGACGCCGGAGATCGTCGCCGAACTCAGCCAGATCGAGCACATCGACTACATCAAAGAATCCACCATGGACGTGACGCGGGTGCGCGACATCATCGACCTTTGCGGCGAGCGGATGACCGTGTTCGGTGGCATCATGGGGTATGAATCATTTTGCAACGGGGCTGAGGGCTGGGTCGCGGTGGGCTCCAACCTTCTGCCGCGCGCCTGCGCCGACCTCTTCACGCTGACCGCCGACAAGGGCGACCATGCGGCCGCCCGCGCCCTTTACGCGGAGATCCTGCCGGTGATCCGCCTTGTGGGCGGGCACCGCTATGTGGCCGCCACCAAGGCTGCGCTGGCGTTGATGGACCTTGGCGTCGGCGAGCCGCGTGCACCGCGCCTGCCGGTCCCCGCCGAAGAGATGGAGATGGTGCTGTCCGCCATGCGGGCAACCGGGCTCCTCCCCCAGCGCGCCGCCTGACTTGCCGCAAGGCTTCACCTTCACGTTCGGCGGCGTGCCGGTTGCAGCGCGCCCCGGCGACAGCATTGCCGCCGCGCTGGAGGCCGCCGGCATTCGTGCTCTCGGCACCAGCCGCGCCGGGCGCGCACGCACCCATTTCTGCGGCATGGGCGCCTGCCAGGACTGTGTGGTGGCAGTGGATGGCGCCCTGTCGCGCCGGGCATGCCTCACCACCGCAAGACCCGGCATGGTCGTGGTCCCCCAGCACGACGGCCAAACGATGCCGGCGCCCGTCCCGGTCGAAACGACACCGGCTGAGAATCTGTCTTGCGACTGTCTGGTGATCGGCGCCGGACCGGCCGGCCTTTCGGCTGCAATCGGCGCGGCTGAGGCCGGGCTCTCGGTTACGGTGCTGGACGAGCGCGGCGAACCCGGCGGCCAGTATTTCAAGCCCCCCAGCGACGGGCATCGCGGCAATGAGGCACGCGACCGGCAGCACCGGCGCGGCGATACGCTTCGCGCGCGCTTTGCAACCAGCGGCGCAACGCTGTTTGCCGGAGAAACCGTGTGGTTTGCGCGCGAAATGCCCGGGCACGGATTTCAGGTACGCACTGTGTCGGGGGTCCGGCAGCGCGTGTTCGCCGCAAAGGCGGTGCTGGTCGCCGCTGGCGCCATGGAGCGGCCTGCCATCGTCCCCGGATGGACTTTGCCCGGCGTCATGACCATCGGCGCCGCGCAGACCCTTGCGCGCCGATACGGCATTGCGCCGGGCGGGCGAGTTCTGGTGGCCGGCAACGGTCCGCTCGGCCTGCAACTGGCCGCCGAACTCATCGACCTTGGCGCCAACGTGGTTGCGGTGGTGGAGCGTGCCCCCTTCCGCACCACAGCCCTTGCCCGGCTTGCGCTTGCCGATCCGGGCCTGGCACGCGATGGCGCCGCGTATCTCCTGAAACTGCGGCGTGCGGGCGTACCGCTCCTGTCCGGCTGGTCGGTCGAGGCGCTGGAGGGGCACGACGAGGTGCAGATCGCACACTTGGCCGGCGAAGGCCGGACCCGAACCATCGCAGTGGACTCGGTTGCCATGGGCGACGGCTTTCAGCCCCAGATGGAGCTTGCCCGCCTTCTCGGCGTCCCCCTCGGCGACACGCCGCAAGGCGCGGCGCCAATCCGCGGCGACGATGGCGCGACCGCCGTTCCCGGCGTCTTTCTCATCGGCGATGCGGCGGGGCTTGGCGGCGCCCAGGCTGCGCTTGCCGAGGGCAGCCTCGCCGGTGCCGCCGCTGCCCGCTATCTCGGCCGCACCGCGGCGGACGACGGCAGCGCACGAAAGCGGCTTCAAAAGGCCCGCCGCTTTCAGGCCGCCTTGTGGCGTGCCTATGCGGCGCCTGCGCTGCCCGCGCCTTCTGGCGATACGCTGGTGTGCCGCTGCGAGCATGTGACCGCAGGCGAGATCGCGGACGCCATCATCGCCGGCGCGCGCGATCCGGGCGCCGTCAAGCGCGCAACGCGCTGCGCCATGGGGCGCTGCCAGGGCCGCATCTGCACGGGCGCACTCCTGAAAATTCTCGAACGAAAGGGCGCTGCCGCGCCGCCTCAGGCGTTGTTTGCGCCGCAGGTGCCCGCACGTCCCATTCCCGCCGCCGCGCTAGTGGTCGAAAAGCCGGAATGGGCCGGGCACCGCGAAAGCAGCCCCGCCGCCCGCCCCGCCGTGGAACCGGACGTGCCGCTTGAGGTTCACACCGCCGATCTGGTGGTGATCGGCGCCGGCGTCACCGGAATGTCGGCCGCGCTGTTTGCCGCCAGAACCGGCGCGCGCGTGCTGGTGCTCGACCGCGGGCGGATCAATGGCGAGGCCTCCGGCGGCAATGCCGGCAGCCTTCACCTGCAGCTCCTGTCCTGGGACTTTGGCGCCAAGGCGCTGGCCGGCGGGTCGCCCGCACTTCTGACGCTGCCGCTCCAGAAGGAATCCATCGCACTGTGGGGTGAGCTGGAAGACCAGCTTGGCGCCGACTTCGAGATGCGCGTCACCGGCGGACTGATGGTGGCCGAAGACGAAACCCAGATGGCCTTTCTGCGCGACAAGGCGGCAGCCGAAGGGCGCCACGGCATCCACACCGAAGTTGTCGGCCGCGACGAGATCCGCACGCTAGTCCCCGCCATCTCGGAGCGGATGGTGGCCGGCGCCTGGTGCCCCGGCGAGGGCAAGATCAACCCGCTGGCCGCAACGGCCGCCCTGGCGCGCGCAGCTAAAGCAGCGGGCGTGACGGTGGAGGAGCTGACACCCGTCACCGCCCTCAACGCCGATGGCGAATTCTACCGCGTCGCGACACCGCGCGGCACGATCGAAGCCCGCCGCGTGCTGGTTGCCGCGGGCGGATGGTCCGCGCACATCACCCGGCTTCTGGGGGTCGACGTGCCGGTGCGGGGCGCGCCGCTCCAGATGGTAGTGACCGAGACGGCGCCGCCGCTGGTGCCCTGCCTTCTGGCCCATGCCGACCGCCACCTCACCATGAAGCAGAGCGACGCCGGCACGCTGCTCATCGGCGGCGCATGGACCGCCCGCACAGGTCCCACCGGCCAGCCCCAAGTGCTACCGGAAAGCCTTGAGGGCAATTTGTGGGTGGCCGCGCGCACCATTCCGGCGGTCGCCGGCCTCTCGGTGGTCCGCAGCTGGGCAGCCATGAACATCGACATCGATACCGCGCCACTCTTGAGCGCTCTGCCCGGCCATCCGCGCGTGGTGGTGGCGGCAACCGCCAACGGCTACACGCTCGGGCCGTTCATGGGGCGCGAGGCGGCGGCCGCCGTTCTCTCCGGCCGCCTCCGCCAGGATCTTGGCGGCCTGACGCTGGACCGCTTCGGCTGAGCTGCGGCTTACGAGACGAACACGTCTTCGCCCTTGCCGTCCGGCATCTGTTCGGGCCGCTGGCAAGAGGTGGTCATCTGGATGCGGCTGTCCTCGCTCGCGGCCCGTTCCAGCCCCTCCATCACCTCAAGCACATGAAGCGCAAGGCTTCCGTTCGCCCTGTGCGGCCGGCCTGACTGAATGGCGGCGGCCATGTCGAACACGCCCACCATCCGGTAGTCGGCCGCCTGCCGTCCGTCGCGCATCTCGCGGTTGGGATCGCCGAAGGGAAGCGCGTTGTCGGTCATGTCCACAAAGTCCCCCGCGCGGTCGGACACGAGAACCGGGCCGCCGAAGAAGTTGGGGTCCGGGTTCTGGATCGTGCCCTCGGTGCCATAAAGCTCAATGGGCGGACGGCCGTGCTTCCACACGTCCCACGATGCGGTGAGCGCCACGTTCGCCCCGCCGGCAAACGAAAGGATGCCGTTGACGGTGGTGAACACCTCCACCGGAATATCCTCGCCCTTGCGCGGACCGGAGCCGACGATCCGCACCGACCGCGGCCGGCTTGCATGGGCGATGACACTGGCGACAGGGCCAAGGCAGTTGACCAGCTGAGTGATGGGATAGCAGCCGATATCGAGCACCGGCCCGCCGCCACGCTGGTAGAAGAAGAACGGATTGGGATGCCAAAGCTCCGCACCCGGCGTGGCGAAGGTGGCCGCACCGCCGGTGATGGTGCCGACGCGCCCGGCGTCGATCAGCTTGCGCACGCTCTGGTGGCCGCGGCCCAGAAACGTATCCGGCGCACCTCCAATGCGCACGCCTGCGGCATCGGCCTTCGCGGTCGTCTCCTTCGCTTGCGCAAAACTCACCGCAAACGGCTTTTCGGTATAGACGTGCTTGCCCGCCGCGATGATCGCGCCGTTGACCTCGGCGTGAGCCGCCGGGATCGTGAGGTTGATGACAATCGCAATCTCCGGGTCGGCCAGAAGGTCGGCCACGGTGCTGGCGCGAACGTCGTAGGTTTCGGCCTTGGCTCTGGCGGCGTCCATGTTGGCATCGGCCACGGCGGCGACCCGCACCAGCGCGGAGCGCGCGGCGCCCTTCAGGTAGGCATCGGAGATGTTGCCGCAGCCGATGACGCCGAGTTTGACGGTTTCCATGGCCATCAGCCGAAATTCCGGAGGATGAATTCGCGGCCCGTGCGCGCAAAGCGCACCGCGTCGGACGGCTTGTCGTGCTCCAGCACCATCCACTTCACCCCGTGTGACTGGGCCTCGGCCCAGAGCATCGGCCAGTCCATGGTGCCATCACCAATGTCGGCCCAGCCATCCTCGTCCACATTCTCGCCAACGCGGGCAATGTCCTTCACGTGGACCGCGGTGACCCGCGCCCGCTCTGCCGCCATGATGGCGGCAGGGTCGGCTCCGCCGCGCACCAGCCAGGCAAGATCAGCCTCGAACGTCAGCGGCGAACCTGCGGCGCCGGCAAAGAGTTCGGCCAGCGGCGTGGAGCCGGTCTGGTAGGGCACCAGCTCCCAGTTGTGATTGTGGTAGCCGAGCGCGATGCCGTGGTCCGCCATCCGCTCCGCCGCGGTGCCAAGCTCTGCGCCCAGCGCGCGCCAGAATTCGGCGGGGCGGCCTTCGCGGTCCTCCGGCGGCACGGCAGGCATGTAGAGCTCTTCGATGCCGATGGTCCGGGCCTGCTCCACCACCCAGTCGAATTTTTCGCGCAGGTCAGCAAGGTTTACGTGCCCCGTGGGTGCCGCCATGCCGTGCGCATCGAGGGCGGCACGAACTGAAGCCGCATCGGCAAGGTGGCGGCCGACCGTTTCGACGCGCTTGAAGCCGAGGTCCGCCAGCGCGTCCAGCTGGGCGGCCAGCTCGCCATACTCGCGCAGGGAATAGAGTTGGATGGAAAGTTCGTCAGCGATTGTCACAGGGGTAGACCTTGTTTGAGGCGCGGCGGTTCAGAGCCGGCGGCCTGACGCGGTATCGAAAAGGTTGAGACGGTCGAGGTCAGCCGCGAGGGTGACCGGCTGGCCGACGGCAGGCGCAGTGTCGCCGGGCACCCGCATTTGCAGGGCAACGGCCCCCTTGCGAACCCAGACCAGCGCGTCAGCGCCCAGCGGCTCCACAATGTCGACCTTGAAGCCGTCCCACCCGGTATCGCCAAGCGCCAGGTGTTCCGGGCGGACGCCGAGCGTCACCTTCTGACCAGGTGCCGGGGCAGTGTCGCAAATGGAGGCCGGCAATGCCGCGGTGACGGTGTCGCTCTCAAACACCGGTCCGCTGTCGCCGTGCGCAATGGTGCCCTCGATGAAGTTCATCTTCGGGCTGCCGACAAAGCCCGCGACGAAGAGGTTGGCGGGGCGGTGGTAGAGTTCGGCCGGGGCGCCGAGCTGCTGGATCTCGCGATCCTTCATCACGGCAATGCGGTCCGCCAGCGTCAGCGCCTCGATCTGGTCGTGGGTGACATAGATCATGGTGGTGGAGCCAAGCTCCATGTGGAGGCGCTTGATTTCAAGGCGAAGTTCGTTGCGGAGCTGCGCGTCGAGGTTGGAAAGCGGCTCATCGAAGAGGAAGACCTTGGCGTCGCGCACCAGCGCACGGCCGATGGCAACGCGCTGGCGCTGGCCACCGGAGAGCTGGTCGGGCCGCCTGTCGAGAAGATGCGTGATCTGTAGCATCTCGGCCGCTTCGGCGACGCGCTTCTCGATCTCGGGCTTGGCGGTCTTCGCCATCTTCAGCCCGAACGACATGTTCTGCCGCACCGTCATCCGCGGGTAGAGCGCATAGGACTGGAACACCATGGCGATGGACCGATCCTTGGGCTCCTCCCAGGTGACGTTGCGGTCGTCGATAAGGATCTTGCCGTCCTCGACATCGAGAAGGCCGGCGATGCAGTTGAGAAGGGTGGACTTGCCGCAGCCGGACGGGCCGAGGAGGACGATGAATTCCCCCGCCGCAATGTCCAGCGAAAGCTTGTCGATGACTGTGAGCGCCCCGAAGGCGACCGAAACGTCCTGTACGGAAACAGCAGCCATCGGTCAGCCCTTCACCGCGCCGGCGGCGATGCCGCGCACGAACCAGCGCCCGGAGATGAAGTAGACCGCAAGTGGCACAAGCGCCGTCATGAGGGTGGCGGCCATATTGAGGTTGTACTCCTTCTCGCCAAAGTTGGAGTTGACGATGTTGTTGAGCTGAACGGTCATCGGAAGGTTTTCGCGGCCGGCGAAGGTGAGGCCGAACAGAAAGTCGTTCCAGATGCCGGTGACCTGGAGGATCGCGCCGACGATGATCATCGGTGTCGACATCGGCAGGACGACGCGCAGAAAGATCTGCCAGAAGCCGCCGCCGTCGACCCGTGCGGCCTTGAAGAGTTCTATCGGCAGCCCGGCGTAATAGTTGCGGAACAGCAGCGTCATCAGCGGAAGACCGAAGATGACGTGAACGATGACGACGCACAGCAGCGAGTTGTAGATGCCGGTTGCCGCGAACATGCGCACCAGCGGGTAGAGGAACACCTGGTAGGGGATGAACGCGCCGAGCAGCAGCAGCGCGAAGATGACGTTGGCCCCCTTCACCCGCCAGAACGACAGCGCGTAGCCGGTGATTGCGCCAAGAGCGAGGGATGCAATCACCGACGGGATGAGGATCTGCACCGAGTTCAGGAACCCAACCGAAATGCCCTCGCATTCAAGCCCGGTGCAGGCGCCTGACCACGCCTTGGTCCAAGCCGCAAACGTCAACTCCATCGGCAGTGCGAAGATGTTGCCGAGGCGGATCTCGTCCATGGACTTGAGGCTGGTGACAATCATGATCCACAGCGGGATGAGGAAGAACGCCGCCGCAATGACGAGAAACGCATAGATGCCGACGCGGGCTGCGGTGAGACGGCGGGGGCGCCGGCCTGCCGGCTCCTGCGCTGCGCGTCCTGCGGTATTTTCAGTGGCGGCGGTCATCAGCGGCGCCCTCCGTCGCGAATGTAGCGGGCGTACATCCATGGGGCGAGAATGATGGCGACGGTGATCAGCATCAGCGTTGCCGCGGAGGTGGCAAGGCCGATGTTCGCGCGCTCGAACAGGTGGTCCATCACGAACTTTGCCGGCACTTCGGAGGCAATGCCCGGCCCGCCCCCGCTCATGGCGACCACGAGGTCGTAAAGGCGGGCAACGCCGGTGGCCAGAAGCACCACGGCCGTGACAATCATCGGCCCCAGAAGCGGCAGGATGACGGAGAGGTACATGCGCCAGGGCGGAATGCCGTCCACGCGCGCCGCCTTCCAGAGATCCTCGTCGATGCCGCGAAGGCCCGCCAGAAGGATCGCCATCACAAGGCCCGCCCCCTGCCAGATTGCGGCCAGGACGATGGCGTAGACAACCATGTTGCGATCGACCACCCAGTCGAACTTGAACCAGCCGAAGCCGAGCTTGTGGACCGCGTTCTGCAGGCCCAGCGTGGGGTTGAAGATCCATTGCCAGACAAGGCCGGTGACCACGAAGGACATGGAGTAAGGGTAGAGGAAAATGGTGCGAAACACCGCCTCGTTGCGAACCTTCTGGTCGATGAACACCGCCATCAGGAAGCCGAGAACAAGGCAGCCGGCAATATAAAGCACGCCGAATATTGCGATATTCTCGACCGAGACGAGAAAGCGCGAGCTGCTGACCAGCCGCTCGTACTGGCTGAAGCCCACCCAGTCGAGCTTGGGGAGCAGGCGTGAGGAGGTGAAGGAGAGGCGCACCGTCCACAGCATGCAGCCCACGTACACCACAAGGACGATCAGCGTTGTGGGTGCGAGCGCGATGGCCGCGGCGTACGGCAGGCGGCGGCGCTTGCGCGCGGGCGGCACGGGGGCCGCGTCAGTCACCGATGACATCTGGTTCCCTCGGGCATGCTCGTGCGGCGGGGCCTCTGCCCCGCCGCACGACACTCGGTCAGTATGCCGATTCCATGGCGGAGACGAAGTTCTCGACAAAGTCGTCGGGCGTCATGGCGGGGGAGTTCCAGTATTCGGTAATCACGTCGCGCACCGAGCCGACGAGGTCGGGCGAGTAGAAGTTGTTGCTGGGCACCTGGGCCTCTGCATTCTGCAGCGCCTCCATGCCGGCCTGCGCGCAGGCGTCCATGGACGACACGTCAACATCGAGGCGGGCGGGGACGGAGCCCTTCTTCTCGTTGAAGGCAACCTGCACGCCCGGGGACAGCATCAGCGCTGCCATCTTGTCCTGCGCCGCCGCAGCAGCCGCATCGTCCACCTTGGGGAAGACGAACACGTCGCCGCCCATCATGTAACCCCCGGGCATGATGGTGCAGCCATAGTCCGTTCCGGCGGTGAGGCCGGCTGCGATGAATTCGCCCTTGGCCCAGTCGCCCATGACCTGCGCGGCGGCCTTGCCGGTCAGGACCATGTTGGTCGCCTCGTTCCAGTTGCGGCCGGGGCTGCCCTCGTCGACCAGCGCGCGCAACTGCGCAAACACTTCGGCGGCCTTGCGGAATTCGGCGCCGCGCGCAGCTTCGGTGTCCACGTCGCCGTAGATGGCCTTCATCAGGCCCGGGCCGCCCTCTTCCAGCAGCACCGCATCGAACAGGATGTTGTCCTGCCAGTTCTGCCCGCCGTGGCCGAGCGGGATGACGCCGGCTTCCCTCAGCTTCGGCCCGGCGGCAATCAGCTCCGCAAACGACTGAGGCTGCTCGACGCCGGCATCTGCCAGCACCTTGAGGTTGGTGAACAGCCAGTTCTGGCCGTGAATGTTGACCGGAACCGCATAGAACTTCCCGTCGCGGCTGGCGGCATCGGCAAGGGCGGCGGGCAGGACGCTGCGCCAGTCGTTTTCGCCGGCGACGCTTTCAAGGTCGCGCAGGAGCCCGTTGCTCACCAGCTCGACGAACTGGCCGCCCGTGTTGAACTGCATCACGGTCGGCGGATTGCCGCCGACGATGCGGTTGACGCCGGCATTGCGCGCAGCCTGACCGCCCGCGATGGCAGTGTCGATCCAGTTGCCGCCTTCGTTGTTGAATTCGTCGGCAAAGACCTTCACGGCGGCGGACTCGCCACCGGAGGTCCACCAGTGGAGCACCTCGGCGTCCATCTGCTGAGCCTGCGCGCCGTGGGGCAGCAGGACGACGCTGGATGCAAGGAGAGCGGCACGGATGATTTTCATTTTATTTTTCCTCCCTTTGTAGTTTTTTGTAATCGATTACATAGACACTAGCACAACTTATTATTTAGCGAAAGGCAAGAAATTCCTCCCCGGATTTCAAGGAACGCGATGCAACAAAAAACACGCTCAGGCTCCCGTGCTGTCACGATTTCGGATGTGGCAGACCTTGCCAAGGTTTCCACCGCCACTGTCAGCCGTGCCCTGACCGAGCCGTCGCGGGTCAGCGTCGCCACCCGCGAACGGGTGATGGCCGCCGTCGCGCAGACCGGGTACACCCCCAACGTCGCGGCGCGAAGCCTGCGTGTTGCCCGCTCCATGATGGTGCTTGTGGTGGTGCCGTACCGCATCACGCCATTTTTCAGCGTTCTGCTCCAGTCGATCGATCGTGCTCTTGCCGCGGGCGGATACGGCATGCTGGTGGGCGACCTGAACGACCGCGAAGAGCAGGAGCCGAGGCTGGTTCGCCTTGCCGCAGCCGGTCAGGTGGATGGGATGATCCTCCTCAATGGCGGCATCCTGCAATCGGGCAGCTTGCGGATTGACGAGATGGGTGTGCCCCTTGTCGCGC
Organism: Acuticoccus sp. MNP-M23; assembly: GCF_031195445.1. Taxonomy (NCBI): domain Bacteria; kingdom Pseudomonadati; phylum Pseudomonadota; class Alphaproteobacteria; order Hyphomicrobiales; family Amorphaceae; genus Acuticoccus; species Acuticoccus sp. MNP-M23. The sequence continues at coordinate 120,686 of NZ_CP133480.1, forward strand.
TTTGCATTCCGGCAGCAGAGAGCATCCCGGCCGTGCTGGTGAACGACCGTGAGGGCAGCGCCGGGATCGCACGCCACCTTCTGGAACTCGGACACCGGCGGTTCGGCTATGTGGGCGGCCCGCCCCACAACCACAACGACATCGAGCGCTATCAGGGATTTGTCGCACCGCTGCTAGCGGCGGGTATCAAGCTGGACGAGATCGTGCGGTACGAGGGCGATTTTCACATCGCATCCGGTGCGGCCGTTGGACGCAATTTTGTGGCCCAGGAGAACCGGCCAACCGCCATTTTCTGCGCCAGTGACATGATGGCGCTTGGCTTCATGAACCAGATTCAGTCAGCCGGCATCAGCGTACCGGGCGACGTTTCGGTGGCCGGGTTCGACGGTATCGACATCGCCGACTACTGGGTGCCGGCCCTCACCACGGTGGCACAGCCGTGCGAAGCCATGGGCAAGGCAGCCGCGGCCCGCCTGCTCCATCTCCTCGGCACGCAAGACCCTGCAGGCAGTCCAACGCCGGCGCCGCCGTTGCGCCAGGAGCTGACCGTCACCCTCCGGATATCGGCCAGCACAGGGCCTGCACCCCGCTCAGCATGAATAATTGGAAGTGACAGTCAACTATACGGATGGATAGGGCTTATCCTACGTTTTGCTAACAAGACTCACCAAATTTGCGCTTGGTTCCGGCAATTTGTCAGCCATATTGTGGTCACAATAGAAGAAAATATGGCGGGTGGGCCGCACCAGATGATCGCGAAACCGCTTACCCGCTTTATCCAACCGAAACCTGAAGAGAGGCGCGCCAAGGTGTCCAACGCAATCAATGACCCCCGCATCGCCGATCTCTTCGCCCACAATGCCAACACACCAGCGGCCAGCGAAGATCCCGTAAAGCGCGCCATTCAGGTTATCCGCAAGCACCTCGGAATGGACGTCGCTTATGTCTCCGAGTTTGTGGACGACCGTATCGTGTTCCGCGAGGTGGATGCACCCGGTCTGGAGGCGATGATCAAGCCGGGGGATTCTCATTCGCTGGATGACGTCTACTGCCGGCACATCCTCGCCGGAACCATTCCCGAGCTGATGCCCGACACCAGCAAGGTGCCCGAGGCTGTCAAACTGCCGATCACGGCCGCCCTGCCAATCGGCTCCCACATCAGCGTGCCGATCCGCCTGGCGGACGGCGAATGCTACGGGATGTTCTGCTGCCTCAGCTTCGATGCCGACCAGTCGCTCAACGGGCGCGACCTTTCGATGATGAAGGCGTTTTCCGAGCTTGCCTCGTTCGAGATCGACCGCAACGTTCAGCGCGAACGCCAGATCGCGATAAAAACCGACAGGATTTCCGAGATCCTCAATTCAGGGCTGATCGAGATCTACCATCAGCCAATCTGCGACCTCTCCACCAGAGAACCGATCGGCTTTGAGGCGTTGAGCCGCTTTTCCAGCTCGCCTACCCGCTCGCCAGACAAATGGTTTGCCGAGGCTGACGAGGTCAACCAGCGGGTTGCGCTGGAGATCGCCGCCATCGTGAAGGCACTCCCGACGCTCCCGATGGTGCCGGAGGACACATACCTTTCCGTCAACGTGTCGCCCGAAACCCTGCTTTGCAGCGAACTGGCCGACATTCTCAGCCTTTCATCGCTCGATCGGATCGTGCTCGAAATCACCGAACAGATGCCGATCATCGACTATGACGCCATCAACGCGGCGCTGTCGCCACTGCGCAAACAGGGAATGCGCCTTGCGGTGGACGATGCCGGTGCCGGTCACGCAAGCCTCAAGCACATCTTCCAGCTCAACCCCGACATCATCAAGTTCGACATGTCTCTGACGCGGGACCTGGACAAGGATCCGGTGCGGCAGGTCCTCATCGGTGCGCTGGTCTCGTTTTGCCGCGACACGGACACCACAATTGTCGGCGAAGGCGTGGAAACCGAGGCCGAGCTGGACGCGCTCAGCAAGCTCGGGGTCACATCCGGGCAAGGTTATTTGCTAGGTCGCCCCGCCCCGGCCGCCCATCATGCCGCGCAGCCGGAAGAGCGAAAACTTCTGAGTTTTGCGTGAATTAACAGGCGCTTGAAGTAAAACGATCTCCGTAATTCGGCGATCATTCAGTATTTATGCCTTCACATCGCAATCAAGCCATGCCGATATGAATTTGGCAGCTGCGTCGCGGCCCTGTTGTAAATTGCATAATTGAAAGAGAAAATTGGCACTTCATGCTTGATCTACTCCTTCCTCTCTTGCGCAACACAGGGCTTCTGGCCGTGGTTGGGCTTGTTTATGGGGTGGCAATCTCGCAGTGCCCGAAACGCTACTGGAATGTCCTGCTCGGGGTGATCTGCGGGCTCGGCGCAGTGCTCGCCATGCTCGACCCGACCGAGGTGCGCCCCGGCGTTCTGGTCGATTCACGCACGACAATGATCATGCTGAGCGGCCTGTTCGGCGGCCCGGTCGGCGCATTGATTGCCGGCGCGATTGCCATTTCCTACCGCATCCATCTTGGCGGCATCGGCGCTCTCGCAGGCATCACCATCATCACGATGTCTTTCCTGTTCGGCATCATCGGGCATTATCTGTTCGTCTCGGCTGACAAGAAGACCAGCATTTTCGATATTCAGCTCTTCGCGCTCTGCGCACCGCTATTGTCGCTCGGCGTCTTTGCGTTGCCAGCTCAGATCGCATGGCCGATCCTGCAGGAAACATTTGTGCCGCTGGCCGCCGTGCGCATCGTCGGCACGGTCCTCCTCGGGATGATGATCCTGCATGAACGCCACCGCGTTGATGCCGAACGGGAGGTCCGGCGGCTGGCTTTCGTGGACGAGCTCAGCGGCTTGCCGAACCGACGGTCGTTCTATCTCCACCTTGACCGCGCCTGGGCAAGGTGGAAGCGATATGCCAACCCGTTCGCCATCGTCATGGTCGACATCGACCGGTTCAAGCTGATCAATGACAATTACGGCCATCCGGCGGGTGACGAGGTCATCAAGCGGCTCGGCTTCGTGTTGTCCGAGGAAGCCCGCGAGTCGGATATTGCGGCGCGGCTCGGCGGCGAAGAATTCGCCCTCCTCCTCAGCAACACATCCAGCGATGGCGCGCTCATCATGGCAGAGCGGATCCGGCGCCGCATGGAAAACGAGCTGATCGAAGTTGACGGAAAAATCATCAACTGCACGATCAGCGCCGGGATTAGTGCCGACCTCGATGGCAAGTCGATCCGGCGCGATCCCCTCTCCAGCTCCGATCAGGCCTTGTACGAGGCCAAGCGTGGCGGGCGAAACCGGATCGCAAAAGGTTTTGCCGAGGCGGCGGGCCGCGACGGGGATGGGCAGATCGCAGCCGCGCAAAATGCCCTGCGCAACACGCTCGCCGTCAGCCGCCAGCCCGACCCCGCCGGCGTGACCGAATAGATGACCGGCCGGCGCCTCAATCCGGCGTTGGCACCGAACCGCTGAGGCGCGTTGCAATTTCCGCCTCGAACACGTCGATCAGAGCATCGGCGAGGGGCGCCACTGCCCTGTTGTCCGGCACGACCGCAGACAGGGTCAGGGAAACCGGCGGCACGAACGGCAACACCTTCACCTGGCGCGACGGCCAGAAGCCGGCTGAAAACTCGTCGATCAGGCCGACGCCAAACCCCTGCTCCGCCACAAGGGCCGCCGTGTTGAGGAAACGCACTTCCACCACCGGCGCATAGGGCACCCCCGCGTCGCGAAACTTGTTCTCGACCAGAAAGCCGATCCGGCTGGTAGGCTGCGGCCCCACAAGCGGCACGTCCGCAAGGTCCTGCGGGGTAACCTCATCAAGCTGCGCGATGGGGTGATCCGCCTGGCACAGGCAGACCGCCCGCACTTTTGCAAGCTTGCGAAGGCTGAGACCGTTGCGCTGCGGCGCCTCCATGGCAAAGCCGACATCGGCCACCCCGTTCTCGACCATCTCCAGAACATTGCCGAGCGACTCGGTTTCGATACCGATTCGAACCTCTCCCCGCTGCGACAGGAAAGCGCTCACCGCCGCCGGCACCACCGCTGTGGAGAGTTCGGCCGTGGAAACGATCCGAAGCCGGCCGGCAATACCGGCGCGCAGATCCTGCGCGCGCTGCTTTACCGCGTTCAGCTGGAGGAACAGCGGTTCTGCGGTTTCGATGAGGATCCGCGCTTCCTCCGTCGGCACCAGCCCGTTGCCGCCTCGCTCGAACAGGCGAAAGCCAAGGCGCGTTTCCATGTGTTTGAGCGCGTTGGACACGGCAGATTGCGACACGCCAAGGTCTTCCGCTGCCGCAACGGTGGTGCGGCAGTGCATGATGGCGCGGAAGATTTCCAGTTGCCGCAGGTTCATCGGGCTATCCGACACCATCGGCGCCCGACTATTCGGTGCCGTGACAGCCATCCATGCCAGCAAATCGAAGCCGCGTGAAGTTGGAGACCCTCCCTTCGAAGGGGCCGAACCCCTTGATTGCGGCAAACTCCAGGCTTTCGTAGGCTTCCGGCCCGCTGATTTCGTAGATCGCGACGTATTTGGGGCCACCCTCGACACAAATGCGGCGCGTTGCGGACAACCAGCCAGGGCACGCCAGAATATCCGGCAAATGGACGTTGTCGTACCAGTCGTTGAATGCGGCTTCGTCTTCGGCCGCAACGTCCACCATGACGATATGGAGCATCGGCACCGTCACACCGTAAGCCCCGCAGCCCGCAGCGCACCGGCAAGGGCTTCCGTTTCGGCAGCGTCCAGCGCCGGTGCCGGCGCACGGCACACCGCAGACGGAATGCGCCCCAGCATCACCAGACAGGCCTTGAGCCGCGCCGTGGCAAGGTGCCCCGGCGCGCCGTAGACGATGCGGCCAAGCTCGAACAGCGCGTCGTGCAGGCGGCGGCCCTCGGCCATGTCGCCAGCGTCCACCGCCCGCTCCAGTGCCACGATCAGTTCCGGCACCACCGCGGCAAGGCTGACGAGGCTGCCGTCGCTGCCAATGGCAAAGCTCGGGAACAGATGCTCATCGCCAGAGGCCATGACTGCCACATCCGGCCGCAACGTTCGGGCAAGACGGCGGGTCCTGTCATAGGCCAGCGTCTCCCAGCTCCCCTCCTTGATGCCGACAACGGTCTCGATCTCAAGCAGGGCGCCCAGCGTTGGTTCGGTGTACGCAGTCTTGCCAGCGCCCACCGCGCCCTGAAACAGGAACATCGGCGTGCCGGCAGCCTCGGCAATGGCCTTGTGATGGGCAACGATCGACCGCCGGTCCGCCCCCAGCGCCCACGAAAAGGGCGGAAACACCATCACGGCGTCGGCGCCTTCCCGGGCAGCGCAGGCGGCCCGTTCGGCCGCCGCGCTGGTGCCTTCCGCATTGATCCCGCAGACCACCAGCTTGCGCCACGCGGCCTTGCGCGCAACCGCCACCACCTCAGCCGTTTCCGCAACGGTCAACATGGCGTTCTCGCCGGCGTGACCGTTGACCAGAAGCCCGACGATACCATCGGTGGCAAGCACAGCGCCGAGGTGGGCGGTGAGCGCTGCCTCATCGATGGCGCCATCCGCAGTCATCGGCAAGATGGTTGCTGCGTAGATGCCGCCGAAGGGATGGCGTGTCATGCGAGGTCTCCCATGTGTGCGCGCACGGTGCGGCGCACCGTATCGGCGACAGCAGGCGTTACCGCCATCAACGGCAGGCGCGGCCTGGCGCACGTGATGATGCCGAGGGCCTCCAGGGCGACCTTGATGCGGGTGTGCATGTCGACAATGGGGGCAGCGCCGTAGACGGTGCGCACCAGAGGGTGCAGCGCATCGCTGGCGGTGCGCATGGCGGCAAGGTCCACCCGCGCTGCGGCATCCCAGAGGGCATGAAGCTCGGTGGGGGCAAGACTTGCAAGGCCGGACAAAAGCCCGTCGGCACCCACGGCAAGCTGGGGCAGGAACCAGTCGAAGTTGGAGGGTAGCATCGCGACATCGGGTGCCTCACGGCGCAGGGCGCGAAAATTCTCCTCGTAGGCCAGCATGGTGTTGGAGCCTTCCTTGACCGCAATCACCTTCGGCAGCTTCGCAATGTCCACCAGCGTCTGGGTCGAATAGCCAAGGCCGGATGCCAGCGGGAACTGGAACACCGACGCCGGGATCGACACAGCCGCCGTCACCGCCGCGCAAAATTCGACCGGTGCTGCGGTTGAGGCGGCCCCGCCCCCGAGCGCTGCGGGCGGAAAGATGACGATGGCATCGGCGCCCGCGGCCTCCGCTTCACGCGCCTGCGCGATGGCATCGTAAACGCCGAGCGGAACGACACCGGCCAGAAGCGGCTTGCTGCCGATGATTTCGCGCGTGCGGCGGATGACCGCCACCCGCTCCTCGGCATCCAGCGAGGTCGCTTCGCCCGCGTGGCCGTTGACGAACACGGCGGCGATGGTGTCCGGCACCGCACAATGCTCCAGAACGCGTGCGTAGGAGGGCCAGTCGATGGCGCCGCTCTCGTCGAACGGCAGGATGGTGGCGACGGTGACGCCGGAGAGATCGGAGGACTTCATTGGGTCTTGGGCATCTTTCTGGGGTATTTCAAAGTGGCGCGGGCCCTCAGGACCTCGCGCTGATCCTCGTTGGTGGCCGAGCCCTCCCAGATCAGGGTGCGCGTCTCTTCATGACGCTCCGCAATCCAGACTTCGATCTTCAGCGTATCGCCGTAGAAGACGGGGCCGGTGAACCAGAATTGATCGTCGATGGAGATGCCGAGAACCCCGGCAAGCTCCGCCGTCAGAACGCTGGTGCAAAGGCCGGCGACCATGATGCCGGGCGCCAGCCTCTGGCCGAAGCGGGTGCCGCCAGCATAGTCGTCGTCGATGTGGACGGGGCCGAAATCACCGGTGGCGGCGATGTAGAGCGCACCGTCCGCCTCGGTTACGGTCTTCGACATCGAGACGCGGTCACCCACGTTCAGGGCATCGAAGGGAACGACATCGTACATCAGCTTTCCATGGCCGGCACCATTACGGCCGTCCCGCGCATGACCTTCACGTCTTTGACGCAGAGCGATAATTCAAACTTCAGCGTGTCTCCGGTTTCAACCACTTTCGCGCAGGCCTGAACGGTCTGCCCGACCGTGATCGGGTGCAGGAACTCGGTGGACAGTGCGCTGATGCGGCGCCGCGCGCCACCGGCGCGGGCAAGGCATGTGGTGACGAGAGCGGTGGCCGCCAGCTCGAATACCGCAGCATCCTCGAGGCCTTCCAGCTTTGCGCAGGTACGGTCCACGTAGAGACCGCCAAGGTTGCCACTGATGCCAGTGTACATGGCCTGCTCGGCGACAGTCATCGTCTTGCGGAAGGATATCGTCTCACCGATCTGGGGTGCCGTATGCTTTTTCATTTCGCAACTCTTCATTTCGGCCATGACATTCACAGGGACAGGCCGCGCTTCATCACCGAACGGGCGATGAGCATTCGATGTACTTCAGAGGTACCATCATAGATTCGGGTGACACGGGAATCTCGATAGATACGCTCCAGCGGTAGTTCTTTCGTGAATCCGTAACCCCCGAATATCTGTATTCCGCGGTCAGCGACCCGGCCCAACATTTCGGAAGCGAAAACTTTCACCATTGAAACTTTAGCGCGAACGTCCCTGTTTTGGTCGATCTCCCAAGCGGTATTCAGCACCATCATCCGGGTAGCGAATATATCCATTGCGGTATCGGCGATCATTTGCTGCACCATCTGGAAGTCCCCGATGGGCTGGCCGAACTGCTTTCGGCCGTTGGCCTGTTCGCGCATCAGTTCCAGAACGCGCTGCGCCATCCCCACCGAACGGGCGCCGATGTGCGCCAGACGCACCGCAGCAACGCTCGCCATGATGAGCTTGAACCCTTCGCCGAGCTCTCCCAGAATGGCCGAACGCGGCACGCGGCAGTTGTCGAAGACAAGTTCGGCATGGCCGTAGCCGCGGTGGCCCATCATCTTCTGCGTCCGCGCGACCTTGAAGCCCGGCGTCCCGCGATCGACGAGGAAGAGCGTGATCCCGCCACGCGCGCGCTTTTCGGCATCGGTCAGCGCCATCACGATCACGTAGTCCGCAATATCGCCGTCCGAGATGAAGTGCTTGGTGCCGCTGATGAGGAAATCGTCACCGTCAGCCGTCGCGGTGGTGCTGATGGCGGCGGCATCCGAGCCCGCACCGGGCTCGGTGATGGCCATGGCGGTGATGAGATCGCCCCGCACCGTCGGCTTCAGGTAGCGCTCGGTCTGGGCCGCGTCGCAGGCCATCAGCATGGGGTAGACCTGCCCGAAGACGCGCCGGATCAACGCATCGGACGTCTGCCCGAGCTGCTCTTCGACAAGGCACATGTCCACCGTCGAGAGCCCGCCGCCGCCCACCGCCTCGGGCATGTTGAGGGCGTACAGACCCAGAGCCTGCGCCTCGGCCTTCACGCGGGCGAGCGCATCGGCCGGGATGATGGCGGCCTCTTCGGTCGCCATCTCCAGCGGCTGCACCTTTTCGGTGACGAAGCGGCGGACAGTGTCCACCACCATTTGGGTCTCTTCGGGAATTTCGAAGTCCATCAGGGCCTTATCCGGTTACGGCTGGTCGGTGTGCGGCGCGGGAACGCCAATGACGCCGCGCGCGGCAAGCGCGTCCACGTCGGCATCGGACACACCAAGTTCGGTGAGAATTGCGCGGCTGTCGGCGCCGGCCGACAGGGGCATGGTTCGCAGCGGCGGCGTCACGCCGTCATATTTGATCGGGTGGGTGAGCAGGGAGACCGGCGTGCCGTGCACATCCGCCTCGGTGAAGGCACCAAGATGCTGCGCCTGCGGGTCGGCGCGCACATCGTCATAGCTCTGGATCCGCTCGTGCCAGATGCCGGCGGCATCGAAGCGTTCCGACACGTCGGCAAAGGTGCGCGGCGCCAGCGCCTCTGCCATGGCAGAGGCGTAGCGTTCGCGCTCGGCATAGCGGTCGATCCCGGACAGCGCGCGCAGCCGGTCGCTGTCCAGCGCATCGGCAAGGCGCCCGGCATCGTTCATCGACAGGACGATGTTCGCGTCCGCCAGCGCATACGCCCCGTAAGGCGCATCATGATACCAGCTCCCCACATTGGGGCCGCGGGCCATCACGTCCCCCTCCACCTGGCGGGCGAAATATTTGGTCATTGCCTCGGTCTGGAGGTCGAGCGCCGCCTGGAAGAGGGACGCCTCGACCCGGCCGCCCTCGCCTGTCTGCAATTTGCGCACGAACGCAGCCAGAATGCCCATGGCGAGGAGCGATGCCCCGTGCTGGTCCACCACCGCAGCGCCCACGACGGTCGGCCCCTGCGGGCCGCCCCCGGTGGCCGCCACGAGGCCGGAGCGCGCCTGCATCAGAAGGTCCTGGCCGGGCCGCATCGCGGCGGGCCCATCGGCGCCAAGGCCTGTGGCGGAGGCGTAGATGATGTCCGGCTTCAATGCCTTCAGCGCGCTGTAGCCAAGGCCAAGGCGGTCCATCACGCCCGGGCGAAAATTCTCCACCACCACGTCGCTCGCCGCCGCCAGCGTCCTGACCAGCGCAAGGCCGTCCGGATGCTTGAGGTCCACGGCAAGGCTGCGCTTGTTGCGGTTGGCCGACAGGAGGAACGCGCTGACGCCGTTGACGTGGGACCGCCCGCCGGACCAGTGCCGCTCGAACGCCCCCTGCAGCGGCTCCACCTTGACGACATCGGCGCCCATGTCCGCCAGATACTGGGTGGCGGCCGGCCCCTGAAGATAGTGGCAGAAGCTGAGGACCTTGAAGTCGAGCTTCATGCCGCGTCCTCGGCCTTCACCGTCCCGGCGGAAATGAGGCGCTCGATATCGTCCGCGCCGTAGCCGGCTTCGGCCAGAATTTCGCGGGTCTGCGCGCCAAGTGGCTGCGGTACGAGGCGGACCTCGGGCGCCGCACCGTCATAGCGTACCGGGTGCGAGACCATGGTGATGTGTGCACCGGTCGCGCCCGGCATTTCGGTGAATGCCCCCAGATGCTTCAGCTGCGGGTTGTTTTTCAGGTCGTCATAATCCTCGACCCGCGCATTCCAGACGCCGGCGGCATCCAGCCTCTCGACCCAGTGTGCGGTCGGCCGGGTGCGCACAGTCTCACGCACCAGCGCCGTGATTTCCGCGCGGCGGGGAAGCGAGTCTGCATCGGCAAACTCTTCCAGTGCCGCAATGCCGAGCGCGTCGCCCAGCGTTTTCGGCGCTGCCATTGAAATGGCGATGGCACCATCGGCAGTCTCGTGAATGCCGTAGCCGCCGGCGCTGAACCAGGCGGCCACGCCGCCCGGCCCGCGCGGGCCCTCGTGGGCCGCGCCGTTCATCCACGCCGCAATGGACTCGCCTTGCAGATCCACCGCAGCCTGCAACAGGCTGACGTCGATGCGGCCACCCTTGCCCGTGCGTTCGCGGGCATAAAGTGCAGCAGAGATCGCCATGGCGTAAAGCGCTGCCGCATGGTGGTCGATCACCACCGAGCCGACCGCTGTGGGCGGCCCCTCGGCCGGTCCCGTGTGGGCGGCAAGACCGGACATGGCCTGCAACAGGAGGTCCTGACCCGGCCGGTCCTTGTAGGGGCCATCGGCTCCGAAGCCGCTGGCGGCGGCGTAGATGAGGCGCGGATAGTCCGCCAGAAGGCGCGCTGGATCAAATCCCAGACGCACCATTGCGCCGGGGCGGAAATTCTCCATCACGATATCGGCTCCGGCAATCAGCCGTTCCACGATCGCGCGGCCTTCGGGAGACTTCAGATCGACGGCAAGGCTGCGCTTGTTGCGGCCGGTGCACAGAAAATTGACGCTCTGCCCGTCAACGAACCGGCCGGCCACGGCCCAGCCGCGCTGGAAAGCGCCGCCGGTCGGCTCCACCGCAATCACGTCGGCTCCCATATCGCCCAGAAGCTGGGCGGCCGCCGGTCCGGCGAGAAAATGGTTGAGGCTGACAACCCGAACGCCGTCCAGAAGTCCCACAAGGTCGCTCCATTGATCGCTGGCGGAACCTTGAGGAAACACCCCTAGAAATACCAATAATAAAAGCGCCTTATAATATCAGTTGGAGTGATATGTGGGCGTTGATGCGTTCTGCAGCCCTTGCGCGAATCTCGACGATCCAAGGGCGTGCCAATACCCGCCAGCATTGTGGCTATCTCCTTTAAATTGACGAAAGCGTTCGGTGCTGCTTGTCTCAGGCAACCGGAGTCATTCGGCAATCAAGCGTGGTCAAAAAGGCCACCGATCCAGGGAGTTTCCAATGAACCACATTGCGAAGACGACGCTGCTCGCCGCCGCCGCGACCGTGCTCGGTGTGACGGCTGCCAGTGCGCAGAGCGCGTGTCTCATCACCAAGACCGATACCAATCCCTTCTTCGTGAAGATGAAGGAAGGCGCCACGGCAAAGGCCGAGGAACTCGGCATCACGCTGAAATCCTATGCCGGCAAGGTGGACGGCGACCACGAAAGCCAGGTCGCCGCCGTGGAGACGTGCATTCTCGATGGTGCCAGCGGCATCCTCATGACCGCGTCCGACACCAAGGCCATCGTGCCGGTGCTGAAGCAGGCGCGCGACGCCGGCATTCTGGTCATCGCGCTGGACACGCCGCTGGAGCCGCTGGACGCCGCAGATGCCACCTTCGCCACCGACAATTTCAAGGCCGGCGAGCTGATCGGCGAGTGGGCTGCCGCAACCCTCGGTGATGACGCCGCCGACGCGAAGATCGGCATGCTGGATCTGGCCGTCAGCCAGCCCTCCGTCGGCGTCCTGCGCGACCAGGGTTTCCTCACCGGCTTCGGCATCGACACCGGCGACGTGAACCGCTGGGGCGACGAGACCGACCCCCGCATCGTCGGCAACGATGTGACCGCGGGCAACGAGGAAGGCGGCCGCCGCGCGATGGAAAACCTCCTCGCCAAGGACCCGATGATCAACGTCGTCTACACCATCAACGAACCTGCCGCCGCCGGCGCCTACGAGGCGCTGCGCGCCATCGGCCGCGAGAACGACGTGCTGATCGTCTCCGTCGATGGTGGTTGCCCCGGTGTGCAGAACGTCAAGGACGGCGTGATCGGCGCCACCAGCCAGCAATATCCGCTGTTGATGGCATCGCTCGGCGTGGAGGCCATTGCCGAGTTTGCCAAGTCCGGCAACAAGCCCGAACCCACCGAGGGCAAGGACTTCTTCGACACCGGCGTCGCACTGGTGACCGACAAGCCCGTGGACGGCGTCGAATCGATCGACACCGCCGAAGGCACGGACAAGTGCTGGGGCTGATTGCCCCCTTCTGATCCGGCGCGCGGGCTCCCTGCCCGCGCGCGTCCCATGAGAAGCGACCTTGCTGCGGCGTCGACCGTTCCGCCCGGCAATCCGGAGGCATGATGACCGACGCGCAAGTGTCCGGCGAGAGCAAGGCCCGCGAGGCCGAACGCGTGGCCGAATTCGAGGACGAGCGCCGCGGCGTCCTCACCCACATCCAGCACTTCCTGCATCAGACGCCGGCGGCCGTGCCGCTGATCGTCCTCATCATCTCCATCATCGTGTTCGGGCTGGTGCTGGGATCGAAATTCTTCTCCCCCTTCGCGATGACCCTCATCTTGCAGCAGGTGGCGATCGTCGGGATTACCGCCGCCGCGCAGTCGCTGGTGATCCTCACCGCGGGCATCGACCTTTCGGTCGGCGCGATCATGGTGTTCTCGTCCGTGCTGATGGGGCAGCTCACCTTCCGCTACGGCATCCCGGCGGAGATCTCCATTGGCGTCGGCCTCATGGCCGGCACCTTGATGGGCACCATCAACGGCATCCTCGTTTCGGTGATGAAGCTGCCGCCGTTCATCGTGACGCTCGGCACCTGGCAGATCTTCCTGGCCGCCAACTTCCTTTATTCGCGCAACGAGACCATCCGCTCGCAGGACATCCAGGCCGACGCGCCGGCGCTGCAATTCTTCGGCGAGAAGTTCAGCGTTGGCGGCGCGGTCTTCACCTACGGCGTGGTCGGCCTCCTACTCCTCGTGGTCATCCTCGCCTATGTGCTGAAACACACCGCGTGGGGCCGCCACGTCTATGCCATCGGCGACGACCCGGAGGCGGCGCAGCTTTCCGGCGTGCAGGTGCGCCGCGTGCTGATCTCGGTCTACGCGCTGGCCGGCCTCATCTGCGCCTTTGCCGGCTGGGTGCTGATCGGGCGCATCGGCTCGGTCTCGCCGACATCGGGCCAGCTTGCCAACATCGAGGCGATCACCGCCGTGGTGATCGGCGGCATCTCGCTGTTCGGCGGGCGCGGCTCCATCGTCGGCTCGCTGTTCGGGGCGCTGATCGTGGGCGTGTTCTCGCTCGGCCTTCGCATGGTGGGGACGGACCCGCAGTGGACCTACCTCCTCATCGGCGTTCTCATCATCGTGGCGGTCGCCATCGACCAGTGGATCCGAAAGGTGGCGGTATGACCGAACCCGTTCTGAAAGCGCGCGGCCTCGTCAAGCGGTTCGGCCGCGTCACCGCGCTCGACCGCTGCGACTTCGACCTGATGCCCGGCGAGATCCTCGCCGTCATCGGAGACAATGGGGCCGGCAAGTCCACCCTCATCAAGGCGCTCTCCGGCGCGCTCAGGCCCGAAAGCGGCGAGATCACGCTGAACGGCGAGCGCGTCCGCTTCGCCTCCCCGCTGGAAGCACGCACCGCCGGCATCGAGACCGTCTACCAGAACCTCGCCCTCTCCCCGGCCCTCTCCATTGCCGACAACATGTTTCTCGGCCGCGAGATCCGCAAACCCGGAATCCTGGGCTCCGTCTTTCGCAAGCTCGACCGCTCCGCCATGGAACAGCGCTCGCGCGACCTGTTGTCGGAGCTGGGGCTGATGACGATCCAGAACATCGGCCAGGCGGTGGAAACCCTGTCGGGCGGTCAGCGGCAGGGTGTCGCGGTGGCACGCGCCGCCGCCTTCGGCTCCCGCGTCATCATCATGGACGAGCCGACCGCGGCGCTGGGCGTCAAGGAATCGCGCCGCGTGCTGGAGCTGATCCGCGATGTGCGCGAGCGGGGGACCCCCATCGTCCTCATCTCCCACAACATGCCGCATGTGTTCGAGGTGGCGGACCGCATCCACATCCACCGCCTCGGCCGGCGGCTCACCGTCATCAAGCCCGGCGACTACACCATGTCCGACGCCGTTGCCTTCATGACGGGGGCAGAGGACCCGCCGGCGGAGGCGCTGGCGGCCTGAGCGGGGCTCGCGCAGGCATTCCAAAGCCTGTACTGGGGATGGCCTGCGATTGACCCGGCCCCGCCACCGGGTCCAATACCCATCCCCGCCGCTGAAGAGTGAACCGATGCGCCTGTCCCGCTATTTCCTGCCCATCCTGCGCGAGACGCCGAAAGAAGCCGAGATCGTCTCGCACCGGCTGATGCTGCGTGCCGGCATGATCCGCCAGCAGGCCGCCGGCATCTACTCGTGGCTCCCCATGGGCTTTGCGGTGCTGAAGAAGATCGAGCAGATCGTGCGCGAGGAACAGAACCGCGCCGGCGCGCAGGAAGTCCTGATGCCGACGATCCAGCCGGCTGACCTGTGGATGGAATCGGGCCGCATCAACGCCTACGGGCCGGAGCTCCTGCGCATCACGGACCGCCACGAGCGCGCGATGCTGTTCGGCCCCACCAACGAGGAGATGATCACCGACATCTTCCGCACCCATGTGAAGAGCTACAAGGCGCTGCCGCTGAACCTTTACCACATCCAGTGGAAATTCCGCGACGAGGTGCGCCCCCGCTTCGGCGTCATGCGCGGCCGCGAATTCTTGATGAAGGACGCCTACTCCTTCGACATCGATGCCGACGCCGCCAAGGCCGCGTATCAGCGCATGTTCGTTGCCTACCTGCGCACATTTTCGCGCATGGGCCTCACCGCCATCCCGATGCGTGCCGACACCGGCCCCATCGGCGGCGACCTCTCCCACGAGTTCATCATCCTTGCCGACACCGGCGAGAGCGAGGTGTTCTGCCACCGCGCGATGCTGGACAAGCCGATCCCCGGCGAGGACACCGACTTTTCGGCCGACCTCTCCCCCATCATCGACGACTGGACGAGCCTTTACGCCGCCACCGACGAGATGCACGACGAGGCCGCCTTCGACGCGATCCCCGAGGCTGACCGCGTCACCGCGCGCGGCATCGAGATCGGCCATATCTTCTATTTCGGCGAGAAATATTCCAAGCCCATGGGCGCCGTGGTGATGGGGCCGGACGGCGAGGAAAAGCCCGTCCACATGGGCTCCTACGGCGTTGGCGTCTCCCGCCTCGTCGGCGCCGTGATCGAGGCCTGCCACGACGAGAACGGCATCATCTGGCCCGATGAGATCGCCCCGTTCGACATCGGCCTCATCAACCTCAAGCCCGGCAATGCGGAGACCGACGCGATGGTGGACCGTCTGGAAGCCGCCTTCGAGGCCGCCGGCAAGTCCGTGCTGGTGGACGACACCGACCAGCGCGCAGGCGGCAAGTTCGCCTCCATGGACCTCATCGGCCTGCCCTGGCAGGTGGTGGTCGGCCCGCGCGGCGCCGGCGAGGGCACGGTAGAGATCAAGCGCCGGGCGACGGGGGAGAAGCACACCGTGTCCGAAGCCGACGCCCTCACCCGGCTCACGACCCGCCCATGAGTGCCTTCGGCGCGCTCGAATGGAACATCGCGTGGCGGTATCTCCGCTCGCGCCGGCGCGAAACGTTCGTGTCGGTCATCTCCACGCTGTCGCTGATCGGCATCGCGCTTGGCGTTGCGACCCTCATCATCGTGATGGCGGTGATGAACGGGTTCCGCGCCGAACTCTTCAACAAGATCCTCGGCGTTTCCGGCCATGTCCTCCTCCAGCCCATCGACGGCCCGCTGACCGACTTCAGGGCGGTCTCGGACCGGATCGAGAAGGTCCGCGGCGTGACGATGGCGATCCCCTTTGTGGAGGGACAGGCGCTGGTGTCGGGCAAGGTGGGCTCGTCCGGCGCGCTGGTGCGCGGGCTGGAACAGCAGGATTTCGACAAGCTGACCTTCGTGTCCGACCGCTTGCTGCTCGGCAATGGCGACACCTTCGGGACCTCCAAGGGCGTGATGATCGGCTCGCGGCTCGCAGCCAGCCTCGGCGTCTCGCTGGGGGACTCGATCCAGCTCATCAACCCCAACGGCGCGGTCACGCCCTTCGGCGTCACGCCGCGGATCGAGAGCTACCCCATCCAGGGCATCTTCGAGATCGGCATGAGCGAATACGATTCCTCGTTCATCTACATGCCGCTGGAAGAAGCGCAGTACTACTTCAACGAGGAAAACGAGGTCACGGCGATCGAGGTCTTCGTCGACGATCCGGACAGTGTCGACCGGTTGCGACCGCTGATCGATACCGCCGCCGCCCGCCCGCTGTTCCTGATCGACTGGCGGCAGCGCAACCGCACCTTCTTCTCCGCGCTGGTGGTGGAGCGCAACGTGATGTTCGTCATCCTGACGCTGATCATCCTCGTCGCAACCCTCAACGTCATCTCCGGCATGATCATGCTGGTGAAGGAGAAAACGCGCGACATCGCGATCCTGCGCACCGTCGGCGCCGGCCGCGCCATGATCATGCGGGTGTTCCTGATCGTCGGCCTCTCCATCGGCGTGGCGGGCACGCTGATCGGCTTCGTGCTGGGGACGCTGATCGCGCTCAACATCGAGGCGATCCGGCAGTTCATCTCGTCCCTCCTGCGGACCGAGCTGTTCTCGCCGGAACTCTATTTCCTGTCCAAGATGCCGGCCGACATGGACTCCACCCAGACCACAGTCGTCGTTGCCATGGCGCTGATCCTCTCGCTGCTGGCCACCATCTATCCGGCATGGAAAGCGGCCAAGACGGACCCCGTCGATGCGCTGAAGGCCGATTGATGAGCGAGACCCCACCGCCTCTGGCGCTTACGGGCGTCACCCGTCACTTTGGCGACGGCGATACCGTGGTCAACGTCCTCACCGGCGTCGACCTCACCATCCTGCGCGGCGAGCTGGTGGCACTGGTTGCCCCGTCCGGCGCCGGCAAATCCACGCTCCTGCAGATCGCGGGGCTTCTGGAACGGCCGAGCGGCGGCACGGTGGCCATTGGCGGCATCGATGCCGGACACCTGTCCGACAAGGAACGCACCGCCATCCGGCGTGACAGGATCGGCTTCGTCTACCAGTTCCACCACCTTCTCGGCGACTTCACGGCACGGGAGAATGTCGCGCTGCCCCAGCGGCTTGCGGGCGTTTCCCCCGGCGCCGCGCTCAAACGGGCCGACGATCTTCTGGAAACGCTCGGCCTTGCCTCCCGCCGCACCCACCGCCCCGGCGCACTGTCGGGCGGCGAGCGCCAGCGCGTCGCCATCGCAAGAGCGGTCGCCAACAAGCCCGACCTGCTCCTGGCAGACGAACCGACCGGGAACCTTGACCAGGGCACTGCGGAAAACGTTCGGGATGCGTTCCTATCGCTCAGCCGCGAGAACGGCCTAGCCGCACTGGTCGCCACGCACAACCCCGCGCTGGCTGGTGACATGGATAGGATTGTGCACCTCAGTAACGGTTTGGTAACCGACTCATAGAACGAACCAGAACACCTCAATTGATGTTCTCGTAATATTCTCATACAGTCCCTCCATAGAACAAATGGAGAGGCAGTCATGAAGCGGTTCATTCTCGATCTCGGTGGCCTGGTGTCCTGCGCGTCCTTCCTCGGCGCGGTCTATCTGTGGATGGGGCACGTTCAGTCCATCATCTAGCCTCTACGCCAGCCGGCTCGCCGCCTACTCTGGCGGGCCTTCATCATCCGGCGGCAATCGGCCGCCGGCCTCAGGCGCGAACGGAGCGGCACATGTTCATTCACCTGCGTGTTCACTCGGCGTTCTCGCTCCTCGAGGGCGCGATGCAGCTGAAGAAGATCATCAGCCTCGCAGGGGATGACAAGCAGCCCGCCGTGGCGGTGACGGACACCGCCAACCTCTTCGGCGCGCTGGAGTTTTCCGAAAAGGCATTCGAGGCGGGCATCCAGCCGATCATCGGCTGCACCGTTCCCTTGCGCCTGCCCGAGCGGATCCAGAACGGCAAGCAGATCACCCCGGTGACGCGGCTCCCCCTCTACGCCGCGAACGAAACCGGGTTCATGAACCTGCAGCGCCTCATCAGCCACGCGTACCTGTCGTCCGAAGGCCGCTCCCCCAGCGTCTCGATGGCGGACTGCGCGACCTATAGCGAAAGCATCATCGCGCTGTCCGGCTGGCTCGGCGGCCCCGTCGGCTTCTCGTTACGCGATGGCGACTTGGATGCCGCCCGCGCGATGACCGCCGCGCTTGCCGAAACCTTCGGCGATCGCTTCTACTGCGAACTCCAGCGCCACGGCGACAAGGGCGAGACCACGCTGGAAGAGGCCACCGTCAACATGGCCTACGACATGGGCCTTCCGCTGGTTGCCACCAACGAGGCCTACTTCGCCGCCCACGATGACTACGAGGCGCACGACGCGCTGATCGCCATTGCCGAAGGCCGCCGCCTTGGCGATGACGACCGCCGCCGCCTCACCGCCGAACACTGGCTGAAGCCGCAAAGCGCGATGGAAGCCCTGTTCGCGGACCTGCCGGAGGCCATCGAGAACACCGCCGAGGTGGCGCTGCGGTGCTCCTACCGCCCGCGCAAGCGCGGCCCGATGCTGCCGAGCTTCCTTGCCGGCGAAGGCGGCGGCGAAGCGCGCGACGCGGCGGACGACATCGAGGCGGAGGCCGAGCGCCTGCGCACCATGGCGCTGGAGGGGCTGGAAAAACGCTTTGCCACCCGCGGCATGGCGCCCGGCGTCGAGCGCGAGGTCTACGCCAAGCGGCTGGAGCACGAACTTTCCATCATCACGTCGATGAAGTTCCCCGGCTACTTCCTCATCGTGGCGGACTTCATCCAGTGGGCGAAGCAGCAGGACATTCCGGTCGGGCCGGGCCGCGGCTCGGGTGCCGGCTCGCTGGTCGCCTACGCGCTGACGGTCACCGACCTCGATCCCCTCCGGTTCGACCTCCTGTTCGAGCGCTTCCTCAACCCAGAGCGCGTCTCGATGCCGGACTTCGACATCGACTTCTGCCAGGACCGGCGCGACGAGGTGATCACCTACGTTCAGAAGCGCTACGGCGCCGACAAGGTGGCGCAGATCATCACCTTCGGAACGCTGCAGGCGCGCGCCGTGGTGCGCGACGTCGGCCGCGTCCTCGACATGCCCTATTTCAAGGTCGACCAGCTCGCCAAGATGGTGCCGTCGAACCCCGCCAACCCGGTCACGCTGGGCGAGGCGATGAAGACCGAGCCCGCGCTCCAGCAGGCCCGCAAGGAGGACGGCGAGGTCGACCGCCTCCTGCAGATGGCGCTGAAGCTGGAAGGCCTCTACCGCCACGCCTCCACCCACGCCGCCGGCATCGTCATTGGCGACCGGGCGCTGGAAGAGATCGTCCCGCTGTACCGCGATCCGCGCTCGCCGCTGCCGGTCAGCCAGTACAACATGAAGTGGGTGGAGAGCGCCGGCCTCGTCAAGTTCGACTTTCTGGGCCTGAAAACGCTCACCACCATCCAGCGCGCGCTGGCACTGATCGACGAACCCATCGACCTCGACACCCTCCCGCTCGACGACAAGGCCTCCTACGAGCTTCTGGCCCGCGGCGAGACGGCCGGCGTGTTCCAGCTGGAAAGCCAGGGGATGCGCAAGGCGCTGGTTGGCATGAAGCCGGACCGGTTCGAGGACATCATCGCCATCGTGGCGCTCTATCGCCCGGGCCCGATGGACAACATCCCGAGCTACAACCTGCGCAAGCAGGGGCTGGAGGAACCGGACTACCTCCACCCCATGCTGGAGCCGATCCTGAAAGAGACCCACGGCATCATCATCTACCAGGAGCAGGTGATGCAGATCGCGCAGGTCCTCTCCGGCTACTCGCTCGGCGAAGCTGACCTTCTCAGGCGCGCCATGGGCAAGAAGATCGCTGCCGAAATGGCCGTCCAGCGCGACCGCTTCGTGGAAGGCGCCGAGGCGCGCGGCACCTCCGCCGCAGACGCCAACCACATCTTCGATCTTGTGGCCAAGTTCGCCAACTACGGCTTCAACAAGTCGCACGCCGCAGCCTATGCGCTGGTCGCCTATCACACGGCCTATCTCAAGGCGAACCACCCCAAGGAGTTCCTGGCCGCCTCGATGACGCTCGACATGGGCAACACCGACAAGCTGAACGATTTTCGCGCCGAGGCGCAGCGCATGGGCTTTGACGTCAAACCGCCGTGCGTGCGCACGTCCCGCGCGGAATTCACCGTGGTGGACGATGCCATCGTCTACGGCCTTGCGGCGGTGAAAGGCGTCGGCCGTCCGCTGGTCGACTTCATCGAGGCCTCGCAGACCGAGCCCTACAAGAGCCTCACCGACTTTGCGAACCGGCTCGACCCGAAAGTCGCCTCCAAGCGTGCGCTGGATGCGCTGGTGTGCGCCGGCGCATTCGATTGTTTCGGCACCGACCGTGCCACGCTGTCGGGCGGCCTCGACCAGATCATGGGCGTTGCCAACCGCGTCGCCAGCACTGCGGCCATGGGCCAGAATGACTTCTTTGGCGAAGCCAAGGCAGAAGACCTGCGCCTGCCCACCGATGCCGCGTGGACACCCGCCGAACGGCTGAAGCGCGAGCACGACGCCATCGGCTTCTACCTCTCGGCCCATCCGCTGGACGACTATGCCGAAGCGCTGCGCGGCGCCAGCGTCCCCCGCTGGCGGGATTTTGCGCAGCAGGTGCGCGTCGGCGCGGGGACGCGGCTTGCGGGCGTGGTGATCTCGCGGCAGGAGCGGCGCACCAAGAGCGGCAATCGCATTGCCATCGTCCAGCTGTCCGATCCGTCAGGTCAGTTCGAGGCGGTCGTGTTTCAGGATACGCTGGAGGCCTGCCGCGACCGGCTGGACCCCGGCGCCTGCGTCCTCCTCACGGTCACCGCGCAGGAGCGGGACGAAGGGCTGGCCGTGCGCATCCAGAACGTGGAGCCATTGACCAAGCTGGCCGGCGCCGGCCAGCGCTCCCTCAAGGTGTTCATCGACCGGCCGACGGCCATCGTCTCCATCGACAAGCTTCTGGGCGACACCGGCGCTTGCGGCGTGACGTTTGTCGCGCTCGCCCCGTGCGGCACGGAAACGGACATCGTGCTGCAATCGGGCCGTGCGGTGTCACGCTCCGTGGCCAACGCCATCCGCTCCATGGCGGGCGTGGTGGACGTGCGCTACACCGAAACCTCGCACTGAGGCTGCAAGCTTCAGGTCAGGCGGCGAGGCAATCGGCCAGCATCGCATCGTCGATGTTGCCGCCCGACAGGACGATCGCAACGGTGCCGCCGGAAAAGCGCGCCGCCCCCGAGAGAAGCGCCGCCAGCGCAATGGCCCCGCCCGGCTCGCAAATGAGCTTGAGTTCTCTCGCGGCAAAGGCGACTGCGGCCTTCATGTCGGCGTCGCCCGCAGTAAAGCCGGGGCGTGCGTGGGCCTTCAGGATGGGGAGCGTCAACTGGCCAGGGGTTCGCGCCAGAAGCGCATCGGCAAGGGAGCCGGCCAGCTTCGCGTTCGCCTCGTGCCGGCCGCTGGTGATCGAACGGGTGGTATCGTCGAACCCTTCCGGCTCCACCGGGTGACAGGCTGCCGGCGCCAGAGCCGCGAAGGCCGTCGCAACGCCGGACAACAGCCCGCCGCCGCTGACCGGCACCAGCACCGCATCGGCCCGAAGCCCGAGTGCCGTGAGGTCCTGGGCCATTTCGAGGCCTGCGGTGCCCTGCCCTGCCATCACGAACGGATCGTCGTAGGGCGGCACGAAGATCGCGCCGGTCTCGGCGGCAATGGCCTCGCAGATCGCAACCCGGTCTTCGCGCTCCCTGTCGTAGGCCACAATCCGGGCGCCGGAGCGTTCGGTGCGGAGGCGCTTGGTGGCCGGCGCATCCTGCGGCATGACGATGGTCGCCGGCACGCCGAACAACCGGGCCGCTTCCGCCACCCCTTGCGCGTGATTGCCGGACGAGGCTGCAACAACCCCGCGTGCGCGCTCACCATCGCTCATGGCCGCAAGCCGGTTGTACGCCCCGCGAAACTTGAACGATCCGGTGCGCTGCAGACACTCCGGCTTGATGAAGACCCGTGCGCCAACGGCTTCATCCAGAACGGCGGACGTCAGGAGCGGTGTGCGCACCGCATGCCCTGCAAGCCGTGCCGCGGCCGCCTCGATATCCGCAAGGCCGATCGCGAGACCCGGCGCCGTCATTGCGGCGGCGCGGCGTTGGCCGCCATCTCGGCAAACGACACGGGCGCGCCATAATCGTCCACATAGCCCACGTGGGAAACGCCGTTGCCCTCTTCCACAATGTGGATGGCGTAGGCGGGCGGCTCCATCACCAGCTGCGCCCGGTCTTCGCCCAGCGAAAGCGCAACCTGATGCGCCACACCCGGCACCGCCATCGAGGTGACGCCCGCAACGTCACCAATGATGACACGGTGTACATGGCCGCAGATGATCCGCGCCACGTTGCGGTGCCTGGCCAGGACCGCGGCAAAGGCGTCCGCATCGCTGAGGCCGATGCCGTCCATGCCGGTGCCGGTGCGGAAGGGCGGGTGATGCATGGCAATGAGCGCAGGACCGCAGCCGGCCAGTGTCTCGTCCAGCCACGCCAGTTGCGCCGGCCCCAGCGTGCCGTGGTGGCTCCTGGTGTCCAGCCCGTCGACCGAGGTGTCGAGCGAGATAGCCATGACGCCGCCGATCTCGCGCGCATGGCAGAGCTTGCCGGCCACCGGCTCGTCCACAACGCCGGGCCACGCGATGAACGCCGCGCGCAGCGCAGCGGTGCGGTCGTGGTTGCCGGGCATCACCAGCACAGGCACGGAAAAACGCGAGAGCAGCATTTCGGCGCGGGTGTAGGCGTCTTCCTCGCCAATGTCGGCGATATCCCCCGTCACGATCACGGCGTCGATGTCGCCGTGCCGGAGCAGCAGCCGGTCGATGGCGGCCGCGGCGTGGCGGTCGGCATCGATGCGGCCGAGTGTCAGGACGCCCGGCGGGCGGAGGTGAAGATCGGTGAGCTGCGCGAAAACTGCCATGCCCGCTCGATAGCAGCGGCGGACCGGTCGCGCCAGCAGGTCCGGGCCGCGTCCAGCATCAATCGGCGCCGTGCGCATCGACCCTGCCGAAATGGGTGGGGTGTGTGGCGGCGCACTTTGGGCTAAGCCCCATGGCGCCACCCGCCCTGACACACGGACCATACCCATGATTCCCCCCCGCTCAGGCCCCATGGACACAGGGCTCGGCCTTCTGGCCGGGTTGATGCTTCTGGCTGCCATCGCGCTTGGCTTTCTGCCCGGCCAGGCCGGTGTTCCGCCGCTCGACCGGGACGAGCCGCGCTACACCCAGGCCACCAAGCAGATGCTTGAAACGGGCGACTATGTGCGCATCCGCTTTCAGGACGCGCCGCGCCACAAGAAGCCCGTTGGCATCCACTGGCTTCAGGCCGCGGCGGCCAAGGCGAGCGGCTTGGGCGCCGATGCGCCGCTCTGGGTCTACCGCATCCCCTCTCTCCTCGGTGCGCTCTCTGCGCTGCTCCTTTC
The DNA here is from genome assembly GCF_031195445.1 of Acuticoccus sp. MNP-M23. Classification (NCBI taxonomy): domain Bacteria; kingdom Pseudomonadati; phylum Pseudomonadota; class Alphaproteobacteria; order Hyphomicrobiales; family Amorphaceae; genus Acuticoccus; species Acuticoccus sp. MNP-M23. The sequence continues at coordinate 144,275 of NZ_CP133480.1, forward strand.
GGTGTGGGTCGCCCGCGCCTTCCTGCCCATGCCGCTGGCGCTGGCGGTTGGCGCCATTTTCGGGGCAACCATCATCCTCGGGGTGGAGGCGCGCCTTGCCAAGACAGATGCCGTGCTTCTCGCCACCATCCTACTGGCACAGGGCGCACTGGCGCGATTGTGGCTGTCCGAGCGGCGCCCTCTCGGGACGGCAGTGCTGTTCTGGCTGGCGCTCGGCGCGGGCATTCTCGTGAAGGGGCCGATTGCACCGATGGTGTGCGGCCTCACCATTGCGGCACTTGCCCTTGCCGACCGCAGGCGCATCCTCTCCAACCTGCGGTTTGTGATCGGCATTCCCATTGCCGCGGCGGTGTGCCTGCCCTGGTACCTCGCCATCTATGCCGCCACCGACGGGGCGTTCTTCGTGGCGGCCGTGGGCAAGGATTTTCTGGGCAAGGCGGCAGGCGGCCAGGAGGGGCACGGTGCGCCGCCGCTCACGCACATCGGCCTGTTCCTCGCCGTGGGCTGGCCGCTGGCGCCCCTTGCCATCGCCGCACTGTGGCGCGCGGTGCGGATGCGCAGCGATGCCATCCTCTTTGCCGCCGCGTGGGTGGTGCCGGCGTGGATCGTCTTCGAGCTGACGCCCACCAAGCTGCCGCACTACACGCTGCCGCTGCTGCCCGGCATTGCGCTCGCCACCGTCGCGTCGCTCGCCGCAGCAACGCCGCCGCGGGCGCTCAAGGTGCTTGCCGGCGCGCTGGTGCTGGCCGCACCGCTCGGCGTCCTCGGCGCTGCGGTGATGGCACCCTTCATCTTCGCGCAGATTGGCGCCGGTGATCCGTCGCTGGTGGCAGACTTTCCGCAAGTGACTGTCATCGTGCTTGCTGCCCTTGCAGCGGCAGCCGGGCTCGCCGCAGCAGTCGCCATCTGGCGCGGCGCGAGGCTGGTCTCACCCGCGGTGCTGGCGCCGGTGGTGGCCGCCTCGGTGATTGCACAGGCCACGATCTGGGGCATCGCCCTGCCGGCGACAAAGCCGATCTGGATCTCGCCACGCCTTGTGGCCGCGGCCGCTGAAGCAGCGCCTTGCGCCAGCCCGCGGATCATTTCGGTCGGCGGCTTCAACGAGCCGAGCCTCGTCTTCCTCTCAGGCACGAACACCGCCCTTCTGACCGCAGAAGAAGCCGCCGAAGCGGTCACCCTGTCCGGCGAAGGCTGTGCGGTGATTGCTGCCCGCGGTGAGGCCGTTGCAACCGTCCGTGCCGCGGCTTTGGCAAAGCGTGTCACCCTTTTCGAGGCCGGTCACGTCACCGGCTTCAACATTTCCAAGGGCGACCCGATCGACCTCACATTGTTCCAGCGCGCCCGTTAGGATGAAAAAGGGCGGGCCTGAGCCCGCCCTGTCTTCGCCGTGGCGAACGCTCTCTCAGTGAGCGAGAATCTGCGACAGGAACAGCTTGGTCCGCTCGTGCTGCGGGTTGGTGAAGAACGGCTCCGGGGCGTTCGATTCCACAATCTGCCCCTGATCCATGAAGACCACGCGGTTGGCCACCTGGCGGGCAAAGCCCATCTCGTGGGTCACGCAGATCATGGTCATGCCGGTCTGCGCGAGGTCGACCATCACGTCGAGCACTTCCTTGATCATCTCCGGGTCAAGCGCGGAGGTCGGCTCGTCGAACAGCATCACGTTGGGGTTCATGCACAGGGCGCGGGCGATGGCGACGCGCTGCTGCTGACCGCCGGACAGCTGGCCCGGATATTTGTTGGCCTGCTCGGGGATCTTCACCCGCTCCAGGTACTTCATCGCAATCTCGTTGGCTTCCCTCTTGGGCATCTTGCGCACCCAGATCGGCGCCAGCGTGCAGTTCTCCAGAATCGTGAGGTGCGGGAACAGGTTGAAGTGCTGGAACACCATGCCGACTTCGCGGCGGATCTCGTCGATCTTCTTGAGGTCCGACGTCAGCGGGACGCCATCAACCGTGATCGCGCCCTTCTGGAACTTCTCCAGCGCGTTGATGCAACGGATCAGCGTGGACTTGCCCGAACCAGAGGGGCCGCAGACAACGATCCGCTCCCCCTTCTGGATCTTCATGTTGATGTCCTTCAGGACATGGAACTCGCCATACCACTTGTTCATCGCCTCGATTTCGATGGCGACCTCATCGGAGATCTCCAGCGGGGGTGGCGTGGTGTCGGGCTCGGCAAACGCGGCTTCGGCCATTGATGTGTCTCCCTAACGGCGGTCGGATGCCCGAAGGCGTTTTTCGAGGAACATGGAATATCGGCTCATTCCGAAGCAGCAGACGAAGAAAAGCAGAGCGATGAAGCCGTAAAGCTCCCACACAATGCCGTTCCAGTCACTATCGGAGCGGATCGGCTTCGTCAGACCGAGCGGATCGAGCAACCCGATCACCGCGACCAGCGTCGTGTCCTTGAAGAGGCCGATGAAGGTGTTGACGATCCCCGGAATGGAAATCTTCAGCGCCTGCGGCAGAATGATTAGCCGCATGCCCTGCCAGTAGGACAGGCCCAGCGTGTCGGCCGCTTCGTACTGGCCGTTCGGCAACGCGGCCAGACCGCCGCGGATCACTTCGGCCATGTAGGCCGAGGCAAACAGCGTCGCCATGATGAGGACGCGCGGGATGATGTCGAAGTCGGTGCCGGGCGGCATGAAGTAGTTGAGGAGGGTCGACGCGACAAACAACAGCGTGATCAGCGGCACGCCGCGGATGAACTCGATGAACGTCACGCAGATGACCTGCAGCACCGGCAGACGGGACTGGCGCCCCAGCGCCAGAAGGATGCCGAGCGGCAGGGACCCTGCAATGCCGGTCACGCCGATGACCATGGTGAGGAGAAGCCCGCCGAAGCGGGACGACGGCACCGACTCCAAAAACAGTCCGCCCCAGAGCAGGAAGAAGGCGAGGAACGGAAACACCAGCGAGAACGCGAGCCATTTCCGGCGGTAGGCCGGTCCGCCGAACAGGAAGGCAAGGATGGCCACCGCCACGGCCACACCCACCGTGGGGTTGATGAAGCCGGCAATGTTGCCCCGGTCCACCCAGGTAAACAGCGCGATGGCCACGACGCCGGCCATGATCCAGATGAGCGGGCGCATGGAACGGAACAGCACCGGCATCACCGCAACCACCATGAGGAGGAAGGCCACGTTGGGACGCCAGCGCAACTCGTCAGGATAAAAGCCGTAGATGATCTGGTTGTAGCGCTCGCGGATCACGGCCCAGCAGGCGCCCGAAACGCCCTCGCCATGGGTTTCGCGGATGATGTCACGGCATTCCGAAAGGCTGCTTGCATGCCAGACGGCCTTCAGGATCGCCCAGTCGATGATGCCGGGCAGCAGCCACGCCAGAAAGGCGATGGAGAGAATCGTCAGGAGCGAGTTGAACCACGAGGAAAAGAGGTTCGCCCGCAGCCAGCCCATGACGCCGGTGGAAGAGCCGGGTGGCGGCTGCGTCGGATACTGCGTTTGCGCAACGTAGGGGACGGTTTCGGCGTGGGTTCCGCTCATCTCACCGCTCCACCAGTTTCACGCGGGAATTGTAGAAGTTCATCACCGAGGAAATCATCAGCGAAAGGAGAAGGTAGAATGCCATCAGAAGCAGGATGCATTCCATCTCGCGCCCCGTCTGGTTCAGCGTGATGCCGCCAAGGGTGCCGGTGGCGTCCATGTAGCCGACGGCAATTGCAAGCGAGGAGTTCTTGGCAAGGTTCAGATACTGGCTGATCAGCGGCGGCACGATGACCCGCAGCGCCTGTGGCAGGACGACGAGGTTCATCGTTCGTCGGGGCCGGAGGCCCAGCGCAAACGCCGCCTCGGACTGCCCGTGGCTGACCGACAGGATGCCGGCGCGCACGATCTCGGCAATGAAAGCGCCGGTGTAGAGCGAAAGGGCGAGCCACAGCGCAATCAGGCTGTCGCGCATGAAGATGCCGCCGCGGAAGTTGAAGCCCCTGAGCTCGGGATATTCCAGCGTGATCGGCTGGCCGAGCGCGAAGAAGGCAAGCAGCGTCGGCACGATCAGAATGCCAAGGCCGAGCCACAGGACAGGCGTCTGCTCGCCCGTGGCGGTCTGCCGCTTTCGCGCCCAGGCCCTCAGCGCAAACAAGCCCGCAACCGACAGCGCGAAGATGATGAGGACGATGTTGCCGCCGTCACCGATGATCGGCGCTGGAAAATAAAAGCCGCGGTTGGTGAAGACGACGGCGCCCGCGTCGAGCCCGTCCTCGCCGCGAAATGCGTTGGGCGGGGGCAGCGATTCGTTCACGACGGCCGCTACAAGGAGGATCCAGAGCAGCACCGGGACGTTGCGGAAGCCTTCGACATAAACGGTCATCAGCTTGGAAATCAGCCAGTTGGGCGAAAGGCGCGCCACACCGGCAATGACCCCCAGGATGGTGGCCAGAACGCAGCCCATGGCCGCCACCAGAAGGGTGTTGAGAATGCCGACCACGGCCGCGCGGGCGTTGGTGGACCGGCTGTCATATTCGATCAGCTGCTGGTTGATGTCGTAACCGGCGCTTTGCCAGAGGAAGCCGAAATCGAATTCCTTGCCCAGCGCCCGAAGGTTCACGACCGTGTTGTTCACCAGCCATGCCACCGCCAGCATCAGGATCATCATGGTGATGGCCTGGATGAAGCCGGATCGATAGCGCGCATCGGTCCAGAGCATGTTGAAGCGGAAAGACGGTTGTGGCGGGCCTGACGTGACGACGCTCATGTCATACTCTCCGCGGGTGGCGCTGACGGGCTTGGCACGGTCTGGCGCAAAAAATCATCTGTTCGAAAAAACGCGGCATACGGCGCTGCTGCACAAGCCGGAAAAAGGGGCGCGGGATGACCCGCGCCCCTTGATCAAGGCTTAACGGAACGGCGGCGCGTAGAGAATGCCACCGTCGCTGTAAAGTGCGTTAAGACCGCGCTCCAGGCCGACCGCGGTGTCCGGGCCCAGAAATTCGTCGAACAGCTCGGCGTAGTTGCCGGTCGCCGCAATGGCCTTCACGGCCCAGTCGGACGGCAGGCCCATCATCTCGCCGTAGCCCCCGTCAACACCGAGAAGACGTGCAACTTCCGGGTCGAGTTCTTCAACCGGTTTGGATGCCATTTCCTCGACGTTTTCCTTGGTGATGCCTTTTTCTTCCGCAATGATCAGCGCGTTCAGCGTCCAGCGGACGACGTCGGACCATTCGGAATCGCCATGGCGCGTGACCGGACCAAGGGGCTCCTTGGAGACGATCTGCGGCAGGATCACGTGCTCGCTCGGGTTTTCGAACGAAGAGCGGACAGCGGCCAGACCGGATGCGTCGGTCGTGTATGCATCGCAGGCTTCAGCAAGATATTTTTGCTGGGCTTCGTTGTCGGTCTCGATGGGGACCGGCTCGTAGTTCATGTCGTTGGCGCGGAAGTAGTCAGCAAGGTTCAGCTCGGTGGTGGTGCCGGTCTGAATGCAGATGGTCGCGCCGTCGAGCTCAAGCGCGGAGGTCACGCCGAGCGCCTTGGGCACCATGAAACCCTGACCGTCATAGTAGTTGACGCCCTGGAAATCGAGCTTCAGGTCCACGTCGCGCGAAAGGGTCCACGTCGTGTTTCGGGAAAGGAGATCCACTTCGCCGGAGGCCAGCGCGGTGAAACGCGTCTTGCCGGTGAGCGAGGTGTATTCAACGGCTTCGGGGTCGTCGAAGATGGCCGCGGCGACTGCCTGGCACAACGCAACGTCGAAGCCCTGCCAGCTGCCGTTCTCGTCCGTGAATGCAAACCCGACGAGGCCGGTATTGATCCCGCAGTTCAGATTCCCTCGGTCCTTGACCTCTTGCAAGGTCTGCGCGTTGGCAGGTACGGCAATCAGGCCTGCGACGGCCGCCGCTGCCGCGAAGTTTATAATCCTCATCGTGATGCAACTCCTAAGGTGGTTCACGGAAAACAATTCTGCCGCTTCATCGGCTCGCAAGCACTTAACGTGCCACTCACGCGCAACCCTGCACGCGCCGTGCCGCATAGCTTGCTCACACTAATCAGAAGAACGCTCTTTCGCCAACGCCCTAAAGGGAAATTCTATGTACAAAAAGCCAGCCGACGCTCATCAGGCGAAGCTTGCACCCGCCACCCGGATCGCTCACGGCGGCCTCGACCCTTCGGCGTTTCATGGCTTTGTCAATCCACCTGTGGTGCATGCATCCACGGTGCTTTACCCGGACATTCAGGGCACGATCGACCGCACCCAGCCCTACACCTACGGTAGTTCCGGCACGCCGACGACGGACGCTTTGCGGGCTCTGGTCCTGGAACTCGAAGAGGCAGAGGACTGTGTTCTCACGCCCACAGGCCGCGCCGCGAACGCCTGCGCACTGGCTGCTTTGGTGAAACCCGGCGATCACGTCATCGTGCTGGACAACGTCTATTTTCCCACCCGCAAATTCTGCGACGGCTTTCTCACCCGCTTCGGCGTGACGACCACCTATGTCGATCCACTCGACCATGGCGCCGTTGCCGCAGCGCTCGAAATGCCCACGGCGGTGGTATTTCTGGAGGCACCGGGGTCACAAACCTTCGAGGTGCCGGACATTCCGCATCTGGCGACAATGGCACGCGAGGCCGGCGCCACCACAATCATGGATAACACCTGGGCAACGCCACTTTATTTTCAGCCCATAGCCCACGGGATCGACATCTCGATCCAGTCCGCCACCAAATATTTCGGCGGTCATTCCGACCTTCTGATGGGCACCGTCAGCGGCAATGGCGAACCGATGGCGAAGGTCCGTGCAGCCTGGCAGGACCTCGGCCTGCATGTGGGTCCGGAGGACGTGTTCCTCACCATGCGCGGGATCCGGACGCTGGATGTGCGAATGGAGCGGCATGCGCGCAATGCGCGGATCGTGTCCGAATGGCTGTCCGGCAATCCGCTGGTGCACCGCGTCCTCTACCCCGCGCTGCCGGGCGCACCGGGGCACGAAATGTGGAAGCGCGACTTCAAGGGCGCCTCTGGCCTTCTCGGCATCACGTTCAAGGACCGCACGCGCGAAGAGGTGATCCGCTTCATCGACGGTCTGGCGCTTTTCGGGATCGGGTATTCCTGGGGCGGGTTCGAGAGCCTTGCGACCCTGGCGCCCATGCCGTCCCTGCGCAGCGCCACCACGTGGCCCGAAGATGAGGCGGTGGTCCGCCTTCACATCGGCCTCGAAGACCCCGGCGACCTGATTGCCGACCTCGACAACTCGCTGAAAGCCGCCTTCGCCGCCTGATGCCTGACGCCCGCAGGCTCCGGCTTGCGGGCGGTTCAGGCCGTGTCGGGGTCAGACCGTGTTGGCGAGCGCGCTGCGCCGTTCGCGGAAGATGAGCCAAAGATTGCGGCCGTAGATGAACAGCCCCATCCCCTGCCCCGCAATGAACACGGGGTCTTCGCGGTAAAGCGCATACACGAACAACAGCGCCCCGCCCGCGATGGAGAAGAACCAGAACGCCACAGGCACCACAGACCGGCCCGCCTTCTCCGACGCGATCCACTGGATCAGGAAGCGCGCCGAAAACATCGCCTGTGCAAAAAAGCCGATGGCGATCCAGACGGTGAACTGCGCCACGAACACGTTGTGGAACCAGGCGCCCAGCGACGCGAAAGCCTCAGACATCCGTCCGCTCCAGAACGTCCGCCGCGACAGGGCGGGATGCGCTGCGGCGGCGCAGCCACCACACGCCCAGAAGGTCGGGAATGCCGACCAGCGCCCGGTCCAGCGTGCCGTATTTGGACTGTCCGCTGGTCCGCGGCCGATCCGCCACCGCCACATGGGCAATCTTCCAGCCTTCCCGCATGAACAGCGCCGGATAGAAGCGGTGGTTGTTGTCGAAGAACGGGATCAGCAGGTAGGCGTCGCGGCGCATGGCCTTCAGGCCGCACGCGGTGTCGCGCGTGTCATCGGCCAGCATCGCGCGGCGCAGGCGGTTGGCAAGGCGCGAAGCGATCTTCTTGCGGGCGCCATCGTGCCGCTGCGTGCGCTGGCCGGCAACGAGACCAATGGCAGGGTCCCTGATCAGCGGGGCAACGAGATCGGCCAGGAACTTGGGGTCGTTCTGACCGTCGCCGTCCACCGTCACGGCAATGTCGCCACGGGCAGCCAGAATGCCGGCACGAACGGCGCGCGATTTCCCGCCCGATTTTTCGTGCCGCAACAGGCGCACCGCAGGCAGCGCAGCGGCGCGGACCGCGTCGGCCGTGCCGTCGGTCGAGCCGTCGTCCACGACAATCACTTCGAATGGCGGCGGCAGCGGACCGGCCAGAACTTCGTGCAGGAGCGGCACGATCGCGTCCCGCTCATCCTTGGCGGGGATCACGATGCTCACGAAGGGGCGCGAAGGGTTGCGGGCTTGCATGGGTCCGGACAGTTTGGCCGCGCGAGCGGGTTTACGACACTGTAAACCGCTCCCCTACTACCCAAACCGCCTTCACCACAAGAGCGGCGGCCCGCCAGCCCCGCGGGACCCTGGGGTGCGCCAGACGTACCCCGGCCAACGCCTCAGGCGCAGCGGAAGGCCGCCGTGGGCACCCAGCCATAATAAAGGTTGTGCCGCGGCGGCTTGATGCGCACCCACAGATCATAGGACGGCGATGTGGGCGCTTCCATGATTTCCACCTCCATCCCCGCCGGCAGAAAGCCCCAGACCTCGCCCTGCGGCTCCTGAAACACTTCAAGCTGACCGGAGGTCGTGACGATGATGCAATAATAGGAGGTGGCCACGGGCGGCGCGGGCGCCTTGAAAAGGCGCGGCAGGTCCGCAGCCGGTGCGGCAGACCCGAAGGCGATGAGGAACATCGGCAAGAGTGCGGCAAGGCGCATGAAGCGGGCTCCGATTGCGCAAATGTGTGCGCGAGGGCGGATGGGCTTCGCCGCGAAAGCGAAGCACCACTTGCCTTTAACCCGTTATGCTGTGCCCGGCGGTGCATCGCTGCCCGGAACCTTGCGCCCCTGCGCAGGCGGGCGCGTTCCGCGGACGTGCCGCGGAACGCTGTTGCGGTTCAGTGTGCCGCGCTGACGGCGAGCGCCTCGTGCTCCGCCGCTGCCGAGGCGTCCGCATCGTTTTCTGCGGCCGCACTGGCTGCCGCGGCTTTCGCCTCGGCCTGTGCGGGCGGCGTGATGGTAATCCGGCGGCGGCCGCCGCGGAACACGCGCACGGGGTGCAATTCGCTCTGCTCGGCACGGCACAGCGCAATCAGCTCGCCGGCCATCATCGCACGCACTTCGCTGCCCTCCAGATCGTCGCGCAGCGGGCGCAGGATCGCCCCCTGCCCGCGCTTGAGGCGGCTTGCGGCCACGCGGTCCACCTCGGCGGCAGGAAGGCCGTCCAGCGCAAGGGCGGGGCTGAGGAGGCGTGCGTCGATGGCCGCCTGCGGGTCGGCGGCTGCCATTTCGCGCAGGTCGTCCAGCGTCACCATGTCCGCTTCGTCGAACGGGCCGACGCGGGTGCGCCGCAGCTGGCTGACGTGCCCCTCGGTGCCCAGCGCCTGCGCAAGGTCGCGCGCAATGGCGCGGACATAGGTGCCCTTGCCGCAATCAGCTTCCAGGACACAGGTGTCCGCCGCCGGCTCGCCGACGATGGCAAGGCGGGTGATGGTCACGGTGCGTGCCTTGATGTCGACCACCTCGCCTTCGCGGGCGAGGTCATAGGCGCGCTGGCCGTTGATCTTCACCGCGGAATATTGCGGCGGGATCTGCATGATTTCGCCGACGAATGCCGGCAAGGCCGCCTCGATGGCCTCACGGCCGGGGCGCACGTCGCTGGACGCGATCACGCTGCCGTCGGCATCGTCGGTGTCCGTCGTTGCGCCCCAGGTGACCGTGAAGCGGTAGCGCTTGGCACCGTCCACCACATAAGGCACGGTTTTGGTCGCATCGCCGAAGGCGAGCGGCAGGAGGCCGGAGGCCAGCGGGTCGAGCGTGCCGGCATGGCCGGCCTTCTCGGGCAGGAACAGCCGCTTCACGGCGCCCAGTGCCTGGGTCGACGTGATGCCGATGGGCTTGTCGAGCACGATCCACCCGTCGAGCTGGTTCTTCGGCTTGCCACGGCGGCGCTGACCGTTGCCGTTGCGGGGCTTTCGCGCCGCCGCGGGCTGTGGCTGATCGTCCTGCAGATCGAAGGTCTTAACCATCGGTTCCCTCTGTGCCATCGTCTCCCTTCGCAATGTCCTTTGCGATGATCGGGTCCTTGAGAACCGAGCGCATCCAGTCATCGTCATCGAAGCGTGTGTCGAGCCGGAACCTGAGGTCCGGCATGTATTTCAGCTGGCGGATCTCGCGGGCGAGCGCGGCCCGCAGCGGTTTGGCGTTGCGCGCCAGAGCCTTGATGATCCGGTCCCGGTTCTCGCCGCCCAGCGGCATGACGAGCACGGTCGCGATCTTGAGGTCCGGGCTCATCCGAACCTCGGGCACCGTGATCGGCTGGCGGTCAATGTCGGGATCGTAGGTTCCGCCACGCGCGAGAATGGCGGAAAGCGCGTGGCGAACGAGTTCGCCGACGCGCAGCTGACGCTGTGATTGCATTTTATCCTCGGGGCTGGCCACGGCGGGGATCGGACCCGGTCCGCGGCGCTAAAAACCGGCGGGACGGCTCCCGCCGGTCCCGCTTTTTCGTTTAGGCGAGCGTGCGCTCGACTTCCTCGACGCGGAAACACTCGATGGTGTCGCCCTCGCGGATGTCCTCGTACTTCTCGAAGGCCATGCCGCACTCCTGGCCGACCTGCACTTCCTTCACTTCGTCCTTGAAGCGCTTCAGCGTCTTCAGCATGCCCTCGTGGATGACCACGTTGTCGCGCAGGAGGCGGACACCAGCACCGCGCTCGACCATGCCTTCGGTGACGCGGCAACCCGCGACCTTGCCGGTCTTCGTGATGTTGAAGACCTGGAGGATCTCCGCATAACCGATGAAGGTTTCGCGGCGCTCCGGCTTCAGCATGCCGGACATGGCGTCCTTCACGTCGTCGATCAGGTTGTAGATGATCGAGTAGTAGCGGATTTCCACGCCGGCCCGATCGGCCGATTCGCGGGCCTGCTTGTTGGCACGCACGTTGAAGCCGATGATCACGCCGCCGGTCGCCGCCGCAAGGGTGACGTCCGATTCGGTGATCGCGCCGACGCCCTGGTGCAGCACGCGGGCCGCCACTTCGTCGGTGTTGAGCTTTTCGAGTGCGCCGACAATGGCCTCGGACGAACCCTGCACATCGGCCTTCAGCACGATCGGGAACTCGGAGAGCCCCGCGGCCTGCAGGTTCGACATCATCTGCTCCAGCGACACGGCGGTCGACGGGGCGGTGCTCGTGTCACGCTTCAGGCGCTCGCGGTACTCGGTGATCTCGCGCGCACGGCCTTCGCTGTCGACGACCACGAACTGGTCGCCGGCTTCCGGCGTGGCGTTGAGGCCCAGAACCTCGACCGGCATGGACGGCAGCGCTTCGCTGACCCGGTCGCCCTGGTCGTTGAGGAGTGCGCGAACCTTGCCCCACTCCGTGCCTGCGACAATGATGTCGCCGACCCGCAGCGTGCCCTGCTGGACGAGAACGGTGGCCACGGAGCCGCGCCCCTTGTCGAGCTTGGCTTCCACGACGACGCCATGCGCCTCGCGATCCGGGTTGGCCTTCAGCTCCAGGAATTCGGACTGGAGGATGACCGCTTCGAGCAGCTTGTCGAGGTTAAGGCCCTTGAGCGCGGAGACTTCCACGTCCTGAACGTCACCCGACATGGATTCGACCACGATGTCCTGCTGGAGCAGGTCCGTGCGAACACGCGTCGGATCGGCGCCCGGCTTGTCGATCTTGTTGATCGCCACGATCATCGGAACACCGGCAGCCTTGGCGTGAGAAATCGCCTCCGCCGTCTGCGGCATCACGCCATCGTCCGCCGCCACCACCAGGATGACGATATCGGTCGCCTTGGCACCGCGGGCACGCATCTGGGTAAAGGCGGCGTGGCCCGGCGTGTCGAGGAAGGTGATCTTCTGACCGTCCAGCTCGACCTGATAGGCGCCGATGTGCTGGGTGATGCCGCCGGCTTCGCCGGACACCACGTTGGCCTTGCGGATCGCGTCGAGCAGGCTGGTCTTGCCGTGGTCGACGTGGCCCATGATCGTCACGACCGGCGGCCGCGTGATCGAGTTTTCCAGATCCATGTCGCGAGCGTCGAACAGACCCTCTTCGACATCGGCTTCGGACACGCGCTTCACGGTGTGGCCGAACTCGGTCACGACCAGCTCGGCGGTCTCGGCGTCGATGATGTCGGTGATCTTGTGCATCTGCCCCTCTTTCATGAGGAGCTTGATGACGTCCACACCACGCTCGGACATGCGCGAGGCAAGGTCCTGGATCGAGATGGCGTCGGGGATAACGACTTCGCGCACAACTTTCTCCCGCGGGCCGGACCGTGATCCGCCGCGCTTTTCTTTTTCACGGCGGCGACGCAGCGCTGCGAGCGAACGCCCGCGCTCCGAATCGTCTTCCAGGGCGGTGGTGATCGTCAGCTTGGTACGCCGGCGGTCGTCGCCCTTGACCGCAGTCTTGGTGGGGGTGGCGCGGGCCTTCTTGGCCTTGGCGCTCGCCGCCTCGTCTTCTTCCAGCTCCTTGCTGGTCTTGCGGCGGACCGGGCCGGTGCCGCGCGCCGGGCGCACTTCACCGTCGACCTCGGTCGCGGACGCATCGGCAGCCTTGTTGGCGGCCGCAGTCTCTTCCTGGGCAGCCTTGCGGGCGGCCAGTTCTTCCTCGGCCTTGCGGCGAGCCTCTTCGCGCTCGCGCTTCAGTTCGGCTTCGGCCAGATCGCGCTTTGCCTGGTCGATGGCATCGCGTTCGCGAATCGCCTCTTCCTCGGCGCGCTTCTTCTGCTCGCCCTGCTGGGTGCGCGCCGTTGCCAGCGCGCGCGCCCGTGCATCCTGCTCGGTCTTCGACAGGGTGCGGTGCACCTGCGGGCCGCCACGACGGGGCTCCTTGGCCCGCTCCACACGCTCGCCGCGCGGGGGGGACGCCGGGGTCCGCCCGCGGGGGGCCGGGGTATCGCGCTCGGGCGTGCGCTGCTGGCCGCTGCGCGGGCCGGGCGAAGACGCCTGGCTCGAACGGCGGCGCTGTGCGGGCGCTTCCACCGGCGCCGGCTTATCCTTCACCTCGGCACGGCCGATGATGCGCGGACGCGCCGAAAGATTGAGAGCCTGGGCCGCCAGCTCGTCGGCGCTCGCGCTCGCGCTCGCGGCCTTGGCTGCCGGCTTGGCAGTTTCAGCCACAGCGTCAGGCGCGGCCTCGGCCACGACCGGCTCTTCCTTCGCCTTGGCGGGTGCCTTGGGGGCCGGCGCTTCGTCGGGCTTCGCGGCAACCGGCTTGTCAGCCTTGGCGGCTGGCTTGCTGGCAGGTGCGGGCGCAGGCTTCTCGGGCGCTGCCTTTGCAGGTGTCGCCTTGGCGGGTGTCGCTTTGGCAGTGGTCGCCTTGGCGGTCGCAGCCGTCGCCGGCGCGGCTTCTGCCACGACGGGTTCGGGGGCCGGTGCGGGCTCGGCCGGTGCCGGCTGCGGTGCAGCAGCTTCCGGCTTGCGCGGCGCAGCCTCGGCGGCAGGTGCGGCATCGCCCTGTCCCGGAACCACAATCCGGCGCTTCTTCTTTTCGACCACAACCGACTTGGTGCGCCCGTGGGAGAAGCTCTGCCGTGTGGTAGACTGCTCCACACCGCCGCGACGCAGGCTCAAGGTTTTCTTGCGCCCGCCAAGTTGTTCGCCGGTGTCGTTCGTATCGCTCATACAGTCAAAGGTCCTGCGAACATGAGTTCGTCGGTGTGGTTGGAAACGTCCGCGGGATGCAATGGCCCAAACTCGTAGCCGCGCAAGCGCAGAGCGTCCGTGAAGAAGAGATCGCTCGTTCGGCCGGGCGCGAGTGCGACATGAACCACACGTTGACGCCCCAAGGTGCTCTCCAGCTCAGCCGAAGAAAACACGTCAGCCACACTCCACTTGTTATGGAGTTCCAAAGCCTTTTTGGCAAGCGCCTCCACCTTTTGGCGGCTATCTTCAGATGCATCGCTTGCAAAAATCAGCCCTGTCACCGCCCTGTCACGCACGGCGGCCCGCACTTTCTCGAAGCCGGCCACAACAAGGCCGGCCTTCTGCGCCATCGACAGGCGCTCCAGTGCGGCACGGCGCAGAAGCGCCGCCACATCATCCGCCAACGTTGGCGAAACTTTCAAATCGGCACGGAATCCGCGGGAAAAGACCCGCTTCTTCGCAGCTTCCGCCACGCTGGTCCGCGTGCCGTCCACCCAGACGCCACGCCCCGGAAGGCGGCGCTTGATATCAGGCGTGACGACGCCGTCCGGCGATAGCACGAACCGGACCATGGTGTCCGGCGTGCCCGTTCGCCGGGTCAGCGCACATGTTCGTTCTGGCGACCTATCCGCTTTCTTCAGGAGACAGCCTCCGCCGCAACGTCTGCCTCGCCATCGCCTTCGTGCGCATCCTCGGCGGGTCCGGAAAGGTCTTCCTCGGTGATCCAGCCAGCCGACACGCGGGCGGTCATGATCATCGCTTCGGCATCGGCACGGCTCACGTCGAACGCGGCAAGCGGACCGGTGTGGCGAACCGTCTCCGGCCCCCGCTTCTCGACCCAGCCGACCAGATCGTCCGGCACGGAGCCGGCAAAATCCTCAAGGCTCTTCACGTCGTCCTCGCCAAGCGCCACCATCATTGCGGTGGTGATGCCGGGCACCTGCTTCAGGTCGTCGTCCACGCCCAGCTCGCGACGCTTTTCGTCGTTGCGAACCTCGATCTCTTCGAGGTTTTCACGGGCACGAGCCTGCAATTCCTCGGCGGTCTCGTCGTCAAAGCCCTCGATGGAGGCGATCTCGTCAATCTCGACGTAGGCGACCTCCTCCATGGAGGTGAAGCCTTCGGATGCCAGCAGCTGGCCCACCACTTCGTCGACGTTGAGGCCATCGACGAAGAGCTGCGTGCGCTCGGCAAATTCCTTCTGCCGGCGCTCGGACTCTTCGGCCTCGGTCATGATGTCGATGTCCCAGCCGGTGAGCTGCGACGCGAGGCGCACGTTCTGGCCGCGGCGGCCGATGGCGAGCGAAAGCTGCTCGTCCGGCACCACCACCTCGATGCGCTCCGAATCCTCGTCGAGCACCACCTTGGAGACCTCGGCCGGCTGCAGCGCGTTGACGATGAACGTCGCGGCATCGGGCGACCAGGGGATGATGTCGATCTTCTCGCCCTGCTGCTCCTGCACCACGGCCTGAACGCGAGAGCCGCGCATACCGACGCAGGCGCCGACCGGGTCGATGGAACTGTCATGGCTGATGACGGCGATCTTGGCGCGGCTGCCGGGGTCACGGGCGACCGACTTGATCTCGATCACGCCGTCGTAGATTTCCGGCACTTCCTGGCGGAACAGCATCTTCGTGAACATCGGATGCGTGCGCGACAGGAAGATCTGCGGGCCGCGCGGCTCGCGGCGGACATCGGCAATGTAGGAGCGGATGCGGTCGCCGGGGCGGAAGACTTCGCGCGGGATCAGCTGGTCGCGCCGCACGATGGCCTCGCCGCGGCCAAGGTCCACGATGACGTTGCCGTATTCCACGCGCTTGACGATGCCGTTGATGATCTCGCCGACGCGATTCTCGAACTCTTCATACTGGCGGTCGCGCTCGGCCTCGCGGACCTTCTGCACGATCACCTGCTTGGCGGATTGGGTGGCGACGCGGCCGAACTCGATCGGCGGCAGCGGGTCGGCGATATAGTCGCCGACATGCACTTCCGGATTCTTCGCCAGCGCATCGGAAAGCGCAATCTGGTTGTTGGGGTTCTCGACCTCTTCAACCACTTCCATCAGCCGCTGCAGCCGCGTTTCGCCAGACTTGGGGTTAATCTCGGCACGGATTTCAGTTTCCTGACCGTAACGGGCCCGCGCAGCCTTCTGGATCGCGTCTTCCATCGCCTCGATCACGATGGCGCGGTCGATCTGCTTCTCGCGCGCAACCGCGTCAGCGATTTGCAACAACTCCAGCTTGTTCGCGCTGACTGCCATTGTTCATCCCCAAGTGGGGGCGATCCGCCCCGCCGAGTTCAAAGTCGGGGCACCGCCCCGTCGTCATTCAGGTCGCAGGCCCGCGCCTGCGTTAAAGAAAGGCCCTGGCCGTCAGTTCTGCGCGGCCTTCTTGCCGGCCCGCAGCGATTCCTCGACTAGAGCGTCGGTCAGCAGGAGTCGCGCGTCGGCAATGTCGGTGAGCGACAGCCAGGCGGTCTCGGCACCAACATCCGGCAGGCGAATGCCCACCTTGCCGTCTTCGACACCCATCAGCTTGCCGCGGAACCTGCGGCGACCGTTGATGGGAAGCTGCGTCTCGATCCGGGCCTCCTGCCCGCTCCAGCGCACGAAATCTGCTTCGCGCACCAGCGGCCTGTCGATCCCCGGAGAGGACACCTCAAGGCTGTATTCGCGGCCAATGGGGTCGTCGACGTCGAGCACCGGCGAAATCGCGTGGCTGATCGCCTCGCAATCATCCACGGTCAGGGTGCCGTCATCGCGCTCGGCCATGACCTGGACGGTGCAGCCGTGCTGCGCCAAAATCCGCACGCGCACCAGGCGGAAGCCCAGTGCCTCGATGCTCGGCGCCACGACGTGCGCCACACGGGCTTCCTGCCCGCTTTCGGTAATCAGCCGGTCGTCTTGCGACACATGGTCCTCAGGCTTCGGTGGGCGCAAACGCTGAAGCGGGCCGGCCCCACTCCGGAAGCCAACCGATCAGCTCTCACACCAATCTGGAATGCGCTCTAGATAGCCTGCGGTTGCGCCCCGCGCAAGGGCGCCTGTGCAAAGGGAGCGAACGCTTCAACCACGCGCTCGTAAACCGGGCGCTTGAACGGCACCACCACGTCCGGCGTTCCGGCGAGCGCCTCCCAGCGCCAGCGCGAGAATTCCATCTGGTGCCCGTCCGGCGGCTCGGTCACGTTGATTTCGGCCTCCTCCCCCTCGAAGCGGAAGGCGAACCAGCGCTGCGCCTGCCCGCGGAAACGCCCGCGCCAGGCCCCCATTTCGGACGGCAGGTCGTAGTGGAGCCAGCCCGGCACCTCGCCCAGAAGCGACACGCTGCGGACGCTGGTTTCCTCGTGCAGCTCGCGGAAGGCAGCGTCGATGGGGGTCTCGCCCTTGTCGATCCCGCCTTGCGGCATCTGCCAGGAATATTTGGGGACGACCCCGCGCGAGGACCGTTTGCCCATGAACACGCGCCCCTCGGCGTCAAACAAGGCGATTCCCACGCAAGGGCGATACCCCTTGCCGGGCCGCGACCGGGCCACTTCGCTCAAAAGACAGGCCTCGACCGGATCGAACGCGGCGCCGGTCCGGACAGCCCGCAGGCAAACAGAATGCGTGCCCTCTGCGTCATCTCGTATCCCTCAAACTTGGTTTCAGGGCGCAAGCCATTCGCGCCCGCCAGCGTCGCGGTAGTCGATCCGCGCGCGGCGATGTCCATTTGCTGCCAGATAAAGCCATTCAAATTCATTAACCGCAACGGTAATGGCCACGAAGTTGGCATAACCGGCATCATCGCCAAGTGCGGCGGCCGCGGCGACCATCTCGGGCGTCTCCACGGGCGCACCGGGTCCGAAAGGCTGGCGATAACAAGCTTTTGAATAATGAGGCATCGCGCCCCAGAGCGATTCGGTCAGCGCGTCCCGGTTGTGAATTGCCGCGTCGCCGGAGACGCGCACCTGAATTTTTGCGTCATGGTCGTAAAGGATTATCGCGCACGACGGCGCTGCCGCCAGTTCTGGGATCTTGGCTGAGCGCACATCGGTGTGGAAGCGCAAGGTGCGGTCGCCTTCGTCGGCGCCGCGCAGCACCACGGTGCGGGCCTGCGGCCGGCCAGCCTCATCCACCGTTGCCACAACCACCTGATGAAATGCGCTTTTGCGCATTTTAACGCCATCCACCATCGCGTCCCACGCCGCGCGCTCCACAGCGCCAAGGTCGTGATAATGGGCGGGAAAATCGGCGCCGCGGGCGGATGAAGCGTTGTCTGTTGCAAGGTTCGTCATGGTCATCCCGATCTGGCGGCCGGACGGCCGGCTGCCTAGGTGCGCTCGCCGATGCGGTCCATCACGCGGCTGGCGCGCACGAAGGCGTGGCCGAACAGGCTGCGGGCCAGCGCCACCGGCGCGAACGCCGCCGCAGATGCCGGGCCGATCACCACGGTCGACTGCCGCCCCAGCGCCGCCAGCGACTGGGCCGCCACCTTTTCCGGCGCCATCGCGCCCGGAATGCGGCCACCGCTGTAACCGGCCCGTGCGCCGAATGCGGTTTTCACCGCGCCGGGGCAGGAGACCAGCACGTCGATGGGCTTGCCGCTCATCTCGGCGGCAAACGATTCGGTGAACGACAGCACCAGCGCCTTGGAGGCGGCGTAGGTGGCAAGCGTCGGGATCGGGAAGAACGCGGCCGACGAGGCGACGTTGATGAGGCCGGCGTTGCGGCCCGAAAGCTCGGCACGGTCGATCATCCCCGGCACCAGCCGGTGGATCAGCGCCATCACCGCCTCGACGTTGACGCGAAGCGTCGTCTGGTGCTCCTCGAACGGCACGTCGAGGAAATTGCCGTACTGGCCGAGGCCCGCGTTGTTGATGAGGAGATCGACCTCGCCGGCCTCTGCGGCACGGGCGACGGCATCCAGTCCCTCGTGGGTGGCAAGGTCGGCCACCACCGTTTCCGCCCTCGGGCCGAACTCGGCCGCGAGAAGCGTGAGCGCCTCCTCGTCGCGGCCGGTGAGGATCATCGCCGTCTCTTCGGGGAGCGCACGGGCGAAGGCGGCGCCGATGCCGCCTGTCGCCCCGGTGATCAGCGCGCGGGCGGAAGGCTCGCGCGGGGTCATCAGGGCATCACGGATTTTCGAATGGGTCATGCTGCATGACATACAAGTCCACCCGCAATTGTCGAGATGCTGCTTCTCTTTGCCCTACTCGGCCGCCTCAGCCAACGGCGCGGGAGCCTCGTAGGTGAGGACGGGTTTGCGGGCAGCCCGCGTCTCGTCCAGCCGCCGGCGCGGGGCAAAACGCGGCGCCTCGGTGAAGCGCTCGGTGTCGCCATTGCGGGCGGCCTTGGCAAGGTCCCGCATGGTGGCGATGAAGAGATCCAGCGAGGCGAGGCTCTCCGATTCGGTTGGCTCCACCAGCATCGCGCCGGAGACGACCAGCGGGAAGTACATGGTCATCGGGTGGAAACCCTCGTCGATCAGCGCCTTGGCGAAATCGAGCGTGGTGATGCCGGTGCCCTTGAGGAAGCGGTCGTCGAACAGCACCTCGTGCATCGCGGGCTTTTCTGGGAACGAGACGGTCATCACATCTGACAGCGAGGCCTTGATGTAGTTGGCGGCGAGCACCGCATCCTCGGAGGCTTCGCGCAGGCCATCGGCGCCGTGGCTCATCATGTAAGAGAGCGCGCGGACGTACATTCCCATCTGGCCGTGGAACGCCGTGAGGCGGCCGAAGGGGAGTTCCTCGCCGGTGGTCTGGTCGGCGCGCTCGACCAGCGTGCCGTCGGCGCGCAGGAACGGCACCGGCGCGAACGGGGCCAGCCGCTCCGACAGCACCACGGGGCCGGAGCCCGGCCCGCCGCCACCATGGGGGGTGGAGAAGGTCTTGTGGAGGTTGATGTGCATCGCGTCGACGCCAAGGTCGCCGGGCCGCGTCTTGCCGACGATGGCGTTGAAGTTCGCCCCGTCGCCATAGAAATACGCGCCCGCCTCGTGCAGCGCTGCGGCAATTTCGGCAATCTCCGGCTCGAACAGGCCGCAGGTGTTGGGGTTGGTCAGCATGATCGCCGCGACATCACTGTCGATGGCTTCCTTCACGGCCTCGACCGACACCGTGCCGTCGCTGCGCGCCTTGATCGAGCGCACCTTGTAGCCGAGCGCGGCGGCGGTGGCGGGGTTGGTGCCGTGGGCGCTTTCGGGCACCAGAACCGTGGTGCGGGTTTCGCCCTTGGCGGCGATGGCGGCGCGGATTGCCATCATCCCCGCAAGCTCGCCCTGCGCGCCGGCCTTGGGGGACAGCGCGACGGCTTCCATCCCGGTCATGACGCACAGCCAGCGGGAGAGTTCGCCCATCAGCTCCAGCGCGCCGGGCACGGTGGAGACCGGCTGCAGCGGGTGAATGTCGGCAAAGCCCGGCAGCCGCGCCATCTTCTCGTTGAGGCGCGGGTTGTGCTTCATGGTGCAGGAGCCGAGCGGGTACATGCCAAGGTCGATGGCGTAGTTCTGCCGCGAAAGACGCACATAGTGGCGCATGGTTTCCGGCTCGGTGAGGCCCGGCAGATCAATGGCGCTCTTGCGGGCGAGGCTGCCGAGGCGGCTCTTGACTTTCGGCGGTTCCGGCAGGTCGACGCCGGTGTTTTCCAGCCGCCCGACCTCGAACAGCAGCGGTTCGTGGATTTCCAGCGCTTCGTTTTTGGTGAAGGTCATCAGATCTCTCCCAGCGCTGCGGCGAGGCTTGCAATGTCGTCGTCGGTGGTCAGCTCGGTCGCGGCCACCACCATGAGGTCGCGGTCCGCGTCGGGGTCGAGGCGGGAAACCGGGACACCACCAAGGATGCCCTTTGCCGCCAACCGCTCGATCACCTCGGCCGCATCGCCCGGCACCTGAACCGTGAATTCGTTGAAGAAGGTGTCGTTGAGCACCTCCACGCCCGGCACGGCCGCCAGCGCCTCGGCGGTCTTTACCGCGGCGGCATGGTTGAGGGCGGAAAGGCGCGAGAGACCCGCTTCGCCGAGCAGCGTCATGTGGATGGAGAAGGCCAGCGCGCAGAGGCCGGAGTTGGTGCAGATGTTGGAGGTCGCCTTGTCGCGGCGGATGTGCTGCTCGCGGGTGTTGAGCGTCAGCGCAAAGCCGCGCTTGCCCTCGGTGTCCTGCGTCTCGCCCGCAAGGCGGCCCGGCATCTGGCGTACGAACTTCTTCTGCGTCGCGAAAAGGCCCACATAGGGGCCGCCGAAGTTCAGCGCATTGCCGATCCCCTGCCCCTCGCCCACCACAATGTCGGCGCCCATGGCACCCGGCGCCTCGATGGCGCCGAACGCGACGGGCTCGGTGAACACCGCAACCAGCAGCGCGCCGGCCGCATGGGCGGCCTCCGCGATGGGCTTCAAGTCGATGAGGTGGCCGTAGAAGGATGGCGTCTGCACCACCACGCAGGCGACCGTGTCGTCGATGGACGCGACAATGTCTTCCGTGGCGCGCGGGTCGGCGGGAAGCGCGGTCACGTCGACGCCCGTCGCGATGGTCTCGATCACGTCGCGATACTGGGGGTGAAGGCCGCCGGCGAGCACGGCCTTGCGGCGGCGCGTGGTGCGGGCGGCCATCATCACCGCCTCGGCGGCGGCGGTGGAGCCGTCGTACATGGAGGCGTTGGCGACCTCCATGCCGGTGAGGCGCGCCACCTGGGTCTGGAACTCGAACAGCACCTGGAGCGTGCCCTGGCTGATCTCGGCCTGGTAGGGCGTGTACGAGGTGAGGAATTCGGAGCGCTGGATGAGGTGGTCGACGCTGGCCGGCACATGGTGGCGGTAGGCGCCGGCGCCGACGAAGAACGGGCCGTCGCCGGCCGCGTGGTTCTTTCGCGCCATTTTCGACAGCGCGCGTTCCACGGCCATCTCGGACTGGCCGGTGGGGAGCGGCAGCAGGCCGTCGACCCAGTGCTTTGCCGGCACGTCGGCAAACAGGTCGTCGACGCTCTCGATGCCGATCCGCTCCAGCATCAAGGCACGGTCGTCCGCAGTCAGCGGGTGGTAGCGCATGGATTCACTTCCCGTTCGTCGTATCGGTCATCAGCGCACGAGGAGTTCGAGGCTGTCATATTTCGCTTCGCCGGGCGGGCCGAAGGCGGCGTCCGCCAGGCTGTCCGGCTTGAAGCGGATGCCGGCGAGCGCATCCCGGTCAAAAAAGGCGCGCTCGCTCACGATTTCATCGGTATCGCGCCAGGCGGGGTCCAGCGCACCGCCCGCGATGGT
The DNA here is from genome assembly GCF_031195445.1 of Acuticoccus sp. MNP-M23. Lineage (NCBI taxonomy): Bacteria > Pseudomonadati > Pseudomonadota > Alphaproteobacteria > Hyphomicrobiales > Amorphaceae > Acuticoccus > Acuticoccus sp. MNP-M23. The sequence continues at coordinate 166,273 of NZ_CP133480.1, forward strand.
GGCGCGGAAGAACAGCTCCACCTGGTGGAAGCCCTTCTCGGGGCTGTGGAACTCGTTCACCAGCGCCAACGCGCCGACCTTGATGGTGAGCCCTGTCTCCTCGAACACCTCGCGCACAAGGTTCTCGGTGAGGCTGGCGTGGGGCTCGACACCGCCGCCGGGGGCACACCACAGGTCGCTGAGGCCGGCCTTGTAGGCGTTGACGAGGAGGAGCTTGCCGTCCTCCACAATCAGCGCACGCACCGCAAGGCGAGGCCCGGCCACGCCTCAGCTCTTGGCGAGGAAGGCGTCGTAGGCGGCCTTGTCCATCAGCGCGTCCACCGCCGCGGCGTCGGAAAGCTTGATCTTGGCGAACCAGCCGCCCTCCTCAGCCGCCTCGTTGACGAGCTGCGGGTTCTCGTCCAGCGCGGCGTTGACCTCGGTCACCTCACCGTCCAGCGGGGCGTAGACGTCTGACGCGGCCTTCACGCTTTCCACCACTGCGAACGCATCGCCCTTGGCGAGCGTGCGGCCCACCTCGGGCAGCTCCACGAACGTGATGTCGCCGAGCTGTTCCTGCGCGTGGGCGGTGATGCCCACGGTGGCAATGTCGCCGGCGAGGTCGATCCACTCGTGGTCTTCGGTATAGCGCTTCATAGGAGTCCCTTGCGTTTGACGTTGGGCTGGACGAAGGGCAGCGCGGCGACGGTGACGCCAATCCGCTTGCCCCGCACGTCCGCTTCAAGCTTCGTGCCGATTTCGGCGCAGGCGGAGAGGACGAGCCCCACCGCGATTGGCGCCCCCACCGTCGGCCCGACGCCGCCGGAGGTGACGATGCCCGCCGTGTGCTCGCTCTGATAAAGCGCAGCGCCCGCCCGCACGGGCACCCGCCCCTCAACGGTGAGCCCGACGCGCTGGCGTGCTGGCCCGTCTTCGAGTTCGGCAAGGATCGGTTCGGCGCCGATGAAGCCGCCCTCGGCCCGGCGCCGCTTGCCGATGGCAAACACGATGCCGGCTTCGACGGGTGAAATGTCTTCGGCAAGGTCCTGGCCGTAAAGGCAGAGCCCGGCTTCCAGCCGCAGCGTGTCGCGCGCGCCAAGGCCCACCTCGGTCACGCGCGGATCGGCCGCCAGCGCCGCCCACGCGGCCGGCGCCACCTCCGGCGGCAGCGACAGCTCGAAGCCGTCCTCCCCGGTGTAGCCGCAGCGCGAGACCAGCGCCGGCACGCCGAACGCCTCGGTCTGGACCGCGGTCATGAAGGTGAGTGCGGCAAGGTCGGCTGCCACGTGCGGCGCCAGCACCGCCTCCGCCTGCGGCCCCTGCAGCGCAATCAGCGCGCGGTCCAGGAAATCGACCGAAACGCCGGATGCGGTGTGTTTCTCGATGTGGGCAGCCACGGCATCGCGGCGGGCGCCGTTGACCACCAGGCGAAACCCGTCGCCAAGGCGCGTGATGATGAGGTCATCCACCACGCCGCCATTTTCGTTGGTGACGACGGTGTAGCGGGCAATCTCGTCCTTGAGGCCGGTGATGTTGCCGGGGGTGATCCGCTCCAGCCACTCGGCAGCGCCCGGACCGGACACGTCGGCCTGACCCATGTGCGACACGTCGAACAGGCCGGCGCTGGTGCGCGTTGCCGTGTGCTCGGCGATGATGCCGGTGTACTGGATCGGCATTTCGTACCCGGCGAAGGGCACCATCCGCGCCCCGGACGCCTTGTGCAGATCGTAAAGCGGTGTGCGGCGCAGTGCGCCATCACCCGAATCGGTATGTTCTGATCCCAAGGATCCCTCCAGTCCACGACGAAACAGCCAGCCGCGAAAATGCGTCTGCTGCCCTTCTGTCATGGCACCTGAGAGATTTCCCGGCACGCCCAAAAACGCGCCAGCTACTCCTTCGGTGGGCTGCTCCCGCGAGCAGCCGCTTTCCAGAATCTCGTTTTTTGCGCGGTCCTTTTGCCTGAGAGTTTCCGGGCCGTTGCTCCTTCGGCGCCGCACGAATGCGGTCTCTCCCGCGCAAGCCTTAGTGTGCTGCTCACCTGCGCAAAGTCAAGCGAAGCGGCACGGATCAGCCGTCAAAGCCCACCACGATCTCGGCGTTTGCGGGGTCCTTCACGGCGATCGCCTCGTCAACGTAGGCCCAGTCGTCGGACGCGCCGGACCGCGTCACGCCGACGCTGTGAAGGCGGCTGTAGGTGACTTCGCCGTTTTCGCGAACGGCAATGCGCAGGGGCAGCTCGATGGCCGAAGGCGCACCGCCGCCGCCCTCGATCACACGGCCCGAAACCCCGACGCGCACCGTCACCCCGTCGGCCGCCGGCGAACACTCGCGCGCCATTTTGGTGATGGTGGCTTGCCAGCGCAGGCGCGACGGGTCGTCGCTGCCGCCGTCGCGGCGGATCACTTCTGTCCCCGACAATATGTTGACCGGCGGGCAGGTGGATTTCGGCGTGAAAAGTGCCGGGTCGATCACTTCCGGCTCCGGCCGTCCCGCGTTGATGATCTTGCCGAATGTGCCCTTGTCACCGGACGAACCGCTGCACGCGGCAAGCACGGCGGGGAGAACCACCATCGCGCACACCACACCGGCGCGCCGCACCCGTCCGGCTGTTCGGGACCCGTGTTGCTGTCTTGCCATCGGCCTAGCGCTCCTTGACTCTGCACACTCGCGCTCCTCTATGACTGGGAGACGTCAAAAATCAACGTCAGGCGAGGGGCGATGGACAACGGAAGAGCCATGAAGGTGCTGCTTTGCGCCCCGCGCGGCTTCTGCGCTGGTGTGGACCGCGCCATCCAGATTGTCGAGATTGCGCTTGAGCGCTTCGGCGCGCCTGTCTATGTGCGGCACGAGATCGTCCACAACCGCTACGTCGTCCAGTCGCTGGAAGACAAGGGTGCGGTTTTCGTCGAAGAGCTGGAAGAGATCGAGGCGGACGACCGTCCCGTGATCTTTTCGGCCCATGGCGTTCCGAAGGAAGTTGAAGCGGACGCTGCGGCGCGCAACCTCTTCTTCCTCGATGCCACCTGCCCGCTGGTCTCAAAGGTCCACCGCGAAGCGGAAATCCACCACAAACGCGGCCGCCACATCCTGCTCATCGGCCATGCCGGCCACCCCGAAGTCGTCGGCACCATGGGCCAGCTGCCCGAGGGCACGGTCGAGCTGATCGAAACCGTCCGCGACGTGGCGCGGCTCGACGTGCCGGACCCTGCCAATCTTGCATGGATCAGTCAGACCACCCTTTCGGTGGATGACACGAAGGCCATCGTCAGTGCTCTCAACGAGCGCTTTCCCGCCATCGTCGGCCCCCACAAGGACGACATCTGCTACGCCACCACAAACCGGCAGGAGGCGGTGAAGGCCGTGGCCGCCGATTGCGATGCGATGATCATCGTCGGTGCGCCCAACTCGTCCAACTCCCAGCGCCTGCGCGAAGTGGCGCTGTCGGCCGGCTGCCCGCGCGCCCAGCTCATCCAGCGCGCCAGCGAGATCGACGTCGAAAGCTACGACGGCGTGGCGACCCTCGGCATCACCGCCGGGGCCTCCGCGCCCGAAGAGCTTGTCGAGGAAGTGCTCGACCGGTTTGCCGCGCGTTTTTCGCTGACGCTGGAATCGGCCCGTACCGCGGACGAAACGATCGTCTTCCCGCTCCCCCGCCTTCTGCGGGACACTGCGAAACCCGAAAAAGCGGTCGCCGGCTGATCAGGCCGCGCCGCCCTGCGAAATTTCATCGATCATGGCCGTCTATACTCACGTCGACGACGAGGCGCTTGCCGCCTTCCTGACCCTTTACGACGTGGGCGACATGCTCTCGGTCAAGGGCATTGCGGAAGGGGTCGAAAACACGAATTACCTCCTTCGCACCGAACAAGGCACGTTCATCCTCACGCTGTACGAGCAGCGGGTGGATCGGGACGAGCTGCCTTTCTTCCTGCACCTGATGGAACATGCTGCCGACAAGGGCCTTGCCGTGCCCCGCCCGGTCCACCGCCGTGACGGCGGCGTCATCTCGCAGCTTTGCGGCCGCGCAGCCGCCATGATCACCTTTCTGGACGGGGTGGCCGCCCGGCGCCCCGGCCCTTTGCAGTGCGCCGAACTCGGCCGCGGTCTCGCCGCGTTCCACGCCGCCACCGCCGACTTCGGCATGACCCGCCGGAACGGCCTTGGCATGGCGGCCTGGGCGCCTTTGTTTGCCCAGTCTCGCGAAACCGCCGACACCGTCCTTCCGGGGCTCACGGCCATGGTGAGCGATGAACTCGAATGCCTCGCGGCCGCCTGGCCGACCACCCTCCCCACCGGGATCATCCACGCCGACCTCTTTCCCGACAACGTGTTCTTCGTCCAGAAGAAGCTGTCCGGCCTGATCGACTTCTATTTCGCCTGCAACGACATTCTCGCCTACGATCTCGCCATCTGCCTCAACGCCTGGTGCTTCGAGGAGGACGGGTCGTTCAACGTCACCAAGTCGCAGGCGATGACCAGCGCCTATGCCGCCGTGCGGCCCCTGTCGGATGCCGAGGTGGAGGCCATGCCGATCCTTGCGCGCGGCGCTGCGCTCCGCTTCCTGCTGACACGCCTGCACGACTGGCTGCGCGTGCCCGAAGGCGCCTTGGTGACCCCGAAGGACCCGGTGGATTACGTGAACCGGCTGCGCTTCCACCGGCAGGTGACGCGGGCATCCGAATACGGAATTTCCCTGTGAGCGACGACCGCGACATCGTGATCTACACCGACGGTGCGTGCAGCGGGAATCCCGGCCCCGGCGGCTGGGGCGCTATTTTGACGTTCGGCGAGCACAGCAAGGAGCTGTTCGGCGGCGAGAAGGACACGACCAACAACCGCATGGAGCTGACCGCAGCGCTGCGCGCCCTGGAGGCTCTCAAGCGCCCCTCCGAAGTGACGGTCTACACGGACAGCCAGTATCTGCGCAAAGGCATCACCGAGTGGCTCGCCGGCTGGAAGCGCAAGAAATGGATGACGGCCTCAAAGCAGCCGGTGAAGAACGTGGATCTGTGGCAGGCGCTGGACGCGCAGGCCGGGCGTCATGATATCGACTGGAAGTGGGTCAAGGGTCACGCCGGCCACCCCATGAACGAGCGGGCCGACGAGTTAGCCCGCCAGGGCGTCACCGAGATCCGCAGCAAGCGCTGACTGCCCGCAAATTTCCGCCCCCGCGCGCCTTGCGACCCCGCCCCACCATCGCCATAACCATGGTCAGGTCCTCGTAGCTCAGCAGGATAGAGCATCAGATTCCTAATCTGGGGGTCGCAGGTTCGAATCCTGCCGGGGACACCAATTAACTCAAATTGCTTGGATGACTCACAGCCTGGTTCAGGGTCTGGACCGGTGATCTGGTGAACAGGGCCGTCATCTGCCTCATCTCCGGCTGAGATACCGGGCCGCTGCGCTCAGGCGCTGGCAAATTGGAGCCCGTGGCCGCCTGACACTGCGGCGGGCACGCGCCGTCCGAACGCGCCGACCACCTTCGCCGTCACGCCGCGCGCGCCCGCCTCCGCCTCGCCGGCAGCGGCCACCGGATGGGCGTGCCCTGCGCATCTGAGCGCCAGTCCCTCGTGGAAGTGGCGCCCTTGCTGGACGCGGCAGCCGAGCGCGGCGAGAAAACGCGCGCTGGCGGCGCAGTCGACCCCGTCCGCACAGACATCGAAGCCGAGCGCACTGGCCATCGCGACGAGGGCGCGGACGACGTTCCGAGCCCGGTCGCCACCCTTCAGCGAAGCGACGAGCGTGGCGTCGAGTACGACCTCAGCAAACCCGGCACGGGCGAGTTCGGGCACGCAGACCATGCTGGAACCGAAATTGCTGAGCGACACGGCGATGCCACGCATCGTCATCATTTCCAGGAACGTGCCGAGCGCGACGGGGTCCGCCGTCGCTGCGGGCTCGGAAATCTTGACGATGAGCTGCGAGGGCGCCAGACCCTCTTCGCGCAGCATCGCAGCAATCGAGGCTGCGGCCTTCGCGTCATGGACGATGGCGGGACTGAGCGCGACGACGGCGGGGAGCGTCTCTTTGCCAGCGGCCTCCAGATGGCGGGCGTGGCGTCCGACCGCACGCACGATGATCCGCATCAGCGGGTCCGACAGCCCGCCTTGTCGGGCAAGGCACATCAAGGCGTTATGATCGACCCGGCCCCGATCCGCGGACTGCCACGACGCATTCGCCTCGCAGCCGACGACAATGGGATCGCCGCTCCCCTGCCACACCACGCGCGGCAGAAAATCGACGTCGATCCCTGCCGCGGCGATTGCGATCTCCAGCGCCTTCGTGTCGTCGCTCCGGGACGCCGCCGCGCTGGAGGGGCGCGCCCGCTCGATCGCCTCCGAAAGGTCGCGCATCCGGATCGGCCGATGGACGGCAACCGCCGTGCCGACCCCCGCCGCCATAGCAAGACTTTCGATGTCCGCCGCCGCCTGGTCCTCCTCGATCAGCATCACCAGCGCCGTGCCGGGGCTTGCGATGCCGATCTCGTGCAGGACGCCGGTGCCGTCAATCATCCTCAGCCCGGTAATCATCAAGGCAGGCTTCTCGCCGCGGATCGCGTCGAAGGCTTCAGATCGGGTCTCGACGATATGGACGGCGTACCCCGCGTCCTGCGCTGCTTTGGCGACAACCTGCCGTACGGCAGGGGAGTCGATGAGGATGAGTGCGGCTGCGTCGTTCTTTTTCGTCACGAGTTCAGACCCTGTCATCGGCCGAGCGACGTCTGCTCAGTCGATGATGTACCCCACGCGATGCACCGTCCGGATCACCTCGGCTCCGTTGCAGAACGAAGCGAGCTTCTTGCGGATGCTCGACACATAGATGTCGATCCGCCGATCCATCGGGTTACGCTCTCCGGGGCCGATCACCATGTGATGCAGAGTGTCTCGGCTTAATACGTTTCCGCTGTTAGTTACGAGCGCCGCAAGCAATCGGATTTCAGGTTTTGAGAGTGCGACATTCTGTCCTGATGTGTGGGTGACCGAATAGCGCCGCGGATCGATCGAGAATTCGCCGAACGCGACCGGCCCGTCGGCGGCGACCGGGTGGACCTGTTCGCGTAGCTGCATTATCCGCGCGCCGGCGCGCTTGACGCGGGCGGACAGCTCCCGGGTGTGAAAGGGCTTGGAGATGTAGTCGTCCGCGCCGATCTCGATGCCGATCACAACGTCGAACACGTCGCCGCGGCCGGACAGGATGATGACGGCCGTCCGCTGGCTGCCGCTCAGCTCCTTGACGAGATCGATGCCATTCTCGCTGGTGAGGTTGAGGTCGACGATGCAGATGACAATTTCCTCGCGCGACAACGCCCTGCGCGCATCGGCGAGGTTCGAGGCGGTCCGAACCGCATAACCCTCCATCTGCAGGACGTCGGTGACGAGCTCGCGAACCCCCTCGTCATCGTCGACCACGAGCGCGATCCACTGATCGGATATTTTCGGTGCCTCAAGCGTTCCGGCCTCGTCGCTCAGGCCTTGCGCCGGGGGTACAGGGGCTGCTCCAAAATCCGTCGCTGCTGTCATCTTCTGAGCCTTACTTGATCGCCCTATTAAATCTCAGAATGTAAAAAAGTGAAATACCCGTTTGGCGTGTGACATTGTCTTTTTGCAGCGTCGTGAGCGGCCTCGGCCTCGAAACGCAAGGAAACCGGCGCGATGCGACCCGCGCCTGATCTCGGCCGCGACGATTCCACCTACGGAAAATGCAGAGCGCAATATTACAAAAATAACAACTCGAGCATTACCTAAATAATAGCAGCCTTCATTGGAAATTTTGCTATTTCATTTGCATAGAGACTGCCTCGGCCCGTCCCTAACTGTTTCTCCAGCACAAACCTGGAGTAAAACCATGGACGACTTCATCGGCACTAACATGAATGACAGGGTCTTCGGCACCGACGCTGCGGACACTCTCAAGGGTCTCGACGGCGACGATACGCTCGTCGGTAACGGCGGCAACGATCGCATCCTCGGCGGCGAAGGGTCCGACACCGTGCGCGGTGACAGCGGTGACGACGTCCTGAACGGTGGTCTCGGTGATGACGTGCTGCGCGGCGGTGACGGCAATGACCGGCTTGTCGCCGAGGACGGCGCCGACATCGCCCGAGGCGGAGAAGGCAACGACATTGCCTCAGGCGGTGATGGCGACGACCGTATCTTCGGTGATGCCGGCGACGATCGCCTGCAGGGCGACGCAGGTCTCGACACCATTGACGGCGGCATCGGCAACGACGTGATGTTCGGCGGCAATGGAGGCGACCGCATGTTCGGCGACGCCGGCGACGACCGGATCTTCGGCGACAACGGCAACGATTTCATCGAAGGCGGTGACGGGATCGATTTCATCCACGGTGGTTTGAACAACGACATCATCCGCGGCGACGCCGGAAACGACCGCATCTTCGGTGAGGCTGGCAACGACAGAATGTTCGGCGGAACCGGGATCGACTTCATCCGCGGCGGCGACGGTGAAGACACTATCCTCGGCGAGGACGGCAACGACCGCCTGTTCGGCGAAGGCGGCAATGATAAGATGCGCGGCGGCATCGGGAATGACCGGATGGACGGCGGTACCGGAGACGACCGGATGCTTGGCCAGGACGGCAACGACACTCTTGACGGCGGCGCGGGGGCAGACGAGCTCTTCGGCGGTGGCGGCCGGGACGAGCTGAACGGCGGGGCCGACAACGATACGCTCGGTGGCAGCGGCGGGTCCGACATGCTCAACGGCGGTGATGGCGACGATGAGCTCTCCGGCGGCAACGGCGGCGACACTCTCGACGGCGGCGCCGGTAACGATTCCCTCGACGGCGGCAACGGCGACGACACGCTGGACGGCGGCGGTGGCATGGACGAGCTGACCGGCGGCGACGGCAGCGACACGTTCGTTTTCGAGGACGGCGCGACGGTGACAGACTTCAACGCGGCCGAGGATTCTGTCGACTTCGGCCTCGCCGTCGGGCTCGATACCGGGCTCGACATCCTCGGCGCATCACTCGAAGTCGGCGCAAACCTCGAGATCATCGACAGCCTTGGCGCGACGGTCACGCTTAACGACGTCACGCTGGTAGACCTCGCGCTCAACCTCGGCGTCGACCTGCCGATCATCGACCTCGATCTTGGCCTCTGATCTGCGCATCAATTCCCGCGCGAGGCCCTGATCCCCGCGGGAGGTTTTCGAGGGCGGCCGGCGTTTGCGCTGGCCGCCTTCAAGGTTGAGCTGCGGCGATGCCGCAGGTCGCCCCGACAGATGATATACTTTACAGTGCGCTCGAAGACTCTTTGTTTATTATCTAAAAGCAAGATTTTCGTCATTGCATGACCACAGGCTGTCGAGGTTGTTGTGGCCGGAAACATCATTTTCGAACCTGTCGCGCGGACCGGCAGCTTGCCGCCGTCACTGTCACGGGAGGCCGGTGCGCTCGACCGTCTGACCCGTGTCATCCGCGGCAGGTTCGGCGCATCGGCCGCAATGATCCTTCCGCCACACACGTCGGATCCCGCCCGCGCACTTGCGGCGGCCGGCGACCTCACGGCGGACCGGCGCCCCGCCGCCGGCGAAGCGCTCAGAGAGGTCACCGCGCCGATCTTGGGGAGCGTCGGCGAGCAGCTCGGCCAGCTCGTGCTCCGCGTCTCGTCCGATGCTGCGGTCGACGCCATCGCGGCGGACGACCTTGAAGATGTCGTTTGTCTGGCCGCAGGCATTCTCGAGGAGCAGGCCGCGGCCCCCACGCTTGCGACCACCGCGGAAGTGGAAAGCGCCGGCGTCCTCTTTCAGGAATTCCTCAAGGCGGCTCCGGCTGCGATTGCCATGTTCGACACCGGGATGCGCTTCCTCGCGGTCTCGACGTCCTACCGGACGCTGTTTGGCCTGACGGGAGAGAAGATCCTTGGCCGCTCGCTCTATGACGTCATGCCCGACCTTCCGCCAGAATGGAGCGACCAGCAAAGGCGGTGCCTCTCGGGCCAGCCGATCGTGGTCGAGCGCGACAGCATTCGCCGGACCGGCGGCGTGCAGAAATTCATCCGCCGCCATCTCGATCCATGGCTCAACAAAGACGGCGCGATCGGCGGCATCCTCTCCTGGTGCGATGACATCAGCCCCCGCGTCACGGCCGAAGCGATGCTGGCGGAAAATCAGCACTTCCTTCGTGCCGTTCTGGAATCCGTCGACGAAGGGATGTCCGCGTGCGATGCGCGCGGTCACGTTCTCTTCCGCAACCGACGGCTGCGCGAGATGCACGACCTCGACGAGGAGCAGGCGCAAAAAGCATCGCTGCCCGCCGAAGCGCTGAACCTTTACGGCATTGGCGCGACGGAGCGCGTCCCACAGCGCAAATCGCCCCTGTTTCGGGCCCTCGACGGGGAGCGGGTCGTCGACGAGCGGCTCGAGATCCGCGTTCCAGGCCGGGCGGCGCGACAAATCCTCTCCACGGCGTTGCCGATGGAGGACGCCAACGGCGCCTGCATCGGGGCTGTGGTCTCCGAGCGCGACGTTACGCAGTCGGTCGAATCGCTCAGGCTGCTGCGTGAGGCGCATGCGCGCTACCTCGCGATCTTCAACAACACGTTTCAATTCTGCGCACTGCTGTCCCCGGATGGCAACGTTTTGGAGATCAACAACGCGGCGCTGCGCATGAGCGGCCTTTCGCGCGACGAGGTCATCGGCTGCCGCCTCTGGGATCTGCCGGGTTTTGCGCGCGATCCGGGCCTGTCGCGGCACGTTGCCGCCGCATTCCGTCTTGCGCGCGGCGGCGTTTCCCATCGCTATGAGGTCGAGCTCTTCGGCGCCGCCAGCCGCCGCGTGCCTGTCAATTGCGCGCTGGTGCCGGTTTGTGACGAGACAGGCGCACTCGTCAACGTCCTCGCCGAGGCGCGCGACATCACCGACGTTCGGCGCAACGAGGCAGCGCTCAAGCAGCACGAGCAGGAGTTGCGGCTGATCCTCAACAGCGTGCCTTCACGCATCATGGTCAAGAACACGCGCAACGAGATCCTGCGCTGCAACCGCGCGGCGGCCGACGCACTGGGCCGGGGCATCGCCGATGTTGAGGGGATCAACCTCGAGGCGATCCGCCCGGACCTTGCGCAGCGCGAGTGGCGCAGCGACCTGCGCGTCATCGCCCAGGGCACAATGGTTTCCGCCGCGCCGGGACCGGACGACATGACGGAGGGCGCAAGCGGCTGGGTCAGCACGACCCGCGTCCCCTTCGCCGACGCCACCACCGGCGAGCAGCTCGTCTGCGTTGTCACCAGCGACGTGACCGAACTGGTGGAGGCCCAGCTTGCCTTGCGCGAAAGCGAGTACCAGCACCGCCAGATGTTCAGCCGCACGCCGATGATGCTGCAATCGACCGACCTCGAAGGCGCGCTCGAACACGTCAGCGACTACTGGTGCGACAAGCTCGGCTACACGCGTGCGGAGGCTCTGTTCCGCCCGTTCACCGATTTCATGACCACCGGATCCCGCGAGCGCGCCCTTGCCAACCGCGCCCACGCGAGCCCGCCCGGCGGTGGTACACAGACCCTGCACGGCGAGTACGAATTCGTCCGTTCCGACGGCCAGGTTCTCGAGATCGAGCTCTCGGAGCTGATCGAATGGGAGGACGAGGGCAGCTGCAACCGGGTGATCGGCGTTCTCACCGACGTTACCGAGCGGCGTCGCGCGGAGCGTGACCTCATGCACATGCAGCGGATGGAATCGGTCGGTCAGCTCACCGGGGGCCTCGCACACGACTTCAACAATCTGTTGTGCGTCGTCCAGGGCAATCTCGAGCTTCTGGATGTGTCGGTGGACAATGATCCGGTCGCACGGCGCCGGGTGAAGGCGGCGGCCAAGGCGGTTGAAAGCGGCGCTCAGCTGACGCGCCGTCTGCTGACGTTTGCGCGCCGCCAGCCCCTCTCCCGCGCCACGCTTGACCTCGTCACGCTGGTGCGCGGCATCACCGACCTCCTCCGCCGCGCAGCAGGCGAGGCCGTGCGTATTGAGGTCGACGCCCCCGAAATGAAGCTGGCGGTAAACACCGACGCCTCGCAGGTGGAAGCCGCCCTCCTGAACCTCACCGTCAATGCGCGCGATGCGATGCCTGACGGCGGGACCCTGACGATCAGGGCCGCGCTCGTCACATTCGGGGACGGCGAGGCGCCGCAGCAGCTGGAGCCCGGCAGCTACGTCTGCCTCAGCATCATCGATACCGGCGAGGGTATTCCGCCGGAGCTGCAATCGCGCGTGTTGGAGCCGTTCTTCACCACCAAGCACAGCGGTTCGGGCAGCGGCCTCGGGCTGAGCATGGTCTACGGCTTCATGCAGCAGACCGGCGGTGCGGTCACGCTTTCCAGCGCGCTGGGCGAAGGCACGACGATCAACCTCTATTTCCGGCAGTCGACCGACATGGTGGCCGTGCCGCCCACCACCCCCACGGACGAGGAAACGCCAGACACCGCTGTGCGCGACGCGACGATCCTCGTGGTCGAGGATCAGGCGGAGGTGCGGGTGGTGCTGGTCGAGGCGCTGCAGAGGCTTGGTTACATGACGATCGATACCGGCGACGTCGCCGAGGTGGAGGAGGTGCTCGCAGCGTTCGACGTCGACCTCGTCCTCTCCGACGTCGTGCTGCCCGGCCCGCGCAACGGCCTCGCCCTCGCACGGGACCTCTTCGAAACGAGGCCCGATCTACCCGTGGTGATGATGAGCGGCAATGCAGACGCGGAGGCGGTCATCAACGACCGCCTCACCATGCTCCGCAAGCCGTTCCAGCGCGAGGAACTTGCCCGCGCCATCGCCGAAGCCCTCGCCTGACGGGCGCGGCGCGTGTGCCCTGACATCGCGCTTTGGGATTGAAGGCGGCGCCGATGTCGTCTTCATCTATTGCCGCGCCGTCTGTGGCGGGATTCATCGGCTTCTGGAGCGCAGACGGCCACCACCCAACGTCAGCGCCTCAAGGAACGTCATCGCGGTTGCGCAATGGCCTTTGCTGCATCTGGTTCTTGTTGCCGGACGTTGGCAGCGCGCGCTTGTTTGCAGAGTTCTGCTAAAATTCTTCGTAAAGGCGCAGTACCGGCAACGCATTGAAAATAGACCGATCGAGAACAGATCGTGATGATCTTGCGCAGCCCCTGAAGATCCATGTCGGATCGGTCCGTGAGAGGAAACACCTTCAATGTTCGCCTTGTAAAATAAGGCGGCTTGTTGCCGTGGCCCGCTCATCCGGCCCGTGCCCCTCATCCGCTGCCATCAGGGTCGTCGAGCCGGTTGATGGCGGGATCGAAGGACCAGACTTGGGTGCTCTCCGGCTGGATGGCGCGCGCCCATGCCCCGAGCCGGTCTTTCTCGATCCGGCGTTCGGCCATCCGCGCGGCAATCTCGCCAGCGTTCCAGCCTTCGGTGAGGCGGGCGCGCAGCGCATTGCGCACGGTCTGGTGGGCCGGGTCCGCTGCCAGATTGCGGGTTTCCAGGGGGTCTGCGGCAAGGTCGAACAGCTGGTCGGGCGCATTGTCGTAGATGATGAGCTTGTGGTCGCCCGAACGGATCATCCGCTGCTGCACGGCGCGGCCGCCGGTCCAGGCCGGCACGGCGTCGGTGCAGTATTCGGAGAAGGTTTCGCTCTGCCACGGTGCGGCGGCATCCTGCGCCAGAGCCCAGAAGCTGCGGCCATCGGCGTGGGGCAGTGGCGCGCCGCCCATCGCCTCGATCATGGTCTGGCTGAGGTCGGTGAGGTTGACCACCTGGTCCCGCACCGCGCCCGCAGGCAGGACGCCCGGCAACCGCATCACCAGCGGGACCTTCACCGATTCCTCGTAGAACGTGTGCTTCCACCACAGGTCGCGCTCGCCCACATGGTCGCCATGGTCGGAGGCGTAAACGATCAGCGTGTCATCCATCAGCCCCGCCTCGCCTAGCGCGGCGAGCACGCGGCCGATCATCTCGTCCATCCGCGCCACAAGGCCCCAATATGCAGCGCGCGCCCGCGCCACGGCATCGGCCGGCACATCGTCGATGCCGCGGTTCCCGCGCCACCAGGTGTGGAACGGGTGGTCTGCGGCCTCGGGGCCAAGGTTCGGCGGCGGCACACGGTCCGCGTAGGCCTCGAAGGCGGCCCGGTCCACAACGTAGGGCGGGTGGGGCAGCATCAGGCCGACAGTGAGCGCAAACGGGGTCCCGCTGGCAGCATGCCGCGGCGCCTCCTCGCGCAGCCATTTGACCGCGGCTTCGGTCACGTCTTCGTCCTTGGCCTGGTAGGCGCCATGGCCGGGGCCGCTTTTGGCCACCGCTTCGGGCTGCGGATCGTTGGTGCCGGCCAGTACGCCGAGCGAATGGCGCGACGTGCCCGGCCAGTTGGGGCTGTGGTCGCCCACATGGCGCTCCGCATAGCCGTGCAGCTGGTCCGGCCCCAGCGCATGCATCCGGCCGATCAGCACCGGCCGCGCCCCGGCCGCGCCCATCGCGTGGAGCCATGTGGGGAGGTCCGAGCGCAAGATATCGTCGTTGGTCCAGCACTCCTGCCGGTGGGGAAAGCGGCCGGTCAGCATGCTCATCCGGCTTGGGACGCACACTGGCGAAGGGCAGTAGGCGTTGGTGAAGCGCACGCCTTCGGCTGCAAGCCGGTCGATGTGCGGGGTATCGACCACCTTGTCGCCATAGCAGCCGGTGACAGCCGGTGTGTGCTGGTCGGAAAAGAGAAAGAGCAGGTTGCGGGGTTTTGCCATCGGGGCGTTCTGCCTCTTGTTGCGGGGCGCATGGTGCCGGCGGTGCCCCAACGCAATTGACGAGTTCGGACGGTAATCTTAGGAGTTTGCCAAAGCGCACCGGCTTCGTAACGTGCTTCAATGGGATCCGGCTACACGAAAGCCATGGCCGGTCAGTCGCCGCGGCTGGGCAAGCAAGGACGAGTGGTGTGAGCCAGGCTTTCACGTTGACCCTCGCAAGCTCTGACGATCCCGGCCTGCTTGCTGCCGCGGTCGAAGCGTTTGCCGAAGACCAGGCGCTGCCGATGAAGTCGGCCTTCACGCTCGATCTGGTGCTGGAAGAGATCGTCACCAACATCATCAACCACGGCGCGGGACCCGGCGGCGCCACGGTCGACATCACGGTCCAGCGCGACGGCGACGCCCTCAAGGGCACTGTGCGCGACAACGCTGCCCCGTTCGATCCGCTGACCCGGCCCCCGGTCGATGTCAGCGCCAGTGTGGAGGAGCGCGAGATCGGCGGGCTCGGCATCCATCTTGTACGCGAAATGACCGAGACTCTGGGCTACACCTATGCCGACGGGCACAACGTGCTGACCTTCACGATCGGCCTCAAGGAGTTAACGTGAGCGAGCTGACACTCAAGACCGAAACGGTGGACGGCGTTGCCGTCTTCATCCCAGCCGGACGGATCGACTCGCAGACATCGAAAACATTCGAGGAGGCGGTGCTCGCTGCCATTGCCGCCGGCTCCACACGCATGGTCTTCGACTTTGCCGATCTCGCCTACATTTCCAGCGCGGGCCTGCGGGTTGTGCTTCTGGCCGGCAAGCGGGTGCGCACGGCCGGCGGCAAGCTGGTGCTGGCGAACCTCCAGCCGGCCATCCGGGAAGTCTTCGAGATTTCCGGCTTTCTCAACCTCTTCACGGTCACAGACGACCGTGCAGCAGCGGTGGCCGCCACCGCCTGACGCGGACTGTGCTTTCCTGCCGCCTCAGGCGGCGCCGCCGCGCAACGGGCCGAATTTGAGCTGGCCGATGCCATCGTCCTGTGCCCGGCACGCAAAGGCCGCCTCCCCGGCCTGAAACCGGTCCTGCGCCTCGTCGATCCGTCCCGCTTCCATCCACTGGCAGTCTGCTGCCGGGCGAACGGGCGCGGCCACCGGGCGGTGGTTCACATAGCGCCAGCCATAGGGTTTGCGCACCAGCGCAACCGTTGCAAAGCCGCACTTCAACAGGTTGCGCATGGACGGGATGTTGCCGGGCGAGGCCTTGGCAATCACGTGGCTGGCGCCAAGGCGGGCGGCCTCTGCAATCCGCGTGTCGATGATCGCGCGTTGCAGCCCGCGCCTCCAGTAGGCCGGTGCCACCGCGGAACCGTCGAGCACCATCAGCGGCGCCTCGGCCGGAACCACACTGGCAAGGCCGGTCCGGTCGTGCTCACTGTCCAGCACCGGCCGCAGAACACCGTAGGCGATGAGCTGCGGCCCGTCGCGAAAGCCGACGATCCCGCCGCCGACTGCGAAAATCTCGTCGAAGAATGCCGGCTCGTCGGGCCGCACCGCTGCCGGATTGGGCAGGCGCGACAGGGCGCTGAGGTACAGGCGGTACACCTCGTCGACATCCCCGCGCGTCAGGCGGACCTCGTCCAGCGTGGAGGCGGCGGCCAGGGTCATGTGAGGACGTTCGCGTAGCTCAACATGCCCAGCGGCGGGTAGAGTTCCATCTCGCGCGCCAGCGGCATGTTGATGATGAGCGCGAACCGCTCCAGCGTCTCGATGGGAATTTCAGCCGGCGCCGTGCCGGTCACCAGAATCTGCTCGGCCTTGTAGGCGGTGAGCTGCCCCAGCGAATAATAGCGGCAGACGAGGCTGATGAGGGCTGACCGCTGCAGCAGCTCCACCGCCGAAAAGCCGGGCAGCCCGAGCGCCGTCGCAGCCGGGGCCACCTGCTCGATGTTCTGCGACAGGAACGTGTCCGGCAGATAATAGAGCCACTCGGCGCCTTCGGCAGCCAACTCTGCCACCAGAGCGGGGGCGGTCGACGCATCCGGTTTGCCGTCGGCACCCAACGCAAACGTGCGCTCCAGCAAAGTGAAGCCCATCTCGCCCTCGATGCTGCGCAGGTCCGCGACAATTGCGTTCGAGTTCTGCTCGGTGGGCGTATAGAGCACGCCCAGCCGCTTGAACGGGCGGTAGGCGTCCATCGCGCGGAGCTGCGGCGCGGCCGGCACCACGTGAGAGGTGCCGGTGATGTTGCGCCCGGAAGAGGCGCGGCTCGGCACGACGCCCGCCTTCACCGGTGTCGATACCATGGTGAAGACGCCCGGAATGTCGGTGATATAGCGCGCGGGGTCGGGGTCATCGTCCTTGCCGAAGGTCGCCAGCGTGACCGGTGTTCCCCATGTGTAGACAAGGTCCGGCTTTGCCTCACGGACTTCCTTCAGAATGTCCGGCACCCGCGAAGGGTCCAGCTCGGCAGAGCGGTGGGTGATTTCCACGTCGATGCCGCGTTGCTCCAGATAGTCGCGGAAACCGCGTTCCACATCGGTTTCGCCGCGGTATGTGATCTGAAAGATCCTGAACGGGTCTCTGGCTCTCGCGATCCGCGGTGCGGAGAGGGCCGCAAGGCCGCCAAGCACGGTCCGGCGCGATACGCCAATCATGTCATCTCCCCCACTTCAACCGAGGTGCCGGACCGTCCGGCGAGCCACGCCGTCAGCCCGAACACGAGCCCGCCGCCTGCCACGATAACGGCCGTTGCCACAAGCGCCACTTCGGCGGACCACATGGTCCACAATGCGCCCACAAACAAAGGCCCGAGCGCTGTGCCAAGCCTCTCCACCAGACGGAACACACCGTAGACCCCGCCCTCCGAAAGGTCCGGAATGATGCGGCGGCCGATTTCACCCACCAGCGCCGACTGCGGCGTCGTCGAGATGCCTTGTGCAATGCCGATCTGCGCGACCATGGCAGCGGCGCCCCACGGCGCCGGCCACAGGTAAAGATGCCCCACGGCGCTGGCCGCCGCCAGAGCGCCGCCGACCACAAAAGGCGTCCGATTTCGCGCATTGTCGCTGAACGCCGAGATGGTGGGCACCACAATCAGCATGGCGAGCCCGTAGAGCATCAGCACCCGGCCGATGGCCGAATCCTCGAACTGCCCCTGCAGCGCCAGCGGCAGATAATAAAAGCACACGCCAATCAGGAGCATCTTGGCCGGGAGCGCGCAGCCCACCAGAAGCGTCGCCATCAGCGGGCGTTTCAGGACCGTGGCAAGATCGGACAGGCGCACCGCCCGTCCGCGGACCGCATTCTGCCCGGCGGTGGCTGGCAGCGCCACGTAGGCGCACGCATAGGCGGCAAGCGCCATGGCGGCGCTGACGAGGAAGGTGGTGTTCTCGCCCAGCCGATCGGACACGATGCCGCCAATGGGCGGCCCGCACAGCATCGCCGCCATGATGGCCGAAACGAAGAGGCCGATGCCGCGCGCCCGCTGCCGCGAATCCGTCCGGTCCACAATGAACCCCTGCGCTGCCACGAACACCGCGGCAAAGCCGATGGCGGTGACGGCGCGAAAGCCGATCAGCTCCGTCATTGTGGTGGCGAACGCCGTACCGGCAAAACCGAGCGCTGCCACCAGCGCGCCTGCCCGCAGCGCGCGCGCCCTGCCAAAGCGCTCGGTGACCCCGTTCAGCCAGGGCTGGGACAGGGCCACGATGGCCATGAAGATCACCATGGGCGCCGCAATCACGAGCTGGGTGGCGGTACCGCTGGCGCCATGCGCCACACTG
This sequence comes from Acuticoccus sp. MNP-M23, assembly GCF_031195445.1. Taxonomy (NCBI): domain Bacteria; kingdom Pseudomonadati; phylum Pseudomonadota; class Alphaproteobacteria; order Hyphomicrobiales; family Amorphaceae; genus Acuticoccus; species Acuticoccus sp. MNP-M23. Next base: position 184,725 of record NZ_CP133480.1, read on the forward strand.
GCAATGTAGTGCGGCAAAAATGGCCGGGTCATTTCCTCGGCAAAGAAGAACAGGAACACCGGGGCGCGGATGGCAACCAGCGAAACCGGCGCGGGCTCTGAGCCTTTGCCGATGTTGTGGGCGGCCGCAAAGGCTTCAAGCCGGGCGGTGGACGCTGCATCCCCCGCCTCCGCCGCCTGGAGAGCCAGGCGCGCATGGCGCGCGCGCAACTTGTTGACGCGGTGGTCGATCGCATCGATCTCGGCGGCGATGGGTCCACTGCCGCCCACCGGCGGCAGCAGGCGCAGATTGCCTTGCCTCACCGCATCCAGCCGCAGGCTGAGGCCGCGAAACCGCTGCGCCGATGGCAGCGCAAACGCAAAGGCCGTCAGTTCCAGCGCCACCAGCACCGCAACCACCAGCAGCACCAGACCGTCGACCCACAAATCGCGCACCAGCGTCTGCGCCACATCCACCGGCACGGCAATCTCCACCCGTCCGGCGGGCTCGCCGTCAGGCCCGACGACAGGTGCATGAACCCGGCGCCATTCGTCTGCAGCGTCGGTATTTGCGAACCGGCTGCGCTGGACGCTGGCCACGATATTGCCGTTCTCGTCCTCCAGCGCAGCCGCCGCGAACTGGGCGTTCTCGTCCAGCGCATTCTGCAGCACGGCGTTTGCGCCCACGAAGCGGTCCACCGGAATGCCGTAGCCCACGGCTTCGGACGAAAGGCTGGCGATGGAGCTGGCAACGCTTTCCGCCTTGCGATCCAGAGCAGGCACCAGAAGCGCGCGTGCGCCTTCGACGGTCTGCCAGGAGATCAGCGCCAGCCCGGCAATGAGTGTCGCCAGAACGATGGCAAGGACGGCAGCATCGGTGCGGCGGTTCATGTGGCGCGTGCCTCATGGCCAGGCGGGCGCGCCATCTGGGCGGCAATGGCGTCCTGTTCACGGGCAATATCGGCAAGGATGGCTGCGGTTTCGGGCGGGACGCGGCCTTCGGCCGTTTCGGGGCCGAGGAGGCGGCTGACCGCGCCCCGCACCCCGAGCGAGACCAGCACGATGAGCACCAGCGCCCCGGCAAGGCCGGCAATGAGCGCGGTGCTGATCACCCGCGGCGCCAGCGGCGCAAGCGCGGCATACACCCGCTGAGGGTCGGCAATGGCCATCACCTGCCCCTCCACGGTGCCAAAGGCGGAAATGATGATCGCGCTGCGCAGGGTTTCATTGCTGTCCTCGAAGCCTTCGCCGGCAACGGTCCCGCTCTCGAACAGCACCCGGCCATCGAGCGCTGCAACCCGCAACGCGCCGATGGCCGGATCGGCGGACATTTCACGCTCCATCGTGCGCTCCAGACCGACCTGTCCGGCAAGCGGCAACCCCAGCATCAGTGCGGTGTGGGCTTCGTTGGCGATCCGCCGGCTGACGGTCTCGAACCGCTCCCCCGTCAGCTCGACATAAGCGGCGCGCACGCTGGCATAATTGAGGTAAGCGCCGAGCAGCAACGTCACCGCCAGAAGCGGCAGGAGCGAGGCAAGAATTGCCAGGGCGAGTGCGCGCACGATCACCCCTTTTCGGCTTGGCGGCGTGTGGTCCGGTCTGCCGGAAGCTTTCGTCGGCGGTGCAAGGCCACGGCGGGACAGGAATGCACACGACGGTCGCACGGCGTCTTCGCGTGCAGGCTTGCTCGCCACCCCCGATCTTGTCAACGTCGTCACGGCGTGATGGGTGGAACCGAAGTTACGCACCTGACGGGCTCTCCCCCGGGTGCTAGAGAAACATCATGGGTCGTTTTTCCGTCTTAACTTCAACGGTTCTCATCGCCGTTCTGGGCGTCATCGCCTACACGCTCGTGGCAACGCGGACGATGGAACGGTCTGCCGCGCAGCTTGCGGCCGCCCAGTTCGATTTCATTTTATCGCGCGCCGACGAGGCCATCGAACGCAATCTCCACCTCGGCCTGGCGCTGGGCGAGGTGAACCAGGCCTCCGCCGCGCTGGAGCGTGCCATGTCGCGCTCGCCCTCCATTCTCGGTGCGGACGTGATCTCGGTTGGCGGGACGACCCTTTATTCAACCGATCGCGGCGCCCTTGGCGAACCCATTCCGGACCGGTGGCGCATCGCCATCAACGACACGCACAACGAGACCTGGCGCGCCGAAGCCTTCGATAGTGTGACCATGGGCCGGCCGGTCAGCAACGATTTCGGTCAGGTCGAAGGGTGGGCCGCCCTCATCATCGACCGCGACGCCCTCTCCGCTCCACTTTCCGAAGCGCCGCGCACGGTGCGGATGATGCTGCCGGCCATCATCCTCGTGGCTCTGGGAGCGCTGGTGATTGCGGCCGTCGTGATCCGCTGGTCCTACCGCAGGGCATGGATCGACCTGAAGACACCGCCCCCGCCGCCGGAGCGGCGCGATGCGTTCGATCAGGCCAATCTCCGCGCCGTCGAAAGCTGTGCAAACACCAATGCGGTGCTGGCCCAAGTCCGCACCGAAATCCAGCGGCTCGATGCCATTGTCTGAGCCAGTCCCGTCACATCAGGCCGGCCAGCGGGATCTTGCCGGTGCCCGCCGCGCCGACAGGGCTGCCTTCGTGCTGGCCCTCTCGGTCGGCGCGGTGGTGCTCGTGGCAACGCTCTGGCTTGCGACCATCATGATCCAGCCGCGCCTCCAGCGTCTGGAAGTGGCCTCCACCGAAGCGGCGCAGACCCTCGCCAGCGCCGTGGCCGAGGACTTTGCCGAGGCCGTCGCCCTTGGCATTCCCCTTCCCCAGATGCGCGGCGTCGATGATTATCTGAGCGCTGTCCTGCGGTCGGATAACCTTGTTTCCGCGGTTCTCGTGCTCGGTGCCGAGGAGCAACGCCTTTTCGCCGTTCCTGCGCGAACAGCGGTGCCGCGGCCGCTGGTGCGCGCGCAGATCATGGTTGATGACAAGGCGGTGGGCACCATCATCGCCGGTCCCTCGCCGCAGATCGCCGAAACGGCCAGACTGCACCTGCTGCGCTCTGCCATTGCGATGGCTCTTCTTGTGGGGCTGTTGTCCGGCATCCTGTTTCGCATCGCGCTTCTGGAGCGGTTGAACCTGCCGCAGGCGCGCCTTGGTGCCGCAGCCGGCGCTGTCGGCCGCGGAACGTTCGGCGAATTCACACCGCCGCGGGCCGGCGCGATGCTGGCGCTCGGGCGCAGTGCGGGGCTGCTGCTTGCCCCCATCCGGCGCGAATACCGCCGCCTCGTCGCCCTCACCGACGAGGTGCGCGCGCTCGACACGTTCGGCCGGGTCCGCACCGAAATCGACGATGCGCTCGCTCCGCTGGCCGCCTACTCGTTCGACAGGCCGCGCAAGGGCCGGATGCTGAGCTCGGCAAATGCCCTGTGGTGGCCGTTCGCAGCGCTGGCTGCGCTGTTCACGCCGCGCGCCCTCGTTGCAAGCTTTGCCGCCGACCGGGTCGACACGGTCCATGTGCCGCTCGCCATCGGCAGTGCCGTCGGCGCCAATGCGCTGGGCGCCATTGTCGGCCTTGCGGTTGCATTCGCCCTTGGCGGACGCGCGCCAAAGCTGACGCCGCTCTTTTCCCTCCTGATTGCAGCCGCCGCCATCGGCGTCACCGCCATTGTGCGCGACCCCTACATCTTCACCGCCCTCCAGTGCGCGGCCGGGCTGTTCGGCGCCATTGCGGTCGGCAGTACATTTTGCACCGAAGGCGCATTCGCCCGTCTCCCGTGGCGGGCCGGGATTGTGCTGATTGGTGCGGCCGCCGTGGGGCCCACCCTTGGCGCACTCCTGGCCGAAGCTGCGGGCCGCCGGATCAGTTTCGCCACCGTCGGCGTCCTCACCGCAATCATCGCGCTCACCGCAGCGGCCGGACCGCCGCGCCGTCGCGCAGCACGGCGGCCGCGCTGGGGCCTTCCGCTTTCCACGGCGCTCGGGCTTGTGTCGGCAAGTTTTGCGGTGGTCACCTGGATCGACATCAGCTTTTCCGCAGGCGCCATGCGGGAGGATTATGCAGGTCTCGGCTACGTTGCGGTTGTGACGGGCGCCGCGGCGTTTTTGCCCTTTGCCCTCTCCGGCCCGCCGCAGCGCGCCTTCAGCGTCGGCGGCGCCGCGCTGGTCGTGGCGCTGTTTGCAGCTGCACTCTTCGCCGAACCGGCGCTGCTTTCCACGCTCGGGGTTGCCGCGGTGGTGGGCCTTTCATTCGGTCTTGCGGTTCGGGGCGCCGGCAGCCGCGCTTTCGGCTTTGGCGGCGCAACCTGCCTTGCGGCCGGCACCCTCCTTGCCGGCGCGCTCGAAGCCGGTAAATTCCTCGTCCCGGCGCTTGGCAGCACGCTCGCCCTGGCCATTGCGGTGGCCGCCCTTGTCGGCGTCATCGCCACCGTGCGGAGGCGCTAGATGCTGCTGCGCACGCGCGTCACACTCCTGTTTGCCTGCGCGATCGTCCTGATCGGGCTTGCGCTTCTGGCTGTCGGGTTTTCCCAGCGCCAATATCAGGCAGACAGGCTGGGCGCCATTGCGGTCGCGCTGCAACGCTCCCTGTGGGAAAATCTGGTCGCCAACAAGATGGAAGACCTCGAACCCATCGCGACGGATCTTGCGGCGCGCATTGCCACCCTTGCACCAAGCCTCTCGCGCGATGATGTGGGCAAGGTCATCGGCGATTCGCCCGCCGTCACCAGCGGCATCACGGTTCAGGTGGTCGACCTCGACGCCGAGCTCGTCAGCGCCAATGCGCCCCTGTTCCGCGCCGCCCCGCTCATCGATGCACGCGAGATTGCAACGCTCACCGGCCGCGAGCAGATCATCGCGGGCCTGCGGCAGGATTCGCCGGACCGCTTCATGATTGCCGTGATCCGGCCCATCGTCATCCGCGGGGTCCTCGCCGGGGCTCTCAGCGTTGCCGTGGACGCAGCGGCAACGCTGCAAGAGCTGGCGCTCGACATCGGCGAACCGGCCTATCTTCTCTCCCCGCGCGGACGGCTTGCCACCGGAACGGACGTTGCCCTGTGGACCGAGGCCGCCGACCAGCTTCCGCGCCGCCCCCGCGAACCGCAATTCATCGCCACAGCGACCCGTGACTACTACGCCACCCCCATGACACTGAACGACATCAGCGGCCGCCCCACCGGCACGCTTGTGGCGCTGCGCGATGTCACCGAGAGCCGCGAAGCCAGTGAGCGGGTGGAGCGCCTCGGGCTGATTGGCGTTGCGCTCGCCGGGCTCATCATTCTGGCCGGCGTCTATTTTCTGATGCGCAACGCATTCAAGCCGCTCGAAGGCGCCGTCGGCGCGCTGGATGCGCTGTCGAAAGGCGACCTGTCGCGCCCGCTCGAGTCGGAAGGCACCGGCGAGATCGCGCGGATCGGCGAAGCCGTCGCCGTGTTCCGCCGCAATGCCCAGCGCCTCAACGAGCAAGATGAGGGCATTGCCCGCCAGCGCCGGCGACAGGAGCGGGTCATCCGCCGCGAACTTCAGCGCCTTGCCGAGCTTCTGGACGACGAGGGCCGCGCGGAAATCCTCTCCGACCTTGCCGAAGTCCTGCCCGACGGCAAGGCCGGCGTCGCGCCGGCCAACACCGAGCTTGCCACGCTCGCCACCCTTCTCCAGCGCATGTCGACCCGCATTGCCGACCAGCAGACCCGGCTGACCGAGCTGATCACCGAGCTGAAGGCCGCCATCGTCACGCGCGCGCGCCTCGCCGCTCTCGAGCAGGAGCTCGACATTGCGCGCGAGTTGCAGACGAGCTTCCTGCCCAAGCCGCTGCCGCCGCACCCCTCGTTCGATGTCTTCGGGTTGATGGAGAGCGCCAAGGAAGTGGGCGGCGACTTCTTCGATATCTTCATGATCGACGAGAACCGGCTCGGCATGGTGATTGCCGACGTGTCGGGCAAGGGCGTCCCGGCCGCGATGTTCATGGCGATCACGCGCACGCTGATCCGGGCAACGGCGCTGACCTCTCCCTCCCCGGCGGCAACCGTTGGCGAGGTGAACAGCTTTCTGGCGGCGGACAACGAACAGATGATGTTCGTCACCCTCTTCCACGGCGTCCTGCATCTCGATACCGGCGAGTTCGCGTTCGCCAATGCGGGCCACAACCCGCCCTATGTGCTGGCTGCCGGCGGGCTGGTCACGCTGCCGCGCGCCAGCGGCCCCGCCCTCGCGGTGGTGGAGGACATTGCCTACAAGGATGATAGTATCGTCCTTGCGCCGGGCTCCACATTCTTTGCCTACACCGACGGTGTGACGGAGGCGTTCTCCCGCGATGGCACCGAATACGGCACGGACAAGCTGGAAGCGTTCATCGTGGCGCACGCCGCCGAAACGCCGGCGGCCCTTTGCGCCGACGTGCGCGCCGATGTGCTGGCCTTCGAGGACGGCGCCGACCAGTTTGACGACGTGACATGCTTCGCGCTGCGCTACGACGGCGCTCCGCCCGCCGCCTAGCCTTTTGCGAGCGGCGACCCGTTGTGGAACACCCCGTCCCATCCCGCTGGTGGCGGGGTGACCGCGTAGGCCGTGGCGCGTGCCAGCATCAGCTTCGACGGGCCATCGTCCGGCTTGTCGGCCAGCAGCGCCACGAACCCGTCGCGCGCCGTGGCAAATTCTGCAGCGCGCATCATTTCCACCAGCGCCTCGTATCGCTGCGCGTGGGCCAGCGTTTCGGCCGCAACAGTGCCGGCCGGGCCGAGGATGGTGAAGATGCGCACCGGCCGGTGCGAGCCGCGCACGGTGATCCGGTCCAGCTCGCGGAAGGAGAATACATCCGAAGCGCGGGCCTGCGTATCCTCGGAGACGACAACGCGCACGCCATAAACCTTGGCCAGATCCTGGATCCGGGCGGCAAGGTTCACCGCGTTGCCGATGACGGTGTAGTTGCGGCTTTCGGGCGGGCCGATGTCGCCGGACAGGACGTCGCCCGTGGCAACGCCGACCACAGCGTCGAGACGCTCGCCATTCTCCAGCCCCTCGGCCACCACTTCGGCGCGCAGGGCGTCCACCGCGGCAAGCTGCCCGAGGGCGGCGCGGCAGGCGTCGGCGGCCTGCGTGTCGGTGTTGGTGAAGGGCGGCCCCCAGCAGGCCATCGCCGCATCGCCGATGAACTTGTCGGTGATGCCGCCCGCCTCGCCGATGGGCCGCGTCACGGCGGTCAGGAATCGGTTGAGAAGGTCGGTCAGGCGCTCGGCTTCGAGGCGCTCTGACCAGCCGGTATAATCGCGCATGTCGATGAACGAGATCGTCATGTCGCCGCGCCGGCTCCGGGCCTCGTCCCCGCGGGACAGGATCTCGTCGACGATGCGCGGGTCCACGTATTCGCCGAACAGGCGCTTCAGCTTGCGCCGCTTGCGCTGCTCGGTGGTGTCGGAGAAGACGACGACCACGCCGAAACGCTGCGTGGTCCCGTCCGGGTCGAGGTGGGTGAGAAAGCTGGACGAAACCCGCAGGTCCACCGGCTCGCCGGACTCGTCCGCTGCGGCGAGCACGATGTCGGTGCTGTGCACGACCTCGTGCTCGTAGACAGCGCGCAGCACAAGCTCGTTGAAGTCGTCGAACCGCTCTTCCAGCAGGAATTCCTCGGCGAACGCCTGCCCCAGAACATCGTCTGGCGCCTTGCCGAGAATTCGCCCGGCCGCCTCGTTGAAGGTGATGATGCGCCCGGTGAGGTCGATCGCGACGACACCGTCCCGCATCGAATCCAGGATGCGTTCCGAAAGCAGTGCGTCCCGATCCTGGCTCATCGAGGCATCAGATTTCGAGGCCGCCGGTGTCGCGCAGGAACGCCACAATCTCCGCGACACCGTCGCCGGCCTTGAGGTTCGTCATCAGGAACGGGCGTTCGCCGCGCATTCGGGTGGCATCGGTGCGCATCACGTCGAGCGAGGCACCGACGAAGGGGGCAAGGTCGGTCTTGTTGATGAGGAGGAGATCGGACCGCGTGATGCCGGGGCCGCCCTTGCGCGGGATCTTCTCGCCGGCCGAAACGTCGATCACATAGATGGTGATGTCGGCAAGCTCGGGCGAGAAGGTGGCGGCAAGGTTGTCTCCGCCCGATTCCACCAGCACCAGATCGCACCCCGGAAACTTGCCGCGCATTTCCTTGATGGCGGCAAGGTTGATGGAGGCGTCCTCGCGGATGGCGGTGTGGGGGCAGCCGCCGGTCTCCACGCCCATGATCCGCTCCACCGGCAAGGCTTCGGCGCGCGACAGGATCAGCGCGTCTTCCTTGGTGTAGATGTCGTTGGTGATGGCGACGATGTCGATCTTGTCGCGCAGGGCCTTGCACAGGCACTCCATCAGCATTGTCTTGCCGGAGCCGACCGGCCCGCCGATCCCGACCCGGAGCGGCCCGTGTGCTGTGCGCGTCATCAATAATCCTTCCCGCCATGGCTCGGCGTACCGCTGGCAAGGCGCCAGCGCATCGAGCCGTCATCAAAAGTCAGAATTCGGAGGCGAATTCAACCGTGGCGCGCGTCCGATCAGGAGCGGAACAGGCGCACATGCTGATCTTCGTGGTGCATGGAGGCCACGTCCAGCCCCGGCGTGAAGCCGCCTGCATCGGACAGCGGCGCCGCAGCGCTCTCCCGCGCAATCTCGGCGCAGACGGGGCCGAGGTCGCGCGTCAACCGCTGCCCGTCGGTCTGCCCCAGCGGGACGAGGCGGACGGCAGCGGAAACGAGGTTGGCGGCAAAGCCCGAAAGATGCGCCTGCACCAGCGGCACCACCGGGACATTGTAGGCCGCTCCCACCACGCCAACGGCAATGGCAAGCGGGATGGGCGTGTCTTCCGTCAGGAGCGTCTGCCCCGGCCACACCGCCTCTGTGACGGCGATGAAGGCCGTCCCCTGCTGCACCGCCTCCTCCCACCGCTCGCGCGAGGGCGCCAGCGCCCTGGCGAGCGCCAGAAGGCTGTCGACGGTGGCTTCATCTTCAGCCAAAGCCGCGGCATGGGCGTGGGCGATGAAGACGCCGTCGGTCCATCCGGCGCCGTGGCGGAGCGCAGCCTCGATGGCACCGAACGCTGTGGCGCGGTCGCGGATCGCGCCGGTTTCGCACATCATTTCCAGCCCGTGCGAATAGCTGAACGCGCCAATGGGCAACGCTGGCGAAAACCACGCCAGAAGCAGCGCCTGAACACGCTCCGCCTCGTCGGCATAGGCGTCAGTCATGGTGGTGGTGATGGCCGTGATCGTGATCGTGGTCGTCGTGGTGGTGGTGATGATGATGGCCGCCACCATCGGCGTAGGCGCCGGCCTCGGGGTCGAACGGGGCTTCCAGCGACTCCACGCGGGCGCCGAGACCCTCGGCCATGGCGGCCAGCACATGGTCCGGCTTGATCCGCAGGCGGTCATCGAAGAGCGCGGTGGGGGTGTGGCGGTTGCCAAGGTGCCAGGCCAGGCGGGTAAGCGCGAACCGGTCGGCGGCGTGAATGTCCATCACGGGCTCCGCCTCCGCCTCGATCACCAGCACGCGGCCGTCGTCCATGGCGATCCGGTCCCCGCCCCGAAGGCGCGTTGCCTGTGCAAGGTCGAGGAGCACCTTTTCGCCGCCCTCGGCCGTGAGTGTCAGCCGGCGGCGGTGGCGAAGGTCGAAGTTGAGGCGCGCGCGAAGCGTTGCGGCGTCCGGCTGCTCGCCATCAGCCAGAAGGTGGTGGGCACGGATCAATTCGGGTCTCCTTCAAACACGTTGGCCTCCACCCAGTCCGCCGCCATCTCCGCCCACTCGGCGTCGGGCCGAATATGGCCGCCCGGCCACAGGGCCAGTTCCAGTGCGGTGCCGGGCGCGCAGCGCGTCCACTTGCGCCGCCAGTACCGCCCCTCGGTATCGAACACATCGGCCCGCAGCAACTCGCAGCCATTCTCCTCGCGCCACCGCGCCAGCCCCTCGAAGATGTCGCCCTGATAGATTGCGCCGGAGCGCAGCGGCCGCCCTTCCAGCGGCACGGTCTGGTCCCGCCACCCATGGGTGTGAAGGAGCTTGACCGGCCCGTCGCAATCAGCCGGATGCGGGCGCCAGAAGCCGCCGGCATAGGGGGTGTAGCCGGCAGCAACGCCCGCATCGCTGCAAGCAAGATACCACACCAGAGAGCCGCCGATGGAAAAGCCGGTGAGGATGATGCGGTCCGGATCGACGTCGTGGTTTGCCGCAACGTCCGCGATCAGATCGCGGGTAAAGGCCAGTTCGTCGCGCTGGGCGGGGCTTTCGGGACGGAACGACCAGCCGGGGCCGAAGCGCGAGTCTGGCCGCTTGAGCCCGTTCGGCGCCACCACCGCATAGCCGCGCGCGTTGAGGGCTTTGGCGAACGCCATCTCGCGGATGTTGGCGCCCGACGCCCCTGCTCCGTGAAAATAGATGAACGCCGGCACCGGCCCCCTGGCGTCCGCCGGCATGGCGATATGATAGGCGCCGCCTTCCATCACGCACGGATCGTCCGCGCCGCCGCAGTCCGCCAGCGCGGGCGCGGCCGCCGCGAGGCCGATCAGCCCGGCGGCAATCATGCGGAAATATCCCATCGCCGTTCCCCTTCGGTTGCGAGGCGCAGCGTCGTGCGCCGCACCGCTGCCGTCAACGCAAGGTGTGGTGATTGCTGTCAAAAATCGAAGCTCAGATTTTCCGGCTTCGGCGGCTTCTTCGGCTTGGTGTCGACGCGCAAAAGCTGCTTGAGGGTGGCAAGCTCGTCGGCCTCATGGGGCGCCTTGTCCCAGCGAAGCCGCGAGACGCGCGGAAAGCGCATCGCAACGCCGGACTTGTGGCGGGTGGAGCGCTGGAGGCCCTCGAACGCCACCTCAAGCACCAGCCCGGTGTCCCGCTCGTGCGTCACCTCGCGCACCGGGCCAAAGCGCGCGACCGTGTGGTTGCGCACGAACTTGTCGATTTCCTTCAGCTCGGCATCGGTGAACCCGAAATACGCCTTGCCGACCGGCACCAGCGCGCCTTCCGCGTCCCAAACGCCGAACGTGTAGTCCGAATAGAACGACGAGCGCTTTCCCGAACCGCGCTGGGCGTACATCATCACCGCGTCGATCACGAACGGGTCGCGTTTCCACTTGTACCACGGCCCCTTCGGGCGGCCGGGCACATAGGCGCTGTCGCGGCGCTTGAGCATCACGCCTTCCACCGCGGCCGCGTCTTCCCCCGCCCCTGCCGACGCCGGGTCCTGCCGCGCCGCAGCAACGTCGGCCCACGTGCCGAACGGGAAGGTGGCGGACAGATCGAACATCGCGTTTTCACGCGCGGCGAAGGCTTCGAGCCGCGCCCGCCGCGTCTCGAAGGGGAGCGGACGAAGGTCCTCGCCGTTTTCGGACAGGATGTCGTAGAGGCGGACCTGGGCCGGGTAGTCGCGCAGCATTTTCGCGCTCACCGTGCGACGGTTCAGGCGCTGCTGGAGCACGTTGAACGGCTGCACCAGCCCGCCCTTGACGATGAGCAGCTCCCCGTCCACCGCCCCGTCGAATTCGACCGCGTCGCAGACATCGGGAAAGCTGGCGGAAATATCTTCGCCGGAGCGGGAGAACAGCCGGACCACATGGCGGCCCTGCTTGTCGTGTCCGGCGGATATCTGGATGCGGATGCCGTCCCATTTCCACTCCGCCACGAAGGCGGCCGGGTCTTCGCTTTTTTCCAGCTGCTCAAGGTCTGTGGGGCTGGCGAGCATGGGGGTGCGGAAGGGGGCGGGATCGTCGCTCTCCGGCGCCTCCGCCCGCCCCTCCAGCCACGCAAACAGCGGGCCATAAGGCGGCGACAAGCCGTGCCACACCTCTTCGACGGCGTTGGCATCCACCGGGGCAAGGCGGGCAACGGCGGTTTTCGCAAGCCGCGCGCTGACGCCGACCCGCAGCGCCCCGGTGATGAGCTTGAGGAGCGCCCAGCGGCCGATCTCATCCAGATCGTCCAGCCAGGCGGCCAACTGCCCGGCAAGGCCCGCCTTGCCGGTGCTCTCCAGCGTGGTGATGACGTCCGACAGTTGCGGCCCGGCCGGCGGGTTGTTGTGGCCAGGGGTGCCCGGCGCCGCTTCGGCCGGGGCACGGTTCGGCCACATTAGCGCTACGGTTTCGGACAGGTCGCCCACATAATCGCGCGACAGGGCGAAGAGGACCGGGTCGGTCCGTTCGGCAATGAGCGCGCGGATGAGGCCGGGCTTGGCGTGCTGGAAATTGAGCGCATCGGTCAGAGCGGCCAGCGCGTAGCCGCGTTCGGGGTCCGGCGTTTGCCGGAAATAGGCTTCCATCAGCGCCAGCTTGCCGTTGCGGCGCGGCTCGTAGCTCAGCCTGTCGAGTAGATGCGCAAACCCCTGCATCCCGCCGATTTTAGCGCGCTGCGCGCGAAAGCGAAGGGGACAAGCGCCGGGATGCGGGAGAAACGGGTCGGCCGCCCTCCCGCATGGTCCGGCCTGGCTTTATTGCGCCGTTGCCGGTTCGGCGGCTTCCGGTGCGGGCGTTTCGGCTTCCGCCGCCGGTTCTGCTGCTTCCGGCGCGGGCGTCTCGGCTTCCGCAGCCGGTTCGGCCGCTTCCGGTGCGGGCGTTTCGGCTTCCGCTGCCGGTTCTGCCGCTTCCGCTGCGGGCGTTTCGGCTTCCGCGGCCGGTTCGGCTGCTTCCGGTGCGGGCGTGTCGGCTTCCGCTGCCGGTTCTGCCGCTTCCGCTGCGGGCGTCTCGGCTTCCGCGGCCGGTTTGGCTGCTTCCGCCGCGGGCGTTTCGGCTTCTGCGGGCGCCTCGGCCGGTGCGCTGGCAGCGTTCGCCGGTGCGCTGCGCATGGCGTCAATCTGCGCCACCAGTGCGTCGCGCTGACGGGTCCAGAGTTCTGCGTCGCGCCGCAGGTCCTTGATCTCGTTTTCCAGCGTCGCGCGCCGTCCGCCAAGCTCGCTTTCGAGGTTGGAGAGCTGGCGGCGAACATCGTTCATTTCCGCGCCAACCCGCGCCACATCCTGCCGGGCGTCGGCACGCTCGGCCTCAATCGCGGCAACATCGGCCTCCAGCGTTGTCCGCTGCTCCTCGAGCTCTGCAATCTTTGCTTCGGCTTCAGCGCGTTCGGCCTTTGCGTCGGCAATGTTAGCAGCGCGCGCGGTCCGAGCGACCTCGGCATCGCTCGCCAACAGCGCAGCTTCCGTTTTGATGCCCATCACCTCGGCATCCAGCGCGTCGCGTTCGGCCGTCAGCGCGACAATCTGCGCGTCCAGCTCCTCGACGTCTGCGCGCATCGCATCGGCCTTCGCCGCGTCGGCTTCCAGCGTCTCCTGCCGGGCCGTCAGTGTGGCCACGGCCTCTTCTGCGGCGCGCTGGTCCGCTTGGGCCTCATCGCGCGCGGTGCTGACGTCCGCCAGCTCGTCCTTGCGCTGCGCCAGCGCCTTGTCGAGCGCGGCGGACTCTGCCTGGAGTTCCGCCAACCGCGCTTCAGTCGATTTCTGCTCCTCGGCAAGCGCCGCAAGCGTCGTCTCCAGCGTCTGACGCTCGGTTGCCAGCGTCTCGCGCGCTTCGCTCACCCGTGTGCGCGCCTGCTCAAGTTCCGCCTTCACGCTGTCGTGCTCACGGTTCAGCGCTTCCAGCTGCGCTTTCGTCTCCGCCAGTTCGCTGTTGACCGCCTCTGCCTCCGCCTGCGCCTTTTCGACGGCAGCTTCCGCCTCGTTCTGCTGGGTCGCCGTTGCATCGAGCGTCGCGCGCGCTGCCTTCCGCTGGTCGGTGAGGTCGGCCAACTCGGCGGTAAGCTTCGCGGTCTGGTCTTCCAGCGCTGCCACCGCGGCGGTCTTCTCCGCTGCATCCTTCTGCGCAGCGGCAAATGCAGCCTGTGCGGTCGCCCGCTCCTCCTCCAGGCCCGCAACCGCCGTCCGGGCGGCGGCCACATCCGCCTCGGCCGTCGCCCTGGCTTCGCTCAGCGCTTCATTTTCGGTCTTGAGCGCGGCCAGCGCGTCCTTTGCTGCGCGCGTTTCCGCCTGCACGCGCACCAGCTCGGCGCGGTCGGCATCGGCGGTCTCCAGCGCCGTCTCGGCCTCGGCCAGCGCATCGCGGGTGGACTTCAGCGCACCGGATGCGGCCTGTGCATCAGCCTGCAGCGAGGCAATTTCCGAGGTGATCGCCCCGTGCTCGTCCTGCCGCGCATCAAGAGCCGCAGACGCGTCCTCGATCCCCTGCTTCAACGTTTCAAGCTCGGCGGTTGCCGCTTCAATATCGGCGCTCAGCTGATCGCGCGCGGCGGTGATAGTGCCAACCTCCGCCTTGATTGCATCCAGCGAGCCCGCTTCGCCCTTCAGCTCGTCGATCTGGGAAGTGAGCTGGGCAACCTGATCGTCAGCATCCAGCGTCAGGGTCGCCACCTGGTCCCGAAGCGCTTCGCGTTCCTGGAAGAAGTAAACGGCCGCAGCCAATGAGGCCACGGTGACGAGTGCAAGCACGATCGTGAAGAAGCGAGACATATTTGCAGTCGACCCCGTTTTGTTGCCAAAGCTGGCGATGGGGCGACTCTATGGCTCCGGGCGACCCATTGTCGACCGCCTGCACCCAATCCACTAAAAATTCATCGGCGTGTCATGGGGGGCGAGACGTCGCGCCGGATCCGCAAACACGCGGCTACACGCCGGGGCCAGTCGCCGCTATGTTCTCGCCCATGCAAAAGGCCGTGCCTTCGCCCGACACCACCAGTGCCCATTCGCTGCCCGAGCCTTTCGCCGGGTGGTTTGCCGGGCGCGGCTGGGCACCCCGTCCCCATCAGCTGGACCTTCTGGACAAAGCCGAGGCCGGTCTGTCCGCGCTGCTGATTGCGCCCACCGGCGCGGGAAAGACTCTGGCCGGTTTCCTGCCCAGCCTTCTGGAGCTTGCCGCCAGCAACCCGGCCCGCAACAGCCCGGTTCGCGAAGGGCCGCACACCCTTTACATCTCGCCCCTCAAGGCGCTTGCGGTGGATATTGCCCGCAACCTCGAAATGCCGATTTCGGAGATGAACCTTCCCATCACCGTGGAAACGCGCACGGGGGACACGCCGCAGAACCGCCGGAAGCGGCAACGCGAAAACCCGCCCGACATCCTTCTCACCACCGCCGAGCAGGTGGCTCTCCTCATCAGCCAGCCGGACGCCGCGCGCTTCTTTTCCCAGCTGAAGGTGGTGATCGTCGACGAGCTGCATTCCCTCGTCACCTCCAAGCGAGGCGACCTTTTGGCGCTGGGTCTGGCGCGGCTGCGCCAGCATGCACCAGGCCTGCGGACCGTCGGCCTTTCCGCAACCGTTGCCCATCCGGATGATCTGCGCGGCTGGCTGGTCGCCCAGCGTCCCGGCGAGACCCCGCTTGCCGAGCTGATTGTGGTGGACGGCGGCGCCAAGCCCGACGTGTCGATCCTGAAATCCGAGGCGCGGGTCCCGTGGTCGGGCCACATGACCCGCTACGCGCTTCCCGACATTCTGGCCCTCATCAAGGCGCACCGCACCACGCTGGTTTTCGTCAACACCCGCAGCCAGGCGGAGCTGTTGTTCCACGAGCTTTGGCGGATCAACGAAGATACGCTGCCGATCGCCCTCCACCACGGCTCGCTGGACCGCGGCCAGCGGCGCAAGGTAGAGGCCGCCATGGCGGAAAACCGCCTGCGCGCCGTGGTCTGCACCTCAACGCTGGACCTCGGGATCGACTGGGGCGATGTGGATCTGGTCGTCAATGTCGGCGCCCCCAAGGGGGCTTCGCGCCTTGCCCAGCGCATCGGCCGCGCCAACCACCGGATGGACGAGCCGTCCAAAGCCATCCTCGTCCCCTCCAACCGGTTCGAGGTGCTGGAATGCCAGGCTGCGCTGGACGCGTCATATCTCGGCCATCAGGACACGCCGCCCGTGCGCGAGGGCAGCCTCGACGTTCTTGCCCAGCACGTTCTGGGTGCCGCCGTCGCCGCCCCGTTCGATGCCCTTGCCCTTTACGATGAACTGTGCTCGGCCTACCCCTACCGCACGCTCGACTGGGAGACCTTCGAGCGCGTGGTGGATTTCGTCGCCACAGGCGGCTACGCGCTGCGCGCCTATGAGCGCTACGCCAAGATCCGCCGCCGCAAGGACGGCCTCTGGCGCGTTGCCAACCCGAAGATTGCGCAGCAATACCGCCTCAACGTCGGCACCATCGTCGAAATTCCCAACCTTTCGGTGCGGCTCGTCTCCAAGCGGGGCGGACGGCTGGGGCGCGGCGGCCGGATGCTGGGGCAGATCGAGGAATATTTCGTCAACCAGCTGGCGCCGGGCGACACGTTCCTGTTCGCCGGCCAGTGCCTGCGGCTGGAAGGGGTGCGCGACAGCGAGGCGCTGGTCACCAAGTCACAGATGAACGAGCCTAAGATCCCCTATTATGGCGGGTCCAAATTTCCCCTCACCACCTACCTTGCCAGTGTCGTGCGCGGGATGCTCGCCGAGCCGGAGCGCCGCGCGGACCTGCCCGATCAGGTGCGCGAATGGGTCGACCTGCAGGGCGTCCGCTCGCACCTGCCGCGGCGGGACGAGCTTCTGATCGAGACCTTTCCCCGCGGCAAACGGCATTACATTGTCGCCTACCCGTTCGAGGGGCGCCTTGCCCACCAGACGCTGGGGATGCTCCTCACCCGGCGGCTGGAACGGATGCGCCTCAAGCCCATCGGCTTCGTCGCGTCGGACTATGCGCTGGCCATCTGGGGCCTTGAGGATTATTCCGCCGCCTTCTCCGGCCGCGGCCCCGCCATGGGCGACCTCTTTTCCGAGGATCTCCTCGGCGACGATCTCGACGAATGGCTTGCCCAGTCGGTCCTGATGAAGCGCACCTTCCGGGCCTGCGCCGAAATTGCGCAGCTGATCGAGCGCCGCCACCCCGGCACGGAAAAGACCGGCCGGCAGGTCACCGTCTCGACCGACCTGATTTACGATGTGTTGCGCTCTCACGAGGCCGACCACATTCTTCTGCGCGCCACCTGGGCGGATGCGGCCACAGGCCTTCTCGACATCCGCCGCCTCGGCGCGATGCTTGCCCGCGTCAAGCGCGACATCGTGCACCAGCGGCTTGAGCGGATATCCCCGCTTGCCGTCCCCATCATGCTCGAAATCGGACGTGAGATCGTCCATGGTGAGGCCAGTGAATCGCTGCTGGCAGAAGCGGCGGACGAGCTGGTTGCGGAGGCGATGCGTTGAGTTCCTGCCACACCGGGTACGGCATGGCGGCCATGGCGGCCTTCTCCCTCCCCGGCCCGAAAAAGCCCGGCCCCGTCAAGGCAGACGAGCGGCCCCCGACCGCGCCTGCGAGGCTTGCGGGCATGGAGGCCACGCTCGACACTTCCGGCGCGCTCTACTGGGCGGCCGAGGAAACGCTCGTCGTGTCGGACCTTCACCTCGAGACCGGGTCGTCCTACGCGCGCAGCGGCCAGATGCTCCCGCCCTACGACACGGGGCTCACCCTTGCCCGCCTGGCAGATGCCATCGCCCATCACCGCCCGCGCCGCCTGATCTCGCTGGGCGACA
This sequence comes from Acuticoccus sp. MNP-M23, assembly GCF_031195445.1. Taxonomy (NCBI): domain Bacteria; kingdom Pseudomonadati; phylum Pseudomonadota; class Alphaproteobacteria; order Hyphomicrobiales; family Amorphaceae; genus Acuticoccus; species Acuticoccus sp. MNP-M23. The sequence continues at coordinate 202,132 of NZ_CP133480.1, forward strand.
GCTTTCACGACCCCTACGGCCCCGAGCGCCTGTCGCCCACCCACCGCAACTGGCTGGCGGACCTGTGCCAGCAGATCGAAACCGTCTGGATCACCGGCAACCACGACCATGCTTCTGCCGCATCCTTCGGCGGCACGGCAGCCGAGAGCGCGACGATTGCCGGAATCACCTTCCGCCACATCCCGACCGAAGGCCCGGTCGATGGCATGGAGGTGGCCGGCCATCTGCACCCGGCCGGGGTGGTGATCCTCAGGAACCGCCGCATCAAGCGCCGCGCCTTCATCGGCTGTGCGCGACGCATGGTCATGCCAGCGTTCGGCGTCCTCACCGGCGGCCTGCCACACACCGATGCTGCCTTTGCCGGCCTCTGGCCAAAGCCGTTGCGCCCGCAGCTCCACCTCATCGGCAGACAGAAGATCCACTCGCTCTAAGGCTGCGGCAAGGGTCAAGGGATCGGGCCGGGTCAAGGGCGCCGAAGGCGGGCGAAGCCTTCACCCTTGACGCGGCCCGAGCCCGGCACACGCTCGCATCAGGGGTTCAGGAAAGAAGGACGCGAAGCGGCCATCTGCCCTGAACCCCTGCCACGTGGCGAACGGGAGGGAGCACGAGGGAGGAAATCCCTCGTCTTTCAAGTAATAAGCCGGTGCGCAGCGCCGTCCGAACCACGGCGCAAGGGTCAGGCGACCCGGTCGCCCTTCTTCACTTTTACCGCGCGGCTGTCGGCGGCGGGCAGCATCTTGGCCGCATCGCGCGTCACCACAACGTCGAGCACCGTGGGGCCGCCTTCGTGGGCAAAGGCTTTGCCGAGCGCCGCCGCAAGGTCGTCCGGCGCTTCGACGCGGATGCCCTTTGCACCCAGCGCCGTGGCGGCCGCCGCGTAGTTGGTGTCGTTGAGGTCGGAGGACTGGTAGTTGCCTTCGCCGTACATCAGGTGCTGAAGCGCCTTCACGTAGCCAGACGCGGCATTGTTCACCACAATGATGGTGACGGCGAGGTTGGCCCGCACTGCGGTCTCCAGCTCGCCCAGCGTCATGTTGAAGCCTCCGTCTCCGGTCAGCGCCACAACCTTGCGCGACGGCGCTGCCAGCTTGGCGCCCATCGCGCCGGGCAGGCCGTAGCCGATGGATGCAAAGCCGCGGTCCGGCACAAAGGTCCGGCCCGGCTCACGCGTGTCGAACAAAAGCCCGCCCCAGTGCGCCGCAAAACCGCCGTCCGCCACAAGAATGCCGTCATCCGGCAGGGCCTGCCGCACTTCGTGCAGAAGCCGGCCCATGGCGATGGGCACCTCGTCCGACGTGTAGCGCGGGGCGGCCTGTTCGCGCCACGCGTCCATCTTGGCGGCAATCTCGCTGTGGTACGCCGCGCGGCCCGATGCACTCGTGCCGGCGCTGGAGGCCAGCGCGTCTTCAAGGTCTTCGAGGCCCGCCCTGGCATCGCCCCACAGGCGGACGTCGGGGTTCAGCGTCCGGCCCATTTCCTCGGCGACACTGTCGAGGTGGATGACAGGCGCGCCGGGGGGCGGCACGGTGTAGCGCTTGGTGGCAATTTCGCCGAGCTTGCAGCCCACCACCAAAATCGCATCGGAGGCTTCGATCAGCGCATTGGCAATCCGGTCGTACCTTCCGAAAAGGCCGACGGAAAGCGGATGCGTGCAGGCGATTGCCCCCTTGCCGGTGAGGGTGTGGGCAACGGGAATGCCGTTGGCCTCGGCAAAGCGCGTCAGTGTCCGGGCCGCGCCCGAAATGTGGACGCCCCCGCCGGCCAGAATGATGGGCCGCTTCGCCGCCGCCAGCCGGCGTGCCGCCTCGGCCACCGCATCGCGCGCGGGCCGGCACCGCAGCGCGGGCGCTGCCTGGAACGCTGCATCGACGAAGAACGCGTCATCCTCGAACCCGTGGGTGCCGTGGGACACGTCTTCGGCCACGTTCACCACCACCGGGCCGGGGCGGCCGGATGTGGCGATCTCGAAGGCGCGGCGCATCATCTCCGGAATGCGGGCAACGGTGTTCACCGTCAGGAAGGCCTTGCAGGCGGGCCGCAGGATTGCGGCCTGGTCGGTCTCCTGCGTCATGTTCTTGCCAGCATGATCGCGGTTGGCATCGCCGATGATGACCACCAGCGGCGAACCGGCGTTCAGCGCTTCCACCAGCCCCGTGACAAGGTTGGTCGCCCCCGGCCCCAGTGTCGCGTCTGCAAGGCCGACCCGGCCCGACACCTTGGCGTAGGCATCTGCGATGAAGACCGCACAGCGCTCGTCGTTGATCAGATGATGGTCGAGCCCCAGGCGCCGCGCCGCATCGTAGAACGGCAGAAGCTGAAAGCCCCCCATGCCGAACATGGGGCCGGCGTTTGCGGCGAGGAGCATCCGCGCAAGGGCTTCGCCGCCGGTCATCTCATTCGTCATGGCGGGTCTCCGCAGGGGTTCCGCGGCGGATGGCAGCCGCGCTCTGTGCAATGGTGACGCCCATCCCGGCCGACATGTAGCCGCCGTCCACAAACAGCGTCTGGCCGGTGATGTAGCCGGCCTGATCCTCGGCGAGGAAAGCCGTTGCATGGGCGACTTCTTCAGCCTCGCCAAAGCGCGCCAGCGGAATGGTGCGCTGATAGTCGGCGCGCTGCTCGGCGGTGTGGTTGGCACGGCTGAACGCCGTGTCCACCGGCCCCGGCGCCACCGCGTTGGCGGTGATCCCGTACGGCCCCAGCTCCAGCGAGATCTGGCCCATGAGGTGGATCAGCGCCGCCTTGGAGGTGCCATAGGCGGTCCGCCCGAACCCGGCGCGCGCGCCCGAGACCGAGGCGATGGAGATGAACCGCCCCGCACTGCCATCAGCGACCAGATCGATCCCGGCCAGGCGGAAGATCTCGAACGCCGCGGTCACGTTGATGGCAAGCGCTTCCTCGAAGTTGGCGCGGTCGCAATCCAGAAACGGGTCGACGCGGGCTGCCCCGGCCGCATGAACAACCACGCCCACCGGACCGAGCTGGCGCACCACCTCGCGGTAGGCGGTGTTGAGGGACGCGCTGTCTGCAAGGTCGCACGACAGGCCGATAGCATCGGGCAGTGCGGCAGCCCGCTCGGCGACGTTGTCGCCAATGTCCACCAACGCCACCGTCCGGTCGGTGCCGAGCCGCTGCGCAATGGCAAACCCCAGAGCCCCCGCACCACCCGTGACGAGAACGGTACGGGGAACGCGCTTGGCGTGGGTCGCGGGCAACTGGCTTGAAATCATGCTGGGGGAACCGTGAGTGTGAGGCCGCCATCGACGGGAAGGGCGACACCGGTGATGTAGCCGGCCGCGTCGGAGGCAAGGAAAACCGAAGCTTCCGCAACATCCCAGGCCGATCCTTGGCGGCGCATGGGCGGGGCTTTGGCGCGGCGGGCACCGATGTCGTCGGCATCCGTCATCTTGCCTGCAATCATGTGCGTCACGTGCGGCGTGTCAATCAGGCCCGGCATCACCACGTTGGAGCGGATGCCCTCGGCGGCATGTGCCACCGCAATGGTTTGCGACATCCGGTTGAGTGCAGCCTTGGACGCCTCGTAGGCCGCATAGGCATAGCCGCCGGCCGCAACGGAGGCGATCGACGAGATGAACACGAACGCCCCGCCCGTCTTGCGCATGTAGGGGATCGCGGCACGGGACACGCTGAACGCCCCGCCAAGGTTGACTGCGAAAACCCGTGCCCAGTCCTCGTCCGTGGTGTCCTCGATGCCGCCGGGGCTGCTGATCCCCACATTGTAGTGGACAATGTCGAGCCCGTCATAGATGGCGCCGCAGCGGGCAAGCGCGCGGGGGCCGCTCTCGCCGTCGGTCACGTCTGCGGTTTCGGCGCGCGCGATGCCGCCTTCGCCGCGGATGATGGCGGCGGTCTCCTCCGCCGCGTCGCCGTTAACGTCGACGCACAGCACCTTTGCCCCCTCGCGGGCGTAGAGAACGGCGGCGGCCTTGCCGTTGCCCCAGCCCGGGCCGATGGAGCCCGCGCCAAAGACGATGGCAACCTTGCCTTCGACCCGTCCGCTCATTGCGACAGCGCCGTGGGAAGCCACAGGATCAGATCAGGAAATGCAATGGCGAGGGCCAGCACCGAGAGCTGAAGGAGCACGAACGGGATGATCCCCTTGTAGACATCTTCCATGGACACCAGCGTTCCCGCCGCCCCCTTCAGGTAAAACAGCGCGAAGCCGAATGGCGGCGTCAGAAACGAGGTTTGCAGGTTGATCGCAACCAGCACGGCGAACCAGTAGACGAGGTTCTGGCTTGCAACATGGTCGCCAAGATCCATCAGGGCGACGATGGGCGCGAAGATCGGCAGGACGATGAGCGTGATCTCGATCCAGTCGAAGAAGAAGCCCATGACGAAGATCATCCCCATCATCGCAAACAGCAGACCCCAGTCGCCAAGGTTGAGGGACTGGGCCGTTTCCACCAGAAACGCGTCGCCGCCGATCATGCGGAAAATGTAGGAAAACGCCGTCGCGCCGACGAAGATGAAGAACAGCATGGCGACGGTGCGGATGGTCCCGTCCGCGCTGTCCGCCAGTGCGCTCAGCGAAAGGCGCCCGCGCAGGAGACCCAGAAGGAGCGCGCCGGCAGCGCCGATGCCGGCGGCCTCGGTCGGCGTTGCAAAGCCGCCCAGAATGGACCCGAGAACGATGACGATCAGCGCAAAGGGGACGATCAGCGCCACCAGCGTGTCGAGCCACAGGCCCTTGCGGTCTTCCTGCGTTGCCGCGGTGCGGGGCGCCCGCGGCGCAATCGAGGGCCGGAGCCAGCTGTAAAGAACGATATACGCCACATAAAGGAGCGAGAGCACCAGCCCTGGCATCAAGGCCGCCACGAACAGCCGCCCGATGGAGACCGACAGGAGATCCCCCATGAAAACCAGCATGATGGATGGCGGGATGAGAATGCCGAGCGTGCCGGACGCGGCCACGGTGCCCGCCGCCAGCGAAGGCCGGTAGCCGCTGCCGACCATGGTGGGGAGCGCCAGCACGGTCAGCATCACCACCGAGGCACCGATGATGCCGGTGGCCGCGGCCAGGATGGTCCCCATCAGCACCACCGCGAGGCCGAGCCCCCCCGGCACCACGCGCATGAGCCGCTGGAGGGTGACGAGCAGATCCTCCGCAATGCGGGTCCGCTCCATGATGAGGCCCATGAAGATGAACATCGGCGCTGCCACCAGCACCGGATTTTCGATGGTGCCGCCGAAAATGCGGTTGGGGATGAGGGTTGCCTGCACCAGCCGCATTTCGCCAAGGAGGATGGCAATGGTGCCGAACACCAGCGAAACCCCCATCAGCATCACCGCGACGGGCGCGCCGGAAAACAGGCACACGACGAGCGCCAGGAACATGAGGCCCGGCAGGATATCAATCAGGAGTTCAAGCATAGGGCTGCATGTCGGCGTCAGGCGCCGGGTCGGCGAACGGGTCGGCCAGAAGGTCGGGCCGGCGCAGCGCGACGATGGCGCGCAGCGCCACCGAGATGCCGCCAAAGAGCGTGAGCACCGCCGAGAGCGGCACAGCGGACTTGATGATCCAGCGGTGGGGCACGCCAATGCCGCCGAGAGAACCTTCGCTGCGCACAAAAGCGCGTTCGGCGAATTCGTAGCCGTAGATGGCAATGAAGATCATGCAGGGGACGAGAAACAGGACGATGGCCGCGACCTCGATGCGCAGCCGCATGCGGTTGCTGAGCCTGAGCGCCAGAACGTCGATCCGCACATGGGCATTCTTGATGTAGGCATAGCCGAAGGCGAGCACGGCGATAGCCCCGTGGAGATGCCACTCCAGCTCCTGCAGAAAAAACGACCCGGTGGCGAAGAAGCGCCGGCCGATCACGTCGTAGACGATGACCCCCGTCAGGACAAACAGGAGGATACCGCAGAACACGGCAAAGATGCGGCACGGCCAGGCAAGCAACGCAGCGAGGCGAAGTGCGTTGGTCATTGCCGCTGACCGCCGCTGTCGGGCAATGCACTCGGGCACGGGTCGATGATTTTCATGGGTGTACTGGCAATTGCGGCTGATGGATGCCGAACAAGGATCGCGGGGCTGGCGCCGAGCCAGCCCCGCAAAGGAAATTTACTGCAGGTAACCGAGGTTACCCCATTCCTTGTAGTTCTCGCGGAAATCCTGGAAATTCTTCCAAACGCGGGCGAACTCTTCGTCCTCGGCGCTCATTTCGACGGCCACCTCGTCCCAGGCGCCGCGGAAGGCGTCCAGCATCTCGGGGCTCCAGGTCTGGAAGTTCACGCCGGCGTCCTTGAGCTTGGCCATGGGCTCCAGCTGCATCGACTCGCCGCGCGCCATCGTCCGCGTGACGTTGGCTGCACACACTTCCTCGATCACCGCGCGCTTCTGGTCGCTGAGGCCATCCCACACCGCCTTGTTGACGATGAAGGTGATCAGTGAGGTCTGCTGATGCCAGCCGGGGAAGTAGTAATTGTTGGCGTAGGTGTTCATTTCAAGGTTCAGGTCGATGGCGGGGAACGAGATTTCCGCCGAATCGATGGTGCCGAGCCGCAGCGCCGTCATCGTGTCTGCGGGCGGCAGCGACTGTGCCTGCACGCCGAGTTTCTGAAGGACGCGGGCGCCGAGGCCGAAGATGCGCATCTTCAGGCCCTGCAGGTCCTCAACGCTCTCGATCGGCTCGCGGAACCAGCCCGAAGCTTCCGGCACCAGCACGGCGCACAGCTCCGAATGGATGTCGAAGCGCTCGCCGATCTTGTTCCACTCTTCCTCGCCGCCGCCGAAATACCACCACGCGGTGTACTCGCGCACGTCCGGTCCGAAAGGAACTGCCGTGAAGAGGCCGGCGGCCGGAATGATGCCTTGCGCAAAGCCCGGCGAGTACCAGCCCGCATCCACCGCGCCGGTGGACACAGCGTCCCAGATCTCGTTGGACGCGACGATGGCGCCCGGATCGTTGAACTCGATCTCGAGGTCGCCGCCGGTGAGCCGCGAGACGCGCTCGCCCAGCTCGCGCCCGGTGTCGCCCAGCAGCGGCAACGTTCCGGCATAGATCGACTGCATGATGAGTGTTTCGGCCTGCGCGGCGCCCGAAAGCATGGTGATCGCGGCCGCAGCCGCCAACGTTTTCTTCAGCAACGGAAGTCCTCCCTCAAGCGCCCGCTTTTTGTTTCCGGGCTTACGGTTTTGTCTAAAGCATAGTGCAGGAGCGTGCAAAACGCCGCGCGGGATTTCTTGCCGTCAGGCCGCTTGTGCCACCATTTTGCGCGCACGCTCGGCAATGTGCGCAGCGGTCACGCGCACTGCGTTTTCCATTGTGGGCGCGTAGGATATCGGTGCGCGCGGAGCACCGACGCGGGCAATCGGCGCACGCAGCGGCAGGTTCTCTGCAACGCTCGCCGCAATTTCGGCGCCGAAGCCGCCCACCTGCACCGCCTCGTGGGCCACCAGCAGGCGGCCGGTCTTTTTCACCGAGGCAAACACCGCGTCCCTGTCCCACGGCCAGAGCGAACGCAGGTCGATCACCTCGGCATCAACCCCCTCGTCCGCCAGAAGGGTGGCGGCGGCCAGTGCTTCGTGGACGCAAGCCGACCATGACACCAGCGTCAGGTCCGCCCCCTCCCGGCGGATCGCCGCCTTGCCGATGGGGAGAGGCGCAGCGTCGATGTCGACCTCGCCTTCCAGCGGCCACAGACCCTTGTGTTCCAGGTAGACCACCGGATCATCGCACCGGATGGCCGAGAGAAGCAGGCCGAAATTGTCCTGCGGGGTGGAGGGACACACCACCACCAGCCCCGGAATGTGCGTATACCAGGCCTCCAGCGACTGGGAGTGCTGGGCGGCCGACGAGCGCCACATGCCCATCGGCTCGCGCACCGTGATCGGCACCTTGGACTGCCCGCCGAACATGAAGCGCGCCTTGGCCGCCTGGTTGACCAGCTCGTCGATGGCGCAGAGCGCGAAATCGGAAAAGCGCATTTCCACGACGGGGCGCGTGCCGGTCATGGCCGCACCCACGGCAACGCCCATGATCGCCGCTTCCGAGATGGGCGCATCGCAGATGCGGGCAGCGCCGAACTCGTCCACCAGCCCCTTGTACTGGCCGAACACGCCGCCGCGGCCAAGATCCTCGCCAAGGCACCAGACCGACGGGTCGGCCTGCATGGCAACGCGGACTGCCTGGCGCCCCGCTTCGATGTAGGTGGTGATTGTCATCAGTAGGCCATTTCGCGGGGGGAGCCGGTGTCCTGCACATCGTCGAAGGCGCCATCGGCATCCGGATAGGGCTGGGCTGCCGCAAAGGCGGCGTGCCCGCCCATTTCGGCACGGGCGGCTGCAAGGTCGGCGTCCAGCGCGGCGGGATCGACCCCAGCAAGGCGGAGCGCCTCCCTGGTGGCGGCGACGGGATCTTCCTCGGCAATCCGCCGGGCGACCTCCTCGGCAGGACGGTAGGCGCCGGGGTCGGCGGAGGTGTGGCCCGTGTGGCGGAAGGTGATGGCGTGAATGAGCATCGGCCCCTCCCCTGCACGGACACGGGCGATGGCAGCGCGCGAAACTTCTTCCACGGCGCCGACATCGTTGCCGTTCACCGTTTCGGCGGGAAGGCCGATGGACCTTGCGCGGGCGGCGGCACCGTCCCCGCCGGTCATGGTGGACGTGCGCGTTGTCGCGGCCCAGCCATTGTCCTCGCACACGAACAGGACGGGGAGCTGGAAGACCTGCGCCCAGTTCAGCCCTTCCAGAAACGGCCCGCGGTTGATGGCGCCATCGCCGAACAGGCAGGCGACGATCCGGTCGTCACCGGCAAGCTTGATGGCGTGCGCTGCGCCGGCGGCAATGGTGATGTTGGCCGACACGACGCCGTTGGCGCCCAGCATTCCCACCGAAAAATCTGCGATATGCATGGAGCCGCCCTTGCCGCCGCAGGAGCCGCCGGCGCGTCCGAACAGCTCGCACATCATCGCGCGCGGGTCGGCGCCCTTGGCCAGCGTGTGGCCGTGGCCGCGGTGGGTGGACAAGAGCCGGTCGTCCCGCCGGAGGTTGGACACCACGCCCGCCGCCACCGCTTCCTGTCCGATGGAGGGGTGGATCGCGCCGAGAACACGCTTTTCCACCGCCCCTTCGATGGCGCACTCTTCGAAGGCGCGAATGCGCAGCATCAGGCGGTAGTGTTCGCGAAGACGGTCGGCATCTATGTTCGGGCGCATGGTCGGCAGCGGACCTTGTTGCGGTTTGCGGGCCGGACAGGCTACCGGGCGGCAACCCCCCGTCAAGCCAGCGCCCAAGGAGATCAGATGGACGGATACGTGCTTGCCGATACCGCAACAAAGCTCAGCGCCGCTCGCGGAAAGGTCGTCATCTGCGGCTCCCATGGCGGCGTCTATGCCGGGCTTCTGGCCGCATCTGCCGGGGTGCGCGGCATCCTTCTCAACGACGCGGGGGTCGGCCTCAACAATGCCGGCATTGCCGGGCTTGGCGTGTGCCAGACCCACGGCATGGCCGCTGCCGCCGTCGGCCACGACAGCTGCCGGATTGGCGACGCTGCCGATTGTGGCAGGCGCGGCGTGGTCTCCGCTGCCAACGCCATTGCGGCAGGCCTTGGCATTGTGGCCGGCATCGGCGCGGTGGAAGCGGCCGGCCTTCTGGCCGGCGCGCCGGAGCCGACCGGCACGCCCGTGGTGGACGAGGAGCACCGGATCGAGCACGATCTTGGCGGCTGGCGGCTCACCATCATCGACAGCGCTTCGCTGGTGGATTTTGCGCGCGACCGGGGGGCGCTGGTGGTCACCGCGTCGCACGGCGGACTTGTGGGCGGCAATCCGGCCACCGCAGGCCGGGCAGACGCAGCGCTGTTTGCCTACAACGACGCCGGGATCGGCTGCGACAGGGCGGGCGTCTCCCGCCTTCCGGTCTTGCAGGAGCGCGGCATTGCGGCGGTGACGGTGGATTGCCGGAGTGCCGAAATCGGCGTTGGTCAATCCACCTACGACCGGGGCGTCATCAGCGCGGCCAATCAGGCCGCGCGCACCCTTGGCGCAAAGGACGGCATGCCACTTAAGGCGCTCATTGCGGCAATTGCCGCGCGGCCGCCGGTCAGAGGTTGAACGGCAGCCAGAGGACGATCTGCGGCAGCAGCGAGATCACCAGCGCGGTGAGCAGCATCAGAGCGAGGAACGGCAGCACGCCCTTGGAGATCTCGGTGAGCGAGCCGCCGCTGACCGCCTGGATCACATAAAGGTTGAGCCCCACCGGCGGGGTGATCAGCGCACACTCCACCATGATGACGAAGAAGATGCCGAACCAGATGGGGTCGATCCCCAGCACGGTGAGCGAGCCTGCCAGCACCGGCACCATGATGAGGAGCATCGACAGCGCCTCCATGAAGAGGCCCATGATGAGAAGCACGATGGCCACCACAAGGATGAACAGCCCCGCGGTGTCGATGTTGGTGGAGATGAACACCGAAACGTCCTGCGGGATGCGGTAGAGCGCGATCGCCTTGCCGAACACCTTGGCGCCCGCGACGATGAGCAAGATCACCACCGTGGTGCGCATCGAATCGACCACCGCTTCGGTGAGGCCCTTCCACGTCAGCGTGCGCAGGACGACAACGGTCACGAACAGCGCGCCGGCAAAGCCGATGGCCGCAGCCTCGGTGGGCGTATACCAGCCGCGGTAGATGCCGGTGATGACGGTGAGCGCCAGCGCGATGGTCGGCAGGGCGCGCACGCCCGTGGTCCAGCGTTCGCCCCACCCGGCCCGCGGGATCTTCTCCAATTCGGGCAGCCGCCGGGCGTAGAAGATCGAAAACGCGATGAAGAAGCCGATCATCAGAAGGCCGGGCCCGACACCGGCCATGAACAGGGCCAGCACCGATTCCTCGGTGATCACGCCGTAGATGATCATGATCAGCGATGGCGGGATGAGGATGCCCAGGGTCCCGCCCGCGGCAAGCACGCCGTAGGTGAAGCTCTTCGGGTAGCCGCGCGAGGTCATCTCGGGGATCGCCACGGTGCCGATGGTGGCGGCAGTGGCGACAGAGGACCCGGAAATTGCCGCGAACACGCCGCACGAAATGATGGTGGCCACGGCAAGCCCGCCCGGCCAGTGGCCGACGAAGGCCTGCACCGCGGCAAACAGGTCCTTGCCCACCCCGCCCTTCAGCATGACGTTGGCCATGAGGAGGAACAGCGGCACCGCAATGAGAACGAAGCTGTCCATGGCCGACAGGAGGCCCGCCGGCGCCATCAGCGGCGAGAAGCCCCCGATGGCGAGCAGGATCACCCCGAGCCCGCCAAGGGCGAAGGCCACGGGAACGCCCAGAAGCAGCAGGCCGAACAGACTGGCCAGAATGAGAACGGTGTCCACGTCAGACCCCTGTGGTTTGAAGAGGGCGGACGAAACGAAGGCGCGCCACGACGACCTCAGGCCTCATGGGAGACCGGTGCCGCGGGCCGCTCGGCCCCTGCGATGACCGCAACCGCCAGCGCCAGCGCCTGCACGCAAAGCAGCGCGAAGCCGATGGGCACGGCTGCCTGCATCCACCATGACGGCATGTCGAGCATGGAGCCGGTGGTGCGGCCCACCTCGAAGCTGTTAATTGCAGCGGGTGCGCCGAACCAGGCCACGAAGCCCGAGATCACCGCAACGAAGACGAGGCTGACCACCTCGCAGATCCGCTGCACGATGACGGGGAACTGATCCACCAGCACGGTGACGCGGATATGGTCGCGCCCGTACAGCAAGCCGGCGCTGCCGATGAAGACAGCCCAGATCATGCACAGGCGCGAAAGCTCCTCTGCCCAGATGGTGGGCGCGTTGAAGAAATAGCGCGCCACCACCTCATAGGTGAGCATGGCCCCTGTTGCGAACAGGAGCCATGCGGCAAGGAGGGAAAGGGCGGTGGTGAACCGCCCCAGAAGTCCGAGCATGGCGGCGCTAGTTCTGCGTCGCGGCGTCGTACACCTGCTGGCCGAGGTCGCCGGCGCCCTTCAGCCATTCGTCGATGACGGGCTGAGACGCGGTCTTCCAGGCTTCGAGATCGCTGTCGGACAGTTCGTAAACGGTCATGCCGTTTTCAACCGAGTCGGCATAGGCCTTGGCTTCGATCTCGGACATCCGGTTGCGCACGTCGTCCTCGGCGCGCACGGCCGCCTCGTTGATCCACAGCTGCTGCTGTTCGGTGAGGCCTTCCCAGAAATTCTGGTTGATCACGACGATGAACTCGATGTCGGCCACGTCCACCTTGGTGACAGTGTCCATCACGTCCCAGAGCGAGCGGCTCTGGACGCCGGAGATGCCGGTCATGCCGATATCGACCGTGCCGCGCTGGTAGGCGAGGAACTGCTCGGAGCCGGAAATCAGCGTCGGCACGCCGCCGACGGTCTGCACCCACTGGCCCAGCGTCTTGCCGAACACGCGGGCCTTCTTGCCCTTCATCAGGTCCGGCGTTGCCAGCGGCTCGCCGTTGGACAGGAGCACGACCGAGCCATAGGCCTGCCACCACAGCACCTTGGAGCCGGTTTCCGCAATGGCCTCGTCGATCAGGCGGCGGACCGGGCTGTCAGGTGCGACAGCGGCGCGGACCTTTTCTTCGGTGTTGAACACGAAGGGCAGATAAAAAACGTCCACCGCGGGGATCTCGCCCACGTAGCGGGTGAGCGAGGCAACGCCCATCTCGATCTGGCCGGAGCCGACTGCCTCGGGCACTTCGCTGTCTTTGTAAAGCTGGGCGGAGTCGTAGATCTCGACGGCGATCTCGCCGTCAGAGAGTTTTTCCACCTCTTCCTTGAACAGAACGATGTTCTGCCCGAGGTGCGCCTTCAGCGGCAGCTGAAGCGTTACGCGGAGCGTAACGTCCTGCGCCATGGCAGGGCCTGCAACGGCCGTGGTCCCTGCAATCAGGAACGCGGCAGCCGTCCGCTTGAAGGTGGTGATCGAAGCCATAGTGGTCCTCCCAGACAAATATTTGGGTGCCAGCTCTGAAGGCTGGCCGAAGACCGGATATGCCCCGGTTCTTTTCACCCCTGCAAGAGGAATTATCCGAGAGTCAAAGTCTCAAGCCGCCGCGCGGAAGGGAGAATCGGTGGTCTCGCCCTGCCCGCACCCATCACCGTGGAGACGCCATGACCGGTTCGGCGCGGTCAGCCACAACTGCGCCGCAGCCGACAGGACCGGAACGAAGTCACGGGTCATTGCGGCAACGAAAAGCTTGTCCCGGCCCGAAATGATCGACCGCATGGAGGTTGCCACGTAGTCCGCATCGTGCGCGGTATCCACCAGCCAGAACTCGACGCCCACGCGGTAGACCTCCGAGAAGCGCTGACGGAGCGTCGCATCGATGGAAGAGCCGTCTCTGGTCGTGGAGCTGATAAAGACGCAATGAATCGCCATGTTCGTTTTCCCTTGCCCGATGGGACAAAGGTGAACGGGCGTGGTTAACCGCAGACTAATGTCCTTCCATTTCTTCCCGTTCACACCACTTGCCGGATCATGGCCAGACCTCCCCTACTCACGCTCCAAGACATCGCCCTCACCTTCGGCGGCACGCCGCTCCTGTCGGAGGCGACCCTCATGGTCTCCGCCGGCGACAGGATCGCGCTGGTCGGCCGCAACGGCTCGGGCAAATCCACCCTCCTGAAAATTGCAGCAGGGCTGATCGACGCTGATTCGGGCGATCGATTCGCCTCGCCGGATGCGACGATCCGCTATCTGGCGCAGGAGCCGGACCTTTCCGCGTTTGCCACGGTCGGAGAATATGTCGCCACCGGCCTTGCCGAGGGGGACGACCCCTATGCCGGCATCATGGCGCTGGAGGCACTGAAGCTCGACCCGGACGCCTCGCCCGCCCCCATGTCCGGCGGCGAGAAGAGGCGCGCCGCGCTCGCCCACGCCCTTGCGCCAGACCCCGACGTGCTGCTCCTCGACGAGCCCACCAACCACCTCGACATTGCGGCCATCGCCTGGCTGGAGGCGACCTTGCGCGAGCGGCGCAAGGCGCTCGTCCTCATCAGCCACGACAGGCGCTTTCTGGAGGAGCTTTCCACTGCCACCGTGTGGCTGGACCGCGGCCAGACCCACCGCATGGACAAGGGGTTCACCGAGTTCGAGGACTGGCGCGACGAGATCCTCAACGCCGAGGACGAGGAGCGCCGCAAGCTCGACAAGAAGATTGCAGCCGAGCAGGACTGGGTGCGCTACGGCGTCACCGCCCGGCGCAAGCGCAACATGGGGCGGCTCAGGAAGCTCCAGTCGCTGCGGCAGGAGCGGCGCGACCAGCGCCAGGCCACCGGGCTTGCCGACATGAGCCTCACCGGCGCCACCCGCTCCGGCCAGCGCCTGTTCGTGGCCAAGAACATCGCCAAGGCCTATGACGGCCGGCCCATTGTCGCGGACCTCTCGATGACGGTGATGCGCGGCGACAAGATCGGCCTCGTCGGCCCCAACGGCGCCGGCAAGACGACGCTGGTCAACCTGCTGCTGGGCCGTCTGGCGCCTGATTCGGGCTCGATCAAGTTCGGCACCGACATCGAGGCCAACTACATCGACCAGACCCGCGAGGGCCTCGACCCCGAAATGCCGCTGCGCCAGGCAATCAGCCCGTCCGGCGGTGACCAGATCACAATCGGCAATTCAACCAAGCACGTTGCGGGCTACCTCAAGGACTTCCTGTTCTCGCCCGAGCAGTTCAACACCCCCGTGGGTGCGCTGTCGGGCGGCGAGCGGGCGCGCGTGCTCCTCGGCCGTGCCTTCGCGATGCCGGCCAACGTTCTGGTGCTGGATGAGCCCACCAACGACCTCGACCTCGAAACGCTGGATCTCCTCGCCGAGATCATCGCCGACTATGACGGCACGCTGATTCTCGTCAGCCATGATCGAGACTTTCTGGACCGCACCGTCACCACCACGCTGGTGGCCGAGGGCGACGGCCAGTGGGGCGAGTACCCCGGCGGCTATTCCGACATGGTGACCCAGCGCGGCCTGCCGCCGGTGGGCGACGGCCCCGCGCCAAGCTCCCGAAGCAAGAAGACGAGGGCCGAACCCGCCAAGCCGTCCAAAAACAAGGGCAAGCTCTCCTTTCGCGAAAAGCACGACCTCGAAACCCTGCCGGGCCGGGTGCAGGAGATCGAGCGCGAGGTCGCAAAGCTCGGCAACGAGCTCGCCGACCCCAAGCTCTACGCGAAGAACCCGAAGCGGTTCGACAAGCTGACCGCCGACATCGCGAAGCTCGAGGCCGAGAAGGCCGCCGCCGAGGAGCGCTGGCTGGAGGTGGAGATGAAGCGCGAAGAGATGGAAGGCGGCTGACCCGTGCCGCCTCTCGATCCAATCCTCATCTCCGACGCAGACGACCCGCGGATCGCCGTCTTCACCGCGCTGCAGGAGCGCGACAGGATCGGCCGCGACGGTGTGTTCATCGCGGAAGGGGCGACGGTGCTCACCGTCCTCCTCAACTCGGCGCTCGTCACCGATGCGATCCTCATCGAGGAAGGCCGCGTGCCCCGGCTGCCGGTGCTGGCATCCCGCGGCAACGCACCGCTCTACGTGGCGCCGCAAGGGGTGCTGGACCGGATTGCGGGCTACCACCTTCACCGCGGCATTCTGGCGGCCGGGCGCATTCCCCCGGCCGTTGACGTTGCCGCCCTCCCCGCCGGGCCGCTGCGGCTGCCGGTGCTGGTCGGCCTTTCCAACCACGACAATGTGGGCGGCATCTACCGCAACGCCGCCGCGTTCGGCGCCTCTGCCGTGGCGATCGACGCGACCACCGCCAACCCGTTCTACCGCAAGGCGATCCGCGTCGGCGTCGGCGCCCCGCTGATCGTGCCGACGCTGCGCACCGCCGATGTCGCGGCGCTGCTGGCCGCCCTCGCCGCCGCCGGCATCACCCCGTACGCGCTGACCCCCGCCGCCCCCGCCGCGCTGCACGAGACGGCGCTTGCCCCCCGCGCGGCCTTCCTGCTGGGCACCGAGGGGCCGGGGTTGCCGGATACGCTGATTGCGGCTGCAACCCCGCTCTCCATCGCCATCGCGCCGGGGTTCGACAGCCTCAACGTGGCGACAACCAGCGGCATCGTGCTGGCCGCCCACGCGGCGCAGCACGGCCTCCCGCCCGCGTAGATTTCCTCCGCCGGCAAAGCGCGCTAGAGGGGGCGGACCCACCAATCCGGAGCGTCCCAATGCCCATTCCCGTCAAAGTCACCGCAGGCCCGTTCACGTTCGATGCCCAGCTCGAGGACGAGCTTGCGCCCAAGACCGTCGAGGCGTTTCTCAAGGCGATGCCGTTCGAGAGCCAGGTGGTGCATGTGCGCTGGTCCGGCGAAGGCGTGTGGGTGCCGCTCGGCGAGCGCGACTTTGGCGTCGGTTATGAGAATCATACCAGCTATCCCGCGCCCGGCCACATGATCCTCTACCCCGGCGGCATCTCCGAAACCGAGATCCTGCTGGCCTACAGCGGCGTGCAGTTTGCCTGCAAAATGGGGCAGCTGGCGGGCAATCACTTCCTCACGATCACCGGCGGCCTTGAGAACCTTTATGCCCTCGGCACCAAAACCCTGTGGGAAGGTGCGCAGCCACTCAAGATCGAGCGCGTTTAACCCCTTGTGGTCCGCGGCGTCAGCGGTTACATCACCGCGACGCAAGCGGCGGAGTGTAGCGCAGCCTGGTAGCGCACCTCGTTCGGGACGAGGGGGTCGGAGGTTCGAATCCTCCCACTCCGACCACTCCATGCCAATTTCGCCACCAAGGCGGACGCTGGATGGTCTGCCGCTTGAGCACTCCCCTTAAATTGTCATGTCGCTTTCGTTGCCGGGCCTTGCCGTGTTTTCGTGCATGGCAAGATAGCTGCTCTTGCCGTGGAGCACCGCCTCACAGACCATCTCGCCATAAATCGGCTTGTTGAGGATGGCGTGCGGGCCAACCGCGCGCATCCGCGCCGTGGTCTGCGGTTCGGTGGAACCGGTGGCGAAGATTATCTTCGTGCCAAGCTGCGCCGCCACGATCCGCTGCGCAACGTCGACGCCATCGAGCGTATCGTCGAGCCGCACGTCGAGCAGCACGACATCTGGCTTGTGCTCGGTCAGCGCGTCGATCGCTTCCTGCGCACCATGGCAGAGACACAACACGTTCATTCCAATGTCTTCGCAGGCATATTGCATCATGCGCGCGATAAGAAACTCGTCATCCACAATGATGACAGAAAGGTTTGCAGCATCTGCCATTGTTCAGACCTTCTTTGCGCGGAATTTCGGTTTGAATTCGATAGTGATGTCGGAGCCGTCTGCTGTGCTTGCTTTCATCTGGCCGCGCAGCTGGCGGACAAAACCCTGGATTATCATGCTGCCGATGCCCTGGTTCTGCTGTTTTTCCTCGTAGCCGTCACCGCTGTCTGTCACCCGCAAGATAACCCTGTCGCCGTCGTCGCGGTAGGTGACGGCAATCTCGCCGCCCTTGTCAGGGAAGGCGTGCTTGATGGAGTTGGTGACAAGCTCGTTGACGAGGAGGCCGACCGGCACGGCCGCATCAATGGAAAGCTCGACCGGCGCCGCTTCCAGCGTCAGCGCGATTCCGCGCTTTTCCAGGTCGAAGCCGCTTGAAAGGCCTTCTGTCACCTGGGACAGAAAATCTTCCATGTCGACGTGGGAGGGTGTGCCCGCGCCGATCAGCAGCTGGTGCACGAATGCAATGGTTTTCACCCGGCCAAGAATGCCGGCAAGGCGCTCGCGGCTGTATTCATCTTCCAGACCGCGGCGCTCGAAGTCGATGATGGCGGCAACCTGCTGGAGGTTGTTCTTGACCCGGTGGTAGACCTCGGCAATCAGGACGCCCTTGTCCTCGTTGGAGCGTTGCAGCTCCGCGATGTATTCGTTGATACGCTGCTGGTCTTCGTTCTCAAGCGCTGCATTTCGGAAAATGGCAAAGCCCGCCACCGTGATCATCACGATCGCAACCACGCAATAGCCGAACGTAGCGGTGATCGACCCGCTGAGCTGCAGGCTGACAAGGCCGTAACAGATGAGAAGCGGCATCAGCACCACCAGCGGAAACAGCCGGCGGGCGCCGATGCTGCCGATCCCACTGTCGCTGAAATGCCGGACCCAGCTGGTGTGGGGCCGATAGACCAGAAATGCCAGAAAGATCACCGCAAAGCCGACCGACGTGAAGACCGACGCGGTAGAGAAGAACCAGATCTGATAAACAGACTGCGGATCGCAGACATAGGCGAACAGGATCACGCCGTTCAGAAGCAGGCCGAACGTTGCGATGGTGTTGAAGACAAGAATCGAGCGCTCCTCAGTCTGCTGGATGAGCAGGAGGCAGCCGGTGACGACCATCGCGTTGAACGACGTCGAATAGGAAAACCCATCGGCCCCGATCACCTCGGGCATGATGAAATGGTCGATACCCTGGCTGTCGAGGACAAGGCGCACGACAAGGTTGGCCGCCGCAATTGCCGCAACCAAGGCGGCCAAGACCCGTGCGCAACGCTTCGCCCACGCGGCGGATTGGGGGACCGCAAGGAGCGCTGTCGCAGCGGCGATCAGGATGATGCCCGTGCACGGCACCATCGCCGAAAGGCCACCCAGCCCGCGCTTGAATGCGTCCATGCCAAGGCCCCAGCCGAGAACGAGGTTGGCAACGCCGAGAACGATCGCGAGAATGCCGAACAGCGTCGTCAGACGCGGGCAAAGCTCTTCCGGAATGCGGAACGGATCCCACGATGATTCGAAACGGCCGATGTGCGAATCGAGGTTCATCGCAATGTACTCCCCATTAGGAAGGCACAACAAAACACCCGTAGCTTGGATGTAGCTTGCACGGCGGCAACCCTCGCGCGCCTTGTGGGATGGCACGAACCATGCCTTTTCGCGGCGGACACGGCGCGCTATCGTGCGCCGCATCGTGGCCGCATGGCCGAACACGTTGCCCCTATCAAAACAGGATCGGCCGACATGAAGAGAATGATTTTGGCCTCGTGCATTGCCGCAATCATCGGCATTGCCCCAGCCAGCGCACAGGACCGGACCCTCACCATCTCCGTCTATGCCTTCGCGCAGGACGCCTTCAAGAAACTGGTCTACGACCCGTTCGAGGCAAAATGCGGCTGCGAGATTGTCGTCGAGACCGGCAACAGCGTGGAGCGGCTGGCCAAGATGGAAGCCAATCAGGACAAGCCCGTCATCGACATGGCGGTCATGTCCATGGCCGATGCGCTGGCCGGCGCCCGCAAGGGCCTGCTCGCGCCCATCGAATTCGATGACCTCGAAAATTACGACAAGCTCTATGACATCGCCAAAGACCCCAACGGCGATGGCATGAGCGTCGGCTACACCCTTTATGCCACCTCCATCGCCTACCGCTCCGACAAGGTGAGCATCGAAAGCTGGGCCGACCTTCTGGGCGATGACCTGGCCGGCCGCGTCGCGTTCCCCAACGTGACCACCAACCAGGGCCCGCCGGCGCTCTACATGCTCGGCCTTGCCATGGGCGAGGATTCGCCGACGCTGGAGGCCCCCATCGCCGCCATCGGCGAGCACCGGGACGAGATCGTCACCTTCTATGTCCGCTCCTCGCAGCTGGCGACGCTGATGCAGCAGGAAGAAATCTGGGCCGCCCCCATCGGCCGCTTCGCCTGGGAGCGGTTCACGAAAATGGGCCTGCCCATTGAATGGGCCGAGCCGAAAGAAGGGCAGACCGGCGGCCTCAACGTGATGGTGATGACCAAGGGCAGCGAAAATCAGGATCTCGCCATGGAGTTCATGGACTTCTGGCTGTCCACCGAGATCCAGACGGCCCTTGCCGAAGCGCTGATCGACAGCCCCGCCAACAAGGACGTGGTGGTGTCCGACGAGGTTGCGGCCAATCTCACCTATGGCGCAGAAACCGCAGACAGCCTCAAGCTGATCCCGTCCGACGTTGCACTCGACCACCGCGAAGAGTGGCTCGCCGAGTGGAACGAGACGGTCGGCCAGTAACACCCGCGCCGGGCCTCATCCGCCCGGCGCATTTCGTTTCCCCACAAGCGTCCGGCTTTTCATGTTCCAGAACCGCACCGCGGGCTACGCCCTCGTCCTGCCAGCGGTGGTTTTCGCGGGGGCGGTGTTTCTCGTCCCCGTCGCCATCCTGCTGGCGGAGGGGTTCAAGACCGGCGACGGCTGGTTTTTCGCCAACTACGTCGACTTTTTCTCCAAATCCATCAACCGCACCGTCTTTCTGCGCACGTTGAAGCTCGGCGCGCTGGTCACGCTCACGGCTGCCATCATCGGCTATGCGGCGGCGTTCGCCATCGTCAGCCTGCCGCCCACGGCCAAGGGCCGCATGGTCGGCCTCGTCGTTTTGCCGCTGATGATCTCGCCCGTTGCGCGCACCTATGCGTGGATCGTGATCCTCGGCCGCACCGGCATCTTCAACAAGGCGCTGGTGGCGCTCGGCATCAGCGACGAGCCGATCCGCTTCCTCTTCACCGAAACCGCCGTCTTCATCGGCCTCCTGCAACTCTTCCTGCCGCTCATGATCATCTCCCTCATCAGCGCGCTGGAAAACCTGCCCGAAGACACCGTGCAGGCCGCTCGCGTCCTTGGCGCCAACTGGTTCCAGGTGTTCTGGAAGGTGATCCTGCCGCTCACGCGCGAGGGGCTGGTGATCGGCGGCACGCTCGTCTTCACCGGTTCGCTGACGGCCTACATCACCCCCGCCATCCTCGGCGGCTCCAAGGTCTTGATGCTGGAAACGCTCCTCTACCAGCGTGTCACCATCGCCAACGACCTGATCTCGGCCAGCGTCATCGCGCTGATCCTCGTCGTGATGAGCTTTGCCGCCAACCTTCTCCTGCGCCGCCTTGCCACCGCGAGAAACAAGCGATGAACCTGCGCCTTGCCAACCCCATCATCCTGGCTCTGGTGCTGGCGTTCCTGATCGGGCCGTTCATCGTCATCGTCGCCGCGTCGTTCTCCGCCGGGGAGACGCTGGCGTTCCCGCCGCAAGGGTTCTCGCTGCGCTGGATCATCAAGGTCTTCGAGATCGAGAGCTTTCGCGACAGTTTCGCGATCTCCATCATCCTCGCCGTGTTCGGCACGCTGCTGGCGCTGATCCTCGGCGTGCCGGCCGCCTATGCGCTGTCGCGCTACAAGCTGCCGGGCGCGGAGACGGCACGGCTCATCGTCTCCTCGCCGATCATCGTGCCGGGGCTGATCGTCGGCCTTGCGCTGCTGCGCTACTTCGTCGTGCCGCTCGGCGTGGAGGTGCTGCCGGCGCTGTTCCTCGCGCACACCGCGCTGGTGCTCCCCTATGCGGTGCGGGTGGTGTCGGCGAGCCTCAACAATCTGCGCGTCGACATCGAGGAAGCGGCCGTGCTGCTCGGCTGCTCGCCGGTGGGGGCCTTCATCCGCGTGGTGCTTCCCAACATCCGCGGCGGCATTCTCGCGGCCTTCATTCTGGGCTTCGTGACCAGCTTCAACCAGGTGCCGGTCTCACTGTTCCTCACCGGGCCCGGCGTGCGCACCCTCCCCATCGACATGCTGGGCTACATGGAAATCACCTACGACCCGTCCATCGCGGCGCTTTCCTCGCTGCTGGCGTTCATGTCTGTTGGCATCGTCTTTCTCGCCGAGCGTTTTCTGGGGTTCTCCCGCTATGTCTGATGCGTACCTTTCGCTGGAAAAGCTCACCCTTGCCTATGGCGACACGGTCGCCGTGAAGGACCTCGACCTTGCCATCGACAATGGCGAGCTCGTCACCCTTCTTGGCCCCTCCGGCTGCGGCAAGACCACGACCATGCGCGCCATCGCGGGCCTGCTGAAGCCTGCCGGCGGGCGCATCCGGCTCGATGGCGCGGACATCACGCGGGTTGCCGCCAACCGGCGCGCGGTGGGGCTGGTGTTCCAGTCCTACGCCCTATTCCCGCACCTCAACGTGTTCGAGAACGTGGCGTTCGGCCTCAAGCTCAAGCGCACGCCCTCGGCTGACCTGGAGCGCCGCGTGGCCGAGGGTCTTGCGTCCGTCGGCCTGTCCGAATACGCGGCGCGGCGCCCGGCCGAACTCTCCGGCGGCCAGCAGCAGCGCGTCGCCCTTGCCAGAGCGATGGTGATGCAGCCCAAAGTGCTCCTCCTCGACGAGCCCCTCTCCAACCTCGACGCGCGCCTCCGCCTCGAAATGCGCACCGAGCTCCAGCGCGTCCAGCGCGAGACCGGCACCACCATGATCTTCGTCACCCACGACCAGGCCGAGGCGCTGGCGCTGGCGGACCGGATCATCGTGATGCTGAATGGCGCCATCGAGCAGATCGGCACGCCCGAAGACCTCTACAACCGCCCCGCCTCCGCCTTCGTCGCCGACTTTGTGGGCTTCGAGAACGTGTTTGCGGTGCGCGATGGCGAGCTCGTCACCGATGCGGGCGCCGTGCCGGTATCCGGCCCCGTGCCGCCGGGCGCTGCGGGCCTTGCCTGGCGTCCGGGCATGGTGACGCTCGGCGAAGGCCCGTTCGAGGGGCAGGTGATGGGCGGTTCGTTCGCAGGCCGCAGCCGCGAATATCTCATCGCCTCGCCGCTCGGCACCATCAAGGCCGAGGCCGATGCCGCGCTGCCGGCCCACGCGCCCGGCGCCACCGTCGCCTTCGACCTGCCGGTCGACCGCGCGGCTCCCCTGGCGCGCACCTGATGGACCTGTGGATCGACACCGACGCCGGGTTCGACGACCTGCTGGCGCTCCTCATCGTGGCGCACACCGGAACGCCGGTGGACGGCATCTCGCTGGTGTTCGGCAACAGCACCATCGACCATGTGGCCGAGAACGCCGCCAGCGCCGTGGCCGCCTTCGGGCTTGGCGCTCCGGTCTATATCGGCCGTGCGGCCTCGGTGCTCGGCACGGCCGAAACCGCACAGCGGGTGCTTGGCGACAGCGGCATCTTGTCCAGCGGGCCGCCGCTGCCGCCCGGTCCGCACCCCACCGGCGATGCGTTTTCCGCGCTTTGTGACTGGCTCTCCGGCCCGGGGCCGCACACGGTTCTGGCGCTGGGGCCGCTCACCAACATCGCCGCGCTGGCGCTGGCACGGCCGGACCTTGCCGCGCGCATCACATCGCTGGTGTGGATGGGCGGCGGCGTCACCGCAGGCAACCACACCGCCTCGGCCGAGTTCAATGCGTTCGCCGACCCGGAGGCCGTTGCCATCGTCCTCGGTCACCGCCTCCCCCTCAAAATGGTCGACCTCGACCTTTGCCGACAGGTCACCGCCACCCCCGCCGACGTGGCGCCGGTGCTCGGCGCCGGCGGCCCCAACGCGGAGGCGCTGGCGGGCATGTTCGGCGCCTTCATCGACATTGCCATCTCCCGCGGCCGGCACGAGATGGCCCTTTACGATGCCGCTGCCGCCATTGCCGTGGTGCGGCCGGATCTCGTCACCTTCACGCCGGCGCACATTGCAATGGAGCTTGCCGGCACCCACACCCGCGGCCGCACCGTGGTGGACCGGCGCACCCCCGCGAACGCCAACGCCGAAGTTGCCACCGCCATCGACGCTCCGGCCGCCCGCGCGCTGGTGCTCGCCGCCCTCGAAGCTGCCGCCCGATGACCCCGCCCCGCCCCGCCAGCGACCTCGACGCGCCTGACCTGCGCGCCCGCGCGGTAAAGGCTGCACGCGGCGATGCGCCGTTCGATATCCTCATTGCGGGCGGCACATTGATCGACATGGTGACCGGCGCGCATAGGGACGCCGACGTCGGCCTCGTCGGCCCGCTCATCGCCAGCGTTCACCCGCGCGGCACAAGGCAGGACGCGCACCGGACCATCGACGCAGCACGCCACTTCGTGTCGCCCGGCCTCATCGACACGCACATGCATGTGGAAAGCTCGATGGTGACTCCCGCAGCCTATGCCGGGGCTGTCCTGCCCCGCGGCGTGACCACCGCGGTGTGGGACCCGCACGAGTTCGGCAACGTGTGCGGCGTTGCGGGCGTGCGGTGGGCGGTGGAGGCTGCAAAGAACCTGCCGCTGCGCTTCCTCACCCTTGCCCCGTCGTGCGTCCCTTCCGCGCCGGGCCTCGAATGCGCCGGCGCGGATTTTGACGCCGCCACAATCGCCGAGCTTCTGGCGTGGCCGGAGATCGCCGGCCTTGCCGAGGTGATGACCATGCGCCCGGTGATCGACGGGGACCCGCGCATGACCGCCATCGTCAATGCGGCGCTGGCGTCCGGCAAGCTGGTGCGCGGCCATGCGCGCGGCCTCACCGGCGCCGATCTCAACGCCTTCATGGCCGCCGGCATCAGCTCCGACCACGAGCTGACCTCTGCCGACGATCTCCTGGAAAAGCTGACGGCGGGCCTCACTATCGAACTGCGCGGCTCGCATCCGCACCTGCTGGCCGAGTTTGCGCAGGCTCTGATCGCCCTTGGCCACCTCCCGCCGACGCTGACCCTGTGCACCGACGATACCTTTCCGGACGATCTGGCCGCGCACGGTGGGCTCGACAACGTGCTGCGTCATCTGACGCGCCACGGCATGCGGGCCGAATGGGCGCTGCGTGCTGCCACCTACAATGCGGCCGTTGCCATCAACCGCCCTGATCTCGGCCTCATCGCGCCCGGCCGCCGCGCCGACATTGCGGTCTTCCGCGACCTGGAGGCGTTCAGCGCTGCGCACGTGCTGGCGGACGGCGTGCCCGTCGCAGCAGACGGCCGCATCACCGCCGCGTTGCCGGAGCACGATCCGGCGCCGCTTCTGGACACAATGAAGCTTGCTCCGTTCACCCCCGCCGATTTCGAGGTGAAGGCCGATGGCGACCGGGCGCGGATCGCCACCATCGCCCAGCCGCGCTTCACGCAATGGGGCAAGCTTGATGCGGACGTGGTGGACGGCTGCATCGTTCCGCCTGCGGGAACGGCACTGATTGCCGTCGTTCACCGCCATGGACGGGCAGATGGCCGCCCCCGCGTCGGCTTTCTGGAAGGCTGGGGCACATGGCGCGGCGCGTTCGCCACCACCGTCTCCCACGACAGCCACAACCTTACGATTTTTGGCGGGAGTGCCGCGGACCTTGCCGCCGCCGCCAACGCGGTGATTGCCGCCGGCGGCGGCATGGCTGTCGCATCAGATGGCAAGGTGACGGCGGTGCTGCCGCTTCCCTTGTGCGGTCTCGTCTCCGACCAGCCGCTCGCCGGTGTGGCCGAAGGGTTCCGCGCGATCCGCACGGCGGTGGACGCAATTGCCGACTGGGCGCCGCCCTTGCGCGTCTTCAAGGCCTGTTTCGGCGCAACGCTTGCCTGCAACGCCGGCCCCCACCAGACTGATCGGGGCATTGCCGACATCGGCGCCGGCCGCCTCATGGAAAGCCCCGTTCTCTCCGGTCAGCCCGGCTGATCGGCCGCCAGCTCGCCTTCCACCAGCGCGCTCCAGTAGGCCGCCCCTGTGGCAATGGCGTCATCGTTGAAATCATAGCCGGTGTTGTGATGGAGCGCGCCGTCGACCGCCGGACCGTTGCCAAGCCAGATGTAGCACCCCGGCGCCTCACCTGCGAAAACCGAGAAATCGTCTCCGGCCGTTGATGGCGGAAAGCGGCGCGCGACCTTGTCGCCCACCACCGCCTCTGCCGCCTTCATTGCGCGGGCGGTGGCATCCGCATCGTTCACCACGGGCGCAATTCGGCGGATGAAATCGTATTCGGCTTCAATGCCGAACATCTCCGCCGTGCCGCGGGCCAGCCGGCCGATCTCGGCCTCCAGCTGGTCGCGCACTTCGGGCGTATAGGCGCGCGCGGTGCCGCCGATCTCCACAACGTCGGGGATCACGTTGAGCGCCCGCGGGTCGCCAGCCTGCAGCGAACAGGCGCTGACCACCGCCGGCTGCAGCGGGTCCACCACCCGGCCGGGAATCGTCTGCAACGCGGCCAGAAAAGTGCCGGCAGCCGTGATCGGGTCACGCCCGAGATGCGGCTTGGCGCCGTGAGTGCCGACACCCCTGAAGGTCAGCCGCCAGCTGTCGGAGGAGGCCAGTTGCGGCCCCTCCACTACGGCAATCTCGTCCACACTCAATCCCGGCATGTTGTGAAGGCCGTACACGGCATCGCACGGAAACTGCTCGAACAGCCCGTCCTCGACCATCTTCCTCGCGCCGCCGCGCCCCTCCTCCGCAGGCTGGAAGATGAAATGGACGGTCCCGGAAAAGTTGCGCGCACGGGCCAGATGACGCGCCGCCCCCAGAAGCATGGTGGTGTGCCCGTCATGTCCGCAGGCATGCATCTTTCCCGGCACCGTGGACTGGTAGGACCGCGCCACCGTTTCCGGCATCGCCAGTGCATCCATATCCGCGCGCAGCCCGATCCGCCGCGTTCCGTTCCCCACCTGAAGCGTGCCGACGACCCCCGTCCCCCCAAGGCCCCGGTGCACCTGAATGCCTTCCTCCGCCAGCATCTCGGCGACAATGGCGCTGGTCCGCGTCTCTTCGAAGCCAAGCTCCGGATGGGCATGAAGATCCCGCCGCAACGCCGTGAGTGCGGGAAGGTCGGCGATGATGGCAGGCGGGATACGGGTCATGGCGTGGTTCGCGTTGTTCGGTGCATTGCTCGGATGTTGATCACATGCATCGAAGTGGCCGTCAAAGACCATAGAAGCCCGCCAGCTCACCGCAAATCGGTGAGAACCGGACTATCCGCATTGCTTCAATTTCTGTGCGTTCTACCGCAATTTGGCAAACCGCCGGGCAGTTTTCGCGGAAATTTCAGTTCTTGAAAAAATCTTCGGCATGAAAGCTCGTTTCACAAACCACGCCAAGTACGAAATTTCAAAAATGAAAAATAGAATTTTAAATATAAAATCTCGTTATATAATGTTGACGTTTATTTGCGTTGTGTGAATTATTTTTGAATTAAACAATTTAAATTGGTGGGAATGTAGTGATAACTGGAACAAATAGTGCAGACGTGCTCGTAGGCACAGTCAATGGCGAAATTATCGATGCCCTTGGCGGCAATGACAGTGTTTATGCTAATGGCGGCAATGATACGGTCTACGGTCGCGATGGCAATGACGATATTTACGGCGGGTCGGGCAACGACGAGCTTTACGGTCAAGGGGGAAATGACACACTCTCTGGCAACGAAGGCTCCGACCTTCTTTACGGTGGAGAAGGTGACGACTGGGTCAGAGACCTGACCGCGGATGGCGGTAATGATTTCCTTTCCGGCGGCAACGGAAACGACCTCATCCAGTTGACAGCAGGCGGTTCCGATACTGTCAACGGTGGCGGCGGCAACGACACAATATCATTCGAAACCGCATCTTTCAGCGCGATAGTTAATCTAACAACAAATTACTTCAATTTCAGAGGCTCTAATGGTATTGTTACTGAAGTCGAAAATGTTACCGGCGGCGGCAACAGTGATTCGCTAACCGGAAACAGTGTCGGCAACCGCATGATTGGAAACCTTGGGGGAGATACGATCTATGGTGCGGGGGGCAACGATACGATCTACGGCGGACATGGCTGGCAGAGTTCGGATCCTGAAGGAACCACATTCGACAACGCGACCGATCGCATCTACGGAGGCGATGGTAACGACTTGCTCAGCGGTGGGAATGGCGGCGACTCGATCGACGGCGGATCGGGCAATGACACGATCCACGGCAACAGCGCTGAGTTTAGCGGCTTCAATTCGAATGAAGTCCTCGATTCAAACGACACGCTAAGCGGCGGTGTCGGGAATGATCTGGTTTTTGGGAATCAACGCAACGACCTCCTTTTCGGCGACAGCGGAAGCGACACGCTGATCGGCGGCCGCGATCAGGACACCCTGTACGGCGGCACCGATAACGACCTTCTGTACGGTGACGGCGATGGCGCTCAGGTCACGACTTCAACCACGCAGAGCTATCAGGACGTTCTGTATGGTGACGACGGCAACGACACGCTGTATGGCGGCGAAAGCAACGACACGCTGAACGGCGGAAGCGGCGCCGACTTTCTCTACGGCAACGTCGACAACGACAGCCTGAACGGCGACACAGGCAACGACTATCTCGACGGCGGATCCGGCAATGACGGCCTTCATGGCGGCGACGGCACCGACACGCTGTACGGCGGCACCGGCAACGACACGCTGGATGGCGGCGCCGGCAACGATACGATGAACGGCGGCAGCGGCGATGACCGCTACCTGGTGGACGAGCTGGGCGACCAGATCATCGACAGTGCGGGCGACGACACGGTCGCCTCCACCCGCAGCTACACACTGAGCGCGTCCCTCGAAAACCTCGAACTCCTTGGCGCAACCAACCTCTCGGGCACCGGCAACGCCGGCAACAACCTCATCATCGGCAACAGCGGCTTCAATGCGCTTGACGGTGCCGGCGGCATCGACACGCTTCTGGGCGGGAGCGGCGAGGATACGCTCACAGATACCGATGGTGGAGACCAGCTCGACGGCGGGCTTGGCGACGACACCTACAACGTCGATTTTGCGAGCAGCCTTGTGGAGGAAGCGGTCGGCGGCGCTGCTGGCGGGGTCGACCGGGTCCGCGCGTCATCGTCCTTCACCATCGGTGACAACGTGGAGTATCTGCGGCTCCTCGGCAGCGGAAATATCGACGGAACCGGCAACGCGATCGACAATATCGTGAATGGCACCGGCGGCGACAACCGGCTTTACGGCGAGGGCGGCGATGACCGGCTGAATGCGAAAGCCGGCAGCGACACGCTGCAAGGCGGCGACGGCGCCGATACGCTGAGCGGCGACGGCGGGGACGACAAGCTGTCTGGCCAGAATGGCGACGATGAGCTGAATGGCGGCAGCGGCGAGGATCAGCTCGCCGGCCAAAGCGGTGACGATGTCTTGTTCGGCGGTGACGATGACGACGAGCTGACCGGCAACGTTGGCGATGACACGCTTGATGGCGGCACCGGCTTCGACACGCTGGACGGCGGCGGCGGCGAGGACGTGTTCCTCTTCGAGGGCGCCTTTGGGCGCGACACGATCACCCTCTTCCAGTTCGGCATGGACACGATCGACCTCACCGATCTGCGAGACGAGAACGGCGGCAGCCCGATCGTGTTCAACCAGCTCATCGTGCAGCAGACCGGCACCAGCGCCACCATCTACCTCGACCTCGATCAGGATGGAGTTATCGAGCAGGAAGACCTCGACGACGACGGCGATACCGAAGGCGCGTCCATCGAGCTTCTGGACACCAGCGCCGCATCGCTGAGCGCAAGCGACTTCCTCTTCTGAGGTTTCGGCGCCGCCATGTGGGGGCCGTTGCGGCCGGATTTTCGATCCGGCCGCCCGTCGCCGGCACGCCCTCAGGTGCGGCGCAGGAATCCGCCGGGTGCTGCCGTCAGGATCAGTTTTTCCTCGATTGCGCGGTCCGGCACGAAGGCGAGAGGCGCCCCGTCAACGCCGGTAAGACCGTCGCGCGCGCAACGCGCCATGTAGGCGTCGATTGCGGTTCGGGGGCTGTCGCCGGGGTTCCACGGACGGGCGGGGAAAAAATCTCTCGGCAGCGCCTCGATGATGGTGTCGAACACCACGCAGTGGGCATCGCGGGAGGTGAGCGGGGCGTAGGCGCACAGCTCGGCCAGCACATGGTCGTGGGTGTGGTTGCTGTCGAGGCAGACCATCACCCTGTTCGCGCCCCGCGCCAACGCATGAACCTCGGCAATCACACCGGCATCAACGCTGGAACCTTCGATCAGCGTGATGCGGGGCTTGAGCGGATGGGCTTCCAGCGCGGCGCGGTTGTGGGCACGAATGTCGATGTCCACCGCCACCACGCGGCGTTTGGGGTGGAGCGGGTCGAGAAGTTCGCCCTTTGCGGTGGCGTCGGCAAGGTCGAGAAGGGCCAGCTGCGCTGCGGAGTGCACCACCGAGCCGCCGTGCGCGATACCCGTTTCGACGATGAGATCGGGCTTCACCATCCAGATGATTTCGGACAGCGCCATCATGTCTGCCGGAAGCTGGATCACCGGGCGGCCGAACGCCTCCCAGTTGTACATGTAGCGGCGCCCGTACGCTGCCTTCATCCAGTCCGCAGAAAGGGCCTGAAACGCCGCGTCTTCAGGGTAGCTTTCAATGGTCTGCGCACGCGCCTTGCGGAAGGCTCCGGCCGGATCGTCGTCGGTCACCTGGCGGGTCGGAGCCTTGCGCGGAAAAAGTCGGTCAGTTCGGCTTCCACCCGGCGCGTCATGCTGCCGAATTCTCCCGTCAGGCGGCCCGTGTCGATTTCGGCCAGGCGGCGCAGCGGGGCCCCCGGTGCGTAGGAAATTGTTATGCCGAGTGTTTCGGCCAGAAGCTCGGCAACATCCTCGTGGCTGAGCGGCGCCCCGCTGGCCACGTTGTAGATGCGTTCGCGACCTGACAGCACAATGTCGGTCAACCGGCCGGCCGCGAAGGCGAGCGGCACGTAGTCCTTGGCGGATGCGGGGTCTTCGCGCAGGGTGACGTCGCCGGAGGCCGCCTCGTTCAAGATGGACGCGAGGAAGGTGGACGGGTGCATCCCCTCCCCGAACACATTGGACAGCCGCGCCACCCGTGCCGTCGGCGACGGATGCGAGAGCACGAGCGCATCACCCAGAAGCTTGGAAAGGTCGTAAAGGCTGTCGGCGCTGGGGACGAGGGTGATCGGGTCACCTTCGCGGGCGGGCCTGTCTCCTCTTGCGCCATAGACCCGCGTGGAGGAGAGCGCCAGAAAGCTGTCCCACCTGGTACCGTGGAGCACGCGGGCGAGCATGGCCGCATGGGCTTCCACCGTTTCCACCGGCATGGTGCGGAAATTGCCGGTGAGGCCGATCGCGTAGACCACATGGCCGAGCGAACGGTCCATCCCGGCGCCGGAGGCAATGTCCGCGCGGGTCGGGCACCACACGTAAAGTCCCTGCGCCCGCAGCGCTTCACTCACCGCCCGGCCGATGAAGCCGGTCGCACCGAAGACTGTCGCTTCTACTGCCGCCATGTTTTCACCGTCAGCGGATCGCCCGCTGCCACACCGTAGGACGGAACCTCGCCGCGCACCAGCGAGCCGGCGGCCACCACGGCCCCTTTGCGCACGACCGCGCCGTCGAGCAGGATTACCCCTGCACCGAGCCACACGTCGTCTTCCACCACAATGCCGCCGCGCGAGGGCAAAAAGCCCTGCTCGCGGATGAGCCTGCTCTTGTCGTGATACTCATGATTGACCGAAGCGAACACGCAGTTGGCGGCCACCGCAACGTCGTTGCCGATGCTGACGCCGTTGCCGCTGTAGATCACGCAGCCGGCGTTGATCACGGTGCGGGCGCCGATCAGCACGTCGCCCATGCCGCCGGCCGGTTTGATCTTCACGAAACTGTCGATCACGCTGTCCGGCCCGACCACCACGCGCGTTCCGCGCCGGCTGGGCTCGATATCGGCAAGCGGGGAAATTTCGGCGGTCGGATCGACCTCGATACTCATCTTCAGAACTCTCGTATTTCGGGGACGGCCGTCATGAAGCGGGCACCCCAGTCGCGCGTATATTCAAGCTGCCGTGCAATCTCGCCCGCAATATTCCAAGGCAGAATCACGATGCGATCAGGCCGCCGTTGGCGCAAGACGTCCTCCGCAACAATGGGAATGCGGCTGCCGGGCATATAGCGCCCGACCTTTCCGGGGCTACGGTCGACCACGAACTCAATGAGGTCGCCGCGCACGCCGGCAAAGTTGAGAAGCGTGTTGCCCTTGGCTGCGGCCCCGTATGCCGCAACGCCGAGGCCGTTTGCACGCATCGATAGAAGCGTCCCCAGAAAACCGTTCTTCACGGCCTCCGCCCGCGCCTGAAAGGCATCGTAGACAGCGCCGTCGCACAGGCCGGCGGCCCGCTCTGCGGCGATGATCCGGGCCGGGGCGCTTGTGACCTGACGGGCACTGCCGGCAAGTGCCGCAAACACCCGCAGCGACCCGCCATGGGTGGGCAGCTCGGCCGCATCGAACACCGTGAGGCCAGCGAGCGCGAAAATGCGGGTGACGACCGCCAGCGACAGATAGCTGAAATGCTCGTGGTAGATCGTATCGAACTGCGCATGCTCGATGAGTTGCAGGAGGTGCGGAAATTCGAAGATGGCAACGCCGCCCGGCTTCAGCAGCGCGGCAAAACCTTTTGCGAAATCGTTGATGTCCGGCACATGGGCCAGCACGTTGTTGGCGACGATGAGGTCTGCGGTGCGGCCCTCCGCCGCCAGCTTGCGCCCCAGCGCGTGGTTGAAGAATGCGCCCAGAATCTCGAGGCCCAGGCCCCGCGCGACGGCGGCGGTGCCGGCCGCAGGCTCGATGCCGTAGCAGGGGATCCCCCGTGCGGCCACGTACTGGAGGAGGTAGCCGTCGTTGGCCGCCACCTCCACCACAACAGAGCCCGCGCCAAGGTTGAACCTTGCCACCATGTCGGCCACCAAGCGCCGGGCATGGGCCAGCCACGATGCGGAGGTTGCGCTGAAATAGGCGTAGTCGGCGCCAAACAGCGTGGCGGCTGCGGCAAAATCCTCGGTCTGGACCAGCCAGCACCCGTCGCAGACCCTGACCCTCAGCGGAAGATGCATCTCCCCCGCGCCGAGATCGGCGGCGTTGAGATAGGCATTGGAGGGCGGCGCTGTGCCCAGATCGACGAAATTGCGGGTGAGCGGCGCACTGCAATGGCGGCAGTTCACCTTGTGTCCTCACCCAGCGGGCGGAAACTGTCGTCCAGAACGGGGAGCGCGTGATCGCGCGCCGAAACCGAATGCGGCGCCAGCGGCCAGCCTATGCCCAATGTGGGCGAGGCGTGGTGGACACCCCCTTCCGCGTCCGGCGCATAGGGAACGCTGTGCAGATACAGAAGCTGGCAATCCGGCGTCAGCGCCTGAAAGCCGTGGGCGCAGCCTTCGGGCACCAGCAAGGCACGGTGGTTCTCTGCCGACAGCTCTGCGCTGACATGCTGGCCGTACGTGGGCGACCCTGCGCGCAGATCCACCGCCACATCGAAGATGCGGCCGGCAAGACACGACACGAGCCGGGTCTCCCCGCGGGGCGCCCGCTGAAAGTGCAGGCCGCGGATCGTCCCCGCCGTCCGCGTGACGCTGTGGTTGACCTGCGCGATGGTTTCGAGGGGGAGCGCGCCGGGCTCGTAGATCCGCTCGAACGTGCCGCGCGCATCACCGTGCGGATGCCGCTCCACAATGACCACTCCGGCAATGGCGGTCGTGTGGCAGGTGAAGAGGCTCATGGCGCCCCTTCCCCGCCGGCAGCAGCCTCGAATGCCGCCAACTGGCGCAGGGTGATTTCGGCCATTGGCGCGCCGCCGTGCCATGCGCGGTACCACGCCAGTGTTTCGTCCAGCGCGCGATCGAGGCCCCACACCGGCGTCCATCCGAGGCCAAGGCGGGCCTTGGTGCTGTCGAGGCGGAGGATGCCGGCCTCGTGAACAGCGGAACTTGCCGGGGCGGCGGCAACCGCGGCGCCGTCGCCCCATCCCCTGGCAAGGCGCTCGGCAACGGCACCGACGGTGAGGTCGTCGCCCGGCGCAGGGCCGAAATTCCAGGCGCCGTCCGAGTTCTCCACCGCGTCCAGCAACGCTGCGGCAAGGCGGAGGTAGCCGGCAAGCCCGTCCAGCACATGAAGAAAGGGGCGCACGGCATCCGGCCGGCGCAACACCAGCGGCGCACCCGCTGCAAACGCGCGCATTGCGTCCGGCACCAGACGGCTGCCCGCAAAATCGCCGCCACCGATCATGTTGCCAGCCCGCGCCGTGGCAATCCGCGCATCGGTATCGAGGCTGTGGCGCAGCGATGCCGCGACCAGTTCTGCCGCCGCCTTGGAGCTGGAATAGGGGTCGAGGCCGCCGAGCCGGTCGCACTCGCGGTACGGGTGCACCGACTCTGCGTTGTGATAGACCTTGTCGGTGGTGACGCAGACGATCGCCTTGACGCTGCCCGACGCCGCCGCCGCGGTGAGCACATTGGCCGTGCCCATCACGTTGGTTGCAAAATTCTCGCGCGGGTGCGCGTAGCCTTCTGGCACCAGCGGCTGGGCTGCGAGGTGGAACACCACCTCCGGCGCGGCGTCGCGGATGGCGGCCTCGGTCGCGGTGCTGTCACGAATGTCGACGCGGTGGTCGGCGGCGAGCCTGCTGGCAACGGACGCCAGCGCGAACAGAGACGGCACGGTGGGCGGGTCCAGCGCAAGGCCGGACACCGATGCACCGCAGCGCGCCAGCCAGAGTGAAAGCCAGCTTCCCTTGAAACCGGTGTGTCCGGTGACCAGAACCCTGCGGCCTACGAAGCGCTCTTGGTATCCCATACCCGCCATGCCGCCCGATCGGTGTTCCAGAGGTCGTCCAGCCGGTTCTTTTCGCGCAGCGTATCCATGGGCTGCCAGAAGCCGTTGTGCTCATAGGCGACAAGCTCCCCCTCGGCGGCAAGGCGCGCCATTGGCTCCGCCTCCCAGGCGGTGGAATCATCGTCGATATAATCCATCACGCCCGGCGACAGCACGAAGAAGCCACCATTGATGCGCCCGCTTTCCCCGCGCGGCTTTTCCATGAAGCGGCGGACGCTCCCCTTCGCCCCCAGCTCCATCGCACCGTAGCGGCCGGGCGGGGTAACGGCCATCACGGTGGCCAGCTTTCCGTGCGCCTTGTGGAAGGCGACCTGACGGGCAACGTCCACATCGGCAACGCCATCGCCGTAGGTGAAGCAGAACGGCTCGTCGCCAATGGCGTCGGCAACGCGGCGCAGGCGCCCGCCGGTCATGGTGAGCTGGCCGGTGTCGATCAGCGTCACACGCCACGGTTCGGCACGGCGCTCGTGGTAGATGATCTCGTTGCTGCGCATGTCAAAGGTTACGTCGGACATGTGCATGAAGTAGTTGGAGAAGTATTCCTTGATGATGTAGCCCTTGTAACCGCAGCATATAATGAAGTCGTTCACCCCGTAGTGCGAATAGATCTTCATGATGTGCCACAGGATCGGGCGGCCGCCGATCTCGACCATCGGCTTGGGGCGCACCGAGGTTTCCTCACTGATGCGTGTGCCGAGCCCACCGGCCAGGAGCACGGCCTTCATGGCGCAGCAACGCCTGTTGTGCGGATGGGTTGGGCGACCCGGCAGGCCGCGGCGGGTGTAACGCAATGGGGCACGACGGAACCGGTCAGGAAAGCTGCGGCCGCATCTGGCGGCGCCAGCAACCTCATTAATGTCTCCGTGTGGAGCATGCCACCCGAGAATGCGCCGCGCCGGCGTGACAAGCCTCCGGGCCGCACAGCTGCGCCCGGAAAATGCGGGGCGCGCCAATTTTGCCGATGGGAAGACCGGCGCCCCCGTACGTCTGCGCAGCACCGCAGGCGGCCCGAAACATGGTCCGAGAGCGGAAGCTTAACCGCCTTCGGTTAAAACGCGCGCCACCGACTGCCTCTCGATGCAGCAGACATCGGGCTTGATTTCCCACCTCGCACTGGTCACCGTCGAAATGAAGAGCATGTTTGAGCAGAGATGACACACTTTTTCGACGAGATGAGCGCCAAGGGCGTAACCCGCGACGGCTACGCCAGAATTGGCGAGTGGTTAGAAAATTCTCCGCCAGACCAGTTGCGCGCGCGCGCCCGGGAGGCGGAAATGCTGTTCCGCCGCATTGGCATCACTTTCGCCGTCTACGGCGAGAACGATGCCGAAGAACGGATCATCCCATTCGACATCGTGCCGCGCGTGATCACCAGCGACGAGTGGACCAAGCTCTCCAAAGGGCTTGAGCAGCGCGTCCGGGCACTCAACCTCTTCCTCGGGGACATCTATAACGAGGGCAAGATCCTCAAGGCCGGACTGATCCCCGAAGAGCTGATCTACCAGAACACCTACTACCGGCCCGAAATGTTCGGCGTGAAGGTCCCGCACGGCGTCTATACGCCGGTGTGCGGGATCGACGTGGTGCGCGTGGACGCCGACACGTTCTATGTGCTGGAAGACAACCTGCGCACCCCCTCCGGCGTCTCCTACATGCTGGAAAATCGGGAGGTGACGATGCGTCTCTTCCCGGACCTCTTCAACGACCACAAGATCGAGCCGGTCGAGCAATATCCCGACGAGCTCCTGTCCACGCTCCAGTCGCTGGCGCCGGCCGGTGCCCCGCGCGATCCCAACGTGGTGATCCTCACGCCGGGCTCCTTCAACAGCGCCTTTTACGAGCACTCCTTTCTGGCCGACCGGCTGGGCGTGGAGCTGGTGGAAGGACGCGACCTTTTCGTGCGCGACAACCACGTCTTCATGCGCACCACGGAAGGACCGCGGCAGGTCGACGTGATCTACCGCCGCCTCGATGACGATTATCTCGACCCCCTCGCCTTCCGTCCCGATTCGGTGCTCGGTGTGCCGGGGCTGATTGCGGCCTACCGCGCCGGCAACGTGGCCGTCGCCAACGCCATGGGCACCGGCGTGGCGGACGACAAGGCCGTCTACACCTACATGCCGGAAATCGTTAAGTTCTACCTTGGCGAAGAACCGATCCTCCAGAACGTGCCGACCTACCGCTGCCGCGAACCCGATGTGCTGAAATACGTGCTCGAACACCTCCCCGAACTGGTGGTGAAGATGGTGTCCGGCTCCGGCGGTTACGGGATGCTGGTCGGCCCGCGCGCCACCAAGGAAGAGATCGAGGCGTTCCGCGCCAAGCTGATTGCGGATCCCGACGAGTTCATCGCCCAGCCGACGCTGGCGCTCTCCACCTGCCCCACGTTCGTCGGCGAAGGCGTCGCGCCCCGCCACGTGGACCTGCGCCCGTTCGTGCTGATGGGCTCCAACGGCATCAAGACCATCCCGGGCGGGCTCACCCGGGTTGCACTCAAGGAAGGCTCTCTCGTGGTGAACTCAAGTCAGGGTGGCGGCACCAAGGATACGTGGGTGCTCGGCCGATGAACCTGACAAAACGCTTCACTTTCGGGGAGATCGCCTGATGCTTCTGTCACGCGTCGCCGCGGACCTGTTCTGGCTCGCCCGCTATACCGAGCGCGCTGAAAATACCGCGCGCATTCTGGATGTCGCCTCGCGCCTGTCCGCCATGCCGACCTCCTACGGCGGCACCACCAACGAGTGGGAATCGGCCGTCCTTGCCACCGGCTCCGGCGCCGCGTTCTCCGAGCGCTATGACGAGGCCAACCGGCGCAACGTGATCGACTGGCTGGCGTTCAGCCCGGAAAACTCGTCCTCGATCCGCTCCTGCCTCGACGTTGCGCGCCGCTCCGCCCGCTCGGTGCGCACGGCGCTCACCCGCGAGATGTGGGAGGCCATCAACGACGGCTGGCTGGAAATGCGCCGCTATTCGGTGGATTCGATGAGCCCGCGCCAGCTCACCGAGTTCTTGTCGTTCGTCAAGGAAACCTGCCTCAGGTTCGACGGCTCCACCTACCGCACCATGTTGCGCACGGATGCGCACTGCTTCTTCCGCCTCGGCACCTTCATCGAGCGGTCCGATGCCACGGCCCGCATCCTCGATGTGAAATATCATGTGCTTTTGCCCGAGGGCGACACGGTGGGCGGCGGCCTCGACTATTTCCAGTGGTCGTCGATCCTGCGCGCCGCCTCTGCGCTGTCGGCCTACCAGTGGGTGTTTCGCGAGGCGCTGCGGCCCTGGCGGGTTGCGGAACTGCTGATCCTGCGGCCCGAGCTGCCGCGCTCCATCGCGTCGTGCTCGGACAATGCCAGCCGTTTTCTGGACCAGCTCGCCGGCGATTATGGCCGCCACGGCCCGGCCCAGCGCGCGGCCCGCGCCATGCACGCAAGGCTTGCCAACCAGTCGATCGATGCGATCTACCGCGAAGGGCTGCACGAGTTTCTGGTGCGCACCGTTGCGGAGAACAACGCGCTCGGCGCTGCCATCGAGGAGCAGTATCTGCGCTGACTGCGCACCGGGTCGGCATAAATGCCAGTTGCGCATTTATCGCGCATGTGCGCCAACATAAGCCACGTGCAGGATTGCTGCTGCATATCCACAGCGCGTTGCCTCCGGCAACGCGACGGGGTCGTCAGTCGGCGCTAGCCTTGCGAGTGGACGGACGACCTTTGGGGGAACACCATGCGGCTCATGATCGAACACGAGACGCGGTATCGCTACGACCTTGCACCCGTTTCGGTGATCGAGGTGTTGCGCCTGACACCCTGCAACTCCGACAGCCAGTCGATCCGGGACTGGCGCATCACGGTGAGCGGCGACGCGCCGCTGCGCCGGTTCGAGGATGCGTTCGGCAACGTCAACCACACCTTCACCACCCCCGTGGGCGCAAACGAGGACCTTGTGGTCACCGCAACCGGCACGGTGGACACCTCCAGCACCAACGGCGTGATTTCCGGCACGCGTGAACGCCTGCCCCTGCCGGTGTTCCTGCGCGAGACCGACCTCACCCTTCCCTCGCCCGAAATCGTCGCGCTGGGCGAAGAGGCGCGCAACGGCGCCAGCGGCCTGCTCGACACCGCACACCGGCTGAACGGCCTCATCAACGAGCGTGTGAAGTTCGTGACAGGGTCCACCAACGTCGCCACCCACGCCAGCGACGCGCTGATTGCCGGCGAAGGCGTGTGCCAGGATCTGACGCACATCATTCTGGCCACGGCCCGCGCCGTCGGCCTGCCGGCACGCTATGTCTCCGGTTACCAGTTCGCTTCCGGTCAGGCGCGGGACGAGCATGCAGGCCACGCCTGGGCCGAAATTCATATCGAAGACCTCGGCTGGGTCGGCTTCGACCCCACCGCCGGCGGCAGCACCGATGACACCTATGTCCGCGTTGCCATCGGGCTCGACCATTTCGGCGCGTCGCCGGTGCGCGGTGCCACGTATGGCGGCGCGGGCGAGACGCTGGACGTCAACGTCACCATGGATCCCGGCGGGCGACGGCCGGGTAACACAGGGTCGCAATCCCAGACCCAGTCTTCTCAGTCACAGTCCCAGTAACGGGCGTACCCGGAACTGGCCGGCTGGACTGCGTTTCAATAGCGGCCAACCGCCCATTGCCCGGGCGCGAAAGATCAAGCCGGTGGAGCATCAATGACATACTGCATGGGCCTTCTCTTGCGGGACGGGCTGGTGATGGTCGGCGACACCCGCACCAACGCCGGCGTCGACAACATCGCCACCTTCCGCAAACTCCAGGTTTTCGAAGTTCCGGGCGAGCGGGTGATTGCCATCGCCACCGCCGGCAACCTTGCGGTGACCCAGGCCGTCATCAGCCATCTTCAGGATGGCCTCCCCTCCCCGACGGGCGAATTGCAGACGGTGTACACCGTTCCCTCCATGTTCGAGATGGCGCAGTTTGTCGGCCGTGCGGTGCACACGGTCCGCGACAGGGACGCCGCGGCGCTGGCCGAAGATGGCGGCCAGTTCGACTGTTCGCTGCTGGTGGCCGGCCAGATCGGCGACCGGCGGTTGCGCCTCTTCATGGTCTACCGTGCCGGCAACTTCCTCGAAACCACCGAGGACACCCCCTACGCGCAGATCGGCGAGCACAAATACGGCAAACCGATCCTCGATCGTTCGATCAACTTCGATACCCCGCTGGATGAGGCGCTGAAGATCGCACTGATCTCAATGGACTCGACCATGCGCTCCAACCTTGCGGTGGGCCTGCCGGTGGACGCGATGATCCTGCCGCGCGACAAGCTCCGAACCGCCGTCAACGTGCGCATCACCGAAGACGACACCTACTTCAACAGCGTGCGCAACCGCTGGTCCGAAGCACTTTGCGCCGCCCACAAGTCGATCCCCGATCCGCCCTACAGCAAGGCAGTCGACCCGCGGCGGGACATCAAGTCCGTCGGCACCGGCTGACCATATCTGCCCGGCCCGCAACGCAGCGGGCTGTCATGCCGGAACGGTATGGATAGGCTCGTGCAAGCCATGCGTTTCACTCTGAACCCGAAAATTCTCCCGTTCAGAGCGGTGCCGCGGTGTCCAGTGTTGCAAGCGTCCTTCCGAACCTCCTGAACCCCTTTGCGATCGTTATTATCGGCTCGCTTGCTGCCGGTTTCCTGTTCGACAGGGTGGCGGCGGGTCGGCGGCGCAATGTGCTGATCGGCCTTATCGGCGGCGCCGGATCGCTGGCAGTCATGTTCACCCCGTCCGGCGTGGCCCCCTTCGCGATCGACGGGCATATCTGCATCATTCTGGTGGCAAGTTTCTTTGGCGGACCGCTCGGGGCGCTGGCTGCCGTGCCGCTCCCCCTTGCCATGCAACTGGAACTTGGCGGCCCCGCCGTACCCATCGGGCTTGGCGCCATCGTCCTTGCGGCCTTGGTGGGCGCTGGCGTTCGCCTCGCCTGCAACAGGCTGGGTTTGCGCACCAGACGGCGCGCCGTGCTGCTGCTCGCCGCCGCCTCGCCACTGGTGGTGTGTGCGCTGGCTGTCCCGTCCGGCGGTTTTCTTGCAGGCCCGACCCTCCTCAGCCTCATAGGCTTCCTGGTATGGATGCCGACGCTCACTTTCCTGTTCGGCATCCTCGTCGGCAACGAGCTTGCCAGATCCGACGCCAAACGCCGGCAAGATGACGAGCAGCTTTTCTTCAGTCTCACGCAGACCGTGCGCGACAGCCTGCTGCGCTCACAGATCGAGCATCACGAGCGCCTCCATGAGCGCTACGGCGTCCACTATGCCTACCTGCTGGTTGCGCTGGACGACGGTGAGGCCATGTACGAGCGCACGCCGCCGGCCGACTGGGTCCGCTTCAAGGCCGCCGTTGCCCGGCAGCTGCGCGATTGTATTCGCGATTCCGACGTGTGCGCCCCGCTCGGCGAAGACCGGTTCGGCATTCTCCTGCCTTATACCAGCGCCGCCAACGCATACACCGTCGCGGAGCGGATCCAGGCTGCCGCCAACACCATCCTCAAGTTCGAGGGCAAGCCCGTCTCCGTATCCATCGGCCTTGCCCATGTGGACGACACCATGCCCGCCAACGACGTGATGATCACCGCGGAGGGTGCGCTGTTTCTGGCCAGCGCCAACGGCCAGAAGAATGTCATCGGCCCCTTCCCGAGCGACCGGCTGGAAGGCAATCCGGTGGTGCGTTCGTTTCCCGGCGCTCTGGTGCGGGCATCGGGGGCCAATGCCGCCCGCCTGCCCTCGCCCATTTCCCCCGATGGCCCTTCCAACGTCATACGATTGTAAAGCCAAAGCGCTTCTTGCGATCCGATCCGGTGCACATCCTCCTGCACGGATTTCCTTTCCGAGCGTCACCGCACTAAGTGACGGGAATGGACATCACGCGAAAGGAAGCACGAATGACCGACTGGCCGAACCATGGGACCATCACAGGACCGATCGTCATGATCGGGTTCGGCTCCATCGGACGGGGAACGCTGCCGCTGATCGAGCGTCACTTCACCTTCGACAAGAGCCGCATGGTGGTCATCGACCCGTCGGATGCCGACAAGGCACTGCTGGACGAGCACGGCGTCGCATTCAAGCAGATCGCCATCACCAAGGACAATTATCGCGACGTGCTGACACCGCTCCTCACCGAGGGTGAGGGTCAGGGCTTCTGCGTGAACCTTTCGGTCGACACCGGCTCGGTGGACCTGATGCGCCTGATGCGCGAACTCGGTGTCCTTTACATCGACACCGTGGTCGAGCCCTGGCCGGGTTTCTACTTCGACAAGAACGCCACCAATGCCACCCGCACCAACTACCACCTGCGCGAGACCGCCCGTGCCGAAAAGCGCGCGAACCCCGGCGGCACAACCGCTGTGTCCTGCTGCGGTGCCAACCCCGGCATGGTCTCCTGGTTCGTCAA
Organism: Acuticoccus sp. MNP-M23; assembly: GCF_031195445.1. Classification (NCBI taxonomy): domain Bacteria; kingdom Pseudomonadati; phylum Pseudomonadota; class Alphaproteobacteria; order Hyphomicrobiales; family Amorphaceae; genus Acuticoccus; species Acuticoccus sp. MNP-M23. Next base: position 243,829 of record NZ_CP133480.1, read on the forward strand.
GCAGGCCCTTGTAAACCTTAAGGACGACCTTGGCGACACGGGGCCCAAGCCGGAAAGCCGCGAAGAGTGGGCCGGGCTGATGCAGCGCCTCGGCGTCAAGGGCGTGCACATTGCCGAGCGCGACACCCAGCGCGCCAAGAAGCCCAAGCCGCTCGACGCATTCTGGAACACTTGGTCGGTGGAAGGCTTCATTTCCGAAGGCCTGCAACCGGCCGAGCTTGGCTGGGGCACACACGAAAAGTGGATGCCGGACAACATGGAAACCCAGGCCGACGGCTCGGGCTGCCAGGCCGCCCGCTTCCTCCTCCAGCCCGGCGCTGCGACCCGCGTTCGCACCTGGTGCCCCACCCCCGGCGAGCAGTACGGCTTTCTGGTGACGCACAATGAAAGCGTCTCCATCGCCGACTACTACACCGTCGGCGAGGGCCTCGACCCCGAGTACCGCCCCACCTGCCACTACGCCTACCACCCTGCCAACGACGCGGTGCTGTCGCTCCACGAGATGTTCGGCAAGGCCGGCAAGGCGCAGCCGGTGCTGCATGTGCTGGACGAAAACGAGATTGTCGACGGGATCGACGAGCTGGGCGTCCTTCTCTACGGCCACGACAAGAACGCCTACTGGTACGGTTCGCAGCTGTCGGTGGAAGAAACCCGCCGCATTGCCCCATACCAGAACGCCACCGGCCTTCAGGTGACCTCCGCCGTCCTCGCCGGAATGGTGTGGGCGCTGGAAAACCCGGAAGCCGGCATCGTCGAGGCGGACGAGATGGACCACGAGCGCTGCCTTGAAGTGCAGATGCCGTACCTCGGCCCCGTCAACGGTTTCTACACCGACTGGACGCCGCTCCACGGCCGTCCGGGCCTCTTCCCCGAGGACCTCGACATGGATGACCCCTGGCAGTTCCGCAACGTACTGGTCCGGTAGAACCAACCCGCGCGCGAACGGCAAAAGGGGCGGCTGCAAGGTCGCCCCTTTTTCGTGCCCGGGTGTCAGGCAGCGCGCGGCGGGATCGGCACCAGATGGTTGTCGAACGCGGCATCGCTTTGCGTGCCTGTGCCGTCGGACAGGCGGAAGACGCCGGTGCCGCTCGTCACCGCATAGCCTGTGGGGGCGGAGGCGGTGCCGGCAACATCGGGCACAACGTGCATCCTGCGCATCTGGCGGGTGGCCGCATTCCATTCCAGAAACACGCCGCCGGGCGGGCTGGTGGTGATCACCGTCTCGCCATCGGGCGTGACGGCGACCGAGCCCACATAGCGGTCCAGGCGGGCCATGGCATCGAGGTCGGCCTCGTTGAGGGTGAGGCCGCGATTGGCGTCGAACGTGCCGACCAGCGACAGGCGGTCCGTCTTCGGCCCCTCATACTGGCCGCCGAACCAGATCACGCCGGGCGCCGCCTCCGCCATGTGGCGCAGCGACAGCTGATAATAGTCGTGTGGCAGCGCCGCCTCGGCAATGAGGTCGCCGCTTGCGATGTCGATCAGCGTGAAGTTGGGCGCCATGTCCGGCAGGTTGAGCTTCTGGCGCGGATAGTCGGGGTGGGTGATGATCCCGCCGTTGGCCACCGCAATGGTCCGCCCGTCGCGCAGGAGCAGCGCCTCGTGCGGGCCGATGCCGTAGGTGGGAAATTCGCCGACGCGGGCATAGCCGCCGGTGGCATCGTAGATGCCGAGGACGCCGCGTTCGGCGTCGAAATCATTTTCTGTCGCGAACAGAAGCCTGCCGTCGGCGGAGAAGAAGCCGTGGCCCTCGAACAGGCGGTCCGGCGGGGGCGCGAAAACCGCGTCCACCGTCAGGCTCTCGACATCCACCGCAATGGCGAACTTGCCCGGACGGCGGGCGAACACCACCGCCGTGCGTGGCTGCGCGCGTACCGCGGCGGAGTGCCCGCGGGCGGCCATGCGGTGGCTGTAGAGCACCTCGCCATGGGGGCCGAGGATCGCCATGTCGAAGCCACCGCCGGCGTTGCGACGGGCGGTGACGAACGCCGGCTCGTTCGCGCCGGCAAATTCGGCTGCAAGAGCCGCCGGCACCGGCAGGAGAAGCGAGCCAGCGCCGGCCAGAAAGGCGCGCCGGGAGGTTGTCATCAGTCGCCGTCCATTGCGTTGAAGCCGGCAACGAAGCCCAGCTCGCCCGGAATGCGAACGGCCAGAATGGTATGGGCGCCAGCCAGGGGATGCGCGGCATAGGCCATGCGGCGGTGGCCTTCAGCGTCGGTGGCTAGTTCCCCGAACGGGCGGCCATCCGCGATCAGCGCTGCCAGCGTCCGGTGCACCAGCTCAAGCTCGAAGCGCACGCTTTGCAGCCACACATCATCCGCATTCAGCACTTCGACGAGCGGCGGGGCCAGAAGCGCATCCACGCCCGCCACGTTGCCCTCCAGGGCTGGCAGCGCGCCACCCGAGCGCCAGAACGGAATGCGTTTGGGATGCGCATCGTCGGGACTGTCGCCGATGCTGGCGCCGAGCTTCAGGTCCTTCACCATCTCGATCTGTTCGGCCGCGGCCTGCAGGATGTCCTGCAACGCTTCGCCGTGGTTGCGGTAGACGGGATTGTTCGGCCCGGCATCTTCCATCAGGGCCGCAAACGGGCCGCGCCAGTCTGCCTCCAGCGCACCAGCAACGTCGACAATGGTTGCGGCAATGGCGCTGCCATAGCGGCAGCGGAAGCTGCCGGGCGCCAGAAGGTCCTTTGCGCCCGTGCCAAACAGCACGAACTCCAGCGCCGGCAAGCCCTGCACCGCCACGCTCTTGACCTTGAGCGTCTCGGCTGTGGCTGCGGTCTCGTCGGCCTCGGCAATCAGGCCCTGGATCTGGCGGAGGCCTCGTCCCCGCCGGTCCGGCCAGAAGAACAGCCGATCGATCCGGTTGTCTTCCCGCGCCGGGCCGAAGCGGAACATCTCCACCTGGCTGAATGCGGTGAGGGACGCCAGAAACCCGTCGCGCGCTGCGGCAAGGCGCGCTTCGTCCGGCGCGGCACAAAGGTCGGCCACCAAGGCGGCCTCTGCCTTCGCCGCTTCGGTAAAGCGCGCATATTGCGGCACGATCACGGTCTCTATCAGCCCGGCGACGGCGGGGGCGAAGGCGCGTCCGCCCCCCTCCTGCGCCAAGGCCGGGCTGACCGCGAGTGCCACCATTGCGGCGAGGACGGCAGTCTTCATCAAAGCGACTCCAGATACCGGATCAGAGCAGCGCGGGCTTCGGGGTCCAGCGCCACCACCTTGTCACGCGCAGCCTGCGCTTCCCCACCATGCCACAGGATCGCCTCCAGAAGGTTGCGCGCCCGCCCATCGTGCAAAAAGTTGGTATGGCCGTTGACGGTTTCGGTGAGACCGATGCCCCACAGCGGCGCGGTGCGCCACTCCTGCCCGCTGGCGCTGCCGACGGGGCGACCATCGGCAAGGCCCTCGCCCATGTCATGCAACAGCATGTCGGTGTAGGGCCAGATGAGCTGGAACCGCTGCGCCCTGTTCTCGGCATCGCGCGAGGTCACGAACTTGGGCGTGTGGCAGGAGGCGCAGCCGGTGTTGTAGAACACGGCCTTGCCGGCCAGCACCTCGGGATCATCAAGGTCGCGGCGGGCCGGCACGGCGAGGTTGGCGGAATAGAACGCCACCAGCGGCAGGATCGGATCCGGCGCCTCCACCTCACCCAGACGCGGCTGAACGCCGCTCGGCAGGTCCCGGCATTCCGACTGGGCGATGGAGCACTCGCCGAACGCGTCCGTCACCAGCGGCGTGGAGATGCCGATATCGCCCGAAAACGCCTCCGCGGACTGGACCTTCACGCTCGGCGTCGATGCCTTCCAGCCAAAGCGGCCAAGGGTGAGCGCCCCGGTTTCCGGATCGCGCACCAGCGAGGGCTTGCCCGAGATCCCGTCGCCGTCTGCATCGTCCGGATCGGCCAGCGCCAGAATGTCGGCCGGATGGATCGCGTCCAGCAGCCCGAGCCCGATCATGGGGTTCGCAATCCGCAGCGAGGTCATCACGTCCGGCGCCATGGGGCCGTAGGCAAGGTCCTCGATGGTGATTTCGGGTTTGCGGAGCGATGCGGTCTCGCCGCCTGCAAGCTCTATCTCGGTCTCGTCATAGTTGATCGAGAAGCGGCCCTCGGCGGCAAGGCCGGGGACGGCAAAGTCCTGAAGCTGGCCGCCATAGGACGGTTCCGGGATGCGCAGGGTGTCGAAGTTTGCAAGGCGCGCCTCGTCCTCGGCCGTGCGCGGCGGAACCGACAGGCGCATCAGCATGGAGGTCGCGTCATCGTCCGCGCTGCGGGGCGGATGGCCCCGCCCGTCCTTCAGGTGGCAGCGCTGGCACGCACGGGCGTTGTAAAGCGGGCCGAGCCCATCGGACGCCGCGGTGGACGACGGCGAGGACACCCACAGCTTCTTGAAGATGCCGTTGCCGACGAAGAACGGCTCTCGCTCCTCGAACGTGAGGTTGGCGGACGGATGCGAGAACGCATTGCCGTCGGTGGCCGCTGTGGAGGTGGCAGCACCGCCGGGCTTTGCCTCGAAGGGTTCGGCGGCATCGAACCGGCTCGTCGGCCGGGTGACGCTTTGAACGCGCGCAAGGTCCGTTGCGGAAAGGTCGTTGCGCTTTGTGCCGAAAGGCAGCGCGTCGCTGGGTTCAAGATCGAGGGCGGCGGCCGTTACGGACAGGCCGGCGCCAATGGCGAGGACCACGAGGGCCCCGCCATATATCGTCGCGGATCGGTCAGCTGACCTCGTCCGCGGACTCGGCGTTGAGAAGGCAGTAGCGCTCCTCGCCGATTTTCTTGAGGAGCGCGATTTGCGTCTCCAAAAAGTCAATGTGACCCTCCTCGTCTTCCAGGAGCCGGTCAAAGAGCTCCTTGGATACATAGTCGCGCTCCTGGGCGCAGATTTCGCGCGAGTCGCGGTACGCTGTGCGGGCGTCGTGTTCGCCCGCCAGATCGGCTTCGAGCACTTCGCTGACATTGGTTCCGATGCGCAGGGGTGCCAGAGTCTGCAAGTTGGGGTGACCGCCGAGAAAGATGATGCGCGACGTTATGCGGTCGGCATGCTGCATCTCTTCGATGGATTCGGCGCGCTCTTTCTTGGCGAGCTTGCCGAGGCCCCAGTCTTCGAGGAGCCGGTAGTGCAGCCAATATTGATTGACGGCCCCAAGCTCGAGAAACAATGCTTGATTGAGTCGTTCAATAACGCGGGGGTTACCGTCCATTATCCGTCCTTAGGCACCAGAGATTTGAGCGGTGATGCCGAAAGGATGGCCGCCCCGTCAACCTCATTCATTGCTTGAGTGAGGAGTTCAGAAACGATCCGCGCAACCGAAGGAAAACAGCTGCAGCAGCGGCCGCGCTTCTGAATTGCGCGGTAGATGGACTGCGGTTCGAGCGAAGCACCGGGGTCTGCCGCCAGAATTTGCCTGGCCGCATCCTCGACTTCTGCCCGCAGGATGACATTGCAGTGACAGACGATCATCGCTCGATTCCCCGCGTTCTGGGATTTTACTGGAAGACTGCGTTCGGGGCGTCGAGGCTGTCGGAGCCTTCGATCTCGATCGCACCGAGGTCGAGAGTGGCCACCACCCGCTCGATGGACGGCGTCTGGTTGATGAGGCCGTCAATGGCAGCCTGCACCACAGCATTGCCCTCTTCGTTGCCTTCGCCGATCATCTGGTCGTAGGCCTCGATGCTCTCGGCCCGGGCCTTCATGGCTGCCATGGCGGCCACGGTCTCGTCCAGCGCAGCCAGCATCTCGTCGTCGAGGTCAGCATTGTCTGCTGCAACAACGTCCGACAGGGACGGACCGCTGACGATCGAGCCGTCAATCCGGCGATAGCTGCCGGTGTAGACGTTGCGGATGCCGATGGCATCGAAGTAGTGCGAATTGTGCGTGTTGTCGGAGAAGCAGTCGTGCTCTTCCTCCGGATCGTGCAGGAGGAGACCGAGCTTCATGCGCTCGCCGGCCAGCTCGCCGTAAGAGAGCGACCCCATGCCGATGAGGATGGAGGCAAGCCCCGCCTGCTCATCGTCCAGCAGCACCTGGCGCGCTTCGCCCTCGGGACCCCATGCGACAACCATGTCTTCCAGGTCGCTCAGCAGAAGTTCGGATGCGGCCTTGAGAAAGGCGCCGCGGCGGTCGCAATTGCCGTTGGTGCAGTCTTCGGTGTCGAAGTCGGACGCCTCGCGCATCCCGGCGCCGGCGTCGGTGCCGTTCAGGTCCTGGCCCCAGAGCAGGAATTCGATGGCGTGATAGCCGGTCGCGACGTTCGCCTCGACTTCCTCGGCCTCATGCAGCGTATCGGACAGCAAAGTCGGGGTGATCTCGGTGGCATCAACCTCTGCGCCGTTCACGTTGATCACCGGGTTGGCAATCACGTTGACGGTGTAAAGAGCATTGGCATCCGATTCGGTGCCGTAGTCGGCCGCCACGTAGTCGATCAGGCCTTCGTCCAGCGGCCAGGCGTTCACCTTGCCTTCCCAGTCGTCGACGATGGCGTTGCCGAAGCGGTAGACCTCGGTCTGCTGGTAGGGCACGCGTGCCGCGACCCAGGCAGCGCGAGCCGCCAGAAGCGTGGCCTGGCTGGGTGAAGCAAGCAATGCGTCGATGGAGGCGTCGAGCGCCTGTCCGGTCAGCAGAGCGTCCTCGTAGCCGGCGTGGGCAATGTCGGCGTAGGTGTTCAGCACGGCAGCGGGGGCCGGGCCCTCCGCGTGGGCTGCACCAACCGAAACGAGTGCGATCGCCGCAGCGGTCAGGGTGAGCTTCATCGGGGTCTCCTTGGCGTCGCGACATCCGTCGCATCGAAAGCCGACTGGATCGGCCTAATATCTTTACCCGTGATCGCGCCAAGAAAGCCTCAAGTCAACACAAGAAAACGGTAGAATAACTCCAAGTTTCGCAGTGGAATATTTGGTTTTGAATTATTCAAAACAAATCATCTGGCAATTTCTCCACCACAGGTTTCATGCCGGAGCAGAAACGGCACTGTAGCCTGCACTCTGATTTTTGAATAATTCCAATAAATGCACCATCGCGCACACTGGACACTACGCCAGGCAGGGCAGAGTGGCGCCACGCGCAAAATGCCGCAACCGCGCGCAGGGTGGTGGAGACAGGGGCCGCACCTGGAGCCGCAGGGGTGCGCCGGTCAGGTCGTGACGGCCACGTGGTCCGGCACGATGCCCGTGGCGGCAATGAAGGGCGCCGCATCCCTCCCGGCGTAAACGCCATGCGCCGTAATGAGGACCGTGCCGAAGCCCGCTGCACGGCCGCCCAGAATGTCTGTGTGAAGCGTGTCGCCGACCATGGCGAAGCGGTCGCGCGGCACGTTGCCGGCAACGCGCTCCACCACCGCGTCAAAGGCCCGGCCGAACGGCTTGCCGCAGAAATTCATGGGAAGATCCCGCTGGTCGGCCAGGTCGTGCGCCCAGAAGCCGGGCTCGATGCTGGGGCCGGTTTCGCGCGGGGCCACAAGATCGGGGTTGGCGACCACCACCGGGCGCGGCTTCCGGGCAAGCGCCTCGGCCAGCCGCATCTGGCGCGCGGTGCTCCACTGGTCGCCGGACAGAAGCAGGATCGCGTCCGCATCGCGGTACGCCGTGTCATCATCGCCCAGCGCAACGGCCCTGCCGGGAAGCTTCGCCATCGACCCCTCCCCCGCGGACGTGACCCCCCACATCGTATCTGCCGGAAAGTCCGCCATGGCCTCCAGCGCAATATCGCGGCTGGAGATGATCTCGGCGGCCGTGAAGTCAAAGCCGAGCCCGTCATATTTCGTGACGCTGGCCGCGGCCGGGTACGACGCCGAATTGGTGAGCACGATCAGCCGCTTGCCAGCGTTGCGCAGCTCTGCCATCCGCGCCGCTGCACCCGGAATTGCCGATGCGCCGACATTGAGCACGCCAAAACCGTCCAGCACGAACACATCGTAGCGGTCCGCCACCGCCGAAAGGTCGGCCACGGCCTGCGGGACGATGCCGGCGAAATCCGCCGCGGGCAGGCGGGGGCGAACGGCCTCGTAACGGTCGGTGATCCACTCGGCGTCGATGTTGCGGGGCGGCGGGGTGGTGCGTGTCATACGGAAGAGAACCCGCCTTCGATCATGATGAGTGCGCCATTGACGAGGCCTGACGCGGGAGAAGCCAGATAGAGCGCACAGTCGGCGATCTCCACCGGCTCGCCGAAGCGGCCGAGCGGGGTTTTCGCCAGCATTGGCTCGCCCTTTTCGGGAGGGCCCCAGATCTCGCGGCCCATTTCGGTGAGCACCACCGTCGGGCAGATGGCGTTGACCTGAATGTTGTGCGGCGCCCACTCCGCCATCAGCGACTTGGTGAGCGCGTTGAGCGCGCCCTTGGAGGCGGCATAGGCGGCATGGTCCGCCAGCGCGATCACGCCGGTTTGCGATGAGATGTTGATGATCTTGCCCCAGCGTTGCGCGATCATCTGCGGTGCCAACGCGCGCGACAGCAAAAACGGCGCGCGCACGTTGACGGCCATGGTGTCGTCGAACGCCTCAGCCGTCAGCGCAAGCGCCGGGGCGACCGGGGCGATCCCTGCGCAGTTGACCAGAATGTCGATGGTGCCCCAGGCAGCGAGCACCTCCGCAGCCACCGCATCGGCGCCTGCAGCGGTGGTGAGGTCGCCCGCAATCGGCAGTGCCTTGCGGCCGCTGGCGGTGACGGCATCGGCCGTGTCCTCAAGCGCCGCTCTGTCGCGGCCGACCAGCGCCACGTCGGCCCCGGCATCGGCGAAGACGCGCGCGATCTCGGCGCCGATGCCGCGGGAGGCGCCGGTCACAAGTGCGCGCCGGCCGGCGAGCGAGAAGCGGTCCATCCAGTCGGCCATGGCCTACTCCAGGTTGGTGTGCCGATCGCGCATCTGGTCCGGCGCAACACCGAGCCTTTCGCGCAGCATCAGCACCAGCACCTCGAAGGCCACATATTGTGCGCCCTCATAGAGCGAACCCATGGGGAGGACCGATGTGCCGCCGGCCCCAGGTGTGTCATCCGCCATGGTCTGCGCGGGGATGACGAACACGATGTCCGTGCTCCGCGGCACCCGGCCGCCCGGCTGTGCGGTGATTGCGGCGGTGGTTGCGCCAGCATCGTTGGCAACACCAACGAGTGCGGCGACGGTTGAGAAGTGGCCCGGCCCGGCGCTGACCAGCAGCAGGTCGCCCTCGCCCACCGGCGGCGCGCCCATATCGCCCACCACGTGCGCATCAAGGCCGAGATGATAAAGGCGCATGCCGAGTGCGCGCATCATCAGCCCCTCGCGGCCGACGCCATACACCACAATCCGCTTTGCCGCCGCGATGGCATCCACCAGCTCGGCGGCGGATGCGTCGTCGAGCCCGGCGACGGCGGCGCTGATTTCGGCCGCGGCGCGCCGTGCAAGCTCCGCGGCGCTCATCGGGCGGGCGCCACGGCGTCGATGGCGGCATCCAGAAGGCCGCATTCTTCCAGAAGGTCGAGCACGGTGTAGCGTGAGCGGATGAAACGCCCGGCGCGAATGGTCTTGCGCAAATGCGCGGTATCGACGCCGATGTCCGCCGCCTCCACCGGCGCGCCTGCCTCGGTCAGCAGCGTGGCCATTTCGGGCGCGCGCATCATGCGGCCGGACAGTCGGGCCGAGAGGGCCGGCCACGCGGCGGCGATGTCGGCAAGGCGCGCGCGGTGGGCGTTGGCGCCAAGATCCTTCGCCTCGGTTTCCACCACGGCGCGCTCGCCAATGGCTGACGACATGAGGCTTGCGATTTCGGCGCGCTTGTCCGTCATCGACGGTGCGGCTGCCACAATGGCCTCGGCATCGAGCGCGGTGAGGTCTTGCCCAAGAAGCCAGTCATAAAGGCGCAGCGCTGTCATGCAGCCCACGGACACGCACGCGCCGTGGCTGACCCTCTCACCGTCCTGCGTCAGATTTTCCATCTCCCACATGTGGGCGATCTGGTGGTCGGCGCCGGATGCGGGCCGCGACGTGCCGTGGAATTCCATCGCGAGGCCCGAGAGGGTGAGGCCGGTGAAGAGGTCCGCGATGGCGGCCGGGTCGCCGGCCTTCACGGCGGCGGGAGCGGAGAGCCAACCGGCGAGGTTGTCCTGCACCAGCGGCCACGCCACATCGTCGAGCGGCTCGATGCCCAGCGCATCGGCAACCAGCCAGTCGCCGCCCGCAGGCACCTTGCCCGCAAGGTCGCCATAACCCCAGCCGGACATGGCAGCCGGGGCGTTCGCCACAATGTCCATGTCCGCCAAAATCGCCAGTGGCGCGCGGCAGGGGATTGTCTTCTTGAAGCCTGCCACCGACAGCGGCGCACCGGCGGAAGAGTAGCCGTCCATGGATGCGGCAGTCGCGACACAGAGATAAGGCACACCGCGCTGGAAGGCGGCGTATTTGGTGACGTCGTGGATCACGCCGGAGCCGACCGAGACCGGCGTCTCGCCATTCGCGATGAACGCGGCGATCTCGTCGCCCAGCTCTGCGGTCGGCTTGGGGCGCGGGGATGCCGGCAGCACCATGCGGCGGACGGTGATGCCCGCGCCGGTGAGGGCTGCCTCGGCGGCCTTTCCGGCGGCGCTGTACGTGTTCTCGTCGGCCACCAGCGCCACGGCTCTGGTGCTGAAATGGCGGCCGAGCAGGTCCGGCAGGGTCGCAAGGATGCCATTGCCGACGGCAATCTCGGCGATGGCCCGCGAACGGGCGACGGCCGCGGCGGTGAGGTCGTCTGCTTTGTCGAGCATGGGGTCAGCCGAGGGTCAGGTTCGCGCCGTCGGCGCCGAAAAGGTGGATGCGCTGGGGCGGCAGGTCGAGGCCGACGCGGTCGCCGTGCCGGGTGGAATTATCGCCGTCGGTCTTGATGACGATGCGTTCGCCGCCATCCAGCGTCGCGTAGAGGTAGCTCTCGCCGCCAAGAGCCTCCTTCACGTCGATGCTGGCGTCGAACATGCCGGCGCCCGGCGCGGTGAGGCCGATGTGCTCGGGCCGGATGCCGAGGCGCCGGGCGCCTTCCGGCACGTCGCGCCCTGTGGGCACGGGCCTTCCGGCGTAGCGCAGCGCGCCGCCGTCCACCGCAATGTCGAGGAAGTTCATGGCCGGGGCGCCGATGAAATCGGCAACGAAGGCGCTTTTGGGCGAATGGTATAAATCCATCGGCGAGCCGACCTGCTCCACCCTGCCCTTGTTCAGGACCACGATGGTGTCGGCCATCGTCATCGCCTCCACCTGGTCGTGGGTGACGTAGATCATCGTGGATTTCAGCTTGGAGTGCAGCGCCTCCAGCTCGACGCGCATCTGGATGCGCAGCTTGGCGTCGAGGTTGGAGAGCGGCTCGTCGAAGAGGAAGACTTCCGGCTCTTTCACGATGGCGCGGCCGATGGCAACGCGCTGCCGCTGACCGCCCGAAAGATGCGCGGGCTTGCGGGAAAGATAGTCCTCCAGCTGCAACACGCGCGCGGCCTCGGCGACGCGCGCCCTTCGCTGTGCCTTGTCCACGCCATTGATCTTCATGCCGAATTCCATGTTGTCACGGACCGACATGTGCGGGTACAGCGCATATGACTGGAACACCATCGCAACGCCGCGGTCGGACGGGGCAACCGCTGTCACGTCCTTGCCGCCAATCTCGATGGTGCCGCCGGAGATGCCTTCGAGCCCTGCGATGGAGCGCAGGAGGGTCGACTTGCCGCAGCCGGACGGGCCGACGAACACCACAAACTCGCCATCCTTGATGTCGAGCGAAATGTCGTGAAGCGCCTGCACGTCGCCGTAATGCTTGTCGACGTTCGACAGCCGAACATCGGCCATGGCCATCCTCCCAGTCCGGCGCGTTCGCCGTTTTTTACGGCAATATGCGCTCTTCGATGCTTTACAAATGTATCGTTACGATTACACTTTAGTCAATTGCGGGTCACCGCAGAAAAGTGTGCAGCCTTGTTCATCTCAGGGCGAGGCGCCGAAGGGAGGACTTTTATGAACTTCAAAAGCACTGTGAGCGCACTTGCGCTCGCCGCCACGTTCACCGCCGCACCGGCGATGGCGCAGGACTGGTCGCTGGAAGAAGCGGCAAAACCTTATGCCGGCACTACAGTCGACGCCGTGTTCCTGCTGCGCCCCGGCTATGAAGCCGGCGAGAAGATGCTGGAAGACTTCACCGCGCGCACCGGCATCGAGGTCAACCTCATCAAGCTCCCCTACGAGAATGCGCTGGGCGAGCAGGTCCGCGACTTCGTCGCCGGCGGCGACCTCGACGTCGCGCTGATCGACCTCGTCTGGATCGGCAACTTTGCCGAGAATGGCTGGATCGCACCCATCGACGAGATCAAGTCCGAGTTCCCGGGCGTGGTCGATCCCAACATCGACATGGACGACTTCTTCCCGCTCATCATGGAAGCGTTCGGCGCCTGGAACGGCGTCCAGTACGGCCTGCCGTTCGACAATTATTCCGGCCTGATGTTCTACAACAAGTGCATGCTGGAAGAAGCCGGCTACGACGGCCCGCCGAAGACCTGGCAGGAGGTGATGGACGACTACGGTCCCAAGCTCACCAAGGACGGCAAGTACGCCTACGCCCTCCAGTCCAAGCGCAACGAGACCCAGTCGGCCGACAGTTTCGCCCGCTTCCTGTGGCCGTTCGGCGGTTCGTTCCTCGACGCGGACTTCAAGTCCAACCTCAACTCCGAGGACAGCCAGAAGGGCCTTCAGTTCCGCCAGGACCTGATGAAGTACATGCCCGAAGGCATTGTCGCCTATGACCACGCCGAGGCGATCAACGCACTGGCGCAGGGCGACGTGGCGTTCCTCACCGAATGGTCGAGCTTCTATTCGACGCTGAAGGATCCCAACACGTCCACCATCGTCGACTGCCTTGGCGTGGCACCGGAGCCCGAAGGCCCGGCGGGCCGCAAGCCGGCTCTCGGCGGCTTCTCCCTTGCCGTTGCCGAACAGGCCGACGACGACGAGAAGGCCGCGGCCTGGCTGATGATCCAGTACCTCACCTCCAAGGAAAACGCGAAGACCTACCTTGAGCTTGGTGGCGTCCCGGGCCGCCAGTCGGTCTACAAGGAACCCGGCGTTGCCGAGGAGTACGCCTTCGTCGAGCCGCTGGTCGCTTCCTGGCAGGACGGTGTGCCGGAATTCCGTCCCCGGTTCGCCGAGTGGCCGGAAATCACCGAGATCGTGCAGGAGTGGGGCACCAAGATGATGCTCGGCGACGTGTCGGTCGAGGAAGGCTCCAAGGAAATCGGCACCCGCATGGAAGAAGTGCTGGACGACGCCGGCTATTATGACGGCGACAAGCCGCTCGCCCAGTAACACCGCAACAACCGAGCCGGGCTCACCCAGCGCCCGGCTCATCTCCCGACTTGGGCGGCGGCACGCCGCCGCCCATTCTTTTCCTTCCGGCGGCACCCGCCGTTCCTTCACTTCGATCCGGCGGAACAGGTCCGCCGAACGGCCCGCGGAGGGCGCCAATGACGCAAGTCTACGGTCGCGTGTCCCGCGGCACCATTTTCGCTTTTCTGGGCCCGGCGGTCATTTCGCTGGCGGTCATCGGCATCGTCCCCCTTGGCTTTGCGGTGTGGACCAGCCTGCGCGACTACAACCTCACCAAGCTTGCCCGCGAAAAATTCATCGGTTTTGAAAATTACGCGACAGTCCTGACAGACGGCGCGTTCTGGGATGCGATGGGCCGCACCTTCACGCTGCTGGCCATCGCATTGCCGATCCAGATTGCGCTCGGCCTCGGCATCGCGCTCATCTTGCACAAGCCCGGCCTCGGCTACCTGAAAACGCTGACCCGCCTTGCGCTGGTGGTTCCGATGGCGACCACCTACGCGGTGGTCGGCCTCCTCGGCCAGGTGATGTTCAATCTCAAATATGGCGTCATCAACCAGATCCTCGGCTGGATCGGCCTCGGCCCTTATGACTGGATCGGCGATCCTGATCTCGCCTTTGCCGCCATCGCCTTCTGGGACGTGTGGCAGTGGACGCCGTTCTGCACGCTCGTGCTGCTCGCCGGTCTCACCACCGTCCCGTCCGAGATCGAGGAAGCGGCGCGGCTGGAAACCAAAAGCCCGTGGACGATCCTGCGCCACGTCCAGCTTCCTTATCTCTTCCCCGCGCTGACCGCGCTCCTGATCTTGCGCACTGCGGACGTCCTCAAGCTCTTCGACATGGTGTTCACCATGACCAGAGGTGGTCCCGGCTCTGCCACCGAGTTGATTTCGCTCCTGATCCAGCGTGTCGGTTTCCGCGCGTTCGACCAGGGGCTTGCATCGGCGCAGGCGGTGATCCTTCTTATCATCACCATTGTGCTGGCGCGCCTTTACATCCGCTTCTTCTACCGGGAGGTGGACCGATGAGCTCCGACACCCTGCGCGAGCCCCAGAGCGCCGGCGCGCCCCCTGCCCCGGCCCCCGCCCCGGCGCGTGCTGCCGCCGGCCGCCGCACCTCGGCCAACCCCGGCAGCCGTGGCGGCGCCTGGGGTCAGATCCTGCTTCTGGCGCTCGTCATCCTGTTCTGCATCTTCCCGTTCTACTGGATGGTGACGACCAGCCTCAAAACCCAGATCGTGGCGCTCCAGTCGCCGCCGGCCTGGGCGTTCACCGCCACGCTCGCCAACTATGTGGAAGTGCTGTTCGAAGATGCGGTCAGCGCCACCTTGATCAATTCGCTCATTGTCGCGGTCTGCACCACGTTGCTTGCCCTGGCGCTCGGCACACCGGCCGCCTACGCGCTCGCAAGGTTCCAGTTCCGCGGCAAGACCGACCTTTGGTTCTGGTTCATCACCAACCGGATGGTCTCCCCGGTGGTGCTGGCGCTGCCCTTCTTCCTCATCGTGCGGATGCTGGGGCTGCTCGACACCCACATCGCGCTGATCCTCATCTACCTGACCTTCAACCTTCCCATCGTCATCTGGATCTGTACGGACCAGTTCCGCTCGATCCCCAAGGACCTCGACGAGGCAGCCTTGCTGGAAGGGGCATCGCAATTCACCATCTTTCGCAAGATCTGCCTGCCGCTTGCCATGCCCGGCGTGGCGGTAAGCGCGATCTTCTCGTTCATCTTTTCGTGGAACGAGCTGATGTTTGCCCTTGTTCTCACACGAAGTGATGCCAAGACTGCACCGGCAATGGCAGTGTCCTTCATGGAGGGCTACAGCCTCCCCTACGGCAAGATCATGGCCACCTCGACATTGATTGTGATTCCCGTGATTGTGTTTGCTCTCATTGCCTCCAAGCAACTCGTGCGCGGTCTCACCATGGGCGCGGTCAAATAAACCATGCCCCGAGGGCCGAAGACGCTCGATATCGACGAAGACGAGCGCTTCATGGCAAGGGTTGCGTGGGCCTACTATGTCGAGGGTCTGACGCAGGGTGCGGTTGCTGAAAAGCTTGGCGTCACGCGCCTGCGGGTCAACAAGGCGCTGGCCGAAGCGCGGCGCACGGGTCTTGTCCGCATCACCCTGTCGAGCGCATTTGCCCCCTGCCTGGAGCTGGAAGCGGGCCTGAAGGCCGCTTTCGGGCTTGCCGAGGTGCACGTCGTGCCGGCGCCGGAACGGGCGGACGATGTGGCCACCATGGTCGGCACCGCGCTCGGACACCTCCTGTCCCACGTTCTGGCCGACCGCGAGATCCGGCTTTTCGGCATGTCCTGGGGCAACACGCTCAACATTGCCACGCGGCACGTGGAGCCGATCGGGCGGCCGGACCTTGAGATCGTCTCCGTCATGGGCGGCACCACGCGCGGGTCGGACGTGTCGTCGTTCGAGATCACCACGCGGCTGGCGGACCTCTTCAATGCCCGCCACAGTTATTTTCCGGCGCCGCTTTACGCCAGCTCGCAGCAATCGCGCGACATCATTGTGGGCCAGGACGTGTTCACCGAGGTCCTGGAAAAGATCCGCCAGGTGGATGCGCTCGCCATGGCGGTGGGGGACCTTTCCAATCGCGCGCTCCTGATCCGCGATGGCCTGCCGTCCGATATTTCGCTGGACAGCCTGCGAGCTGCCGGCGGGGTGGGCGACCTCCTCGGCACCGTGCTCGATGCCGATGGTGCGCCCATCGACCACCCCATCAACCAGCGCCTGATCGGCATCGACTATGGCGACCTGCGCAACGTCCCCAATGTCATTCTGGCCTCCGGCGGGCTGCACAAGGCGCCGATCATCAAGGCGGTGCTCAAGCTCGGGGTCGTCGACACCTTCGTGACGGACGAGGCCACCGCCGCCGCCATCATGGCCCCCCACCCGGACGGCGGCGCTGCAAGGAACAACCCATGAGCCTCGTGATCGGGATCGATATCGGCACCTCCGGCGTCAAGGCCGTGATTGCGGATGAAAACGAGAGCGTGCGCGGCGAGGCCAGTCAGCCGATCCGTGTGTCCGCGCCCCATCCCGGCTGGTCCGAACAGGCGCCCGATTTATGGTGCGAGGCCGTCGCCACCTGCCTCGATGCGCTCGCCGCCGCACACCCGGTGCTGATAGCGGATGTTGCCGGCATCGGCCTTTCCGGCCAGATGCTGGGCACGGTGATGATCGACACTGCCGACAGGCCGGTGCGCCCGGCTGCCCTCTGGAACGACCAGCGCGCCATTGCCGAATCCGCCGAACTCCTGCGCCGCCAGCCTGACATCGGCCACCGCACCAACGGCACGCCCGACCCCGGCCTCCCCGGCCCGAAGCTCCTGTGGTTCGCAGCGCACGAACCGGAGGCGCTGGAGGCCACCGACTGCCTCCTGTCACCCAAGGACTATGTGCGCCTGTGGCTGACCGGCACCCGCGCGACCGAGGCCAGCGACGCATCGGGCACTTGCCTGATGGACAATCGCACCGGCGCATGGTCCGACGATCTGATCGCGGCGTGCGGCTGGTCGGCCGCAAAGCTTCCCCCGCTGATCGGCTCGGCCGAAAGCGGGGGCGGCCTGCGCGCATCGCTCGCCACACGCTTCGGGATGCGCAGCGGCATTCCGGTTGCGGGCGGCGCGGGCGACAACATGGCATGCTCTCTGGGTGTCGGTGCGGCAGCGCCCGGCGATACGGTGGTCACCATCGGCACCTCCGCTGTGGTGTGCGCAGTCGACGCCGCTTTCCGCCCCGCGCCAGACGACGCGATCCTGACCGGGATCCATGCCGCTCCGGGCACATACCTGTCGATGGCCGTCGTCATGAGCGCCACGGCGACGTTCCAGTGGCTGGCCGACATCACGCGCACACCCGTGCCCGAACTTGCAGCCGAGGCGGAAGCCTTCGCGGCGCAAGGGCGGATCGGCGAGGCCCCCACCGTCGCGCCCGCGCTGGGCGGCATTCGCACGCCGCACAACAGGCCGGACGCTGCGGCCATCATCGGCGGCCTCACCGGACGGACCGATCGCAGCGCCCTTGCCTACGCCACGCTGGAGGGGATCGCGTTTCAGATCGCGGAGTGCGTCGAGGCGCAGGCGCGCGCGGGCCTCACGCCGGATGCCTTCACTGCGGTTGGCGGCGGCGCCAGAAACGCGTTCTGGCTGTCACTTCTTGCAACCCTGTTCGCCCGGCCCGTCTCGCGCAGTGCAACGGCGCCGCTGGCCGCGCCTCTGGGGGCCGCGCGCTTGGCCCGCATTGCCGCCGGCGCGGCTGACCTCGCCAGCCTGCGGGACAAGCCGGCGGCGGAAATCATTGTGGAGCCGGACACCCCGAAGGCGGCCCCGCTGGCAGAGCGGTTCGATCGCTACCGTGCACTGCTCGACAGTCAGGGCTACCGCCACCCGGCGGCCTGACGCAGACGCCGCATCAGCGCAACGGATGCAGGCGCGGCACGACAACCGACTGAATGAATGAGACGGGCTGGGGCCGCGCGAGGAACGTGCGCAAGGCGCAGCGCCGTTGACGAACGGGCAGACTCAAGCGCAATGCGGCCGACCAGAGAGGATCGACGGAAGTTTCAGAACTGCAAGTCGTATGAAGTTTCGCAAGCTCAGCGCGGTCCATTGGATGGTGCACTAATTGGCTTGAATGAATTGGAGCGGGCGATGGGATTCGAACCCACGACCCCAACCTTGGCAAGGTTGTGCTCTACCCCTGAGCTACACCCGCGTCCGGCGCCCTTCCTGAAAGGCGCCCCGCGCTCCGCGTGACGGCGGGATAGACCGTTTGCGGTATGGACGCAAGCCCCAACAACACCCGCCCGGCATATTGCGCCGGATAAATTTCGGGAGGCCGGTTTATCCACAGAGCCGCGGATGTCCGCGCCGGGCTCCGGTGCGTGGAAAACCCGTCTCTTCGTCAGCGATCGTGACGCCGGGCGCCAAGGTCGAGCGCGAAGCGTTCCGGCATGATGGCGAAGGTGGAAAGGCCGGTCACGGCCGGGCGCGGCTCCGTGACGAGATAGGTCGGCATCTGTGCAATCAGGCCGGCGTGGGGCGCTTTTGCCTCGAACGCAGCGCGAAACCCGCTTTTCTCGAACCTGTCTGCAAGGCGCGGTGCAATGCCGCCGGCAATGTAGACGCCCCCCTTGGCGAGAAACATGAGGGCGAGATCGCCGGCAAGGCGGCCGAGATAGGTCAGGAACAGATCGACGGCTTCTTCTGCGGCGGGATCGCCGGCGTCGGCGCGGCCGGTCACGTCCTCACCCCTTGCGCAGTCGCTGGTCTCTCCGCCGGCCGCGCAGATTGCGCGGTAGATCCGCGCCAGTCCGTTGCCGGACAGGAGCGCTTCGCCCGAAATCCGCCCGTGGAAAGGGTCGAGGTGTGGCCAGATCGCAAAGTCACGCGCCGTCTCCGGCCCGAAATTGACGTGGCCGCCTTCGCCGGCAAGCGGCGTATAGCTCTGGTCGCCATAAATAAGTGCGGCAACGCCGAGCCCGGTTCCGGGACCGATCACCACGCGCGGCGCCCGCGGCTGCGCCTCTCCCCCGCCGATCTGCATCAGCTGGTCGGCGGTGAGCGCAGGCAACGCCAGCGAAAGCGCCTCGAAATCGTTGAACGCCACAACCGTTTCGAGGTTGAGGTCGGCCATGATCGCCTGAAGGTCGATCACCCAGTCTGCGTTGGTGAGCTTCATCGGCCCGTTGGTGATCGGCCCGGCAATGGCGATCAGCAGTGAGCGGGGCATGATGGCGGTGGTGTCCAGCACGGTCTCGGTCGCTGCAGCGGCAAAGCCCGGAAAGCTGCCGGTCTGCACCGTGGGAAATGTGCGCAGCGTGCTGTGCGAATCGGACAGGATCGCAAGGCGCACATTCGTGCCGCCGATGTCTGCAATCAGAACCGGAAACGGAACGGGCGAAATATCGGATTGGCGGCGACGGAGCGGGGTGTTCATGATCTGAGCATCCTAGCGCCAGTTTGCCATATTTAAAGCCATCGTCGCCAATTGGGGGGCAGCCTTGTGCCAGTCCCGCGCAATCTTGCGCCTGAGAATGAACAATCTGTTGCAAAACTCCAGGTGCGTCAGGTTCATGGTAAACAATAACGTGTCTTCAAGCGCTGGCACTTCGGGCTGCAATATGCCATCTGCCCGTCTTTGGTCGAACGGCTGGCGCGTCTTGCCAGCGTTCAACTTTCGGAGGGCCGCGTGAGCGAGACCGTCAACAGAAAGACCCACATCAGGCTGACCAGCCATCCGGGCAGCGGCAAGAAGGTGCGCTTCCCGCTCCATTGGGGCGCGGATACGCCTGAGGAGCGCGGGCCGATTGTCGGCACCGTGACCGAGGCGGCAGACCGCAACGCCATCGGCACCCACGGCGGCTCCTACAGCCTCTACCGCGCGCTCGCCGTCACCTCCGGCGCGCTCAACCCGATCAAGCGGCCGGACCTCACCAACACCTCGCCCACCCACGACATCGGCCCCTTCCCCTCGTGGAAGGACCCGCAGAAGATCGTGTCGCTGGACCCGTGGGGCCACGTCTCGACGCAGGCGTTCGCCGGCCTCATCGCCGAAGGCATCGACATTCGGCCCACAATTGCGGTGACGCAGGCGCACCTCGTCCTCAACGAATTGAAGGATGCCGTGCGCGAAGGCCGTCTTGAGGCCGACGGCAAGATCGTGAAGCAGTCGGGCGACGTTGCCGTCACCAAGGCAGCGCTTGAGCCGGTGTGGTATCTGCCCGGTCTTGCCGAGCGCTTTGGCGTGGAAGAAACGCGCCTGCGCCGTGTCCTGTTCGAGCAGACCGGCGGCATGTTCCCCGAGCTCGTCACCCGGCCGGACCTTCTCGCCTTCCTGCCGCCCATCGGGTCGATCACCGTCTATATCTTCGGCGACCCTGCGGCGCTGGCCAAGCCCGAGATCCGCCTCACCTGCCGTGTCCACGACGAGTGCAACGGCTCCGACGTGTTCGGCTCCGACATCTGCACCTGCCGGCCGTACCTGATCCACGGCATCGAAGAGTGCATCAAGGAGGCGCAGAACGGCGGCGTCGGCCTCATCGTCTACAACCGCAAGGAAGGCCGGGCGCTGGGCGAAGTCACGAAATTCCTCGTCTACAATGCCCGCAAGCGGCAGGAAGGCGGCGACACGGCGTCCGAATATTTCGAGCGCACCGAGTGCGTTGCCGGCGTGCAGGACGCGCGCTTCCAGGAGCTGATGCCCGACACGCTGCACTGGCTCGGCATCACCAAGATCGACCGCTTCGTTTCCATGAGCAACATGAAGTACGACGCCGTCACAAGGTCCGGCATCGAGATCCGCGAGCGCATTTCGATCCCCGACGATCTCATCCCCGCCGACGCACAGGTGGAGATGGAAGCCAAGAAGGCCGCCGGCTACTACTCCGAAGAGGGGGCCGCAGACGACCTCAGCGCTGTGAAGGGCCGCAACCTGAATGACTGACACTGCGAACGACCCGTCTCTCGAGGCGGCCCGGACGATCCTGACGGCGGAGGCGGTGCGCGACCGCACCGCCGCCCTGTTCGCCCTCATCGAAGACGGCAAGTCCGAGCACTTCACGTACGACGCCGCTGCCCTCCCCCGCCTTGCCGACCGCGTGGCCGCCCTCACCCGCGAGCGTTTTCCGACGCTCCAGGTGCCGCTCCACGCCCGCTGGCGCCATTTTGAAGTGGGCGGCATGGACCGGCTCGGCGGCATTGCCGCAGCGCGCGAATGGTCCTCCCCCGAGGAAGCCGCCCGCGCCATGGGCGACCTTGCGATCACCTCCGTGCTCTTGGACGCCGGCGCCGGCCCGCGCTGGGAGTACCACGAGGCGGCGACCGGCCAGCGGATCGGCCGCTCCGAGGGGCTCGGCCTTGCCTCTCTCGGCATGTTTGTCGCCGGCGCCTTCTCCGCCGTGCCCGCCGACCCGCTGCGCGCCGACGCGGAGGCACTGGAAAGCCTCACCGTCGAGGAGTTCGCGGCAGGCTTCCAGATCACGCCGGACAATCCGCTGGACGGCGCTGATGGCCGCCGCGCGCTCCTCGTCAGCCTTGCCGAAGCGTTGCGCGCCAGCCCCGACCTTTTCGCCAGCGAGGACGACCCCCGACCCGGCGGCATCATCGACGCTCTGGCCGCGGAGGCAGGCGACGCCCCCCTCCCCGCCGCCGCAATCCTCGATTTCGTACTCGAAGGCCTCAGCCCCATCTGGCCGAGCCGCCTGACGCTCGCCGGCATCCCGCTCGGCGACACCTGGGCCCATCCGGCGCTGGGCGATGGCACGCCCGGCAGCGACCTCGTGCCGTTCCACAAGCTCTCCACCTGGCTGTCGCTGTCGCTGATCGAGCCGCTGCTGGTCCACGGCGTCACCGTCACCGACCTCGACGCACTCCCCGGCCTTGCCGAATACCGCAATGGCGGCCTGTTCGTGGACGGCGGCGCACTCCTGCTGCGCGACCCGAAGGCCGCCGAAACACCCCACGCGGTGGACGAACCGCTGATCGTCGAGTGGCGCGCCGCCACCGTCACGCTCCTCAATCGCATCGCACCGCTGGTGCGCGAAAGGCTCGGCGTCAGCGCCGAAGACCTGCCGCTGGCGGCGATCCTCGAAGGGGGCACCTGGCTCGCCGGCCGGCAGCTTGCGGCGGAAAAGCGTGCCGACAAGAGCCCGCCGATCCCCATCATCAGCGATGGAACCGTATTCTGAGCCTCGGCGGGCAGAGATCTTGCTAGAGGCCACGGTCTGCGCACCCGCGCAGGCTTAGTTTGAAGCGATGGAGACACGAACTTGGCTGAGACCCCGTCCGTCACGGTAATCGAGCATCCGCTGGTCCGCCACAAGCTGACCATCATGCGCGACAAGAACACCTCCACCGCAGGCTTCCGCCGCCTCCTGCGCGAGATCGCGATGCTGCTGTGCTACGAGGCCACCCGCGACCTCGAACTCGAAATGGTCGACATCGACACCCCGCTGATGCCGATGCAGGCGCCCCAGCTCGCCGGCAAGAAGCTCGTCTTCGCCCCCATCCTCCGCGCCGGCGAGGGCCTTCTAGACGGGATGCTCGACCTCGTGCCCTCCGCCCGCGTTGCCCACGTCGGCCTCTACCGCGACCCCGAAACCCTCTCGGCGGTCGAATATTATTTCAAGGCCCCGGACGACATGGGCGAGCGCCGCGTGATCGTGCTCGACCCGATGCTCGCCACCGCCAACTCCGCCATTGCCGCGGTGGACCGCCTCAAGGAAGCCGGCGCCACCGACATGCGCTTCGTCTGCCTGCTGGCCGCGCCCGAGGGCGTCAGCAATTTCACCGGCCACCACCCGGACGTGCCGATCGTGACCGCCGCCATCGACGAAAAGCTGGACGATCACGGTTACATTGTTCCCGGCCTCGGCGACGCCGGCGACCGGATGTTCGGCACGAAATAGCGCCGGACCGCCCGCCCTTCGTCCAACAGCAGACTTTTGTCAGCGCGCCAAACACGGTAGGCAAGACCTTAGAACCTGCCGGAGAACGCCTCATGTTTCCTAAGCCCAAGCCGCAGCTGACGCCCAACACCTACGAGTACGAGTCCGAGCCGATGGTGAAACCCACCGGCTTTCGCGAGTACGACGCGCGCTGGCTGTTCGGCAAGGAACTCAACCTCATGGGCGTCCAGGCGCTCGGCATGGGCATCGGCACGCTGCTTGGCGAACTCGGCAAGCCAAAGGAAATCGTCACCGGGCACGACTTCCGCTCCTACTCCTCCTCCATCAAGACGGCCCTTATCCAGGGCATGATGGCGGCCGGCTGCAAGGTCCACGACATCGGCCTCTCCGTCACCCCCATGGCCTACTTCGCCCAGTTCGAGCTCAACGTGCCGGCCGTTGCGATGGTCACCGCCAGCCACAACGAGAACGGCTGGACCGGCGTGAAGATGGGCGCCGACCGCCCCCGCACCTTCGGGCCCGACGAGATCGGCCGCCTGAAGGAGATCGTCCTCAACTGCGAGTTCGACCTCTCCGCCGGCGGCTCCTACGACTATGTCGACGGTTTCGCCGAGCGCTACATGGACGATCTGGTCAAGAACCGGAAGATCAAGCGCCCCCTCAAGGTCATCGCGGCATGCGGCAACGGCACCGCCGGCGCGTTCGCTCCCAAAGTGCTGGCGCGCCTCGGCATCGAGGTGATCCCGCTGGACGCAGAGCTCGACCACTCGTTCCCGCGCTACAACCCCAACCCCGAAGACATGGAAATGCTCCACGCCATCCGCGACGCGGTGCTGGAGCACAAGGCCGACGTCGGCTTCGGCTTCGACGGTGACGGCGACCGCTGCGGCGTGATCGACGAGACCGGCGCCGAAATCTTCGCCGACATTGTCGGCGTGATGCTGGCGCGCGACCTTTCCAAGCTCAAGCACGGCTCGCAGTTCGTGGTCGATGTAAAGTCCACCGGCCTTTACAACACCGACCCCGTGCTCGCCGAAAACGGCGCCAAGACCGACTATTACAAGACCGGCCACTCTTACATCAAACGCCGCGTCAACGACCTTGGCGCCGTCGCAGGCTTCGAGAAATCCGGCCACTTCTTCTTCAACGAACCCATCGGCCGCGGCTACGACGATGGCCTCATCTCCGCCATCGCAATCCTCGAAATGCTCGACCGCAACCCGGACAAGACCATGTCCGAGCTGCGCGGCGCCCTGCAGAAGACCTGGCAGACGCCCACCATGAGCCCCCACTGCGACGACGAGCTGAAATACGGCGTCATCGACAAGGTGGTCCAGCGATTCAAGGATATGCACGCGGCCGGCGAACAGGTCGCCGGCCAGAAGATTTCCGAGCTGATCACTGTCAACGGCGTGCGCGTCGTCGCCGAGGACGGCACCTGGGGCCTTGTCCGTGCCTCCTCCAACAAGCCGGAGCTGGTCGTCGTGGTCGAAAGCCCCACCAGCGAGGAAAACATGCGCGCAATGTTCAAGGCCGTCGACGACGTCCTGCGCGAAAACCCCGAAGTCGGCGCCTACAACCAGTCGATCTGACCCCTCGCCGCAACGAGGGATCGGGCCGGGTCAAGGGCGCCGAAGGCGGGCGAAGCCTTCACCCTTGACGCGGTCCGAGCCCGGCAAACGCTCGCATCAGGGGTTCAGGCAAGGCAGGCGCGAAGCGGCTGATCTGTCCTGAACCCCTGCCAGGTGGCGAACCGGGGGAGCGCGAGGGGGAACACCCTCGCACTTTCAAGTGAAATGCCGGCGCGCAGCGCCGTCCCCGCCTTCCGAAGATCCGTGCAATTTGAGCGAACCGCGCACACCAGCCGTTTACCGTAACCCGCTATTCTCCTTGTCCAGACGCTCAAGAGCGCCGGCGTTAACCTCACGACAAGACGCGCCAGTGAGGTTCGATGGCGATGGAACCGGCGGACAAGGGTCGCAATCAGATGGCAAACGGGGCCGACATGCCAAGGGCGCGTCGTGGCGGGAAACCGCCTCGCGCCGAAGTCATGACCGAACTGCCGATGGTCACGGCGCTTCTTGTGGCGGCCGTCGTGGTTGCGCTGGTCGCAGCCGGCGGCCCGGTGCTCGACATGGTGTACGGCCTCAAGGCAATGTGGGGCGGTTGACCACCATCCGTCACTGAAGTCTGGAGATCCGCCCATGATTGTCGGCCGCCATGAGGTGGAACGCTCCACCCCGGTCCACGGCGTCCTGCGCAAGGATGCGCGCGCCTTTGTCGACCGGCTGTCCGAAATTCATGCCAGTTTCGCGCGCCTCAACGGGTTCGACGGCAGCGCCGGGCAGATGGTGGCCCTTCCGGACAATGCAGGCCGGTTCGCCATGGTGCTCATCGGTCTTGGCGAACACCCGGACCCCTTCGCCAGTGCCGCCCTTGCCAAATACACCGACGGGGTCTTCACGCTCGGCGAAGGCTGGGCCGACCACACGGCAGCCGCCCTCGGCCTCCTCCTCGGCCTCTACCGGTTCGACAATTACGCCCCCGGCAAGAAGCGCACGATCAAGCTCGTCGCCCCCGATACGGTGGACATCGACGACGTTCGGCGCATCGCCGACGCCGTCTACCTCACCCGCGACCTCGTCAACACCCCCGCCAACGACCTCGGCCCGGCAGAACTCGCGGACGCGGCGCAGGCGCTCGGCCGCAAGCATGGCGCAAAGATCGAGATCACCGACGGCGAGGAGCTGGAAATCGGCTTCCCGATGATTGCCGCCGTCGGCGCTGCCTCCCCCCGCCCCCCGCTCCTCATCGACATGACATGGGGCGAGGAAGACGCGCCGCGGCTGACGCTGGTGGGCAAGGGCGTGGTGTTCGACACCGGCGGTCTCAACATCAAGCCCGGCAACTCCATGGCATTGATGAAAAAGGACATGGGGGGCGCTGCGCAGGCCCTCGGCCTTGCCGCCATGGTCATGAGCGCTGGCCTCCCCGTCCGTCTGCGCGTTCTCATCGGCGCCGCCGAAAACGCCATTGGCGGCGCCGCCTTCCGCCCCGGCGACGTGCTGCGCTCGCGCAAGGGCCTTTCGGTGGAGATCGGCAACACCGACGCCGAGGGCCGCCTGGTGCTGGCCGACGTCCTCACCCTTGCCGACCAGGACGAACCGGAACTCCTGATCGACTTTGCGACCCTCACGGGTGCTGCCCGCGTCGCGCTCGGCCCCGACCTCCCCGGCCTCTTCACGCGCTCCGATGCGCTGGCCGAAGACATCCGCCTTGCCGGCGAGGACGTCCACGACCCGGTGTGGCGGCTCCCCCTCTGGGACCGCTACGCCACATGGCTGAAGTCCCCCATTGCGGACATCAATCACATCTCGTCGCAGCCCTTTGCGGGGGCCTCCACGGCCGCCCTCTTCCTCGACAGGTTCGTCGACAAGGCCAAGGCCTACGCCCACTTCGACGTTTATTCGTGGAACGCGGAGGAGCGGCCCGGTCGGCCCAAGGGCGGCGAGGCACAGTCGATCCGCGCACTCTACCAGTGGCTCAGCGTCCGCTACACCGCGTGACCCTCGACCCCCGCCTCAACGCCGTCCGCGATGATCTTGCGGATGATCGCCTTGCCGCCACCGCCTCGGCCCTGCGCTACGTTTCACCGGAACGCTTTGCCATCAGCGCACCCATCGCACCGGTCTTCCGTGTGCCCGGCGCGGAGCACCGCGAGACCGAATTCCTGTCCGGCGAGCCGGTCGATGTGTTCGAGACCGTCGATGGCTGGGCCTGGGTCCAGAGCGCGTCGGACGGCTATGTCGGCTATGTGCGCGCGCATGTGCTTGGCGCCCCCATGGCGCCGACGCACAGGGTCAGCGTGCCTCACGCGCTGGTGTTTGCCGGGCCGTCCATTCGCGCTGTGCTCCAGGGGCACCTGCCCCTGTCGGCACGGGTTACGGTGGCCGAAACGCTTGCGGGCAAGGACGTCTTCCACCGCCTCGTTGCAGCCGACGGGGCGACCACCGGCTACGTCCTCGGCCAGCACATCGGCCCCCTCCAGCCACCGCGCGGCGACTGGGTGCGCATTGCCGAAGCCTTTGTCGGCACGCCCTATCTGTGGGGCGGCAAAAGCTGGAACGGGATCGACTGTTCGGCCATCCTGCAGCTCGCCATCGAGGCTTCCGGCGGTTTTGCCCCGCGCGACAGCGACATGCAGTGGCAAGGTCTTGGCGAGCGGCACGATGCAGCCGCCTCCGCCCTCACCCGCGGCGATCTGGTATTCTGGAAAGGCCATGTGGGCGTGATGCTCGACGAAACGCGCTTTCTCCACGCCAACGGCTTTCACATGGCAACCGCCATCGAGCCCCTTGCCACCACAATTGCCCGGCTTGAAGCGCAGGACCTGCCGGTTCTCGGTGTGCGCCACGTTGCGCCCGAAAGCGCTCACACCTTGCCTCCCATGGCATCTGCCGCCTAAGTCTGTCGCTCAGACGAGCGGGAGATGGCCATGGTCGCGGAATTCGACGCAAGCGAAGGCGGGTATGTCCCGCACGTGGAAGTCGATCTTGAGGAAGAGGTCGCCATTGCGACGCTCACCAACCCGGAGCGCCGCAACGCCATCTCGGTGGGCATGTGGCGCGAGCTGGAAGCCTTCGCAGCCGAAGCCAGCGGCGACCCCGAAATCCGCGCCGTGGTGTTTCGCGGCTATGGTGACGTGTTCAGCGCCGGCGCAGACATTTCGGACTTCGAGGCGGGACGTGCCGGGAGCGACGGCGCCCGTGCCTATGACGACCAGATGGAACGCGCCTGCCTTGCCATCGAGGCGATCCGCCAGCCCACCGTGGTGCGGCTCGAAGGCCCCGTGGTGGGCGCGGGCGCTGCGCTCGCGTCCTGCTGCGACCTGCGCATTGCGTCCGACGACGCCTTCTTCATGGTGCCGGCCGCCCGGCTCGGCCTCGGCTACGATCCGCGCGGGGTTGCCCGGCTTGCCCGCACCTTCGGCGATGCCACCGCGCGCTGGTTGCTTCTCACTGCCGGCCGCCTTCCCGCCACCCGCGCGTTTGCCAGCGGCGCCGTGCACGAGCTGGTGGAGCAGGACGCCCTGGACGAAACCATGGCCCGCCTGATCGAGCGGCTGACCGACAATGCCCCCCTCACCATCGCCGCCGCAAAAGTGGCGCTGCGGGCCGTCGCCGACGGCACCGAACCGACGCTGATGGACGAGGCCTGGCGGCTGGTGGACCTTGCCGACGCCAGCGACGACTACGCCGAAGGCCGCCGTGCCTTCGCAGCCAAGCGCAATCCGCGCTTTGTCGGCCAGTGAGCGGCGTGAAAGCCAGTTCAGCTTGAGCGCCGGTGACGACGCGTTCGTCGAAATCCTCCCGGCTCCGGATGCCCCCCGCCTTGCGGTAAAGGACATGATTGCAGTTGAGGGATGCGTGCAGGGCGCCGGGCTCCCTGTGCGGGCGGACCGTATTGCTTCGGCGGATGCAGCAGTCGTCGCCCGCTTTCGGGCAGCGGGCTACGCCGTGGCCGGCACCACGCACACCGATGCTGCAGGCTTCGGCACAATGACGCCATGGGTCAGCAACCCGCGCCATTCCGGGCGCGCCGTCGGCGGCTCCAGCGGCGGCTCGGCAGCCGCGGTGGCCGCTGGCCGCGCCGAGGTGGGCCTTGGCACGGACACCGGCGGCAGCGTGCGCATCCCCGCCGCCTACTGCAATCTCTTTGCGCTCAAGGCAAGCCACGGCCGCGTGCCGGCGGATGGCATCCTCCCCCTGTCGCCCACACTCGATGCGCCGGGGCTGCTTGCCGCGTCCGCCGACGTGCTGGCCGATGCTGCCCCGGTTCTGATGGCGGACTGGCAGCCGGGCGCGGCTTCCCTTCCGCTTTATTTCGACGCCAGTGCCGTCGCGGCCGCAGAGCCCGCGGTGTTTGCCCGCTTCAACGAAATTGCCGAAGCCCTCGGCGCGCTGTACGACAACGGCACCGACCCGCCATATCAAGATCTGGCCACCGCGCACTCCACCATCGTCTGCGCCGAAGGCCTTGCCGTCCACCTTGAAGATTGGACGCGCGCCCCCGCGGGCTTTCCCCCCACCATCGCGGACGCGTTGCGCTACGCCGAAACCATCAGCGCCGCGCAGGTCACCGCAGCCCGGCAGACCGTCGCCAAGGCGCGCGACCTGCTGCGGGCGCACGCCAAGGGCCGTGTCCTGATGCGCCCCACCCTGCCGATGGCACCGGCGGACCGCCATGCGGAGACCGCTGTGCTTGGCGGCGTTTCGCAGCCGGTCACCAACGCCAATATCCGCCTCACCTTGTCAGCCAACGTTGCCGGGCTGCCGGTGGCGGTCGTCCCCTTCCGCGGCCTGTCGGTCCAGTTCGTCGGCGGCCATGGCGAGGACGAGGCGGTGCTGGCCACAGCGCTGGCTGCGGGGCTCGCCATTCAAAGCCGGTAGACTTTGGCCGCGGTGTCGTGGAAGACGGCGCGGACGGTTTCGTCCGGCGCATCCGCCAGCGCGTCCTTGACCGCACCAATCAACGCATCATACGAGGTCCACAGCTTCTCGATGGGGAAGTTGGAGCCGTAAAGGCACCGCGTCGCCCCGAACATTTCGAGCGATTCGGCCACGGTCCACGCAATGTGCGCCGGATCGTTGGCGTGAATGAACGTGCCGAAGCCTGAAAGCTTGCAAAGGACGTTGGGAGCCTTCGCAAGCCGGCCGATGGCCTCGCGCCAATCGGCCTTGCCCTCGTCCGTCAGGTCTTCCGGCATGCCGGCGTGCTGGAGGACGAAAATCACGTCCGGGCACTCGTCCACCAGCCGCAGCGCTGCATCGACCTGCCCGGCGAAGATCTGCAGCTCGAACACCATGGCGTAGTCCGCAAGGCGCTGCACGTTGCGGATCACGGCCGCGCTGCCCACCACGTCCGGTCCGGAGGCAAAGCGGTAGAGCGGGTTGTGATGGTGGTGCATCTGGTGGCGGATGCCGCGCACCAGCGTGTTGCCGGCGAGGGTGTCGAGGTCGGCGCGGGCATCGTCCTGCGTTATGTCGCAGAAGGCGACGATGGCGTGCGGCCAGCCTGTTTCCGCGGCCACGTCGGCCACCCAGCGCGCCTCGTCGGCAAACCAGTTGGGCGCCCAGTTGGCCTGTACATAGACCGACTTTGCAACGCCGGACCCCGCCACGTCCTCGCGGTATTCGTCAATCAGGTAGTCGCGCTTGATGGCATCGTAGGGGCCGAAGATGCGCGGCTGCGTCGGCCCCAGGAGCCAGGGCAGGTCCGCCCGGCGCCAGATGTGGTGGTGGGCGTCGACGATCGGGAATTCAGCGCTCATGAATGTCTCGCAACGTGAAGGATTTCGCGGGTGATGGCGGCAGTGGAAGCCCCGTCGCCGATCCGTCGGACCATGGGCGCAATGGCGGCCATCGCCGCCGTCTGGGGCGTGTAGTCGGGGTCGGCGGCGAGCGGCGACAGCCACAGGATGCCGAAGGAGAGGCGGGACAGGCGCGACACGGCGGCAATCAGCGCATCGGGCTCGCCCCGCTCCAGCCCGTCTGACAGGACCACCACAAAGGCCGAGCGCGCAAACCCGGCAAAACGCGGCACGGCCAGAAACGCGGTCAGCGCATCGCCAAGGCGCGTACCGCCGTCCCAGTCCGCCACCGATGCGGAGGCCGCCTCCAGCGCCGGCCCTTCGCGGCGGTGGCGCAGCGCGCGCGTGATCCGGGTGAGCCGCGTGCCGACGGTAAAGACCTCGCACCGGTCCGCCGCCTGCACGAGCGTGTGGGCAAGGCGCAGCGAGCGGTCCGTCCCCCCTTTCATGGACGCGGACACGTCGATCAAAAGAAGAACGCGGCGCTGCGCCATCCGCCGCTTCAGCTGCGGCAGGACGACGACTTCGCCATCGCGCTTCACCGCATCGCGCAGTGCCCGGCGCAGGTGGGGCCGCCCGCCGCTGCGGTGGCTGCGCCAGCGCCGGGACAGGCGCCGCGGCAGCCGCTCCGGCGCCCGGCGCCGGAACAGCCGCAGCGCATCGCTTTCGCTCGCCGGAGGAAAAGTGCGCCCGGACAGCGCTTCGGCAACGGTGGCCTCCTCGCCGGCTTCGGTCTCCTCCTCCGGCTCGATGAGATCCGCCGCGCCGTCCTCCGGCTCGAAGGCCCGCTCGTCGTCCAGGCTTTCGGCGGGGGCTGCGATGGTCTGCCCCAGAAAATGCGCGCGAAAAAGAGCGTCGAACGTTTCCCAAAGCTCAGGCGGCGGCGCGAAGACTGCCCGAGCCGCCCGGTGAATGTCGGCCATCTTGCGCGGTCCCAGAAGGCCGACGCCAGCCACAAAGCTCTGCGTCTGCTCCGGCGCAACGGGAAAGCCGTGAGAACGCAGCCGCGCTGCGAAGGTGACGAAGGGCACCGCGGCACGGGGCAGCGCCGCGCCGGGGCGCGCCTGCTCCCCGGCCACCGCCATCAGCCCACCGCCTCGGCCAGCATCGCGTCGATCCGCCCGTCCAGAAACTGCATGTCGTCCTGGTCTTTCAGCGCCACGCCGATGGAGCGGCGGAAGGCCAGCGGCCACGGGGCGCCCTGCTGGTTGAGGAGGGTCGCCGCCTCCGCCCACTCCACCGTCTCGGCAACGCCCGGCGCCTTGGCCAGCGGCTCGTCGCGCAGCGCGGTCACCGCGCGCACCACCTGGTCCGCGGTGCGCCGCACCACCGTGGAGGCGCGCATCATCACGATGTCCGCCTCGCGCGCTGCATCCGGGTAGCCGATATAGTGGTAGACGCAGCGGCGCCGCAGAGCCTCGTGGAGTTCGCGCGTGCGGTTGGAGGTGAGCACCACCACAGGCGGCCGTTCGGCCCGCACCGTCCCGCGCTCGGGGATCGAGATGGAGAAATCGGACAGGAATTCCAGAAGGAACGCCTCGAACTCCTGATCCGCCCTGTCGATCTCGTCAATCAGCAAGACAGTGTCGGCGGCGTGCTGGAGCGCCTGAAGCATGGGGCGGGCGAGAAGGAAATCGTCAGCGTAGATGTTGACGTAGCTGTCCCCCGCCTGCCGGATTGCCAGCATCTGGCGCGGATAATTCCACTCGTAAAGGGCCGCCCCCGCGTCGATCCCCTCAAAGCACTGGAGCCGCACCAGCTGCCGCCCGAGGATCGAGGCGAGCGCCTTCGCCCCTTCGGTCTTGCCGACACCCGGCGCGCCTTCGAGCAGCAGCGGCTTGCCGAGCGCCAGCGCGAGATAGGCCGCGGTCGCCAGGTCCTCGCCCGCAAGATACTGCGCATCGCGCAGCGCCTCGGCGAGCCGGTCCGGCCCGTCAATCCCGCTGACGGAACGCTCAACCGGCACGAAAGCCTACCGTTTCCGGAGCTGTCCCAACGGTGCCTGTCACGGCATCCGGCCCGGCGCTGGCTTGCGGGCGCCGCCATTGTCGCGCAGGCCGCGGAGGATCTTGTCCGGCGAAATCGGCAGATCGCACACCCTCACGCCAACCGCATCGAACACCGCGTTGGCAATGGCCGGCAGCACGGGGTTGGCGCACATTTCGCCCGGCCCCTTGCCCCCGAACGGCCCGTCCGGCGCAGGCCGTTCCAGAACGGCAATGTTGTGGGGCGCAATGTCGCCCGGTCCGGGCATGAGGTAGGTGTTGAAATCTTCCGGGCCTTCGCGCCGATCCGGGTAGAACGGCTCCGTGGTCTCGTAGAGGGCGTGGCTCATCCCCATCCATGCCCCGCCCACAAGCTGCTGCTCCACAAGGCGCGGGTTGAGCGCGCGGCCAAGCTCGTAGGCGGAATTCATCTCCATGACGGTGACTTCGCCGGTCTCGTCGTCCACCTCCACGTCCACGAAAAGCGCAGCGTGCGCGTAACAGGTGACCGGGTCCATCTCGCCGGTGTCGGGGTCCACTGCCGACAGGGGAATGAGGAAGATGCCCCGCCCCGACACGGTGCGCCCCTGCTTGAACTGGGCCGCCGCGCTGGCCGCTGCCGTGGTGATGGAGCGGCTCGGCGCGCCTTTGACGTGGATGTTTCCCTTCCCGTCGGTGACGAGATCGGCGGCATTCACCTCCATCTCTTCGGCAGCGGCTTCCAGCATCACCGCGCGGGCTTCCTTGGCTGCCGCAATGACGGCGTTGCCGACGCGGTGGGTGCCGCGCGAGGCGAAGGAGCCCATGCAGTGGGGGCCGGTGTCGCTGTCGGCGGTATCGACGTAAACGTCCTGCACCGGCACGCCCAGCGTTTCAGCGGCAATCTGCCGTGTGACCGACTTCATGCCCTGCCCAAGGTCGATGGAGGACAGCGCTACCATGAACTTGCCATCGGGGTTGGAGTGGACCAGCGCCTGGCTGGGGTCGCCCCCCAGGTTCATGCCGATCGGGTAGTTGATCGCGGCGAATCCTCTGCCCTTGTGGACGGTCATGGCGCTGTGCTCCGGAAATGGCCCTTGAGGATCGGGCTTTGCGCCCGGCAACGCAATCCGCTCAGTCTGATGCTGTGCGCAGCCGGTTCAGGGGTGGGTGATGCGGTTTACCTCGGCGCGCTTCAACTGCCGCTCGCGGTGGATGACGTAAAGCCCTGCGCACAGGATGATTGCGGTGCCGGCCCAGGTGATCGCGTCGGGAAACTCGTCGAACAGGATGTAGCCGAAGGCGGTGGCGCCGACGATTTCCAGATACTGGAACGGGGCAAGGAGGCTCTGCTCGGACAGGCGCACCGCGAAGGTCATCATCATCTGCACCCCGGTGGCAGTCACGCCGAGGAGGCCGATCAGCGCCCAGGCGCTTGCCGACGGCATCACCAGCGATGTGAACTCGGCCCCGGCAAGGTTGCCGCCGGCAATCACCGCGGCCAGAAACAGCGTCGCGAACAGGCCGCTGAGGGTCTGGATCCGCAAGCCATCGAGGTTGGCCTTCATCCCGCGCACGGTGGTGACCATGGCGGCAAATGCTGTGGCGGCCATCAGCGGCAGGACGGCGGGCCAACCGAACTGCGCAAAATTGGGGCGGATCACAATCAGCGCGCCAACCAGCCCCGCCACCACGGCGCTGATGCGGTGGATGCCGACCTTCTCGCCAAGGAAGATCGCAGCGAACAGGGTGAGGATGAGCGGGCCGACGAAGAAAATCGCGATGGCGTTGGCCAGCGGCAGGTACTGGAGCGACCAGTAAAGGCTGATCGAGGCGATTCCCATGAAACAACCCGACAGGGCAAGCCGCCAGATGGACCCCATCACGGCCGGCGTGAACACCTTCCGGCGCAGCACGGCCAGGAGGATGAACAGGATGAGTGTTTGCGAACCGTAGCGCAGGACACCGATCTCGACCGGCGGCATCTCCCGGCCGAGGATCTTGGCGATGGCATCCAGCGTCGGCACGGTGAGCGAGGCGAGGATCATCAGGGTCACGCCGCGGGCGGAATCGCGGGCAGACTCGGTCGCGCTCACAGGGTTCAATTCAACGGTTCCTCGGGTGTGTGGAGCCCGTCTTAGCAGCTGCGGCCCACCCCGCGGCAAGGGCCTGCCCGCCGATCAGCGGCGGCGTAGACCCGAAATGGACGAGAAGCGCGGGCCGCGGCGCGGTGCAGCGCGCTCCGGCGCAGGTGCCGGCTCCGGCGGCCGCGGCGTTGCGGGAGGCGGCGGCGGGTCACGCCTCGCGGCAGCCGGCGTTTGGGATGCGGGTTCCGTTCGCGCAGCGGGCGCCGGGGCCCGCGGGGTCTCGTGGCCCGGTCGCGGCGGGGCCGCACGTCCGGTCTCGACCGGTTCGCGCGACTGCCCGCCTTGCGCGTACGAGCCGGACGAGTAGCCCTCCACCCGGCCATGCTGGTCGGTGGCGGTGTAGTTGGGGATCTCGCCACGCACGCCGCCGCCATCTTTCAGCGAGGACGCCGCCAGCAGCGACGGCGACAGCTTCACGCCCGCCTTCTCGGCCGCCACCTGGCAGCACTCGATGAGCGCGGTGTTCTTGGCAACGCGGCGGTGCGCCTTCATGTCCCCGTCGCGGTAGGAATTGATGATCCGGTAGGCGACCGGGTCGAGCCCGATCTCGCGGGCACACACGTCCATGTGGCTCTCGATGGCGAAGTCCACGCCCGTCACGCCGAAGCCGCGCATGGCGGTGGCTGGCGTGCGGTTGGTGAACACGCAATAGACATCCGAATAGACGTTGGGGATGGTGTACGGCCCCGGCAGGTGGCCGACGCCCTTGATGATGGCGTAGGACGAAAGGCGCGTGTAGGCGCCGGCATCGAAGTAGCCGACGAGTTTGCGGGCGACGAGGCGGCCGTCGTTCATCACGCCATCGGTGATGTACCAGCGTTCGGCGCCGCGGGGGGCGCCCACCTGCATCTCCTCGGCCCGGTCGAACATGTATTTGCACGGCCGGCCGGTGAGAATGGTGCCGAGGATCGCCATCGGCTCGTGCAGGCTGTCCACCTTGCCGCCGAAGCCGCCGCCCACCGTCCCGCCGATGAAGTGCAACCGCGCCGACGAGATGTCGAGCAGCTTGGCGGCGGTACCCAGCGAGAAGAACAGCGCCTGCGTGGAGGTGTAGCAGACGAAGCGGTCGTTGGTTTCGGGCGCAGCGATGGCGCCGCAGGTCTCGATCGGCGCCTGCTCGATGGGGCTCATCTGGTAGCGCCCCTCGATCACGTGATCGGCCTCGCGAAAGCCCGCCTCCACGTCGCCGAAGCGCAGCTTCTGGTGGTCGTACTTGCCATGGTAGACGAAGAGGTTGCCGGGGTACGGCTTGCTGATAGACGGCGCGCCGGGCTTGATCGCCTCTTCCACGTCGAGGACGTGGGGCAGCACCTCGTAGTCGACGCGCACGGCGGCGGCGGCTTCCCGCGCCTGCCGCTCGGTGTCGGCGACGACGGCTGCGACCGGGTCGCCCTTGTAGCAGACCTTTTCGGTGGCCAGCAGCGGCTCATCGTCGAGCCCGAAGTCGAGCAGCGAGAGGAGCGTGTTGAGGTTGTTGGGCACGTCCTTGCCGGTGATGATTCTCCGCACGCCCGGCATGCGTTCTGCGGCGGACGTGTCGATCCGGCGGATCTTCGCGTGGTGGTGCGGCGAGCGGGTGCAGCGGATGTGGCAAAGACCGTCGAACAAATGGTCGTCGTAGAACGGCGAGCGGCCGGTGACGTGTCCCACCATGTCCTGCCGCTGGGTCGGCTTGCCGATCTCGTTGAGGTCGTCATCCCGCTCGTCGGCGAAATATTCCTTGCGAAATTCGAGGGGCATCAGCGGGCTCCCGTCCGGCGGAGGCCGCCATTGGCGGCGGCGGTGAGCACGGCCTCGATGATCGCCTCGTAGCCGGTGCAACGGCAGATGTTGCCGGAGATGGCCTCCACCACCTCTTCCCGGCTGGGGCGCGGGTTGTGCTTCAGAAGCGCTGCGGCGGACATCAGCATGCCCCCCGTGCAATAGCCGCACTGGGCCGCGAAATGGGTCATGAACGCGTCCTGGAGGGGCGACAGCGCGCCATCCGCAAGGCCGGCGACCGTGTCGATCTCGGCGCCCTCGACGGTTTCGGCCAGAGTGAGGCAGGACAGGCGCGGCGCACCGTCGATGATGACGGTGCAGGCGCCGCAGGTGCCCTGCGCGCAGCCATACTTGGGCGTGAGGTCGCCGACGCCGCGGCGCAGCACGTCGAGAAGGTTCTGCCCGTCCGAAACGAACGCTGCCTTTTCCTCGCCGTTGTGGGTGAAGGTGACGGGCTTTTTCGCCATCAGCGGATGTCCTCCAGAAGGCGTCGAAGGTGCACGCCCGCAACTTCGCGGCGGTACCAGGCGGTGGCGATGGCGTCGTCGCGGGGGCTGAGCCCCTCGGCGGCGTGGGCGGCGGCCGCGGCAATGGCGGACGCACCTAGCGCCTGGCCGTTCAGCGCCCGCTCGGCAGCTTCCGCGCGCACCGGGCGCGCGCCCATGCCGTTGAAGACGATCCGCGCATTCTCGATCCGCCCGCCCTGCCGCGGCAGCACCGCCGCCACGGACAGCACCGACACGCCCTTGGGCTTGATCCGCGAGACCTTGCGGAAGTGAAGCCCGCCCTGCGGCACCGGCACATGCACGGCCGCAACCAGCGACCGGGTCGGTCCCCCGCGAATGAGGTCGTCGATGCTCTGCCGCCGCCCATCGGTCATCTCGGCGGTGGCGCCAAGCGCCATCAAAGCGGCGGTGAGGTCCCCATAGGGCGCGGCGGCGAAGAGGTTGCCGGCGACGGTGGCGGCAGCGCGCACCTGCGGCCCGCCGATCAGCCGCGCGACCGGCGCCAGAAACGCCGTGTCCCGCGAGGCGGCGATTGAAGCCATCGTGACGCCGGCGCCCAGCGTCACGGCGCTGCCGGTGGTGCGGATCTCGGTCATCGCCCGGTCCGTGGTGCGGATCAGCGTGTCGAAGCTCTGGTCGGCCTCATTGACGGCGCGCATCAGGATCGTGCCGCCGCCCATGAAGCGAGCCGCGCGGGCCGCTGCAAACGCGCGGGCCGCCTCGGAGAGCGTCGGGTAGGTCTCCACCGTCAGCGGCATCGGTCAATTCCCTTCATTGCGCGGCCGGGGCGGTGCCGGCGAGCGTTGCGCGGATCGCCTCCATGCCGGCTGCATAGATGTTGTCGCCCACCATCGCGGCCAGCTCCTTTTCGCGCCCCGCCGGCGTGTCGAACCGCGAACGCCAGTGGAAGAAGGTCATGTCCCCGTCGGTGACGGGCAGAAGCCGCACGTGGGCGACGTAGTTGAAGAGCGGCACGGGGGTGTCCAGCAGGCAATAGGTCATTTCCATGTCGGCATCCGACAGGGTGAGGAGCTGTTCGCGCAGCTCCGAGCCGTCGACGAGGTGAAAGCGCCGGACCCCTGACACGCGGTCCGTCGGCGCGCCGCGCTCCATCTCGCTGTCGGCGACGGCGGGGTGCCAGCGGTCGTGGCCGTTGAAGTCGCGCACGATGGCCCACACCGCCTCGACGGGCTGGTCGATCACCGTGGAGCGGACGACGTTCACCATCTCAGCGCGTAAAATGGCGCTTGAGAGCGTCGAAGCCGCCCTGGAAGACGTTGGTGCCAACGCCGTTCACGAGGTCATCCTCGTTCTCCGGCGCGCACTCGAAGTCGGCGGACCATTCGGCAAAGCTGCGGTCGCCGTCGGTGATGGGCGTGATGCGCAAGGTGGCCACATAGTCGGTCAGCGGCATCGGGCTTTCGAGGATCGCGTAGGTGCAGAACATGTCGTAATCGGACAGGCCGAGCAGCTTTTCGCGGATGCGGTCGCCGTTCTGGAGGCGGAAGTCGCGCACGCAGCCGATCTTGTCGGACGGTTCGCCGTTCTCGATGCGGCTTTCGCGGATGCGCGGGTGCCAGCGCGGCAGGGCGTTGAAATCCCGCACCCGCTCCCAGACGCGGGCGGCCGGCGCGTCCAGCACCGTGGAGACGTAGACGCGCGCCATCTATTCGCCCTTCCCGGCGGGGGCGTTGTCGGCAGGTGGTTTGTCTCCGCCCGAGCCGGAAGGCTTGTTGCCACCAACGTCCTTGGCAATGCGCTGCATGTCGGATGCCTCGCGGATGAGGCCGCCCATCTTGGCAAGGTTGGAGCCCTCGATGCCCATTTCGGACAGGAGGCTGTCCACCAGCGGGGCCTGAACGCGGTATCTGAGCGCGGAGTTGATCACCTCGTCGGTGGCACTGCGGTTGCTGCCGTCGCCATTGCCCTGGCCGCCGCCGGCCCCGTCCATCTGGACGATGCGGATGTCGGAGATCTTCTCCATCGGCTTGACGGAAGCGGCCACGATCCCCTCGATCCGGGTGAGGAGGCCGCGCTTGAAGAGCGACGCGCGGGCGGGCTCGGTGAGGACGTTTTCCGCCTCGTTGATGAGCTTTTGCGCCTCGGCTTCCACGGCCGCGCGGACCTTCTCGGCGTCGGCCGCAAATCTGGCCTCCTCCGCCAGCTTCTCGGCCATCAACACGTCGATGGACTTCTTGCGCTGGGCCGCCTCGGTGTCGCGCACCGTGAGGACGCGCTCTTCGGCCTCGGCGGCACGGGCGCGGGCCGTTTCGGCCTCCACCTTGGCCGCGGCCTCTTCAAGGCTCTTGGCGTAAAGGGCGATGGCACGTTCCATGTTGGCCAGCTCCACCTCGCGCTCGCGGGTGATCTCGCGGCGGCGGCGTTCTGTCTCGTGGCCGATCCGTGCCTCGTCGAGCCCGCGTTCGGAGGCAATGCGCGCGCGCTCGATCTCTTCGGTGGAGGCAATTTCTGCCTCGCGAAGGGCCTGAACCCGCGAAATCTCCAGCTGCTCGGTGGCGCGCCGCCGTTCCAGCTTGGCGGCGTCCAGAATGCGTTCGCGTTCCACGTCGGACCGGGACACATCGCGCTGCGCCTCGATTTCTGCGCGGCGGACCCGCGCATCGGCATCAGCGCGCTCCACCCGCTTGGCGGCCAGCTCGATGATCCGCGACTCGTCGGCCTCCTCCACCGACCGCTTGCGGTCGATGTCCGACACTTCGCGCTCCTGATGGGAGGCGATCCGCTCGATCTCCAGTCCCAGCTCCATCTCGATCCGCTGGCGCTCGGTGGCCTCGCGGCGGCGGATATCGGCCGCCTCCACCGCAGCTTCTCTGGAAATTTCGCGTTCGCGGGTGTCCTGCGCTGCCGAAATCCGCTCCGCCTCGATGATCTTTTCCTTGGCGATGCGCGCGGCATCCACCGCTTCGTCGGCACGGACCTGCGCTTCGTCGATGGCACGGTTGCGCGCAATCTCCAGCGCCCTCGTGTCCTCGTCGGCGGCGATCCGGTTTGCGGACACGGCCTTTTCGCGGGCAATGCGCGCCGCCTCGATGGCCTGCTGTGCCGCCTCGTTCGCCTCCTCGATGGCGCGCTGGCGCTCGATCTCCAGCGCACGGATGCGCTTGTCGCTGGCGATGCGCTCCTCGGAGGTGTCGGCA
The DNA here is from genome assembly GCF_031195445.1 of Acuticoccus sp. MNP-M23. NCBI lineage: Bacteria > Pseudomonadati > Pseudomonadota > Alphaproteobacteria > Hyphomicrobiales > Amorphaceae > Acuticoccus > Acuticoccus sp. MNP-M23. The sequence goes on from NZ_CP133480.1 coordinate 283,474, forward strand.
GCTTCGGCAATGCGCATCTTTTCGATGGATTCGCGCGCCGAAATCTCGGCCTCGTCCAGGGCGCGGTTGCGGGCAATCTCGCGCCGGCGGGTGTCTTCCTCGCTGGCAATGCGCGCCTCCACCACGGCGCGGTCCTGCGCGATGCGCGCCTTCTCGGTGTCTTCGCGGGCGGCAATCTCGGCCGCTTCCAGCGCGCGGGTGCGCTCGATCTCGCGCGCCCTTGTCTGCTGCTCGGTCTCGATCCGGGCGCGGTCGGTGGCCTCGCGCGCAGCAATCTCGGCGCCTTCCAGCGTGCGCCGGCGCGCAATCTCCCGCGCCTCAACGTCCTCTTCGGAAGCAATGCGCGCCTCCGACACCGCGCGCTCCTGCGCAATGCGGGCCGTGTCGACCTCCTGGCGGGAGGCGATCTCCGCGCCGTCCACCGCGCGCTGGCGGTGGATCTCGCGCTCGCGGATCTCCCGTTCCGACTGGATGCGCACTTCGGCGATGGACTGGTCGTTGGCAATCTTGGCAAGCTCGATGGTCTCACGCGCGGTGATCTGCGCACGCTCGGCCTCGGTGTCCCGCTCGGCGCGCTCACGCGCAATCTCGGCGCGCTGCTGCGCACGGCGGAACTCGACGTCGCGTTCCTGCTCCAGCCGCGCCTCTTCGGAGTCGCGCTCGATGTTGAGCGATTCCTTCTCCGCCTCCAGGTTGCGCGTGCGAATGCGGATCATCGAGGCCTGCTCGATCTCGTTGCGCAGCGTGCGGCGCCCCTCGATCTCGCGGATCAGCTCGGTCAAGCCCTCGGCATCGAACCTGTTGGACGGGTTGAAGAATTCCAGCGCGGTCTGGTCGATGTCCTTGATGGCGACCGATTCCAGCTCAAGGCCGTTCTGCTCGAGCGTTTCCTGCGCAATCTCGCGCACGCGGCGCAGATACTGGCTGCGCTGCTCGTGGATATCGTCCATCGGCATTTCGGCCGCCGCAATCCGCAGCGCCGACTCGAACTTGCCGGCCAGAAGCGGCTGCAACCGCTCCGGGTCGCTCATCCGCCGGCCCAGCGTGGAGGCTGCGCGCGACACCGCCGCCCGCTCCGGACGGACGCGGACATAAAATTCCGCCTCCACGTCCACGCGCATGCGGTCCTTGGTGATCAACGCATGTTCGCGGCCGCGCGACACATCGAGCGCCAGGGTGCTCATGGAAACGGGGGTGATGTCGTGGATGATGGGCCAGACGAACGCGCCGCCGTCGATCACGACCTTCTCGCCGAGAAAGCCGGTCCGCACGAATGCCGTCTCTTTGGTCGAGCGGCGGTAGAGCCAGTTCATCACCCAGTAGATGACGAAGATGACGATAACCGCCGCAATGATCCAAAGGATGAGCTCCCCGATGAGTTCACCCGTCATAGTGTCCGCCCCCCGCCAAATTGCCGCGAGGATATGGAAACCGGTCTGGACCCTTACGCTTTACAGTGCGTCTTTTTTTAATCGGGAAAACGCATCAGGGCGATGGTCGTCCCCCGCCGGTCAGACCCAGGGGTGCGCGTCGGCCAGCTTCTTCTCGTGGTCGGCGATGGGGTCGGCCTTGGCCATGGTGAGGGCAATCTCGTCAAGACCGTTGACGAGGCAGTGCTTGAGCCAGGCGTCGATCTCGAATTCGATGGGTGCGCCATCGTCGCCGACGATGGTCTGGCTCGGCAGATCCACCGTCAGCGTGGCATTGGCGCCGCGCTTGGCGTGCTCCATCAGCCGCTCCAGCTCATCGGGCGTGACCTTGATCGGCAGAAGCCCGTTCTTGAAGCAGTTCTGATAGAAGATATCGGCAAACGACGTGGAGATGACGCAGCGGATACCCCGGTCGAGCAGCGCCCACGGCGCATGTTCGCGCGACGAGCCACAGCCGAAATTGTCACCCGCCACCAGAATATTGGCGCCCGCATAGGCGGGCTGGTTGAGCGAGAAATCGGGGTCGGGCGTGCCGTCGTCCTTGCGCGAGATTTCCGCAAAGAGCCCGGCCCCCAGACCCGTCCGCTTGATCGTCTTCAGGTAGTCCTTCGGGATGATCATGTCCGTGTCGACATTGATCATGTCGAGCGGCGCTGCGGGCGACGTGAGCGTTTTGAAGGGTTCCATGGCGGCGTTCCTGAAAATTAGCGGGCGTTGCTGCGCAGCTCGGCTTCCAGCGTCTGGACGCTGGCGTCAAGCTCGGCGCGCACGGTCGAGGCGCGCGACAGGGTGTCGATGGCCGCATCCAGCCGCGTTTCGGTGTCGTCGAGGCTCTGGGCAAAGCGCAGGCCCAGTTCCGGATCAAACGCCGGCGCGGCGGCAACGACAGTCCCGTCCGGATCGGCGTCGCCGTCCGTTGCGGGTGCAGGCGCGGGCTCCTCCAGAAGCGGCGTCAGCCCCTGCAGCGCGGTGCGCATGGTGGTGACCACGCGGACGAGATCGACCACGACCTCGTTGTTGAGCGTGGACAGTTCGGCCGCGCTGCGGGCGACATCGGCGCCGACCCGGTCGACGTTGCCGCGGATCGGCTGCAACGCGGTCAGAAGCGTCGGCGACAGCGACATCAGTCCGCCGAAGAACAGCGCAACGATCACGCCCGCCGTCATTCCCCGGATAAGGCCGGCCAGAAGGCCCAGCACGATGATGATGAGCCCTGCAAGAACCGGGATGAACCACTGCAGGTCGTTGTACTGGAAATTCTCGAAAATCTGCTCGAACTCCATCGCGGACGGCACTCCCCTTGTCGGCGATGGCGGGACCTTGCCGGCGCCCGCCACTAATTTGTTTCGTGTGCCATCATTTAATGGTTGATCCGGCCGCGAAATGCCAGACGGGCGTTCGATCCGTCCATCAGCTTTTGCGTCCCATGGCGTAATATTGCGCGTTGGGCCGCATCTTCGTGGCGCTGGCCACGCGGTTGGTCATGTTGAAAAACCCCGTAACGGCAACGATGTCCCAGATCGCGCGGTCGCCGAATCCGGCCTCGCGCAAGCTCGCTTCCTCGGCCGGACCGCAATCGTGCGGCGCGGTGGTCAGCGTCCACGCATAATCCAGCATGGCCCTGTGGCGGGCGGAAAGGCTGGCGGCACGGTAATTTGCGGCAAGCGTATCGCCCAGCGCAGCATCGCCGGACAACGCGCGGACCGTGGCGCCGTGGGCGATGAGGCAATAATGACAGCGGTTGGCAGCGGAGACGACGACGGCGATCATCTCCCGCTCCAGCTTCGACAAATCCGATTCTGCGAGCATCACCTCGTTGTAGAAATCGGTAAACTTGCGCAGCTTGTTTTCATCGAACGAGTATGCGCGCAGGACGTTGGGGACCAAGCCGAGCTTGTCCTGGCATTTGGCGAAATAGGCCTCTGTCTCTTCTGACAGTGGCGTTTGCGGTGGCAGATCGAGAGAAATCACCGCTTCTTCATTTTCCATGGCTAGACCCCCCCTGACGTGAAGGTCTTGAATGCGCCAGAACGAAGCACGGCGATAGTCAGCTCGTCGGCGATCTGAGGAGTGAACAATGCTCGAGGACTTTTCGGACTCGAAGGACGCCAAGCTGAGCGAGCTTGCCGACAGGGTGCGCAATGCCGGCGGTGACGTCGCGTTTGCGACGTTTGCCGAGCTGTTGTTCCGTTACGCCGCCGCCGAGGACCTGCAGCACTACACCGTCGACCACCTGATGCGGCTGGCCGAAAGCGGCTGGCAGTCCCTGCAAAAGCGCGACGGCGGCGAGCCCAACATCAGCGTGAAGGCCCCCGACGAGGTGGACATCACCGATGCGGAGAGCGGCCACGCCATCTCCGTGATCGAGGCACTCAACGACGACAAGCCGTTCCTGTTCGGCTCACTCAAGAACGAGCTGCACGCGCAGGCGATCGAGGTCCATCTGGTCGTCCACCCGATTTTCGCCGTGGAACGCGACGAAGAGGGCAACCTTGCAGGCTTCCACGGTGAGGCACGTCATGGCGACGGCCACGCCCACGAGAGCTTTATCCACATCCATGTGGATGCCATCGACGACGAGGACCATCGCGAGGCACTGTCGCGGACGCTGAACGACGTCTACCACGACGTGGATGCCGCAGTGACCGACTGGCCGAAGATGCGCGCCAAGATCGCCCGGACCATTGACGGTTTCCGCAACAGCGTCCCGCCCGTCCCGCGCGAGGAACTGGCCGAGGCGATTTCCTTCCTCGAGCTGATCGAGAGCCAGGTGTTCATCCTCACCGGGATGCGGGAGTACCGGCTGGACGGTTCGGTGGAAGACGGCGAGCTGATTGCCGCCGACGAGCCCGGCCTCGGCATCCTGCGCAACCCGGACATCAAGGTCCTGCGCCGCGGCCAGGAGCTGGTGACGCTCAACCCCGAAGTGCGTGCATTCCTGCGCCGCAGCGAGCCGGTCTACGTCTCCAAGGCCAACGTGCGCAGCCGGGTCCATCGCCACGCCCACCTCGATTATGTGGGTGTGAAGCGCTACGCGGACGGTGTGCTGACGGGCGAACTCAGGATCGTCGGCCTCTTCACGTCCGAGACGTACACCGAATCGGTCCTCAACATTCCGATCCTGCGCCGCAAGGTGGAGGCAACGATCCATGAGCTCGGCTTCAACCCTGACAGCCACTCCGGCAACGCGCTCGTCAACATCATGGAGACGTATCCGCGCGACGAGCTGTTCCAGATCGACGGGCCGCTCCTGCGCCGCTTCGCCCTTTCGATCCTTCAGCTTTCGGAGCGGCCGCGGGTGCGCGTCCTGCCACGCATCGACCCGTTCGACCGTTTCGTCTCGCTGCTGATCTACGTTCCGCGCGACCGCTTCACCACCAGCGTGCGCGAAAACATCGAAGCGTTGATGGCCGAAGAGTATGACGGCCACATCTCGGCGCGCACCGTCTACATGCCCGAAGGCGTGCTGACCCGGCTCTACCTCATCATCGGCCGCCGCTCGGGCACCACGCCCGCGCCGGACGTGCGCGAGCTGGAAGACCGGATCTCCACCATGATCCGCACCTTCGAGGACGACCTTCTGCGCGCTGCGCTGAAGGCACCCAAGCTCGGGGTGGACCGGCACAAGGTCGCCACCTGGGCAGGCGCATTTTCCGAAAGCTTTCGCGCCACCTACACCGCAGAGCGCGCGGTGCGTGACATCACCATTCTGGAGCGGATCACCGAGGAAACGCCTACCGCAATCCTCTTTTTCCGCCGCGATACCGATGCCGCGGACCGCTGCTCGCTGAAGATCTACCACCGAGGGGCGCCGATCCTCCTGTCGGCCCGCGTGCCGATCCTTGAAAACATGGGTTTTCTGGTGGTCAACGAGCGGACCTTCCGCATCGAGACCCCCACCGACGAAGACGGCGTCTACATCCACGACATGACGCTGGCGCTGGGTGTCGGCAGCGGCGTCGACATCACGCGGCACGCCGAGCTTCTGCAAAGCCTGTTCATTGCCGTGTGGGAAGGGGCCGCCGAAAGCGACGAGTTCAACGGCCTTCTCCTCACCGCAGGGCTCGACTGGCGGCAGATCGCAATTCTGCGGGCGCTGTCGCGCTACCTGCGCCAGACCGCCATTCCCTACGGCCAGGACCTCATCGCCCAGACGCTGAACCGCCATCACGACGTGGCGCACGCGCTGGTCGAATATTTCGAGGCGCGGTTCGACCCGGACAAGACCGAGGACGTGCGGGCCGAAGCGCAGAAGGAAATTCACTGGGGGCTTGAAGAACTCTACCAGGACATCGACAGCCTGGCCGATGACACCATCGTCCACCGGCTCCAGAACCTCATCGAGTCCACGCTGCGCACCAACGTCTACCAGCTGGACGAGAACGGCGATCCGGTGAGCACGTTCGCCTTCAAGTTCGACCCGCATCAGCTCGCGGGCCTGCCGCGCCCGGCACCGTTCCGCGAAATCTGGGTCTATTCGCCCCGCGTTGAGGGCGTGCACCTGCGCTTCGGCCGGGTTGCGCGCGGCGGCCTGCGCTGGTCCGACCGACCGCAGGATTTCCGCACCGAGGTGCTGGGTCTCGTGAAGGCACAGCAGGTCAAGAATGCGGTGATCGTGCCGGTGGGCGCCAAGGGCGGCTTCTTCCCCAAGAAGCTGCCGGACCGCTCCAACCGGGAAGCCTTCATCGAAGAAGGCACCGCAGCCTACCGGATCTTCATCAACACGCTCCTGTCCATCACCGATGACCGCGACGGCGACCGCATCAGCCATCCCGACCGCGTGGTCCGCTACGAGGAGGACGACCCCTACCTGGTCGTCGCCGCCGACAAGGGCACGGCCACCTTCTCCGACACGGCCAACGCCATCAGCCAGGAACACGGCTTCTGGCTGGACGATGCGTTCGCCTCCGGCGGTTCGGCCGGCTACGACCACAAGGTCATGGGCATTACCGCCCGCGGTGCCTGGGAGGCCGTGAAGCGCCACTTCCGCGAGATGGACCACGACATCCAGTCGGAGCCGTTCACCGTGGTCGGCGTCGGCGACATGTCCGGTGACGTGTTCGGCAACGGGATGCTTCTGTCGCCCACCACACGGCTGATTGCCGCGTTCGACCACCGCGACATCTTCATCGACCCGGACCCCGACGCCGCCACCAGCTTTGCCGAGCGCAAGCGCCTGTTCGACATGAACCGCTCGTCCTGGCAGGACTATAACCGCTCGCTTCTATCGGCCGGCGGCGCGATCTTCTCGCGCAGCGCCAAGTCGATCACCCTGTCGCCCGAAGCGCGGGCGGCACTGGACGTCCCCCCCGGCCCGCTCAAGCCGAGCGATGTGCTCTCCGCGATCCTCAAGGCGCCGGCCGACCTCCTCTGGTTCGGCGGCATCGGCACCTATGTGCGCTCGGCGGCCGAGTCGAACCTCGAGATCGGGGACCGTGCCAACGACGCAATCCGCATCACCGCTGGCGACGTGCGCGCCAAGGTGATCGGCGAAGGCGCCAACCTCGGCGTCAGCCACAAGGGGCGCATCGCCTACGCCAAGAATGGCGGACGCATCAACTCCGACGCCATCGACAACTCCGCCGGCGTCAACACCTCCGACGTTGAGGTCAACATCAAGATCGCGCTGGCCGAGGCCATGCGCACCGGCAAGCTCACGCGCGAAGACCGCAACACGCTTCTGGTGAAGATGACCGACGACGTGGCCGATCTCGTCCTGCGCAACAACTACCTGCAGACGCTCGCCATCTCGCTCTCCAAGCGGCAGAACACCGAAAGCGCCGGCTATCAGCGCCGCCTGATGGAGGTGCTGGAGCCTCGCGGGCTCGACCGCGAAATCGAGGACCTGCCCGGCAACACGGAGCTCGACGACCGCGTCGCCACCGGCGAGGGCCTGACCCGGCCCGAGATCGGCGTCCTCCTCGCCTACGCGAAAATCGTCCTGTTCGACGATATTCTGGAATCCACCGTGCCGGACGATGCGTACCTGTCGCGCGAGCTCACCCGCTACTTCCCCCACGAGATGACAGACGGCTTTGCCGGCGAGATCGAGGGCCACAGGCTGCGGCGCGAGATCATCTCCACCATGCTCGCCAACTCCATGATCAACCGCGGCGGGCCGACCTTCATCATCCGGGTCGGCGACCAGACCGGCGCGTCTGTGCCGGAAATTGCGCGAGCCTACGCCGCTGCCCGCGACGCCTACGACCTCCTCGGCCTCAACAGCGAGGTGGATGCGCTGGACAACGTCGTCTCCGGCGACCTTCAGCTCGACCTTTACGCCAAGATCCGCGCGCTGCTGCTGGATGCCACCATCTGGTTCATCCGCAACGAATCGTTCGAGGGCGGGCTGGAAGCGGTAGTGGGCCGGTTCCGCGCGGGGCTGGATGAACTCAGCGACGAGCGTTTCGCCAGCGTCCTGCCGGACAGCGAGCGGGCCGCGCTCAACGACCGCGTCAATCACCTGCGCGACAACGGCGTGCCGGACCCGGCGGCAACCCGCCTTGCGCTGGTGCCGATGGCCGCCGGCGGGCTCGACATCGTCACCGTCGGCCAGCGCTGCGGCGTGGACCTTTACGAGGCGGCGGACGTGTGGTTCGCGGTCGGCGAACAGTTCCGCTTCAACGCGCTGGACGAGATTGCCCGGGGGATCCCGGTCGGCGACTACTACGACGGCCTCGCGCTCGACCGGGCGCGCCGGGCACTGGCGGACGCGCACAACAGCCTCGCCATCTCGGTGCTTTCCACCACCAACGCCGGCCAGGGAAATGGCAACGAGCGGCTCAAAGCCTGGCTTTCCGAGCGCGCGGGCAGCATTGCCCGCACCGAGCGCGCGGTGGACGAGGTTGTCGAGGGCGGCAAGATCTCGATCTCCCGCGTGGCGGTCGCATCGGGTCTCCTGTCCGACCTTGCCGGGCAGACCAAGCTCGAAGCGGAGCGCACTGGTTAACGTAACCGCAAGAAAGGTAAACGCTTTCTCGTCGGAAGCCTTAACCTGCGCTTTACCCTGACGGCTTACCAACCTTGATGCAGGTTGCGTAAGGGTAATGCGTCGCAATGAGCGTACAATCGGCCGGGGCGGTTCAGCCGCTCCGGCCATCTCTCTCCGGTGAAATCATCTGCGGCGACGCGCTGAGCGTGCTGGCCGAGGTGGAACCGCGTTCGGTCGACCTCGTGTTCGCCGACCCCCCCTACAATCTCCAGCTCGACGATACGCTGTACCGCCCGAACCAGACCAAGGTCGCGGGCGTGAGCGATGAGTGGGACCAGTTCGCAAGCTTCGCCGCCTACGACAAGTTCACCCGGGAGTGGCTGGCTTTGGCGCGCCGCGCGCTGAAACCCAACGGCACGCTGTGGGTGATCGGCAGCTACCACAACATCTTTCGCGTGGGCACGGCGCTGCAGGACGTGGGGTTCTGGGTCCTGAACGACGTGGTATGGGTGAAGACCAACCCCATGCCCAATTTCCGCGGCCGTCGCTTCACCAACGCGCACGAAACGATGATCTGGGCCGTCGCCGACAAGAAACGGACGGACTACACGTTCAACTACCGCTCGATGAAGACCTTCAACGACGACCTCCAGCACCGCTCCGACTGGACGCTGCCGCTGTGCACCGGCCCGGAACGCCTGCGCGATGCGGAAGGCCAGAAGCAGCACCCGACGCAAAAGCCCGAAGCGCTGCTCAACCGTCTGATCCTCGCTTCCACCAAGCCCGGTGATGTCGTGCTGGACCCCTTCTTCGGCACAGGCACCACCGGGGCCGTGGCGGCCCGGCTCGGCCGCCGCTTCATCGGCATCGAGCAGGACCCGGCCTATGTGGCGCTCGCCCGCGAGCGGATTGCGGCCGTCGAGCCCGAAACCGACCTCACGCAGGACGGCTGCGGCCCCCGCCCCGCCCGCATTCCGTTCGGGATGCTGGTGGAGGCCGGGCACCTGCGCCCCGGCGACGAGCTGTTCGCAGGCCCCCGCGGGCCCCGTGCCCAGATCCGGGTGGACGGCTCCATCGCATCGGGCGAGCACGAAGGCTCGATCCACAAGGTGGGGGCTGCGGTGCGCAACACCGCCGGCTGCAACGGCTGGACCTTCTGGCATGTGCGCGACCAGGCGGGCGATCTTGTCCCGATCGATGCACTGCGCGAACAGATGCGCCGCACCCTGGCAGTCTGAGCAATCCCCCCCAGGGCGTCAGGGCAGCATCACATCCACATAAACGAGACGGTGGTCGGACGCCCGGTCCAGCGTCTCGTCGCCTTCAGGCCAGTAAACGCCAGCGCCCACAACGCGCAGCGCCGCCGATGGCAGCACATAGTCCACCCGCATCGCCCCGCGCCTGAATTTTGCGGTGTTCGCCCCGTGCGCCGCCGAAGCCGGTACCGGGTCCGTCACCAGCGGATTGTCCAGAAGCTGCGCGATGGCACCCTCCACCGAATTGCCGCCCGCGGGGTCGGCGTTGAGGTCGCCCATCACCACCGCAAGGCTGCCCGCCGGGAGCCCCCCGGCAGTGCCTGCGTCATCCACAGCGTAGGTGCTGGCGGCCGGGTCCAGCAGGTCGGCCAGCAGGCGGATCTCGTCGGCATTTCGCGGCGGCAGGAGGCGGTTGCCGGGAAGCGGCGGCGTCGGGTGCGCGGCCGCCACCCACACCGTTGTGCCACCGATCTCCACCGGCACCAGTGCGTGGGTCTTGGACGACAGCGGCAGCACCGCCTGCCCTTCGCTCGAAAGCTCGGGCGGAATGCGGTTGCCCGGCATGTCCCGCCACAGGAGGTTGGAGAATGTGCGCACCGGCCCCAGCGGAAGACGGGAGACCAGCGCGAAGGCGTATTGACCGGGATAAAGGCCGTAGCCGAGCGCATCCTCGCCGTAATCGCGCCCCTCGGTGCCGACCACGCCATCGCTGTTGAGGTCGACGCCGCTGGCAATGCCGGTGTTGGACGGAAACAGCACCCTGTGGGGGTATTGTGCGCCGCCAAGATACCCGTCCACGTAAAGGGAGAGCGCCCGGCCCGCATCGTCCCGGTCCAGCTCCTGAATGAGAAGAACGTCGGGCGCATGCTTGCGGATGATTTCGGCCGATGCCATGGCCGCAGGGTCTGCCCCGCCTTCAAGCCGGGCGACAACCTCACCCGCTGCCTTGCCGTAGAGCGACACGTTGTAGGTGGCAAAGCGGATAGCGCCCGCGGGTTTCTCCGGCGCCTGGGCGGACGCGGCCGCAGGCATCACGATGGCGACAAGAAGCGCCCAGGTCCGAACCAGTCCCATATCACCCGCCCCATGCTAGTCGCCGACGACCGAGAGGTGGCGCTTCTTCTCGAAGACCCGCAGCACAGCGTCGAGGTCGTGCCCACGCTTCAGGACCATGCCCTGCGCCGAAACCACGGCGTAAGCCCCCTGCTTGCGCGCAAGCTTCGGAGTTTTGGTGACGCGGTACATCGGCACCTCGCCCATCTGCCGGTAGATGGAGAACACCGCCTGCTCGCGGCCATGGTCGAGCGCATAGTCGCGCCATTCGCCAGCCGCCACCATGCGGCCATACACACGCAGGATCTGCCCCAGTTCGATCCGCTGGAAGGCCACCAGCGGCGGCGGCGGACGATTGGCAGCCGGGGCTTGCTGCGATGCGGCGGACTTCGGCCGCAGCGGCACGATCCGGCTTGCTTCTTCACCCTCGGCCAATGGCGCCTCCGTCAGATTGCGGGCTCTCCCGCCGGTTTGGTCAGCCGCCTAACCCTGAACGCTGAAGCCCCGCCACGCAACGGTCTTGAATGACGAGCCGGATCTGCGCATCTCTAGGCCATTCCCAATCACCTGCAAAAAATAAGATCGATGACACAAACTGCCGAAACGCGCCCCTTCGAAGCCGACGTCGCACGCCTGCTCCACCTCATGGTGCATTCGGTCTACTCGACGCCGGATGTCTTCCTTCGCGAGCTGATCTCCAACGCGGCCGACGCGTGCGAGAAGCTGCGTCACGCCGCCCTCACCGACGCCGCGCTGATGGCCGGCGACCCGGACCTCAAGATCGCAATCACCGTCGACCCCGAGGCAAAGACCATCACCATTGCCGACAACGGCATCGGGATGAGCCGCGAGGAGCTGATCGAGAATCTGGGCACCATGGCCCGCTCGGGCACCGAGAAGTTTCGCAAGGCGCTGGAGGAAAAGGACGAGGGCAAGGCGCTGATCGGCCAGTTCGGCGTCGGCTTCTACTCCGCCTTCATGGTGGCGAGCGAAGTTGCGGTGACGAGCCGTGCTGCCGGGGCTGACGAGGCATGGACCTGGCGTTCCGACGGCTCGGGCGAGTTCGTGATCGAGCCTGCCGAAAACGCCCCTGCCCGCGGCAGCACCGTCCACCTCACCTTGCGTGAAGACCACGCGGAGTATTCCGAAGAGGACACGGTCGAGCGCCTCATCAAGCACCATTCGGCCCATGTGCCGGTGCCGATCGTCGTGTCGAAGGCCGGCGAAGACGAAACCCGCGAGATTGTCGACGGCAAGGCGCTGTGGGCCCGCCCGAAGTCGGAGATCAGCGAGGAAGAGTACGAGGAGTTCTACCGCTTCACCGCAGGCGCGTTCGACAAGCCGGCGCTGACGATCCACACCCGCGCCGAAGGCCGGCAGGAGTACACCTCCCTCCTGTTCGTGCCCGAGATGGCGCCGTTCGACCTCTTCGAGCCCGACCGCAAGGGCCGGGTAAAGCTCTACGTCCGCCGCGTGTTCATCACCGACGATGCGCCGCTGCTGCCGGCATACCTGCGCTTCGTGCGGGGCCTCGTTGATTCCGAAGACCTGCCGCTCAACCTTTCGCGCGAGATGCTGCAGAACAACCCGATGCTGGCGCAGATCAAGACCGCCACCACCAAGCGCATCCTCTCCGAGATGACCAAGCTCGCGGGCAAGGACGCCGAGACCTACGAAAAGGTCTGGGAAGCCTTTGGCGCGGTGCTGAAGGAAGGCCTCTACGAGGACACCGAGCGGCGCGACGAGCTTTACGCCCTCTGCCGCTTCCGCACCACCAAGGCGCCGGACGGCACTCGCTCGCTCGCCGAGTACAAGGCGGACATGAAGGAGAACCAGAAGGCGATCTTCTACGCCGTCGGCGAGAACCGCGAGCGTCTGGCCGCCTCCCCCCACCTTGAAGGCTTTGCCGCGCGCGGCATCGAGGTGCTGCTCCTCTCCGACCCGGTGGACGCGTTCTGGACCCGCACGGCGCTGGGCTTCGATGGCACACCCTTCAAGTCGGTCACGCAGGGGTCCGCCGAGCTGGACGAGATCCCCGCCGACGATGGCGACATCAAGCCGCCCGAGCCCGGCCACGAGGGCGACATGGCGGCACTGTCCGCGCTGGTGAAACAGGCGCTGGAGGACCGCGTGTCTGACGTGCGCTCGTCCTCCCGGCTCGACACCAGCCCCGCCTGCCTCGTTGCGGCCGACAGCGGCTACGACCGCGCGATGGAGAAGATCGTGTCGCGCCATGGCCAGGGCGGCGGCTTTGGCGGCAAGCCGGTTCTGGAGCTGAACCCCAAGCACGCGCTCATCAAGCGCCTTGCCGCCACCGCCGGCAATGGCGATGGGACCAGCGAAATCGGCGATGCGGCGTGGCTCCTGCTGGGCTCTGCCGAAATCCTCGACGGCGAGGCCCCGTCCGACCCCGCCGCGTTCAACAAGCGCCTGCTGGACGTGATGTCCGCCCGCTTCGCGCCGGAGGCCGTCAGCGGCGCCGCCGACAACATTGCGAGCGATGGCGGCGCGGACGGCTCCGGAGTCTGACCAGACGGCGGCCCCGCCGGGGGCCGCCGCTCAACCCGCCCGCGTGGCCAGAAGCTTGATGGCAAAGCCGCCCAGCACGGTGGCAAACAGCCAGTCGACCGTGCGGGTGGCAACCCTGCTGCGCTTCAGGAGCGCGGCAAGGCTGCCGGCAAACGCGATCATCGTCAGGGTGATCGGCGTGGCGACGACAACGAACATCACCCCCAGGAAGAGTAGTTTCGGCGCAGCGTCCGGGTCGGACGGGGAGACGAACTGGGGCAGGAACGTGATGAAGAAGACGATGATCTTGGGATTGAGAAGGTTGATCAGGAGGCCCTTGGCATAGACCTTCAACAGCGAGCCCGGCGCCTTTTCGCCTGCTGACAGGTGAAACGACGATCCGTTGCGGATGGCATCCACCGCCAGCCACAAGAGGTAGAGCGCTCCGACGACCTTGAGGACGGTAAAGGCCGTTGCCGAGGCGAGCAGCAGCGCCGAAAGACCCACCGCCACAAACACCGTGTGGCACACCAGCCCGGTGGCCGCTCCGGCATAGGCGGCAACGCCGGCAAGGCGGGAGCGGCTGACGGTCTGTGACAGGAACAACGTCATGTCAGGCCCCGGCGTGAGCGTCAGCGCAATAACGGCGGCCGTGTAGGCCAGCAAGACCGGCGTCTCAGGGATGAAGTCGAGCATCGGTCGGGCACCTCGGGCTTGTGGCGCCCCCGCATTGCCCGACCCTGCGACCCCGCACAAGACCCATTTGTTAGCCGGGTCTGCGCTGTCAGGCGGCGACGAATCGCTCGAAATCCGACGGCCATTCTGGCGCCTCGTCGGCGCGCAGCATTGCGACGGCCTTCAAAGTTTCGACCAAGGCGGCCGGGTCCACCGGCTTGCGCAGCAGGCCGATGGCATAGTCGGTGTAGTCGAGCGCGAGGTCGCGCTGGCCTGACATGAAGATTGCAGTCGCGCCATGGTCTTTCACCAGCGATGCAGCGATGTCCGGTCCGGTGCGGCCGTCCGCCAGGTCGATATCGACGAGGGCGCACTCGCACCCCTTGCCTGAAACGAGCTTCATGGCGTCAGCGGCAGTATTCGCGGGGCCCAGAACGTCGAATCCGGCGTCCTCAAGCTCCTCAACCACCATCATCGCGACAAGCGCATTGTCTTCCACCACCAGAACTCGCATCGATCCCCACCTCTCAAGATGGTTTAACGCGCGACGGCTCGGGTCTGTTGCCAACTTTATCGCTTATGACGAATTTGCAATCGAAACGCGCATCGCAAAGAACAGTCCATCAGAGCGATAGTCGAAGCTGGTATTTCCGGCGAGCGCCGCCACCGCGGAGCGAATGAATCGAACCCCGTAACCATCTTTCTCTGGTGCGATGATTTTGTTTCCGGTTGTTTCTTCCCACTGCAAATCAATGAACGTCGAATCGACCGGGTCTTGCTGCCAGGTAATCTTTACGGTGCCACCGCCCTTGGACAGTGCCCCGTACTTCACCGCGTTGGTGGCAAGCTCGTTCAGGACAAGCGCCAGTGACAAGGCATGTTCCCGGTCGATCGCCACCGCATCGCCTTCGATGACAATATGCCCCTCGTCGCCGGTGTAGGGGGCGACGATGGCACCGACCAGCTCCCGCAGCACGGGCTCGGCCCTGTCTGCATCGAACAAAAGCTCATGAACCTTGGACAAGGCGCGCAATCGGCCTGAGAATTTTTCGGAGAAATCGTCCAGCGTTTCGCTCTGCCGCATCGTCATGCGGTAGATTGCGTGGAAGGTGGCGACCGTGTTCTTCACCCTGTGGTTCAGCTCACGCCGCAGTTCGAGCTGCAATTCCAGGTGGTCACGCATCTCCAGCTGCTTGCGCCGGGTGCGCGTGGCATTGAGCACCGCGGTGCGAAATTCGAGCGGACGGACCGGCCGGTGCAAAATGGTGACAATGCCGTCGGCCAGAAGGCCGGAGAGCCGCGCGGTGACGGCGGCCGCCTCCTGATCGCCGTCGAGCAGGAGAACCATTGCAAAGCGTGACCATGCAGGCTGCCGGGTGATCACCGCATCCAGCGTTTCCAGCAATTCCTCCGTGAGGCCCTCCTGCGTGCACACGAGGACGGTTCCGGCCTGAAACAGGCGCGGGTCAGCACCGCCGTCCATCTCGGCCGAAGCGATGCCGTCCTGTGCAAGCACCTTGGCGATCATCTGCGCATCGTTGCGGATGGGCGCGCGGATCAGAAACAGGATGGAGGCGTCTGCAAGGTCACTCATGCCCGCTGGCTGTTCATCATTGCAGAACTGCGGAGCCGTCGGTCGGCGGCGGCGGATTGAACGAATCAATCCGCACACCCTTGCCGTCGATGATCAGCTCGCGCACTTTCAGGTCATGCGGCCCGTGGCGCTTTTTCACCACCGTCACCGTCCGGCGGATTATGCCCGGTGCCTCTGCCATCCGCAAAAGCAGAACCGAATCGCCGAGATAGCTGACATCGAGGTCGGACGACTGCTCATGGCCGAGCAGACCGTGCTGCGCCACGATCAGGATCGTGAGAACACCGCGCCGCGCGATGTACTTCAGCAGGGAATGCATCTGGATGACCGCTTCCGCGCTTTCCGGCAGCGAGCTCAGATAGCCGGTGAAGCTGTCGATGACGATGACGCCCACCTTGAGATCGTCGATTGCCTTGCGCGCGATGGAGGCAAACTCGCCCGGCGAGACCTCTGTCGGCGTGAAGTCGCGCAGGAGGAGTTTGCCGGAGTCATGATATTGCCGCAGCTCGATGCCGAGACCTTCGCAGCGGCGGAAAAACGTCTCCCGCCGTTCCTCGAACAGGAACATGCCAACGGTTTCGCCCCGCTTCAGTGCAGCCTCCACATAGAGCGAGGCAAGGGTCGACTTGCCGGTGCCCGACTGGCCGACAAACAGCGACGTGGTGCCCGGATCAAGCCCGCCGCCCAGCATCGTGTCCAGTTCCGCAATACCGGACCGGACGAGATTGTCGCTGAGCCCCTGCTCGTAGCCGAGGGTCGGCACGATCCGCGGGTAGACGGTAACGCCCGCCTCCTCGCGAATGCTCATGTCGTGGTAGCCGTCGGCAATGGGCGTTCCGCGCATCTTCTTGATCTCGATGCGCCGGCGCGCCGAGCCATATTGCGGCAGATTCTTTTCGAGGCGGATCAAGCCGTGCGCGATATTTTCCAGCTGGTTGTCGGAAAGGTCGTCCTGGTTGTGCTCGGTGTCGATCAGAAGCGCCGCGGTGTCCTCGTCGGCAAGGAAGTTCTTGAAGCCGAGCACCTCCCGGCGGAAGCGGTCCTTGTCGGACGCGAGAAGGCGCACTTCCAGCAGCGAATCGTAGACGACCCGGTGCGGATTGAGCGTTCGCACCAGCTTTTCCACCGCATCACGGGTCCGGTCGAGCCGAAGGTCCGAGGTCTGGAAGATCGTCTGCTCGGTATACTCGGACGCCGCATCGCCGCTGATGAGCGACTGGATGGTGATCCCTTCGAGATCCCACCCGTGCGACCGCGCGATCTGCCGCAGTTCCTGTTCCGACTGGGAGAGCGAAACGTAGAGCACAGATTCGCCGTTGGCGACGCCCTCACGCAGGAACTGAAGCGCCAGCGTGGTCTTGCCGGTACCGGCAGCACCGCGCAGCAGATAAAGGTGCGCGCCCGGCAGGCCGCCCCCCATGATGCTGTCGAGGCCGGGCACACCGGTCTTGATTCGGGTATCGTTGTCCAAGGCCTGAAGCTCCGTTGTTCGTTCTCACCAGGGAACCACCGGGCGCAGTTTCCCTCGGGTAGACCGCTTCAAACTCGAACCATCTCGCCCCAATTACGAAGAGGGCCGTGCGCAAGAAAGTTCCGATTTCGGGAAATCCTGCAGAGAGGCTGAGAAAAATATCGGTCTAGTCCGTTCCGGCCGATGCGAACATAATCCGTACCCGAAAACCATCATCGGAATCCACGGTGATGCGCCCCGAATGTCGCGACGCCATGGCGCGGATCATCCGCCAGCCGAGTGAGTTGGAGCGTTCCGGCCGTTCCACGCCCGGCGGAAGCCCCGGTCCGTCGTCCCACACCTCCAGGGTGAAGGCGTCGGGCATCTCGTGGTCCGGCTCGGTCACGACCTTGATCCTGACGGTGCCTTCGTCGCGGTCATTGAAAGCGTGCTTCATGGCATTGGTCATGAGTTCGGCCAGAATGAGGCCGAGATCCACCGCAACGCCAGCCGCCAGCGGCAGGTCATCGCCCTCGACGCTGACGTTGATTGTCTTGGCAGTGCCGCTGAATGCTGCGGCCGAGCGGTCCGCAACGTTGCGCAGGAATGGCAGGATGCTGACCTGCTTGCCGTCCTCGGCGCGTTCCAGCTGCTCGTGGACCGCGAGGATCGCCTGCATCCGCAATCCGAGTTCGGACAAGGCGTCCTTGGTTTCCGCGTGGGTCGCCGCATTTTGCGACAGCCGCACGAGGCTGCCGATCAGTGCCAGATTGTTGCGGGTGCGATGGTGCACCTCGCGGATCAGGAGATCGCGTTCCTGCAAGGCCAGCATCAGCTCGCGATTCTGCTGGACCAGCGCTTCAGTCGGGTCCGCCTTGTTGAGGCTGGCAAGGCTGTCGGTTGCCGCGCTGACCAGCGCCGAGAGCTCGTTGCCCTTGTTTGCGGACTGGAAGGTGACGTCAATCTCGGTCCCGTCGGCGGTGCTGTGAATCTCGAACGTATCTGCGATCCGGTGGGCGCCCCGCAGGCCGAGGCCAAGGCCCGTCGCACTTGGCGCGGCAACACCGCTCAGCACGTCTTCAAGATGCTGCACGCCGGGCCCGGTGTCGCTGACCGTCACGAGCAAGGCCACGAAATGGTTCTTTTCCACCAGCGCAAGAACCACCCGCCCGCCGCCGCCATGGACGATCGCGTTGCGGGCAAGTTCGAGCATCGCCGTCACGATCCGCGTCTGACTGAACGTCGCAAAGCCCAGAACCTCGGTCACGGCGCGCCCGACCTGGCGCACGCGCGGAATATCCTTGTCCGATTCCAGCCTTATCGTGATCAGTCGCGTGGGCATCCGGGGTCAGTCGCCTGCTGTCTTTTGTGCTGCGCGTTTCGCAACCATGATGCATGCATCGTCTGAGCCGCGCTCGTATTCGCCGATGATGGCAGCCGCAATGGTGAGCGGGCGGCGAAACATCAGTTCAGGCCGGTCGGCGAGGTTGCGCAGTGTCCGCACGCCATCGGAGTGGAGGATCAGCACGTCTCCGGCGCCGAACGCCACGGTCTCCTCGTGCACGCTCGAGCGCTGGGGTGCGCCAAGGCGCCCGTCGCGCGAGGCCAGGCGGCGGATTGGCGTGCGCACGGCGCACACCAGGCCGCTGATGTTGCCAACCCCGGCGTAGGTGAGGGTCTCGCCTTCATTGTCCACCGCCGCGGCCATCGCCACCGCGCCGCGGGTGTCGGTGATCGCTTCGGAGACCCTCGCCAGAAGTACCTGCGGAGACCCTTCACCCCGTTCGAAGGCTGCCATTGCGCCTTCAGCCGCGCGCATCGCTTCGGGACCATGACCAAGGCCGTCACAGACCAGAATGTCGGTGGCCGAACCCCGCGGGCGGACGGACCAGCCGTCCCCGCAAACCGCCTGGCCGGGGTGGTTCAGCGTTAGAACGGCGACATCCAGCGGACGGGCGGTGTAGGCCTCACCACGGGCGCGGATCTGCGCGGTGATGATGGTCCCCTCCCCGGCACGGGTGAGAATGTCGAGGTCATCGGACTGGCGTTCGATGGCGCCGAGCCCGATGCCGGCCGAGCCGCCGGTGGAGACACCGTCGGTCATCATCCGGTCGATGTTCTCGATGCCGTTGCCCTTGTCGATGGCGACGATGGCAAGCGTCCGAGGCCCGGCCCATGCTGCCGGGCTCACCAGAAGGCGGCCGCCGCCGGCATGGCGGACCATGTTGGTCGCAACTTCGGTGGTGACGATGGCGGCGCGTTCTGCGTCCGAGGCATCGAGCCCGAGGTCGAGCGCGACGGCGCGGGTGCGGCGCCGCGCCTCCATGACCGCACTCTTCTCCTTGACGTCAAACCAAGCGCCCAAACGCATTATGGAATCCCGACCATTGTTACCGTCGTTCCCTGGCCGGCCACACTGTCCAGCGAAAAACTCTCGACCAGCCGTCTGGCGCCACCAAGGCCGCGCCCCATGCTGCCCGCGGTGCTGTAGCCGTCTTCCATGGCACGGTCGACGTTCGCAATCCCCGGCCCGCGGTCGGTGCAGACAATCATCACACGCGGCTTGGCGCTGTCGACATATACGGTCAACGTGCCGCCACCGCCATGCATGACAGCGTTCCGGGCAATCTCGCTGACGGCGGTGACGAATCTCGTCTTCCGGCTCGCACGCGAGCCCAGAGTGTCCATGGCGTTGGAAACCGACTTGCGGGCACGCGCCACGTCCCGGTCCGTCTCAAGCGGGATCGATCCGAACAGAACGCCGGCCGGCTGCGCGGTCACTGCTCGGAACGAAGATGTTGCATCGCGTGGTTGACGGAAAGGGCGGTGCGCATGTCACCAAGGTTCATCCCGAGTTCCACCAGCGTCATCGCAACGGCCGGCCGCATCCCCACCACATAGGGAACGGCTGCCAGAATTTTTGCAACCTTCGCCAGCTGCCCCAGGATGCGGCCGACAAATGTGTCGACAACGTCCAGACCGGAAATGTCGATGATGACGCCGCGCGCGTTCATGCGGACGATGTCTTCGGACAGGCGGTCCTGCAGGTCGGTGATGTCGGTATCGGTGATATCGTCGTGGATCGAAACGAGAAGGATCTCTTCGACCACGAAGATCGAATATGCCTCAGCCATTGCGCGGTTTGCCGAGCTTCGGACCATCCACGACGGTGAGCCCGCTGCGGCCGAAGGCGTAGAGCAGCGCGCCCTGGATGCTGGGCCGGGTGACGATGTCGTCCACCTCCACGCCCAGCTGCACCATGGTCTGTGCAATGCGCGGGCTGATGCCGCTGATGATGCACTCCGCGCCCATCAGGCGAACCGCAGACGCCGTGCGCAACAGATGCTGGGCCACCTGGGTGTCCACCGTCTGCACGCCGGTAATGTCGACAATCACCATCGCGGCCTGATGCCGAACGATGGATTCCAGAAGGTTCTCCATCACGTCCTGGGCACGGCCGGAATCGAGCGTCCCGATCAGCGGGAGTGTCAAGATGCCGTCCCACAGCTGGATGACCGGGGTGGACAGCTCCATCAGCTCCGCCTGCTGGCGGCGGATGATCGCCTCGCGGCCGGTCACGAACACCTCGGTCGTGTGGAGCGCAAACGCGTCGATTACCCGCGAATAAAGGGTGATCTGCTCGGTCAGCTCCACCGGGTCGTCGGCGTAGGTCCCCTTCAGCCGCTCGAAGATGGGCCGCTTCAGCGCCAGCACGAACGAGGCCATCTCCGTCGGCGTGACACCGCGGTCGATCCGCTCGTTGGTGATGGATTCGAGATCCCGCCGGAGGTCGGCCCAGTCTTCGTCGTTGAAATCAAGCTGTGCGCCCGACGCTGCGCGTTTGATGCCGTTGGCAATGGCGCGCAGGAGATGACCCGTCTGCTGCCGGCCCTCGGCCTCGGAAAACAGATCAGCGCGGCGAACGCCTTCGTCCTTCTGGGTATCGATCCAATCCGTCAGCACGGCATCGAACTGGTCGCTCAGAAGCCGGGAGGCCTCGCGGATAGCGCTAGAATTCATAAGTCCTCAACCATTGGCTCCCACTTCCAACGCAACGAAAAGAAAGTGCAATGGAGCTCATCACTGGAAGGTGTTGAAGCCTGAGTTGCATCCAAATGCAACGCAAACCGTATGCTTCACACCGCAAATATCGCGCACGTCTGATATGACTCATCATCAAAGCGGCCAGCTTTTTAATTTAGATAAAAGACCAACTGGCCGGTAGAAATTCCTAATGCAGGGCCGGTATTTTGCGAATGGACGCGGGTAGCGCGAGATGGTCACCGCTCCGGCCGCTCCTTCAACGCGGGGCAAGCGCCGCGATCAAATCGTTCGCAACGGTTGCCATCTCCATTCCCGCGGCGAAATCGAACTGGTTGATGGCCATGAAAACGCCGACCCCACGGGTGGGCGCGAACGCGATGTAGCTGAATATCCCGTTGGTGCCGCCTGCCTTCTGGATGATCAGCGGCCGGTTGCCCTCCGGCATCATGATGACCCACCCCAGACCCATGGCATCCATCCGGCCGGACTCGTCGAGCCCGAAGACCGGGTCCAGCCCGTCGCGGATGAGGTGCGCAGCGTGGCTGATCGCACGCGCCTCGGCGCCCTCGACGCCGAACCGGTCGAGATTCCACTCAAGATAGCCGACCATGTCCCGCGGTGTGGTGGTCAGCGACGACGCACCGAAGCGATTGGAAATGGGTTGTTCGACCGCCATCGCGTTACCGTTCCAGTCGTACCCGGTGAAGGCGTTCTCACCGCGCGGCACGTTGTAGCCCGTGGCGCTCAAGCCCAGAGGGTCCAGCACCCTCGCCTGCATCAGGTCCGCGTAGGGCATGCCGGCGGCCCCCGAAAGCGCCATGCCCAGAACGTCAAAGCCGATGTTGGAATAGGAAATTCCGGTGCCGGGGGCAAACAGCAGCGCGCCGTCCACAAGGTTCGCGGCAAAGGCGGCATCGGTGTATTTCTCCGCGCCGGGTACGGGCTCCAGCTCGCGGCCAAGGCCGCTTGCATGGGTGGCGAGATCCACGAAGCGAATGGTGTGACCATCGCGTTCCGGCAAGGCGTCCACGAGCTTGACGTGGGGGCCTGCGGGATCTGTGAGCGCAATCGTCCCGTCCGCCACCAGGCTGGCCATGACGAGACCGGTGAACGACTTGGTGATCGACGCCACGGCAATGCGCGTGTCCGCATCCGGCTCCGTGCCGTTGCCCTTCTCGGTTTCGCCGAAACCGTAGACGGCGCTTTCACCGTCCCGGACAGCGGCGATGACGACGCCGGGCACACCGGTGCTGAGATGGAAGATCTGGCCGGTGAAGGCCGCTGCACTCTCCAGCAGCGGGTCCGCCGCGTGGGCGCTGCCCGCAAAGCAGATGGAGGCCAGGACCAAGGCAATCCGTTTCATGCAGCAAACCCCGTTCATGCCTTAGAATTAATCATCACAGAGCAAGCGAATGTCAAATCTTTCAATATTTCAAAATTTTCGCCATCCCGAAGGCTGTGCACGAAATCCGGAGCGGGGCCCGGTCGGGTGCGCTCTGTGAGCGGGTGTTGACGGATCCGGCGAGTCCCTGTGCTGTGGCGGTTCGGGACGATGCCTCCGGTACCGCCCCGCAACAGAAAAGCGCACAGCGGCGCTCGCAACCGGCCCCGGTGCCGGCTCGACAGGAGTTTTCATGCTGGATTCGATACTCACCAAAGGCTCGGTTGCCGTCGTTACAGGCGGGGCCGCAGGGATCGGCCTTGCCGCGGCCACCCAGTTTGCAAAACGCAACATGACCGTCTGCATTGCAGACCTTGGCGCAGACCGGCTTGCGGCAGCCGCGAAAACCCTTGCCGAAGCGTCGCCGCAAGGGGCGGATGCCGTGTTCACGCTGGAAACCGATGTGAGCCGGAAGGCGGATGTCGAAGCGCTTGAGACCGCCGTGCGGGATCGCTTCGGTGGCACCGACATACTGATGAACAACGCCGGCATTCAGCCCGGCAGCGCGATGTTCGGCCCGGCGGACAACTGGGCGCGCATTCTGGATGTGAACCTCTGGGGCGTCATCCACGGCACGCAGGTGTTCGTCCCCGGCATGATCGAGCGCGGCAGGCCGGGCCTCGTGATCAACACCGGCTCCAAGCAGGGCATCACCACACCGCCCGGCGATCCGGCCTACAACGTGGCCAAGGCCGGCGTGAAGGCATTTTCCGAAGCGCTCGCGCACGAGCTGCGGGGCAGCGGCAAACCGCTGTCCGCGCATCTTCTGATTCCGGGTTTCGTCTATACGGAGCTGACGAAGGGCGAGCGGACCGAGAAGCCCGATGCGGCCTGGACGCCGGATGAGACCGCCGCCTTCATGATGGAGCGGCTTGCCGAAGGCGATTTCTACATCCTTTGCCCGGACAACGACGTGGACCGCGCGCTGGATGAAAAGCGGATCGCCTGGGCAGCCGGCGACATCACCCAGAACCGCTCCGCCCTGTCGCGCTGGGACCCGCGCTACGCGGACGCCTTTGCCGCCTACATTGCCAGCAGCAAGGACTGAAGCGCGGCTTGAGCCTGCCGGCACAAAGCGCCGGCAGGCTCAGACATGACCGCCCATATGGCGGCCGATTTCGGCCACGTCCGCTGCGGCGGCCGGCACCTCGTAGGTAATCCGCCCCTCGCTCATGACGAGAATCCGGT
Source organism: Acuticoccus sp. MNP-M23 (assembly GCF_031195445.1). NCBI lineage: Bacteria > Pseudomonadati > Pseudomonadota > Alphaproteobacteria > Hyphomicrobiales > Amorphaceae > Acuticoccus > Acuticoccus sp. MNP-M23. Next base: position 307,044 of record NZ_CP133480.1, read on the forward strand.
CCGCCAGCGCCATGATCTCGTCCAGATCCTCCGAGATGAGGAGAACGCCCGCCCCCGCCTCGCGTGCTGCAACGATCCGCGCGCGAATTTCGGCAACCGCCGAGAAATCGAGGCCGAAGCAGGGGTTGGCGACGATGAGCACCTTCACGTCACCCGACAGTTCGCGCGCCAGCACCGCCCGCTGCACGTTGCCGCCCGACAAAGAGGCAATGGGCGCATCGGGCGATGCCGTCTTCACCTTGAACTTCGCGATGAGGTCAGCGCCGCGGCGGGCAATCTCGCCCTTGCGCAGCCAGAAGCGCGGGCCGTCCTTGCCCACGTCGAACGCGCGGAAGGCGATGTTTTCGGCCACCGACATCCGCGGCGCGCAGGCATTGCGCAGCGGTTCTTCCGGCAGCGTGCGCACGCCGAGGCGGCGAGTTTCCTCGCGCGTTCCGCCAAAGGGCGCGCCCTCCACTGCGATGGTGCCGGCATCCAGCGCCCGCTGCCCGGCCAGAACCTCCACAAGTTCCCCCTGCCCGTTGCCGGAGACCCCGGCAACGCCGACAATCTCGCCGGCGCAGACCGTGAGCGACCCGATGTCGAGCTTGCCAAGGCCTGAGCGGCTCCCCGCCTTCGCGCCGGTCAGTTGCAGCACCTCGGCGCCGGGTTCGCGCGCCGAGCGGCGGACCGGCTCATCGGGCACTTCGGCGCCGACCATCATGGCCGCCATCCCCTCGTGGTCCAGCGACGCGACAGCGCCGCCACCCGCATGGCGGCCCCGCCGCAGCACCGAAACATCGTCGGCGAATGCAGTCACCTCGCGAAACTTGTGGGTGATCATCAGGACGGTGATCTCACCGGCGCGGGTCAGGTCCCGCACGAGGCCAAGCACTTCGTCGGCCTCCTGGGGGGTCAGCACGGAGGTGGGCTCGTCCAGTATGAGAAAGCGCCGGCCGAGGTGGAGCTGCTTGAGGATTTCGAGCTTTTGCTTCTCGCCCGCAGCAAGCCTTGCCACCGGCACGTCCAGCGGGACGTCGAACGGCATCGTCGCCATGAACTCGGTGAGGGCGGCGCGCTCCTTGCGCCAGTCGATCACGGCGGGCTGCACCTCTCGCGCAATCACAAGGTTTTCCGCCGCGGTCAGCGACGGGACCAGCGTGAAGTGCTGGTAAACCATGCCAAGGCCCTGCGCGTGGGCGGCCCGCGGGTCCGTGGTGGTGACCTCCTTGCCGGCAACCATTAACTGGCCCCGTGTGGGCTGGTAAAAGCCCATGATGCATTTGACGAGCGTCGACTTGCCGGCGCCATTTTCCCCCAAAAGGGCGTGGAACGATCCGGCGGGCACCTTGATCGACACGTCATCCAGTGCCGTGAAGGCGCCGAAGCGCATGGTCATCCCCAGAGTTTCAAGGCCCAGCGCGCCCTTGTCGCTCCGCTCTTGCGATGGGGTCATTCCGAGCGCCCTCGATTGCGAGGGACGGCGCGTTGCGCCGGCTTTGTTTTCCAGAAGATGCGAGGGAGTTCCCCCTCGCGCTCCCCCGGTTCGCCACCTGGCAGGGGTTCAGGGCATCCAGCCGCTGCGCGACCGGCTGTCCTGAGACCCTGACGCCAGCTTGGGCCGGGCCGCAACCGCATCAAGGGTGAAGGCTTCGCCCGGCCCGAGAGGGCCGCCCTTGACGCGGCTGCACCCCGGCCGTGCCCCTTGGCAACGTCTGTCATGGGAGGGCCTTGATCAGGGTTTCGGCGTTGGCGACAGCGCCGAAGACGCCGCCTTGCATCGTCACCATCTTGATGGCGGCGGCGTGGTTGCCGGGGTCCGTGGCGGCGCAGCAATCTTCCAGGATCAGGCACTCGAAGCCGCGGTCGTTGGCCTCGCGCATGGTGGTGTGGACGCACACGTCCGTGGTGATGCCGGTGAGGACGATATTGTCGATGCCGCGCGTTCGGAGCATCAGCTCAAGGTCGGTTGCGCAGAAGGAGCCCTTGCCGGGCTTGTCGATGATGGGTTCGCCCTCGAAGGGGGCAAGCTCGGGGATGATCTCCCAGCCGGGTTCGCCGCGCACCAGGATCTTGCCGCACGGGCCGGGGTCGCCGATGCCGGCGCCGATCTGGCGCGAGCGCCAGCGCTTGTTGGGCGGAAGGTCGGCGAGGTCGGGCCGGTGACCCTCGCGGGTGTGGAAGACGTGATAGCCCTTGTCGCGGAAGGCTGCGAGGACGCGGGCGATGGGTTCGATGGGGGCGCGGGTGAGGCCGATGTCGTAGCCCATGGCATCGACGTAACCGCCCTCGCCGCAGAAGTCGGTCTGCATGTCGATGACGATGAGGACGGTGTTCTCCGGCCGCAGGTCGCCGTTCCACGGCCACGCGTAGGGGGTGGAGGCCACCGTTGCTGTTGTGGCGGCAAGGCTCATTCGGCGGCTTCCTTGAGGGGGCCGGCGTAGGTGCGGGTCGGCGCATCAAAACCGCAGCTGGTGCCGTCGGTCACCTTCACCTCATCTTCCCACGGCACGCGGTAGCGGCCTGCCACCATGTCTTCCATGAAGGTGTAGGGACAGTCCTGCGCGCCGCCCTTCACCGCCGTGAAGCCGCGATGGCCGAGCTGGTAGATGTTGTTTTCGACGCCCCAGTTGGCGCGCGCCTCGCGCACCAGATCGGGGCGCACTTCGGCGGTGATGATCTCGTCGGGCCGGCCGGTCTCGCCGTGGGCGATCACCGTGCCGTCGAAGTCGACGATCATGCCCTCGCCCATGGAATCGAACGTGCCATCGGAGCCGCACATGCACACGTTGGCCGTCACCATCAGGTTCTGGAACGAGTTGGCCTGGTTGGTGAAGCGCCAGGACTGGCGGATCGGCGCGGTGTAGCCGGCCGTGCGCAGCATGATCTCGGCGCCCTTGTAGGCGCATTCCCGCGCCATTTCGGGGAACATCCCGTCGTGGCAGATGATCAGCGACAGCTTGCAGCCGTTGGGGCCGTCGATCACCGGAATGCCAATGTCGCCGGGCTCCCACGGCTCCACCGGCACCCAGGGGTGGAGCTTGCGGTAGTAGAGCTTCACCTCGCCGTGATCGTCGATGATGATGCCGGTGTTGTAGGGGTAGCCGCCGGGGTTCTTCTCCATGATCGAGAAACAGCCCCAGATGGCGTTGTCGATGCAGGCCTGTTTGAAGGCCGCGACCTCCGGGCCGTCCATGGTCACCATCAGCTCGTCGGCAGTGTTCATCGACAGGCCCTGGAGCGCGTATTCGGGGAAGACGACAAGGTCCATGGTGCCGAGGTTGCGGCGCGCCTTGCCGACCATCTCCACGATCCGGTCCGCCTGCGCGGCGAGCTGTGCCGGCGTCTCGATAAGCGGGAGCTTGAGCTGGACGAGGCCGATCACGACGCCGTTGGGCGATTTGTTGAGACCACCGAGACCGTTCATGGATGTTGCTCCTATTTCGTGATCGAGAGTTCGCCCGGTGCGCCGGTCAAAGCGCGGGTGCGCGAGGAGGTGGCGACGAGGAGGCCGAGCGTGAGGACGTAAGGCGCGGCGTAGAAGAGGTAGTAGCCTTCCGAGACGCCGACGGACTGGAGCGCGGGGCCAAGCGCGCCCGCGCCGCCGAAGAGGAGCGCTGCCCAGAAACAGTTGATCGGGCTCCAGCGCGCGAAGATGACCAGCGCCACCGCCATCAGCCCCTGGCCGGACGAGATACCCTCCGTCCACGAGCCCGGATAATAGAGCGAGAGGTAGGCGCCGCCGATGCCGGCGAGCGCACCGCCCGCGGCGGTGGAGAGGATGCGCACCCGGCGCGGGCCGATGCCGAGCGCGCGGGCCGCATCGGCCGAATCACCGACGACGCGGATGGTGAGGCCGATGCGGGTGTTCCTGAACATCCACGCCATGGCAACGGCCAGAACCGCGCCGATGACGAAGAGGACGTTGACGCGCAGCGCCGCCTGCACCTGGCTCTGGTCCGACCACCAGCCGAGCGGGATCGCCGGCAGGTCCGGCGCGACGGGCTGAATGTACGGCTTGCCGAAATAGAAGGCGAGGCCCATGCCGGTCAGCATCAGCGCGATGCCGATGGCAATGTCGTTGACCCGCGGCAGCGAGCAGAGAAGCCCGTGGACGAGGCCGAACAGGATGCCCGCCACCGCCGCGGCGCCGACACCGGCCCACGCCGAGCCGGTAAGGTAGGCGACCGCGTAGCCGGACATTGCGCCGAACACGAGCGTGCCTTCAAGGCCGAGGTTGATGCGGCCGGAGCGCTCGGTGAGGCATTCGCCCAGCGACACGAACAGGAAAGGCGTGGAGACGCGGATGGCGCCGCCCAGCATCGCGAGCGGCACGCCCCAGAGGCCGAGTTCGGTCATGGCCGCGCCTCCCCGCCCCAGCGCGCCGGATCGAAGATCTTGAAGCGGCCGTAGAGGGTTTCGGACGCGAGGATGGAGATGAGGACGAAGCCCTGGAGGACGAGGACGGTGGCGTCCGGCACGTCCATCCGCCGCTGGACAAGGCCGGAGGACGCCTCGAAGCCGGCAAGGAGGATCGCCACGGGGATGATCGCGAGCGGGTTCTGCCGTGCCACGAACGCAATGAGAATGCCGGTGTAGCCGTAGCCCGCCGCCAGCGAGCCGTTGGCCGAGCCGTGCACCGCCGCAACCTCGAACGCGCCCGCGAGCCCCGCACAGGCCCCGGCCAGCGCGCAGAAGCCGATGATGAGACGGCCGACCGGCAGGCCCTGAATTTCGGCCGCGCGCACGTTGCCGCCGGCAATGCGGGCGGCAAAGCCCGTGGTGGTGAACTCGATCAGCACCCATGCGGCGATGCAGGCGAGAACGCCAGCGGCAAGGCCCCAGTGGACGCCGAGGCCCGGAATATCGCCGATGCGAAGCGCGGCATCGAGCGGCGCGGTGGAGGGCTTGTTGAGGCTGGCGGGGTCGCGCAGCGGGCCTTCGACGAGATGATTCATCAACGCGATGGCGATATAGGCCATCAGCAGCGAAGAGATCGTCTCGTTGACGCCGCGGGCATGGCGGAGATAGCCGACCGCGCCGATCCACAGCCCGCCGATGACCGCGCCTGCAACCAGCATGAACGCAATGCCGATGATGGCCGGAAAGCCGGTGAGCGCAGCACCGATCGCCCCGGCCGCGACGCCGCCGAGCACGATGGCCCCCTCCCCGCCGATCACCACCAGCCCGAGCCGCGCCGGAAGCGCGACGCAGAGCGCCGCCAGAAGCAGCGGCGCCGTGCGGGAAAGCGTGTTGGTCCACGAGAAAGAGGTGCCGAAGCCGGCTTTGGCGACCAGCTGGAAAAAGGTGACCGGCGGCTTGCCGACCAGAATCAGGAACAGCGAGAAGGCGGCGAGCCCCACAAGGAGCGCGCCGACCGGGATGACGACCGCCTCGGCCCGGCGGGCAAGCCGCCCCAGCCAGACTGGCGGGGCGGATGGCGTTGCGGCAATGGCGGTCATCGGGGGGCCTTAGGAGGTGGAGCCGATGACGCCTTCGACGAGGTAGTCCATGCTCTCCAGCGTCACGTCGTCTTCGGCGAAGGCCTGGCCTTCCTCGGCAACCACAGCGCCGGTGTTGGACTTCAGCGGCCCCTTGATGACCGAGAACCCGCCCTTCATGATCTCGGCCTTGACGGCCTCGAACTGCTTGCGCGCCGCGTCGCTGACGGCGGGGCCGAGCGGGCTCATCTTGACGAAGCCGTCCGCAAGGCCGCCGCGCACGAAGTTGTCGATCGGCTCGCCCGCAAGCGTCTTGCCCACCATGTCGGTGTAGACCTTGGACCAGTTCCACTCGGCGCCGGTGAGGTATTTTTCGGGCGCCAGCGGGCTCTGGTCGGTGTGGTAGCCGCAGACGAAGCAGTCGCGCGCCGCAGCGGTTTCCACCACCACCTTGGGGCCATCGACGTGGCAGGTGATGACGTCGGCGCCCTGGTCGGCCAGCGCATTGACGGCTTCGGCCTCCTTGACCGCCAGCGACCACTCGCCGGTGAAGATCACCTGGCAGGTGATTTCGGGGTCCACCGCGCGGGCACCCAGCAGGAACGAGTTGATGTTGAGGAGCACCTGCGGGATCGGCTTGGCGGCGACGAAGCCGATCTTCTTGGTCTTTGTCGCGTGACCGGCCGCAATGCCGTTCAGGTACTGGCCCATGCCGATATAGCCGAAATAGGAGCCGGTGTTTTCCGGGTGGACGCCCGCCTGCCACAGGCCGCCGCAATGCTCGAAACGCACGTTGGGGTATTCGGGCGCGACCTTGAGGATGTGCGGGTCGAAGTAGCCGAACGAGGTCGGGAACAGGAGCGACGCCCCGTCGAACTCGATCATCGACTTCATGGTGTTCTGGACGTCCACCGTCTCGGGAACGTTCTCTTCCTCGATGACGGTGACGCCATCCATTGCCTTCACCGCGGCCGCGCCCTCGGCGTGGGCCTGGTTGTAGCCGTAATCATCCTTCGGGCCGACATAGATGAAGCCGATGGTGAGATCGGCGGCAAACGCTGCGCGGGCGCCAAGGGTGGCGAACGCGCCAGCGGCGGCCGTGGTCTGCAGGAAGCGGCGACGTGTGAAACCGGCAGCGATGGCGGACGATAGCGGCTTGCGGTGCATGATGTGGTCTCCGAGCGGGAATCTGTCAGGCCTGTGCCTGCATCACTCGGGCCAGCAAGCATGTGCCTGCCGCTGCTGTCTTCTGCTAATTTCGCATCTAACCGCTGCATTCAGTGCAGCGGTTCGGTCGCTCCGTCAGCCGAGCGAGGCCGTGAACGCGCCGGTCGAGGTCACCCAGCCGAAAATTCCCCCTTGCGCCTTGATCATCTCAAGGCCCACCCGGTGAAATTCCGGGAAGTAGCTGGCGCAGGCGTCGCCCAGCGCCACGCAGCGGTAGCCGCGGTCGTTGCCCTCGCGGATAGTGGTGTGGACGCACACTTCGGTGGTGACGCCGCAGACGATCAGCGTGTCGATGCTGCGGTTTGCGAGAATTTGCGCAAGATCGGTCTGATGGAAGGCGCCCTTGCCGGGCTTGTCCAGCACCACTTCGCCGGCCTCTGGCGCAAGCTGCGGCACAATGTCGTGGCCAGCCTCGCCGCGGATGAGGATGCGGCCCATCGGCCCGGCATCGCCAATCCGCTTGGCTGGCGCGCCGCGGGAAAGCTTCTGCGGCGGTGCGTCCGACAGGTCCGGCCGGTGGCCCTCGCGGGTGTGGACCACCATCATGCCGGCCGCCCGCGCGGATGCAAGGGCCGCGGCGCATGGCCCCACGGCGGCTTGCAGGAGGCTCACGTCGTTTCCAAGCATCTCGCCGAAGCCGCCCGGCTCCAGAAAATCGCGCTGCATGTCGATGACGATGAGCGCGGTGCGGGCGGGGTCAAAGTCGAGCGGATCGGGTTCTGCTTGAAGGATTGGCATCGGCATTGTCCTGGCGTGGTCTGTGCCGATCCTACCGGCCAATCGGTGCTGTGCGCTGCTGCCGTGTTCGGCGCGCCCCGCTGCATCCGGCGCAGCGCCCGCGCCAGAACCCGCTCAGGCCGAAAGCGCCTCGGCTGCTTCCACCTCCATGGCGGCAAGCGCGGTGGTCAGCTGCAATGCAAACTGCGCGGAGGCCACAGGCAGCGCCCGCCGGCGCATCTGCCCCAAAAGGAGATGCCCGGCCGAAATATCGCGCTGGCTGACCGGGCGGATGGCGAGACCGTCGCGGCGCCCGGTGTCGAGGCCGATGGGGATCTGAAAACCGACCGCCTGCTCCTCCAGCACATAATGGCGCGCCAGCTCGAAACTGTCGCACTCCACCACCGGCTTTGGCACGCCGCTGATCTTGGCGGCCGCAAGCCCGATGAGGTGGCGCACGCCAAGCGGCGAAGTGGGCATGACATAGGGGCCGGCCAGACAATCGCGCAGCCGGACGGCGGTGTGGCGGGCAAGCGGGTGGTCCTCCGCCATCATTGCGTAGACCGGTTGCGGCACACTGGCGATCACCTCGAAATCGGCCAGATGCAGCGGCTCGAACACCAGCGCCAGATCGCTGGAAAAGGTGACGAGGTCCTTTTCCGCCGACGCCCGGTCGCGCACATGCACCGAGAATGTCACGCCGGGGTGGAGCGCCCGGTAGCGCGCAATCTGCCGCGGCAGAAAATAGGGCTGAACCGCCTGGCTGCACGCAATCGACACATGCCCCCGCCGCACGCCCGAAAGGTCCGCCACCTGGCGCTGCACGCGCTCGAAATCGGACCGCTGCATCCGGTAATGATGGACCAGAAGTTCGCCTGCCGCGTTGAGCCGCACCCCCCGTGGCAACCGCTCGAACACCTGCGCCCCGAATTCCTCCTCGAACCGCTGGATGCGCCGGGTGAGTGCGGAGGACGTGAGGTTGAGATCGTCCGCCGCCTTGCGGATGGACCCCGCGCGGGCAACGTCTTCAATCAGGCGGAGGGTTTCGAGGTGGCGTGGCATCAGGGACCTTCCGCTGCACTCAGCGCAGCATATCGGCCAAGACTAGCAGATTGCAGCAGCATGTGCGCTTTCCCTGTGGCATGAAGGCCCAGCCTGCCGGTCCGGATCGCGCCTTCCGGGCCTCAAGCACGGCAATGGCACGGCGCGGAAAGGCTTTGGCTTTGGGTCCACTGTTCATCCTGGGGTTCCCGCGATCGGGCACGACCGCCATGGCAAACGCCATCGCCCGGCTCAAGCGTTTTGGCGGGTACGGGCCTGAAGGGCACTTCATCTACCTGTTTGCCGGACCGCTGAACCGGATTGCCGCGGGCGAATTCAACGCAAATTCGATCCTGCACGAAGAGGGTGCGCCGGACACGGTGCTGGACGCATTCCGCGCTCTCACCAACCAGCTTTACTCGTCGCAGGCGGACCCTGCCGACACCACCTGGATCGACAAGACGCCGGATCTCCTGCAGGTCCGTGCGGTGCCTCTGATCGACAGGTTGTGGCCGGATGCGCGCTACATCTTCCTTTATCGCCCCCCGGAAGCCGCGGTGCGCTCCAGCCTTGCGCTGTGGCCGGGCCAGGTGACGGGCAATGAGCGCAATACGGCCCAGCGCTGGGTCAATTGCCAGCAAAGCTGGCGCAGGGTGCGGCCCCGGCTGGGCACGCGCTGTGTTGACGTGTTTCAGCCGGAAATGCTCGCCGCGCCGCAAACCATTGCCGCCGCACTCCAACCCCTTCTGGACCTCAGTGACAGCGAGGTGGACGCCCTCACCCGGATCTGGACCCGGCACCCCCGCATGAACCGCCCGGACGGCCCCCGCGGCGAAGCCTACGACAAGGTCACGCTAACGGCCGAAGTGGCCGCCGATGTCACCGCCATCACCCGCGAGGAAGCCGCGCACTGGCCGGCCATCACCGCCGCAGACGCGAAGAAGAGCCCGCCGCGCTGACCGCTAGCGCGCCACGCTAAGCTGCCCGGCGGAACAATGGTGATGGAGTTGAAAGATTTGGTGCGCCTGGCCGGAAAAGGATCGAACCTGGATTCGGTCCCGGACGGCGGAGAATTGCCCGATCTCGATGCCGTCTTCGAAGAGCTCGCAAACTGGGAAGCGCAGCTTCGCCATCTTGATCTGTCAGCGATCGACAAGGCGGCCGGGACGGAGGTCCGGCCATGAATGCGCGCCAGAGTTTCATGAAGAGCGCGGCTGCGAAGCGGCAGCGGGCGACATCTGCCGCCCCTTTCTCGCTGCGCCTCAGTGTGGAGGAGCGCGAACGGCTCGAATGCGCGGCCGGCGGCATGCCGCTGGGAACCTATATTCGGGAGCGGCTGTTCGGTGGTGATCTGACACCGCGCCGCACCCAAGGGCGCGCGCCGGTCAAAGATCACGCTGCACTCGGTCGTGTGTTGGCCGCGCTCGGTCAGTCGCGCATCGCGAACAACCTAAATCAGATCGCCCGCCTCGCGCATCTTGGCGCACTGCCTCTCTCCATCGAAACGGAAGAAGAGGTCCGGTTAGCCTGCCGGGCGGTCCAGGACATGCGTCAGCATCTCCTCCAGGCGCTCGGCCTTCGAGGAGAGTGCCTATGATCCTGAAGGGCAATCAACGGGCTGGCGCGGTCCAGCTTGCGCGGCATCTCCTCAATGACCGCGACAACGACCATGTGAGTGTGCACGAGTTGCGCGGCTTCTCTGCGGCGACCCTGGCAGAGGCGATGCGAGAAACGCTGGCGATCTCGAAGGGGACGCGCTGCCGCCAGTTCCTCTTCTCCCTCAGCCTCAACCCGCCGGAACGGGCGACAGTGGAGCCGGAGGATCTCCTCGCAGCGGCCGACTTCGTCGAGCACAAGCTCGGCCTTACTGGCCAACCCCGCGCCATCGTCATTCATGAGAAGGAAGGGCGGCGCCACGCGCACGCGGTCTGGTCCAGGATCAACGCTGACACGATGACGGCGATCAATCTGCCCTACACCAAGCGCAAGATGCAGGACGTCTCGCGTGAGCTCTTCCTGCACCACGGCTGGTCGATGCCGGCAGGTCTTCGCGATCCTGCAGAGCGCGACCCGGCGACCTTCAGCCGGGCGGAATGGCAGCAAGCCAAGCGTGTCGGTCAGGATGCCAAGGCGCTAAAGCGGATGTTCGCGACGTGCTGGGCGGCCAGCGACAATGCGGAAAGCCTGAAGGCTGCACTCGCAGAGAGAGGCCTTGTTCTGGCGCGAGGAGACCGCCGTGGTGCCGTCGCTGTAGACTATCGCGGTGAAGTCTATGCGCTTGCTCGGTGGTCGGGTGTGAAGACCAAGGAGGTCAGGGCGCGGGTTGGTGATCCGGAGGCACTTCCCGGCGTCGATGAGGCGAAGCGGAACATTGCCGACCGGATGACGCCGGTGCTTCGGCAATACGTTGCCGACGTTCGGCGAAATATCGAGCGGAGCGCAGCCACCGTTCGCTTCAAGGCAGCGCAACTGAAGGAGCGGCATGTCGCCGAGCGCGACGATCTCGTCGCCCGGCAAGATGCCCGGTGGAAGGGGGAAGTCAGCGCGCGCGCTGCGCGCTTCCGGCCCGGCGTGCGCGGCTTATGGGACCGGGTCAGCGGCCGTCATCGCGAGACCCAGGTTTTGAACGAGCGCGAAGCAAAGGATGCAGAGCGGCGCGACCGTGTTGAGCGTGAAGCGCTCGGCGTCTCCCAGCTTAACGAACGCCGCGCGCTACAAACGGAGATAAAGGCAATTCGCGCGCTGCAACACGAAGAGATGAGCTCACTCCGCGAAGATGTCGCGACCTATGCCGTCTGGTCTGGTCGCGAGGTCGAGCGACCCCGCCACGAGCTTGATCACGCCAGCCATTCAAATCAAAAGGAGAACGCGCGTGACGCTGAAAACGGCCCCTCCTATTGAAACCAGACGAGCGCCACTCGACCGCAAAGAGGCGGTCACCGAGTACCGCCTGACGGCGTATCTGGAGAAAATCGAGAGGCAACACGAATGGGACCGCAAGGGGTTTCAGGCGCCGTTGGTATTCTGGCCGGAAGGCCGGCCATCCGTTGCCAAGGATGAGGCTCGGGCCGAGGCGATGGGCGTCTTGTCCAGGTTTCATGAGGCGGCGGTGGAGAAGCGGGAAGCGTTGGAGGACCGCGAAGTCAAAGAAGTGGCACGGGTCAGCCCACATGCGGCAGCCTCATACGAGCGCGATCTCAGGGATCAGCGCGGCATGGCACTCGGCCGCGCATACGATGAAGCGAACAGCCGGGTCGATCGGGCGATGCGGCGATGGTCAAAGCAAGATGCCGATCGTCGGCCGGAGCGCGAGCAAAATGCACTCAGCCGACTTGGCGCCTACAGCGAAGGCGCGGATGAACGGCTGACGAGGGGGACCGGCGAACCCTCTCGCGGTTTTAAGGCGCATGCAAAGCGCGAGAGCGTGCTGGAGGAGGCGCGGCGGCACCGTCAGCTACGCAGTCCAAGCCTGGAACAGGAGCTTTGAGCGATGGGTATCCGCCCTTGCCCCATCAACCCGGCCGAATATTCGATCACCGATCTTGGTGACCGACTATACGGGTCTGTCACCGCGATCCTTAATGCGAACGCCCGCGCGGAGCGCGGAAAACGCGAGGACGCGGCGCGGCTGAAGCGCCAGAGGGAAAGCCGCGTCAGCATTCTCACCGAACAACGCCGCGCCGCCGGTCAGAAAGAAGCCACACAGCGCAAGGGGATTGCCTGCGAGGACGCCGAACGCTCAGGCCCTGAGATGTAACAGGTAGCGCCGCGCAGCGGCGCTACCGTCAATCAATTCATGCAGCGGCTTCGCAAAGCGGTTCGGCAGGGTCTTCGTTGGTGCGGGGCAGAAGGCCATGCAGAAAATCGGCGGCCTTCTGCGCCTGACTGGCCGCGGTGAAGATTGCCCGCTTGTCGGACTTTAAATCCTCAAGCCAGTTGCTGATATACGGCGCATGATCCTCTTCGATCTGAGGCTCGAGGCCGAGATCGGCACATAGAAACGCCGCGCCGAGCTCCGCGACAAGTTCTTCCATCGCGTACGCCTGACTGCCAAATCGAGAGCCGCCGAGATTCCGATCGAGCCGGCTCTTGTGTCCGGTCCAGTGCGTTGTCTCATGAGCGAGGGTAGCGTAGTAGGCCCCGGCATTTCGAAAAGCCGCGAAGTCGGGCATTTGGATCCGGTCCAATGCGGGCGTGTAATGCGCGCCACTCCCGCCATGCGCCAAAACGGCGCCGGTCGCGGCAAAAAACGCTTCAGCGGCTGCAATCCGCTCGTCCTCGTTGAGCCGCACCGGATGTGACGCAGTGTAGTGCGCCGGCAGCCCATCGATCTGCTCGACATTGAACACGGTGTAGCCCTTTAGAAACGGGATATCCCGCTCTTGGTCTTCGCCTTTCTCGTTGGTCTCTGAGCGGGTGATCGCACCGGCATAGACCACCAGCGCACCCTTCTCGCCCTTGCGGACCGATGCACCAAGCACCTTAGCTTGGTTGAAGGTCATCCAGATCGGTGCACCGTACCCCTTCTGCATGGCCGTAACCCAAAGGCCCAGGATGTTGATTCCGCTATAGGGCTCGCCGTTACTCCGCACGGGGCGGCTCACTGGCCCCGCCAGATGCCCGGCCGCCCAGGGTTGATGCCAGGGCCGTACGCCTTTCTCGAGTTCGGTAATGATTTGCGTGGTGATCTTCTCGTAAACGTCTGTCGTCATTGGTCTTTCCTTTCCTAATCTAAAAACCGGTTGCGCCTGCAACAGGGACTAGGTCCGCGCCAATGAGCGGGGGGATGCCGTCAAGGCCGTGGCCGGCGGAGGGGGATCACCCGGCCTGCACGACGACGAGGAACGAGGAGGAGGAAGGTTGGGGAGACCGCCGGTCACGCCTGCAGCTTGCTGCAGGTTGCCTTGACGGCAGGGGGGCGGCAGCCCCTAATTAAAAAAGAGGCAAAGACAGCCCGGACGCTCCGACGCGCCACCTACCTTTTTTCAAAAAAATTTAGCCTGGCGCTAGCTGTCGAACTAAGGCATAGTATTTCTATGGAGAACAACACTGCACCAAAATTATTTATCGATATCTTTGCAGGCTGCGGAGGGTTATCCCTAGGCTTAATGCGTGCAGGATGGCAATGTTCTTTTGCTATCGAGAAAAACGATGATGCATTCTCAACATATAAGCACAACCTCATCGAAGGCCGATACTCAAGTAGCTTTAAATGGCCTAAATGGCTTGAAAAGAGAGCGCATGATATAGATGAAATAATTTCAGAATACCGCGACGAGCTTTTAGATCTTCGCGGAAAAGTAGACTTAATAGCAGGTGGGCCTCCCTGCCAGGGTTTTTCGTCTGCTGGAAGGCGGCTGCATCACGATCCACGGAATAAGTTGTTCGAGCGCTATTTGGATCTCGTTAATATATTGAAGCCAAATGCTATACTAATTGAGAATGTTCGTGGGTTCACCTCTGATTTCACCAAAAAATCTTCCGTAAAAAACTATTCTTTAGCGCTGGCCGAGCGTCTGTCTTTGGATTATGACGTTTATCAAAAACTCTATAACGTATCCGAATTTGGTGTACCGCAAGCACGTACGCGTTTTTTTCTGATCGCACATCGAAAAGGCCTCAATGCAGAAAATCCCTTTCACATTATTGACGACGTAGTTCCGACATTTTTGCGGAGAAACAATCTTCGCAATCCGGTTACTGCGAAAGAGGCGCTCTCTAGCTTAGAAATAAGTAAGGGTGGGATCCGTGCGTCTAAAGAAACAAAGGGATTTATGGAGATATGCCCCACGCACTCCACCACATCCTATCAAAAATATCTGTCTACAGATTGCGCAACGATTGATAGTTTGCGATTGGCAAGGCACTCAAATGAAATCGCAAAGCGATTTGAAATTATTATTGAACATAGCCATCGGATTGGTCGGCTAAATACAGTAATTGATGGAGAATTAAAGGGTCAACTTGGTATAAAGAAGAAAGCTATTCGAGTCCTTGATCCTGATCGCCCATCTCCTACTATCACGAGCATGCCCGATGATCTTCTGCATTATTCTGAGCCCAGAGCACTAACCGTACGTGAAAATGCTAGGCTGCAGAGCTTTCCCGACTGGTTTTCGTTCAAAGGGAAATATACAACCGGTGGCGAACGAAGAAAATACGAAGTTCCCCGCTTCACCCAGGTCGCAAACGCTGTTCCTCCTGTTGTCGCAGAGGTCTTTGGCATTGCTTTGCTCGACATTGCGCAGAAAATATGTAGCCAAGAAAAATCATGTAGTGCCCACTCGAGTCAGGATCGTATGAAGCTCTCGAAATTGACTGCGTAGGTCAAGAATTGTGCAACGAAGTTCTCGCATATCGTCCACTGTAATTGAGGCATTGTCCTCCACTACATCAGACAATTGCTGGCTCTTCGGATTTAGCACCTGATGACCGAGATTGTTTCTTCTCGGAACCACGTTGTTGATATAAGCCGTAACGGCATCACGATACCCGCTCCCACTGCTATGTGTCTTAAGCATGGCGCTAAGCATCCGAAGTCTATCGTTGGCGGTAAATAGCATATGTGACTTCAAAAGTTCTACGAAGTCAGACGATATATGTAGTGCCTCCGAGCGCTCATTCATTTCTTTAACTTTGTTTGATACCCTCTGAAGGGCGTCAGCGATGAAGGCTGCCTTCCCTCGTTCATCGAGGGCTTGGTGTAATGCACTTAAACATTGACCCGCTAAAAGGTCTATATCACTCGTCGCACCCATTACAATTCCACGGGTATGATCCAAATCTAGAACCTTTTTTACTAAAGATTCAAAAACACCCACCACTTCATCGACTAAATCAGCTCTGCGAACGCAAAAGATACCCTCCAGATTATTATCGAAAACGAGTTTTCGGAGCTCGTGAGCTTCGGTCATAGCTGAATAAAATACTACATCCTTATAAGGAATTCGCTCTCTGATTTCTCGAATAGCGTCTTGCCCCTGAACACCGGAACCTAAATCCCAGTCCACAAGAACAAGGTCTATCTCATCGCAAAATATGTTGTCGGCAACCTTTTCACGAACTTCAGGAACCGAATTGCATTTCGTCGCACAAAATTCGAACCCCTCATCGCGCATAGCATTCTTTATCGCCCTGATTTGCGCGTCGATCCTGTCCGGCTGGTCATCAACCCACAAAACATTAAAATCTAACCTCATTTTTTATTCCCAGATTTTGCGATAATAATCGAGAAGCCGACTCCTGACATCGGGTGTTCATTAACAACATCGATACTTCCGCCCATCTGACCAAGTACCTGCCGAACATGGTAAAGACCAAGGCCAGAGCCATGCGTTGTGGTATAGCCCATTTCGAAAATTCTACCTCTATCGACACCCTTCGCAAAACCTCGTCCATTGTCAGAGACGTTGATCAGCAACCCTTTACTCGCACTTTGACGCAGCGTGAACCGAATCTCCGATGCCTTCGCGCGTCGCGCATTACTGACAAGATTGTCCACGACAATTGACACGTCGATTGGATTAAAACGTTTCCTAAACTCAGGATGATCATTTTCAACGACAACCCGTAAACGCGCACCACCAGCGCCTCTAGCAATACCATCAATATACTCTTCAATGAACGATGCTAAATCAGCTTCAATCTTCTCAGAATCAAGTTGGAAATTCGCCTTCGTCGCGAATCTGGCAACCGCTTGAACTTTTCTATTTAAGAAAGCGATCTGCTCTAGAGCTTGAAGCAGGGCCTCGCGGGGAACGGTCTCCTGCCCTTGAGTGTCGGTGATGAGATTTTCGATCTGCTGATTGATGTCGACAGAGTAGATAGTCACCTGATGATGTAGATTGACGATTGTGGCTGTGTCTAAATTGACTGCAGCTTCAAGGAAGTGAGATCTACGCCTTTCGACTTCGACAGCGGCCTCAGCAACTGCAGCACGCTCGGTAGCTCTTAGAGCAATCTCCCGCTGCCGGTCAGCGACCTTTCTGGCTTCTGATTCAGATGTTCTTAGTTCTTCAAACCGCTTTTCGGCCTGATCAATACCCTTAAGAAATTCTCTGTCACCGACTTTGCCAGCGATCGTTCGAAGATCGACTAGGCTACTCTCGAACTGCGACGAGCGCTCGTTGAGAAGGCCCACCAACCGACGGCTAAAATCAATAAGTTCTACGTCATCATTATCTACGAGTGCAGCGACCGCCGCCGATACTCTGGCTCGCCCCGGATCAGTGAGCAATCGTGATAAATCGTTAGTTTCCGCCTCCGCTTTATCTACCCAAGAAACCGGAACAACATATTTTTCCAGACGCCTTAGACAATGGTCCATGACACACTTCTGAAGTTGCCTGACCGCCGGCGTATCAATTAATCCTTGGTTGCGACTTGAAGACTCTTGAAAATCTTCATTGTCACCATAGACGTCGATGCGGCCTATTACCTCGCGCGTGCCAAGATAGCGGCTATGGCCTTGCTGTTTTCTTCTTGCAAACCCGAACCAGTCGTCACCATCTTCGCCAACCGGATAGACTCTAAACCCATTTCGAAATAAAAAAACCGAACCAAACTGAACCGATGGCAATCCAACACGTCGAGCGAATGTTAGTTTGGCTGAATGGTTTAAATAGTACATCTCGCATCTAAATCCAGAACCCTCTAAATCGGGATATGGATTGGGTTCACGAATTTTGTATATTAATTCTCCGCGGTCTGTTAGCGCGCTTTCAATTTTATCATCGATAATTTCTACTATAAGAAAAGTAGTCTTCTCTTGTAAGTCGCTAAATATGAAATTTCCGACTTTTCCATTAATGATGTCACGGCTCGATAGGGGAACTCCTTTTGATTTTGCTCTAAGTCGAGCCTCATGATCTCTATCTTCTTCGTGTGGAGCAATAATATCTATCGAGAATTCGTCCACATCCGAACCAAACGGATTGATGAGCTTAGCTAATGAGGATTTGAGATTCTTAATTTCATCTCTGTTCCATTCAAAACGCAAATTTTTAATCTCAATGATTGTGCCGCTGACTAAAGATTCCTTGAATGATTTAAGATGATTGAGGACTTCGAACTCGTTTCGTTCTTCGTACATAACAGGTATTGATTCAAATTTTGCCTTTATATTTTGGTCAAAAAGTGCCCAATTAATTTCAAGCCTATGTATTCGCTCTTCTCGCCCTTTTAATTTGGTTTGAAGGACGATGTCCTCGCCGAGACGGTCCGTGGAGAAACGGCCAATCCCCTTACTGCCGGCATAATGCGTCCGATTCGCAATGCGGTCACGAAAGTCGTCTTCGGATGCATCACGCTTGGCTGAATATGCAACGAAAAGCCATCGATTGATGAGATCGTCGTAAGACATACCAGAGCCATTGTCTGCAACAACGATCAGATCTTCGTCGAACAATATTTTTACTTCGGTTGCACCAGCATCGAAGGAATTCTTGACCAGCTCAAAGATGGCGACTTCATCATCGGTTATTAGCTCTTGACCGAGTACTCTTTTGAGCCCTGTACTGACATCAAAATGGAGGCTTTTTTGCGTCATAGCATATACTTATCACGTACTCGAGTTTGGTTCACGGTTTTTGTGAGTTGCTGGCTCAAAGAAGTCTGATAGCTGAACATATGCAGAAGGCGACAAACAACAAGCTCTGGCTTGGTGTTCTCACTCCAAATTCGGCACATTCTCTCGCAACGTGCGGTTTCAGGTTGGATTTCAGTCTCTCTTCCTACAGACACGGGTTTGTCGGCTCACCAATATAGGTAGCTTTTTCGTTGTCCAGTGGCACGGCGTTCGATCCTCTTCTCTCCTGCGGGGTCAGGGGCTCGAAAGTACGTGCGGTAGTGTCGCTGGCGGATTGGCACTGGTCCAGGCTGCGTAGGGCCGGTCTCCATGAAAGCGTCAGGGATCGGCGGGGCAGGAATGCCGTTTGATCGATGGAGTGCAGGGAGAGAGACGTCTCCTTCGTTTTCGAGGAAATCGCCATGGGGATCTTCGGGGGAGCGCGGAGGCTCCCTCGCAAATCGCAGTTGAGCGGCCAGACGCCTCGTCCATCGTTCGGTGCAGGTGGAGAGGGACGTCTCCAAGCCCTGCCAGGGATTGACCGGCTATACAGTCTGCTAGCTCTGGCCAGAGCTCAATGCTCTGACGGAGCCATGGGCCGGGGGGATGCAACGGGGGCGCGCCAGCGGGCCCCCTTGCCAAGAGGGTGCTGTAGTACAGCACACATCTTGCGGCTCGTGGCTTCGCCGTAATTTCCGTGTCCTGACGTTCGATCTCGTGGCCTAGCTGCGTCGTCCTATGGCTCCTGATAGCGCACAAAAAAACGGCCAGCGAGTTTGTCGCCAGCCGCAAGGAGTGGGGCACTCTTTGGGATCAGGTTCCGGTTTTCTGAGCGGCCGCGAATGGTGGCGTCCCGTCGACAATCTTCATCGCAGCTGAGAGCTCGGCGGCGGCGATGCCTGCATCCATTGACGCTTCCCTAAGTAGGTCGGTTGTCCCGTTCACCTGCTGTTGTGTGTGAACGAGAAGCTGGCGAGTGATCTGCTCCTGGGAATGGTCATCCGCATCATTCGAAGTGGCCTGATCGAGGAGTTCCAGGCTTGATGATAGCTGCCCCGCCGCAATTCCGGCATCGATCGACGCCTCTCGTAAGAGGTATGCGGTCGAATCAATGTGGGCATGAGCGCTGCTGATGACTTGCTTCAGCAATCGCTCTGGTCTGTAGTTCGTAGATAATTTCATGTGTAGTCTCCTTATGATTTAAAGTATGGGCTTGGTCCGGTTATGCAGCTTTTGCGTATCCGGGGTTTTTCCATTCGTCCGGACATTCCGACATACAAATATCGTATGCGTCGAAGAACTGATCCCATGCCGACGCGCTCAACAAGCACGCCATCCATGTTGATCTCGATGTCTCGATACTTTTTCCAGCTCGCATCTCGGCGATAAAACACGCCAGCGCGAGTTGCGTATTGAGTTCAGCGATCTCGGACAGTGCTTTGCATTCCATATAGTCCATCAAATTATCCTCTCGAATTTAAAATATTGCGGCGGTGAAACAATTTTCATAACAGCAACAGGATAGATATTTATAGACAAAGAGTTAAAATTAGATTAATAAATCAGAATAATAGACGTATTATCATAATTTTTATTAAAACTTACTATGATTGAACTTAACCAAATTGATGCCGCGCTCGGTCTTATAGGCCGCAGCCGCAAGGAAATCGCCGCCGCGCTAAGTATCCCGGAAGGAACGGTCTACTCTTACTTCGGTGGCAAGGCCGCAATTCCAGCCGCGCGGCTTCGAGATATCCAGGGGTGGCTTGAGCATCAGGGCGTCGAGTTCATCGAAGGCGGAGCACGGCTCCGCCGCTCCAACATCCGAGAATTCAAAGGACAAAGCGGCTTCTGGGCCTTCTACGACGACATCTACGAGACCGTGCGGGCGAGCGGCGGCTCGATCCTGATCAGCGGCGTGGATGATGCTGTCTTCCTGAAATGGCTTGGTCCCAAGGCCAAAGAACATCACGACCGCATGAGCGAATTGAACAACTTCACCATGAAGTCGATCATTCGGGAAGGCGATAAAAACGCCTCCGCGTCATACGGTGATGTCGAATATCGATGCATCGACACCGAAAGTTTTTCAGATATCCCATTTTACCTCTATGGCAACAAGACGGGGATCATCGAGTTCAAGGAAAATGACGTTTGGGTATCCGTTATCGACAGCCCCCGTATTCATGAGGCCTTCCGTAACTTTTTCTTCGCCGCCTGGAAGCGTGCGAAACCGTTCGTCGCGGAGGGCGCATGACCCAACTTCTTGTCAGAGACGCACCGTTCCCAATCGATGTACTTCCCGCCGGATTTGAAGCCGATTTAGCTTCGGCCGCCTCGGGTGATCCGACTGGGCAGCTTCTCAAATATTTGTTCCGTGGATTCGACGATGTGCTGGACGACGACGCTTATCACGTCACCGATGATGAAGCGCGGTTGATCCAGGACGTCGCCCCAGACGTCGCCGAGACTGTCGGCATGGGCGGACACATGATCGAGCTCGGCTGCGGCACCGCGTCTGCGGTCAGGGCGAAGACTGTCCCTTTGGTTAGAGAACTACGACCAACGAGTTATACCGCCAACGATCTATGGCCCGAGCACGCTGAGGCGGGGCGCGCCACAGTGGCTGATGCTTTCCCTGGCTTGAAGGTCTCGGCGCTTGCCGCTGATTTCATGAACGCGGCTCGGCCCTGGCCTGTTACTCCAGGCAGCGTGCTTTGCATTGGGGCGACGATCAGCAATCTCATCACTGACCCCACCGTCGACGAAGCGCACGACGTTTTGAGAGGCTCGTTGACTCACCTGGCCCGTCTTGCCGGCCCAGATGGTCACATGATCGTTTCATACGACACGACGCGTGACGGTTTGGCCTTGGAGCGAATATACAACACCGCTGCGCACAGCCGTTTCAGGCTGGGAATTGTGCCGATGATTGACGCGCTCTGCCGTCGCGACATTGATGCAAGGCTTTTCTCATCTCCTGCTGTTTGGTCGCCACGCAAGCAATGCCTGACCCATCTCCTGATTCCGAAAGAGCGGATAGAAGCCGATCTCGCGCGCGCCCCTTTCGTACTCGAACGTGGTCAGCCGTTGCCGCTGGGCGTTTCCTATAAATTCACACCAGAAGTTTTCGCCGCCGCTGCTGGGGCCGCAGACATCGCCTTATCGGGACGCTTTACGCGTACCGATAACAGCGCAGCATTAGAAACCCTGTCTCTTTAAAAAATGAAAGAAGCCGCCGCACGGTTAGTTGATGCGGCGGCTTCTTCGGTGATGGAGCCGGTGGCAGCGATTAAACCGCGGCCAAGCGAGGGGCGTCACCCTTGAGAGCGTGACGCCTTTGCCAAGATCTTCTTGAGTTCGTCGGCAAAGAGCTCTGCGTTATCGATCACGCGCCTGCGGTGGTCGGCAAACGCCTTGCGGTTATTCTCGGCGGCCGCGAGCGCCTCCGCGTTGGTAAAGAACGGCTCGCGGATCGGGTCGTAGAGACCGGCGAACGTTGGATCGTCGAAGAAGTTCTTTCGCCGGAGCGCGATCGGTCGTTCGCCCTTGATCGTGACCAGCGCCGTCATCGCCTCGCGCCGGAAGTGCCGCTCGATCTCGTCGGGGAGTAGCAGCGGCGCCTTCTGCACCTGCTCGTTGGCCGAGGTAGAGGTGCTGGCGCTCTGGCCGTGCGACGACTGGTCGGTCATGAAGCTGAGTGGGCCCGTCATCAGGGCCATTGGCGAGCGCGACTGCAAGAGTCCCTGGACGTGCTGGAACGCCGCCGGCTCGTTCGTGGTCGCGGTGAAATTGGTGCTGACGTTCTGCACGCGCTGCACCACTTCCGCCTCGCCGAGCTTTTTCGAGAAGAAGCCGAGTGACGTCTCGTCTGAGTTGGCGAAGCCTTCGACCACGCCGGCGTTGCCGAGGAAGGTCTCCCAGCCTTCCTTGTAGTAGCGCTTCAGCTGCGGGATGTCCTGGACGATCACCCAGAGTTTTACACCGAAGCCTGCCGCATATCCCGCGGCGTGCTCGATGATCGCCATGTGTTTGAGGCTGGCGAATTCTTCCAGCAAGAAGAGCACCGGCTTGCCGGTGGCGGGCTCGGCGTCGATCTCGTACATGCGGTTGAGGCATGCGTTGATAACAAGCCGAAGCCAACGCCCGCAGTCGTTCATCCGCTGCGGCGGCAGGCAGAGATAGAGCGTCACGCCTTTCTTGTCGGTCTTGATGCTGTCCATGTCGAAGCTCGACGTGCGCAGCACCTCGCGCATCGCGGGGCGCTCGATGAACTCCAGGCTGAGCCGTGCGGTGGAGAGGACGCTGCCGCGCTCCCGGTCACCCATGTCGAGCACCATGGAGGCCGCGGCCGAGATGATGCCGCCGAACTCCTCCCGCCGCTTCATGAGGTAGAGAAGGTAGGTGAACGCGTCGGGATCATGCTCCGATGCGCCGTGTGCGTCCTGGTCGGCCTGGAGCTGCGCCCAGGCCCCGCGGGTGAGGAGGTCGTAGACCGTGATCAGATTGCGGTCCGGCCGTCCCGCGTAGGCGACGCACACATAGAGCAGGATGCCCTTGATGAGGCTCCGGGCGGAGTCGTCGAAGTGTGCGTGCTCCGGGTTGGTGCGCACGATCAGCGCCTCGACGATGGACGTCGCCCGGTCGATCATCTGCGGGTCGGCCGGGTCCAGGGTGTCGAGCGGATTCCAGGATGCCTTGTAGCCGTCCGGCAATTTGGTGGTGTCGTAGGGGTCGAGCACCGCCACCGTCTGGCCGAGGCCGTCGCAGTGTTTTGAGCCCATGCCCCGACGGGACGCGGTGATCTTCGCGTTCTCGCCCTTCGGGTCGATGCAGATCACAGAGCCCGGATAGAGGCAAAGGTTCGGGATGATCCGCGATGTGCCTTTACCCCCGCGGGTGCCGCCGTCAGTCACCATGTGGCGATCGTCATCGATGCCGATGTCGATCTCGTCGGTCTCCTCCAGCGCCGACACATGCGCGTCGAGCTGGCGGGATACGTTGTCGAGCCAAGCGGGGTCGAGGTTCTGAATGGCCGCCAGCGTCTGCTTCAGTTCACCGAGGCGCTGAATGACAATCAATGCGTCCGCGTGCGGAATCGGAAGGACGCCGAGCCAGATATCGCCGTCCTGATAGCGATGCGCTGCGACCTCATGAGGAAAAGCCCACCGCGCTGTCGCGGTGGGCGTCGCCTGACCGGGCGGCAGCGTGCCGCGCGGAAAGTTTGATGTGATGCTCATAGACTGAAATCGAAGCCCCTGTAGCGGCGCTTCGAAGATGCGCGGATATCGGAAAGGCGCTGCCCGTCGCCGCGCATGGAAGCCCAGCCGGCCCCCTGCGCCTCTCCGCCGCTGTCGATTCCGAGCGGCCTGTAGCGGCCTTCAACCGCTTTGTCGAACGCCGGCTTACTGCCGGCGTCCGCACCATGGATCTCTTTTGCAAAAGAGCTGATCGAGCGCATCAGAGGCCCTCCCCATAGCGTTTGCGATAGGTGCGCGCGTTCGGCAGGGTCTCATTGAAGTAGGCGTTCGCCATTGCCTGGCAGTACATGGCGAGTTGCGGGTCGAGGAACATGGAAGCGGCACAGATGCCGTTCCATTGCGCCTGAGATCGCTCCAGCCCGCCACGGGCCTCGGCCACGGGAATCTGCTCGGCAAGATCGAGGTTCTTCTCGTTGTCGGCGTGCATGATCCCGCCGTAGAAGTCACCCGCCGCACCGCCTGCAATCTTCGACGGCTTGATGTCATCGGGGCCGACCACCTGTAGTGCGACCACCGCCACGACGACCCACAGCATGATGGTCCGTCCGCGCTTGGGGCGCATCTGCGCCTGCTGCGCGAGCATGAGCTGCGGGTCGAGGAACGGCGAGCCGGCCGGCTGACTGGCACCCGCCAAGCCGAGCTTGTGCTTGGTTTGAGGTGTCTGAAGCATTCGCAAAAGCCTCCACATTGGTGTTGAGGCTCGCATCCTCTCAGCACCAAGCGCCGAGGCCGGGCGCTTTCCGGGAAAGTCGGGGTCTCAGGTCAGCGAAATCTGCAGCGGATCTTGTCTGAGCTCCTCGATCAGAACCTCGTGCAGCTTTGCTGCATCGTGCGACGGCCCTTCGCCGGATTGCGGGATCGTAGGTTCGAGTTCGCCCGAGGCAGTCATCGCGCGTCCGACGATCATCGTATGCGACCACCGCTGTTTCATGATGAGGGTGCGGTCCTCGCCCCGTTCGCCACCAATCCCAAGCCGCCGATAAAAATCGGCGATCGTGTCGTTGAAGTCGACGGCATGGCGAAGTGCCTCCTCGTCTTCGAATATGGCCGTGATCGGGCATCCGCGGCAGATGCGGTCCTGCCGACGGCCCTGCACGAAGTTCGACCGGCATCGCTTGTTCTCGTAGCAAAGCGAGATCACGCCGTAGACGGCACGCGTGACGACCTCTTCGTAGTTGAGGCGATGGGTGCTGAAGAGATCGCCGGGGCTGTGCCACCGAAAGAATGGTGGCGCAAGGAGCCTCGGACGAAGCGCCAAGGTGATCGAAATGACGCTCTTGCGGGAGACCCCGGCCTCTTTGGCAAGGCCGGTCATCGGCTCGCCGTAGGCAAAACCGCGGACAATTCTCTGGCTTGAGTCGTCCGCAATGCGGATGCCTTCGATCAGTGCCACTCGCCCCTCCGCTAAACCCCCAACTCGCGACAGGCGGAAAATCAACCGCTTAGCGCTTCGAGAGAAGCCGTTCGCGTCGAATTCGACTTACTTCGCGCTGAGCCGTCTTGGAACCATCTTGCAGCGGTTCTACCCTCTTCTTGCCTCCTGAAAAGCGCCAAGCGCGCCAACCGAAAAGCCGGGACTCCGCCCGGAATCCGGTGTGGTCAGCGCAAGGAGGCGCATCATGAAACACTATGTTGTTCTCGCGGACTGGGAAATCCGCGACTTTGAAATCTATGTCGAGCGGATCTGGCGCCCGGCAAAAGCAAAGGGAATCGCCCGCGTTCCATGGCTCGACGCCTTGACGCTGGTGTTTCTCTACGAAGCTCAAGTGTTCTGGCCGAGCGGGCGCGTCCTCGAACTCCCGCACATTCACCACATTTTCCCTGATCCAGAAAACCGGTGGATGTCCGATTTTCTTGCCGCCGACGAAAGCGGTCTTCTGCCACGCACACACTGCCGGATCATTCCGCGTCTGCGCCTGATCGCGCTTTATTGCGACATTGCCGCCGACGCACATGCGGTGCGCAGGAGTCTCCCAGCGGCTTCCCAGCAGGCGCCCGGCGGTCGCCGTCTCCTCCCGTAGGACTCCGTCCATCACCAATGAACCAGGAGGAGAACGTGATGAATGAATTGCCCCGGCTGCCCCGCGGTGGGCGGCCACGAGATAGGCAAACCAAAGCCATAGTCGAGCGGCTGGACCTCTCCGCGGGTCCAGCTTCGAACGATGAGGCGAACCGCCTCATCGATGCGATGAACCTCGGCAACTTCCAACGCCTTGCCGCCGGGGTCGGCGGCATGATCGGTCTGACGTCCTTCTTCGGCTTAAGACATGTGCTCGGCAGCGAAGGCGGCATGAGCGCGTGGATCATCCCGTTGGCCCTCGCCGTGGCACTTGCCTTAACGCTGGCCGGGGCCTGGCATGTTCTGCTTGCCACCGCTGCGAGGTCGCCCGAGAACCGGCCGAAGCACAGCTGGCTTCTTGCGTCGGGCTGCGGGCTCGTGGTCGCCCACGTGCTGACTTCGAGTCTGTTCATGGCAACGGCCATCGGCGGCGCCACGGCGCTTCAGCACCATCGATACCAGACGCTGAACGATCTCACGGCCGCAGCTTCATCCCTTGCGGAAAAGAGCGAAAGAGATCGAGCCCTTCGCGGGGAGCTGGTGCAGGCGCAAACCGCAATTGACGGGCTGATCTCTTGTGAGGTGCGCGAGGGGTGTCTGTCGGGGACGCCAGGCTCAGGCACGGTGACCCGCGGTCTGGAACAAGTCGCGCGATCTTTTCAGGCGCAGGCGCAGGAGTTCGACACCAGCCTCGCCCGCCGGCCGACCCTGCTCGCCCAGGTTCGCGAGCAGATCGAGCGGGCACGCCGTGCGAACTTGCGTGGCGACGAGGACAATTTCGGCGCCGCGATCAACGCGGCCTCCAACGGGCTTCGCGCCGCGGAAGGTCTGAATGCACAATCGCTCATGGCGGGCTTCGCCACCACGAGCCGCATTCCGCAGGTCGAACAAATTTTCAGCCGCCTGCGCAACGCGACCACCGGCGGGCTCGATCTCTCCGCGCCGGTGGAGGTAACCGCATATGAACCGCTCGATCGGTCAGCGGCGGTGATGCGCTATGCCGAGAAGGTCCCGTTCGCCTGGGGTGTCGCCATCGCGGTGGACGCGCTGCCGCTGGCGCTCCTTATCCTTCTGATCCTTTCCGTGCGCCGGCCTGGGCCCGATCTGCCGGTGATCCCGTACGACTTCGACTATGACGAACTGATCGATCACGAGGAGGAAGAAGAGAGGCCGGAATCGGCGACGCCAACCCGTCGCTCGCCAAACACACGGAGCAGTCGACGCAAATGATGTTCTTTATTTGTTCTTGACAATCTCAGCAATAAAAACTACAATTCGAAGCAAATCAGCGGGCCGCTTTCCTGGAAAGCGCCCGCTTTTTCGTTGGCGCGCCCGTACACATGACGCCTGCGATCAGTATGGAAGGAGGTGTGCGCCATGGCGGGCAAGACAACAGACAACGAGGCGATCGAGGTTCTCGACGGGCTGACGGTGCAAGCCGCGGCGCGGCGGGCCGAGTTCGATGTCGCGCGCTACGCCGCGCTGCTTGAAGGCTCAGACCTCACCGAGGCGCAGAAGGGGCAGTTTCTGGAAGCGCTCTGGTCGATCATCGTCGCCTTCGTCGACCTCGGCTTCGGCGTGCATCCGCTTCAACAGGTCGAAGACGGAAAAATTCGCAGCGATTCCGGCGATCTGGTAAAATGCGGGGTCAGAAACGCCCAAGAAAAGGAGACCGTGTAGATGAACGTCCAACTGCTTCAAACCAATACTCAATACGCCTTTGCCGTCATCTATTGCCGGGTCTCTAGCGCTAAGCAGACCACGCGCGGCGATGGTCTGTCCTCCCAGGAAACGCGCTGCCGCGAGTTCGCCCGTTACAAGGGCTATCAGGTCAAGCACGTCTTCAAAGACGACATGTCCGGCAGCATGATCGACCGACCCGGCATGCGTGAGATGCTGGCGTTCCTCGACCGCAATCGCGCCGAGCCGCATGTCGTGATCATCGACGATATCTCCAGGCTCGCTCGCGGGCTCGATGCCCACCTTCAGCTCCGCAGCGCGATCGGCGCGGCGGGTGGGGTCCTGCAGAGCCCTTCGATCGAGTTCGGCGAAGACTCCGACTCCATCCTGGTCGAGAATCTGCTCGCGTCGGTGTCGCAGCATCAGCGGCAGAAAAACGGCGAGCAGACAATCAACCGCATGCGGGCACGGACCCTGAACGGCTACTGGGTATTCCAGGCGCCCGTCGGGTATCGCTACGCCCGCACCGCGGGCCACGGCAACTTGCTGGTGCGCGATGAGCCCTGCGCGTCAATCCTCACAGAGGCTCTTGAAGGGTTCGCATCAGGCCGTTTCGAGACACAGGTGGAGGTCAAGCGCTTCCTTGAAGCGCAGCCGGACTACCCGAAAGACATGCCGGGCGGGCTGATCCGCAATCAGCGCGTCTATGAGCTTCTGACCCGTGTCGTCTACGCCGGCTACATCGATGTACGGAACTGGGACGTCTCCCTTCGACCCGGCAAGCACGAGGGGCTGATCAGCTTCGCGACTTTCGAGCGGATTCAGGCACGGCTGAAGGAGGGGGCGAAAGCGCCCGCGCGGAAGGACATCAACGCGGATTTTCCGCTGCGGGGCTTCATCCTCTGTGATGATTGCGAGCGCCCGCTGACAGCCTGCTGGTCCAAAGGAAAGACGAAACGCTACCCCTACTATCTGTGCTCGACAAAGGGCTGCGCAAGCTATCGCAAATCCATCGCCCGCGCCGATCTCGAAGGGGACTTCGAGGCGCTGCTGCACGCGTTGCGTCCGGCCGAGAATCTCGTCGCGGTGGCGCGCGCCATGTTCAAGGACGCGTGGGACGCACGGCTGGCGCAGGCCAGCCAGGCCACGGCGTCGATCAAGGCGAAGCTCGCCGATCTTGAAAAGCAGATCGATCAGTTGCTAGACCGGATTGTCGACACCGCAAACACAAGCGTCGCGAAGGCCTACGAGCAACGAATCGCCAAGCTCCAGCGAGAGCAGGCGGTGGTCGCCGAACGGCTTGCCGAAACAGCGAAGCCGCGACGTACCTTTGAGGAGTCGTTCGAACTCGCGCTATCGTTTCTCTCAAACCCTTGGAAATTATGGGCTCCCGACAGCCTGGCACTGAAGCGAACGGTGCTAAGATTGGCGTTTTCGGAGCGGATTGCCTACCGCCGCGGGGAAGGACTTCGAACACCCAAAATCGCCATGCCTTTTAAGGCATTAGAGGCGTTTTGCGGGGGTGATTGTAAGATGGCGCACCCGACAGGAATAGAACCCGCGTCCATGCTTGGCCATCTTCGCCCACAAGCGTCCACGAAAATTAGGGGTTTCCGCGCGTAGTCACCTTGCGCCGTCCGCTTTCATCCATCATCGTCCACACCTATCCGGCCCGCGTTGGGGGATAGATTGGGGGATGGGGGATATGGTGCACCGAGGCGGCGGGCGGCTCACGGTGGCGACCGTGAAGGCCGCGCGAGTGCCGGGCAAGTACCACGACGGAACCGGCTGCGGCTTGTTCCTGAAGGTGGACAAGGCCGGGCGCAAGGCGTGGGTGCAACGGATCATCGTCGCACAACGGCGACGTGAAATCGGCCTCGGCTCATGGCCGCTGGTTTCCCTCGCCGAGGCTCGCGACGCCGCGCTCGACAACAAGCGCGCGACCCGAGAAGGCATCGACCCCCTCGCCGAACGGCGCAAGGCAAAACCCGTCACCTTCGCCGAAGCGACCCGACGCGCTCATGAGGAGTTGGCGCCGACGTGGAAGAACCAGCGCGATCGCGACGCCTTCCTTGCATCACACGAGAAGTGGACCTTCCCGCGGTTCGGCGAGGCGTCCGTGCGGGACGTCACGTCGGCCGACATCCGACAGGCCATCCTCGCCGCTCGCGCGGCAACGCCGGAGATCGGCCGCAAGCTGTCCTTCCGCACGTCGGCGGTGTTCAAGTGGTGCATCGCCGAAGGGCTTCGGGACGACAACCCGGCGACGCCGCAGGCCCTCGCACTTCCTCGGATGGAGGCCGGCAAGAACCATCGGAAGGCGCTGCCCTACGCGGACGTGAAGGACTGCGTTGCCGCCGTCCATGCGTCGGGGGCACACTCCACCACGAAGCTGGCCCTGGAGTTCCTGGTGCTGACCGCGAGCCGATCCGGCGAGGTGCGCGGCGCCCGATGGGAGGAGATGGACCGCAAGGCCCGCGTCTGGACTGTTCCGCCCGAACGCATGAAGTCGAGTCGGACGCACCGCATCCCGCTTTCCGACCGTGCCATCGCCATAATCGATCTGGCCGCGGACGCGGGCAACGGCTCCGAGCTTGTGTTCCCCTCCGCCCGCGGCCTCGTCATCAGCGACATGACGCTCTCCAAGCTCATCAAGGGGCTGGGGTTCAACGCGGATGTGCACGGCTTCAGAACCAGCTTCCGCACGTGGGCGCAGGAGTGTTCCGATGCGCCGTGGGAAGTCGCCGAGGCCGCGCTGGCACACGCGGTGGGCGACAAGGTGGAGCGGGCCTATGCCCGGTCGGACTTCTTCGCCAAGCGACGGGCGCTGATGGATGGATGGGCCGCGTTCTGTGGGGGCGCATCGTGAGCCGGACGCCGGACGAGAACAGCGCCCGCATCTACGCATCTATGATCCGGCACGAGCTTACGCGCCGCGACTTCGAAAGGGCGCGCGAGAAGGCAGCCGAAGCGATCCTTCGCGGCGATCCGATGGTGCCGGAGCTGCGGGACGCAATCGCCGATGCGCTCACCGCTCCGCCTCGGAAACGAGGAGAGCGCAAAGGACTGCCTCACGAGCGCTGGTTTAGTATTGGCCTCGATTACTACCATCTTCGCGGTCAATGCGGCCTCAGTTCGAAGGATGCCTATGCTGCTATGGCGGGCCGACCAGAGTATGGGAACATAGACATAGAGGCGCTGAAGGATCGGGTGGCGGTTTTCAACAAGCGTTGGCCGGGAATACTAGAAGACCTTCACGAGCGCGAGCGCGAGCGGCTGGCGCGGCTGGAGGCTGGCGGCAGGTAACGAAATCCCGATTTGAATGCCCGTGACGAGTCGGGCGCGTCCAAGCAGGTTTGCGACTGTCCCACGGACACAAAAGGGCAGTCATGGACCATCATTCAGAGACCTTGCGACCGATCGTTGTGCCGCTGAAAGAGGCGCACAAGATGATCGGCGTCGGCCGAAGCACCTTCTACGAGCTGTTGAAGGAGCCAAAGTTTCCGCGACCCGTCGAGATCGTGCCGGGCCGCAAGAGTTTCGTGGTTTCCGAGATCGAGCAGTGGGTGGCGCAGCGCGTGGCCCGCCGCAACGCCGAGGTGGCGTGATGGTGGACAGCACGATCCGCGTTCTCGAAGACGAAGCATGCGACCGTTTCGCCGAATTCGAGAACCGCAAGACATTCGAGCGGCGCCGCACCGATCCGGCCGTGAAGCTGGAGGAGGAAGCGCGGATAGCTGCGCAGAAGCGGGCTCATGAGTTCGAGGCCGATGCGCTCTGGCGCCTATGCACCTACCGGCCGCAGGACCTCGACGAGATTCGCCGCCGCGCGGACCACATCATCGCCAACGTCCCGGATCTCGAACTTCTGGATGCCACGTTCATGGTCGCCTTCGCCAAGAGCTTGGCTACGGAGAGTGCCGAATGATGACGGCAAAGGAGGAATGCCCGGCGCCGGGTGCAGGCGGCAACTCAGCGACCGCCGCAACAGACGACTGCGCAAGCCCAGAGTCTCGATTTGGCGACCACCCCTCGGCGGCTGTCGCTGCCGTAGACGGGGCGGCCCGCTGGCTCGCGACCACGCCTCAGGACGCACTCCCTCGGCCGATCGTTCCGGCTCTGCGCAAAGACTTCGGGCTGACGGCCCAGCAGGCGTGCCAGGCGATCCGTGAGGCGCAACTGATCCGCGCGAGGGCGTTGTGATGGATGCAGTTCAGATCGAAATCGGACGGCTGAAAGATCGCCCCGACACGTGGGTCGTGGTCGACGATTACGGCCTCCTTCACCGCGAGTTCGACTGCCACGCCGATGCCGCGCTCTACGCGAGCCAGGAAGCCTTCAAACTGCGCCTGGACAGCTGGGGAGTCGAGATCCGCGGCAAAGACCGGAGGCCGAATGAGAAAGCCTCCTGACATGCGAAACGCCCCCGGACCGGCATCCGGAGGCGTCGCAGACGATATCAATGTGCGGCAAGCACCGTCTTTTTACTTCGGCGCGGCCTGCACGGCAATGGCCGGTGTTCTTGCGGAGGCGATGGAATGAGCACGTCTCCCTGCTGCACGAATTGCCGCTGGTTTGCCCCGGAGATAATTCCGGCTCACCTTGTCGGCAGGCTCACTCCCAAAAACCGGTTTGGCGAATGCCGGAAACGGGCGCCGATCTGCTTACAGGCTGCTCTCGATAGAGGCGCCGTGTGGCCGGTCGTCCTCCGAGAAAACTGGTGCGGCCACCATGAGGTGGCGCCGTGAAGCAGCCCGACATGGAAAAGGTCGAAGTCAATCGCCCCGCTACGGCGGGGCGGGCGGGTGGGCAGCCCACTGCCGCCGCGGGAAAGAGCATTGTTGGCACGCCTTGGAAGCGACAGAACCTGCTGACCATGCCTGCACGTCAGTTCCTCTACGGCCGCTTACTACAGCGCGGCAAGGTGACGGTGACGGTTGCGCCCGGCGGCGTCGGCAAGTCAGCTCTCACCGGTGCCACCGAGGCGCTGGCAATGGCGACGGGCCGCCAGCTCCTGCACGACGCTATACCGACGCCGCTGCGGGTGTGGCTGTGGAACCTCGAGGAAGACCAGGATGAGCTGAACCGCCGCCTGGAAGCCTCGTGCGTCCACTTCGGCATCAAGGGCGATGTGGACGGCCTCGTCGTGGACAACGGTTTCGACATGCCGTGCCGCATCGCCACCGCTGACCGCACCGGCGCCAAGATCGTGCGCCTCTTTACGGATCAGATTGTTGCCGAGGTGAAGCGGTTGAAGGTGGACGTCCTGGTCGTCGATCCGTTCGTCTCGACCCACTACGTCAACGAGAACGACAACGGCCAGATCGACCTGGTGGCGAAAGAGTGGGCGCGCGTCGCGAACGATGCGGGGTGCGCTGTTCACTTGGTGCATCACACGACCAAGCTGCGGGGTGTAGAGGCGACGGTGGAGGCATCCCGCGGTGCCAGCGCACTTGTGAATGCGGCCCGCGCCGCTAGGGCCCTCAACCCGATGACGGAAGACGAGGCGGTCGCCTTCGGCCTCAAGGAGGCTTGGCGCTACTTCCGCGCGACAAACGGCAAGGCGAATTATGCGCCACGGGCCGAGGCTTCCCAGTGGTTTGCCCACGCCTCGATCAACCTGCCGAACGGCGACAACGTGGGCGTCGTTACACCCTTCACCCTGCCCAACCCGACGTCTGGCATCACCGTCACGCACCTGGACGAGGTTGTGCGGCGTGCTGGTGAGAAGGAAGGGCCGGAGCGCTATCGCGAGGCGGTGCAGTCTCCGGCCTGGATCGGGCGCATGATTGCCGAAGTGATCGGCGCGGAACTGGAGAACCCGGCGGACAGGAAGCGCGTGAAGGCGTCCCTCGCCATGTGGCTTAAGTCCGGCGCCCTGAAGGTAGTTGATGGGTTTGACGAGAAGCGGATGGCTAAGAAGTTCATCGTCCCCGGCAAGCCAGACCCGTTCCTTGCACCGGTGACGGATGTGCCCTCAGCACCCCATGAAGGGAATGGACAATGAGCCCTTGCCGCAGTTGCCGCAGTTCTACTGGGGCACAACCAGGGCACCGTGCCTGCCCCAGTGCCGCAGTTGCCGCACCCCCTTTGTGGGTGCGGACTACTGAGGCGGGGCAATGTGGACTGAGAAATCGATGGGAGGCAGCGACTGAGGCAGACGCCACCGTGGGCTGCCTGTTCGACCTCGCCGATCGCGTTGCCCGCCTGGCGCAGGAGATGCGGCTTGGCTGATCGATCCTCATCCACCGATTTGGCGAAGGTTTCTGAGATCGCGAAAGCGGAGCGCTCGTCGGCCGCCCGGCGGCAAGCTCGTTATCGGCAGCGGCAACGCGACGGAATCCAAATCGTCCCTCTCCCGGTGAATGACGGCATGATCGAGCGCCTTTTTGATGTTGGCGCTTTGGGCGTTACGGACGGTGACGACCTCGAGAGTCTAACGCGGGCGATCGCAGAAGTTTTGCGTGACGCATTACGTTCTTCGCGCTGAGCGAGGGCGTATCCTCGGCCCATGAACAACGAGGCCCGAGCGATGACTGAGGCGACGCAAGAAAACTGGCAAACGCTGCTCAAGGCGATGCGCGTGCCGCCGGATCCCGCCGAGCTGAGCGGCGCGAAAGCAGCGCTTGAACGTGCGGAGGCGGCGCGGGCCGAGGCGTCGAAGCAATACGAGGCCGCACGCTCGACCCATGCGGCAACGCCGGCAGGCCAAGCGCCGGCAATCTCACACTCGCAGCTCGATGCGCTCGCGGAGGCTCTGCGGGCTACGGAAGTGGAGGAGCGCAAGGCGGCGGAGGGCAAGGCGGCAATCGAACGGGAACACCGCGAACGGGTGCGCGACCAGCTCAACGATGTGATGGGGCGCTACACCGAATCCCTTACGCGCCGGTTCGGGCAAGAAGTGGACGACCTCAAGACGTTCCTTGCGCTGTCTGTCACGCTTCAGAGCAAAGCAAAGGCAGCCGGCTTTCGGCTCGATGAACCCATTATTGTGATGGTACCGCACATCCTGGGGCACCTCAACGCTGCGCAAGCCTGTTTCGCCGCAGCCAAGCCGAAGCGGGGCAAGGCGTGAAGGAGAAGCCGTGAGCATTCAGCTTTTACCGGGGGCGCAAAACGTCCTCCACGAAGTTGCCGCCGTCATCCGCGAATATGTCGAGATGACTGCGGCGCCGATCATTGAGCGCCTCGAAGCGATTGACCCCGGGCGTGTGCCCGAGGCGATAAGGCTGCACCCCGCCTCGCAAGACAGGCAGTCATAAGCATGGACCAAACTGAATACGCCCGTGCGCAAGCCGCGATTATCCGGGAGTATGTGGAGGGCAAGCTCGGCCCGATCCTAGAGCGCATGGCGGGTTTCGAGAGCAGAGTGAAGTTCTTTGAATCCAGGGCACTTCACTACTCTGGCGTCTATCAGCGGGCGCTCGGCTACAAGCGGAACGCTGCCGTCACCCACGGCGGTGCTCTGTGGGTTGCCATTCAAGACGTTGAGCCGGGCGCGATCCCAGGCAAAGGCGACGGCTGGCAACTGGCTGTGAAGTCAGCCCCGCCCACACAGGAGTGCTCCAAGTGACGATCACCAGAGAGGAAGCCTACGCCCGCGTTGATGCCGCGCTAGAAGCGGTGGAGGAGCGCATCGTTCTCGAAGCTGAAGAGATGGTTGAACTCCAGGGCGGTCTACCTGACGAAGCGCGCGCAATTGGAGAGGAACAGCGCGAGGCTATCGCAGACCTACGCGAGGCGATGCGGGATGCCGTTGACGCTGCATGGCGTGAGATGGTCGCGTCGCACTGAAGGGCGGAGACGGGGGGGGGGGGCGACTTGGCCTAGAGCGGCGACACCAGCAGGACCGGCGTCGAGGTCACCCAATGCTAATTGGCAAGTTTTTCTAACGGCTAGCACAAGCTGGGCGGGGGGCCGCGAACAGGTTTCTCGCGACCGGATACAGGGCCGGCGGGGAACCATAACTTCCACGTCCACAAAATGACGCATGAGGGTTTACACCATGCCAAGACCGCGCAAGCCCGCAGACCTTCAAGAGGCGAAGGGGGCGTTCGCAAAGAACCCTAACCGGGCTCGCAAGGCATCAAGACCCGGTCCGCTCGGGGCGCCGCCGTCTCGTCTAAGCGAGGCTGAGGTTACGGCATGGGATGAGCTTGCGGACGAGTTGCCCTGGTTATGCCGATCCGACCGCAAAATCCTTGAAGTCACGGCCAGACTTTCCGCGCGGCTGGTCGCCGATCCGGACATGGGCGTCAACGCGCTTGCTCAACTGCGAATGTGCTTGAGCGCGCTGGGCGCTACGCCTGCCGATCGCTGCCGGGTGACGGCGCCAGACGATGACGACGACGAAACGTTGACGAAGTATTTCAACTAAAAGGGACTACGGAGAATGCCGAACGATGAAGAAAGGCTGGCGATCCTGATTGAAGGTCGCGTGAAGGATTTTGAACGCTCTATGGCGACGGTTGAACGCGCGTTTCGAAGATGCAGTCAAAAGTCGACGGCGAGATGCGGCAGGTGCAGCGCTCCTCGCGCCGCGCCGCGGATGCCATGGCCAACGACTTCGAGCGCTCCAACAAGCGGATCATCGCGCAGTTCTCCCAGGTGCGCACCGCGGTAGCGAGCACGATGGGCGGGTTAGGCATCGGCGCTGGTGTGGGTATCCTCAGTGGGGCTGGCATCGCCGCGGGGGTGCGGGAGATCAATGAGGCTGCTTCGTCCATCGCTGAAATGCGAGCTGAGGCGGAACGGGCGGGCCTTTCGTTCCAAGCGTTCCAAGAGCTGAAGTTCGCGTTTGCGCGTGAGCGGGTTTCCATCGACGCGCTGACGGGCGGCTTCAAAGAGCTGCAGCTTCGCGCTGACGAGTTCATCGTGACCGGCAAAGGCTCGGCTGCGGAGGCGTTCCAGCGGCTTGGCTACAGTGCGCAGTCGCTCAAGGAGAAGCTGAAGGATACGCCGGAGCTTCTCTTGGAAATCATGGATCGCGCGCAGTCACTCGACCGCGCCGGGCAAATTCGTGTGTTTGACGAGCTTTTTGGCGGCACTGGTGGCGAGCAATTCGTGCAGCTTCTCGACGCCGGTTCGGAAAAGATCAGAGAGAGCATTGCAAGGGCGCGCGAGCTTGGCGTTGTGCTGTCTGATGAGGTGGGAGAGAAGGCCGCCGAACTAGACCGCCGTTTCCAGGAGATCACGTCTGTGATCTCCAACCGCATGAAGGGCGCGCTTGTCGAGTTCGGCGACGCTGTTGGGCAAATCGGCGACAAGATCGGCGAATGGGAAGGCTCGGCTCAACGCTTCATGAACGCGCTGGGCAATTCCGAACCGCTTCAGCGCCTGAATGAATCGATGATCCGCAACGGCTTCTCGGACACAAGCTGGACTTGCTTCAGAAAAGTGGAGAGTTCCCCTGAGGTGAAAGGCGAACTCGATGACAAAGCAGAGACGATTTACGAAGGAATTCGAAGACGAAGCGGTGCGGCTGGTTGTGACCAGTGGGCGAACGCAGCGGGAGGTGGCCGAAGATCTGGGCATCGGGCTGTCGACGCTGGTGCGCTGGATCGGGCGTCAGCGAGACCGTGTGGCAGAGATGCCTGACCGGTCGCCGCCGGCAGACATGGCTGCCGAGTTGAAGCGGCTCCGGCGGGAGAACGAGATCCTTCGGCAGGAGCGCGATATCCTGAAGCGGGCCACCGCTTTTTTCGCCCGGGAGGGAAGTCGATGAGGTTCGCGCTCGTCGATCAGGCGAAGAAGGATTTCCCCGTGCATCGCCTTTGCCAAGTGCTCGGCGTCAGCCAGAGCGGCTATTTTGCCTGGAAGGACCGGCCTGCGAGCCGGCGCCAACGCGACGACATGGTGATGCTCGCGCATGTCCGTTCGGCATTCAGCTTGTCGAACGGCACCTATGGCAGCCCCCGCATGACGCGTGAGTTGCAGGATGATGGTATGACCATCGGGTGCCGTCGCACGGCGCGACTGATGCGCGAGAATGGCCTGCGCGCCCGTCAGAAGCGGCGGTTCAAACGCACGACCGACAGCCAG
The DNA here is from genome assembly GCF_031195445.1 of Acuticoccus sp. MNP-M23. NCBI lineage: Bacteria > Pseudomonadati > Pseudomonadota > Alphaproteobacteria > Hyphomicrobiales > Amorphaceae > Acuticoccus > Acuticoccus sp. MNP-M23. The sequence goes on from NZ_CP133480.1 coordinate 344,055, forward strand.
CACGCCTGGCCGATCGCGCCGAACATCATCGATCAGGACTTCAAGGCAACGGCGCCGAACCATAAATGGGGCGTCGACATCTCCTACGTCTGGACGCGGGAAGGCTGGCTCTATCTGGCCGTGGTGATCGACCTGTTCTCCCGCCGCGTAATCGGCTGGGCGGTCGATGATCGGTTGCACCGCGATCTGGCACTCGCAGCCCTGCAAAAGGCCATCGTCCTGCGGCGTCCACCGGAGGGGCTCATTCATCACTCCGATCGCGGCAGCCAATATTGCTCTGTCGACTACCAGGCCGAGCTACGCCGTCACGGCATCCGTATCTCCATGTCGGGCAAGGGAAATTGCTACGACAACGCCATGGTCGAGACGTTCTTCAAGACAATCAAATCCGAGCTTGTCTGGCGCACTGTCTTCTACACCCGTGCCGAAGCCACTCAGGCCATTGCCCGTTATATCGACGGCTTCTACAACCCCGTCAGGCGCCATTCCGCGCTCAACTACATCAGCCCGCACAGTTCGAGCGAACTGTGTCACGCTGAGAAAATGCCTCTCCACTTTAGCGGGGCAAGTCCAAGCGGCCTCACTCTCACGGCGCCCAACCTTCAGATTGCCGAACAAGAGCAAGCGGTTGCAAGCCTTCGTGGGGAGCTTGAAAGGGCCAACGCACAGGCCGGGCTTTCAGAGGCTCAACTAGGCATCACTGGCCTGCGCATGGCGAAAGAATACGCCGCAGGCATCCGTGAGGAGCTTGAAAAGGCAGAATCGGCGCTGTCCGACATGCGCAGCGGAATGACGAGCGTCACCGTCACGCCGGGTGGCGCGAGCGCGAGCAAAGCGCCCGTCAATTTGGGCAATATCGACGGCCTCGATAGCGGCTTTGAAGCGGCGCTGCGGAGCATGGCGGAAGCGGCCAAAGAGGCCGGGCACTCCATCAAGGTCAATTCGGGGTTTCGCTCTGTCGAGCGTCAGAAGCAACTGTTTGATGCCGCGGTCCGCAAATACGGCAGCGAGGAAGCCGCGCGAAAGTGGGTGGCGCCCCCTGGCCGGTCTCGTCACAATCTCGGGGTCGCTGCGGATCTCGGCTTTGGGGATGATGCGGCCCGCAAATGGGCGCACGACAACGCCGGGCAATTCGGCTTGCGGTTCCCGATGAACCACGAGCCGTGGCATGTCGAGCCGAACGCAAACGGCGGGCGGCCCGCGTTGCCGCCGATGGCTGCGGATCGGCGCGAGATTGTCGCCAAGCGCTCAAAGGAAGCGGCAGAGGCCGCACGCGATCAACTCGCCCTCGCCAAGGAACAAGAGGCGGCGCGCCAGCGGCAGGCGGACGCTATTGCCGCCGTCAACACGCAGCTTGCCGAGCAACTGGAAATGGCCGGCCTTGAACGCGAGATGCTGGAGACGGGCAAGTTCACCCGCGATGAGGTGACAGCGGCGATCAATCAAGAGGCGCTTGTTCGCGAGAAGCTGAACCAGCTTGAGACGGCAGGTGTGACAGTCACGGCTGAGATGGAAGCTGCGATCCGTTCGAAGGCCGCGGCTCTGTTTGAAGTGCAGCGCGCCCCGCAATCCGCCATTGCTGCGGAGGAAGTGCTACTCGCTCGTTCTGCAGAGATGAAGAGTGCGTTCGTTGGCGTCGGCCAGCCCATCGTGGACACGGTCACGTCCATCGCGGACGGCAGCGCCAAGGCAGGCGATGCGGTGAAGGGCCTCATCCGCCAGCTCGCGAACATGGCGATCCAGGGGGCGCTGTTCGGCGGCGGGCCGCTTGGCGGACTGTTCGGCGGCGGCCTCGCCGGTGCCCTATTCCCCGGTCGCGCCAGTGGCGGGCCGGTCAAAGCGGGGCAGGGCTATACAGTTGGTGAGCACGGGCCAGAGCGGTTCTTTCCCGGCGTCAACGGCAGGATCGCGAACGCTGCGCAGATGGGGCGGGCAATGCCTTCCGGTGGAGGGCAGAATGGCGGTCGTGTCAACGTCTCCGTTGGCGTAACCATCGACGACGACGGCGGCTTGCGCGGCTACGTCAAGAAAGTCGCGCAGAGTGAGAGCCGGCAGATCACCAGCCAAGGCATCCGCCGGTACGACAGCCAGATGCAGGGTGCTCCGCTTCTGAGGCGAATGCAGGGCGCACAGGAGAGGTTCGGCTGATGGTCCATCAAGGTATCGGGCAGCGTATCCTTGATCGCACCGAGCCGTGCACGTGGGTAGCTAGTGTTCGGTCGAGCCACCAAAGGGTCGAGGGGTCTGGCGTTTTATACTGGCCATCGCCTCTGAAAATAGCTCCAGAGCAAGTGCAAGTTCGGTGGTCTTCGGGGTGTAAAAATCCACCGAAAGGCCCTCAGTTACGCTGACACGAAGCACTTTGTTATCCTGAGTATCCGCGATCTGTAGTTCATGGATCGGCAGGGTGAATTCGGGCGCTTGCGACGGGGTTTGCGCCAACGCTTTGGCGTTAGCGCCATAAAGGCCAGAGACGACGAGGCCGACCTCTATCGGTGACAGACGGACGGTGTGCTCGTCGCCGTTCTCATCACGCAGCTTCATCAGAACGGCGCCGTCTTCGGCCTCGAAAGACGCTGGCTTCAGCGTTCCCATGGTGGCTCTCCCTGCTTTTCCGCTGAGCACACACGAAAATCCAAGGCGAGTCGAATATGCATTTCCGTCCGCCATAGCCGCGCAGATCCGCGGCGTGAAAGTGAACGTGGCTCCGCTCGTGGAGCCTTCCGCCCCTGCGACGCGAGGCCGTCGTCCCGCGCTACTTTCAGACATCGTTGCCGACTTCGACGTGACGATCCTGCCGCTCAACGCGACATCCCGGCCGCGCTGCACGAAGGCCGGCGCCACGCTGGCGAAGCTCCTTGCCGCTCATGTAGAGGCGCATCTTCGTGACCTCCTGACCATCATCCTCGAGAACGAAAGTGAGAGCCGCGAGCTCGCGCTCGTCGCTCCCATCACCAAGGCCGTTTCAGACGTTCTCCTAGCGCATCACGCTGCTTACGAGCGGAACGCGGGCACTGGCTCGAAGTGATGGACGACGTCGACCTCGTCTCAATACACGAAATGGTCAAGCTCAACCGGCGCGCCGTGCCCGCCGCCGAGGGCATTGCGACCGTGCTCTTTCTTAAGCTCGGGGCGCGGCAGGTGGTGTGCTGAGAAGGGGTAAGTGCATCATGTACACGCCCCTGCGGGTGCAATGCGGCGCCAGCATCAGTCTCCGATGCCCACGCATTTGATCCACCGCCGCGACCTCCAGGAGACCCATCCTCGCCGACCGTCGTCCACTTCGACAAAATGCCAATCTCCTGCCCGGCGCCCGAGCATATTAAGTCGAGCTCCTGAAGGCAGTTTCGCAAGCAGTTCGCCTCAGCCGGCTCCATGCTCACCGCGGAATGAAAGACCGGAGTCCGGCGGATAAACATCTTCTGCGAAACAGAGACCATTCTCGCGAAGAAGGCTTCCAGTATTTTTAATTTAAAGAAGTATACGAACTCACAGAGTTCAGCGTCACGACTACTGCACCGAACGCTGATCGCGTACCGTTAGATCAATGATAATAACCTCTATGTCCTCTACATTCGGAAAGCGAGGAGAAACTTCTGTCCAGTGTGCCAACAGAGCTTCACGAAGACCATCTATGTCGACTTTGCCACCACCGATTCGCCATGACTGGGTTTTGTTCTGACGGATAAGCAGCATCACTCCGCAACCGCCCCTCTCCTCGCGAAGGTAATCGCCAGCTAGTTGGTTGCGAAGTCGCTCACAAAGGTCGGGGCCAGACCAGCCCTTGTCGAGAAGTTTCAATTCTATTGGAACGGCAGAGGCCGCGGGGATCTGGGTCCAGATATCCGTGCGCTGCCTGTTAGGCAACTCGTTCTCTTGGGCGCAAGTGAACCGAGCCTTGGCTTCCTGATTCAATCTCCCGACGATCAGATTTCTCATCTCGCCTTCGTCGTCGGCGCGCGCCCATGTACGGTAGGGGCTTTCGTTTCCGCGTTCCAGCCAGTCCTTGAGGTCGTGCAGCAACTGCACGGTTGCATCAAACAACTCGCGGTGCGTAGTCGGCGTTCGCGTCTGGTCCACGCCGAACTGCCGCAGATCGGCAGCAGCCCAGGAAACTTGATCGGCATCCCGCTCCGCCCTCTGGCGCGCGAGGCGACGAAGCCATTTACTATGGCACGCTTCAGGCTCTTGGCCGGCCAGTTTTATCAGCGCAGTATGTGTTGGCTTTCCAGGTATTTCAGCGAGAAGATGAAGTAACTTACTTCGAGCATACTGCGCGTGATCGCGAAGTTCGGCCGAATAGGCCTCTCCGTCGGGCCGATCTATGTCGTGTTCCCTCCTGACGTAGCAACATGCGAGATCGTAGAGACATCCAAGGTGTTCCGCATTCCGGAAGCTTCCCACCCGCGATCCGGCCCTCTCAGAAAATTGGTTGCCGAGCAACGACGTCAGAAATTCCTGCGCTGCTCTTACTGCGTCTTCATCTGACGACTGGCTCTTCAACCAAGCCGCAAGTTGGGGGATGGCCTCTTCGGCGTCGGTATCGACCCACGTGGCGTACCAAAGCGGGCGCTGCTCGCTTGCCGCATGCATTGCTTTTTCCTTCGCAAGCGATGCCAAGGTATCTGCAGTTACATCCCCATAGGCGATAATCGTCAAAGCATGCTGCAAGGACGGGAGGTTAGAGACATTGTTCCCACGCAACCATCCCAGCAGCGGCTTCGCCAAACCCGCATGCAGCCAAGGTGCGTGATAGACGATATCGTGCAGAATGTGGGCGGTGGCGGTGCAGGTCGGATCGGCCGCCAATTCCCAGCAAGCCTCGGCTAGCACTGCTTCAATCATTACCGCCGGACGTCTTATGTGTGCGGCTTCCGCCCAGTTAGGGAAGCCATTTATCTCCCAGCTGAGGTATCGCAGTGCGTGGCGAACCTCCGCGTCGCTGAGGGATACAAACAGGTCGGGCGCCTCGGCGGCCTCGATCTCAATGCCGGTCAAACCAAATATGACGGTGGATGGTATGCTATTTCCGGATCGGCCCTCTGAATAGATATCCGGACGGTGGTCTCGCCAATGGGCCACGGCTGCATCCCGGAACGCGCGAGCAACGGCATCCCCAAACTCCAAAATCAGCACTTGCCACTCTGGGATGGATAACCGATTCCTGTCCGGTGCAGCTCTTCGCGCTTCCTCCAAGAGCCATTGTTGGTATTGCGTTAGCCCTCCAGGGGTGAGCGTCGCAGGTCTGGCCAAATAAGAAGGTCGCTCCTGAAGGCGGGTGATCCGTTCAGCGCGGTTCCTTACCTGCTCCTCGTAAATTTTCCTGACTTCTCGTTCAGCCTCACTTGGGCCCCGGTCAGCTTCCTCAGACAGAAACCGCTCTCGCGCTTCTCGCATATCACGGAATAAATCTGCAAGATTTTTGTCGAATTTCAGAAACTGCTCGACTTCTGCGAGCTGTTGTTCGGTGTTATCGGCTTGAATGCAGATGTGGAAGGCCAGCGATAAGGCGATCAGGCGGTCGCCCTGCTCCGGGCGATCACACACGAAATCTTTCACACGATTTAAGTCAGCGGGCCTGTATCTCCAAAAATGCTCCAGGCGAAGAATGGGCCAGACGTCCGTTAGTGCTCCCCCTTGCTCGCGTAGGAGCTCTTGACGTTTGACGTCCACGTCCTTCCAGAAAAGAGCGTCGTTCAAGTCCGACCAAGCCGGCACGCTCTCGCTCAACGTTTGTTTTCTAGAGTCCAGCTCGCCTACGCCCCACCACCGTGCGGTTGGCGTATTTTGGAGGATCCAAGTCGCCGCCTCACTGAATGCCCCGTCGTGGCGCGCCACAACCATTCGCTCCACGGCGCGACCGGCTGCGCTCATGAGCCACGCGTAGTTCTGCGAAACCTTGCAGTAACCCTGCTCTATGTGCGGCTCTTGCGCGAGCAGGGGGCTGACGCCTTCGACAAATGCCGGAAGTGGTGGCCGCTGTCCATTACCCCCCGCGATCGGCAGTCGATCGATGAACGCACGAAGAGAGGAGCTTAACCCCGTTATTGTTGAACGACTGCTTGCGTCAACTTTCTTGAGGGAGGTAAGTAGACAATCAACAGATCCGGCATCCGGGGCTGCATTATTTACTAGCTCGGCCAGTACCTGGCGGGGCATCGCATTCGACGCATTGATTCCATTCCAAACGCGGTCGCCTTCCTGGCGGGATCCGCATGTCATGACTGCGCGGATTGATACTATCCGGGCGTAAATCCCACGCGCCGCGTCCAAGGCGATGTCGGCAAGAAGCGGCAGGCAGGAAACCATGCGTCCCTGCCAGACTACTCGACCTAGAAAGAAGATCGCGTCATCGTTCTCTTTATGCATCTCGATTAGCCGAAGCACATCCGCCGCCAGATCCTCCTGAGCGATCCGGACGATCGCCGCATTGAAGCGAGCCGAGTGGTCGTCCACATCCTGGGCGATCCGTTCCAATACACAATCGAGGAGCTGCCGACGCTCATCAAGCGGGAGCTGCGCGGGGTCGCCTCCGTTGATAACGACCTCTGGCTGCATGGCGGAGACGCGCTGCCGAATGTCTCGGTCGAGAAGCACAAACCATGGGAGCAGCGGTTTGAAGCGTGGTGTCAGGACGCATTCGCCGTAACGTTCACGAAGGAACAGACCCTCGATCGCCCGGCGCGAGCCACCGTTCTCGAGTAGCCCGGAGAACCACTCAGCCGCCAGCAACTCGCGGACCTCACGATGCCGAAACCGAACTATCCCGTAGAGGGCATCGTTGAAGACGCCACGCTGCAGGAGGGTCTGAACGTCACCGACAGCCCAGTCGCCCAGAACGACTTCGGCGTCTATGCCTTTCGTTTCCTGATCAGCGCCGGGCACCCGAATGCCTGGCATCCCACTCGTTAGGACGGCTGCGGCTAAAGCGCGTGCGCCTTCTCTCGCGCGGTTCAAGTTTAAAGGCGCAAGCTGGTGTCGATCCGGGTTAATTTCGCCGAGCGCGCTGTCGATCGCATGACGGAGGAGATCGAGGCGTGTGCCCAGCCGACCGTCTACCTTCCATTTCGCAATCAAGCTCTCGAGATCGAAGGGACGGCCTGCCAGTACGGATAGGTCAAGCCGCTCGATCTCAGCCAGGAGGTCTTCGACATTCTCGACTTCGCGATGGTTGGCGAATAGACGAATACCCACTTCATCCAAATCATCCAACTGGAAGACCCGCACCGCGCTTTCTGTCGTCGGTTTATCTGATGACTCAGGGCTCTCGGTGCCGTCCATCGCTTCTGCAAGTAGAGGGACGAATGGGAGGCGATCCTCGATCATCATCCTGTCCGTACGCGCACGCCATGCGTACGGACGGCTCGAGATGAAAATATGAGCGCGATTACGGGCACCGTATATTCGCTTGGAGAATTGACGAATGGCGCGTTGGAATGTGCGGGGGTCTTTGAGTCGTGCCTCGTCGACGGAGTCGAGGAAGAACCATGCTTCCTGTCCGCGAGTGCTCGTCAACCAAGCTTCGAAGGTTTCACGATCCCCGATTTCGAAAGCGTCGTCGAAATCGTCCTCGATTTCCTCGATAGGCAGGAAGAACACCGATCGCCCGCGACTGTACATGTCAACGGCGCGCTGTCGCATCTCATGCGTTTTCCCGCCGCCGGCAGGAGCCAGGATCACGGCGCGGTACTCTTGCTCAATGTCGTTCCAGCCTCGAAGGCGTCTTTCGATCAGTCCGGCCTGGATATCGAACTCACCGTCGTGATCATTTTCGGTCTTCGTCACGAGGGAAAAGCTACGTGTGACAGGTACATGGTTGATCATTCATCGACCTGCTTATTCATTGATTGATTAGCAATTTCTCGTCTCTAGCTAAAACTATCATCGCGGCAGACATTTGAAGTACGAGGTTGAGTATGTCTCCTAAGACGACCGACGTCCCAAGCCCCATTAAAGCCGTGAGTTCGCAGATTTTGTCATCTCGCCATTTCGCATAGAGCCGCGAGTGGCCGCCTGTCCTGGGGGATAAGCTGGGGGTATGAAATTCCGAACTCGCCCGAATGCGCAATTCTTTCAGCGAATTATCTGGCGTAGATGGTGCACCCGACAGGATTCGAACCTGTGACCTCTGCCTTCGGAGCTGGTCTAAGGGCCTATCCGAATTGCACGATAGGGTACGCCAGAGCACGATAACTACCTGAAATGCATTGATTTTCAGAATTTGCTCTCCGAAGTCTCTATCCGAGAATACGCCTTGATTTCCGCCCGCGTGCTTGCGTGGTGCTTACTCGAAATCGGGGCTTCCGAGGGACGGGAGCATGACCAAACTGACCAAACGGTTCGTAGAGACCGTCGAGCCGCAGAGCAAAGGTCACGTCGTCTGGGACGACGAGTTTCCCGGTTTCGGTCTTCGCGTTTATTCCTCGGGCAAGCGCAGCTACATCGTCCAGTACCGGTCTCGTGGCCGCTCGCGTCGCTACACGATCGGCCTTCATGGCGTCTGGACACCCGAGACCGCGCGCCGCGAAGCCAAGGCCCTGCTTGGACAGGTCGCCCATGGCGGTGATCCTGCTGAAGAGCGCGAGGAAGACCGCAAGGCGCTGACCATCAAGCAGCTCTGCGAACAGTACATCGCCGACATGGAAGCCGGTCTCATCCTGGGGAAAGGCGGCCGCCCTAAGAAGGATACCACCATCGCCACCGATGTCGGCCGTATCCGCAGGCACATCATTCCCCTTCTCGGGACGCGACGTGTGCGGGACATCACGAAGCCGGACATGAACAATCTGATGAAGGACATCATCGCCGGCAAGACACGCGTGACCATGAAAACCGAAAAGCTGCGCGGCAAGGCCATCGTTCGTGGCGGCCGTGGCACCGCGATCCGGACGATGGGCCTGCTTGGCGGAATCTTCTCATACGCAGTGGAAGCTGGGGTGATCGAGCACAACCCGACGCACGGTCTCCGCAAGCCGAAGTATCAGGTCCGCGACCGTCGGCTCAGCGAAGCCGAATACAGGGTTCTGGGCGGCATTCTCAAGGAGGCGCAGGAGAGCGACCGCTACAGGATACATGCCGAAATCCTCCGTCTGATTGCGGTGACAGGCTGCCGGCGCGGCGAAATCGTCAATCTCAAATGGAGCGAGGTCGATCTCGATGGGAGCTGCCTGCGGCTGATCGACAGCAAGGAAGGCTCCTCGGTTCGTCCGGTTGGGCTTCCCGTCGTGGAGTATCTAGAGGAGGAGCGGCGGCAGAGAACGGGCACCTATGTCTTTCCCGGCCAGGGCATCGACAATGCAGTCGGAAACTTCCCGCAGAGCTGGAAGAAGCTGTTCAAGGACACGCCGCTCTGGGACGTCACCCCTCACGTGCTCCGGCACAGTTTCGCGAGCATCGCGAACGACCTTGGCTTCACGGAGATTACTATCGCTGCGCTCATCGGGCATGCCAAGGGATCGGTCACGAGCAAGTATGTCCACACGCTGGATTCTACGCTGATCATGGCTGCGGACACTGTGTCCGGTTACGTGAAGGCCCTCCTCGAGGGCGCCGAGTTCAGGCGGAACACCTACACCCTGGATCGCCAGTCCCGGCAGAGTGCAATCGAACTGATGCTCGTCGATGCTGCTAGGTAAGCATATTCGGCCATTGGCGAACCGAAGCTGGCTTCCAAAGCAAGTGCGCTATCGACGATCCGCTTCGCTGGCACCTTCGACTAACGCGAAGCGACTACCGATAACGCCACAACCCACGACTTCAGGTTTTGCTCCGCGAGCTTCGCGTCTCTCAATTCTTTTTGGCTGTGAGCGACATAGGTGTTCCGGAACTCGTTCACCGCCGAAATTTTCTCGAAAAGTGCCCGCGATCCTTCGAACCGGAACGCCGTGTTCACTTCCTTAAACACGCCATCAATCTTGGTGGTGTCGTTAAGCGCAAAATCTAGGCATGATCGGAGCAGGCCGATGACTGAATGCGGATTGCCATAAACAAGGCCGCGCTTCAGGTTTTTCGCCATACCATTCAAGTGACCGAGCTTTCCCTTGTCCATGCTCGGCATATAGGGCTCGAACCAGTCGCGTTGCTCAACCGCTGTTGCAGGCATCGAAGATTGGAGGCGGGTTACGATCATCGCCTTACACGCTTCATCGAAAGACCCGAGCAGGGCTTGGAATACGGGTGCGAAATTTGGCGCTTCGGTCTTTTTCTCGAAGAACCTGTACAGCTCCAAGGCATCTGTCGCTGCCTTCCTTGCACGCACTGGCAGGCTGTCGAACACATCCTTGCCGTAAAAGTCCTCGGCGTCATTGTCGGGCCTTGGCCCAAACAGCGGAAGTTCAGGCTGTGAGGTAGCTTCGCTGAGAAGATTTTGAAGCGCCGGGGCACACGCCCGTGCAAGGTCGGCGAACTTGTTACCAGTCAGGCGCTCCATGACATTCTGAGGCGTGAAGACGTAGTGCCATTTCACCGCCCCTTTGGAGGCAGCTTTGCACCATTCGATTGCAGCAGCGGCCTTTCTGGGAACATCACTGTCCTGCCGTCCCTTGGTTTCAACAACCGCATATTCATCTGTATCCATCCGTACAAAGAAGTCCGGGCGATAAAATGCAAGCCGCTGATCGGCGGTCAGATAGTCGATGCGCAAGGCTTGGGGACCAGCATTCTTCGCGAAGGCCGTAACGTCAGAGCAGTTGTCGAGGAATGAAGTCATCGCGACCTCAAGAGACTGATCGCATGGAACCAGATTGAAAAGCGTGTGCTTTGCTCTTTCGACCGGTTTCCGTTCCGAAAGGGTAGCTTGATAGGGCTTCCAGTTGCGTAACTGCATGCCCAGACCATCAGCGCGGCGCTTTTCGGTTTTCACAGTTCGGGCGCGGATCAGCGGAATGAAAGTCGCCCGGATGTGTTCGCGCACATCTTGATCGGCCAGCCTGCTCTTCAAACGATCGTCGGTCAGCGTCACCTTCTCATCGAACAGGATTTCCGAGAGGAACGTCGCGAGCAGCGAAGCCAAAACCTTGTGGGTCGATTGAACCTTACAGGCAGCCTCAAGCTCTCGAACATAAAAGGAAATTGCCGTTAGGCCATTTTGTAGAAGCGGAAGATTGATGTTCATCACCTCAATCACTTCATCTGTGATCAGGTGACGCCCCTCGTACTTCACGTCCACTGCCCCTTTGTTGCCAAGGGGGAGCGGTGAGTATTTCTTGAAAGCTGCCTTCACGTCTTCAATGGTGAGGCCTTCGAGTTTGGGCTGAATCTCGTGCGCAGCAGTCAAGGCTGGCAGCACAATGTCCAAGGCCGTCAGATCCTTGGTATCATCAGGGAAGATAGTGACCGTAGTTGCCGGCACTTTCTCAGTGTCGAGCACCTCAATCGGTAGACCTTCTTGCTCAAGCTCCTGCTCGTAGAGGCTAGAGAACGCTGGATGCTCGACAACGGTTACAAGTTCGTTGGCCTGACCAGGTGGCGTCATGCGCCGCAAGCCTCGTCCAAGGGTCTGTTCCGGTAGGATATTGGCTTTCGAGCTATAGGGGCGCAGCGGGACGATGGTGGTGACGTTGCGAACGTCCCACCCCTCCCGCAACATCAGCACAGAAACAATACAGCGATAAGGGCTGTCCGCCCTGTCCAGCTCGCGGCTGATGCGACGAATGGCTTTTAAATCCTCATCGCTAATGTCTTTTTCGCTCTCTTCGAAGACCTCAATCGTTTGGCCTCCAATATTGCGCTTCTTCACCTTCCCTTTGAGATTGGTGTGAAGGTTGATCGTTTTGCCGTTCAGTTCGGAAAAAAGGCTATCGGCGTTGAGCCGGTCAGTGATTTGGTTTGCGGCTTCCGTGTCCGTGCACATGACAAAAAGAAGGGGCTTCTTACCGCTCTTTTCCCACTCGGCTCGACTGCGCTTCCAGCGTTCATACCCAAGCCGAAGGTGTGCCTCATACTGGTAGGCAGCGTCGTCATGAGCTTGCTCGACAAGCTCTTTGGTGCGCCCAATGATCGGCGTCTTCACGATCCCCGCGTCAACAGCCTCGCCAAGGGGAGTGTCGCAAACAACATGAGGGAAGATGCGCCCCCTGTTGTCCTTGGGGGTTGCGGAGAAATCAAGCTGAGCAACAAGACCGTTGCCCGAACGCTTACGAACGGTCTCATGCAGCCAACGGATGGCTTCGCTCCAAGCCGAACCGGGGTCCCAGACGTGATGAGCCTCGTCATTGAAGACCATGAGACGCGGGTGAGACGTGATGCGGTCCCGTAGTTCCGCCCCCGTATCAAGAGCCTTGGATTTGGAAACCGCTGGGCCTGCCCAATCATAGGTCTCGGCCTCAGAACGACTTCCTTTTCGCGGCTCGAAAAGGCGGTGAATATTGGTGAGGTAGAGAACGCCACCAGTGCTTGCACCGCTTGCCTCGTCCTGCAAAACGACAGAGAAATTCCAGTCGCCGCGCCATTCCGGGGGAATGAGCGGATCGGTCATGAATATGTCTGGACCGCCTCCTTCCGGCCTGAAATCCTCCTTCAGTCTCTCAAAGACCGTAAGGTTTGGAGCAATGATGACGAAATGCTTCGCCATCTCCGAGCCGCTTTCCCGCAAGGCGTGGAAATAGCTCCAGACAACGGCAAGACTCATACATTTGGTTTTGCCTGCGCCCGTTGCCAGCTTGAACGCATAGCGCGCCCACTCGTCATCTTCAGGTTTGATGCCAAGCGCTTCGGTTTCCGCATTCGGCCCGCCATACTCGAAAATGAGCGAGGAAAGCGACGTCAGTCCGCGAATTTCGATGAGATAAATAAAAGTCTCGATGGCTTCCCGCTGGCAGAAATAATAGCGAAAATCGAACTCCTCGCCGTTGCCGCTCATCAGCCTGTGCGGGCGTTCGAACCAATATCCCAGCAACTCCCGGGTTGTGTCGCTGGCCCCAAAATAGTTCAACTCGCGCCATTCCTTCACGGCGGCGCGGAGCGGATTCACCATCCTGATTGGCGATTGGCGGCGATAGGTCTTTGTTTCCGGCGGCTGGCCCTTCTTGGCGCGTACCCGGTGTTTGTTCGGTTCCTCCCAAGGCGCAAAAAGTGGGTCGAGCGCTGCGGCGTTGATCGAAATGCTGTCGTCTGTCGCGGCTTCGGTCATACTTCGATCTCCACCGTTATGCTGGTGTCGCAGCCAAACACGTCCACCACCTTGACGCAGGCCGTATGTTTTCCGGGCTTGTCATAGGCAAATTCGGCATCGCTTACGGTTTTTAACGAGCGATCTTTCCTCGTGCGGTAATCTTGCCAATGATGGTTGAATGGCTTGTCCGGTCCCCAATCGAAATCGATGGCCCAGAAATCAATAAAGTCGAAGCCGCTGTTCATCGCGCGCTCCTGAAGGGCCTCAAGCTCCTTGGAAGGTACTTCGGTCAAACTAGGCAGGAAATTTGTCAGCTTGATTTCCACAGTGTTTCCCTTCGGCCCCTTGTGGACTACGGGCTGAGCTTCAAGAAGAGCGACTTCAAAGAATGGCGGCACCTCGGTGCGGTTCTTTTCCATGATTTCGCGGGGGATGCGGTGCAACCTGATCTTGACACCCAGGTCGGTTTCGATCCCGGCGATGGCTTGCCGGATGTCCATTTCGAAGTCCCAAGCAAGGCAATGCACTTGCTTTCCGCCAGCAGCTTTTGCCGCCAATGCAACGGACTTGGCTTCGTCCCGAGTAAAAATGCTGTCGATGCCGTCTACATGGATATAAGCAGCGGCTTTCCGCCCGTGGATTAGCGGCGACGGCGCATTGGGTAGCGGTTCCGCACGGAAAAAACCCAAAACAATATTTCGATGCTCGTCCTCTGCATCCTTTAGTGCCTCTTGCTGCCACCATTGGCGCTCATACCGCCCGAGGTTAAAAACGTCGAAGGAGCGATAGGGCTTGCCTGCCTCGTGCAATTGGCGCTGCACTCCGATCAATCGCTTGCGCGCGGTGTGAATAGAATATCGGCCGAGGTCTGATCCAATCCAGCGTCTGCCGAGTTGTTCTGCCACTGCCAGAGTCGTACCCGACCCACAAAAGAAGTCTGCAACGAGATCATTCTCTTCAGTTGTCGCAGAAATTATGCGTCCGAGCAGCGTTTCTGGCTTCTGCGTTGCGTATCCTAGATTCTCTGTCTTATCGGCAGGCTGCAACATCGAAAGATACCAGACGCTATCGACACCGCGACTATCGCTCTCTGTGTAAATAACTTTCCCGTCTGCTCCCTTCGCGTTGACGATTTTCCCTTTTTCTTTATCCCAGACTCTTTTGATCTGTTTGGTCGTTCCGTCTCGCTCCTCTCTTTGAGGGAAGTATTTGTGCTTACTTCCATTCTTATACCAGAATATAGTATCATGGTTTTGCGCGAAATGACCCACATTCCCCTGCATCTTGTTGTAGTAATGCCAGACAATTTCGTTCACAAAGCGATCTCGGCCAAATACTACGTCCAGTAACATTCGGATCATGTGAGACATATGCCAGTCGCAATGCACAAAGATTGAACCTGTTTCTGAAAGGAGCGAACGCATCAGCGTCAGGCGTTCATAGAGCATTTGAAGATAGCTATCCGCTCCTTTGCCCCACATGTCTCGATAAGCTACAAGCTCAATGAGAGATTGATCTTTTTCGGTCATTTGCGAGCCGTCGCCTATGGCTACGTCCATAGTAAAGTCGGCACCAACATCGAATGGTGGATCAATATAGATTAGATCAACTTTGCCTTGATACTCCTGATGCAGAGAGGCCAGAACCAGTTTGTTGTCGCCCCATATCAACTGATTTCGAAAATCGTCTCTGTAAGCCGTCGAAGCATCAAAGAGCGATTTTTGAGCCGTAGCCTGTGACCTTGGTAAATCAAGGGTCTCAATTCTCTGAAGCGGCATTGAATGTGCCGCCACATCTACCTCTCTTCGGTTGCCAAACTCGTCATATTTGCCTTCCCAAATAAGCTCGGAGCGCATTTGTGAAAGAGGATGCGGATTGCTTGGGCCATAGCCGTTCTTGGTTTTTTCGGACATTGGCAAACTCACTCTTTGGGTAGCGCATCGGCGCGGGCTTGGGCCGCCCGAACCGAATCGGGGTCTGCCATTACAATATGTTGTTGTTGGGGGCTTCTCTCATGTTCTTTGTAGTCCAGCCCTAGATAATGCTTGCGGAAGTAGAACAGCAGCGCGAGGCGCATGGGGATTTCGAACTCGCCGTCCTTCATTCCATAGTCTGATGCAATCGCTTTCTGCTGTTCCTCCGAAAGCTTTGGATGCGGCTTCAGTTTCAGATGATAGATTTCATGCCAAGCGCTATCCTTGTCGGCCAGTTTTCCGGGTTCTGCTGCATTTCGTAGGCCCGAAATTCGGGGAAGAAGGAAGTCCCGGTAGGCATTCCGCTCGTGGCAATAGGCTCGCGCGTGCCAGCGCATTCCGTCGAAACAGAAGGCGTGTGGCGTAATCCGTCGCCACTGCGGCTTTGGTTTTTCGCTGTTGAGCGACTGGTAGCGGATTTCCACGGATTGCTCAGTGCGTATGAAATTTAAAAGCTTTCGAAGCATCGAGGGATCGATGGCGCGACGCGGCTGTGGGATCGTCGCAAAACCTACTGGTTGTGACACCCAAGAGTCAGTGGCGGTAATCGGGGACGGGTCCGTCGCAACCATCTGCATCAGATAATGGTTCGCATCCGGTACCAGATATTTCGGCTTGAAGTCGTCGCTCGCATAGTACCGCTTTAGACTCGTGTCGTAGAGCATATTGCCCGGCGCGACCTCTTGATAATGACTCAGGTCGTTAGACGCCTGCGGAACCGACACGCCAAAAAAGCCTCTGATATCGGCACGATTGATCCCGCCTTCCCAGAACAGCCTGAATTCAATGAACTCCAGTCTCTGCTCTATGCCCCATCGTAGGCCGGGTGCAGATGCCTTCATGTCCATCTCCTTCAAATAAGAATAAAAACTATTCGGACCTTGACGCGATCCTCATATCAGAATAGTTACTATACCCATCAGCGAGTCGCGGTCAATAGGGCCGAGGCAAAGGCATAGGGGAATGAGAAGATGGTGAAGGTCGAGTTCAAGCTGAATGGGCGGACGGTCCGCCCGAACGACATCGCAAATCAGTTGGAGAAAGCGATGCTTAATCAGGTTCAGGAAGGGATCAAAAAGAAGTTGAGGAGCGTGCGCGATCCCGAAACCGGTGCAGCTCCTACCGTCACGGTGAAGGGCCGCTCTCTGAATAACCTCTCTTTCGAGGTTTCAGGGTCTCCGACCCTGATCGAAGAGGTCAAACGCCGTCTTGGGTAATGGCGGCGAAATCCTAAAGAAAGGAGGTGATTCAAAATGGCAAAGTCAAACAAGGAAGTGACGAGCGCAAAGGCGGCTTCGGCAGCGTCGAAAGTGCTTCGCAACCCGAAGTCCAGCCCGGCTGCGAAGTCGGCAGCGGCGTCGGCCCTCACTCAGCGTCCGAACAAGAAGTAGGCCGCGGAGCAAGCAATGCGGGGCCGGGTTCGCCCGGCCCCTCCTTCTAGAATCAGCGGCTCAGGAGGCCCGAAAATGATCTACGCAATCAACTACGACCTGAAGCGTCCGGGTCAGAACTATGAGGCGCTGCATGAAGCAATCAAGGGTTGCGGCGCTTGGTGGCATTTCCTCGATTCGACTTGGCTGGTGGATACCAATTTGTCGGCCAAAGGCGTCTGGGATAGTATCGCCACGCACGTAGACAAGAATGACTTTGTTCTCGTGATCGGTGTCACTCGCGATTATCAGGGCTGGCTCCCTCAAGAGGCTTGGGAATGGCTGAATAGCCGTTCCTCGAAAATGGCAGCTTAGGAGGCAGCTATGCTTGTACAAGGTGCGGTGATCCGCGAACAGGGACAGACTTTCGCAGTGGTTGTGGTGAAGCCCCATGTCGTCCAGAATCGGGCAGAAGCCGCCAATGCTATCAGCAGCTTCACACCCATCTTCGGTGGGATTCCTGTTGTGCTTATGGCGCAAGACAGTCGGGGTCGGGCTACGTACTATGGTCGCCCGGACATTTCTCGCTTCATGGCTTCGGTGCCTGTTCGAGCAATCCCTTGGCGGGAATACTCGATCAGCTAGAGGCCGCCATATCCGGCGCAATCTCGTCGAGAACCAATCGCCACTATTCTGAACGCCAAAGCATCATAGCTGCTATTAGCCCGCTTTCTCGATGCTGCAGTTTATCGTGCGTCGTAAAAATGACTGGCTCCCGCTCTAATCTGGATATGCGCTGGATACTCAAGTCGCCAACGCACGCTTACTTTCCTCGTGCTCGAAAGCGTCGGCGTAGCTCAGCGCATCCGCTGCAGAGCAGCCTTCATCTCGCAAGGCTCGTTTCCAGTTGTTCGCGATCGTCTCGGCCATCTGAAATGCCTGCTTCTTGGCGTCGGCGGGCGCAAGGTCGAAGAAGTCGCATGCCTCCAGTGCAATATCTAAGGACGCTTCGAACGAGCCCCCTCGCATGATGCCGGTCTCCAGCACTCGGTGTCGTGACGGCGAGGGGTTGATGTCGAAGGCCGGTGACAGCCGCCATCGATCTCCGCCAGCATAGATGAAGCCGTGGTTCTTTAGATGATCGTCTTTGTTGGAGACGAGGATCGTGAAGACGATCCGCCGCCAGAGTTCATGTAAATCGTCAACCGGCTTGCTCGAAATCTGGCGGATCACGTCGGCGATGTCCGTGTAGAACCCGCCTTCGTCGCTGTCCCAGTCGAGCACTGTCCGCGCCGAAATAAACGGGATCCGCGTATTACCGCGGCGATCGAACCGTCGGATCAACGCGATCGGGCTGTCGCTATCGCGCATCTCGAGTTTTGCTTCGGCAACCCGCAAGCCGCATTTCGCCGCCAGCTTGAGCGTCGCGACCTCCACACGTTCGACCGGCTTGGTGTCTTGGGCGGACGTGAACTTGGCGATCCACAGATGCCCGTCGCCCTCGACGTTGGCCTTCGGACGGGCACCGCCGAGCGATCCGGCGACACCGGCCAGATCGCGGGCTTCTTCCTCCGCGCCGCCGGGATCGCGCTCGAACCGGTGCGCGAGCGCGCGCAGGCGATCCAGTTCGACCAGTCGCGGGATCGGCGGCGTCAGGTCGGACAGAGGTTCCATATCCTCTCCGAGGAACCGCAACGCGCCCTGTCGGGTGCGGTCGTCGGACAACACCAGATAGTCAAACTCGCTGAGACCGCCGCCGAGGGCTTTGGTCATCAGCGCGCGCCCCCAGGAATCCGGCGCGGCGTCGGAAAAACATCCCGGCAGCGCCGAACGGCGGTCGCCGCGGCCTGCACTGAAATGGCCACCCTCACGAAGAGGGAGGCCGGGAGAGAGCGCGAAGCGATCGGGCGCCGCCAGCCATTCGGCGGCATATTCAAATTGCGAATGCTGGCGTCGGCCGTCGGTCTCAAACCGCAACCGCCCGACGATCCGCTTGCCTTCGCCAAGGGCAACGATCGCTTCGGGCATCAGAAGCCGACCCCTTCATCATCATCATCATCGCTGTCCGGAAGAGTGGTTTCTCCTTTGGCCGATCCAGTGGGTCTGGCCCCTCGCTTCCGGTCGATCCGCTTCGGCAACGCCTCCCTGTCAAGCAGCAGTCCGGTATCGTCGGAGCCCGGATCGAGGAAGTCCGAAATCCGGTCGATCTCGCCGAGCACCAGGCAGGCCATGGCCAGCGTGCCGATGCTGACGCCGTCATCGCCCTTTTCCAGTCGGATGACGGTTCTCTCGGACACACCGATCCGTTCGGCGAACCCCTTCACGGAGATCCGACGCTTCAAACGAGCCGTCTTGATGTTGGCTCCCAGCGCCTCCAAGGCTCGGCGCGCATTGAGGGAGCTTACCTTAACTGCCATATTCGGCCGCCAATCCTTTATAAACTGCCATATATGGCATTTAACATATGCATGGAGGCGGTGCAATGGTTGGCCAGTGCCACGCTCGGCACGTTATCCGGAGAGACCTTGTCCGAAGTCTGTAGGCAGATTTCGGACAAGCTTTGGCTTCGGAAGGGTTCTGGGGCTACGGCAGACATGCCCGTATCTTGAAATCCGCCGGCCGCAGAATTTCCTGTACGTGAGGAGCTCGCAGGTTCCACCGAGCCTGGACCGCGACGGCGCAATGATACAAATCCTCGCAGACCAGCATCCAAAGTGTGAGGTTTCGTATAGCGTTGGCAATCTGGTCGGGAGGCCTTCGAGTAGCCCGCTGCTCCTGCATGCAGGCGAGAATAGTGAGTTGAGGCCGCGCCAGCCCTTCATCGAAGGCAGCCGTGTAACGGCGGTCATCGAGCGACAGTTCAAGGAACGTTTGAGCCATAAGCGACCTTGCCCACGCTTTGCGCGAGCCAGGTGGGAAACTGCGGAGCCGCCGACACCAGTTCTTCGAACGTGGTCGGTGGCAGCGTTCGCTTCAATTTCTTAAGCGCCGGTTCCGCCTGTTCCGGACCGAGCCACGCAAGAGCGCGAACTGCCACACCGGCCGGCCTGTCGGCAAGCGCCAGTTGCCACCGCGGCGCGTGCCGGAGTTCGACGATCTGTTTGCCCAGCTTCATATTGCGGCTGCGGCCCGATGTCAGGAAGATCGAGCGAACCGGCACCTGTGTGGTCAAACCGAGTGTGTTTGCCGCCGCCGCACCGGCAGACACGATCACTTCACCGCGCTGCCTGCCGAGCGCCTCGACCGCCTGTTCTACCGAGGGTGTGCGTGTGCCGAACCGCCCCTCGACGGGACGAAAGTAGACGCCGCGACCGGCCCGGATCAGGTGTCCTCGCTCGGCAAGACGCGACAAGGCCTGATCCACCGCAGCCCGTTTTCCGAGATGGAGCAAGCCTTTGGCAGAGATAGCTTCCCCTTCGGGCAATCTCTTCGCATGGGCCAGAATCTGTTCGGTGAGTCTTTGCACGTGTCATCTCCTGTCAGAAATATATGCGAGTTTCTGACGTTTTTAATTGTTATCCGGGGGTAGCTGCAAATTGGCGCATTCGCGGCCACCGAACGAAGACGAACTTCCTGAATATCCGGGAGGGGAAAGCCTTCCCCTGCGGCCGAGCCTGTAGTCTCGTCCGACCCCTTCGAGCGGGGGATTCCCCCGCAACGCCCCCTTTGAGAGTGAGAGTGCGGACGGGTTTTCCGTGACGGGTTGAGGGCTGGGGGAGAGGCCTCCGGCGCCCGTCGCGGAGACCCGCGATGTCAAGACAGAACCGCAAAGCCGGCGCCCGGCGCGACCGGACCAATCTCTATTCCGAGATCACCGACAAGATCATCGCCGAGCTGGAGGCCGGCCGTGTGCCTTGGGTTCAGCCCTGGGGAACCTTGGCGGCGAAGGCGCCCCTTGGCCTTCCGAAGAACGCCTCCACCGATCGTCAGTATTCAGGCATCAATGTCCTGCTCCTCTGGGGCGCCGTTATCGAGCGCGGCTTTTCTGGCCAGAGCTGGCTGACCTTCCGCCAGGCGCTGTCGCTTGGCGGCAATGTCCGCAAGGGCGAGCGCGGCACCACCGTCGTCTATGCCGATCGCTTCGTGCCGGAGGACGAGAAACGCCGGGCGCGCGAGACCGGCGAGGACGCCCAGGCGATCCCGTTCCTGAAGCGCTTCACCGTCTTCAACACCGATCAGTGCGAGAATCTGCCCGAGGACGTGGCGACCGCGGCGCCGCACTTGCCGACAGGTCTGATCAAACCGTGCGTCGAGGCGCTGATCGCCGCGACGGGCATCGACTTCCGCATTGGCGGCAACCGGGCCTTCTACGTGCCGGCTCATGACTATGTGCAGGTGCCGCCGCCGCAGGCCTATTTTGAATCCATCAATTGGCACCGCACCGCGCTGCACGAGATGGGCCACGCGACAGGCCATCCCTCGCGTCTGGGGCGCGACTTCTCGGGTTCGTTCGGTACGAAGAAGTACGCCTTCGAGGAGCTCATCGCCGAGATAAACGCTGCGTTCTGCTGCGCTTCGCTCGGCATCGCGCCGACCGTCCGGCACGCCGACTATATCGGCTCCTGGCTCGAAGTGCTGCGCGAGGACAACCGCGCCATCGTTCGCGCCGCCAGCCAGGCTGGCAAGGCCGCCGACTGGCTTTTGGCCTTCGCGCCAGACAATGCGGAATCCAGTTCGGCAGAGACCTCCTGCGACAGGAGGGTGGCATGATCCTATTGACCGACGATCTGCGCGATCGGCTGCTCGCCAACGGGCGGCAACGCGATATCGATCATGTGCCCCTGGTGAAACTCTTCAGTCCGGTCGGCGCGGCCACCTGGCTTATCACCGAGATGGAGGCGGACGGCGACACGCTGTTCGGCCTTGCCGATCTCGGTTTCGGATGCCCGGAGATCGGCTCCTGCAGCCTTGCCGAACTCACCTCGGTGCGCCTGCCTTTCGGTCTCGGGATCGAACGCGACATCCTGTTTCAGGCCACATTGCCGATCTCGGTCTATACCGAGGCAGCGCGCCGGGCTGGCCACATTGTCGAACGCGGAGATCTCCTGGAGCAAGCTGCGGCCGCAATGCAGTCGCGGCGGTGAGGTGGCGCTCAGACTGTCACCTTCATGCAAGGTTCCGGCCAGGCACAGGAGAGTGAGAGGGCTGCGCCCTGTTTCCGTGACGGGTTTCAAGCCGAGAGAGAGGCTCTCGGCGCCCGTCGCGGAGTAACTCACCATGGCGACAGCAGCCAAGAAGATCACCCTCAGCGCCTCGCGCGACATCCCCTTCAACAAGCTCGTTCTCTCCCAGTCGAACGTCCGGCGCATCAAGGCCGGCGTCTCGATCGAGGACCTGGCCGAGGACATCGCCCGCCGTGGCCTCCTGCAGAACCTCAACGTCCGTCCGGTCGTGGATAGCGATGGCAAGGAGACCGGCACGTTCGAGGTTCCGGCCGGCGGCCGCCGCTTCCGGGCACTCGAACTCCTCGCCAAGAAGAAGCGATTGGCCCGGACCGTGCCGGTCCCCTGCAACGTGCGCGAGGCGGACAGCGACATCTCGGCCGAGGAAGATTCCCTTGCCGAAAACGTCCAGCGCGCAGCGCTGCATCCCCTCGACCAGTTCCGCGCCTTCCAGACATTCCGGGACCAGGGCATGAGTGAGGAAGACATCGCCGCGCGCTTCTTCGTCTCGGTCAACACCGTCAAGCAGCGTCTCAAGCTCGCTGCCGTGTCGGAAAAGCTCCTCGACCTTTATGCGGAGGACGTCATGACGCTCGATCAACTCATGGCGTTCACGGTTTCCACCGATCATGCTCGCCAGGAACAGGTCTGGGAGGCCATCGAGCATAGCTGGTCGAAGGAACCCTATCAGATCCGCCGCATGCTGACCGAGAACACCGTTCGGACCTCGGACCGGCGCGTGCGCTTCGTCACGATCGAAGCCTATGAAGAAGCCGGCGGCACCGTCCTGCGCGATCTCTTCCAGGACGACGACGGGGGCTGGATCGAGGATGTGGCTCTGCTCGAACGGCTGGTCGGAAAGAAGCTCACCGCCGAGGCGGAGACCATCGCCAAGGAGGGCTGGAAATGGATCTCGGTCGCAGCCGATTTCCCTTATGGCCATACCAACGGCTTGCGGGCGCTCACTGGCACGCCAGTCGATCTCACCGACGAAGAGCGGGCCACACGCGAAGCCCTCCGTGAGGAATTCGACCGTCTCGAAGCCGAATATGCCGAGGCCGACGAACTGCCAGACGAGGTGGATGAACGGCTCGGCGAGATCGAGGTGGCACTCGATGCCTTCGAGGATCGACCGAAGCAATACGATCCCGCCGAAATCGGCCGCGCCGGCGCCTTTGTCAGCATCCGCCACGATGGCCAGCTTTCCGTCGAGCGTGGCTATGTCCGCCCCGAGGACGAAGTGTCCGAGGGCGACGACGCGGAATGCGATGGCGATGCGGCAATCGAGCCCGGCGCCGTGCAGCGTACCGTCATTACCGTGGGTGGCGAATCCGAGCCGCAGGACGAGGAGGACGATGCGATCAAGCCGCTGCCCGAGCGGCTGGTGATCGAACTGACGGCGCAACGCTCTCTGGCTCTGCGTGATGCGCTGGCCAACAACCCCTCGGTCGCCATGACCGCGCTGATCCACAAGCTGGTGCGCGATGCCTTCCAGCACGTCTCGACACCGGGATGCCTGGAGGCGTCGGTCCGGCAGGTTTATTTCCCCGTCCAGGGTGATGACCTGAAAGACAGCGCGGCTGCCAAGATCGTCGACGACCGGCACGAGTCCTGGAAGGCCGATCTGCCCCTCGAAGATGACGAGGCACTCTGGGCGAAAATCGACGGTCTCGACGATGCCAGCCGCATGGCGCTTCTCGCCCATTGCGTCTCCTTCGGCGTCAACGCGCTCTACGAGAAGGCCAATCCCTATGGTGCAGGGCCGACAGCGCGCGGCGTTCAGCAGCGTATTCACGAAGCGGACCGGCTCGCCCGTGCCGTTGGGCTCGACATGGTGGAAACCGGATGGCGGCCGACGGTCGACAACTATTTTGGCCGGGTGACCAAGCCCCGCATTCTCGAAGCGGTGCGCGAAGCCAAGGGCGAGGAAACCGCACAGCTCATCGACCACCTGAAGAAGTCGGACATGGCCAAGGAGGCGGAACGGCTGCTCGCCGACAGCGGCTGGTTGCCCGAACCGCTGCGCCTGCCCGTCATCGACGATGGCATTACCTCGGATGCCGAAGGGGACGACGCAGAAGCTCTGCCGGCCTTCCTCTCCGACGAGGATGATGGCGACGAAGAGCCGGTCGACGAACCGCAAACCGTGGCTGCCGAATAGCCGCTCCAGCGGGGCGGCCAGGGCCGCCCCGCATCTCCCACCATCAGTCTCATCTCGGCCCGGTCACCGCACCGGGCCGTTTCGTTTCAGGAGCCCGACATGGCCGACTACTTCACACACTTCTCCTGCGTCCTCGACGTCAGAACACCCGAGAACGCGGCGCGCGCGCTCGAATTCTACAACCGCCTGGCCGACGAAAACGCAGCGGAAGACCCGCCATCCGAAGGCTTCGATCTCTCGATCGTGCCCGAACATGGCGGCACCTGCCTCTGGATACGCGATGATGGCACCGGCGATCCGGAACATGTCATCCAGTTCGTCAAGCGCTGCGCCGCCGTGTTCTCGCTGACCGGACGGTGGGGCTTCCAATACGCCAACACCTGTTCACGGCCACGCACCGATGCGTTCGGTGGCGGCGCGCATGTCCTCGACCTTACCACCGGCGAGACCGTGGCGTGGACCTATACCGGCGAATGGCTCGCCGACACGCTGGCGGGAGGCCAGTCATGAGCATTCCCGACCATGCCCGCGCCAATTTCCAGACACTGTTACGCGCCGCCGCCGACGGCAATCTCGCCTTGCTCGAATGCGCCGACGCCGAGACCGGGGCGGTGCGCTATGTGATCTGCGCGGTCGGCCGAGATGGCGGCGAGTTCCTCTTCACGCCCTTCGGTCATCTCGCCGATGGCAATCCCTACGAGGCCTATCGGCCGCCCGAGCCATGAGAGGGAGAGGGTTGCCGGGACGGGTATGAGCCGGTGCGGTCCAGAGAGAGCGCTGCCCGGCTTGCCCCGTTCCCGCTCTCCCGAGGTTCTCCCCCATGACAGAGATCGTTCCGGGGGCGGCGCTCACCCGCGCCGCCCATCAACTCCTTCCGCTTCTCGAACAAGGCCGCCGCATCGACGCGCCCGCGCTCCGCATCGCGATGGACGCCGCCTTCGGCAGCTCCGACACCGACGGCGCCTGGGACTGGAAGACCGCATATGACGTCTGCGAAGGTGCCGCCGTCCTGTTTCTGCGCAAATACGGAAAGGCACTTCTGCGCAAAGCCGGATCTCCGGCGGGTGCGTTGCCATTGCTCGACAGGATCGCAAGCCTTCAGCCCTCGCACACCCGCCGCTCAGAAGAGAGCGAAGCCTTCCAGCAGTTCTCGACGCCGATCTCCCTGGGCTTCGCCGCGGCGACCGCCGCCACGATCACCGTGGACGACGTCGTGCTGGAACCGTCCGCCGGCACAGGCCTCCTCGCCATTCTCGCCGAGATCGCCGGGGGCCGGCTCCATCTCAACGAACTGGCCGAGACGCGCGGTGCGTTTCTCTCTTCCCTCTTTCCGGCTCTTTCGGTCACACGCTTCGATGGGGCCCAGATCGACGACTATCTGGACGCCAATGCTGTTCCCAGCGTCGTGCTGATGAACCCGCCATTCTCGGTGATGGCCAATGTCTCGGGACGCATGGCCGACGCCGCCTATCGTCATGTCACCTCCGCGCTGGCTCGCCTGGCGCCCGGTGGACGCCTCGTCACCATCACCGGCGCCAATTTCGCACCAGACACCCCAAAGTGGCGGGATTCCTTCGCACGCCTGCAGGAGCACGGACGCGTCGTCTTCACCGCCGCCATCGACGGCGCGGTCTATGCGCGCCATGGCACCACCATCGACACGCGGCTGACGGTGATCGACAAGATCGCCGCCGAAGATCCCACCGCCTTTCCGGCATCGCGGGGCATCGCCCCCGATGTCGCGACACTGCTCGGCTGGATCGAGGCGGACATGCCACCCCGCGCACCGGTTTCCTTGCCGGCGATCTCCGGACAGCGGGTCACCCCACCGCGCTCCACCTCAGCCGCGCACCGCAACCTCGGTGGGGGCAGCGCCGCATCGTCCATTGCCGATCCGACGGGCGAAGAGCTCACCTATGAGACGGTCGACTGGACCCCGCCGCATAGCGCGCGCCTCACCGACGCGATCTACGAGGAATACGCGCTTCAGTCGATCCGTATTCCCGGCTCTCAGGCGCATCCGACGAGGCTCGTCCAATCCGCCGCCATGGCCTCAGTCGCGCCGCCGAAACCGGACTATCGCCCGCATCTGCCGGCGGAGCTCGTGGCCGATGGCACTCTCTCCGACGCCCAGCTCGAAAGCGTGATCTATGCCGGCGAAGCCCATGCCCAGCATCTCGCCGGGTCCTGGATCGTCGATGAGACCTGCGATGTGGTCACCGCCGCGGCGGAAGACGCCGACGACGCTGTCCGCTTCCGGCGTGGCTGGTTTCTTGGTGACGGCACCGGCGCGGGCAAGGGCCGGCAGGTCGCCGGCATCCTGCTCGACAACTGGCTCAAGGGCCGGCGCCGCGCCGTCTGGGTGTCGAAATCCGACAAGCTGCTCGAGGACGCGCAGCGCGACTGGTCAGCCCTCGGTCGGGAACGACTCCTCGTTACGCCGCTTTCGCGTTTTCGCCAGGGCACGCCCATCCGTCTGCCGCAGGGCATCCTATTCACCACCTATGCCACGCTGCGCTCCGACGAGCGCGGATCGAAGGTTTCGCGTGTGCGGCAGATCGTCGATTGGTTGGGAAAGGATTTCGATGGAGTGATCATTTTCGACGAGAGCCACGCGATGCAGAACGCCGCCGGATCGAAGGGCGAGCGCGGCGACCAGGCCGCCTCGCAGCATGGCCGCGCCGGGCTGCGCCTGCAGCACGCGCTCCCCGATGCGCGCGTCGTCTATGTCTCCGCGACCGGCGCCACCACGGTCCACAATCTCGCCTATGCCCAGCGGCTCGGCCTGTGGGGTGGTGAGGATTTCCCCTTCACCACCCGCGCCGAGTTCGTCGAGGCGATCGAGGATGGCGGGGTCGCAGCCATGGAGGTGCTGGCACGCGATCTCAAGGCGCTCGGCCTCTACCAGGCTCGTTCACTCTCCTATGAAGGCGTCGAATACGAGCTGGTCGAGCACCAGCTCACCGACGAGCAGCGGCGCATCTACGACGCCTATGCCGGCGCCTTCGCGATCATTCACAACAATCTCGATGCCGCGATGCAGGCGACCAACGTCACCGGCAGCGAGGGCACCCTCAACCGGCAGGCCAAATCGGCGGCCCGCTCGGCTTTCGAAAGCGCCAAGCAGCGCTTCTTCAATCACCTCATCACGGCGATGAAGACACCGTCGCTGATCCGCGCCATCGACGCCGATCTCGAAGCCGGCCACGCCGCCGTCATTCAGATCGTCTCGACCGGGGAAGCCCTGATGGAACGTCGGCTCGCCGAAATCCCGACCGAGGACTGGAACGACGTCCAGATCGACATCACCCCGCGCGAATATGTGCTCGACTACCTGGCCCATTCCTTCCCTGTGCAGCTCTACGAGCCCTTCACCGACTCCGAGGGCAATCTGTGTTCCCGCCCGGTAACTCGCGATGGCCAGCCCGTCGAAAGCCGCGAAGCCGTCGCAAGGCGCGACAGGCTGATCGAGAAGCTCGCGTCGCTGCCGCCGGTCCCCGGTGCGCTCGATCAGATCATCCATCGCTTCGGCACCGACATGGTCGCCGAAGTCACGGGCCGCTCGAGCCGCATCGTCCGCAAGCCCGGTGCTGGCGCCACCGCTGATCGCCTCGCCGTCGAAGGCCGCGCGATCTCGGCAAACCTCGCCGAAACCCAGGCCTTCATGGACGACCTCAAGCGCATCCTCATCTTCTCGGACGCCGGGGGCACGGGGCGCTCCTACCATGCCGACCTTGCGGCGAAGAACCAGCGCCTGCGCGTCCACTATCTGCTGGAACCGGGCTGGAAGGCGGACGCCGCGATCCAGGGTCTGGGACGGACCAACCGCACAAACCAGGCGCAACCGCCGCTGTTCCGGCCGGTCGCAACCGACGTGAAGGCGGAAAAGCGCTTCCTCTCCACCATCGCCCGCCGCCTCGACACGCTCGGCGCGATCACCCGCGGTCAGCGCCAGACCGGCGGACAGGGCCTGTTCCGCGCCGAGGACAATCTCGAAAGCGCCTATGCGCGCGATGCGCTGCGCCGGCTCTATCTGATGATCGTCGGCGGCAAGGTCGAAGGTTGCCCGCTCCAGACTTTCGAGACCTCGACCGGTCTGAAGCTCGTGGACGATACCGGTATCAAGGACGACCTGCCGCCGATCACCACCTTCCTCAACCGGCTTCTGGCGCTCACCATCGATCTGCAGAACATCCTGTTTGCGCATTTCGAGCAGATCCTCACCGCCCGGATCGAGGGTGCCATCGCCAGTGGCACCTATGATGTCGGGCTGGAAACGCTGCGGGGCGAGCAGTTCACGGTCACCGACCGGAAGGTGATCCATACGCATCCCGCCACCGGCGCGGAGACCACGCTGCTCACCGTCGCGCAGCGGGAGCGCAATCATCCCGTCACGCTTGACGAGGCGCTCGACCATCTCGCCGATCCACGTGCCGCCCTGCTGGTCAACGAGCGATCGGGCCGGGCCGCCGTGCGCGTTCCGACCACCAGCGTGATCGACGACGACGGCGTCGTCGAACGCCGGGTGCGCCTGATCCGGCCGATGGAATCCACCAAGGTGCCCCTCGCAATGATGGGCGACACGCACTGGGTCGAAACCGACCGCGAGACGTTTGCGCGCATCTGGGACACCGAAGTGACAGCGGTCCCGGAATATATCGACAGCACCGTTCATATCGTTACCGGACTGTTGCTGCCGATCTGGAAACGCTTGCCCAATGAATCGGCGCGGGTCTACCGGCTCCAGACCGACGACGGCGAGCGGATCATCGGCCGCAAGGTTTCTCCGGCCTGGGCCGCGAACGCGGCGACCACAGGCACCGCCAGCCTTTCGGCGGACGACGCCTTCGCCGCGCTGACCGAGGGTCGCACGATCCTCGATCTCCCCGAGGGCCTTCAACTTCGCCGCGCCCGCGTCATGGGCGCGAACCGCATCGAGCTCACCGGCTTCACCGACACCATGCGCGACCGCCTCAAGGCCTATGGCCTGTTCGGCGAGATTATCTCGTGGAAGTTCCGACTGTTCGTCCCGACCGACGCGTCCGGCGCCGCCGTCCTCGCCAGGCTGCTGGAGCGGTTTCCGGTCGAGCGCATCGCCGAGCGGGAGGCTGCATGATGACCCGCGATGCTTCCGACCTCGCGCACCGTCTCGGCCGGCAGGCCGAGGCCGTGTGCCGCGAATATCTCTCAAGCGGGCGGCGCGAGGGCCGCTACTGGATGGTGGGCGACGTGCGCAACGCCAAGGGTCGCTCGATGTTCGTGCGCCTGACAGGCCCTGAGTCCGGCAAGGGCGCGGCGGGCAAATGGACCGACGCGGCGACCGGTGAGCATGGCGACTTGCTCGACGTCATCCGGGAAAGCTGCGGTTTGACCGAGTTCCGGGACGTCGCCGACGAGGCGCGGCGGTTTCTCAGCCTGCCGCACCCTGAACCGGAGCCGGCATCATCGCCCGCACGCAATTTGCCAGCACCAACGGGTTCGCCGCTCGCTGCGAAGCGACTGTTCTCGATGGCAGAGCCGATTATGGGCACACGCGCGGAATCGTATTTCCGTAAGCGCGGCATTACGGCTTTGCACGGAACCGGATCGCTGCGATTTCATCCGCGCTGCTACTACCGGCCTGACGAGCATAGCCCGACCGAGACCTGGCCGGCGCTGATCGCATCGGTCACCGATCTCGACGGTCACCAGACTGGCGCCCATCGCACCTGGCTCGATCCGAGCGGATTCAGCGAGGCGACACTCGGCAAGGCCCCGATCGAGACGCCGCGACGGGCAATGGGCGACCTGCTCGGCCATGCCGTCCGGTTCGGCGCGGCGGGCGAGATCATGGCGGCAGGCGAAGGCATCGAAACCATGCTGTCGCTGCGATGTGTCTTGCCCGAGATGCCCATGGCAGCCGCGCTCTCCGCAGCTCATCTTGCCGCCATCCTGTTCCCCGACACGTTGCGCCGGCTCTACATCGTGCGCGACGACGATCCGGCGGGCGACGGCGCACGGGACACGCTCATCGAACGGGCAGACGCACTCGGCATAGAGGCGTTGCCGATTTCGCCGATGCTGGGCGATCTCAACGAGGATCTGCGCTTGCGTGGCATCGATGCATTCCGGGCCTCGATCCGGGTCCAGCTCGCCCCGCAGGATGTTGCCGGGTTCATGGAATCCGTTCTGTCCGCCTGAACGGGGCAGCGGTGCGGGCTATGGCAGTGACGTCGCAGCCTTCGTCAACGCCTCCCCGTGAATGCCGGAGAGGGCCGCGCCCCGGCCTTCTTCAGAGGGCGACCGGACGGCAAACGGCCCGGTCCGGCAATGGCTGCGGCCAACGATTATCCGGCGGCCCTGCGGGCCTTTCCATCGCGAAACAAAATCGCCGGCCTCCGCCATCCTCCGCTGACGCTCCGGTCCTTGCGCTGCCGCTCCAGGATGCAAGCCCGGTCCGCCCGCCGTCTTGTCTGCCCATGAAGGCCGCGGCGGGCGCGGCCAACCGACAAAGGGAGCCACCCGATGACACTCGACGACGACACTTTCGAACCCCATCACGAGTCCTCGCCGACCGAGCACGCACTGAACGAACTTGAACTCCATGGCTACCGCCACGACGGCCACGGTCCGGATCCACGCCTCGTCCCGGAGGACAACGTCATCGCCGGCGCAGTCTCCGACATCTTCGACGCGCTGATCGCCACCATGGCCGACACGGCTCTCGATGGCGAACTCGACGATCTGCTCTGGTCGACGGTCAACATGTTCCATCGCGCTACCGACCGGCTCGAACGCAAGCTCGACGACAACGAGCAGGCGCAGAAGCGCGGGCAACGCGAACAGGATGGCTCTGAAATCAAGGCCGTCGAGCTCGAACGGCTCATCGAGACCGGCCAAGGTCTCATAGAACGCCGCGACAGCCTGGAGGTCTTCCGCGACAGCGCCGCCGAGCTTTATCTGCGCACCACCGGATCACCATGGTCACCGCGCACCGGCTCGCAGGTGAACCACCGCGCCCTGACATCGGCGATGATCGACAGCCGGGACTTCATCGCAGAGCGCAAACGCGCCAACCGCGAAGTGCTCCTGCCCGCCGGTCCGAAGGTCGCCGTCTCCGGAGGCGCCGACTACAACGATCACAAGCTGATCTGGGACAAGCTCGACCAGGTGCATGTAAAGCATCCGGACATGGTGCTGATGCACGGCAAGTCGCCGAAGGGCGCCGAGAAGATCGCCGCCCGATGGGCCGATCACCGCAATGTCACCCAGATCGGCTTCGCGCCCGACTGGACCAAGCACGGCCGCGCGGCGCCCTTCAAGCGCAACGACCAGATGCTCGACGTCCTGCCGATCGGGGTCATGGTCTTCCCCGGCACCGGCATTCAGGCGAACCTCGCCGACAAGGCTCGGAAGCTCGGCATCCCGGTGTGGCGGTTCGAATGACCTTCGCCAGCGACCACCTTGCGCCCTCAAAGTAGTTTGATATAGGATCGACCAATGATGTTCATGTCCACATTCTTCCCACTGATCTGAACGGTTCGACCCGTTCTGGCGCAACTGCGCCCTAAAAAGATCAACCGGCCCGCTGACGCGATGGCCGAACGGAGAATGTTATGCCAAATTCTAAACAAACCGGACTGACCCCTGGTCAGGTCCAGAGCTTTATCGACGATGGATTCGTCAAAGTCGAAGACGCTTTCAGTGCCGACCTTGCGAAAAAATGCAGGGCGGAACTGTGGGCTGACATGGGCCTTTCCCCAAACGAACCGGAAAGCTGGAAGCAGCCGGTTGTCCGGATCGGGTTCAAGTCCTCTCCTCCCTTTGTGGAGGCCGCCAATACGCGGCGACTGCGCAAAGCTTACAACCAGCTTGTGGGTGAGGGCCGTTGGATAACGCCCAACGGACTCGGAACGTTTCCGATCCGCTTTCCCTCGCCTCAGTCACCAGGCGATGATGGCTGGCATGTTGACATGAGTTTCGGAACCGAAAATTCCGATTTCATGGAATGGCGCGTCAATGTCAAAACCAGCGGACGCGCCTTGTTGATGCTGTTCCTGTTTTCGGATGTCGGTTCGGATGATGCCCCGACAAGGATACGGAAAGGGTCGCACGCCATTATTGCGCGCGAGTTGCTGCCCTTTGGTGACGCGGGTGCAACGCTGAGGCAGCTTTCGGCGGGTGGTTACTCCTCGACGGAGGGTTGCGACGTCGAGATGGCGACAGGTGCGGCGGGTACGGTTTATCTCTGCCATCCATTTCTCGTCCACGCAGCGCAACCTCATGGTGGGACGGAGCCGCGCTTCATGGCGCAACCGGCGCTGTTGCCACGAGGTGAGTTCGATCCGGACTTGCCGCCTTCGCCGGTACAGGTTGTTATCCGGCAGGCGTGCAATCTGAAACTCTAAGTTAAAGGCACCCGGGACGATTAATGTCCCGGGTGCTTCCGCACGTAACTAGCGCCAGCCTCCTAATGCACGTGCCGCATACCTGCCAACTCCAAGGCTGGCTGTGATTGCGCTATACTCTCGTTGCGCCATGGTGGTGGTGGAGGCGCAACCGTTCGAACCTCACCTTACGGAGATGCCACCATGACTATTGCTATTCTCGGATCCATCACCGCAATTGCAGTCCTATGCTGGTTGCTGTTCACGCTCACCATCTACACATTGCCGGCGCTTGGCGGCGCGGCGGCAGGGATGTGGGCCTATCAGACCGGAGCCGGCGTGCCGGGCAGCATCCTTGTCGGACTTGTCGGCGCAGGCCTCGTGTTCGGCCTTGCTCAGTTCCTCATCCTGTTCGCACGGCCCATGTGGCTGAAGCTCGCCGTCGCGCTCGCCTTCGTCGCACCTGCCGCCGTTGCAGGCTTCCACGCCACCCACGGCATCGTCAAACATCTCATGCCGTCGGAAACCTGGCAGACCGTCTTCTCAGTGATCGGCGCGGTGGCGGTCGGCATCACGGCGTTCGTGCGCGTGACCTCAATGGCCCCGCCCGGGCCTGCCGGACAGACGCCTGCCAGCATCTGAACGCAACGGTAGGTGAAGCCGGGACAGGGGCTGAGGTTTTGTGCCGCGCCCAAATCGAAGGGTGAGCAATGTGGGGCGCGGTACGGGACGGATCGGCGATTTCGGTTGAGCGCCGGCACTCCCGGACGGCATGGCGTGATTTGCCCCGAAACGCGCGACCGGTGCCGGACGCAGAGCGGCTTGTTTCCGCATCAGGTGGCATCGCTGGGTATCAAGCGGAATGGCCCGCAGGGCCGCAGACAATTTCCGTGCCTTCGCCGGACTTAAACCGGGGTGTTCTGTCTTGCCATTCTCTCCTTGAACAATCCCGGTGAGCCGACCGCTCCTAACGGCCTCTTCAATGGGCTGATCTGGCCGAAGGCCGGCTGCGCCTCGATCGCCTATGGCGCAATGACGCCCGTCAAGTTTCTTCCCCTGCCGGCTGAGCCGCCATTCCTCGCGAGGCAAGAAACCCGCCGGATCGCCATCCTCCGCTGACGCTGCGGTCGCGAGCGATGCGCCGTCGATCGCCTCCGGCCTCTCCGATCGCCATCGAGGCCGCAATGGTGCGGGCTCGAAACCAGTGATCAAGGGAGAACTACCATGGCAACCATCGGCACCTTCAAGAAGTCCGGCAACGAATTCACCGGCGAAATCGTTACCCTCAACGTGCAGGCCAAAAACGTCCGCATCGTCCCCGAAACCAGCCAGACCAGCGAGAACGCTCCCAGCCACCGCGTCCTGGTCGGCCGCGCCGAAATCGGGGCAGCCTGGTCCAAGCAGTCGAACGAGGGCCGCGACTATCTCGGCCTCAAGCTCGACGATCCGAGCTTCACCGCTCCGATCTACGCCAACCTCTTCGACGACGAGGACGGCGGTTTCAGCCTCATCTGGTCCCGTCCCACCCGCCGCAACGGCGAGTGAGGCCCGACAGGTCCCCGCCCGGCTGGTCCGGGCGGGGCCTTTTCTTGTGGCGACCGAATCAGATGCGCAGGCACCCGCCGATTGCCCGATTCAAAACGGTTTTTCAGCTTACAAATCTGGCAAAGGCGACTATTATAGATGGAGTATTCGGTCGTTCCCGCGCGACGGCTTCGAGCCCTTACTCGCCACGCGAAAACGCGATGGTCTTGGCTCGCTAACGCTAGCGCAGTGGTCATCCCTGCACCGTCGCCAGAAACTCTCGCATCCGCGTCGGCGCACGTCCCAGCAACTGAGCGAGCGTCGGATCGACCCGATCAAACTCGCCCGCTCGGGCTGCACGGAAGTATCCCAGCATGACGGCGATAGCACCCTCAGGTATGCCATTCTCCCGAGCATGGCGTTCCATGGAATCTTCCTCGACGATTTCTCGCGCGATGGGCCGTCCCAGGACGTCCGTTGCCAGCCGCGCGAGGTCGGCGAGGTCGAGGGCCTCGCTGCCAGTCAGCGGCGGTGTCGGACCGTCGAACGTCTCGCCGCGCGCCAGCAGGATGGCATCGGCGGCGGCAAGATCGTCGTGGGTCGTCCAGGCTACCTTTCCGTCCTCGGGGCCGGTCAGCGTCCCAGCCTCGAGTCCGTTCGCGTTCATGGCAACGGCGCTCGCCGCGTAGAAGCCGTGGCGTAAGGACGTCCAGGG
Source organism: Acuticoccus sp. MNP-M23 (assembly GCF_031195445.1). NCBI lineage: Bacteria > Pseudomonadati > Pseudomonadota > Alphaproteobacteria > Hyphomicrobiales > Amorphaceae > Acuticoccus > Acuticoccus sp. MNP-M23. The sequence goes on from NZ_CP133480.1 coordinate 378,437, forward strand.
CAGGCCCGAGTCCGCCAACATCTTCTCGGTCGCAGCGTGATCCCGCCCTGGCGGGAAGTGCGAGTCGAGCGCGCAGGAGACCTGGCTGGTATAAAGCACGCGGCCGACACCCAGTTCGCGCGCCACTCCGATCGCGGCCCTATGCTGCTTCAACGGATCTCCCCCCTTTGCCGCCGCATTCGACGAGACCAATAAAATCCGCTCGGCCCCGTTCCACGCATGACGCAGGCTGTCGGGATCGTCGTAATCGCCCCGGCGCACCCGCACGCCGGCCCGCATGAGGTCGCCCGCGCGATCCGGGTCGCGAACGCTGACGCCGATGCGTTCGGCAGGCACATGTTGCAGAAGGTGTTCGACGATCCTGCGGCCGAGTTGGCCGGTCGCGCCTGTCACAATAAGCATGTCTCAATCTCCTCGGTGGGTCCGCTGCGCGGTAAGTGATCGCGGGCTGATGGAGAGAGATTGATTGTTCTCTTTCCCTGAGACAATTCGCGTATTTTCGAATACCTTGTTCTCTATGCAGAACAATGTCTCGAATGATGATCTGGCCATTTTTCTCGTGGTGGTTCGCGAAGGCGGGTTCAGGGCAGCGTCCAGACGCCTCGGGATCGCTCCTTCGAAGGTCAGCACGACGATCTCGCGGATGGAGGCTAGCCTCGGCGTGCCACTCCTGCGTCGCACGACCCGCAGCGTGGCCACGACAGACGCAGGTCAGGCACTGGCGGACCGGATCGCCCCTTTGTTCGCCGGGCTCGAGGAAGCCTGCGCCGAGGCCGCCGACACGGCGGGCCGCGTGCGGGGCCGGCTGACGCTTAACGTACCCGGGGCAGTGATGCCGGACATCCTTCCGCCGCTCCTGTCGAAATTCCACGCCCGTCATCCCGACGTCGAGGTCGAAATCGTGGTCGAGAACGGTCTCGTCGATATCGTCAAGGCGGGCTGCGATGCGGGCATCCGCTATGACGACGCCCTCGAAAAGGACATGGTGTCTATCCCGATCGGCCCCCGGACCCAGCAGAGTGCCCTTGCAGCGTCACCGGCTTACCTGGAGGCACGAGGTACGCCCCGGAGCCCCGAAGAACTGACCCGGCACGATGCGATCCGCTATCGCCTGCCGGATGGTCCTCTGCTGCCGTGGAGCCTCGTCGATGATTTTCGAACGGTCACCGTCCAGCCTGCGACACGCCTGATCCTGAGCGTGAACGCTCTCGACACGGGACTTCGCTACGCCAGGACCGGGATCGGCATCATTGGGACTTTCCGTAATTGGTTGGAGGAAGACTTCGCCGCCGGAACGCTCGTTCCCGTTCTGCCGAATATGTGGCCTTCTCGGAACGGCCCGCGTCTCTACTATCCAAGCCGTTTTACAACCGCGCCGCTCCGCGCCTTCATTGAAATTTGCCGCTGCGGCAGCGACAGGGTCTGAACAGCTAAGCTCTAATTACTACCGGGAAGAAATGATTTGTCCGCCGCGCTGCTGCCTCTCAGCAAAGAACGACTGAAATAGTCGTAGTTTACAAAACCGTTTGAAGATTGGTTAGGAGAAGTGCCGGTCCTTAATTCGAAAGGGGAATCGGCATGTCCCAAAGGCACTATATAGGGCTGGATGTCTCGGCCCGCACCGTCAATCTCTGCATCGTCGATCACGATGGCCAGGTGGTACACGAACGCAAGCTCTCCTCGGATCCGGAGGAGATTGCACAGCATATCCTGTCACTTCGGTTTCCGATTGTTCGTGTCGGCCTCGAGGCCGGAATGCTATCGCAACACATCTATGGGCGGTTGGCTGAAGCCGGTATCCCGGTCGTCTGCGTCGAGACCCGGCACATGAAAGCGGCGCTCGCCGCTCAGCTCAACAAGACCGACCGGCACGACGCGCGCGGGATCGCCCAGATGATGCGCGTCGGATTGTTCAAACCGGTCCACGTCAAGACGCCGAACAGCCAACGCCTGCGCACGATCCTGACCGCACGGCAACTTCTGCGGAACAAGCTTCAGGATGTCGAGAACGAAATCCGCGGCCTCATCCGCAACTTCGGCTATCACCTCGGAAAGGTGACGCCGCGCGACTTCGAACCACGGGTGCGGGAACTGATCGCCGATACCGACCTGCACGCCGTGGCCGACGCTCTCCTGTTGGCAAGACGCTCCTTGCGAGAGCAATTCGGCCGGTTGGACGATATGCTCGTTCGATTGGCGAAGCATGACGAGGTGACGCGACGCTTCATGACGGTTCCCGGCGTCGGCCCACTTGTCGCACTGACCTTTCGGGCAACGGTCGATGTTCCGTCGCGTTTTACGCGCTCGCGCACAGTCGGCGCCCACTTCGGACTGACACCTCGCAAGCAGCAATCCGGTGAAGTCGACCGCAACGGACGCATCTCGAGATGGGGCGATGAGATGATGCGAAGCCTTCTTTACGAAGCGGCGCAGGTGCTGTTGACACGGGTGAAACGTTGGTCAGCGCTCAAGGCTTGGGGCGCACAGATTTCGCGACGCCGAGGCCACAAGAAAGCGATCATCGCGCTGGCGCGCAAGATCGCTGTGATCCTTCATCGCATGTGGATCGACGGATCGGAATTCGACTGGGGCAAGCGGCCGGAAACCGCTGCGTCATCTGTTTAAGGTTCGACCGGGCACAGTCCGGTCGAGGCACATCCCCGCGAGGGGACGGGGAACGGCGAGCGCGCAAATACGACTTGACCGCCAAGGCCGATGCCGAGGTGACGTCGCAAAATAGATTGTCCCGCCGGCTCCTCTGATCCCATCCTGTGGCGGTCTTGTACCGACCACGAAGAGAAGCATGATCCTCGCGGGCGTGCCGCTCAAACCTCGTCGTCGGGCTCGACCAGATCCACATGGCTGACGCCGAGAGCCTGGGCGAGTTCAAACAACGTGATCACGGTTGGGTTCCTCCGGCCGCGTTCGAGGCTGCTGAGATATTGTTGGCTGAAGCCGGAACGCGCTTCGACCTCTTCCTGCGTCAGGCCCTTCTCCCGACGCAGGCGGGCGAAGTTCCGGCCGACCAATTTGCGCATATCCATGCGCAGGAAGATCGCGATTTACATACTTTAAGTTTATCAACTATAGTATGTAAATGAGCCGCTGGGGAGTGAGGGATTCCCCGCTATCCGGTTGGTCCGAATAGAGAAGTCGTTTTAGTGGCGTGAATGCCGGGGTCTGTAGGAGGTGATCATGCATGATCACCGCCCGACAGGCACGGGCCGCGCGCGCATTGCTCGGTTGGACACAAGAGATGCTCGCTGAAAAGGCCCTGGTTTCGCTGACCGCGCTCAAGCGCCTCGAGTCCGTCAACGGACTCAAGGTGCATGAGAGCACATGCGACCAGATACGCCGGGCGCTGGAAGCAGCTGGCATCGTCTTCCTGTCCTCCGACCGAGGCGAAGGAGTGATGATTGTCGATGCCGCGAACCCTAACCAGCCAGGAGCGCTGGCCTGACGACGGAGGTGTCAGGCGCAATGCGCCACACCTTTCGCAGCGATTTTTCGGCGCACCTCTACAAAATTTGTCAATTTACGCTAACCATATGCATCGAGGCCTTGCGCCAAGAGACTGGGGGACGGATGGGGCAAGCTGACTTTCTGGACGAGCCGCCGCACAGCGAACACCTGACCGAATACGATCGTGCGCATTTTGCGACCTATCTTCGCTTGCTCGATGCGGAGGCCGATGCCGCGCATTGGGCTGAAGTCGTGCGCGTCATCTTTGGCCTTGATCCCGACGAACATCCAGAACGAGCTATGCAGGTCCATGAAGCGCATCTCGCTCGCGCCCACTGGATGACTGAGAACGGTTACCGCGATCTCCTTCGATCCGCCTATCACTGACAGGTGATGCGCGAAACGCATCTTTGTATGCCGGTTGCCCGGCTATCCAGGTTTCAATTTTAACGCGATCTTCCAACGACCTGCGAACCACCGCGTAGAGTCGGGGAGGAAATCGGCATGGTGGCGGACACGAACTGGCGAGACCCGACGCACTATCGATATCTGAGCGGCCTGAACCGTTCCGAACTCGCCTGGGAGTTTCTCAGGCGCAATCCCGAATATGAAAAGGAAGTCTCGGCTTCCGATCCGGCGGACGATTACGCCGCAACCGCGCTGACGGCGCACTGGGGGTTGCGCTTTCCCGATAGCACCGAACTTGTCCGCGCCCAACCCCGGCATTTTCTGGATACCACGCATCGATCCTGCCGCTCTCATTCTCACGCCTCAGACTTCGCCCACCATGACGACAGTAACGTTCACGGCCGATCCCGTGTACGCCAGGACAGCCGATGAAGGACTATATCTTCGGTTCTTTCTCGGCGCGGAGCAGTTCGTTGCCCTTTCGCTCGACGGCAGGCCTCCTAGCGGGCAAGTGGCCGCCGTCATGCTGATGGACCAGCTACTGCAAGATCGCGTCGACGCTCTGCATCGGTTTCACGACGTGCTTTTTGGTCGCCGTGTGCGTCCTGACCGGCACCTTCCACTTCAACGCAAACGCCATCTTATCGAGATGTTGCGCGCGGTTGATGGCAATTACGCAGGAGCAAGCTACCAGGAGATCGCCGAATCCGTTTTCAATACGAAACGTGTCAACGCCATATCGTGGAAATCAGCGCCCCAAAGAGACACGGTTATGCGCCGTGTTCGAACCGGTCTTGCACTAGTGAATGGCGGATACAGAACGCTGCTCTACAGTCACAGAATTCGATAGGCCCCGGAGACTATAAAGTTCGGCGCCTGAAGCGAAATCCGGCTCGAAGTATTTCGAACGACGGAACCTACCTCCACCAAAACATAGATATGGTGCAGAACTGTCTTGCTTCAAGAGGCCGGTCATTGCGTAGAAGTCGGGTGTGATTCCCGATGATTAGAGGTGAGAAATGCATGTTTCCAGACATCAGGTAGTGATCGCCGGAGGCGGTCCGACGGGGCTTATGCTGGCGGGAGAACTGGCATTGGCGGGCGCAGATGTCGCCATTGTCGAGGAGCGACCGAACCAGGAGGTCGACGGCTCCCGCGCCGGCGGTTTGCACCCGCGCTCCATCGAAGTCCTTGATCAGCGCGGCATCGCAGACCGTTTCATTTCCCAAGGCGAAAAGCATCATGTTGTGCATTTTGCCGGAGCAGTTCTCGATGCCAGCGACCGCCCGTCTCGTCACAACTACACACTCGCACTGTGGCAGGAGAAGATTGAACTGGGACTTGCCGAATGGGTTTCAGAACTGCCGGTGCAATTTTATCGCGGCTGCAGGGTCGCCGAATTCACCGAGACTGACGACGGAGTATCCGTCGCCCTTGATGATGGTCGGTCACTCGCCGCTCAATATCTCGTCGGTTGCGACGGCGGACGCAGCATCGTGCGCAAGAAGGCCGGCATCGGTTTTCCGGGCTGGGATCCTGATATCAGTTACCTGATCTTCGAAGCGGAGATGTCAGGGCCGCAACTGGGCATCAGCCATGGGCCAAAGGGGCTTTATGCCATCGGCCCATTGGAGGGTGCCAACCGGTTCCGCGGCGTGATCACGGAGCAGAACCTGGAGCGCGGCGAAAAACCGGATATCGACGATCTTCGTCGAGCGCTCAACGCGGCCTATAACGCGGATTTCAGTGTCCGCAACGTCACCTGGCTTTCACGGTTCACCGATGCAGCGCGTCAGGCCGAAACCTATCGCAAAGGCAGAATTCTACTGGCAGGCGATGCCGCGCATGTCCACTCCCCTGCGGGAGGCCAAGGACTTAACATCGGGCTCCAGGATGCGGTCAATTTGGGCTGGAAACTCGGCCAGGTGGTTAAGGGGATTTCCGCGGACGATCTTCTCGACTCCTATCACGACGAGCGACACCCCGTCGGCGCGGCCTTGCTCAAAAGCACTTTGGCGTTGACTGCACTTAACCGTGGTGATGAACGGACCAACGCCCTGCGTCAGATGATGGCAGAGGTGATGCAAATGGACGGGCCGCGCAAATGGTACGCGGCACGAATGTCTGGCTTGGATGTGCACTATGATATTGGCCACGGTCACCCACTAATTGGGCGCCGCATGCCTGACTTAGACATCTCCACAGCCGATCATTCTTTGACCGTGTTCGCACTTCTCCATGATGCACGACCACTGTTGCTCAACTTCGACGAATCCAAGCGCCTGGATATCTCTGGTTGGCAGGACCGCGTAAAGGTGGTCGATGCCAACATCGCAAGCCGCTTTGAACTGCCGGTGATGGGAATGATCGATGCACCGTCGGCGGTGCTCGTCCGACCGGACGGGCATGTGGCATGGGTCGGGGACGGCAACGACGAAAGCCTTCGCGAGGCGCTCTCTACCTGGTTCGGCCACGCCGCAAAATAGCTGTGGTAGTTCGCCGGAACATCCAATCCCAACAAAATTAGCGATCGGGGTGCGAATTTTCTTTCGAATCTTCGCACTCCCCCACGCCCTTTCTTCTCCGCCACCGTGACCCTGACGCTCCGCCGATATCCGGCGGCGCCAACAAGGATCACGGAGGCACGATCATGTCCGCAGCCACCGCCGGTATACCGCCGCGCTATCTGAGAACGCCCGAGGCGGCCCGCTTTCTCAGCCTTTCCGCCCGAACCCTCGAGAAACACCGCACCTACGGAACCGGTCCCGCCTACCGCAAACTCGGTGGCCGTGTCGTCTATTCCGTCGATGACCTGCAGGCCTGGGCGGAACGTGGCGCCAAGCGATCCACCTCCGACCCCGGCGTCGGCACGGTCCTTCCGGCCAAACGTCATGACGATCCGTCGTCAGCCGAGAACCGCTGATTAATCCTATGACGGCGCGCCCCCGCAGATCGGAAAGGGACCAGCTTGAGCTGTTCCGCGCTCTGCCGAGCGATCTCGCGCCACGCGACGCACAGGACCTCATGGCCTATCCCTTCTTTTCCCTCTCCAAGTCCCACCGCGTCGAGCCGATCGACTTCCGAGCGGGCGAGATCGCCATCCGCGTAGAAGCCGTGCCAGAGCATGGCATGGCCACAATCTGGGATGCGGACATCCTGATCTGGGCGGCCAGCCAGATCGTCGAGGCGCGCGACAACGGCTTTCGCACGTCGCGCCTGATCGCAACCACCCCATACGAAATCCTCACCTTCATCGGACGTGGCACCAGTGCGCGCGACTATCGCCGGCTGATAGCCGCGCTCGATCGGCTGCAATCGACGACGGTCGCGACCACTTTGCGACAGCCGCCGGCCAATCCTCGAAGTCGCAGTGAACGCACATCCGATGTTCCAGCGACCGGTCGGCGCATGCATCGCTTCTCCTGGATCAACGAATGGACGGAGCGCGCCGACGCGTTCGGCAATCCGGACGGAATCGAGCTCATCGTGCCGGACTGGTTCTACAAGGCGGTGCTGGACGAGGCGCTCGTCCTCACCATCGACCGCGCCTATTTCGGCCTCACGGGCGGGATCGAGCGCTGGCTCTACCGGATCGTGCGCAAGCATGGCGGCAGGCAGAAGCACGGCTGGCGGTTCGACTTCCGGCACCTCTACGTCAAATCCGGAAGCCTCTCGCCGTTCAAGCGCTTCGCCTTCGAACTGCGCGCGATCATCCAGCGACAACCGCTACCCGGCTACACGCTGTTTCTCGAGATCGAAGCGGGCGGGCGCACGCTGCTCGCGTTCGAGCCCGCGCCCTGTGGACAGGCTGTGGAAGCCGTCGTGCTATCAGGAACCCGGACTATCGTGCCATCGGGAACCGACCCATCGTGCTATCGGGAACCCAAACCGCATCTAACCTCTTCCGCACAAAGCGAAAATCGGCCCCCTAACTTAGAGTCTAACAAAGAATCTAACTTTTGTATGGGCGCGCCTTTCGGGGAAAACCGCTCTCCGAAACACCGAAAAGAGGAAGAGCGCGGACGCCAGACGGCATTCTCTGAACGCGATGACGACGCTGCGGCCGCGAGCAGTCCGCCTGCCCGACACGGTCCGGGAGGCGCCTCATGATCGCGGCACTCCTCAATCAGAAGGGCGGCGTCGGCAAGACAACGCTCGCCTTGCACCTTGCCGGCGAATGGGCGCGAGGCGGAAGCACCGCCACTCTGATCGATGCCGACCCGCAGGGATCGGCACTCGACTGGTCCGAACGGCGCAGCCATGAGGGGCTGCCGCGGCGCTTCGGCGTCATCGGCCTCGCGCGCGACACGCTGCATCACGAAGCCCCGGAGCTCGCCCGCACTGCCGACCATGTCGTTATCGACGGTCCGCCGCGCGTCGCGGGGTTGATGCGCTCGGCGCTACTCGCCGCTGACATCATCCTCATCCCCGTTCAGCCGTCACCCTTCGATGGCTGGGCCTCGGCGGAGATCCTGCGCCTGATCGAGGAGGCGCGGATATTCCGTCCGCAGCTCGCAGTGCGCTTCGTCCTCAACCGTTGTCCGGCACGAACCATCATCGCGCGCGAGACCGGTGATGCGCTCGCCGACCAGGACCCGCCCGCGCTGCGCGCGACGATCGGCCAGCGCGTCATCTTTGCGTCGGCCGCGCAGTCCGGCCGCCTCGTTTGCGAGTGCGATGCAGACAGCATCGCCGCGCGGGAAGTGGCGGCGCTCGCGGCCGAGATCGGAAGGCTCGCACCATGAGCAACCGTCCAAACCGCCGCGCCTTCGCCACGAGACCAGGCGATCCCGAGCAGTGGATCAGATCAGCCGATGCTGCGCCCCGTGACGGCAAGCCGTCCGGATTCACCGCCCGCCTGACCATCGACATCACACCCGAGCTGCGCGGCCGCATCAAGATCGCCGCGTTCCAGCGCGGCGTCACCGTCGCCGACATGCTGCGCGACCTGCTCGCCCACGAATTCCCGAATGACGAAGGAGACCCCTCATGACCGGCACAACAGCCCCCGGTGCCGGCGCAAGTACGATGCTCTCCTCCCACACGTCCGACGCACTCACCAATGTCGAACTGACCTGGATCGAGGGCAGGATCGAATACTGGATTCGCTTCGGCCGTGCGGCCGGCGAGCGGATCATCGACCGCCGACGGCGCGTCGTATCTTTCCGTCCCGGCGCCATCTTCGCCTTTGTGCGCTGGGCGTCCAACGACTATGGCACGGTCATCTCGCGCATCGACATCGTGCGCGCCGTCGCTCCGGGCGCCGCCTATCAGACGCTTCCCTTCGTGCGCCCCGGCGGGGAAATCCTGCTCAAGATCGAAGGCTGGCCGAAGGTCGAGAAGGTGCTCCAGCACATCGACGCGGTGGAAGCCGCCGAAGTCGATCCATGCGACGCCGCCCCCGATCACTGGCGCCATGTGGCGCACCGGATGAGCGCTGGCCAGGAACCGCGTCCCTACACGCCGGAGCGTCATCAGGCCTGGCTCAAGCGGCGGGAGATCGAACGATGACCCGCTTTGGCTACGTCATGCTCACCTACTTCACCGCCATGGGCGTCGCCGCGGCCGCGTTCGTTCCGACCTCGCTGAAGCTCGTCTGGAACGTGTCGGCCAGCGCACCGATCGGCCTTTATCGGATCGACCCCGCCGTGCATCTCAACGTCCCCGATCTTGTCGCGGTCATGCCGCCCGAGCCGCTTGAGGACTTCATGGTCGAGCGCGGTTACATCGGCCACGACGTCCCGATCCTGAAGCGCGTTCTCGGCGTGCCGGGACAGCGCATATGCCGGAGCGGCCACACCATCACGGTCGACGGAATCGCGATGGGCGAAGCGCGCGACCGTGATCGCCTGGACCGCCCGCTGCCGGTCTGGAGCGGCTGCCGCACCGTCGCGGACGACGAACTCTTCCTCATGAACTGGCAGGTCCCCGACAGCCTCGACGGCCGGTATTTCGGTCCGCTTCCGGCGACGACCGTCATCGGCCGGGCAATCCCTCTCTACACCGACGAAGACGGCGATGGCCGTTTCGTCTGGCGCGCGCCGACGCGGTGACGACGCACGCCTTCCTGCAATCCCACCGCATTCAAACAGGAGTTCACCATGCCCCAAATCGGACAATTCACGCGCACGGAAAATGGCTACGGCGGTCGCATGCGCTCGCTGTCCTTCGACTGCGAGCTTACATTCGTCACGGCCGAGAATGCCGACAGCGAGAACGCGCCGGCCTACCGCGTTCATCTTGGCGACGAGACAGGGCCTGAGGTTGGCGCCGGATGGAAACATACCGGCGACCGCGCAGGCACGTTCATCTCTGTCGTCCTCGACGATCCAGCCTTTGCGGTTCCGGTGCGCGCCCGGCTGTTCCAGTCGGACGAGGATGGAGGCGACTGGGGCCTGCACTGGACCCGTCCGAAGAAACGCGACGAGCAGGACTGAACGATGCCGCGCATCGGTCCGTCAGCAGCACTGCGGCGGTGCGGTCCCTGCGGCCGCATTGCCCTCCTTTTCCTTTTCGGCATGGTCATCGCCGTGCTCGATACCAGCGGCGCATCCGCACAGCCGACGCCCGCCGGGCGACACGAAGTCCGCGATCCCATTGCCGCGCATATTGCCGAGGCGGCGCAGCGGTTCGGAATTCCCGAACACTGGATTGCCACCGTCATGGGCGCAGAGAGCGCAGGTGATGCGCGCGCGATCTCCCATGCCGGCGCTCAGGGGTTGATGCAGGTCATGCCTGCGACCTGGGAAGATCTGCGCATTCGACATCGGCTCGGCTCCGATCCCTTCGACCCGCGCGATAACGTCCTGGCGGGCGCGGCCTATCTGCGCGAGATGTACGACCGTTACGGCACGATCCCGGCAATGCTCGCGGCCTACAATGCCGGTCCCGATCGCTATGACGAGCACCTCGCAACAGGGCGACCGCTGCCAGCCGAAACACGCGCCTATGTCGATCTGATTGCACCGGCGCTGGGTGCAACGGTGCCATCGTCCGGCGCTCCGGCTGTACCCGCACCGCCACCCGACTGGCGCGAGGCGCCGCTGTTCGTCCCGCGCTCAATTGACCGCCGGTCAGTCGCGGACCGCGCCATCGTCAAGCAGACGGATGGCGCCTCTGCTTCCGTGCCGGTGCAGCCCGATGGCGAGGATCATTCCCACCCGAAGACCATCTTCATTGCGCAGGATGACACCGGGGGGTGAGCGATGACGCGTTGGAGTTCTCATCGCATGATCTCGGGCTCTGGCGTGTTATGGCGCGCGGGAGTGGGAGCGGCAGGAACCACAACCGACCGATGGCAGGATAAAAGGGCGCACATTGTGCGCTGGTCGGTCGGTTGTTTTTGCAGGTTTTTTTGGCGCGTTCCGCACATTGCCCAGCCTCGCCGCAATGTGCGCAGAGTGCTCAACATCCCGGCTTTGCTCGGGTTTCCGCACATTGCGGAACCATGCCATGGCCGATGACCGCGAGTTCCGCATTCGGCCTGGCCGTATCCGTTCGACCCGTGCGCAGGCGGCGCGTCCCTTCATCGCCCAGGCGCTGGCGGCCGCGAAGAAGGCAGGCGGTGGCGTATTACGCTCCGGCCGCATCAGCTCTGGCAACCGCTCGCGCTTCGGCCATGGCCAGCGCGCCAGCATCCAGGCCAATCGTCTCATCACCGCGCGCTCGCGCGGCGCGGTCATCAAGGCGCGCGTGGTTCGCCATTCGGCACGCGCCGCGCCACTCGACACCCATCTCGATTATCTGCGCCGCGACGGTGTCACCCGGGACGGGGAGAAGGCGAGGCTGTTCGGGCCGGGAAAGGAAGAAGCGGATGGCCGGGCCTTCGCCGGGCGCTGCGAGGACGACCGGCATCATTTCCGCTTCATCGTCTCGCCAGACGACGCGCTGGAGATGTCGGACCTGCGATCCTTCACCAGCCACCTTGTTGGTCAGATGGAAAAGGATCTCGGCACCGAGCTCGACTGGGTCGCCGTCGATCACTGGAACACCGAACACCCGCATGTCCATCTGATCGTGCGCGGTGTCCGCGAGGACGGTGAAGACCTCGTCATCTCGCGCGACTATATCAAGGAAGGCATGCGCGACCGCGCGCGCGATCTCATAACCCAGGAGCTTGGCCCACGCACCGATCTCGATATTCGCCGGACACTCGAAAGTCAGATCGAAACGGAGCGCTGGACGCAACTTGACCGTCAACTCGTGCGCGATGGCCGGCGCTCCGGAGTCATCGATCTCGCACCCCATCCGGGCGAGCGGCACGACGAGTTCCATGCGCTGAAAGTCGGGCGCCTGCGCAAGTTGGAAACACTCGGCCTCGCCGAGCAGGTCGGCCCCGGTCAATGGATGATCGGCGACAAGGCCGAGGCGACCATGCGCGAACTCGGTGAGCGTAGCGACATCATCAAGCGCGTGCACCGCGCTTTGACCGAACGCGGCATCGAGCGCGGATCGGTCGAGTACGTGCTGGCGGCCGAAAGCCTCGACGCGCCTATCGTCGGGCGTCTGGTCGAGCGCGGGCTGGATGATGAATTGAAGGGTACGGCCTATGCCGTGGTCGATGGCGTTGATGGACGCAGCCATCACATCAGGCTCGCCGATCTCAATGCCGCCGGCGACAGCGCGCCGGGCTCGATCGTCGAGTTGCGCGCCTATGACGATTCCCGTGGCCAGCGCCGCGTCGCACTCGCGGTTCGCTCTGATCTCGATATCGAACGGCAGGTCACCGCAACCGGGGCGACCTGGCTCGACCGGCAGAACATCGCGCGCGAGCCGGCAGCCTTGTCGGAAAGCGGGTTCGGCGCTGAATTGCGCGGCGCTCTCGACAGGCGGGCCGACTATCTGATCGGGGAAGGTTTGGCCGAGCGGCAGGGCCGGCGGATCGTCTTCAGCCGCAATCTGATCGACACGCTGCGCCGACGCGAGGTGGAAGAGGTCGGCGAGAAAATAGCGGCGAAGACCGGGCAACCGTTTCAGCGCTCCAATAGCGGCGAGCATGTCGCCGGCGCCTATCGTCAGCGTCTGTCGCTCGCGTCGGGACGTTTCGCAATGATCGACGACGGGCTCGGCTTCCAGCTCGTGCCCTGGACGCCATCGATGGAGAGACATCTCGGCCGCCATGTCTCCGGCGTCGCGCGCGGCGACGGCGGCATCGACTGGAGTTTCGGCCGCAAGCGGGGACTGGGGAGGTGATCATTCAACATTTTAGGCTCGCGAGGTCAGCTTCGAGCCGAGGCTGTGTGAAAACTCCGGCGGCCTGAGTCAATCGCTCGAAAACCCGAGATATCTGCTCTCTCTCATTAAGCTGAGCGCCTCTTGGGACGAGATGCGGAAACGAACTCGACGAGAGAGATCACAGCGCTCGGTTTTCACACAGCCTCAGCCCAAAGCTACCCCGCTTCCTCGCGGATCGCGCCACACTTCGATTGAAAAGTTGTTCCATTCAGGTAGCTTGAATGAATGATATCCATGCAAGACATCAGTTCGGCAGTCGATTGTATTGGCAATCTGGCAATTGTAACTCCTGTAATCGAAGCTCCTGTTCTTTCGAAGATGCTGGGGCGACGGACCGTTCTTAAGCTCGAGAACCTGCAAATCGGAGGGTCATTCAAACGAAGAGGCGTATTGAATAGGCTACTTTCCAAGCCAACCGAAAGCGAGGGCTCTCAGTTTGTTGCCGTGAGTGGAGGGAACTTTGGCATTGCGCTCGCCGAAGTGTGCGAAACGCTCGGTCTACCGGTTACGATCGTCCTACCTCAAACCGCGCCTATAGCATCAGCCAACCGTATCAAAGACGCTGGAGCAAAAGTAATCTGGACGCCTGATGTGAGTTCGGCATTTGCCAAGGCGGATGAACTTGCGTCAGACGGACTCACTCTGATTGATGATTGTGATGATGTTCATATTGCTGCTGGGTCCGGCACATTGGCGTTGGAGTTTTTGCAGTCTGTTCCGGAGATTACCGACATTGTTGCCACGATCGGCGGCGGTTCGATGATTTCCGGTGTTGCTACCGCAGCCAAGTCTATGTCGCCAGATATCAGAGTATGGGGGGTGGAAACAAATGGCTCTGACTCGATGGCCCAGGCCATGCGGCAACGCAAGCCGGTAACCATCGATGTGACAACGGCCATATCCACACTCGGAGTACCGCAAGTTTCCAAAGTGTTTTTGGATATTGTGTTACAACTAGTCCGCGAAGTGATTGTGGTTGAAGATCGGGAAGCCTTCAAAGGCGTGATCGATTTTGCCGAAAAGGAGCACATCTGGGCGGAACCGGCGGCGGGCGCATTGATACCTGCTGCAAAACGAATTTCTGCCAACTTGCCCGAGAATGCCGTTATCGGTCTGGTCGTCTGCGGGGGGAATACGACAGTTGCAGATGTGATTGGCTTCCCTAAGCGTTGAACGTTTGATCTTTACAAAGCGAATGGCAACTTTGTCCGCATAGCTGACCAGCCAAGCGGGTCCGCAGGTACAACGCCGTTGTTTATCCCCTAGCCGCCGTTCCTACGATCGGAGGAGGAACAGGCTTGTCGACCTGGCTCCGAGCCCCGAGCGTTCCGATATTTGCGCGGAACGGAAGCCATGTCGGGTACAAAAGTTCTCTGGGGGCAGATCCTCATCGTTTTCACCATCGTCCTCACCACCACCTGGGCGGCCACGGAATGGACGGCGTGGCGTCTCGGCTTTCAGGCCCAACTCGGGGCGCCCTGGTTCGAGATTGGCGGCTGGCCAATCTACTATCCGCCGGCCTTCTTCTGGTGGTGGTATTTCTACGATGCCTATGCGCCGCCGATCTTCATCGAGGGCGCCATCATTGCCGCGTCCGGCGGCTTCATCGCCGTCGCTGTGGCGATCCTCATGTCGATATGGCGCGCGCGCGAGGCACAGAACGTCGATACTTATGGATCGGCTCGCTGGGCAAAGCCGGATGAGGTGAAATCCGCCGGTCTGCTTGGACCCGACGGTGTCGTGCTTGGCAAGCTCAGGGATGACTATCTACGCCACGACGGCCCCGAGCATGTTCTGTGCTTCGCGCCGACCCGCTCGGGCAAGGGCGTCGGTCTCGTCATTCCGTCGCTTCTGACCTGGCCGGGCTCGGCCATCGTCCACGACATCAAGGGCGAGAACTGGCAGCTCACGGCGGGGTTTCGTGCCCGGCATGGCCGGGTGCTGCTGTTCGACCCGACCAACCCGAACTCGTCCGCCTACAATCCACTGCTCGAAGTTCGCCGCGGCGAGTGGGAAGTCCGCGACGTCCAGAACATCGCCGACATCCTCGTCGATCCCGAGGGCTCGCTGGAAAAGCGCAATCACTGGGAGAAGACCAGCCATGCCCTCCTGGTCGGCGCCATCCTCCATGTCCTCTATGCCGAGAAGGACAAGACGCTCGCCGGCGTCGCCGCCTTCCTGTCGGATCCGAAGCGCCCCATCGAATCCACGCTCGCCGCGATGATGAAGACGGCGCATCTAGGCAAGGCCGGCCCGCATCCCGTTATTGCCAGCGCCGCCCGCGAACTGCTCAACAAGTCGGACAACGAGCGCTCCGGTGTTCTCTCCACCGCGATGTCGTTCCTCGGGCTGTACCGAGACCCAGTTGTCGCCAAGGTGACGCGCCGCTGCGACTGGCGCATCACCGATATGGTCGGCGACCAACGCCCGGCGACGCTCTACCTGGTCGTGCCCCCGTCCGACATCAATCGGACCAAGCCGCTGATCCGTCTCATCCTCAACCAGGTCGGCCGGCGGCTGACCGAAGACATGCAATCGAGGACCGCGCGGCACAAGCTGCTGCTCATGCTGGACGAGTTTCCGGCGCTCGGTCGACTTGACTTCTTCGAGAGCGCGCTCGCTTTCATGGCAGGCTACGGGCTCAAGAGCTTTCTGATCGCGCAGTCGCTGAACCAGATCGAGAAAGCCTACGGGCCGAACAATTCAATCCTCGACAATTGCCATGTCCGGGTGAGCTTCGCCACCAATGACGAACGCACCGCCAAGCGCGTGTCCGATGCCCTCGGAACGGCGACCGAAATGCGGGCGATGAAGAACTATGCCGGACACAGGCTCTCGCCCTGGCTCGGTCATCTGATGGTGTCGCGGCAGGAAACCGCAAGGCCACTGCTGACGCCCGGTGAGGTCATGCAGCTTCCGCCAGCGGATGAAATCGTCATGGTCGCCGGCATATCGCCGCTCCGTGCGAAGAAGGTTCGCTACTACGAGGACCAGCGGTTCCAGGACCGCATTCTGCCGCCGCCGTCCAAAGCAGAACCTGTCGAGTCTGGAGATGATGAATGGAGCACGTTGCCATTGCCACCCAAGCCGACCCTACACGCCAACAGCTCTGGCAGTGCTGAATACGAGGAGGACACCACAGTTTCCGAGCGGCGGCGCCAGCCCGAGCTCAGCCGTGTCCAGCCCGTCGAGAAGAAGGAGCCAATCGAAAACGAGTTCGAGATCGCCCCCCTCGACGACGATCAGGAAGAGGCCGCGCGCAACAGCCGGATGAACCGGGCGATGCAACGGGTGGCGCGGCAGGTCTCGCTCGACCCCAAGGATGGGATGGAGCTGTAATCCATGCCCGGCAGCAGGAAAAAGACGCAAATCTCCGTCTATCTCGACCCGGACATCATGGCGATGCTGGCAGACTATGCGGCGCGCCGCGATCAATCGCTGTCGATGATCGCCGAGGCGGCGATCGCGTCCTTTCTTTCGCCGGACGATGCCGAAAAACGTGAGGCCGTCGTCGCCAAGCGGCTGGATCAGATCGACCGTCGCATTACCCGTCTGGAACGGGATGTCGGGATTTCCGTCGAAACGCTGGCCGTCTTCGTTCGGTTCTGGCTCAACACGACGCCAGCGTTGCCAGAACCGGCCGTCCAGGCAGCGCGTGCTAAGGCAGCAGAGCGCTACGAGACATTCATCACCACGCTTGGCCGGCGTCTCGCCAAAGGACCGACGTTCCGGCAGGAAGTGTCAGAGGATGTAGCTGGATCTGATAGCTGAAGGTCTGCTTGGAGCCCTTTTATCATTGCATCATGGCGTTGCAGAGGTACTCAATCGTCTTCCCGGTCATCCACAAGACCCTGTATGGACGCGGAGAGCAGTTCACCGAGAGCGGCCTGATCCGCGTTCGCGAGCGCATCCAGGCGTGCGATGCGATAGATCGTATCGACGCCGGTCAGGATCGCGATGACAAGGGCCGCCCGAAGCCTTGTCTGGGCACCGCCGATCCGGGATGCCAGAACGTCGACGACCTTTCCGGTCAACGCCTCGTTGATCTGCGAGCCGACTTCGGGACTGCCGACGGAATTCAGCAAGGCCCGGTTGGGATCGAAACCCTGTTTGTGTCCCGGATCGAGCATCATTCGCGCGACCCGCGCACCGAAGTCCGTCATATCGCCCTGAAGCAGGGCGTCGATGTTGAAATGCGGGAGAATGGCGGCTTCGAACAGTCCTTTCTTAGAACCGTAGTAGCGGCTGATCAGCGCGGCATCGACGCCCGCGTCCCGGGCGATCTCGCGCAGGCCGACCGCGTCATAACCACTGGCCTCGAAATGATGCCGGGCGGATTGTTCGATGGCTGCGCGGGTCGCTTCGGCATTGCGCGGTCTTTTTCGGTGTGCGGGCATTTTGGGCCTCTTGCAAGTCAACATACGATGACTTAAGTCATCGAGTGTTGATATGAGCGATCGAGAACGAATTGGCAAGCCAATGGCACATGAGCGAAATACCGAAACGACCGGCAAACCAGGCGCCGCGCTGATTACCGGCGCCTCCAGTGGAATTGGCGAGGCTCTGGCCCGCATCCACGCCGAAAACGGCGGCGATCTTGTATTGGTGGCACGACGCAGGGACCGGCTTGAGGCGCTGAAGCACGAACTGGAAACTGCGCATGGCATCGCAGTCACGGTGCTGGCCGAGGATTTGGCGGATGAGAGCGCCCCACGTCGCATATACGACCGCGTCAAGAGGGACGGCATCGAGATCGCGTTTCTCATGAACAATGCCGGTTTCGGTGGGCTCGGCAGGTTCGACCAGGGGGACTGGTCGGCGGACCGGGCGATGATACAGGTGAACATGATCGCGCTGACCGCGCTCACGCGTTTGTTCCTGCCGGACTTCGTGGCGCGCGGATCGGGGCGTATCCTGAACACATCGTCGAGTGGCGCGCTGACGCCCGGACCGATGCAGGCGGTCTATTACGCTAGCAAGGCCTATGTGACCTCGTTCAGCAACGCGGTCTCCGAGGAACTGAGAGGAACCGGGGTTACGGTCACAGCCATAATGCCTGGCCCCGTAGATACCGGGTTCGAGCAGGCCGCCGGTATGGGTAAGCTGGGGCTCTACAAGGGCGCCTCATCCGCGCGCACCGTCGCCGAAGACGGCTACCGCGCGATGATGAACGGAAGACTTGAAATCATCACCGGCATGAGCGCGATGCAGCGTGTCATGGTCCAACTGCTGCCCTTTGCTCCGAAGCGACTGGTCCTAAAAATAATCCACCGTATGCAAACGGCCTGATTGGAACACGCAGAGAATCCGAAGCCGGACGCGAGCATGTTGGGATCGTGCTGATCTGTGTAACATTTTGAATGGGCGCTTTGTCCGCTTAGCCGTCATTCGCCAAACGTCGTGGTTCAGAGTCACCGCCGTTTCCCTGTCTTTGCACGCTAGGCTGCGACGCCGCTAATTCCTTGTTGATTCAGCCCTAAATCGGGCTCTTTTAATCGTCCCCGCATGGGGATCGCCTGTTTGTCCCCGCTGGAATCGGGGATCGGATGGCAGCCTCACATCACACTTCGGAAGGGATCGCCCGTGGCGCGCGGATGCTCCGCACCGCGCTCGGTCCAGCCATCGCGACTTTCCTGGAAGACCCGGGCGTCGTCGAGGTGATGCTGAACCCGGACGGGCGGCTCTGGATCGATCTCCTCGCCGAGGGACTGTCCGATACGGGCGAGCGCCTCGCACCGGAAGACGGCGAACGCATCATCCGGCTGGTCGCCCACCATGTCGGCGCCGAGGTCCATACGGCGAGCCCGCGCGTCTCGGCGGAACTGCCCGGAACGGGAGAGCGGTTCGAGGGGCTTCTGCCGCCCGTGGTGGCGGCACCAGCCTTCGCGATCCGCAAGCCGGCCGTCGCGGTGTTTTCCCTCGACGACTATGTCGCCGCCGGCATCATGACGGCCGAGCAGGCCTCGGCGCTGCGGGCCGGCGTCACGGCGCGCGCCAACATTCTCGTTGCCGGCGGCACCTCGACGGGCAAGACCACGCTCACCAATGCGCTGCTGGCCGAGGTCGCGAAGACCGCCGACCGCGTCGTCATCATCGAGGATACGCGCGAGCTGCAATGCGGCGCGCCGAATCTCGTCGCAATGCGGACGAAGGACGGCGTCGCTTCGCTCTCCGATCTCGTCCGCTCGTCCCTGCGCTTGCGGCCAGACCGCATCCCCATCGGCGAGGTCCGCGGTAGCGAGGCGCTCGATCTGCTTAAGGCCTGGGGCACCGGCCATCCCGGCGGCGTCGGCACGATCCATGCCGGCACAGCGCTCGGCGCGCTGCGCCGTCTCGAACAGCTCATTCAGGAAGCCGTCGTCACCGTCCCGCGCGCTCTGATCGCGGAGACGATCGATCTCGTGGCCGTGCTGTCGGGACGCGGCTCCGCGCGCCGCCTCGCAGAGCTCGCCCGCGTCGAGGGCCTCACGCCCAACGGCGATTATCGCCTCGCGGGAGCGATCGCCGCTCCGGACGCACCTCTTCCCACAGCAACCGCAAAGGACAGCTCCCATGAACCAGATTCTGCATAACACGCGCCAGAGACTGGCGACCGCGGCGTCGGTCGTGGTCATTGCCATGATGACGGCGCCCGCCGCGCACGCCTCCGGCTCCTCCATGCCCTGGGAGGCGCCACTCCAGTCGATCCTCGAATCCATCGAGGGGCCGGTCGCCAAGATCATCGCCGTCATCATCATTATCATCACCGGCCTGACGCTCGCCTTCGGCGACACGTCCGGCGGGTTCCGGCGCCTGATCCAGATCGTCTTCGGCCTGTCGATCGCCTTCGCGGCGAGCTCCTTCTTCCTGTCCTTCTTCTCCTTCGGCGGCGGGGCGCTGATCTGATGGCAGCGGACGAAGGGCACAGCGGAGAACTGCTCGGTTTCTCAGTTCCTGTTCACCGGGCGCTGACCGAACCGATCCTGTTGGGCGGCGCGCCGCGCGCGATCGCCATCATGAACGGCACGCTCGCCGGGGCGGTCGGTCTCGGCCTGCGGCTTTGGCTGGTCGGCATCGCGATCTGGGCGGTCGGACACTTCGCGGCGGTCTGGGCCGCCAAGCGCGATCCGCTCTTCGTAGAGGTCGGCCGCCGCCATCTGCGCATTCCCGCGCATCTGACGGTGTGAAGTGGGAGGCGCAGCGATGATGAACCTCGCCGAATACCGCAACCGCAACACCCGGCTTGCCGACTATCTGCCCTGGGTGGCGCTGGTCGAGAAGGGCACCGTCCTCAACAAGGACGGCAGCTTTCAGCGCACGGCGCGCTTCCGGGGGCCGGATCTCGATTCCGCGGTCCCGGCGGAGCTCATCGCTGTTGCCGGCAGGCTGAACAACGCCTTCCGCCGTCTCGGCTCCGGCTGGGCGATTTTCGTCGAGGCGCAGCGCCACCCCTCGAACCTCTATCCCGACAGTCGCTTTCCCGATGCGGCCTCCGCTCTGGTCGATGCCGAGCGCAAGGCAAGCTTCGAGGAAGCCGGGTCGCATTTTGAATCCAGCTATTTCCTCACCTTCACTTATCTGCCGCCGGCCGAGGACGCCGCGCGTGCCGAGAGCTGGCTCTATGAAGGTCGCGAGACCAAGGGCATCGATCCGCACGAGATTTTGACCGGCTTCGCCGACCGCGCCGATCGCGTGCTTCGCCTGGTCGATGCCTTCATGCCCGAATGCCGCTGGCTCGATGACGCCGAGACGCTGACCTATCTGCACGGTTGCGTTTCCACCAAGCGCCATCGTGTCCGCGTCCCCGAAACGCCTATGTATCTGGACGCGCTGCTCGCGGACCAGCCGCTCGCCGGCGGGCTGGAGCCACGGCTCGGCGACGAGCATCTGCGCGTCCTGACGATCACCGGATTTCCGACGACGACCACGCCTGGCCTGCTCGACGAGCTCAACCGGCTCGCCTTCCCCTATCGCTGGTCGACCCGCGCGATCCTCATGGACAAGACCGATGCGACCAAACTGCTGACGCGCATCCGGCGCCAGTGGTTCGCCAAGCGCAAGTCGATCGCCGCCATCCTCAAGGAGGTGATGACCAACGAGGCCTCGGTGCTGGTCGACACCGATGCGTCGAACAAGGCGGCCGATGCCGATCTCGCCCTGCAGGAGCTCGGCGCGGACTATGCCGGTGTCGCCTATGTCACCGCGACGGTGACGGTGTGGGACACCGATCCGCGCGTCGCCGACGAAAAGCTGCGTCTGGTCGAGAAGGTCATCCAGGGTCGCGACTTCACCGCGATGCCCGAGACCATCAACGCAGTCGATGCGTGGCTCGGATCGCTGCCCGGACATGTCTACGCCAATGTCCGCCAACCGCCGATCTCCACGCTCAATCTCGCCCACATGATCCCCCTCAGTGCCGTGTGGGCGGGGCCGGAACGGGATGAACACCTTGCAGCGCCCCCATTGCTGTTCGGCAAGACCGAGGGCTCGACCCCGTTCCGGTTTTCCCTTCATGTCGGCGATGTCGGGCACACGCTCGTCGTCGGCCCGACCGGCGCGGGAAAGTCCGTGCTGCTGGCGCTGATGGCCCTGCAGTTCCGTCGCTATGCCGGCGCCCAGGTCTTCGCCTTCGACTTCGGAGGCTCGATCCGCGCCGCCGCGCTCGCCATGGGCGGCGACTGGCACGATCTCGGCGGTGGCCTGACCGAAGGCGATGACCAGAGCGTCTCGCTGCAGCCGCTCTCTCGCCTCGAAGAGACGGCCGAACGGGCCTGGGCGGCCGACTGGGTCGTTGCGATCCTGATGCGCGAAGGCGTCGAGATCACGCCCGAGGTGAAGGAGCATCTCTGGACGGCGCTGACTTCGCTTGCCTCGGCGCCCGCCGGCGAACGCACGATCACAGGCCTGGCCGTGCTGCTCCAGTCCAACGATCTCAAACAGGCGCTCAGGCCCTATTGCGTCGGCGGCGCCTATGGCCGCCTGCTTGACGCCGAATCCGAGCATCTCGGTGAAGCGACCGTGCAGGCCTTCGAGACCGAGGGGCTGATCGGCACCGGCGCGGCGCCCGCGGTCCTCGCTTATCTCTTCCATCGCATCGAGGACCGGCTAGACGGCTCACCGACGCTCATCATCATCGACGAGGGCTGGCTGGCGCTCGACGATGAGGGGTTCGCCGGTCAACTTCGCGAATGGCTGAAGACGCTCCGGAAGAAGAACGCCTCCGTCGTCTTTGCCACGCAGAGCCTCAGCGATATCGACGGTTCGGCGATCGCGCCGGCCATCATCGAGAGCTGCCAGACACGGTTGCTGCTCCCGAACGAACGCGCGATCGAGCCGCAGATCACCACGATCTATCGGCGCTTCGGCCTCAATGATCGCCAGATCGAGATCCTCGCGCGGGCCACGCCCAAGCGCGACTACTACTGCCAGTCACGGCGCGGCAACCGCCTCTTCGAACTGGGCCTCAGCGAAGTGGCGCTCGCGCTCTGCGCCACCTCCGCCAAGACCGATCAGGCCGCCATCGCGCGCATCCTTGCCGAACATGGCCGCACGGGCTTCCTCGCCGCCTGGCTGCGGGAGCGCGGTGCCGACTGGGCGGCCGATCTCATTCCCGATCTCAGCAATCTCATTCCCCAGCCCAAGAAGGAGACTGACCATGAAGACACGTAAATCGCGCTCGCGCGCGCTGCGCTTTGCTGCCGCGCTCATCGCCGCACCGGTCGCGGTGCTACCAATGGTGCTGGCGCCACCGGCCTCCGCGGCATGGATCGTCTACGATCCCACCAACTATGCGCAGAACGTGCTGCAGGCTGCCCGCGCCCTCGAACAGATTAACAACCAGATCACATCGCTTCAAAACGAGGCGCAGATGCTGATCAATCAGGCGCGCAACCTGACAAGCCTGCCTTACTCCTCGCTGCAGCAATTGCAGCAGGCGGTCGGCCGCACGCAATCCCTGCTTCAGCAGGCACAGAACATCGCCTTCGATGTCCAGCAGATCGACCAGGCCTTCCAGCAGAAATACGCCAATATCGACATGAGCGCTTCCGAGCAGCAACTCGTGGCCGATGCCCGCTCGCGCTGGGAGAATACCGTCGGCGGCCTGCAGGACGCGATGCGCGTCCAGGCTGGCGTTGTCGGCAATATCGAGACCAACCGCGCCCAGATGGAAGCGCTGGTTGACCAGAGCCAGGGCGCGACAGGCGCCCTGCAGGCGACCCAAGCCGGAAATCAGTTGCTCGCATTGCAGGCGCAACAGCTCGCCGATCTGACGGCCGTCATCGCCGCCAACGGCCGGGCGCAGGCACTGACCGACGCCGAGCGCGCGGCCGCGGCCGAACAGGGGCGTGTGCAGCGCGAGCGCTTCCTGACGCCCGGCAGCGGCTATCAGCCCGGCAACGCGCAGATGTTTAACAACGGCAACAACTGACTTGGGCCGATGGCCGGAAAGGGGGAAGCGATGGAAGGCAAGACGTTGGCGCGGATCGGAGCGATCGTCTTCGTCGCCTTTGCCATGATAGCGACGGTCATCGAGTTGACGCGGGAAGACGAACCCGCACGACCGGCTCCCGCGCCAGCGTTTGCGCCTGCCGTCGATCCGCTGCGCGCTGAGCAGCGCCGCTGCCAGCAACTGGGTGAGGCCGCTGTCCGGGACACCGAGTGTCTCGCGGTCTGGGCCGAGACCCGCGACCGTTTCCTTGGCCGCGCACCGTCCGACGCTGCATCCAGAGGTGAGGAATAACGACCCATGGGCGGCACCGGCGTCATCGACAATTTCCTGGGGGTCTTCACCAGCTATATCGACAGCGGCTTCGGTCTGCTCGGCGGCGAGGTCGCCTTCATCGCCACCACGTTAATCGTCATCGACGTGACGCTCGCCGCGCTCTTCTGGTCCTGGGGCGCCGACGACGACATCATCGCACGGCTCATCAAGAAGACTCTGTTCGTCGGCGTCTTCGCCTACATCATCGGCAACTGGAACAATCTCGCCCGCATCGTCTTCGAGAGCTTCGCCGGCCTCGGCCTGATGGCGTCGGGTACGAGTTTCTCCGCAACCGATCTGATGCGGCCAGGCCGCGTGGCACAGACCGGGCTCGATGCGGCGCGGCCGTTGCTCGAATCCATTTCGGACCTGATGGGCTGGGTCGCCTTCTTCGAGAACTTTATCCAGATCGCCTGCCTGCTCTTTGCCTGGGCGCTGGTCCTGCTCGCCTTCTTCATCCTCTCCATCCAGCTCTTCATCACCCTGATCGAGTTCAAGCTGACGACACTCGCCGGGTTCGTCCTCATTCCCTTCGGCCTTTTCGGCAAGACCGCCTTCATGGCCGAGCGGGTGCTCGGCAACGTCATCTCCTCGGGCATCAAGGTGCTGGTGCTGGCCGTCATCATCGGCATCGGCTCGACCCTGTTCTCGCAGTTCACCGCCGGCTTCGGCGGCGTTACCCCCACAATCGACGAGGCCATGGCCGTGGTGCTCGCGGCACTGTCACTGCTTGGCCTCGGAATTTTCGGGCCGGGCATCGCCAACGGCATCGTTTCCGGAGGGCCGCAACTCGGCGCGGGTGCTGCGGTCGGGACCGGCCTTGCCGTGGGCGGCGCTGCCCTGGCGGGTGCCGGTGCCGCGGGTCTCGCAGCGAGAGGCGGCGGCATGGCGCTCTCCGGTACAGCCGCCGCCGCGCGCGGCGGCGCATCGGCCGCGGGTGGAGCCGCAACTGCCTATAGCCTCGGATCGGCCAGTCAGTCCGGCGCTGCCGGCGTTGCTTCCGGTCTCGGCGCGGTGGCGAGCACAGGCGCGAAGGCCGCGACGTCCCCGTTGCGGAGCGCCGCGGCCAGAGCGTCCGGCAGCATGAAACAGAGTTTCCAGTCGGGCGCTCGATCGGCCTTCGAAACGACCGGCGGGACACTGGGCGATACCGCCAGCACTGCAGGCGCCGCCGCCGCTCCATCCACACCAACCGATGGTGCGCCTGACTGGGCGAAGCGCATGAAGCGCTCGCAGCGTCTTTCCCACGGCGTCCAGGCCGCCGCGCATGCCGTGCGCTCCGGCGACAGCCACGGCGGCGCCAGTTCCGTCAATCTTTCCGAGGGGAATCGCTCATGAGCTTCTTCAAACGATCCACCACCCACTACGGCAAAGCCCCCGAACCGGAGACGCCATATCAACGCGCGGCCCAGGTCTGGGACGAACGCATCGGCTCCGCCCGCGTCCAGGCCCGCAACTGGCGTCTGATGGCGTTCGGCTGCCTGATCCTCTCCGGCGGCTTCGCCGGCGCCCTTGTCTGGCAGTCCACGACCGGCAACGTCGTGCCCTGGGTCGTCGAAGTCGACAATCTCGGCGAAGCCCATGCTGTCGGCCCCGCGGACGCCAGCTTCGAGCCGAGCGATCCGCAGATCGCCTTCCATCTCGCACACTTTATCGAGCAGGTGCGCGCGATCCCCGCTGACGCAATCATCGTGCGCCAGAACTGGCTGCGCGCTTACGAGTTCACCACCGATCGCGGCGCACTCGCCCTCAATGACTATGCCCGCGCCAACGACCCGTTCACACGGGTCGGACGTCAGCAGATCGCGGTGGAGGTCTCCAGCGTCATTCGCGCCTCGCCGAATTCCTTCCGCGTCGCCTGGACGGAGCGACACTATGAGAACGGCCAGTTGTCTACGACAGAGCGATGGACCGCAATCCTGACCATCGTCATCCAGCCCCCACGTGACACCGAGAGGCTGCGCGCCAACCCGCTCGGCATCTACGTCAACGCCATCAACTGGTCGCGGGAGATGGGGCAATGAGCACGATTGTCCGCAAACCCGCGCTTCCGGTTCTCCGTAAAACCGCATTGCCGCTTGCACTGATCTCCGCATCGGCGCTCGCCGGATGCGCCACTTATCGTCCGCCGGAGATCAGCTACGATGACAGCGTGCCGCCGCTGCCCAGGGTCGAGCGACCCGCGGTCGATGAACGGCCGAGGCCGCTCCACACGCCGCCGGCCTGGACGGTCGCGCGAGGTGGGCAGGCATCTTCCACACCAACGGGACAGGTCGAGAATGCCAATGTGGCCGCCCGAGTCGAGCCTCGCCGGGAAGGCTACTACAACGCCATCCAGATCTATCCCTGGAGCGAGGGGGCGCTGTATCAGGTCTACGCCGCACCCGGCCAGATCACCAACATCGCGCTCGAACCGGGCGAGGCGCTGACAGGCGCGGGACCGATCGCGGCCGGGGACACCGCCCGCTGGATCATCGGCGACACCGAAAGCGGCGCTGGAACAACTCGGCGCGTCCATATCCTTGTCAAGCCGACGCGACCGGACATTGTGACCAACCTCGTCATCACCACGGACCGCAGAACGTACATGATCGAGTTGCGGTCGCGCGACGATCCCTACATGCCCGCCGTCGCCTGGGCCTATCCGCAACCGCCCGCCACGCAGCGCGCAACGCCGACAACTCCGAGGATTCCGGCGGCAGCCGCCCGCCACTATCGCTACGGACTGCAGGGCGAAAGCCCGCCTTGGCGGCCGGTCTCGGTCTTCGACGACGGGCGACGGGTCTATATCGTTTTCCCCGCCGGGATCGTGCAGGGCGAGATGCCACCGCTCTTCGTCCTCGGCTCGGATGGCGAGCCGGAGATCGTGAACAGCCGCATCTACCGAAACATCCTGATCGTCGACCGCATCTTCGCGGCGGCCGAACTGCGGCTCGGCGGCGGCGACCGCCAGCAGACCGTCAGGATCGTGCGTACCGACGGGAGGCCCGGATCATGAGCGACATCGACAACACTAGGGAAGAAGGTGCGCCACTCGAAGCACCGTCCGCCGACACCGCCGAACCGATGCGCCTCCGGGGAACACCGCCGCGTGTGACGCGGCTCTCGCGCCGGGTTCTCGCGGGCCTCGGTCTGGTCGGAGCGCTCGGTGTGGGTGGCGCCCTGATCTACGCGCTTCAGACACCGGACAACGGAACCGGCGGAGACGAGCTCTATTCGACCGAGAACCGCAATACCGCCGATGGATTGAACGACCTGCCCAGCGACTACACCGGTCCGGTTCTCGGTCCACCACTTCCCGGCGATCTCGGCCGACCGATCCTCGATGCGCAAGAACGGGGTCAACCAGTCCCGCCGCCGGCGATCAATGCACCGGCCGTCGATCCGGAGGAACAGAGACGGCTCGCCGAAGAGGAAGCGGCGCGCACCAGCCGTGTTTTCTTCCAGACCGCACCAGGCGCCACGCGGGAAACCTCGGGACCAAACCTTGCTGGGCTCAATCTCGGCAATCAGCAGGGCGTCGCGCAGAACAACGATCTCGCCTTCCTCAACGCTCCCGTTGACCGGCGTACCGTGGCGCTCGACCGCGTGATGCCGCCGGCATCGCCATTTGTGTTGCAGGCCGGATCCGTCATTCCGGCGGCGCTGATCACCGGCATCCGCTCCGATCTTCCCGGGCAGATCACCGCACAGGTCACCCAGCACATCTATGATAGTCCGAGCGGCAGCATGGTGCTGATCCCGCAGGGCACGCGCATCATCGGCGAATACAGCAATGATGTGGGGCTCGGTGATCGGCGCGTGCTGCTCGTCTGGAACCGACTGATCTTCCCCAACGGCCGCTCCATCGTCCTTGAACGCCAGCCCGGCGCCGATACCCAAGGCTATGCCGGCCTGGAGGACGGGGTCGACTACCACTGGTGGGATCTGGCCAAGGCCGCCGGGCTCTCCACTTTGCTTTCGGTCGGGGCCGAACTCACCATGGATGACGACGACCGTCTGATTCAGGCCATCCGCAATGGCGCGCAGGACACGATCAACGATGTAGGCCAGCAGATCGTCCAGCGCCAGTTGCAGGTCGCACCGACGCTAACGATCCGGCCGGGCTTCCCGGTGCGTGTCATCGTCACCCGCGATCTCATCCTCGAATCCTATGGAGGCTGAGCCATGACCGCCAAGCTGAAGCTCTCATCCGTTCCAGATGACAAACCCGTCAAGCTGTCGGTGGAACTCCCTCCGGAAGTCCACCGCGACCTGCTCGACTACGCCGCCCTGATGGCGCGCGAGACCGGACAGACGCCGCCCGAACCGGGAAAGCTGATCGCGCCCATGCTACAGCGGTTCATGGCGACGGACCGGGCCTTCAAGAAGGCCCGGAAGACGCTGCATCAGCCTTCGCGACCTCGCGCGCCAGACTCAGAAACCGCCTGAGCGCCGGATTATCGTTCTCCGGTCGCCAGGTCAGCGAGAAGGGGATGGTCTCCGCTGTCCCGCTTTCCTTGAGCGGGATGAACACGACATTCGGATAGCGGACACCACACCATTGTGCGCAAACAAGACTGATGCCGAGCCCGAGACCTACCAGATTCATGAGGCCCTCGCGCCGCATCCCCTGCACCTCTATGCAGGCCTGGCGCCCGAAATCGCTGATCCTTCGGATGATATAATCATGAATTGTCGGCCCGGGCACGTCGGCGCTCACGATGAAGGACATCGCCGCCACATCCGACCAATCGACACAGCGCCGCCCGACCAGGGGATGATCTCCCGCGACGGCGATATAGAGGGGCACCCTTGTAAGCAGCATCATGTCGCCATGCTCGGATGTCGGCTCGCCCGCTGCTCCGACCACGTCGATGCTTCTATGGCTGAGGGAGGTCATCAATTCGCCGAGGTCTGCTTCCGTGAAGGACAGGTCGACATCGGCGTGTTGCATTTGAAATCTGGCGACGACCTCGCGTAAGGGTCCCCGAGAAAGCGATGCGGTCAGGCCCATGCGCAACCGCCCGTTTCCGGCTGTGCCGGCGGACTGCGCGGCGCGCACCGTGTCCAAAAACTGATTGGCGATCTGCCGCGATCGGGTGGCGAAATTCCAGCCTGCCGATGTTAGGCGCGCTCCGGTCGCGCTTCTCTCGAACATCGAGACACCGAGCACGTCTTCCAGTTTCTGAATTCGTCGTGTGACGGCGGACTGGCCGATACCCAGCAGCTTGCCAGCCTTACGAAAACTCCCGGCTTCAGCAACAGCAAGGACTGTTTCTACATCGTAGAGCTCGAGATGTTGGCACTGACACCAGATCTGTAGCCGCAGCGTTTGAGTTTGACGCGAAACCAACACCGCAAACTCCTATTGGAGCCACTGCGTTAGCGCCTTCTGATCCACGGTGTAGGGATTTTCCGCGTTATCGAAGAAGATTAGGACGAAGGAACCCCCGTTGGCGAGAAGCGTGCTCAGTTCGCACGTAAACCGCTCCCCATTGCACGCAGAAAGGCTGCGCCCACTCATGCGCACAATCGGAAAATCGCTCGTGTCGTGAAACTGAATTGAAAAAGTTGCATCGCAAACCCTGTATGGTCCTGAAGCTGAGCCTGACGCAGGCGCAGCGATCGAGGTGCCACGATGCCCGCGAGCGCTGATTGCCACCGAGATCATCGCGTTCCCTCTCCTTCGCTCGTGAATAGCGATTCTCCTCAGAATTTCGGCTCCTGAGAAGACCCAAGATCGGTCAAGCTTATGGAGCCAATCGCCTGGCTCAGACCTAGCACCCTGCCCGACCCTGACAGGGCTTCTTTCGTGCTCTCATGTCATTAGGAGAGCAGGCTCCTGCGATTATTCGACGTGCGAGGTTGCAAAGTATCCCAGTCATCCGGAGTCCCGAGGCGCACCGCTAATTAGTCGGGTGTATCATGATCGTCCGCGAGGAGTTGCGTCGTACACTGCAGACAAGATTGATGACGAATAATCGCACCCGAAGGCGCCCAGGGTTCATGGGTCGCAACTACGCCGTCCACACGACGCACCAGCAGGCGAGCACGACAAGCGTTGGGTCACTCGCAGTTGTGCCTGAAGGACTACTTGCTAGAGCTGCCGAAAAGGGTGCGTCGCTCCCCGTCCGACAGTTGCTTTCTGCCACCGGCGTAGACGTCCTCAACACCGTCATAGGCCCGCCGGGTCGCCGGACGTGCTGCAATCGTTTCAAACCAGCGGTCTAGATGTGAATAGTCGCGCAGATTCTGGCCCAACCCGACGTGAGGCACGACCCAAGGATAGCAGGCGATGTCGGCGATCGAGTAGTCGTCGGCGATGAACGTGTGATCGCGCAATCGTCTGTCGAGCACACCGAACAGGCGCGCGGTTTCCCTCGTATAGCGTTCCACAGCATAGGGAACATCCTCCGGGGCGTAGACGCGGAAGTGCCCGGCTTGGCCGGCCATGGCTCCCAATCCGCCTATCTGCCAGAACAGCCATTGAAGGACGACCTGCCGCTGCCGCGGGGCGCTCGGCACAAGCTTGCATGCCTTCTCGGCCAGATAGAGCAAAATCGCGCCGGACTCGAACATCGGTATGGCCCCGCCGCCATCGGCCGGAGCGTGATCAACCAGCGCCGGAATCTTGCCGTTGGGTGAGATTGCCAGAGATTCCGGAGTGAACTGTTCGCCCCTCGAGAGCCTTATCGGAACGATCCGGTGCGGCAACTCGGCCTCTTCCAGAAACAGCTTCAGCTTCTGCCCGTTCGGTGTCGGCGCATAATAAAGATCGATCATCGACGTTGCCCTTTTCCGGTGGGCTGTCCATCGACGATGGGCAGCCACGAAACGGTGCAGTCAATTTCCGCAACGGGTAAGTTCCAAGTCTGTCAACTAACTGAGAACCAACACCGAAGGGGTGCTTGGCTTCCCCCGGATAGGTGCCGATCGACCAGCCGTGGCTCTCGGCATAAAGCAATCCGTTGTTCGCGGTCCCGTGCTGAAATATGGTTCCTCAAACGGAACAGGTTGCCGTATGTCTATAGAACCAATTTTGAATATCGCCATCGAGCTCCCCGAGAAGGCTTCGCGCGACCTCCTGCGCTCACTCCATCGGCAATTACGGGCAGCCATAGTAGACGGACGGCTAAAGGCCGGAGTGCGCCTTCCACCGACACGCGCACTGGCGAAGGCGCTGGGTATCTCGCGAAATACAGCCATTGCTGCCTATGATCTGTTGTTGAGTGAAGGTTATGTGGAGGCTCGCGGCGGCGCCGGCACTTACGTCATTGATCTCCGCCCAAGGCTCACCCGCCCCAAGGCACCTCCACCCGACCCAGAGGCCGATACGCGGTTGGCGTCCCAATGGCGCGGCTGGCGTCCCGTCAAGGAATTCTGCAGCGACCAGGTTTTCCGCTATGACTTTATCGCTGGTGTGCCGAGTATGGCGTTTCCGTTCGACATCTGGCAGCGTCTCTCGACCCGCGCTGCGCGGCAGGTTGCACGGCGCAAGGTACAGGAACGCGATCCGGCCGGTGAATATTCTCTGCGCGAGGCTATCGCCAACCACGTCTCCTTCGTCCGTGCGGTTGCCTGCACGCCCGACGATATCGTCGTCACCGGTGGCGCGCGCCAAGCGATCGATCTGATTGCGCGCATCCTCGTGACACCTGGCCAAACCGAAGCGGCGATCGAGGATCCCGGCTACGGACCGACCCGTCGCTCGCTGGAGATCGCCGGCGCGATTATCCGAGCAACACCGGTCGATGCTGAAGGCCTCGTAGTTGAGCGCCTGCCGCCAAGCGCGCGCATCGTCTGTGTGACCCCTTCACATCAGTTTCCCCTTGGCGTCGTCATGTCGGCGGCGCGGCGGCGCGCGCTGCTCGATTTTGCGGCGAGCTTTAACGCGGTGATCATCGAGGACGACTACGACAGCGAGTTCCGGCACGATCATCAGCCGCTCGACGCATTGCAGACACTCGACCGAGCTGAGACCGTCTTTTATGTAGGCACGTTCTCGAAAAGCATGTTTCCAGAACTTCGCGTTGGTTTCGTGGTTGTCCCCCGCTGGGCGCGCTATGCGCTGACGCTGGCCAAACAGCTCAACGACTGGCATTGCCCGCTCATCACCCAGCTTGCGCTGGCGGATTTCATCGCCGAAGGGCATCTGGCACGACATGTACGCAGGATGCGCCGCATTTACAGCGAACGCCACAGAGCCCTCACTGAGGCGATCGCCCATCACTTCGATGACCGACTGCAATTGTTTCCCGCCCATGCCGGAGTCCATCTCGCCGCAGGTTCGGACTCACTGGACGACCGAAGGCTTGTCGTCAAAGCGGAGGCAAAGGGAATTCGCGTTGAAGACATCGCTCGCTATGCGGTGCGCGATATCGATCAGCGTGGCCTTGTGTTCGGCTTCGGTTTGATTCGGGCAGAGGACATAGAGCCGGCTGTAAAGATACTGGCGCGACTGGCATGAGGTATGTCACTAGTTCAATCGGTGCCCTTCGATTGGCTCTATAATATATCCTAATCATGGCCCCTTATAGGAGCCATCGATTCGGGCACTGTCTGAGCAATCTGA
This sequence comes from Acuticoccus sp. MNP-M23, assembly GCF_031195445.1. Lineage (NCBI taxonomy): Bacteria > Pseudomonadati > Pseudomonadota > Alphaproteobacteria > Hyphomicrobiales > Amorphaceae > Acuticoccus > Acuticoccus sp. MNP-M23. The sequence continues at coordinate 410,836 of NZ_CP133480.1, forward strand.
ATTGCCGACCGAGAATCACTCAATCTGACGGGCCCCCGACATGCTGGAACTCTATCTCCCCGGATTGCTGCTCGCTTGGAGCGCCTATGGGATGGGCATTCTGAGCCCCGGGCCAAACGTGCTCGCCGTCATGGGAACGTCCATGGAAGAGGGGCGCGGCGCGGGCGTGACGCTTGCTGCTGGCATGGTCAGCGGCACGCTTGTCTGGGGTACGATGACATTACTCGGGCTGAATGCCTTACTTGCGCTCTATGCCGGTACGCTCATTCTCATCAAGATTGCGGGCGCTGCCTATCTGATTTGGCTCGCCTGGAAATCCTTCCGCGCCGCGATGACGCACGGCTCCGACATGCCGGAAGGGTCCGGAGACGGCACCATAGCGGGGCACCTCTATTTACGCGGCCTCGCCATCCAGCTCTCTAACCCCAAGGCGGCGCTGACCTGGATCGCGATCATGTCGCTAGGGATGCGCGACGGCGCACCCATCTGGATCGGCATGGCGGTTGTCGCTGGCTGTTTTTTTATCTCGCTCGCGGGCCATATGGCGTATGCGCTTCTCTTCTCCGCACCGCCGGTCGGCCGGATCTATCTGCGCACCAAGCGCTGGATACAGGGCGTGCTGGGTGTCTTCTTCTGCTTCGCCAGTTGGAAGCTCATCACCTCGAAACTATAAAACGCACGCTCCAGTCGTACTGGCTGTTGATGCGGAATAGACAATGAATTAGAATTGAATTGGCGAAAGATGATTTCGCGAAACCCCCAGTTACCGATGTTGAGAAGTCTACCAACTTCTACAAAGCAATTGGTTGCAGGAAGACCGAAGACATCAGTGAGGAACAGTCTTCGATAATGGTATGGTCGGACATGATCAGCTTCATGCTCCTTGCCCACGAGAAGTCCGGAGGGTTTTCCGCGAGACCAATTTCCGGTGGAGAGATCAGCGAGGTTCTGCTTGTCCTGTCCCGCAACAGCCGTGAACGCATCGACGCCATCACGCGGGTGGCAGGGTCCAATAGATGTTGCCAGCATGGGTTATGCTGCAGAAGTGGCGGCGCTGTCGCACTGAGCGATTTTGGCTGAATTTTTTATGAAATGGCGCACCCATCAGGATTCGAACCTGAGACCTCTACCTTCGGAGGGTAGCGCTCTATCCAGCTGAGCTATGGGTGCTTACCGCGTCGCAACTGCTTACGCAGTGCTTACGTGAACTTTTCGCGAGTTGAAAGATCAGAACGAGGGCCTCGCAAATCCTTGTTATTATAGTCCTTTTTCGTTTCCTCTTTGTCGCCGAGCCCCTTGACATCAGCCTTCGGAGGGCAGCGCTCTATCCAGCTGAGCTACGGGTGCTGACCGGGGGAGAGACGTAGCCGATCGCAAAGAGATCGGCAAGGCGCCTTGTCAGACGAGACCGGCAATTGCACGGGCATAATCGCGCGCGGCAAACGGGGCGAGATCGTCGACCCCCTCGCCCACGCCGATGAAGTGGATCGGAAGGCCGTGCTTGGCGCCGATGGCGACCAGAATGCCGCCGCGGGCAGTGCCGTCGAGCTTGGTCATGACGAGGCCCGTCACGCCAACGCTCTTCTTGAAGATGTCCACCTGGTTCATGGCGTTCTGGCCGGTGGTGGCGTCGAGCGTCAGGAGGACGGCGTGGGGCGCGGCCGGGTTCTTGCGCTTGATGATCCGGACGATCTTTTCCAGCTCCGCCATCAGCTCGGCCTTGTTCTGGAGGCGGCCGGCCGTGTCGACAATCAGGAGATCTGCGCTGGCGGCCTTGTCCATGGCGTCGAACACCAGGCCCGCCGGGTCAGCGCCCTGCTCGCCCGACACAACGGTCGCGCCGGAGCGTTCGCCCCAGATCTTCAGCTGCGCCACTGCGGCGGCGCGGAAGGTGTCGCCGGCCGCCAGCACAACGCGCTTGCCCGCGGCGGCCTGCTGGGCGGCAATCTTGCCAATGGTTGTGGTCTTGCCCGTGCCGTTGACGCCCACCACCAGCACAACGTAGGGCGCGGGGCCGATTTCGAGCGGACGGGCGAGCGGCGCCAGCACCTTCTCGATCTCGCTGGCCAGAACTTCCTGCAATTCCTCCGCCTCGATGCCCTTGGCAAAGCGGGATTCGGACAGGCGATCGGTGATGGCCATTGCGGTTTCGATGCCGAGATCGGCCTCGATCAAAATGTCTTCGAGGTCCTGAAGGGAGCTGGCGTCGAGCTTCTTCTTGGTGAAGAGGCCGGAAACGCTGTCACCCAGCTTGGAAGACGACCGGCTGAGGCCCGACGTCAGCCGAGAAAACCAGCGCTTCTTCGGCTCGGCGGATGCAGTGTCCGTCGCCGGAACCGGCGGCGTAGGGGTGGTGCCCGGTTGCGCCGTCTCTGCGGGTGCAGCGGGCGCGGAGGATGCTGCGTCCGCCTTGGGGTCGTCAGCTTTCTTGCGGCCGAAGCCCCAGAATGAACGGCGTCCTTCGCTCACGATGCACCGTCCACAACCAGCGTCTCTCCAGAGAGGCCCGTGACGCGGCCCGTCATCATTGTGCCCGGCGCAATGGCCGCGCCTTCGATGCGGGCGGAAAAATAGTGCGGCGTGCGGCCCTTGTTGCCGTCCTCCACCAGCACCGCCACCGAACGGCCCACTTGTGCCGCCAGCGCGCGGCCCATGGCGGCGCCGGCCTCGGCGCGCAGGATCGCGGCGCGGGCCTTCACGGTCTGGCGGTCCACCTGGGGCATGCGCGCGGCGGGGGTGCCGGTGCGCGGCGAAAACGGGAAGACATGAATGTGGGTGAGGCCGCAGTCTTCGATGATGCGGCGGGTGTTTTCGAACATTTCGTCCGTTTCGGTCGGGAAGCCGGCGATGATGTCCGCGCCAAACGCAATGTCCGGCCGGCGGGCGCGGATGGATGCGCAGAACGCCAGCGCATCGGCACGCAGGTGGCGGCGCTTCATGCGTTTCAGCACCATGTCGTCGCCGGCCTGGAGCGAAAGGTGGAGGTGGGGCATCAGGCGCGGTTCATCGGCGATGAGGTCGACCAGCTCGTCGTCCACCTCGATGCTGTCGATGGAGGAAAGGCGGAGGCGCGCAAGGTCCGGCACCAGCTTCAGGATGCGGCCGACGAGCGCGCCGAGGCGGGGCGCGCCCGGAAGGTCGCCGCCGTAGCTGGTGAGGTCGACGCCGGTCAGCACCACCTCGCGGTGTCCGCTGTCCACCAGCAGTCTGACCGCATCCACCACCCGGCCCATGGGCACGGAGCGGGACGGCCCGCGCCCGAACGGGATGATGCAGAAGGTGCAGCGGTGGTCGCACCCGTTCTGCACCTCGACGAAGGCGCGGGTGCGGCTCGCGAAACCCTCGATGAGGTGGCCCGCGGTCTCGCGCACTTCCATGATGTCGGTGACGGCGACGGGGCCGGCGCGGTCCAGCCCCTGCCAGAAGCCGGGGCTCAGCTTCTCCGCGTTGCCGGCAACCACGTCCACCTCGTCCATCGCGGCGAACGCGGCGGGGTCGATCTGCGCGGCGCAGCCGGTGGCGATGATCCGGGCCGCGGGATTCTCGCGCCGCGCCTTGCGGATCGCCTGGCGCGCCTGGCGCACGGCTTCCTGCGTGACGGCGCAGGTGTTCACGATCACAGCATCATCGTGGCCGGCAGCGGTTGCGAGCGCGCGGATACGCTCGCTCTCAAGCGCGTTGAGGCGGCAGCCGAAGGTCATCACTTCGGGGGCGGGCAGGGTCACAGGTGCATTCACGGTGCGTGATATGCGCCGGGCGGCCCTTGCTTGCAACTGGCTCCAGCCTTCCGGCGTGACGCTTTTTTGGCTTGCAGCCGCCGCATTCGTCCAGCACCATCCATAATCATGACGACCGAAGCCATTGCCATCCGCACCGCAAGACCGGACGACGCATTCGGCGTTGCGGAAGTGCACGACTCCGCGTGGCGTTTCGCCTACCGCGGAATTTTGCCCGGCACCGAGCTGGAGCGGATGATTGCAAGGCGCGGCACCCAGTGGTGGGCGAGAGCCATCTCACGCCGGGTGCCGATCATTGTGCTGGAAGCCGGCGGCGCGGTGCGCGGCTATATCACCTATGGCGCGAGCCGGATGCGGACCCTCCCCTACCGGGCCGAGATCTATGAGCTTTACATCCAGCCCGAATTCACCGGCCTCGGCTTCGGCCGCAGGATGTTCCGCACCGTGCAGGAGCGGCTGGCCCGCCGCGGCCACGACCGGCTCGTCGTCTGGTGCCTTTCGGAAAACACCGACGGGTGCGCATTTTACGAGCGTCTGGGCGGCAAGGTGGTCGCCAACGCGCGCGAACCCTTCGAGACCGCGGATGTCGCCAAGCTGGCCTACGCGTTCGACCGCAAGGCCCTGCCGCGCGTCAGGCTGAAGCGTTGATCCGGCTCGATGCGCTGACCCTGGGCGCCGCACCGCCCGAGGACATCAACGTCCTCATCACGGTGTCCTGCGGGGCCGAGCCGTTCGACGTGCGGGTGGATGACAGGTCCGGCGCCCTTACCGTGTCCCAGCTCCTGCACAGCACCATGCGCACGCCCGGCAACCTCGGCGTCATCCCCCACACCCAGGGCGACAATGCCGACCCGCTGCAGGCCCTGGTGCTGACCAGCCACGTTCTGGCGCCGGGCATGGTGATTGCCGCCCGCCCCGTGGGCGTCCTTTACGTTTCCGGCGATGCAGCGGACGAAGCCACGGTGCTGGCGGTGCCGGCGGCCCGGCTCTCCGCGCGGCACGCCGCCATCGCCAACTATACAGACCTTCCGTCAGGCGAGCTGCGCCAGATCGCCCACTTCTTCAGCCATTACCGCGACATGGAGGACGCGCGCCCGGCCCGCTCCGCCGGATGGGGCGATGTGAGCGAAGCGCGGCGCGTCATCATGGAAGCCTCCGAACGCGTCCGCGACCATCTGCCGCTCATCGACCGCTGAGCGCAATCTGTCGCCGGAGGCCCACCAGAGCCATCTGACGCAAGCGATCCGCAATGCGGCGGGGGGACTCGCGCACGGTGCGCGAATGAAATAACAGCAGCCCCATGTCAGGCTGCGTGGGAGGCGCGAAATGTCGGTCGCGATCCGGGGGCTCTTCGTTTTGATCGCGTTCGTCGTCGGCGGCCTCATCATGTGGCAGCCGTGGAAGGATAGCGTTCTGGCGCCGGCACCCGCCACCAGCACCGCCACGCTCATCGGTGCCGACGGCCTCCCCATCGAGGATGACGGCAGCTTCAAGCCGATCAACGATCCCGCCGCCGGACAGCACGATCTGGTGCGCTATTACATGCCCACCCCCGAAGATACGCCGCCGCTGGCCGAAGATACCACCGCAATCGTGTGGGAAGACCTCTGGCAGGAAGGCGACATGACCATCGAGGCGGCGGAGGAAGACCGCGTCGGGCGGCCGACGGCGGACCAGTTTCCGGAGGGCACCACCGCGGAAGACGTGATGCTCTTCTTCCTCGACATGGGCGACATGCGCTCGATGCAGCCGCAGATGGGCAGCGTGAAGGCGGACATGGACGGCAAGCGGGTGCGCCTGGCCGGCTACGTCACCCCCGTCGGCTTCGACGAGACCGACCCGCGCTTTTTGCTGGTGCCGGAGCTTGGCGCCTGCATTCACGTGCCCCCGCCCCCCGCCAACCAGATCGTCTATGTGCCGGAGGTGAAAACCGGCGAGGCGAAGATGTTCGATCCGGTCTGGGTCACGGGCACGTTGAAGGCTGCCCCGGTCGCCACAATTCTTGCCGATGTCGGTTATCAGCTCGTCGACGCAAAGGTCGAACCCTACCGATAGGCCGACAGGCGTTCCGCTGCGGCCCGGATTGCGCTAGTACTGGCAAAAATCCGGGAGAATAACCATGGCGCTTCGCACCCATGTTGCCGCAGGTCTTGCCGCTCTGGCCGCCTTGCTGGTCCTGGCTCAGCCAGCCGCGGCAGAGCGAACGCTGGAGCGCCTTCCTGAGGTCGACCTTCCCGGCTTCGACTATCGCACCTTGCGCAACGTGCCTCTGCCCGATTGCGAGCGCGTGTGCCTCGCCGACACCGGTTGCGCCGCCTTCACCTACAACGAGCGCGCACAATGGTGCTTCCTGAAATCCGAAGTGGGCGAGCGGACGCCCTATAGCGGCGCCACATCGGCCGTGGTGCGCGAAACGTCCGCCAGCGAGCCGCCGCTCGACATGCCGGACGTGTCATATCTGCCGGCAAGCTATGCGCGGGAGGCGGAGGACCTTGCGTCCGAAGTGCAGGCCGCCATTCAGAGCGGTTCCGGCTCGGCTGCGCTGGAAAATCCGGCCGCGGCAAGCGACCTTGCCAGCGGCGATTCAGGCGCGTGGCTGCGCTACGCCCGGCAGATGCTGGATCTGCGCACCGACAATTACGACCGGCAGGTCAACGCCCAGCGCGAAGCGTCTGGCGCGGCATATCTGGCGCTGCAGTCCGCCCGCACGGTGAGCGAACAGGGCGCGGGGCTTGCGATGCTCTCCGCAGTCCTCGAACGGCAGGGCATCTTCCGGCCGGCCATCACCGCATCGGAGGCCGGCCTCACGCTGCGCTACGATGGCGCCGAGGCCGAGCGGCTGGACAAGCTGCGCCGCGAGCATGGCTTCCGCGTGCTGGACTACACGGTCAACGCCGAGGTCATCACGCCGCGCATGTGCGTGCAATTCTCCGAGCCGCTGCGTGGCGACTCTGCCGCGCTCCAGCGCTTCGTCACGCTGGACGGTGCCGCCGATCCCGCCATCACGGTGGAGAACAGTCAGCTGTGCGTGGAGGGCCTGTCCCACGGTTCACGCTACGAGGTGAACCTGCGCGAAGGTCTTCCCGCGACCACCGGCGAGACCTTGCGCGGCGACCCTTCATTCACCGTGTTCGTGCGGGACCGCGCCCCCCTCGCCCGCTTCGACACCAACGATTATGTCCTGCCGGCCTCCGCTGAAGGCGTTCCGGTCACCACCATCAACACCCGCGAGCTCGACCTCGTCCTTTACCAGATCAACGATCGCAACCTGGCCGAAGTGGTCCGGCGCGGCGACTTCCGGCGCCAGCTCTACCCCTACGAGATGAACGAGATTGCGCAGGAGCGCGGCGCCGAAGTCTGGAAGGGCACAATGCCCGTCGGGATGACCCGCAACACCGAGGTGCGCACCCTTGCCCCCGTGGGCGACATGATCGGCACGCGCGAACCCGGCGTCTACGTCCTCACCGCCATGCCGCGGGAACTGGCCAACCGCTCCGAGGCGCTGGCCACCCAGTGGTTCGTGATCTCCGACCTCGGGCTTTCCACCTTCTCCAACCGCGGCACGGTGGACGTGTTCGCCCGCTCGCTCGCCACCGCAGAGCCGCTTGAGGGCGTCGCACTCACCCTTCTGGCCGAGAACGATGCGCTTCTCGCCACCGCAATCACCGACGCCGAGGGCCGCGCACGCCTTGTCAGCAATGCGCCGGTGGAGGGCAGCCGCGCCCCCGTGCTGGTGACCGCCGAAAACGGCGACGACGACTTTGCGTTCGTCTCCCTCAAGGGCGGCGCATTCGAACTCACCGACCGCGGCGTGGAGGGGCGGACCGCGCCCGGCCCGGTCGATGGCTTCATCGCCACCGAACGCGGCGTCTACCGGGCGGGCGAAACCGTCAACGCCACGGTCCTGATGCGCAACGACAATGCCGTTGCGCTCGACGTGCCGGTCACGATCAAGGTGGTTCGGCCGGACGGGGTGCTGTCACGCCGCATCGTGGCCCGCGCCGCCGAGGCAGGCGGCACGGCCGTCGAAATCCCGCTGACCACCAATGCCGCCACGGGCACCTGGCAGCTGACCGCCCACGTTGACCCCAGCGGACCCGCCGTCGGCGACACCAGCTTTCTGGTGGAAGACTTCGTGCCCCAGCGGATCGAGGTCGCCCTTGCGTCGGACGAGACCGAGGCGCGCGCCGGGTCCAGCGTCCCCGTCGACCTCGACGCGCAATTTCTTTACGGCGCCCCCGCCGCGGGGCTGATTGTGGAAGGCGCGGTTGTTTTGAGCGAAAGCCGGACGGTGGCCGCCTTCGAGGGCTACCGCTTCGGCCTTGCCGGCGAAGAGGTCGCCCCGCAGCGCACTCCGCTGGAAAACCTGCCACGCACCGGACCGGACGGCAGCGCCACCTTCAGCGTCGACATCGGGCAGGCACCAGACGCCACAGGACCGCTTGAGGCACGGGTGATCGTGTCGGTCCGCGAACCCGGCGGCCGGCAGGTGGGCGATGCCATCACCCTGCCGGTGGACACCGGGGCGCCGATGATCGGCATCCGCCCTGCCTTCGATGACGGCCGGGTGGGCGAAGGCTCCGTGGCCGGGTTCGACGTGATCGCCATCGGCGCCGCACGCGAGCGGATCGAGACCGACGCCACATGGACGCTGACCCGCATCGAGCGGGACTTCCAGTGGTACAGGCGCGGCGACCGCTGGTACCACGACGCGATCGAGCGGCTGGACAAGGTTGCCGAAGGCGAGGTCACGCTCGGCGCCGATGCGCCGCTGCGGATTTCCGAGCCGGTGGGCTGGGGCCGCTACCGGCTGGAGGTGGCAAACACCGATGGCAGCGTCGCCAGCAGCGTGCTGTTTGATGCCGGCTGGGTCAGCAGCGCCGCCAACGCCGAAACGCCCGACGTTCTGGAAATCACCCTCGACCGCGAAAGTTACAGCGACGGGGATACCGCCGCCCTCAGAATCACCCCGCGCGCCGCCGGCAAGGCGCTGGTCACCGTCCTGTCGGAGAGCGTGGCCTTTGCCACTGTGGTGGATGTCCCGGCCGAAGGAGCCACCGTCAACATTCCGGTTTCGGCGGACTGGTCGCCCGGTGCCTACGTGGCGGCAACGCTTTTCCGCAACGGCGATCCCTCGCCCTCCGGCGTCCCGCTGCCGGAGCGTTCCGTCGGCGTTGCCTATCTCGATGTCGATACCGCAAACCGCCGCCTTGCCGTCACTATCGACGCGCCGGCGCAGGCCGAACCGCGCCAGACCGCCACGATCCCGGTGCGCGTCGGCGGTCTCGATGCTGGCGAGACGGCCTATCTCACCGTTGCCGCGGTGGATATCGGCATCCTCAACATAACCGGCTACGAGGCGCCTAACGTGGACGAGTTCTATCTCGGCCAGCGCCGTCTCGCGGTGGAACTGCGCGACCTTTATGGCGACCTGATCGACACTGCCGGCGCCAAGCGCGGTCGGATCCGCTCCGGCGGCGACGGCATCGCATCCGGCTCCGAAGCCCTGCCCCCGACCGAGGACAGCGTGTCCCTGTTCACCGGCGTGATCGAGACCGACGCCGATGGCGTGGCTGAAGCGGTGTTCGAGTTGCCGGCCTTCAACGGCGCCGTGCGGCTCATGGCCATTGCGTGGACGCCGGACAAGGTGGGCAATGCCAGCACCGACATGACGATCCGCGACCCCGTGGTGGTTGCCGCCTCGCTGCCGCGGTTTCTGGCCCCCGGCGACACCAGCCGGATGCGGATGGACCTGCACAATGTGGCGGGCGCTGCTGGCGAATACCGCCTCTCGCTCAACGTAGACGGCCCGGTCCATATCGACCGCACGTCTGAAACGCTGAACCTTGGCGCCGATGCAAGGGACAGCATCGAGTTTCCGATCACGGCAGACGAACCCGGCCTTGCCACCATTGTCGCAACGCTGGATGGGCCGGACGGGGCAGAGTTCACGTCCGAATATCGGCTGACGGTGCGGTCCGCTGCTCCGGTCGTCAGCCAGCGTCAACTGCTGGTCCTGTCGCCCGGCGAAACGATGACCCTTGCCAACGTCGCCGATGCCGGCTTCGAGGCGGATGCGACGGTTTCGGTGACGGTGGGTGCGGGCGACATCGACACCGCCGGCCTCATCACCATGCTCGACCGCTTCCCCTACGGATGCGCCGAGCAGACGGTGAGCCGCGCCCTCCCCCTCCTTTATGCCAACGACCTTGGCGCCACGCTCGGCATGGATGCCGACACGGCGCTGCCCGAGCGTATCCGCAGCGCCATCGACCGGGTGCTTGCCTACCAGGGCACCACCGGCGGCTTCGGCCTCTGGTCGCCCGGCAGCGATGTGTGGCTGACCGCCTATGTGATGGACTTCCTGTCCCGCGCCAGGGAGGCCGGCTACGAGGTGCCGGACGATGCCTTCGAGGCGGGGCTGGACCGGCTTCAGTCGGTGCTGTCCTACATCGACAACGTGGAGGGCGAGCGCGGCACCGAAGTGGCCTATGCCACGTACGTTCTGGCCCGCAACGGCCGGGCCGCCATCGGCGATCTGCGCTACTTCGCCGAGGAAAAGCTGGACGATTTCAAGGCGCCGCTGGCCCGCGCACAACTGGCCGCAAGCCTTGCCTTCACCGGCGATCAGTCTGCCGCAAACCGTCTGTTCCAGAACGCGGTCCTCTCCGGCCCGCTCCCCCAGCGGCCGAACCGGACCGACTTTGGCACGCCGCTGCGCGATGCGGCCGCCATCGTGACGCTGGCCAGCGAAAGCCGCGTGCCCGGCACCACGATTGACTGGCTGACCACCCGGCTGAACGATGCAAAGCGCGCCGACAGCGGCACCTACTCCACCCAGGAAGCGGCATGGCTGGTGCTGTCGGCGGAGGCCCGGCAGGACGTGACGGGTTCGGCGCTGGTTGACGGCGAGGTGGTGTCCGCACCCGGCACCCGCGCTTTTGACAGCACGGCAACGGCCATTGGCGTGTCGGTTGAAAACACCGGCACCGCGCCCCTCAGCCTTGCGAGCACCATCACCGGCACCCCTGTGGCGCCGCTGCCGCCGGTTTCCAACGGCCTCAGGATCACGCGCACCTATGCCGCGCTGGACGGAACGCCCGTCGACCTTGGCACGATTGCCCAGAACGACCGGGTCATCGTCACGCTGCAATTCCAGAAAACCGTGGCAAACCCCATGCGCATCATGCTGACCGACCTTCTGCCCGCAGGCTTCGAGGTGGAGAACCCGCGGTTGATGTCGGCCGCGGATGTCGCCGGGGTGAAGCTCGTCCAGTCCGGCCAGACGCCGGAGTTCACCGCATTCCGGGATGACCGCTTCGCCGCGGCGTGGACGCTGGGGCGCGGCAACAAAGACCGGGCGATCACGGTGAGCTACCTGGTGCGGGCCATTTCGCCGGGCACCTTCGCGGTGCCGGCCGCCGAGGTGTCTGACATGTACCAGCCCGGCTTTGTCGCCCGGACCGAGAGCGGCAGCCTCTCCGTGGTGCCCACACGCTGACGCGCGGGCCGAACAGGAAGCACAGGCCGCGGACCGCACCGCGGCCCGTATCGCGGGCCTGGCCGGCCGCATTCCTGGCACTGCCGGTGCTGATTGTGGCTGTGGTCGCGGGCGGGCGCGCCATCGACCGCGCAGCGCCGCCTCCTCTTGCCATCCCGCCGGTGTCCACGGTGGTGCTCGACGATGACGGCGTGCTCCTGCGCGCCTTCACCGTTGGCGCCGGGCGGTGGCGGCTCCCGGTGGCGGTGGATGCGGTCGACCCCGGCTTCATCGATCTGCTGATTGCCTTCGAGGACAGCCGCTTCCGCGACCATGGCGGCGTCGACCCGCGGGCCGCCGCACGCGCAGCAATGCAGGCGGTACGCGCCGGCCGCATCGTCTCCGGTGCATCCACCCTCACCATGCAGACCGTGCGCCTTCTCACCGATGCGCGCGAGCGGACGCCCTGGCGCAAGGCCACCGAAGCGTTTCGCGCCTGGCAGATGGAGCGGCGTCTCACCAAGGACGAAATTCTTGCCCGCTATCTTCACGCTGCCCCCTATGGCGGCAATATCGAGGGGGTGCGTGCGGCCGCGCTCGCCTGGTTCGGCCGCGAGCCCGGCCGGCTGACGCTGGCGCAGTCGGCACTGCTGATCGCCCTGCCCCAGTCTCCCGAAAGCCGGCGGCCTGACCGGCACCCCAAAAATGCCGCACGCGCGCGCAACCGGGTTCTGGACCGCTTGGCCACCACCGGCGCCATCACAGCAGCCGACGCTGCGCGCGCAAAACGCGAGGCGGTGCCGACGCGGCGGCGCCCCGTGCCCCGTCTTGCCCCCCATCTTGCCCGCAAGCTCCATCAGGCGGAGCCGGCCGCCACGGTCCACACCACCACGCTCAAGCGGGACTGGCAGGCCGCACTGGAAGACCTTGCCTCCGAACGGGTGGACCGGATCGGCCCACGTCTGTCCGCCGCCATTGTGGTGGCCGAGCACGGCACCGGCCGCATTCGCGCCAGCGTCGGCGCCGCGCGCTTTCTGGACCAGAGCCGCGCCGGGCATGTGGACATGACCAGCGCCATCCGCTCGCCCGGCTCCACGCTGAAGCCGTTCATCTATGGCCTCGGCATCGAGGCGGGGCTGGTTGCGCGCAACACCCTCCTTGCCGACGCACCGGCAACCTTTGCCGGCTACCAGCCTGAAAATTTCGACGATGAATTTCACGGCATGGTCACCGTGGAAGAGGCGCTGCGCCAGTCCCTCAACGTACCGGCGGTGACGGTGCTGGAAGCACTCGGCCCCATCCGCCTCGTCACACGGCTTGAGGAGGCCGGCGCCGCAATCGTGCTCCCCCAGGGCTTCGTGCCCACGCTGGCCGTGGGTCTCGGCGGTTTCGGGATCACCCTCAGTGACCTTGCAAGCCTCTACACGGCCCTGCCGGACGGCGGCGTGCCCGCACAGCTTTTTGCGCAGAAGGCTCCGCCAGTGCGCACCGCACGCCTCCTGTCGGAGCGGGCGGCCGCGGACGTTTCGGCCATGCTCACGGCAATGCGCCCGCCCCGCAACGCGCCCGCCGGCGAGATCGCCTACAAGACCGGGACGTCCTACGGCTACCGCGATGCGTGGGCGGTGGGCTACGACGCGCGCCATGTTGTGGCCGTGTGGGTCGGCCGGCCGGACGGCACGCCCGTGCCCTCGCTCACCGGGTGGACCGACGCTGCCCCCCTGCTGTTCGACGCGTTCGCGCGCATCGGCGTCCACCGCCTGCCACCCGCGCCAGTGGCCGTACCCACCGCTGCCCTGCCGCCGCCGTTGCGCGAATTCGTGCCCGGCCGGCGCAAGGGCGGCCCGGCGAGGGCGCCGGAGATCGAGATTGCGTTTCCACCCGAAGGCGCCGTGCTTGCCCTTGCCGCAGCCGACGGCAGCCGCAACAAGCTGGTGGCCCGCGTTGTCGGCCGCCCGGCCGACACCTGGCTTCTCAACGGCCGTCCGCTCCCCATCAAGGTCAACCGGCGGCAAGCGCAGATTGACGTGCCGCCCGGCGCGCACACGCTCACCGTCGTCACCCGCGACGGGGCGTCCGAGCGCGTCTCGTTTATTGCCGAGTGAAGGTCAGCGCCCCCGCGCCAGAGCCAGCGCGCCGCCGATGAACACCAGAACGGCGCCGGCCAGCCCCTCGAACCAGAGAACCGCGGTCCGCGCCATCCACCGCGCCGACGCGGCAGACACCAGCGCATAAACCATCAGCACGGGCATCTCGATCAAGGCCGAAACGAGTGCCATCACCGCAAACTGAAGCGCGACATTGCCCTCCGGCGCGATGAACTGCGGAAACAGCGCAACAAAAAAGATCAGCGTCTTGGGGTTGGCGAGCTGGACGGCAAAGCCCTTCCAGAATGCGCGTTGGCTCCCCCCGCCATCGGCAACCGGCAGCGGCCCGGCAGCCGGCATGGCGCCATTGCGCAGGGCGCAGACCAGCGGCCCCATCATCCGGATGCCGAGATAGACGAGATACGCCGCGCCCGCCCATTTGACGATGGTGAAGAGGGTGTGGCTGGCGACAATCAGCCCGCCGACGCCCAGCGCGGACAGCGCAAAATAAAACGCCGAACCGGCAGTGACGCCGGCAGCTGCCGCCCATCCGGCGCGCGTGCCAGAGCGCATGGCAAGGCCCACCACAAGCAGCACCGACGGCCCCGGCGAGATGCACAGGAGAAATTCGGTCGCGGCGAACAGCAGGAGGATGTCGAGAGCCATGCCCGACACTAGAAAGCGGCGCGCCAGTCTGCAACAACCGGCGCGCCACTGAAATTGTCAGCGCCATCCCGCAAGGACGGCGCAGGCCGGTTCAGGCCTCGTCGTCGTCTTCGGCGGGCTGGCCCTTGGTCCACGCCTTCAGGCCCTTGAACACGGTATCGGCGTCGTAACGCTCGTTGCCGGTCGGCTCGTCCTCGGCCTCTTCGGGCTGGAGGCTCTCCTCCACCGACAACAACCCGTCCGCGCTGCCGAGTGCCGGCTGCGGGTTGGTGATGCCGGATTCGCGGGCCGCCGTTTCCACTTCACGGTCCAGATCCATCTGCGAGCAGAGGCCCAGCGTCACCGGGTCCAGCGGAGCAAGGTGCGCGGAGTTCCAGTGGGTGCGATCGCGGATGGCGTGGATCGTCGTCTTGGTGGTGCCGACCAGGCGGATGATCGCCGCTTCCTTCAGCTCCGGGTGCTGGCGCAGGAGCCACAAAATGGCGTTGGGCCGGTCCTGCCGTTTGGACACCGGCGTATAGCGCGGCGCCTTCCGCTTCAGCTCGGGCACGATGGTCTTCGGCTTGGAGAGCTTGAGGCGATAATCCTTGTCGGCCTCGGCCTTCTCGATCTCGGCCCGCGTCAACTGACCGGTCTGCATCGGGTCAGCGCCCTTGATGCCCTGAGCCGCGTCGCCATCGGCAATGGCGCCGATCTCGAGCGGATGCAGCCGGCAGAACGCGGCAATCTGCTCGAACGAAAGCGAGGTGTTGTCCACCAGCCAAACGGCGGTGGCCTTGGGCATCAGGGGCGTATCATCAGCTGGCATGCGCAACAATCCTTCTGGTCTCCCGCCTGCCGGCGGGAGAACCCGAGATCAAACTTCGGGTTGTCGTGGAATGATCGAGATATAGGGCCATGCGCACGCAGGAGCAAACCCCACAGGCCGAAACGCTTACGGAAGCAACACGATCTTTCCGATGTGGCTGCTTCCTTCCATGTGGGCGTGGGCCGCAGACACCTCCGACAGGGCAAACGTGCGGTCCATCACCGGCCGGACCGCGCCGGCCTCCACCATCGGCAGCACCTTTTGGGTCAGCGCCCGCGCAATCTCGGCCTTGAACGCCACACTGCGGGGCCGGAGCGTCGACCCGGTGTGGACGAGACGCTTGCGCATCAGGACGCTGAAGTCCGCGGTGGACTTGCCCTGCAAGGTGGCGAGCTGGACAATCCGGCCCTCGACTGCGGCGGCGTGCCAGTTCCGCTCCACGTATTCTCCGCCAACCATGTCGAGAATCACATCCACACCCTTGATGGTGTGGGTCTTCACCTCGGCCACGAAATCGCTGTCGCGGTAGTTGATGGCAACGTCCGCCCCCAGCGCCACGCACGCCTCGCACTTGTCCGCCGACCCTGCGGTGACGATGACGCTCGCGCCAAACGCCTTGGCAAGCTGGATGGCCGTGGTCCCGATCCCGGACGACCCGCCGTGGACCAGCAGCCACTCGCCGGCGACGAGGCCCGCACGGTCGAACAGGTTGCTCCAGACGGTGAAGAAGGTTTCGGGGATTGCCGCGGCTTCTTCCATCGAAAGGCCCGCGGGCACCGGGAGCGCATTGGTTTCCGCAGCCACGCAATATTCGCCGTAGCCACCGCCCGGCACCAGCGCCATCACCTTGTCGCCCACGCCGTGGAGGGACGCGCCCTCGCCCAGCGCCACAACCTCGCCGGCCACTTCAAGGCCGAAGATGTCGGGCGCACCGGGAGGCGGCGGATACATCCCGGCCCGCTGAAAACAGTCGGGACGGTTGACGCCGGCAGCCGCGACCTTGATCAGAATCTCAGCCGGCCCCGGTGACGGGACGGCATGTTCGCCAATGACCAGCGCATCCGGTCCGCCGGGGGTCGGCGCCGTCACGGCCTGCATGGTGGTGGGGAGTGTCATTGCCAATTCCTCTCGCGCTCTGCCGGTCGCTTTGCTTAAACTTGCGCCCGCGGGAGGACTGTATGAACGAAGACGACGCACGACCCAAGGCGCTGAAGCCCGGCCACACCATCGGCGCGGACCTGTCACGTGTTTCAGTGGACGAGCTTCACGCATTGCGGCAGGCGTGCCTTGACGAGGCGAGCCGCATCGAAGCCGAGATCAACGCAAAAGACGCCACCCGCGTTGCCGCGGCCAGCGTCTTCAAATTCTAGGCCGCCGCAGCCCGGCGTCCGTATTTTGGCGGCGCGCCGGCCAGAGGCCGGGCGCCGTCGGCCGTTGCCGGGTTATGCGCCCGGAATGCCCTTGAACTTGTTCTTGAAGCGGGAGATGCGGCCACCGCGGTCAAGCAGGGTCGTCTGGCCGCCGGTCCACGCCGGGTGGGTGCGGGGGTCGATGTCGAGCGGAATACGGTCACCGGCGGAACCGGCGCAGGACCGGGTCACGTACTCCGTACCGTCCGTCATCACGACCGTGACGGCGTGGTAATCGGGGTGAATGTCCTTCTTCATGGCAAAAGTCCTGTGGCGAAAACGGCGGCGCGACAAAGCGCCCGGCCGTTCCGGTTGTATCGGGGAACCGCGCGGCAATAAACCGTAAGGCGCTTTTGCGCAAGGCCAGCCGTGTTTGACACATTGACATTGCGCGCTGCGACCTGTTGTCAGGCGACATGAAATTCGGACGCAACAATCGTTCTAAACAAGGTGTACAGGGTGGCGGGCGGCAGCGGGTCGCCCTTAAACCCCTGCGCTTCCTGTTCCCGTATGCGCTGCGCTACAAGGTCCGCCTCGGCGCGGCGCTGCTCGCGATGCTGTGCGCGACCTCGGCGACGCTTGCCGTGCCGCTGGCCGTGCGCCGGATGATCGACTTCGGTTTTGCCGCGGAAAACGCCGAATTCATCGACGCATATTTCGGCATGCTCATTCTGGTGGCGCTGGCGCTCGCGGTGGCATCGGCCATGCGCTACTACCTCGTCATCACGCTGGGCGAGCGCGTGGTCGCCGACATCCGGGCCGATGTGTTCGACAAGGTGATGAGCCTGTCGCCCGCGTTCTTCGACCGCACCATGTCCGGCGAAATCGTCTCCCGCCTCACCGCAGACACCACGCAGATCAAGTCCGCCGTGGGGGCGAGCGCCTCCATCGCACTGCGCAACCTTTTCATGTTCATCGGCGCCATGGTGATGATGGTGTGGACGAGCCCTGCCCTGTCGGGCATGGCGGTCGCGGTGATTCCGCTTCTGGTGATCCCGCTGGTGGCGTTCGGCAAGGCCGTTCGCCGGCGCTCGCGCGCCGCACAGGACACGCTGGCGCGCATCTCCGCCTATGCCACGGAGGCCATCGGCGCCGTGCGGACGCTGCAATCGTTCGTGGCGGAACGGCGGGCTGGCGCGCACTACCGCACCGGCGCCATGGAAGCCTACGGCATCGCCAAGAAGGCGACGGCGGCCCGCGCGACGCTTACGGCCATTGTCATCTTTCTGGTATTCACCGCCATAGTGGGCGTCCTGTGGCTGGGCGCACAGGAGGTTCTGGCCGGCAACCTCACCGCCGGCGCGCTCGGCCAGTTCGTGCTTTATGCGGTGTTTGCGGCGGGTGCGCTCGGCGAACTCAGCCAGGTGTGGGGCGAAGTGGCGCAGACCGCCGGTGCCGCCGAGCGGCTCTCCATCCTCGCCGCGGAAACGCCGGACGTGAAGGAGCCGGAAAATCCGGTCAGCTTCCCCGCCCCGGCCGCCGGGGCGCTGTCCTTCCGCAACGTCTCGTTCGCCTACCCCGCGGACCTTGCCCGCGGCGTGCTGGACGACGTGTCGTTCGACGTGCCGTCCGGACGCTCGGTTGCGCTTGTGGGACCATCCGGCGCTGGCAAGACCACCGTGTTCCAGCTTTTGACCCGCAGCTATGACGTTCTCGGCGGGTCCATCTCCATCGACGGCGTGGACGTGCGCGATGCATCGCTGAAGGCGGTTCGCGAGCGGATTGCGCTGGTCCCGCAGGACACCACAATTCTCGCCGCCTCCATTGCCGACAACATCCGCATCGGCCGGCCGGAGGCCAGCGATGCCGACGTGATTGCGGCGGCCGAAGCCGCACGCGTCACCCCCTTCGTCAGCGCATTGCCGAACGGCTTCGAGACTGTCGTGGGCGAGCGCGGCATCACGTTGTCCGGCGGTCAGCGCCAGCGCATCGCGATTGCCCGCGCGGTGCTGAAGGATGCGCCGATCCTCCTTCTCGACGAGGCGACCTCCGCACTGGACGCTGAATCCGAGGCGCTGATCCAGGAGGCGCTGGAGCGGTTGATGGTCGGCCGCACCACGCTGGTCATCGCCCACCGCCTCGCCACCGTCGTCCGGGCCGACCGGATTCTGGTGCTGGACGAAGGACGTATTGTGGAAAGCGGCACCCATGCCGAGCTTGCCGCACGCGAAGGCGTCTACGCCCGTCTTGCCGCGCTCCAGTTCGGCGAAGCCGGCACGCGCCTCCACGCCTCCGACGCCGCCTGAGCCTGCACCCGGCGCTAGCGCTGGGTGAGCTTCAACTCGATGCGGCGGTTGCGGTCGTAAGCTTCTTCGGTCGCCTCATCCACAATCGGTTGGAACTCGCCGAACCCGGCCGCCACCAGCCGCGTCGGCGATACCCCTTGCGAAATCAGATACTGCACCACCGAAATGGCGCGGGCTGCCGAAAGGTCCCAGTTGGACCGGAACCGCCCGGAGCCCGACAGCGGCCGCGCATCCGTATGCCCGTCTACCCGCAGCACCCAGTCGATATCGTCGGGAATTTCGGCGTCGAGGCCGATGAGTTCGGCGGCAAGCTTTGCAAGCTCATCCTCGCCGGCCGGGTTAAGCGTGTCTGACCCCGACGGGAAAAGCACCTCGGACTGGAAGACGAAGCGGTCGCCGACAATCTCGATGCCGGCACGCTCGGCCAGAATGTCCCGCAGGCGGCCGAAGAAATCGGAGCGGAAGCGGTTGAGGATCTGGACACGCTGGGCCAGCGCCACGTTGAGGCGGCGGCCAAGGTCGGCAAGACGGGTCTGGCTTTCCTGGTCGCGCGCCTCGGAGGCTTCAAGCGCCTCTTCCAACGCCCCCACCTGGCGGCGGAGCGCGCGAAGCTGCTGGTTGAGCAGCGCAACTCTGGACAATGCATCGGCGCCCAGCCGCTTCTCGCTCTCCAGCGCCTCCGTGAGCGAGCGCACCTCCTCGGTCACCTGACCGGCGGCGTCCTGCTCACCGGCAAGCTGGCCCTGCAGGCTGTCACGCTGGGCCATCAGCTGTTCGAGGCTGGCGCTCATGGACTGGGTTTCGTCTTCCAGCGCGCTGTCCTGTGCCCGCTCCAGCGCCAGAAGGTCAGTCAGCTCCGCAATCTGTGCGTTGAGGCGCTGAAGCGCGGTTTCACGCCCCGTCAGCTCCTGGCTGAGGAAGAACTGCGCCAGCATGAACAGCGACAGCAAAAAGATGATGACGAGGAGCAGCGTCGCCATCGCGTCGACGAAGCCCGGCCAATAGTCGGCGCGGGCCTCGCGGCCCCGACGTCTGGATCCATGCGGCATGGCAATCGTCCCCTCGTCAGGCGCGCTCGTCCTGCTCGAGCGCGTTGTTGAGGCGGATCAGGAGTTCTTCGATACGGTCGTTCTGGGCGCCCTGGGCCTCGGCCCACTCGATCAGCACCTTCTGTTCACGGCGCATGTTCTTGACCACGGCCTGGATGCCGTCCGCAAGGCTTGCCATGGCCTTGTTGGACTGGCCGGGCCCTGCCCCGCCGCCCTGCTCCAGCAGGGTCGTGAGGCGATCCACAGCGGCCTGAAGGTCGGTTGTCGCCTGCGCAGCGCCCGCCACCTCAAGGTCGTCCACAATGTCCGTCAGGGTGGACAGCCAGTCTTCCAGCTCCGTGTAGAATCGGTTTTGCGCCTGTCCGGCCTGAAGGTCGAGGAAGCCGATGATCAGCGAGCCGCTGAGGCCGAACAGCGAGGACGAAAACGCGGTCCCCATGCCCGACAGCGGCGCTTCGAGCCCGGCTTTCAGGTCCTGAAAGATGACTGCGCTGTTGCCCGAGCCGACATCCAGCGAGGCGATGGTGTCGCCCACCGAGCCGATGGTCTGCAACAGGCCGTAAAAGGTGCCCAGAAGGCCGAGAAACACCAGAAGGCCGATGAGATAGCGCAAAATGTCGCGCTGCTCGTCCAGCCGCGTGCCGATGGTGTCGAGGATCGAGCGCATGGTGACGGCACTCATGATGGTGTCGTCCACCCCGTCCCGCAGGAGCGTTGCCATGGGCGCCAGAAGCAGCGGGTTCCTGCGGGTGGACGGCGCACCGGAGCGGAACCGGTTGACCCAGTTGATCTCGCGGAAAAGGCGCGTGACCTGCAGGACCGACAGGAGAATGCCGATCGCCCCCACGCCAATGATCATCCCGTTGAGCAGCGGGTTGGCCAGAAAAGCCTCGTAGATGGTGGCAAACTGAATGAAAATCAGAAAGCCGACCAGAATCACGAACAGGCCCATGCGCCACAGGTATACCTGCGGCTGGGTGAGTTTGTAGGGATCCTTACGCGCCATAGGGTCGATGTAACCGAACTTTCGGAGCGGTCACAACGCGCGCCGCCCAAACAAATTCATTGCACATTGCGTGCCCAAGCTGAACGTCCGCTTTACCGGCCCTTCGCTGCGTCCTTCGCATTCTTCAGAAGGAGGCGCTGCATGTACTCGTTGCCGGCCACGATGGACCCCTTGCCGAGCGGGTCCTCGCCGCCGTCAGCGTCGGTCACATAACCGCCCGCTTCGCGCACCAGAACGATCCCTGCGGCAATGTCCCACGGCGAGAGGTCGTGCTCCCAGTAGCCGTCGAACCGGCCCGCTGCTGTCCAAGCAAGGTCCAGCGCCGCCGACCCGCCGCGGCGGATGCCGGCGCAGCGGCTCATCAGCGGCTGAAGTTCGGACAGGAAGCGCAACTGGTTGCCACGGCCGAGGAACGGCACGCCGGTGGCAAATACCGCGGCCGTCGGGTCCTGCCGGCCAGCCACGCGCAGGCGGCGGCTGTTGAGGAAGCAGCCGCGGCCGCGCTCGGCGACGTAAAGCTCGTCCATCACCGGGTTGTAGACAACGCCGGCAATGAGGTCGTCGCCGCGCTGCAGCGCGATGGACACCGCGAAGATCGGAATGCCGTGGAGGAAGTTGGTGGTGCCGTCCAGCGGGTCCACGATGAAGTGGTGCTGGCCGTCCGCCGCCTTCACGTTGGTGCCTTCCTCGCCGATGAAGCCATAATCCGGCCGGGCCTTGGAGAGTTCGGTGAGGACGATCTCCTCGGCCCGCATGTCCGCGCGGGACACGAAGTCCGCCGGGCCCTTTTTGGAAACCTGGAGGTTTTCCACCTCACCGAAGTCGCGGGCGAGGTTGCGCCCCGCCTTTTCGGCGGCAGCGACCATGACGTTGAGAAGGGCGGAACGGGCGATCGGACGTCTCCTTGAAGGTGGGCTTCAGTGTTCGGCTTGGCAGTGCGGGAAGGTCAGTCGGCGCGGCGCAGGTAGGTGACTTCCTCGGTATCGACCACAATGCGCTCACCGGCGCCGATGAACGGCGGCACCATCACCTTCACGCCATTTTCCAGAACCGCGGGCTTGTAGCTGGAGGACGCAGTCTGCCCCTTCACCACGGCATCGGCCTCGGTGATCTCCAGCGTCACGTGCTGCGGCAATTTGATGCCGATGGGCTTCTCTTCGTACATTTCCACCGTGACCTGCATGCCGTCCTGCAGGAACGCCGCGCGGTCGCCGACAAAGTCCTTGGCAAGTTCGAGCTGCTCGTAGGTGGTCTCGTCCATGAACACCAGGTCTTCGCCCTGCTCGTACAGGAACTGGAAGTCCTTCTGCTCCAGGCGCACGCGCTCGACGCTGTCGGCGGAGCGGAAGCGCTCGTTGAGCTTGCGGCCGTCGATCAGGTTCTTCATCTCGACCTGCGCAAACGCGCCGCCCTTGCCGGGCTTCACGTGCTGGACCTTGACCGCGGCCCATAGGGTGTTCTGATGCTCCAGCACGTTGCCGGGGCGAATTTCATTGCCGTTGATTTTCATGACCAATCCTGCGTCCGGGCAAGGCGCACACGTCACACGCGGCCACACCGGGTAATAAATCGCGATTGGGCCGGTCTAAGGCCGCATCGGGCCAAACTCAAGACCGGATGTTGCAGCGCCCCGCAGGCCGGGCGCTGCAACACCGCGTTGAAGCGCTACCGATCAGTCGGCGGTGCGCTGCTTTTCGATATCGGCCTTGAGCGTTGCCATCACGTCCGGCACGTCGGTGAGGATGCCGTTGACGCCAGCGGCCATCAGGTCGATCAGCTCTGCGCGGTCTGCGGTGCCGGCGGTGGTCCACACCGGACGGTTGTGCGACTGTACGCGAGAGACGAGGCAATTCTCGACGCCCTCGCAGTCCGCCGGGATTGCACCACGCTTCTCCGTGCTTTCGCCGCGGATCCACACCGGCCACAGGCGGATGATTTCCACGCCAGCTTCCGCGAAAGCGTCGATTGCCTCCGGGTTGGGGATGAAGCCCAGGGTGCGCAGGTTCGGGTTCAGCGCCCGGAACTCGGCAAGGTCCTCCAGCGAGCGGACGCCGACGATGACGTTGAGCGTCGCGTGATGGGCTTCGACCAGACGCACGATCTTCTCGCGGTCCAGAACGTCCGATTCCTTGATGTCGAGGAGGAGCATCACACCGTTGGCCTGCGCGAAGGCCAGCGCCTCCTCGAAGGTCGGCACGGTGGCGCCGGCGTAGGCATCACCCGCATGGCGGCCAGCGTCGAGTGCCTTGATCTGCGATAGCGTCAGCGATGTCACCGGGCCGGTGCCGTCGGTGGTGCGGTCCACCGTCTCGTCATGCATGATGACGACATCGCCATCGGCCGTGCCGCGCAGGTCGATCTCGATAACGCCGACACCGCGGGCCACAACGTCCTCGAAGGCGGCCATGGTGTTTTCCGGCAGGCCGGGGGCAAGGCCACGGTGCGCGACGAGCACCACGTCCCAGCCCGGCAGGTCACGGCCGGACAGGTCGTCGGCGGCGGCGAGCGCAGGGACGGTCATTGTGGTTGCAAGGGCGATGGTGCCCAGGAGTTTCAGCATTTCAGGTCTCTGGGATGAGGGTTGGTTTGCGTCCCCTAACGGCCCCACGCGACCGCTGGATGACAGTGCCGGCGCCAGCGGCGCGCACGGTCAGCGCCGGGCGGCAAACGCCTCGGCGCGGGCGCGGGCCTGGTCGATCACCGCCGGGTCGCGCGTGCCCATATAGCCGTCGAGATAAAGATCGGAGATGCCGGCGGCGCGGGCAAGAAGGTGCCACTTCACCGCCTCCACCGGGTCTGACACCACGTCGGTGCCGGACAGGATGCGGGCATAAAGGTTCATGGCGCGCGGGTTGCCGGTGTGCGCCGCAATGGCCAGGAAGGGCGCTGCACCGGCGCTGTCCGGCGCCACGCCGAGGCCCGCCACAAGCCGTTCGCCATAGGCCAGAGCCGCGGCGGCATCGCCCTGTTCGGCCGCCTTGCCGTACCACCGGGTCGCCCTTGTGTCGTCGGGCACCGTCCCCTCGCCGTCCTCGTACATCACGGCGACGGCGAACTGTGCTGCGGGGTCGCCCCCTTCAGCGGCAATCTTCATGTACTTGAAGGCCTTTGCCGGATCGCGCGGCCGGCCGATGCCCCGGATATAGATCAGCGACAGGGCGTGGGCCGCTTCGGCGTTGCCGGCATCGGCGGCCCGGGTGAAAACGTCCGCGGCCTTTTCCGCGTCCCTCGGCACGCCGCGGCCGGTGAGAAGCAGTGCGGCAAGGCGGCTCTGCGCCACGGTGCTGCCAAGATCGGCGGCAAGGGCATACCAGCCGGCGGCCTTGGCATAGTCCTGCTCCACGCCCATCGCCTCTTCGTAAAGACGGCCGACCAGCGCGGCTGCAGCCGGATCATCATCCAGCGAGGCACGCAGGGCCACGTTGAGGGCGGTGTTGTAAAGGCCGCGCTGGAAGGCGCCATAGGCGTAGTGGGCCAGCCGGAGGGGCCTTGCGCCCTCCGAGGCGGCACGCAGCATCGCGTCCGGAATGCTCTCATAATCTTCGTAGGTGTCTGTGCCGGGTGCAGCGTCCGCCGCCTGATCGTTGGCGCCGATGGCAACCGTGGCGCGGCTCACCACCTGCGCCGCGACCGTGTTGGGCACACTCACCTGATCGCCGACCTGAGCGGCGGAGACCACAATGCCCGGCCCGTCCTGCTGCGGCACGATGAGCTGGCTGGACAGTGGCATCGGAAGGAAATTGCGCTTCTGGGGCCCCAGAAGCTCTTCTGCGAGACCCGGCAGGCGCGCCGCCTCCACCGCAGGCGCAGGCTCTGGCGCCGCCTCGGGCTTCGGGGCAGGAGCGGGTTCTGCAACGACAGCGGGCGTCTCGCCGGTTTCGGCCGGTGTGGCGGTGCTCGCCGGTACCGCTGGCGCGGCCGGTACGGGGGTCTCCAGAGGCGTCACCGCTTCCGGTGCTGCGTCCGGCTCAGGTTCCGGTGCCGGAACAGCCTCGGCTGTGGGTGGCACAGCGTCCGCCGGTGTTTCCGATGCATCGTCCGCATCCGGGGCAGGAGCTGTTGCAGTTGGCGGGAGCACGGGTTCTGCGGGCACGCTGTCCGCCGGTTGTGCGGCGGTATCGATGCCCGCGGCCGGGGTGTCTGCGGTACGCTCCACCGCGGCAGCCTCATCTGCCGGCGCGTTGCGGTCGGTGGCCTGCCGCGCGGACGGGCTGGTCTGCTCCGGCGCCCTGGGGCGCTCCGGGGCGGCTGCGGCGTTCTCATCGGGCTCAGCGGCGGCGGGCGGGCTCTCTGCCGCGTCGTTTGCCGGCTCATCGGCGGCCGGCTCGGTGTCTGCCGCCGCCTCACCGGTTTCAGGCGCAGTTCGGGGCGCATTCTCGATCACGCGCTTGATCGCCTCGGTGTCCAGCGGCGACACCTTCGCCCCTGGTGCGCGCTCTGCCGGGTCACCGCTGGTGGTTGCAGCATCACTCTCGGCATCGGCCGGTTGCGCGGCGGGCGCGCTTTTCAATGCGGCCTCCGAAACGGCTTCCGGCGGTTGCGGCTCGGCTTCGGCTCCTGGCGTTTCAGCGGTGGGGCTTTCCTGTGCGGGATCATCTGCCGCAGGATCATCTGCCTGTGCATCCTCTGCCGGGCTGGGCGGCGGGGCTTCAGCGCGCGGGCGCGCAGGCTCCGGTGCATCCTGCGCAAAGGTGGGCGCCGCGGCCCCGCACAGGGCGATGGCAGCCAAGGCCGTGCACAATGCCGCGCGGCTGGCACGCGCGCGGCTCACGCCGTGCCGTCCGCGCCCGCTGCATCAAGCGCGGTGTTCACCCGCGCTACAATCTCACGCGGATCATCTTCTTCGCCGAACGCATTTACCAAGGCGACAAACTCCGCACCTGTCTCGATCATCGCGGTGACGGAGGCCGTGTCGTTCGGGCCGGCAATCACCGCCGGCACCTCAAACACCCGTTGCCACCACGCCGCAAGCTCGGCGGCTGCGGGCAGATCGTCCACACCGTCGAACCATAGATAGTCCGCCCCGGCCTCGCCCGCCATCATCGCGTCGTGCTTGTTGATCGCACGTGCGCCGCAGGTGGCCTCGGCAGGGCGTGCGCGAATGCGGTCGACCGCTTCCGCATCGGTGTGGAGACCGTCGGCGCCGTGGGGTGCGGGCCATCCGCTCCCCACAACCAGCGCCGCCGCCCCGGAACCTTGCGCAAGGGAAACCAGCGTTCGCCCCTCCGCCGCATCGGCCGGGATCATCACCGCCGCAACGTCGCCCCCGGCGAGCGCCGCGGCAAGGCGGTCCGCGGCCAGACCTGCCGGGACGACGAGTATCAGACGCGGGCGCAGGGCCTTAGGCCGCTTCGCGCTCGTCCTCGGCCTTCCAGGTGCCGAGAGCGGCCAGACCGTTCATTTTCGCGCGGTGGGTGAACGCGGCCTGACCGGCAGGCACGTTCTCTTTCTGGCCGCTCCATGCCTTCAGGCAGGATTGCTGCAGCGCGCGGCCATAGGAGAAGGTGAGCTTCCACGGCATGCCGCCGATCTCGTTCATGATCGCCAGATGCTCGGTGGCCATCTCGTCCGACTGGCCGCCGGAGAGGAAGGCAATGCCGGGCACGGTCGCCGGAACGGTGGCTTTCAGGCACGCGATGGTCTTTTCGGCCACTTCGCGGGTGGAGACCTGCGGGCCGTTCTGACCGGGGACAATCATGTTCGGCTTCAAGATGATGCCGGTGAGGTCGACGCGCATTTCGTTCAGGGCGGCAAACACGGCACGCAGCGTCGTTTCGGTCACGGCATAACAGGTGTCGATGTCGTGGCCGGAATTGGGGCCGTCCATCACCACTTCGGGCTCAACGATGGGAACGATGCCGTTTTCCTGGCAAAGCGCCGCATAGCGGGCGAGCGCATGGGCGTTGGCGGCAATGGCACCGGCGGTCGGCAGGTTGTTGGCAGTGTCGATGTCGATCACCGCACGCCATTTCGCGAAACGCGCGCCGAGCTTGTAATATTCTTCCAGGCGGCCGCGCAGGCCGTCGAGGCCTTCGGTCACGCTCTCGCCGGGGAAACCGGCCAGCGGCTTGGCGCCACCGTCCACCTTGATGCCCGGAACCGCGCCCGCGGCCTTGATGACGTCGGCAAAGCGGCGGCCGTCGAGCGTCGACTGGCGCAGCGTCTCGTCAAACAGGATCACGCCGGAGACGTATTTCTGCATGGCCTCGTCGGCGGTGAAGAGAAGCTCGCGGTAAGCCTGCCGGTTGGGCTCGGTGTTTTCGACGCCGATCTGGTCGAAGCGCTTCTTGATGGTGCCGGTGGACTCATCGGCAGCCAGAATGCCCTGGCCATCGGCCATCATGGCAAGGGCAATATCGTTCAGTGTCTCGGTCATGGGCGTTCCTTCGCAGTTGCCGCGCAGTCCTGATTTGGCGCTGATTGCGCCGCTTTAGAACCGTTTTACCCGGACTTGCTACCGCTTCAAGGCCTCAACGCCGGGGAGCGGCTTGCCTTCGAGCCATTCGAGGAACGCGCCGCCTGCCGTGGAGAGGTAGGAAAACTCGTTCGCAACCCCGGCATGAACCAGCGCCGCCACGGTATCGCCGCCGCCGGCGACCGACAAAAGCCCGGCCTTGGTGCGCATTGCCGCATGGCGCGCGCAGGCGACGGTTGCCTTGTCGAACGGCGGAATTTCGAACGCGCCCAGCGGGCCGTTCCACACCAGCGTGGCGCAGTGGTTCATCTCGTTGTTGATGGCCTCCACGGTGCGGGGGCCAACGTCGAGGATCATCTTGTCGTGGTCCACGCCCTCGTCGGTGCCGACGTGGGTCGCCTCGGCGCCCGCCTCGAATTTTTCCGCCACCATCGCGTCATGGGGCAGCATGATCGCGCAGCCGGACTTTTCGGCCGCCGACATGATCCGGCGCGCGGTTTCGGCCTGGTCGGCCTCCTTCAGCGAATGGCCAACGTCGATCCCCATGGCATGGAGGAAGGTGTTGGCCATGCCCCCGCCGACGACGAGCGCATCCACCTTGGTAACGAGGTTTTCCAGAAGCGCGATCTTGGTGGAGACCTTGGCGCCACCGACCACGGCCATGACGGGCCGCTTCGGTTCGCCCAGCGCCTTGGTGAGCGCGGCAAGTTCGCTCTCCATGGAGCGGCCCGCGAAGGCCGGAAGGCGGTGCGCAAGCCCCTCGGTGGAGCCGTGAGCCCGGTGCGCGGCGGAGAAGGCATCGTTGACGTAAAGATCGCCGTTTTTCGCCAGCGCATCGGCAAAGTCGGCGTCGTTCTTTTCCTCGCCGCCGTGAAAACGGGTGTTTTCCAGAAGGAGCACCGCGCCATTGTCCATGTCGGCGACGGCGGATGCGGCGGCCTCACCCACGCAATCCTCTGCGAATGCGACCTTGCGGCCGATCTCCTCGGCCATCGCTTCGGCAATGGGGCGCAGCGACATGGTGTCGTTGCGCTCGCCCTTGGGGCGGCCGAAGTGGGCAAGCAGGATGACCTTGGCGCCCGCGTCCGACAGCTCGGTGATGGTGGGCGCGACGGCGTGAATGCGCGTGCGGTCGCCAATCTTGCCGTCCGCCATGGGCACGTTGAGGTCAACACGGACGAGGACGCGCTTGCCGGCCACATCGCCGATCTCGTCAAGGCCGAGAATGTTCATGCGGCAAGGTCTTTCTTCAACAGGATCCAGTTGTCGGACGGGTTGTCCCACGTTTCCTTGATCATCGGCTTGCGGTCGATCTCGGCATAACCGAGCCGCTCGTAAAGCCGCAGCGCGCCGACATTCTCGTCCGCAACAATGATTGACACGCCGGACAGCTTGTCGAAGCGGGCGATCTTTTCGGCGTGCTTGATGAGCTGTGCGCCAAGACCGCGGCCGCGGGCACGCGGATAGGTCGCCAGCACGTTGAGATACCACGTGCCGACGACCTGGTTTTCCAGCTCCTGAAGGACACGCCACATGGGCGGCATGTCTTCGGGCAGCGGCTTTTCCTCGTGGACCGGATAGCCGGTCAGCGCGGCGACAACGCCTGCCCCCTCGTCGACGACAACAATGCGCCCGTCGGCCGCCATCTTCGCCTGGCGCTCGGCGCCGAGCGCCCAGGGGTCCTGCCCCGGTTCCGACAGGCGGTTCCACAGGTAGAGGGGCAGGCCCTCCCCTGCAAAATTGACCAGTTCGGCGAGCGCCACCCCATCGGCAGCGGTCGCAAGACGCATCGGCGGGACGAGGCTGAGCGGCATTGCTAGATGTACTTCGCCATGGCGACGGACGTGTCGGCCATGCGGTTGGAGAAGCCCCACTCGTTGTCGTACCAGGTGAGGATGCGCACGAAGTTGCCGTCCATCACCTTGGTCTGGTCGACCGCGAAGATTGACGAGTGCGGGTCGTGGTTGAAGTCGGACGAGACGAGCGGGGCGTCGACCACGCCGAGGATGCCCTTGAGGTCGCCGTTGGCGGCTGCGCGGATCGCGTCGTTGATCTCTTCGGCGGTGGTGTTCTTTTCCGCCTCGAAGGTGAGGTCGACCACCGACACGTTGGGCGTCGGGACGCGGATCGACACGCCGTCGAGCTTGCCGTTGAGTTCCGGCAGCACGAGGCCGACGGCCTTGGCGGCGCCGGTGGACGTCGGGATCATGGAAAGGGCCGCCGCGCGGGCGCGGTAAAGGTCCTTGTGCATGGTGTCGAGCGTCGGCTGGTCGCCGGTGTAGGAGTGGATCGTCGTCATGAAGCCGCGCTTGATGCCGACCGCGTTGTTGAGGACGAACGCCACCGGCGCCAGGCAGTTGGTGGTGCACGACGCGTTGGAGACCACCTTGTCGTTCGCCGACAGCACCTTGTCGTTGACGCCGTAGACGATGGTCTGGTCCGCACCCGGCGCGGGCGCCGAAACGAGGACGCGCTTGGAGCCGTTTTCGAGGTGGATGGCGGCCTTGTCGCGCGTCGCGAAGATGCCGGTGCATTCGAGCGCGATGTCGACGTCGCCCCACGGCAGCGCCTTGGGGTCGCGCTCGGAGGTGACGCGGATGGGGCCGGTGCCAAGGTCGATGGTGTCGCCGTCGACGGTGACGGTGCCGGGGAAGCGGCCGTGCACGCTGTCATAGCGCAGGAGGTGTGCGTTGGTCTCGACCGGACCGAGGTCGTTGATGGCAACGACCTGAATGTCGGTGCGGCCCGATTCCACGATGGCGCGCAAAATGTTGCGCCCGATCCGACCAAACCCGTTGATTGCAACCTTCACGGCCATGATGAACTCCCGATTTCGTTGTCGCGGTTCTGTCGCAACACTGTCGGAAGGGCAAGAGCCGCGCACAACCAAGTGACCGCGCAGATGCGCGATCATAAAGCTTGAAGCGAGCCACCTCGGCCGTTGGAAGTACGATCCCGGGAACCTACAGAGTAGGTGGGCGCCGTTTACTGAAGCCCACGGGCCTCAACAGGGACAGCTCCCTTTAGGATCGATAAGGCCCCGGGGATTCAAAATCCTGACGAACCAGGCAGCATCGCCACGACCCAATATAGAGATGGCAGGCCGCGGCGAAAAGGCGTCTTAGCCGGTTTATTGCGCGAAGGCCGCGACGGTGCCTCAGCGCCGGGTCAGCGCCAGCCCCAGCCCGCCCGCAATCAGCACCGAGCCGCCGATCTTTTCGGCAATCCGGACCCGCTGGCGGCTCAGAAGACGCCCCGCCCGCCCGGCCAGAATGGCGTAGCCGCTGTCCAGCACCGTCGCCGTCACCAGGAAGACGCCGCCATACACCATCACCTGCAATGAGGCGTCGTATGCCGGGTTCACGAACGGGGGAATGAACGCGCCGAAGAATAGGAGGGCCTTGGGGTTCGACCACAGGACCAGAAAACCCTGCACCATGTAACCGGTAAGCGACCTGTTCGACCCGGCGCTGGTTTCGATCACCCCGTCCGAGCGCAGGAGCTTGTAGCCGAGATAGACAAGATAGGCCGCGCCCGCGAGCTTCAGATAGACGAACGCCTCGCCCATGAAGCTGACAACAGCCTCAAGGCCGAGTGCCAGAACGCCGATCATGGTGAGAACGCCAATCTGTGTTCCTGCGACATTGGCAAGCCCCGCCGCCGTCCCCTTGCGCAGCGCGTTGGCGACAATGAGGCTCACGTTCGGCCCCGGCACGACGGCAACCACCGCCGAAGCCAGAAAAAGCGTGATGATGACGGACGGGTCGAACATGGGCCGCTCTCCAGTGGGGCGCCCGCATCAGGCCGGACGCCGATCCTTTGCGGGTACGATAGCGCCTGCCCCGTCCTCCGGTCCATCCGCCTCCGGCTCTCCCGCCGGCTGCGTTTCGGCTTCGCCCTCTGGCGCCGGCGGGCCGGCCTCGTCAGCCGGTGCAGCCGGCCGGCCGCGCGATGCGACGGCCGCGGTGGGCACGACCTTGCGCTCGCCGGTTCTGGTGCGGTTGCGCGTGTCGCGGTTGATGAGGCTGGTGATGGTGTCGATGGCCGCAGCCGTCTCTTCCAGCCGCTGCACCAGCGTGTCGTCGTCGCTTTCCGCGGCAAGGGCGGCGGCTTCACGCGCGCGCTCCAGCACGGCGACGCGATGGGTCAGCCTTGCGTTCTGCGCCTCCGCCGCGTGCAACCGGTCCAGCACCGAAAGCCCCGCCATCACCGCAATGCGCCGGTCGCCGATCTCGCCGACCTTCACCTTCATGCCCTGGACGATTTCGTCGAACCCGGCGGCAAGGTCCTGCAGCCGGTCCTCCTCGCCGGGGTTGCAGGCCACGGTGTATTCGAGCCCGCCGATGGAAACGGTGACGCGGTTCACCGGGGCGGCTCCATCCGGCGCACCTTGTCCATCAGCGATACCAGCCGGCCCTCCACCTCGCGATTCGCAGTGCTGAGGCGTTCGGCCCGCGCTTCGGCCCGGTCCAGCCGGTCGGCAAGGTCCGCACGGTCGGCGGCAAGGCGCGCGCGATCGTCATCGGCCGCAGCCTCCTGCGCCGACGCCTCGGCGTTGAGGGCGGCTGCGCCATTCAGGCGCGCAAGTGCTCCCTCAAGCCGCCTGATGGCGCTCAATGTCCGCGGACCAGCGATGGGGCTCTCCTGTGTCGATTCGGGTGCAAGACGGCCTGGCGTGCCGCCATCGTCTTTGGCAAATCGTCTGAATGTCAACGCAAGGCAAGCATTGTGCAGCAAGCCTTTACCCTTGGGCCTATCGTCTCCGCTCCGGCTGGGCTATTGGGGCGCTCGCGGGAATAAACAGAAAGAGCTGAAAAGATGGTCGACGCCGGCAAGCTAAAACCCATGGCGAATGCGATACGGATGCTGTCGGTGGATGCGGTCGAAGCCGCCAAGTCCGGCCACCCGGGGTTGCCCATGGGGGCCGCCGACCTGGTGACCACGCTTTTCGTGCACCACATCAACGTGGACCCGGCGCAGCCGGACTGGCCCAATCGCGACCGTTTCGTGCTGTCCGCCGGTCACGGCTCGATGCTGCTTTACTCCCTCTACCATCTCCTCGGCTACGAGGACTTCACCATCGACTCGCTGAAGAAGTTCCGTCAGCTGGGTTCGATCACCGCCGGCCACCCGGAATATCCGCACGGCCGCGGCATCGAAACCACCACGGGCCCGCTCGGCCAGGGCCTTGCCACCGCCGTCGGCATGGCGCTGGGCGAGCGCATTCTCGCCGCCGAGTTCGGTGAAGACATCGTCAGCCACCGCACGTTCGTCCTCGCCTCCGACGGCGACCTGATGGAGGGCATCAGCCACGAGGCCATCGCGCTGGCCGGCCATCTTGGCCTGAAGAAGCTCACCGTCATCTACGACGACAACCAGATCTCCATCGACGGGCCGACGTCGCTGTCGGACAGCGGCGATGCCGTCAAGCGGTTCGAGGCTGCCGGCTGGAACGCCGAACGGATCGACGGCCACGACGTTGCCGCCATCGATGCCGCCCTCACCCGCGCTGCCTCCAGCGACAAGCCGACGATGATTGCCGCCCGCACGCAGATCGGCTTCGGCTCGCCCGGCAAGGTCGGCACATCCGGCGTCCACGGTTCGCCGCTGGGCACCGCCGAAGTGGCGGCGACGCGCAGCGAACTCGGCTGGGACTCAGCCCCGTTCGAGGTGCCGGAGGAAGTGCGCGACGCCTGGCGCATTGCCGGCCTGCGCGCCGCACAGTCGCGCAAGGACTGGGAGCAGCGCTTCGAGGCGATGGATGCTGAGGCACGGGCCGACTTCGAACGGCGCAAGCGCGGTGACCTGCCGAGCGACTTCAAGCCCGCGATGGCCGCCCTTCGTGCACAGTTGAAGGCAGAGCGCCCGTCCATGGCAACGCGCAAGGCGTCCGAGCGCGTCCTCAACACCGTCAACGGTGTGCTGCCGGAAACCGTGGGCGGCTCGGCCGACCTCACCGGCTCCAACAACACCAAGACCGACCATTTGTCCGCCGTGTCGCCCGGCCAGTATGGCGGCCGCTACATCCACTACGGCATCCGCGAGCACGGCATGGCCGCCGCCATGAACGGCATGGCGCTGGAAGGCGGGTTGATCCCCTACTCCGGCACCTTCCTCACCTTCTCCGACTATTGCCGCCCCGCCATCCGCCTCTCGGCGCTGATGGGCCTGCGCGTGGTCTACGTGATGACGCACGATTCCATCGGCCTTGGCGAAGACGGCCCGACCCACCAGCCGGTGGAGCACATGGCAGCGCTCCGTGCGATGCCGGGCCTCATCAACTTCCGCCCCTGCGATGCGGTGGAAACGGCCGAAGCGTGGGAGCTTGCCGTCGAGCGGCGCGGTCCGAGCACCCTTGCCCTCACCAGGCAGAACCTGCCGACGCTGTCCCTCAGCGACACAGGCGACAACCGCTCCCGCCGCGGCGCCTACAAGCTGCGCGAAACCGAAGACGATGCAATGGCGACCATCTTCGCCAGCGGCTCGGAAGTCGAGATTGCGGTGGAGGCCGCCAACCAGCTGAACGTCCTCGGCATCGCGACCGAAGTCGTCAGCGTCCCCTGCATGGACCTCTTCGACGAGGCCGACGCGGACTATCGCGACACCGTGATCGGCAAGGCGCCGGTCAAGGTCGCCATCGAGGCCGCGGTCCGCTTCGGCTGGGACTCGATCATCGGCCACGACGGCATCTTCATCGGCATGAAGGGCTTTGGCGCTTCCGGCCCGTTCCAGGAGCTTTACGAGCACTTCGGCATCACGGCGGCGCACACCGTTGCCGCCGTCCGCGAGCGCCTTGGCCGCTAGGCCGGGCGCGCCCTCTTCCCGTCAGGAGTTTTCAATGATCCGCCTCACCACCCTTTGCGCCGCTGCGCTGGTGCTGTCGTCCGCCGCCGGCCTCGCTCAGGAGACCAAGCGTGCCGGCGAAGCTGTCGCCACCCAGCACCGCAACGACGCCAACGAACAGGGCCTCCCCTCAATCGCCGACGAGGCGGCGGAAGTCGGCCAATACGGTTCCGAACAGGACGGCATGAGCAAGGCGATGGCCGAGACCGAAGGCGCCGAAGCCGACGACACCTGCATCCGCGCCGACGGCGAAGTCGGCTGCGAGCTGGTCGACTGACACGCAAGCAACTCTCTGTCCGTAGCGTGATCTGCAAAGTTCAGCCGGCGGGCTGAGATTGCCGCCGCGTCATGCGAAAATACGGCCGGCCATGTCCTGCGCGGCCTTTTCAGCATCGGCGAGATAGCGGCCGATTGCCGCCAGTTCATCTTCGCTGAATGGCAACGGCCGCGGCAGGCCGCCGGTGAGACCAGCGATCCTCGCCGGGTTGAGGCCGATATCGGCAATGAGCGTTTCGATCTTCGGCGTGTTTGACGGGATGGCGTGGAACTGGATGCGCATGGCGACGGCAAAACACACGGCGTGAAACCGCCCCGTGACGATGCGGTTGAACCCCGCCATGTATTGGCCGAAGGCTAGGTGGTCCTCAGCCTCCGCCAGCACAGTGACCATATCCTCACGGCCAACCGGGTTGTTGTTTTCCGCCTGCGGCAATGCGCCGAGGATCGCGCCCCGTTTTGCGCCGCTCGTCATTGTCGCGAGCGGCTGACCGCGCTTTGCGGCCAACCGCCCCAGTCGCGCTGTCACCTGCGGGATCACCGAATCCACCAGAAGAATGCGCCCCCGGTTTGCGGGTTTCGGCCCAAACCGCGAAAGCATGCTGAGGTCCGGGCAGATGCCATGCGCGATACCGAGATCGGCGAGAATCCGCGATGAGGCCGTCTCCCTGACCCAGACGTGGTCGAACGCGGCAACGTCTGCCATCACTGCCGCATTGTTTTCGTGCAGTGTCGTGTTGATGAGGTAGGCCGGTTTGCTGCGCCTGGCACAGTATGGTCCGATCGCAGCAAGTTGCCGCGCGCGGGCATTGTTGTGGTGGATCGACCCCTCACCGTTGACGATGACGATGTCGGCATCGTCAATCGCCGCCAGCGCTGCGGGATCGTCCTGCCACCCGGCTCCCACCGGATGCCGGTAGACGATGGAAGCGTTGGAATCATGCACGAGCCTCTCAAGCGTGGACATGACCGCGACGCAGCCGAAGTGACCGCTTGAAGCGGTGTCGTTGAACACGGCAACGCGCTTCGCCAGAAAGGCCCAGCGTGTCTTGTCGTTGGTATGGATCGCCGCAAACCGCCTGAACACCGTATCGTGCCGGGCCAAGCGTCTGGCCAGCTCCCGGACGAGTGAAGCGGCGAGGCTTCCATCGGACGAAACATCGAGCATCCGCTGTTGCAGATGCAGGATCATGTTGCCTCTGCCGGCACCGAATTTGCTGATCCCATCGAACAGCGTTCGGCTCTCCTCGCTGATTTTGTAGGGCGACGCTTCCTGGCCGATCAGGATCCGCTCCGTCTCGTAGAGCTTCACCGTATTCACCAGCATCGAGCCGTTCAGCGCCAGCGCCCGCTGCGCTGGATCTTTGGAGATGTCGATGATGGTGTCACACGCAGAGACCAGCCAGCGTGAATCAAGCTCCCGCAACAGGATGTCGCCGTGCCGCTCCCACAGCCGGAAGAAGCGAGCCGCGTTGATCTCTGCATTGATGCCCCGGCGGATGTGCACCGTCAGCGCGGCGTGAATCCAGCAGATTATCGGCCTGGACTGAAACTCTGCCCAGAGGATCTCAAGCTTTCGGTCAAGGTTGCCGGCACCGCGTTCGGCAAACACCGTCCCTTCGTTCGGGATGACCGGGGTGACCGGCCACTGGTCGGGATCCGCGCCGGGGCCAAACAATTCTTCCCGCAGTTGGGGGGAATAGGCTGAAACGCCGGAATCCATCGAATACTCGCCTCACTGTAGATGGCCGCGCGTACGGTGGCGCCAGCGCTCTGCCAGCAGCTATCACGCTGGCCGCTAGAAACGCACGCCAAGTTCGCCAAGGTCGGCGCGCATCTGCGCCGCAGTGGTGAAGTGGCGGGCATGCCAGCCTGCCGCCTCCGCCGCGTCGATATTCTCCACCATATCGTCGAAGAACAGCGTCTGGGCCGGGTCGATGTCCATCGTGCGGACGTGGTGGTCGTAGATCGCCCGGTCCGGCTTCACCATCTCCACGGCAGCCGACACGGTGACCCCGCGGCTGCGCGTCAGCACCGGGAAGCGCGACTGCGCAATCTGGAACGTGTCTTCGGCAAAATTCGTCAGCATCGTCACGTCGAGGCCGGCTGCGACAAGGCCGTCGAAGATCTCGCGCGTGCCCTCCACCTCGCCCGGCACCATCTCGGACCAGTGTTCGCGGTAGGCGCGAATCAGCGGGGCCTCGTCCGGATATTGCGCGATCAGGACCGCTTCGGCCTCGGCCCAGCTGCGGCCGCGATCCTGCTCCTTGTTCCAGGCGGAGGAACACACCTTTGCCAGGAACCATTCGCGGCGCGCATCGTCGGCGATGAGGCGGCGGTAGGGAATCTCCGGGTCCCAGCGGATCAAAACGCGCCCGATATCGAAAACAATGTGGCGGATCATCAGACGGGTCCTTGCTGGATTTGGGCCGCGATGGAAAACGGCTTGGCCGCCACTGTCAAATGGCTGATTTGTTTGACAGCGCCGCAACGTTGCTTGAGCCTCGCGCCGATTGTCACGGAAGGACGCTATGTCTGCTCCCATTCTCGCCATCGACCAGGGCACCACATCCACCCGCGCCATGATATTTGACGGGACGCAGCGGATCATCGGCGTCGGCCAGCAGGAATTCACCCAGCATTATCCGCGGTCCGGCTGGGTGGAACACGACCTTGAGGACATCTGGTCCACTACCCTTGCCACCATCCGCCAGGCGCTGAACGAAGCGCGGCTCGAAGCCGGTGACATTGCCGCCATCGGCATCACCAACCAGCGCGAAACCGTGGCCGTGTGGGACCGTGCAACCTTCAAGCCTGCCCACCGCGCCATCGTGTGGCAGGACCGCCGGACCGCCGATTATTGCGCGAAGCTGAAGGCGGACGGGCTGGAGCCCATGGTCTCCGAGAAGACCGGCCTTCTCCTCGACCCGTATTTCTCCGGGACCAAGCTTGCCTGGCTCCTCGACAACGTGGACGGCCTGCGCGCCCGCGCCGAGAAGGGCGAAGCGGTGTTCGGCACCATCGACACCTACCTGATTGCCCGCCTCACCGGCGCCTTCGTCACCGACATCAGCAACGCCTCGCGCACGCTGATGTTCGACATCCGCAAGCAGGACTGGGACGACGAGCTTCTCGAAATGCTGAAAATCCCCCGCGCGATGCTGGCCGAGGTCAAGGACAATGCGGCCGATTTCGGGACAACCGATCCGGCCATCTTCGGCGCCGCCATTCCGGTGTGCGGCGCGGCGGGCGACCAGCAGGCCGCCGTCATCGGCAACGCCTGCTTCAAGCCCGGCATGGTCAAGTCCACCTACGGCACGGGCTGCTTTGCCCTCCTCAACACCGGCACCACGCCGGTCACCTCCAAAAACCGGCTCCTCACCACCATCGCCTACAGGCTTGGCGGCGAGACGCACTATGCGCTGGAGGGCGCGATCTTCATTGCGGGCGCGGCGGTCCAGTGGCTGCGCGACGGGCTCGGCATCATCGAGAATGCCGCCCAGTCCGGCGAACTGGCGCAAAATGCCGATCCGCACCAGCATGTGGTGCTGGTGCCGGCCTTCGTCGGCCTCGGCGCGCCTCACTGGGATGCCAACGCCAGAGGCGCCATCTTCGGCATCACCCGCGCCACGGGCCCGGCAGAATTCGCGAAGGCCGCTCTGGAAAGCGTTGCGCTCCAGACCCACGACCTGCTCGACGCAATGCACAAGGACTGGTCGGACGAGGCGGGCGAGACGGTGCTGCGCGTCGACGGCGGGATGGCAGCATCCGACTGGGCGATGCAGCGGCTGGCCGATGTGCTGGCCGCCCCGGTCGACCGCCCGGTGATCGGCGAGACCACGGCGCTCGGCGCGGCATGGCTTGCCGGGCACCATGTGGGCGTGTGGCCCGGCCAGGAGGCATTTGCCGAAAGCTGGGCACGGGACCGCCGGTTCGAGCCGAAGATGAACGCCGACGAACGGGACGGGTTGATCGAGGCCTGGAACGACGCCGTCTCCCGCACCCTGTCGACCCGCTAGCAGGGCGCGCGACCGGGACCGGAGACGATGATGATGGATCCGTCCCACCGCGCGCTGATCGAGGATGCGGAGCGCCGCGCGGAACGGTTGATCGGCGGTCTGCGGATCGCCATCGGCCTGGTGTTTATGGCCGTCTTCAATGTGGCCATCGATGGCAGCATGCCTTCGTGGGACGTCACGCTCATCGACCAGCAGATCATCGCACGCGTCACGATCTTGCTGTTCATCGGGATCGGCGTGCTTGCGGTGTACCTGTCCAACCGCAGACGCTACCGGCCCTGGTTTGCGTTCGGCTTCGTCACCGCCGACGCGCTCTATGTACTGGCAAGCCTTTTTACCGCTCTTGCCAACACCAGCACCGAACCGGCGCTGCTGTTCGCCCTCCCCTCGTTCTTCCTCGTGCCGCTGATCGTCGCGTTCAACGCGCTGCGCTACAACTGGGCGGTGCAGCTTTACGGCAGTGCGATCCTTCTGGCGGGCCTTGTCCTGCTCCTCGGCACGGCAGCGCCGCCGCAGATGCTGCACGCACAACTTTTCATGGCACCGCCCAACATCATGCGCCTTGCCATGCTGGCCGCCTTCTGCGCGGTCCTCGGCCTTGCCGTGATGCGGGCGCGCAAGCGGCTGATCCAGGCGCTGAATGACCAACGCCGGCGGCAGCTTCTGACACGCTTTCTCCCCGCCAGGATCGCGAACCTCATCGAAACCCAGTCCGCCGACGCGTTGCGGGCCGGTTCGCGGCAGGCGGTCACGGTGATGTTCGTCGATATCCGCGGCTTTACCGCGCGCGCCGAAACCATGGCACCCGATGCGGTGCGGCGCTTCCTGTCAGACTTTCGCGCCCACATCGCGGCCGCCGCAGACGCCCACGAAGGGGTCATCGACAAGTTCATCGGCGATGGCGCGCTGGTCGTGTTCGGTGTGCCCAAGCCCCGCGCGGACGATCCTGCCAGAGCCGCCAGTGCAGCCCGCCAGATCCTGGCTGCAATGCACACATGGTCGCAATCGCTGGAAAAAACCGGTCTTCCGCCCGTCGAGATCGGCATCGGCCTGCACACCGGCGAAGCATTCGTCGGTACGGTGGGGGACGACGCGCGGCTTGAATTCACTGTCATCGGCGATGTGGTGAATGTCGCCGCGCGTCTGGAAAGCGCCAACAAGATTGCCGGCACCGCAATTCTTGCCTCCCGCGCAGTGGTCGAGTCTCCCGGCATGAGAGCCAAGGACTGGCGCGCGGTTGCACCGGTCCAGATCCGTGGGCATTCAAAACAAATAGATATTTTTACAATGGTTGAAGGCTAATGTGGCTTTGACACTCTCGCTGCAGAGTGCTGGACTGTCCCCCAAGAGCGCCAAAGGCGCCGTTTTCCCCGGGGAGGTTTCTGTCCATGAGCACGGCGCTTGCCGTCTTCCATGGCGCATTCGGTCGCGCCGCGCTGTATCGCCTTAACAAGCCACTTGCACCCCATGCCCACAGGGAGGGGCATCTCATCTTCCATGTGGCCGGAATGCCCGGCATAGTGGACATCGACGGGCATCGCCAGTTGATGGACGCCGGCTGCGGCGCTGCCATCAGCCCCTGGGAGCCGCACGACTTTCGCCCCACCGACTTTGGCAGCGGCGGCACCTTTCTGACGCTGTACATCTCGCCGCGCTGGTTCGAGGAACAGTCGAGCGGGCCGGGCAACGCCATGCGGTTCGGCAGCCCGCGTGTGGTGCTGGATGCCAACCTCACCCGCCTCGTGGCGATCGTCTCCGACATGATGGCCGACGGCCATATGGGCGAGCGCTTTCCGGGCTATCTGTACGAACTCACAGGCAGCGCCTTCGAGAGCACCTGGCAGAAGGCGCCGGTCCTGGCACGCGACCCTTCGCTCTGGCCGCGCCTCAGCGACTACCGCATCCGCAACGCCATGCGCCTGATGAACGAG
This sequence comes from Acuticoccus sp. MNP-M23, assembly GCF_031195445.1. Classification (NCBI taxonomy): domain Bacteria; kingdom Pseudomonadati; phylum Pseudomonadota; class Alphaproteobacteria; order Hyphomicrobiales; family Amorphaceae; genus Acuticoccus; species Acuticoccus sp. MNP-M23. The sequence continues at coordinate 450,808 of NZ_CP133480.1, forward strand.
CGCGTGACGGATGCCTGCGTGCTCGACCGGATTGCCCGCGATGCCGGCCTCTCTCGCCCGCATTTCTACAAGCTGTTCCGGCAGAATATCGGCCTCACGCCCAACATGTACCTCAACACGTTGCGGCTTGAGCGATCCATCGACCGGCTGACCCGCTCCGAGGAGCCGGTGACCTCCATCGGTCTCGACCTCGGTTTTGCAAGCCAGGCCTCGTTCACCCGCTTTTTCTCCAACAATATCGGCATGGCACCCACAGATTACCGCCGCGCATCAGTCCTCTCGGGCTGAATTGGCGGGCGCCGGAACCTCTCCGAAAAACCAAGACTTTGGGGTATGCTGTCCGGCGCCCTGCTCGGCTACCTTCCACCTCGACCTTGTGGAATGTTGATGAAGGGATGCGGGAAGGAATGGTCCGCTATGCCGAGCGCCACCCGATCCTGACTGCCATCTGGGTGCTGGCCGCGGCCATCCTCCTGTGGGCGATCTTTGCGCCGTGGCCTGGCGGGCTGGAAGATCTCGTCGGCCGCAAGAAGATCTTTCTGAACGCGCTCTTCAACGGCATCACGCTGGGCGCGCTCTACTTTCTGGTGGCGTCCGGCTTCACGCTGATCTTCGGCCTCATGAAGAACGTGAACCTTGCCCACGGCTCGCTCTACATGCTGGGCGGCTATATCGGCTACGAGACGGCCAATCTCACCGGCTGGTGGCTCCTCTCCTTCGTGGTGTCGTTTCTGGTGGTCGCCGTCCTCGGCATCCTCCTTCAGATCGTCGTGTTCCGGCGGATGGAGGGGCAGGACCTCAAGCAGACGCTGGTCACCATCGGCATTTCGCTGGTGCTGGCCGACATCATGCTGTGGATCTGGGGCGGCGATTTCTACACCATCGAAACGCCCACATGGCTGAGCGGCCCGATCGATTTGCCGCTGATCACCGGCATCTCCCGGCGCAGCGGCGAATATATCTACCTCACCTACCCCATCGTCCGCCTCGTCATCTTCCTTGCCGCCATCGCCATCGGCGTCGGCATGTGGCTGACGCTCAACCGCACCAAGATCGGCATGCTGGTGCGGGCAGGCGTCGACGACCGCGAGATGCTGTCGGCCACCGGCGTGCGCATCCAGCGCGTGTTCGTGCTGGTGTTTGCCTTCGGTGCCGGCCTTGCGGGCATTGCCGGCGTCATCGGCGGCACGTTCCAGTCCGTTGCACCCGGCGAGGACATCCGCTTTCTCCTCGCCTCGCTGGTGGTGGTGATCGTCGGCGGGATGGGCTCCATTCCGGGCGCTGCGCTCGGCGCGCTGATCATCGGCCTTGCCGAGCAGTTCGGCTCGGTCTACGCGCCGACCTATTCGGTGGTGCTGACGTTCCTTATCATGGTTTTGGTGCTCGCCTTCCGGCCGCAGGGCCTCATTGCGGTGCAGCGCTGAGATGGCCGTGACCGAGCGCGATACAACCGGGCGCGATGTCGGCGGCCAGTGGTGGGACGTGACGCGCATCCCGCTCCATTTCGCGGTGATCGGCCTCATCCTCCTGATCATGCCGGTGATCGCGGGCGACTTCGTGTTGCGCCAGATCGTCTCCTACGCGCTCATCCTCGGCACCATCGCCCTGTCGCTGATGTTCCTGGCCGGCTACGGCAACATGGTCAGCCTCGTGCAGATGACCATTGCCGGCGTTGCCGCCTACATGACCGCAATCTTCGGAATGTCGGCGGTGGACACCATCTCGCTCGGCTGGCCGTGGTGGCTTGCGGTGCCCGTGGCGATCTTCGTGGCGGTGCTGTTCGGCACCCTGTCCGGCGCGCTCGCGGTGCGCACCGAGGGCATCTACACCATCATGATCACCCTCGCGATTGCGGCGGCGATGTTCTACCTGGTGCGGCAGAACTATACGCTGTTCAACGGCTTTTCCGGCATGAACCAGGTCCGCGCGCCGGTGTTCTGGGGGGTCGACTGGAGCGATCCGGCGCCGTTCTACTACCTCACGCTGGCTATCGCGCTCGTGTCCTACTGGGCGGTGACGTATGTGTCGCGAACCCCGTTCGGCCTTGCCCTTCAGGGCGTGCGCGACAACCCGCGCCGCATGGCGGCCCTTGGCTTCAACGTCACCATGCACCGGATCGCGGCCTACGCATTCGCCAGCCTGATTGCGGCAGTGGCGGGCGTACTTCTGGTGTGGCTCAACGGGCAGGTCTCGCCGGGCACCATTGCTGTGGGCCCCGCCATCGACATTCTCATCATTGCCGTTGTGGGCGGCCTTGCCCACCCGATCGGCCCCTATCTCGGCGCGTTCCTCTACGTCCTCCTGCGCACCTTTGCCATCGACGTGCTGGTGGCGCTGGGCCTTGGCGGCGAACGCTTTCAGCTTCTGATCGGGCTTGGATTTCTGGTGGTGGTGTTCTTCTCGTCGGACGGTCTCCTCGGTATCTGGAAGAGTTTTCGCGAGCGCGCGCGGCGCGATCCCGTGACCGGAGAACGCCGTGATGGCTGACACTGTTGCCGCACGCCTGTCCGCCACCGGCACTGCCAACGCGCTGGAACTGCGCGGCGTCTCGCGCTTTTTCGGCGCACTGCGGGCACTGGAGGACATCACCATCACCGTTGCGCCCGGCGAACGGCGCGCGGTGCTGGGCTCCAACGGTGCCGGCAAGACCACCTTGTTCAACTGCATCACCGGCGACTTTCCGCCGACGGCCGGCTCCATCCGCCTGTTCGGCGAGGATGTCACCGCGTTTCCGCCCTACGAGCGGATCCGCCGGGGCCTTCGCCGCACCTACCAGATCTCGCTGCTGTTTGCCGGCCTGTCGGTGGAGGACAACGTCTACCTTGCCTGCCGGGGCGTCTCGCGCGGCCGCTTCTCGATGATCCGGCCCCGCCGCAGCGATGCGCTGATGGCAAGCGCCCGGAACCTCATCGACGCGGTGCACCTGACCGACGTGCGCGCCACGCTGGTCGCCAACCTCTCCTACGGCCAGCAGCGCCAGCTCGAAATCGCGCTTGCCCTGGCGGGTGCGCCCCGCTTCGTCCTCTTCGATGAGCCGGCGGCGGGCCTCTCCCCCACCGAGCGGCGGGAGCTGATCGAGATCCTCACCGGCCTTCCCGAGCACATCGGCTACATGATCATCGAGCACGACATGGACGTGGCGCTGCGGGTCGCCGAGCGGGTGACGATGATGCACAACGGCAAGATCTTCAAGGAAGGCCTCCCCCAGGAAATCGAGGAGGACGAGGAAGTCCAGCAGCTCTACCTCGGAGGCGCCCATGGCGGCCACTGAGACCCGGACCAAGGCTGCGCATGCGGCGCGCCGAAGCGGCAGCGCGAGGCGACGCGATGGCTGATCCCAAGGCACGCCCCGCCGCGCCCATCCTCGAAGTGCGCGGCCTCAACGTCTATTATGGCCGAAGCCACGCGCTTCAGGGCGTCGACCTCACGCTCAAGTCCGGCGTCATGTCGGTTGTGGGCCGCAACGGCATGGGCAAGACCACGCTGTGCAAGGCCATCATGGGTCTGGTCCCCTCCTCGGGTTCCATCCGGTTCGACGGGCAGGAGATCCTCGGCAAGAGTTCCACCGACATTGCACGCCTTGGTGTCGGCTATGTGCCGCAGGGACGCCGGCTGTGGCGTTCGCTCACGGTGGACGAGCACCTGAAGATGATTGCCGTGCCGGGCGGCCAGTGGTCGCCGGAGCGGATCTACGCCACCTTCCCGCGGCTTGGCGAGCGAAAGAACAATGGCGGCGGCCAGCTTTCGGGCGGCGAACAGCAGATGCTCGCCATCTCGCGCGCGCTCCTCCTCAACCCCAAGCTCCTCGTCATGGACGAGCCGACAGAGGGGCTGGCGCCGGTCATCGTCGCCCAGGTGGAGGAAATGCTGATCCGCCTTGGCGAGGAAGCCCAGCACGTCCTCGTCATCGAGCAGAATATCGGTGTTGCGACCGAGGTGGCGCCGCGGGTCGCCATCATGGTCAATGGCCGGATCGACCGGCTGCTGGATGCCGGCCAGCTTTCCGCCGACCGCGAACTGCAGCAGCGCCTCCTCGGCGTCGGCCGCGTCGCCCACGAAGACACGCCCGCCCCCGAAGAGCAGGCCGCCACCGCCGCCGTGCAGCAGACCGGGCCGTCGAAGGTCTATGTCTCCAACCCGTCGGTGCCGACCAGGTGGTCGCGCGCAGTCCCGGTCCGCGTCATCGAGCATAACGCGCGCACTGTGTCCGAGGCCACGGCCCGCACCGTGGAGGCGGACCTGCGCCCCCTCGCCGCCCCCGGCGAGCGGGTGGTGATCGTGGCCGGGACGCTGGACACCAAGGGCGAAGAGCTGCGCTACATCCGCGACATCATCCGAGGCCATGGCCTCGCGGTCCGGCTGGCCGACCTCTCCACGTCCGGCAAGCACTCGGGCGCCGAAATTCCGGCGCACCAGATTGCCGCCTATCACCCGCGCGGCGCATCGGCCGTGTTTACCGAGGACCGCGGCCGCTCGGTGGCCGGCATGACCGAGGCGTTCGAGCGCTGGATGAGCCGCCAGAGCGGCGTTGCGGGCGTGATCGGCGCCGGCGGGTCAGGCGGCACTGCGATGCTGGCGCCCGCCATGCGGCGCCTTGCGGTGGGCATCCCCAAGCTGATCGTCTCCACCGTCGCGTCGGGCAACGTGCGCCAGTATGTGGGCGCGTCCGACATCACCATCATGCACTCGGTGGCCGACGTGCAGGGCCTCAACGCCCTCACCCGGCGCGTTCTCGCCAACGCTGCCCACGGCCTTGCCGGAATGGTGGCCGCCGGTGAGATCGAAGCCGACGGCAGCCTGCCGGCGGTGGGCCTGTCGATGTTCGGCGTGACGACCAGTTGCGTGCAGCAGATCGGTGCGGCGCTGGCCAAGACCCACGACTGCCTGGTGTTCCACGCCACCGGCATTGGCGGGCAGGCCATGGAGCAGTTGGTGGACGACCGGCTGGTGCAGGGCGTCATCGATGTCACCACCACAGAAATCTGCGACATGATGATGGGCGGCGTCTTTCCCGCCACCGAAGACCGCTTCGGCGCGTTCATCCGCACCAAGATGCCCTATGTCGGCGCCTGCGGTGCGCTCGACATGGTGAACTTTGCCGCCCCCGAAACGGTGCCGGAGCGCTATCGCGGCCGCACCCTTTACCACCACAACCCGCAGATCACGCTGATGCGCACCACCGCGGACGAAAACGCGAAGATGGGCACCTGGATCGGCGAGAGGCTGAACGAGATGGACGGGCCGGTGCGGTTCTTCCTGCCGGAAGGCGGCGTTTCGGCGCTCGACAAGCCCGGCCAGCCTTTTCACGACCCCGCGGCGGACAAGGCGTTGTTCGATGCATTGACGAGAACCGTCCGCCAGACGGCCAACCGACAGCTGATCCGCCGTCCGGAGAACATCAACGATCCCGCCTTTGCCGCTGCGCTGACCGAAGCCTACCGCGCCCTCCACGGCGCTGCGCAAAAACGCAGGGCCGGCTAGTGGACGACGTGCCGTGTGTCTGCGGGCGCAGTCTAGTGTGGCGCCACCGCGGAGATTGGTTGCGGCAGCATCGCGCCCCCCAGCGCACTGGCAGCGCCCCACAACGCCACTACCAGAATGCCGATTGCCAGAACGCGGGCAATCAGCCCGATCAAATCTCGTTCGGACAGGGTCGGCGTATCGCCCGGCCACCGCACCGCGGGCCGGGTCGCGCCGTCATCAACCGCGGACATCGACATGCTCGCCGCATGTTCCGGCCTTGCGGCCTGCGGGTGGCGCCTTGGAAAGGCCGACCAACAACGAAGCGGCCGGCACGAGAATGCTGAAATCGTTGCGCGAAGAAATGCCCGTCATGTCCGCGTCCTTCCCTTTTGGTGGGTGGACGTTAGCCGGGACCGGTGGCACGCGCTGTGATCGGCGTCACGCATTGTGCGTCCGGACCTTTTCCCTATCCGAAGGAACGCAGAATGATTGCCCGTGACACGCTGATTGCAAAATTTCAGGACATGAAGGCACGCCGGGTGCCCATCATCGGCGGCGGCGCGGGCACCGGCCTTTCGGCCAAGTGCGAGGAAGCCGGCGGGATCGACCTCATCGTCATCTACAATTCCGGCCGCTTCCGCATGGCCGGGCGGGGCTCGCTCGCGGGCTTGATGCCCTATGGCGATGCCAACCAGATCGTCATGGAAATGGCGGCCGAAGTCCTGCCGGTGGTGAAGAACACACCGGTGCTGGCCGGCGTCAACGGCACCGATCCGTTCCGCAACATGGATAATTTTCTGGACGAGGTGAAGCGCGCCGGCTTCTCCGGGGTCCAGAACTTTCCCACCGTGGGGCTGATCGACGGGACCTTCCGCGCCAACCTTGAAGAGACCGGCATGTCATTTGCGCTGGAGGTGGAGATGATCGAGAAGGCCGCCGGCAAGGACCTTCTCACCACGCCCTATGTGTTCGGCGAAGCCGATGCTGAGGCGATGGCGAAGGCCGGGGCGGACATTATCGTCGTTCACCTCGGGCTCACCACCGGCGGCTCCATCGGCGCCCACACCGCCCTCACGCTGGACGATTGCCCCGCGGTGGTGGACCGCTGGGCCGGCGCCGCGCTTGCCGTGAACCCGGATGCCATCGTCCTCGTCCACGGCGGACCCGTCGCCATGCCGGACGATGCCAACTTCGTCCTGCGCAACACGAAAAATTGTCATGGCTTCTACGGCGCGTCGTCGATGGAACGCCTGCCGACGGAGCTGGCGCTGACCGAGCAGACACGGCGCTTCAAGGAAATCTCTTTCTGAATATTTGCCGCATTCCACGAGAATTGGCCGCGTCATCTCGCCGCCGCCCGTAGCAAAGGCGCAGCAATCGGGCATCATCCCGTGCAACGCCCTTCGGCGACCACCACAGGAGGAATGCCAGATGCAGGCCATCAACCCGGAACACCGACGCACGGCGAAGGATTTCCCGCAGGAACTCCTCGACCTTTACGACTATTACGCCCACGGCAAGCTCACCAAGCGTGAGTTCATGGACAAGGCCGCCAAGTTTGCGGTCGGCGGACTGACCGCGGCGGCGCTCCTCAACCAGCTGTCGCCCAACTACGCGCTCGCCCAGCAGGTCGCCGAAGACGACCCGTCGATCACAACCGAAGAGATCACCTACAACTCGCCCAACGGGCACGGTGAGATCAACGCCTACATGGTCAGACCGGCTGGCCTTGAAACGCCGCTCCCCGCCGTCCTCGTCATCCACGAAAACCGCGGGCTCAACCCCTACATCCGCGACGTGACGCGCCGCTTTGCCAAGGCCGGCTTCATCGCGATGGCGCCCGACGGGCTGACCCCGCTCGGCGGCTATCCCGGCACGGACGACGAAGGGCGCGAAATGCAGCGCCAGCTCGACACCACCAAGTTGATGAACGATTTCTTCGCCGCATTCGGGTTTCTGAACGGGCACGACGACACCACCAAGGTGGGCGCTGTGGGCTTCTGCTACGGTGGCGGCGTGGTCAACGCCATTGCCGTGGCCTACCCGGAACTTGGCGCCGGCGTGCCGTTTTACGGCCGCCAGCCTGCGCCTGACAGCGTGTCGGAGATCGAGGCGCCGCTGCTGATCCAGTATGCCGAACTCGACGAACGCATCAACGCTGGCTGGCCCGCCTTCAAGGAGGCGCTGGACGCTGCGGGCACCAACTACAGGATGGAAATGTACGAGGGCGTGAACCACGGCTTCCACAACGACACCACCCCCCGCTACGACGAGGACGCCGCCAAACTTGCCGAAGAGCGGACCATCGCCTTCTTCAAGGAGCACCTCGGCTAGGGCGCGGCCCCTGATTAGGCTCGGCACGTCCGTCGCGCGCCGGGCCGGCTGAAGGCTTACGCAGCGCAAGGGATTTTCGGGCCGCGCCTTGGGCTGCCAGTCTGCGGCCAGAAAACTGGCACCTGGGGCGAACTTGCGTAAAATGCGCCATCCCGTTCGCCCCGGGCATTCTTTTAAGCTAAGAAAAAGCCGCGGCGGCAACCGGGCGATGCCGCGGCCGGTCTGTGGTTCGCCCCGCGGCCGGCACACCGGCCCGCAATGGCAATGAACGTGTAGGGCGGCCAGCGGCATGGCATCGGTGACCCGCTCGTGTATTTTGGTCGCTCGATGACGTCGCTGCCCATTATCCTTGCTGCAGTTTCCGTCCTGCTGGTGTTCATCGCGCTGGTGGAGGCTGGCGCGCAGCGTCTTTCCCTGCCGCAATCCATTGTACTTGCCGCGCTCGGCATCCTTCTGGGCAGCATCGTCGCGTTCGGCCAGATGACCGTGTTCGCCCCGCTTGCCGCCCTGTTTGCCGACCTGCCGGTCTCCGCGGACGCGCTGACGCTGATCCTCCTCCCGCCGCTCCTCTTCGATGCGGCCCTGAAGATCGACACCCGGCGAATGCTGGACGATGCCGCGCCGATCATCCTTCTCGCGGTGGTGGCCGTGTGCCTGTCCACGTTTGCCGTCGGGTTTGCGCTGGCGCCGCTGGGCGCCGAGCCGCTTCTGGTCTGCCTTCTGGTCGGCGCCATCGTCTCCACCACCGATCCGCTGGCCGTTCTCTCCATCTTCCGCGATGTGGGCGCGCCCGGCCGCCTCACGCGCATTGTGGAGGGCGAAAGCCTCTTCAACGACGCCGCGGCCATCGCGCTGTTCACCATCCTTCTCAACGCCGTCCAGTCGGGCAGCGGCGTCACCTTCGGCGCCGGCTTCGTGGTGTTTCTGGTCAACGGGCTCGGCGGTCTTTTCGCCGGCGCTGCCATCGGCTTTGCCGCAGCAGGCCTGATGGCGCTCACCCGCCACCACAGCGCGGCCCTCGTCAGCGTGACCGTGGCCCTTCCCTACATCGCCTATGTGTTGTGCGAGACTGCGCTCGGCATCTCGGGCGCGATGGCCGTGGTCGCCGCCGGACTGGTCACGGCCGCCCGCTCGCGCGACGGGCGCGCCCCCGCCGCCTGGCGCCATGTCCGCGACATCTGGGAACAGCTCTCCTTCTGGTCCAACTCGCTCATCTTCGTTCTCGGCGCCTTTCTGGTGCCCCGCCTTCTGGCCGGCATCACCCTGAAGATGGCGCTGGCAACAGTGATTCTCATCGCGGCAGCATTTGCGGCGCGCGCGGTGGTCCTCTGGGGCTTCCTGCCACTGGTGCCGCGGGCTGCCCTGGCGCAGACCATCAGCCACCGCGCCCGCGTCCTCCTGTGGTGGGGGGGCTTGCGCGGGGCGCTGACCTTGTTGCTGGCGCTGTCGGTCACCGAGCACAACGCCATCGGCGAGGAGACCAAGCAGTTCATCGCGGTGCTGTCGACGGCGTTCGTCCTGTTCACGATCCTCGTCAACGGGCTCACCTTGCGCCCTCTGACGCGCTGGCTCGGCCTGCACAAGCTCTCCGCGTTCGACCGGGATCTTGGCGCCGGTGCCAGAGCCCTGGCCGCAGACGCTGCCCGCGCAGAGGTGGAAAGCACTGCCGCTGCCTACGGCATTGGCGCCGACGTGGCGGCAAGCGCCCTCTTGCGCGCCACAGGCTTCAACCAGGAGGCCGTGCAGGTGCCAGCGGCCGCCAAGGCGCGGCTGGAACTGGCGCTGGTGGTGCTGGCACAGGCCGAACGCTCCGCGCTCAGCCGCCATGGCGAGGCGACCATCGTGTCGCCCAAGGTCGCAGCGCTCCTCAACCGCGAGGCGCTTCGCATGGGTGAGGCAGCGCGCGCGGGGGGACGGCTTGGTTATCTGCGCTCGGCCAACCGGGCCCTCCGCTTCGGCTGGGCCTTTCGCGCAGCGCTCGTTCTCCAACGGCTTCTGGGCACGCGGCGGCCGATGTCCGCTGCCCTCGCCCACCGCTTCGAGACACTGATGGTGCGCCGCCTCGTCATCCGCGAGGTCAGCGATTTTGCCACCGAACGGATCGCGCCCGTGCTCGGCACCCGCATCGCGGATGTGTGCCACCGCATCCTCACCCGTCGGCGCAGCCGCCTGGAGAGCGCGCTGGACGCCCTGTCGCTGCAATATCCGCATTATGCTGCCGCGCTTGAGCAGCGCTTTCTGGAGCGCGTCGCCCTCCAGCGCGAGCACCGCGAATACCGGATGCTTCGCCAGGAAGGCCTGATCGGCGCCGAGCTGCTGTCGGCGCTGGACCGTGAGCTGCGGCGCTCCAACCGCCGCCTCGAAGGCGCGCTGCGGCTGGACCTGCGCGTGGACAAGGAAGCGCTGGTGGCGCAAATGGCCCTGTTTGCCGAACTGCCCGCCCAGTCACGCAAGGCCATAGCGGCCTACCTGCGCACCCGCGTGGTGGTGCCGGGCGAATCCATCATCCGGCGCGGCGAGCGGGGCGACACGGTCTACTTCATCGCTTCGGGCGCGGTGGAGGTGGATACCGGCAAGGCGCTGATCCGGCTCGGCCGCGGGTCGGTTGTGGGCGAGCTTGCCGCCTTTTCCGGTGCGCGCCGCTCCGCCGACGTCACCATGCTGGGATACGGCGAACTTCTCGTTCTGGACGGTCGCGCCTTCCGCGCCGTTCTTGCGGAGAACCCCTTGCTGCGCGCAGCTGTGGAAAAACTCGCGGCCGAACGGCAGTCCGCCCCGCAGCCAGCCTTGGACGCCACGCCAGGCGCTCCGCTGGAAGCCACCGCCGCCGCCCCTTCCGCCTGACGACGCCCCGGCAGGCGGCTCTTGTAATTGATCCTGATTTCAGCGAAACACGGGCCTAGACAGCGCCGGGGAAGCTTTCTATAACCCGGCCTCCGGTGCCCGAAAGCACCGCGCCCAGGTAGCTCAGTTGGTAGAGCATGCGACTGAAAATCGCAGTGTCGGTGGTTCGAACCCGCCCCTGGGCACCATCGTGCCCGAAAGGCCACGGCTCGCCTAAAGATCAGCGTTTCTGCGGACTTACTGAGGCCCATGTGCGACACACGGGTGCTACACAGTGGGTCTTCACATGCCATCGCCTACGAGGCGCTCGCGCTCCAGCGTCTTCAATCTCCGACAGCGCATTCCGGCTGATGTCCTCTCCAAAGCGAGGGGCCAACAGGTCGCTATTACCGTTGGCGACAAGGTCCTGCACAAAACTGTCGGCCCGAAGGCTTTGGAAGTCGGCTTCTCGCTGGACACCCGCGATCCGGCTGAAGCCAAGCGGCGGCAGGCTGCTGCACTCGACCACCTCAACACAGTGTGGGAGACCCTTCGCTCAGGTGAAGAGCAGCGCCTCACGTTGCGCCACGCGGTGTCGCTCGCCGGAGAGGCTTATCGCGATCTCGTAGAAGGCTTCGGCGACGATCCGGGCCCGGTGGAGGTGTGGGAGGCATTCACGTCCTTGAACGAGAAGGCCGAAGCCGGATCGCTGGTCCGAAGCAGGCCGACTTCCGGGCCGAATGGTCTTCCGCTCTTGCAACACCGCAATGTCAGCGCCTCGCTGGAACAGTGGCTCGGCACGGCCGCAGACGAAGTTCTCGCCCGCCATGGTCTGGTCGTCGATGCGGCGTCCAGGCAGATGCCGATCAGAGAGATCGGCCGGGCATTCACGCAAGCGACCCGGCAAGTCACCCGCCATGCCCAAGGCGACTTTCGGCCTGACCCGGATGCCGAGCGTTTCCCGGCAATTCCTGAAGCAGCTCCCAGGCCGGAAGCACCGAAGAAGACCACCATCAGCTTCATCACCTTGATCGAGGCACGATGGCGGGAAGCACAGGCGGCCGGTGGTTCCAGAAGCACCCGAAGCGCATGGCGCACGTCCTTCGGGCACCTCAAGGCATTCCTCGGTCACGATGATGCCGCCCGGGTCACGGCCGATGTCATCGGGTTCAAAGACCACCGGCTTGCAGCGGGCATCTCGATCAAAACGGTGAAGGACAACGACCTCGCCGCGCCGAAGTCCGTGTTAGGATGGGCAGTCTCGAACGACATGCTCCCCCAGAACCCTGCTGAAAGCGTCAACGTGAAGGCCGGCCGCGCGCTGCGTAAGGATCGCACCAGACCGAAGGGCTTCACCGATGAAGAGGCACGGGCGATCCTTCGCGACGCGTTTTTTCGGCAGCCCCCTGATCGCGAAAAAGCGAAGACCACAGCCGCGCGGCGCTGGGTGCCGTGGCTGCTTGCATTCACGGGAGCACCTCACTTCGCTCTGTCCCACTCACGGGGTTGTAGAAGAATGAAGCTGCTCGTTCGGACTTCTCGTACCCAAAGCCTTCCGGCCCCTTATCTGCCGTTGGCCGCGTGCTGGTGGACGCGGACCGACGAGGAATCGATCATCGGCAAGTCACCGTCGCAAGCCCGGGATATGGCTTTGAAAAATACGATCCCTGATGCCGCGTTTTCGCCATTGCATGAAGTGATTGCACCAGATGGTATGAGAGCCATAGCGGCCCGGTAGGTCTGCCCATGGAGCACCGGTCATGAGCCGCCAGAAGACCCCCGCAAGGACCTTGCGGCGTCCACCCGAGGCCTGCCCCGCACATCGGCCGGAAACAGCGGCTCGATCACCGCACATTCCGTGTCCGTCAGATCAAACCTTGCCATCGCCGCAACTGCTCCATCGCCGCCCGATGCCGGCGATGGAATCAGCGAATGCGAACGATACCGTTAACGAGTGTATGACCCAGAGCCTATCTCATAGCGGATCATTTCTTTCCTGCGAGAAGACTGCACCATCAACGTCCGGGTCTGTACATCTCAGGACGGCGCCGGGACGCATTCCCGTTGACGAGGCACACCCGGCACAGAACCCGTGACTTCTTTCACCAAGCCGGTCGGGCAACTGCCGTCATCGACAAGCACCTTTTCACCGGTGGCCAGTGTCCCTGCTGCAGGCTCGCTCTTCAAAACACTCTGGCATCCCGCCAATCCAACTGCCAAAGCCAATCCCAGAATCGTGTAACGCATTGTGGCCCCTCATGTTCTCGCCCGACTGGGCGACAATCCAAGTCAACACGCGAACAAGCGGCTTGGCGTCACCCACATTGGGGAAGAGGCGAGGATTTATGTAGGCAGGTTAAGAGGGTTTGATCGGCGGAACTGACGCCATGGTCGCGACAAAATCGGTCTGGCGCTCCATTCCCGACTTGGCGAGCAGAGACTTCACGTGCGAGCGAACGGTCTCGACACTCACACCGAAGTCGACCGCCGTGCTCTGCACGCTTTCGCCGCGCGCAAGGCTTGCTCCAACCTTGGCCTCTGCTGGCGTCAGATCGAAGATGCCCTGTATCATTTCAGCAGCCGAAGCCCGGTTCCATTCAACGGGCGTCACGATGACAAAGAACGCGGTGCGAAGAAATATTTCCCGCGCCGAACCTGCGATGGGAACGATGTGGACGATCGCTGGCGAGGCGCCCGCTCCGGCCGGGATGGGAAAGGAATGACCTTGCGCAGACCGCCTGCGGTTCCACGCCCTGTGCCGCTCAACAACGCTTCGGTAATAAATGTTCGCCGTTTCATCGCGAAAACGAAGACTGTCTCGGGCCTGCACTACAATCTGCGGAGAAAGGCCGAGAAAGGATGCGTTGCAGTCAACAACTCGGCCGTTATCACCGATCACTGCGGTCGGAAGGTTCGCGATCTGCAAAGCCTGCAGTGCAGCCTCCAGACGGGCGAACTGAAGCTGACTTGAAACAAGCGCGGCACGGGCCAGATGCGGCCGATAACGATCGAGGATGTCGAGATCTTCTTGCGGGACAGGGCCGAGCTGACGTTTCTTTTCAATCGAGAATGCAATGATATCCCCGCTTGGAATTCTTATCGTCGTTCCCGCTGAGTAACCAAATCCATGTCTCCACAAGAAATCATGGTATATTTCCTGCTGCGACATCCATTTTTCGCCCAGATATAGAGCGTCGCTGATGAAGCCATTGTGGCGGTTGGCACGCAATGCCTTCGTTCGTGCATTGTTATAGGCCAATCCGCCTGCAAAGAAGCGATCGTAGAGGTTTCTGACGCCATCACTTGAGGACCAGGGACACGTCGGATCGCTGATATTGGCCAGTACACCGCCTTCAGCCGAGACTTTGGTTGAAAGTTGATCCAGAACTCTTGGCCACTTCTCAGGAAAAACGGCCGCCTCGTATATCAGGTCCTCCATTGCCCCCCACTTGTCGCATCTTACTCGGCTTTTAGGCATGGCATCGGATGCACTGTCAACGATGCACCGCCACAGCACTGCCCCTGAATACTCATCCAGCTGGGTACGCACTCGCTGCTCTATAGTTCTTAATGATTTGAATTATTTAACCTTTTTTCGCATAGGGAAACGGGTGGTGGAGCCTAGCAGGCTCGCTCTGGCGCAATTTGCAAATCAGTGAGCAAACCTGCGCCGAGCGCGTCGATCGTGGGTGCGCGAACTGCCTGCATCTTGTGACGATCGCTTATGGCAGCCCTCTCTCAAGATCGCGTGATGGCGCTACGCATGGGTGCTACACGATAACTCTGCCCGGGCATCGGAAACCCGCAGAAACGCTGACGAAATCGACCGGTCCGGCTCAGCCCGCCCCTAGGCACCATCGTGCTCGAAAGGCCACGGCTAGCCTGATCATCAGCGTTCCTGCGGACTTACTGAGGCCCATGTGCTACACAGTGGGTCTTCGTGTGACGCCCTGCGCCAAGCGTACGCTCCAGCCTGTTCCAGTTTTGCCAGCCCATCCCCGCCGAAATCCTGCCAAAGACTCGCGTAGCAGCTTGCGGTCACGGTCGGCGACAAGGTTTTTCGGGAAACCAGCGGCGCCAAAGCAGCCGAGATCGTATTCTTGCTTCAGACGCACGACTGCGCTGAAGCCAAGTGGCGCGCTTCAGGATATTCCGCTCCTGCCGAAAGATCTCGCCCTGCCGCCGGAGACGCTTCAACCCGGTAGCCATGCCTGCCTCCGACGCCTGCCCAGACAGCCCCCGCAGCCTGTCACAACGGCGGCCGATCCAGCACGCCAGCGTCGAGACCCCGATGCTCAGGTCAGCGGCCACGTCCCGCTTTGTGCGCCCGCTGATCGAGACCACTCGCAACGCCTCGTCCTCGAATTTCTTCGTAAATCGTTGCTGCTTCGTCATCGAGTTTGCCTTTCACCTCAGGGGAACTCTCCACTTTTTCGGCGCAATTCAAGGAGCATTTTCAGACTTTACTGATAATCGCCTCAAGGCTCGTCGTGAAAGTGAGGCCACGTTGGCTTCATCAACGCTCGGCAGGTCGCCGCCATTATCCCGGTGCCGGATGAAGCCGGTCGGTGATTGCTTCGGTCAACGCTCCGGTGTCATCCGTCACCAGGAGCGGCTGAAAGTCGGCCTCGAACCGCGCTGCCATCGGCACATGCGGGCGGTAGCTGGCGGGCAGCGGATCGGTCATCGCGCAATAGGTCAGCGGCTTTTCCCTGAAGCCGTGCAACATCTGACGCGGGGTGCCGACGCGTGCGATCCCGGCGTAGCGCGTGAGCGGCCGGATGGCGTTGAACAGCGTCTGATCGAGGCTGTAGTCGCGTCGGCGGCGGAGCGCATGGGCCAGCGCCTGCTGCACCAACGCCCGCTTGCGACCCCTCAACTTCAGAAGATCGGCCACAAAGGGGACGACGCTCTCCAGAGGCTCCCTCGGCCATTCCACGAGCTTCTGACCGTCCAGATCGGCCAGCCGCAGCCCTGGCATCATCCGGCCCTCCTTGGCGGCCGCATCGAAGTAGGGCGTGCCGAGGATCGGAATGGTGAGGGATAACAACCCCGGCAGCGGGATCTCCGGATCGGCGAGCAGGTGATCCATCTGCCCGGACACGTCGGCCATCGTCTGCTGGGCGAAATCGAAGATAAGGCCGTAGTCGAAGACAATGCCGTGGCGTGCGCACGCTCGCGATAGGCTCGCCGGATCCGACAACAGGCTCTGGCGTTTGTTGAAGCTTTTCAGAATCTCCGGATCCAGCGATTCCACGCCTGAAAACAACCCGATGCAGCCGTGCCTGGCGACGAACGCGATGTTTTCCTCGCGCTTGAAGAAATCGCCCGTCACAAGTGCAATCCAGCCCCGGAACGCGCCGCGCCGCCAGTGTTCGCCGAGGAGCTCGGTGCGGGCCTCAAAGCTTGCGCGGTTGTTGCCGTAAAAATTGTTGTCGAGCAGCGTCAGGATGCGCACCCGGCCCATCGCCTCGATCTGGCGCGTGATGTCGGCCGCATCGCGGGTGCGGTAGGGTCTCGCCTCGCCGGTCAGGGAACAGAAGCTGCAGGCAAAATTGCAGTTGGTCGTCGTCTCCACATGGCCAACCACACGCGTGCCCGCCGCAAGGTCGTAGCGGGGCACCGGGGTATCGATGAGAACACCACTGCCGAGAATATCATGCAGCGTGCCGCCGATTTCCTCCACATCGCCCAGGCACACATGATCGAACACGCTTCGGCACAGCCTGGGCAGCGCCCGCGCAATGGGGCCGCCGATCACCGTCACCACATCGGGCCGGGCGTTGCGGCAGTAGGCGGCAAGCTGACGCGCCCGGTCGAACGCTGCCGTCAGTCCGGTGAAGATCACCACGTCCGCCCACGAATAGGCCTTTGGCGACAGAAGCGCCCCGTGGTGGACTTCGTCGTGAACCTTCACATCGACCCGGCCAGCATCGAACAGCCCGGCCAGAAAATAAGGCGCCATCGCGCGGGGGATGAAGAGTTTCGTCGGCGTCGCGGAGCGCCACGGGTCGACGTAGGCGTTGACGATCAGGACGCGCGGGCGCCGGCCATGACGGCCCCGGCTGGTCAAAAGGCGACCGCTGCGGCCGCCAGAAGTGAAGCAGGATCACACCCGCAAGGTTTTTCTGCCAGAGGTACATGTAACCGAACCCGAAGCTGGCAACGAGCGTGACCAGCACCGCATCGATGCCGAATGTCATGTGCAGCGAGGCGAAGATCACACTGCTCAGCGCCACGGACTTGTGACCGGCACGGTCCGACAGAAATTTCTGGAAGAGGTTCTGCAGGAGGCCCCGTGCGCCGATCTCCTGGATGATGCAGTGAATGAAATATTGCAGCAAAAACAGCGCGCTGATGTCCGCACCGCTGCCATCGGCCGGCGCCAGGCCACCAAACACCGCCACATAGATGGCAACCGGCACCGTGAGCGCGGCACAGATGAGGGCCGACTGGCCGAGCGAGCGCCATAGCCCGCCCCGGTGCAGACCGAGGTCGCGCGCCGGGATCTTCATCAGCCAGATCATGGTGAGGCAGGGCACCGCCAGAAAAGCGACGGTCTGCCAGGTGAAGCCCGGGTCGTAGACGTCGCTCACATAGTCTTCGGCCACCAGATAAAGAAGTGTCGACGAGACGACGAACAGCGAGATCGTGAGAACCAGGAAATAGCCGAACTGGTTCTGTAGCGCCTTGATGGCGAGCTGCTCCTGCAGCGTCGCCAGCATGGTGTCGCTGAGGGAGCGGGTCCGGCGCACCACCACGCTGGCAAGCGCGCCTGTGAGTTCGCGTAGCACCGTGAGGTGATCGGGCAACGCCTCCAGCGCGTACACCGGGACCATGATTGCCGTGCATGACGTTTGCGCCCGCACCGAAGCGGAGCGCGCGCCACCGCCCAGAAAGGTGAGTTCGCCGATACAGTCGCCCGCCTCGACCCTGTTGAGGACGACCTCGCCCCCTGCCGTGTCGGCGCGCACTGCGACAGCCACGCCCGTGGCGATCAGGAACAGATCGCGCGAAGTGTCCCCTTCGCGCACGATCGTCTCGCCGGCCTGGAACGTGATCGGCCTTGCCACGGCGGCGATGGAGGCCAAAGCCTCCGGCGACAGATGCGCGAAGGCGCCGTGAGCCTGCAGTTGCAGGGCAAGGTCGGCGGTGTCGCCGCTTGGCGGTGTCGGGCTCGGATGTGCCATATGGCCTTGTGGTGGCGAGTGCGTTGGATCAGAGACCTTGCCTTTGTGCTCCGCTTCGGGCTGGCGCCGCAACGGAGGGAGCGCCAGATGGCCGTCCGACGTCTGTCCGAAATGTCTGGTAACCGGCCGAGGGAACAGCAGGCGCCGTGGCCCGCGCAGGAGATCGCCTCAACGCAATCGCCCGTCCATGCCGTGCCATGCGCCGCTTTGCGATCCGGTCGAAGATGGCATCCAGCCCGATGACCCGCGGCAAGCCGATCGCCACCGTGAACGCCAGAACATACCGCAGGAGTGATACCCGGGGCTGGCGGCGGAACCCGAAGGGCATGGGCGAAAGATACTGCCCAATCCGCGCCCGTTCGTCCGGCCCGCTGCCCGCAAGCAAGAGACGCAACAGAAGCGGCGAAAGCGGCATGCGAATGATCCGCGAGAAATCACCCCAGTTGCGCAGCGGGTGAAAGCGCTTGAAAAGAACCCGCGCCTCGCTCTTTTCCTCGCCGATAATGCGCAACATGCGCTGCGTGTACCAGAACGGACAGACGATGTTCCTGTTCGACCGCTCGTAGCCGAAATATTCACCCAGCGCGGCCGCATCTGCGTCCGCCTCTTGGCGCAGGGCCTGCCGGCCCGGCAAGCCAAGTTCGCCGGACCACACCCTGGCCGCATAAAGGCACTGCAGCTCGATCATGTAGGGGAGCGACAGGATCGTCGGCCGCGCAAACCCGAAGAACGAAAGTGACGGATCGTCCGGGTGAAAGACGAGGCGATGGAGCCGGTCGGTCGGCACGGCGCGCACCTCGTCCGGCAGAAACGAGACATCGCCCTCGTAACCGAAGCAGCAGATGAGGTGCGTGGCCCGCGCCCGCGCCCCGCCCTCAAACACAGGCGTTGTCCCGTCACAGTCCTCGATGGCGCGGGCGGGCGTGACGCGGCCGTTCCACACATGCTCCAGCGCGTGCGCGTTCTTGTTGAAGAACTGCCGGAACCAGGGGAGATCGTTGCACCATTCGGCAATGCCGTGCCCCTGGTAGGCGAACGGGCTGCCGGACGTTGCCACATTGCAGCGGTGGCGCATGCCCTTTTTGCCGGCTTCGGGCGGCGAGACCAGCCCGATCAGCGCGGAGGAATATTCATCCAGCGCCATGTCGTCGCGATCATAGTGACCGGGCGGACGGCCGCGTCGCAGCGGCGCCTTGCGGAAAAAATGCTGCCCCCCGCGAATGGCCCAAGTGATCTGCGCCTCTGTTGTGGTCGCAACATCCTGAACAATGTCGGCCGCCGTTTCCCCGCCACCATAAACCACCACATGATCGCCGTCCGTCAGCGCCAGCGCGGCCACGTCCTTGACGTCGCCAGCGTGGAGGCAGGTGCCGGCGAAGGTGCTGGCGGGGCCCGTGATCGGCCGGCGCGCTTGATGAACGCCGGTGCAAACGGCAAGGCGTTCGGCTCTGAACAGGCGCCCATCGACGGTGCGCACCTGCCAGACGCCGCCCGCCTTGAAGGTGCCTGCCACGCGTGCGCCGGTCACGATCAACGGTGTGAGGCCAAATCTGTCGGCGTAACGCCTGAGGTAGAGCAGTGCATCCTCATGGCGGAAGAAGTTGCCGGCCGCGTCATCCATGGCCAGATCGGACGCTTCGGTGACGTGCCGGGACGAGGACGACACCGTGGTCTTCATGACGGTGATGGTTTCAGGATCGTCGCTATAGTTCCAGACACCGCCAAGGTCGTCACGAGCTTCCAAAATCGTCACGCTGAGGCCGGCTGACCGCGCATATTTTGCGGCGTAAAGGCCAGCCCACCCCGCACCGACAACCAGCAGGTCGACAACTGTGTCTGCTTCGTTCTGCAACGGGCTATTCCAATCTCTCAGATGCAGCGAAAATTCTCATGCAGCGCACAGAAATCGAAGTTTGCTTCTATAGCACCTTTAGCGCGCCGAGGTTGTGCGAGGACGAACTCAGTTCCGCTATCCCACTCTTTATCGAAGGCATTTGTTTTCTCCGTAAGGTGTCGTCTGCAGCGGCAAACGTGAACGCGCCCCCGCTCCTTCTCCCGAAGCCACCTCACAAAACGAAGGATGGCTCATACAACCTTATATATAGGTTTTGAGTGAGGCCGGCATCTCCAATTTAATCGATCTCACTACGCCCGGCCATTGGCTTCATTGCGCCTCTCAGGCCGGTTTTCGTCCGAATATCGATGCATCCGAGGCAATGCGGACCGGCAAACCGGGTCCTTTGTATCGCCTCAATTACCGGCTCCGACGGCGGCATTCCTCAAATCTGAACGCGAACGAAGGCTGCCGCGATAAATATCGACGGCTATCAATGGGCGCTCAGCAACAGGCAGGACAATCCCGCGAAACCCAACCGAACCTCAAGCCGATGCAAAGCGGCTTCATGACCGGAACGGACGCGCTGAACGCCGCATCGTTCCAGCGCTCGTCCTGCCGAAATCACTGACCGGATTGATGGTTGCGGGGCCGGCTGACCTCTACGGCAAGATACCCGGGCGATCCTGCAACCCGGCGCTGCAACAAACTTGCGGCTAGCCACCGGCCCTCCACCGCGCATATGGACGGCGCGCGCGGTTCGGGCTTATAGAACGTCCGTGATGCGAGAGCGGTTTATCAGCCAGAGCAGGACGATGACGGTTGCACGGGCGCTGCGGAGCCTGCGCCGGCCGTTCGTTTCCCTGTGCACTGCGCTCCTCATCGCGAACCTTCTCATTCCGGTCGCCAGCTTTGCCGGCAGCGCGGAGGCGAACGCCTTCTGCCACGGCGCAGCGACCGGCCAGGATACGGGCGGCGCGGACGGTTCGCATCACCATGCCTTCCAGAGCTGCTGTTTTTCGGCAGCCGTCGCGCTTTCGCCCGGTCCGGTTGCGCTCCCTGCTCTTTGCACAGGCAGTCCGCAGGCAGCCCCGCTGCCGCTGGCAACCCGCCTCCTCCCCGCCCGCCAGCCCGGCGCACGGCAGATCAGGGCACCGCCTGCAATCTGAATGACAGCATGACGAGACCGGCCCGCCCTCGCGCGGCTGCCGGTCTTTTGCCCATTCAATTCAGGAAGCATATCAAATGACGATCATCACCCGCGCCCTCGCCGGGACGGCTGCGCTTGCCCTTCTCAGCACTGCGCCCGCCTTGGCCCACGTCACCCTTGAGGTGGCCGAAGCCCCCGCCGACAGCACCTACAAGGCCGTGATGCGCGTGCCGCATGGCTGCGGCGAGCAGCCGACCAACGCCGTCACCGTCACCATGCCGGAAGGCTTCATCGACGTGAAGCCGATGCCCAAGGCCGGCTGGACCCTCGAAACCGGCACCAGCGATTACGCGAAGACCTACATGCTGTGGGGCAGCGAACGTGCCTCGGGCGTCACCACGCTGCGCTGGAGCGGTGGCGCGTTGCCAAGCGGCTATTATGACGAGTTCGTCTTCCGCGGCCGGGTCACCGATCTTGAACCGGGCACCAGCCTCCCCTTCAAGGTGGTGCAGACCTGCCCGGACGGAGAAGCGGCCTGGACCGAGATCGCAGCCCCCGGCACCGACGCACATGCGCTTGAACACCCGGCTCCCGCACTGATCGTCGCTGCTGCAAAGACCGAAACCGGCCACGCCCACAGCGCACATGCCAACCCGCAAACGCCGGCAGAGGACCACGCCCACGGCCCGGTCACCGCAGGAAACCTGACGCTTGCAACGCCGTGGATGCGCCAGCCGCCCCCCGGCGCCAACGTTGCCGGCGGTTATGTCACCATCACCAACATGGGCAATGAGGCCGACACGCTGATCGGCGGCAGCGCCCCCTTCGCCAAACGCTTCGAAGTGCACGAAATGGCGATGAAGGACGGGATGATGACCATGAAGGAGGTCGCAGGCGGTCTCCAGATCGCCCCGGGCGCGACGGTGAAGCTGGCTCCGGGCGGCTATCACCTGATGCTGATGGGGCTGTCCGAAGCACCGCAGAATGGCGAGATGGTGCCGCTGACGCTGGAGTTCGAGAATGCCAGCACGGTTTCACTGATGATGCAGGTCGCCCCGATGGGGGCTCAGGCGCCGGCGGAAAACCACGGCAGCCACGAGGGGCATATGGCCCAATAGGCCCCGGCAGGCCGGTGGCACACAGCGCCGCCGCCTCCCCGAACTGAAACGAAAAACGCCGCGCGAACAACTCGCGCGGCGTTTGTTGTGTTGCGTTGTCGAGGCAGGGGCTGTGCCCCCGCCGTGACGGGTCTGGTGTCAGAGGACGAAGTCGGCGTCCGAGAGCGTCAATTCGCCAAGCAGGCGGATGTAGAGATCAGCCTCACCGTTACCGTTCACGTCACCTTCGATATAGGTCGAGCCGCCGTCGTTGGTGTAGCGCAGTTCACCCTCTTTCATGGAGAACGCGTCGGTTCCGATGAAGGTGAATGCGTTGTTGAACAGCGCAGTGGACTTCGCATCGATCCCGAAAAGGTCGATCACGTCACCGATGCCCTCGACCGTTGCGACTTCAAAATCACGGATCAAATCTGTCTCGGAAAGTGAGCTTTCCGAAACGTTGTTGAAATCGAAGACATCATCGCCGTTGCCACCGGTCATGACATCTCGGCCGTCACGCCCGATGATCAGATTATCACCATTGTTGCCGCGAAGAACGTTGTCGCCGTCGTCGCCGCTCAGAGAAAGATCCTCACCTTTTTGCATGACGATCTTCTCTACGCCGATGTAGTCCCGGAGGTCGACGTTGGTCGTCCTGGTGACGATAGCGTCACCCGTCGACGTCCCGGTGTCTTCGATGTTATCGCGCTGATCGTTGATGAGGTAGCGGTCATCGCCCTCGGCACCGTCAAGCCAGTCGACACCACCGCCACCGTCCAGCGTATCCTCGCCGTCGCCGCCGGTCATCGTATCCATCCCGCCGAAGCCTTTCAGCGTACCACCATTGTCACCGCCGACGAGGTCGTTGGCGAGGTTGTTGCCGCTGAGCGAGTAGGTTTCATCGTACGTGATGATGCCATTCTCGACGTTGGCGCCGAGGGTGTAGCTTGCGAGCGAGACATCGACGGTATCAGTGCCTTCACCGTCGAACTCGAACACGGTGTCGCCGGCGTTGTCGACCTCGTAGAAGTCGTCGCCGGTCCCACCGGTCATGGCGTCGGCACCGGTGCCGCCGATCAGCGTGTCGTTGCCACCGCCTGCGTTGATGATGTCGTCACCACCCAGACCATTGAACTGCTGGTCAGCGTCGGTGGACGTCTGGTCGCCGTTGAAGGTGTCGGCGAACGCGGTACCGGTGATCGTCTGCGTCTCGCCGGACAGCGGATAGATGCTGACGATCGGCGTGGAACCCGTATTGGCGAAGCTGTTGGTCTCGGCGATCTGCGCGCTGAGATCCTCCGTCTCGTCAGCAACGCCAATCCCGACCTGCTCGAACTCGTTGGAGTTGAAGAGGTTGTCAGACAGGGTGAAGTCGTCAGGATCGTCGTTCGAGAGGCCGACCTTGTTGACGGCGAACCCGTTGCCCGTGACCGTGACCCCTTCCGCACCCGGATTGACATAGACGCCGGTGTGGAACTGGACAAAGCTGCTGCCCTGGACCGTCAGGCCGCTGCCCGAACCAATCGCCGTCTCGATGCCACGCGAGCTGTCGAACGATGCCTCCTGGCCGCGATCGAAAACGGAGTTCAGGATCGTCACGTCGTCGGCCTGGACATAGGCCGTGGTGAGAGATCCGAGGATCGCCGCGCCTGCAACGAGATTGAAACCGTCGATCACCGTTCCGGCGGAACCGGACTGGAAGTGGAACCCGCCGGTGAGCGTGGATCCGGTCCCCCGAGAGCCATTGAAAGCGATGCCCGCGTCGGCGCCGAGGATGGTGAGCTGCTTGTCGATGCTCACCGTGCCGCCGTAGTTGCCTGCCAGGACAACAATGGTGTCACCTGCCGAAGCGGCGTCCACAGCCGACTGGATCGTCGGATAGCCATCCGAACCGACCACCAGGGTCGAGGCATCGGCAAACTGGAAGCGCTCGATACCGGTGGTGGTGTCGGTGCCGTCGTCACCGTCGCTGCTGTTGTTGTCGGTCACCTCGCCGGTCTCGAGATCGATGCTGTAGTCAGCCATGTCGCCGGAGAAGACAGCCGTATCGATCCCTTCGCCGCCATCGATGGTGTCGTCACCGCCGTTGCCGGTAATGGAGTCGCTGCCGGCACCGCCGCCCAGGTCGTCGTCAAGACCCGCGCCTTCGACGACGTTGACGCCGGCGCCGCCGTTCCAGGACACCGTCGAGCCGTCACCGGAGATGGTGTCGATGTTGTTGACGACCGCGTTACCCGTAACCGCCACGGCATCTTCGCCGCCGGTGAAGGTGTTGGTGCCGGTGAAGCTCACCTCGCTGGTGTCGTTCTCGTCATAACCGACCCCGACGCCCAGAGTGTTGTTGTCGAAGGTGTTGTCGGTGATCGTCGCGCTGGTGCCGTCGCCGAAGTAGGTGGTGACAAGGACGCCCGCGGAGTTGGAGCCATCGGAGGCTGCAACGCCGATGTTGTCGCTGATGGTGTTGCCTTCAATGACGATTTGCGCGCCTGCGCCGGCTTCCACGGCGTAGTCGATGTGATCGCCGGCGCCCTTGCCGGTGTAGGTGTTGCCGGTGAAGTCGCCGGTGACGCCTTCGCCCTTGTAGTGGGCGCCGATGCGGGCAATGTCGGAGAAATTGGAGTTGGTGATGTCGACGTCCGATGCGGCGCCGTAGATGCCGACCGCAATGCCCACGTATTTGCCGTACTCGATATTGCTGAAGTCGGCGCTGTCGACCGAACCGGAGCCCTTGAACATCAGGCCGGTGTGGACCTTGTTGCCGTTGCCGTCGATGCCGAGATCGGAGAAGTCGACATTGGCGCCCTCGGCGACGAGGATCGCGGCCGCACCCGGCGTGCCGCTGGACCCACCGCCAGTGTTCGCCTGCGCGAGCAGCGTGGAGAGTTCCGCACCCGCCCCGGTGATGGTGAGATCCTTGTCGATCATCACCTGCCCGTCGGCGTTGTCCGGGTCTTCCAGCGCAATTTCGCCTTCGCCAAGAACGAGGCTGTCACCAGAGGCTGCCGCGGCGACGGCCGCCTCGAGGTTGTCGAAGCTGCCGAGGAAGTTGCCGTCACCATCGCGCAGCGTGATGATCTTGCCGAGCTCGACGATGACTTCGTCACCACTGAAGCCGATCGCTTCGACGTTCGAGAGCTGATCGGTGCCTTCGTCGCCGCCGTCAACGCTGTCGTTGTCGGTGACGACGTAGGTGCCGTCGCCGTTGTCGGTGATCGTGTAGTCGTCGCGGTTGCCGTAGGTGTAGACGATATCGTAGCCCGTGCCGCCGTCGAGGGAGTCGTCGCCGATCCCGCCGACAAGCACATCGTTGCCACCGCCGCCGCTGACCGTGTCATTGCCGCCGAAGTCCGTGTTCCCTTCAGCCGGCATGTTGAGTGCGTCGTTGGCGTCGGTGCCGGTGATCACATCGTCACCGTCGAGGCCGCGGACGACGACATTGATCGAGGCCGAGCCGGTGCCGTTCACCGTGATGCCGGACAGGTCGAAGGTGCTGGAAGAACCGGTCTGCAGCAGGTTTCCGGGGTAGCCGGTCGCCCCGGCAGTATCGGTGCCGGAAGACCCCACCGGGTCGACGAAGAGCATCGCAGCGAAATCGCCGTTCTGGTAGCTGGTTTCGCCGGTCAGCGTGACGTCCGTGGCGCTGAAGCCTGAAAGGTCCGTGTAACCCTGGATCAGCATTGCCGGCTTCACGTATTCGCCGGTGATGTCGACGTTCGTCATGGTGACGTTGCCGATCGGCGACGTCACGTCGTAGGTCGACTGCTCGAAGCCCGCGATCTGAAGCGCGTAGCCGGGGCCATCCGCCGCTTCGCTCGTCGAGTTGATGGTCGTGTTCTCGATCGTGACGTTGCCGGTATATTCGAACAGGACAATCGAGCCGCTGTTGCGGTTGCCGACGCCGTTGTCCTCGAACTCGGATTCCGAGATCGTGATGTTGGCGACACGGTCCTGGTTCACGGCGAGGCCGGCCGTGGTGTTGTCGTGGAAGTTCGAGTTGGTGACGATCAGGGTGTCGAGGTTCAGGCCGCTGAACGACTTCACGCCGGTGCTGTTGCCGGTGAACTCGAAGCCGTCAATGGTGACCGAGCCGGTGCCGCCGGACGCATCGTCGATGTCGCCTGACAGACCGATGCCGTAGCCGTTACCGGGCGAATCGATGATCGTGCCGGCCGGATCGCCGATCAGCGTGAGCGAGGTCTCGACGGTGACGGTCTCGGCATATGTGCCGGCCTTCACCACCACAATGTCACCCGCTTCTGACGCGTCCACGGCCGACTGGATGGTCGTGAAGGCGCCTTCGCCGCCGTCGGCGTCCACGATGCGCATGGCGCCATCGTCGAAGGCGATCGTCTCGATGGAGGTCAGTGTCTCGTTGAAGCCCTCGGCATCGGTGCCCGGCTTGCCCAGCACCTGCACCGTGTCGCCGTCGAAGATGACATCAAAATCCGCGATTGCGCCGCTGAGGATGAGACTGTCAGCGCCTTCGCCGCCGTCGATCGTATCGGCGGAACCGCTTCCGGACCCCTGCCCGGCCGTCACCATGATGGTGTCGTTACCCGCGCCGGTGGTGATCGTGTCCGAACCCTGGTTGGCCAGAACAAGATCGCCTTCAGGTGTGCCGTTGAGATTGTCGTCGCCATTGGAACCGAAGATTACGGCCATGTCGCCCCCTCGCTTGATTTCTAATCGGTAGCTTCGGGAGAGCGAAAATTACGATACAGGCACGCAGGCACACGACTTCACCCACTGCTTTTGTGCAGAGTGATGATATTCTTATCGTTATGAGATTCTGTGCAGCCTATTGGCTCAGTATCGATATTTTTGCTTCTCTTCCACTACTTCTACGGAATTACACTGCACCGTTAGACGAGGAAAAAGTTCATTTCAAGCATTTTTCCAGAAATATCTTGCTGCATTTGAGCATCGAAACTTCGCTTTTATACAAATTATCTGCATATGCATATTTCGAAAAAAACTGAGCCGGATCTGTCTGTTTTATTTGGATTAATTCAGAATTTTGTAATCGAAGAGATGCGCCACAATGAGGCCACAAAGTCGACACATTTGATTTTGGCTATTTATCTTTGCATTAAATTTCATTGCACATAATTTCAAAGATCGTTTAAAAAAGGCGCCACCAGCGCCCGTTTGATCAGCGGGTGGCGACGTTCCGGCCGCGCTGGTAAAATCGCATACAAATGAATTTGCTTGGCTTTTGAGCCTGGATGGCTTGTCTCGGCATCGCCGGACTGAGAGAGTCCGAGTGGCGAACAAGGCATCGAATAACTTGACTCGTTCGACCTGATTTTATCGGACGAAATTTGGCGGATCGGATCACCCGATGCCCATTTATTAGCCGGAGAGGAAAGATTGCCGGCTCGTTAGCGACTCAGATGGCAAGCTGCTCTAACAAGGGACACGGTGGCAGAGCATGATCGCCCGCCGCGGGACAGGAAGGCCGACGCGTTGAACCGGAGCACAGATTTCAGCCCTCGCATGATCGCGCGGTTATTTTTCCTATGCTGCGCGTTGCTTGTTGGAGCCGCCCTGAGCCCGGCATCCGTCAACCAGGCCCGCGCTGGCCTTCCAGACTTCACGGAGACGGAGGAGGCCTGGATGGCGGCCAATCCCTCTCTCACCATCGGCGTGGTCGCGGACAACGAGCCTTATTCCTTCTTCCGCAACGGCCAGATCATGGGCTGGACCATCGACGTCATCCGCCGGATCGAGGCCCGCTCCGGCCTCGAGATCGACATTCGCCTCGGTGCATGGCCGGAGGTTTACGGACGTTTTCGCAGCGGCGACCTCGATATCATCGCCGACATATCGAAGACCCCGGAGCGCTCGTCCTTCATCGACTTCACGGACGCTTACCACCTGCGCCGGACGGTTCTCTTTCACAACATCGACAATCCGCTGGATCAGCTGGACGATCTTGGCGCGCTTGCAACCAAACGCATCGGCATCATCAAGGACATCTACTATGCAGACGTCCTGACCGAGGCCGGGATCGAGCCCATCCCCTACGACACGTATCGCGAGCTGATGGCGGCACTGGCGTTCGGCTGGATCGACACCGCCCTTGCGCCCAAGCTCACCGGCAATTTCTTCGCCCGCGAGAACGGCTTCACCAACATCGACGTTGCAGGCTCGCTCCCGGTGGCCAGCATCTCGCTGGAGGACTTCCGCTTCGCCACCATCAGGACGCCATCCGGCGATCCCGCGCTCCTGCATTCGATCCTGCAAAAGGCGCTGAGCGCAATTCCCACCGAGGAGCTGGCCGCCATCACCGAGCGCTGGCTGAGCTACCGCGACGGACGCGCAGCCGTGGTGCAGCCACTGCGGCTGCTGCCCGAGGAGCAGGGGTTCATCGCAAATGCACCCCTCCTCTCCATCGGCTTCATCAGCGACTACGAGCCGTTCAGCTTTCTGGAGGACGGCCGCGGGCAAGGGCTTGCAGTCCAGCTGGCGCACGAGCTTTCGGCACGCACCGGCCTGACGATGAAGCCCGTGTTCGACAACTGGTCGAACCTTCTCACCGCATTTCAGAATGGCGAGATCGACATCATCTCCAACATCTCCTTCACGGAGGAGAGAGAAGAGTACACGCTGTTCTCGCAGGAATATCACCGCATTCCGAATGCCGTGTTCGTCCGTTCGGGGTTCGGTCCATACCGGGGCATCCAGTCTC
Organism: Acuticoccus sp. MNP-M23; assembly: GCF_031195445.1. Lineage (NCBI taxonomy): Bacteria > Pseudomonadati > Pseudomonadota > Alphaproteobacteria > Hyphomicrobiales > Amorphaceae > Acuticoccus > Acuticoccus sp. MNP-M23. Next base: position 479,390 of record NZ_CP133480.1, read on the forward strand.
TCGCGGGCAAGCTCGTCGGCATCGGCAAGGACATTTATTATGCCGACGCGCTGACCGCGCGGCTCGGCGATGTGGTGTCTTTCAACACGCAGGAACAGATCCTCGCCGCCCTGTCGGCGGGCGAGATCGACGCTGCCATCATGGCGCTCAGCAACGGCAACGCGATCATCCGCCGGATGGGCCTCATCAACATCGAGATTGGCGGCGAGTTCCTGATGGAAGGCGTCGAACGCGAAAATCTGCGCTTCGGCGTCTCGCCGAAATACCCCTTCGTCAAGAGCATTCTCGACCGGGCGATGAACGCAATGCCGCTCAGCAGCTGGAACGAACTGGAGCGGCGCTGGCTCGGCCCGGCCATTGCCGGCATCGTTGCCCCCCGTGCCAACCTGACTACGGCCGAACGCGAGTATCTGCGCAACAAGAGCGTCATAAAGGTCTGCTTCGACCCGCTGGTTCCGCCCTATAGTGCAGTGGACGAGGACGGCGCCTTCATTGGCGTTTCGGCCGACATCATGGCGCGTCTTGCGGAAACCGGCGGTTTCTCGTGGCAGGTGCAGCCGGTGCGGCTGTTTGGCGAAAACTACGTGCCGGACGAGAGCGCCGAGTGCGACATTCTCCCCTTCACGTCCGACCGCGGCACGGACAACGTCGACTGGGATACGACCGACCCCTACATGGTGCTGCCCATGGCGGTCGCGACACCGCTGCAAACCCCGTTTGTCGAAAGCCTCCATGCGTTCGACGGGCGGCGCGTCGGCTACGTGCCGGAGCGCAGCCCCACCGAGTTGCTCCAGCGCCGCTACCCGAACGTGACGCTCATTCCCATCGAGGACGAGGCGGAGGGGATCCACCGCGTTCGCGACGGCACGCTCGACGCAATGCTGGGGACGCTCGGCAGCTTCGGCTTTCTCATCTCCGAAATGGAAGCCAGCGACGTGAAGATCGCCGGCCGGATCGCCGAGGACTGGCGGGCCGCCATGGCCACCCGCGCCGACGAGCCGATGCTGGGCGCAGTCATCAACAAGCTGCTTGCCAACCTCGACGACAACGAGGTGAGCGGGATTCTCAACCGGCAGATGCTGGTGCGCATCGAGCAGTCGGTGAATTACACGCGAATGATCCAGCTCGGCGTTGCCGCCACGTTTGTGGTTGCCCTGTTCGTGTTCTGGAACAGACAGCTTTATCGGCTCAATTCGGCGCTGAACGAAGCAAACCGAAAGCTCCAGGAAGTCAGCATTCGTGATGGGCTCACCGGCGTCTTCAACCGGATGCATTTCGACGAGCGCGCCAACGAGGCCTTCATGCTTGCCCGGCGCAACGGCTGGCTCTTTTCCATCGCCATGCTCGACGTTGACCATTTCAAGGCGATCAACGACAAGTTCGGCCATCCGTTCGGCGACCTGTGCCTGCAGCAGATTGCCGTGACCATCACGCGGTACTTCTCCCGCGGCGGCGACCATGTGGCCCGCTATGGCGGCGAGGAGTTCGTGATTTTCGAGATGGGCGGCTCGGCCAGCGATTTCAGGATGCGGCTGGAGACCATGCGCGAGGCCATCGCGTCCACGCCTTCGGGGCGGGTTGGCGAGACGATCTCCATCACGCTCAGCGCCGGTTGCTTCAGCGGTGTGCCGGAAATTTCGCAAACCCTTGCCGATTTCGTCCGCCTTGCAGACCTTGCGCTCTACGAAGCCAAGGGGAACGGCCGCAACGCCGTTGTGGCGCACGGCCTGTCGGATGGCAGCCGCGCGGATGCAGACACCATGATGGCGCCCCGCGGCGGCACCGCGTGAAATTGTTGGCAGAACGGGCACGAAGGTCGTAATCAGACCGGCGGTCAAAAGCGGCCGCCGCCACCTTGCGCTTCAAAAAGTGCGTCGCAGCCGAAAAAGTACGCGGGTCATGTTCGAGAAAAAATCACCGTTCGAGCGCCTTCGCGCGCTGCTGGAGGGCATCGACCCCGGTGCCGATCCCGTGGATCTCACCGTAGGGAGCCCGCGCCACGCCCCACCGGCCTTCGTCGCCGATGTGCTTGCCGAACATGCCGGCGACTTCATGGGCTACCCGACCATTTCCGGCACCGCCGCCTTCCGCAACGCGGTGCACAAATGGATCGACCAGCGCTTCAACCTCGAAGGCTTTCTCGTCGAGCACGGCGATATTCTGCCCGTGTCCGGCAGCCGCGAGGGCCTCTACTTCGCAGCCGGCCTTGCCCGCGACCTGAAGGACAAGGCCAATCCGGTCATCCTGTTCGCCAACCCGGCATACCAGACCTACCCGGCCGCCGCGCACGCCATCCGGGCCGAAGCCATTCCGATGGCAGCGTCCGGCAACAGCGTTCTGCCCAACTTCGATGCCGTTGCGCCGGAGGTGCTCGACCGCACGGTGGGCTACTATTTCGCCTCCCCCTCCAACCCGCAGGGCGCCAGCGCGACCATGGAAGAATGGCACGCGCTGTTCGACGTGGCCGAACGGCACGACTTCTTCGTCTTTGCCGACGAGTGCTATTCGGAAATCTACCGCGAGAATGTCGGCCCGCCCGTCGGCGCGCTGGAGGCCGCCCGCACCCGCCCCGGCGCGCTTGACCGGCTGATCGTCTTCAACTCCCTGTCCAAACGCTCCAACCTTGCGGGGCTGCGCGTCGGCTTTGTGGCCGGCTCGCGCGATGTGATTGCGGCCTTCAAGGACTACCGCAACCTTGTCAGCCCGCAGGTGCCGGCGCCACTTCAGGCCGTGGCAGCTGCAACCTATGCCGACGAAGCGCATGTGGTGGAAAATCGCCGACTCTACGACGAGAAATATGCGCTGGTGCCGGAAACCCTGGGTCTGCCAGTCCCGCCGGGCGGTTTCTTCCTCTGGGTGCCCGTCGATGGGGACGACATTGATGTCACACGCGCGCTCTGGCGTGAATCCGGGGTGCGTGTCGTGCCCGGTAGTTACCTCGCCTTAACGCCATCCGGGCGAAAAAACCCGGGACGGGGCTTCGTGCGTCTTGCGCTCGTCGCGGACGCGTCTGTGACCCGCGAGGCGCTGTCCCGCATTGCTTCGGCGCGCTCGCTCGTCCCAGACGAGGGCCGCGTGCCGGGGGTGTCAGAGGCTTGAGCCGGCTCCGTCGTCAAACGCGACTTCCGCATTGATGGCTCGCGCACGGCTCCGGCGTGTCGATCAGGAGCTCGTGTGCTGTGAGTGTGTTGCGTCTAAGGACCTTGGAACATTTCTTCGATGACCCTTCCGTGCTGTTTGCACGGCGAGCCATCGCGGCCATTGCAGGGGGGCTGCTCCTCGCGCTGACAGCCTTTCTGGGGCTGGCCCTGGCAACGTGGACCGTGAGCGACCCGAGCCTCACCCACGCCACATCCGCGCCTGTCGACAACCTGATGGGCATACCCGGCGCGTCGCTCGCCGATCCCATCATGCAGATGCTGGGGCTCGCGGCGCCGCTTCTCCTGGCACCGTTGCCGCTGTGGGGCCTGCGCCTTCTGAACGGCCGTCCGCTGGGCCTGCGCGCAAGCCGGCTTCTGCCCGGCCTTGCAGCCGTGCTCCTCGCACCCGGCTTCTTCAATGCCTTTCCGGTCACCTCCTCCTGGCCGCTGCCCATGGGGCTTGGCGGCGTGATCGGTGAAATGTGGGGCGCAATCCTGGTCAACTGGTTCGGCATCACGTCGGGCACGGTGCACGGGCTGTTCGGCGGCGTCCTGGGGCTGGCCGCGCTGTTTGCGCTGCTGCGGGCCGTGCAGCCGGTGCGGGCCGCGCCGCGGACAACGTCGCCGGGCTTCCAGATCCGCCGCCATCAACCGGCCGAAGACGAATATGGCCTCGACGACACCGACGCCTTCGAGGCCGACACGCCCCGCCTCAGTGCCTTCCGCGGTGCTTTGGCCCACGCCACGCTCACCGTGCGCGCCAAGATGCGCAGGAAGCCCCGCGCCCAGCACGCCGAGGCGCCCCGCCTGCGCACCGCACTGACCGCCACCTACGACGACGAGGGCGAAGGCGCGGCCGTCTACCGGACCCGCACGACTGCCGGCGAGGAAGACCTGTTCGAGGCCGCCGAGCCCTTCGGCGAGTATTATGACGAGGCCGACGGCGCTTTCGTAGAGCCTGCCCCGCAGCCGGTGCGCCAGCGCGTTGCCCGTCCGCGCCCGCAAAAGGTGGAACCGCAGCTTGCGCCGGCGTACGCGGCAGAAGCGCCGGACCAGTACGAAGCGGCGCCGGAACCGCCTGCGCCGCAGCGCCGCCGCGTTGCAGCCGCCGCCCCCTTTGCCGAAGCCGATCGCGGCAGCCGCCAGTTCACGGCCCCGCTTCGCGGCCCGGCCGCCCGCGTGCGCGCTCTCGAAACCGACGAGGCCGGCAACGAGATCGAAGCCTACGACGACGTGCAGGACGAGGCAGAAACAGACACCCCGGTGCCCGAGGCCGAGATCTACGACGACGCCGCATACGAAGACGAAACCCCCGAGACCACGGCAGCCGGCACAGCCGATTTCGACGACTATGACGATTATGACGACGATCCCTTCGCCGCCGAAGTCGCCCGTCACGACACGCCGCGCCAGAACGTCCCCGTTGCACCCCATCGCCCGGCCCGTGCCCCGGCCCCCGTGCCCCAGCGCGCGCAGCAGCAGGTGCCCAAGCGCTTCCCCGTTTCCGAGGACGATGGCCCCTCCGGCCGCGTTACCCCGGCTGCCGGTGCCATGGCGCCCGGCCGCCGCGTGGTGCGCGAAGCCCAGCCGAGCCTCCTGCCCAACGGCGAATACGAGTTCCCGCCGCTGGCGCTGCTGGCCGCCCCGCCCAGCGACAACACCGACACCGAGCTCACCGAGGATGCGCTGGAAGCCAACGCCCGCGTCCTGGAAGGCGTGCTGGAAGATTTCGGCGTTCGCGGCTCGATCATCCAGGTCCGCCCCGGCCCGGTCGTCACCCTTTACGAACTGGAGCCGGCGCCGGGCATCAAATCGTCCCGCGTCATCGGCCTTGCCGACGATATTGCCCGCTCCATGAGCGCGATCTCCGCCCGCGTTGCGGTGATCCCCGGCAAGAACGCCATCGGCATCGAGCTTCCCAACCGCAAGCGCGTGACGGTGTTCCTGCGCGAGCTTCTCGCCAGCCGCGACTTCGAGAAGACCAAGGCCAAGCTCCCCATGTGCCTTGGCAAGACCATCGGCGGCGAAGCCGTCATTGCCGACCTTGCCCGCATGCCGCACCTTCTGGTCGCAGGCACCACCGGCTCGGGCAAGTCGGTTTCGGTCAACACGATGATCCTGTCGCTGCTCTACTTCCACAAGCCGGAGACCTGCCGCCTCATCCTCATCGACCCGAAGATGCTGGAGCTTTCCATCTACGAGGGCATCCCCCACCTTCTGACCGAGGTGGTGACCGACCCCAAGAAGGCCGTCGCGGCGCTGAAGTGGGCCGTGCGCGAGATGGAAGACCGCTACCGCAAGATGGCCAAGCTCGGCGTCAGAAACATCGACGGCTTCAACGCCCGCCTGAAAGAGGCCGGCAAGGAAGGCGCCCCGCTGTCGCGCATCGTCCAGACCGGGTTCGACAAGCGCACCGGCGAGGCGATCTTCGAGGAAGAAGTCCTGTCGATGGAGCAGATGCCGTACATCGTCGTCATCGTCGACGAGATGGCGGACCTGATGCTGGTCGCCGGCAAGGAAATCGAAGGCGCGATCCAGCGTCTGGCGCAGATGGCCCGTGCCGCCGGCATCCACATCATCATGGCAACGCAGCGGCCTTCGGTGGATGTCATCACCGGCACCATCAAGGCCAACTTCCCCACCCGCGTGTCCTTCCAGGTCACGTCCAAGATCGACAGCCGCACGATCCTCGGCGAAATGGGCGCCGAACAGCTGCTCGGCATGGGCGACATGCTGTTCATGGCCGGCGGCGGGCGCATCCAGCGCGTCCACGGCCCGTTCGTGGCGGACGAGGAGGTGGAAGACATCGTCGGCCACCTCAAGCTCCAGGGTCAGCCGGAGTACATGAACGAGGTGCTGGAGGACGACGACGACGAGGGGGAAAACAGCGGCTCCAGCGGCCTCGATGCGCTCTCCGAATCCGATGACCTTTACGACCGCGCGGTCGCTCTTGTCCTGCGCGACCGGAAGGCCTCCACCTCCTACGTCCAGCGCCGCCTCTCGATTGGCTACAACCGCGCGGCAACCCTGATCGAGCGGATGGAAAATGAAGGCGTGGTCAGCCCCGCCAACAACGCTGGCAAGCGCGATATTCTGGTCCCCGCGGAGGGCGAGGTGGCCTGACCCCTCCCCCACCGCTCGCGAATTCTTGCGCCGCCGCTTGGTCCCAAGCGGCGGCGTTTTTGTTTGGCGCATCGCAGCTGTCCCCGCGGATCGCCGGAACACACAGGCCCGGCGCGGCGTTTACACCTGTTGGGGGCTTTGTTCCCTGCCGCAGCCTGTGCCCGGCGGTGAGCCATTTGGCAGCGCACCTTGAGACCTTTGGGGCGATGACGCACATTCAGGCGAAGGGATTGAAGCCGGCCCACCGGCCAAACCATATGGGACTGCATTACATGCGAAAGTTCGCGATAGCCGCCTTGGCATCAATTGCCCTCACGACGCTCTCCGCCGGGGCGGCCTTTGCCGCCACCGGAGAAACGCTCGCCGAGATCAACCGGTACTTCAACGGCATCAAGACGATGCGGGGCGAGTTCTCGCAATTCGGCCCGGATGGGTCGATCACCTCGGGCCGCTTCGCCATCCAGCGTCCGGGCCGGATCCGCTTCTTTTACGACAAGCCGTCCAACCTCGACATCATCGCCGACGGCAAGTCCGTCGCCGTCAAGGACCGCAAGCGCTACAAGCAGGACATCTGGCCGCTGGGCCGCACCCCGCTGCGCTTCTTGCTCGACACCTCCATCGACCTCACGTCCGACGCCAAGGTGACCCGGGTGGACGTTCAGCCGGACATAGTGTCGGTCACCGTCGAAGAGAGCACCGCCTTCGGCGACGGCTCCATCACGATGATGTTTGACGCGGCGACCAATGAGCTGAAACAGTGGAACGTCGTCGACAGCAAGGGTCAGGAGACCAGCGTTTCCATCTACAACGTCAAGACAGGCGTGCCGGTCGACCCGAGCCTGTTTGAAATCGACTATAGGATCCCGAGCAATAACTAGCGAAGATACCAATTCCGCGCGCGGGAAGCGCAAGTTTCTCGTCGTGATCGACGATACGCCGGAATGTGAGCATGCGCTCTTGTATGCCGCCCGGCGTGCCAAGCGGACCGGGGCCACCGTGCTGGCTCTGGTCGTCGCCCCGCCCACCGAATTTCAGCACTGGCTGAATGTCGAGAATCTGATGCGCGAGGAGGCCGAGGAAGAGGCCAACGAGATGCTCGATCGCTCGTTCGCCAAGCTTTCCAAGCATGGCGCCGAAGAGCCCGAGCGCCGCATCGTGTTCGGCAACCGGACCGACGGCATCCGCGAAGTCATCGGCGACGATCATTCCATCGCCGTGCTGGTGCTTGCCGCAGCCGCCGGCGCCGAAGGGCCGGGCCCGCTGGTCAGCGCCATCGCCAGCGGACAGGCCGGCACCTACCCCGTGCCGATCACCATCGTTCCCGGCGGCCTCACGCCCGAGGAAATCGACGCCATCACCTGATTGCGCGCGGTTGCGGCCGCGGTCGGCGCGTCCGGTTCAGACCGGGGCGCCTTCCGCTGCGCGCGCCTCTGCGGTCAGGGGATCGGCCAGCGGCTTGCGCACGCCGGAGGCAATCACCTGCGGCTGGTAGGGCTCGCGCGCGAAGATCTCGGCCACCATCGGGCGGAAATGGTCCAGCGGCAGGCTGTGATAGTTGGGGTCGAACGACGCCTGGTCCCACCGCTCGCAGAACTGCACCGCATCTTCGAAATACGGGTTGTCCTTGTGCCGGCGCCGCACGTCGCGGTCGCCGCCGAAATGGTGCGCGTAGTAGTAGCGCTGGAACAGGCCGTGGTGCGCCACCACCCACGTGCACTGCTCGCGCAGGTAAGGGCGCAGGATGGCGGCGGCATATTCGTCATGGTTGTAGGGCGCATAAAGGTCGCCCACATCATGCAGCAGCGCGGCGACGACCCAGTCAAGGTCCGCGCCGTCCAGCCATGCCCGCGTCGCCGACTGCACGGAGTGCTCGTACCGCGTCACCTGATAGGCGGACTGGGAGGTATCGAGCTCCGACAGCGCGTCCAGCAGCCGGTCGCCCACAGCCGCAGCCGAAGACCGCTCATGGGCTTCCAGGAAGATGTAGTCTTCCCGGTCGCCCTCGGCCATCTGGCGGAATTTGACGCGCTGCATCATGCGCTCCGCGGCAACGCCGTCTCGACGAGGGTTGCCCAGTAGGAGCAGCCGACGGGGATCAGCTCATCGTTGAAGTCGTACATCTCGTTGTGGAGGTTGGCGACATGCTCGCCCACGCCGGCGAAGATGAACGCGCCCGGCACCGTGTTCAGCATGAACGAGAAGTCCTCCCCGCCCATGGTCGGCACCACGTTGCGGTCGACGTTGCGCTCGCCCACCACCTTGGCGGCAATGTCACCGGCAAACTCGGCCTCGGCCTCGTCGTTCTGCGTCACCGGATAGTCCCGGCGGTAAAGGAGCTTGGCCGTCACGCCGTAGGCAGAGCCCACCTGATCGACCACTTCGTGCAGACGCTGTTCGACCAGATCGCGAATCTCTGGATTGAGCGTGCGCACCGTGCCGCGCAGCTCGGCGGTCTGCGGAATCACGTTGTCGGTTGTGCCGGCGTTGAACATGGTCACCGAAATCACGGCGGAGCCCAGCGGATCGGCATTGCGCGACACGATGGACTGGATGGCGGTGATGATCGCAGCGCCCGCAACAATGGGGTCGTGCGCCAGATGGGGCCGCGCCGCGTGGCCGCCCTTGCCCTCGATGGTGATGGTCAGCCGGTCGGCTGCGGCCATCAGCGGGCCGGGACGGATCGCGAAGGTGCCGACCGGGTGGCCGGGGAAATTGTGCATGCCGAAAACGCGCTGGATGCCGTAGCGCGAGATGAGACCGTCGTCGATCATCGCCTGCGCGCCGGCGCCGCCTTCTTCGGCCGGCTGGAAGATCACCACCACCGTGCCGTCGAAGTTGCGCGTTTCGCTGAGATATTTCGCCGCGCCGAGGAGCATGGCGGTGTGCCCGTCGTGGCCGCAGGCGTGCATCTTGCCGGGCACCTTGGACGACCAGGGCTTGCCGGTCTTCTCGATGATGGGGAGCGCATCCATGTCGGCGCGCAGACCGATCACGCTGTCGCTGTCGCCCTGCCCCTTGATGACCGCGACAACACCCGTCTGCCCGACGCCCGTCTCGACGGAGTCCACGCCGAATTCGCGCAGCTTTTCCGCCACTTGCGCCGCTGTGCGGTGCACGTCGTACAAAAGTTCGGGGTTTTCGTGAAAGTCACGACGCCAACCGGCAATCTCTTCGGCAAAGTCGTGGAAGCGGTTCACGATGGGCATTTCACGCAGTCCTTACAATCTTGATGCGGCGCGTCTATCAACCACACCAGAGCAAATGCGGCAATCGCCGCAACGCCGCCGGAGCGCCTCTGCCAGAGCCTCGAACACGGCGACGTGAGCGCCGATGCAAGGGCTGGGACAGCCCGCCATATTGCCGCCACGGCAAAGGTGCGTAATCTCTGTCCCACCGCCCGCACTCCGACGGTACACTGAAGGGAACGATCCCATGCCGGCACCGATGAACACGCGCCTCTCGCGTCTGATCACGAGCGCGCGCGCTGCGATCGTGTGGGAGCGGCTGTGGCCGGCCGTTGCCCCCATGGTCGGGGTTCTGGCGCTGTTTCTCGCCACCGCGTGGATGGGCCTGTGGATTGGCGCGCCCGCGCTGCTGAAGGGCGCCGCCCTGGCGGTGTTTGCGGTGTTGTTCGTCGCGTCGGGCTGGCGCCTGCGCCGCTTGCGGATGCCGGGGCGCGAGGACGCGCTGCGCCGGCTTGAAAGCGATGCGGACCTGCCGCACCGCCCGCTCGGCACCTACGAGGACAACCTTGCCCCCGGCGGCGACGAAGTGACCGAGAGCCTCTGGCGCGTTCACCGCCGCCGCGCGATGGCGCGGCTTTCCGCCCTGCGCTTTGCGGTGCCGCGGCCCGATATCGTGCCGCACGACCCTTTTGCGGTCCGTGCGGTTGTGGGCATTGCCCTCTTCGTGGGCGTTGTGGTGGGCGCCGGGGCGCTGGCGGAGCGGCTGATCACGCCATTCAATTTCGACGAGCCGTCCACCGCCGCCGCCGGTCCGCAATTCCGGCTGGACGCGTGGGTCACGCCGCCATCCTACACGGGCCGCGCACCGCTGTTCCTGTCATCCGCCACGCGGGTGGAAACCGGCGACGGCATCAAGGTGCCGGCCGGCTCCATCCTGACTGTCCGCACCCAGGGCGGGCAGCCGCTCGACCTTCATGTCGCGCGCGAGGACGGTGCCACCACCGAGACCATGCCCCGCCTGTCGGACGACGGCGCCGAAGTTGCCGCCTATCAGTCCACCCTGCCCATCGACGGGCCGATGGCGGTCGAGGTGCAGCGTGACGACACCACCGTCGACGGCTGGCGTTTCGTTGCCGAGGGCGACCGACCCCCCTCCGCGGTGCTGACCGAGGACCCGGCCGAGAATCAGCGCGGCGGCTTCGAGCTGCGCTATGCGCTGGATGACGATTACGGCATCGCCTCCGCCGAAGCTTTGCTGATGCCGCTTCAGGCCGGCGAAGGCCGCCGTCCGCTGGTGGACAACCCGCAATTCCCCCTCGTGCTGCCGGCCGGTCCCGGCATGCGCGGGGCGGCCCGCACGGTACAGGACCTGTCGGAGCATCCCTTCGCCGGGATGGAGGTGACGCTGCGCATCAAGGCGACCGATGGCGTCGGGCAGACCGCGTCCAGCGCGCCGCGCATGTTCCGCCTGCCGTCGCGCGTGTTCATCAACCCGGTGGCCAAGGCTCTGGTGGAGCAGCGGCAGATCCTGGCGCTGGATGCCAACCGGCAGATCGACGTGATCGAGGCGATGGACCTGATGCTTCTGGTGCCCGACGCTCTTGGCGGGCCGGGTGCCTTCCTCGCGGTGCGCGCGGCCTACACCGACATGGTCGCCGCCCGGACGGACGATGAGATGCGCGAAATGCTGGACCAGCTCTGGGCGCTGGCGCTGATGCTGGAAGACAACGGCATGAGCGAGGCCGAACGCGCACTGGCCGCCGCACAGGAGCGCCTGCGTCAGGCCATCGAGGACGGCGCACCGCCCGAAGAGATCGCGCGGCTGACCCAGGAATTGCGCGAGGCGATGCAGCGCTACATGCAGGCACTGGCCGAGCAGGCCCAGCAGTCTCCCCAGCAGGCCATGGGCGAGAACTCGCAGACCATCACCCAGAATGACCTCGACAAGATGCTGGAGCGGATCGAGCAGCTGGCCCGCGAAGGGCGCACGGAAGAGGCGGAGGCTCTCCTCGCCGAGCTGCAGCAGATGATGCAGAACCTGCAGATGGCCCAGCGCGGTCAGGGCCAGGGCGGCGACCCCATGGGCCAGAACGGACGCACGCTGGACGAGCTGGGCCGGATGATCCAGCGCCAGCAGGAGCTGATGGACGAGACCTATGGCCTTGGCGAAGGCCAGGAGGGTCAGCCCGGACAGCAGGGCCAGCGTGGTCAGGGGCAGCAGGGTCAGGGCCAGTTCGGCCAGGGTCAGGGCCGGATGGACCAGTTCGGCGGTCAGCAGGGCCAGCCCGGCCAGCAGGGCCAGCGTGGCGGCCAGGGCGGGCAGGACCCGATGGCCGGCATGAGCCCGTCCGAGCGTGCGGAGGCAATGCAGCGGTTGCAGGAGCAGCAGCAGGCCCTGCGTGAGCAGCTGGACGAGATGATGCGCCAGCTGGAAGAGCAGGGCTTCGAGCCCGGCGAGCGGCTCGGCGATGCGGAGCGCTCCATGGGCGATGCCGGCGAGGCGCTCGGCGAGGGCGAAAGCGGCAATGCGGTGGGCGATCAGGGCGAGGCGCTTCAGGCGCTGCGCGAGGGCGCCCAGGGCATGGCCCAGCAACTGGCCGAAGCCGAAGGCCAGGGTCAGGGCGAGGGTGAGCAGATGGGAAGCCCCGACAGTGGCCCGGGCCGCGACCCGCTCGGCCGCGCCCGCACCGAGGGCGGCTACGCTGACACAAGCCGCGTCGGCATTCCCGACGAGATCGACACCCAGCGCGCCCGCCGCATCCTGCAGGAGCTTCGCCGCCGCCTCGGCGATCTGGAACTCCCGCGCCTGGAGCGGAACTATCTGGAGCGGCTCCTGCCCTGAGGGACGCACCGGGGAAAAGTCGCTCAATCGTCATTCCGCGGGCTGACGAATGGCGCGTCCCCCGCGACGGCAGCACAATGCCGTGATAAAGATGGCAGGCGTCCGGCCACTTCGGGTGGGCGCACGGGACGCGGGGGCTGATGATCGCGCTGGACAATGTTGGGCTGCGCTACGGCAACGGACCGGAGATCCTGAAGGATCTTTCGTTCGATATTCCGGCCCGCTCCTTCCAGTTTCTGACCGGCCCCTCCGGCGCGGGCAAGACGACGCTGATGCGCCTCCTGTCGCTTTCCCTGCGACCGTCCCGCGGGTTCATGAGCCTTTTTGGTGCCGATGTGAGCCTGTTGCGGCGCAACGAGCTTCCGTCCATGCGCCGCCGCATCGGCGTCGTGTTTCAGGATTTTCGTCTGCTGGACCATCTGTCCACCTTCGACAATGTGGCTCTGCCGCTGCGGATCGAAGGCAAGAACGTCGATTCCTACCGGACCGACGTGACCGAGCTTTTGAAATGGGTCGGCCTGTCGGACCGGCAGCATGCCTTTCCGCCGGTCCTGTCGGGCGGCGAGAAGCAGCGTGCGGCCATTGCCCGCGCGCTCGTCACCCAGCCGGACGTGCTTTTGGCCGATGAGCCCACCGGCAACGTCGACCCGCCCATGGCAAAACGTCTGATGCGGCTTTTCATGGAGCTGAACAAACTCGGCACATCGGTGGTGATCGCGACTCACGACATCAACCTGATGGACCAGATCGACGCGCGCCGTCTCATCCTGTTCGACGGCCGGCTGGAGACCTCGCACTGATGGACGGCGGCCAGGACCCGCGGGACCGCCCGCGCCGCCCCGCCGAGCCCGGCCGCCCTGCCGAAGCCGGCTCGCGGGACGTCCGCCGCCCCGCCAGCGCGGCAGACGCGCCGCCGCGGCCGCGCACCACCCCCACCGGGCCACGCGCCGCCTTGCCGCGCCCTGCCGCATCGCGCGACCGCGCCGATCCGCCCGAGGCCACCACCCCGCCCCGCACGCCAACACGCCGCCCGTTGCCGGACGCCGCACCACCGGCGCGAACCGCGGAACGCCCGACGCGGCCCGTGCCCGTGGCGCGAAGCAGCGACCCGGCATCCAGGCCGCGGGACATGGCGCCCCAGCAAAGCCCGGCACCCGGCAACCCATCGCGGCCAAGGCGGCTTGCCACCCGCACCGCAGACGAAAGCGCAGCGGCCGCCACCCCTTCGCCCGCCGAACCGGCGCCAGAGCCCCAGCGCCGCCGCAGCATCAAGAGCACCCTGCGTGCGCGGCGCAGCGCCCTCCCGGCCGAAGCCGAGCCCGTCCCCCCAAAGGGCCGCGACGCAGAGCCGGCCCGCCTGCCGCCGCGCCCTGCCCAGCGCCCCGTCTCACCCACGCCGCAGACGATGGACGTGCAGGGCTTCGACGACCTCGAAACGCCTGACGCCGAATCCGATTTCGACCCCGATGCGCCGATCCCCGGCGCCATCCACCCCAAGCAGCGCTCTACCGGCGCCCCCCGCGAGCGTACCGGCGAGGCGAGACCGCGCACCCCCGGCAGCGCGCCCCGTCCCCGGCACCAGCCGAAGGACGTGGTGGACGCGCCGGACGAACACGCGATTGTCGAGAATGGTCCCATCGTCGACCCGCGTTCGGTGGCCGGCCGCGGGCTGACCGCCGTCATCGCCATCATGACCTTCGTGTGCGCGCTGCTGTTCGGCGCAGCCGTACTGATCGAAGAGGCTGCGGAGGTCTGGGCGGGCGAGGTGCGCCAGGACATCAGCGTCACCATTTTGCCGCTGGACGGCGATCCGGTGGAGCGCCGCGTGGAGCGCGCCGCACAGATCCTGCGCACCACCCCCGGACTGGACGATGTGGATGCGCTGTCCGCCGGCGAGGCCGAGGCGCTGCTGTCGCCCTGGCTCGGCTCTGACGCGGACTTCTCGCTGCTGCCGATCCCGCGCCTCGTCACCGCCAACCGCACCGGTCCGCTCGATGGCGATGCGCTCCGCAGCGCCCTTGCCGCCGTGCCCGGCACCTCGCTCGACGATCACCGCGACTGGAGCGCCCGGCTGGAGGGGATGGCGGCCACCGTGTCTGCCGGCGCCATCGGCGCGCTGGTGCTGATGCTGGTTGCCACTGTTCTCTCCATCGTGTTCGCCACCCGCGCGGCCATTGCCACCAACGCCGGCACGGTGGAGGTCCTCTCCATGCTCGGGGCGGACGACCGCTTCATCCAGCGCGCCTTCCGCGGGCGTTTCCTGCGCATTGGCGTGCGGGGTGCCGGCATCGGCCTTGCCGCCGCGCTTATCCTGTTCGGCGCGCTGGAAGCGTGGTCGATGCTGAGCTCCGGTGCCACGTCGGACCAGAGCCGCGCGCTGTTCGGTGCGCCCGGCATCGGCCCGTTCGGCTTTGCAGGGCTGTTCGTTCTGGGGCTGGTCGTGGCGCTCCTCGTCATCGGCACGGCGCGCGCTGCCGTGCGTCACCACCTCGACCGTCTGAGCGTCTGATGCAAAACACCGTCTCCCCCCCGCCCGCCGACCAGCAAAAGCTCCCCGAGCGCAGCGGCATTGCCCATGCAGTCGCCCTGGTGCGTTCGGTGATCTACTCGGTGGTCGCCACCCTCTTTTTCATCGTGATGTCGATCCTGTTCGCGTGGGTCATGCTGTTTCCAGCGCGGCGGACCCGGCTGCTGCTGCAGGTCTGGACGCAAGGCGACATGCTGCTCCTGCGCATCATCTGCGGCCAGAAGATTGCCGTGCTGGGGCTGGACAACCTCCCCGATGGTCCGGCCCTCATCGCCTCAAAGCATCAGGCCGCGTGGGAAACGCTGGCGCTGGTGCCGATGCTGCCGCGCGGCGTCGTCATCTTGAAAAAAGAGCTGCTGTCGATCCCGCTTTATGGCTGGTACGCGCGTTATTACGGGATGATCCCGGTGGACCGTGGCGCCGGCACCGCTGCCCTCAAGCAGCTTGCGGTGGACGCCAAAGCCGCCGTCGCCAAGGGCTTCCAGATCGTGATCTTTCCCGAAGGCACGCGGCGCCCCGTCGGCGCCCCGCCGGCCTACAAGCCCGGGGCCGTGTTCCTTTACGACCAGCTTCGCGTGCCCATGGTGCCGGTGGCGCTCAACTCGGGGGTTCTGTGGCCGCACAAGCAGATCGTGCGCTATCCGGGTACCATCACCGTCTCGTTCCTGCCCCCCATTCCGCCGGGCCTGCCGCGCGCGGAAATCAAGGCACGGATGGAAGTTGCCATCGAACGCGAGACCGACCGGCTGGTCGCAGAGGCGCTTGCCGGACCGCGTTAGGCTCCGGACCCAATCAGGGCAGGGCCTAGGGTTGCGCCGCTTGCCCGGCGCGCAGATGACCCGCGATCACCGAAAGGCGCGGATCGGCAACGCCCGCACTGTCCAGGTGATCGGCCGTCGACAGGACATAGTCCTCATTCTTGCCGGACTGGCCGACAGCGCCGCGCACCACCGCCAGTGTCTCCTCCACCGACAGTGCACCGGCATATTGCGGATGCGCCCGGTCCACCACATACGTCAGCGCCTCAACCGTGGAACCGTCTTCCAGCCGCGCCGGCATCTGCCGCTCCTGGTACACGAAGGTGACCTGCTCGCGTTCCCTCAGATAGGAGACGACCCCATCGCGGTCGGCCTCGGCCACCTCGAACACCACACCACGACACGCACCGCCGCGATCCAGCCCCAGCACGAGGCCGGGCCGCTCCTGCGTGCCCCGGTGCACCCATGAGTAGACACAAAGGCGGCGATGACGTCCGCGGACGGTTGCAAGCTGCCGAGACGTATAGGGAAAACCCGGTCGCCACATCAGCGAACCATAGCCAAAAACGAAGAGTGACATGCACACCTGTCGCACTGTGTGGCGAATGGACCCCCTTCCGGTGGGAAACAGGCCCGAGTGCCTTGGAAATCCGATGCGGCGGAGTGCATCAGTGCAATTCCGTCGCGGCTGCGATGGCTTGTGGCGTTGCGGCACCCATGTCAAGCCAACCGGCACCTGAGAGAATTGTCGGGAGTAACGGAGTGAGGTCATGGTCGGCGTGACGGCGACACCATCGCGAACCCTGCGGTACAAGGTGCTGATGCTGATCGTTCTGGTCATCATCGTCGCCTGGTCGATCCTGTGGTTCTGCGCGGCCACCGTTCTGGAACGGCAGGCGGACCGGCTTCAGCACGCCGCCATCGCCGACGGTGCGATCGTTCACTGCCTCAACCGCACCATCGGCGGCTACCCGTTCCAGATCGAGATGCGGTGCCACGACGGCTCCCGCCTCGGCACCGAACAGGGCTCCGTCACGCTGGGCGGTCTGGTCGCCACCGCTCTCGTCTACCGCCCCAATCGTATCATCATGGAAGCCAGAGGCCCCGCGGTCTACGAGAGCGAAAGCACGGGCAAAATCGCGGCAGACTGGGAGCTTGCCCACGCCAGCGCCCGGATTGACCTGTCGAGCGCCGCCGTCACCCGCTTCGACGCCGAGGTCAAGGGCGGCACCCTCACCGCCGGCAGCCTGCCGCCGATCAAGCTGTCCGAGCTGTTCGTCAACGCCCGCCAGAACCCGGCCAGTTCGCGCGATCTGGACCTTGCGCTGCGTGTCACCGGCCTCGACCCTGCACCCGGCGTCGACACCACCTCGCTCTCCGTGCGCGGGACACTGCGCGGCGGCGCTGCACTCCTCGCCGGCGATCCGAATGCCGTCGCCCAACTGGCCGCAGCAGACGGTCTCACCTTCCGGCTGGACGAAGCCATGCTCGGCAGCGGGCCGATGCAGGTCGCTGCCAGCGGCGAACTGTCCCTCGGCCAGGACGGCCATCTGAACGGCAAGCTCGACGTTGCCCTCGCCGGCTACGATAAAGGGGTGCCCTACGTCACGGTCTTCGCGCCCGATGTGCAGGACACCATCACGACGCTCCTCGGCAACCTTCTGATGTTCGCGCCGAAAACCACCATCGGCGACCGCCCCGCCCGCCGCCTCACGCTGATGGTGGAGGACGGCCGCGTCTCCGCCGGGATCGTGCCGCTGTTCCGCCTGCCGCCGGTGGCCGTCCAGCTTTAGCAACTGGCTCTAGCCCGCGGGCACCGCGTTGCGTTATCAATGGGGCATGACCCAACCGCTGTTTCGCGACGACCCCTATCTCACCACCGCCAGCGCGACGGTTGCCGGCACCGGCGACGGCACGCTGATCCTCGACCGCTCGGTGTTCTACCCCGCAGGCGGCGGACAGCCCGGCGACATCGGCCACCTGGAGACCGAAGACGGCACCACCATCGCCGTCACAGACGCGCGCTATACCGAAGACCGGAGCGCCATCGCCCTCAGCGTGGACACCGTCCTTGCCCCCGGCACTGCCGTCACCCAGCATCTGGACTGGCCACGCCGCTACAACATCATGCGCATGCATACCGCGCTGCATCTGTTGTCCGTGGCGCTCCCCTATCCCGTGACCGGCGGGCAGATCGGCGCGACCGACAGCCGGCTCGACTTCGACATTCCCGACGCAACGCTCGACAAGGACGCGATTGCCGCTGCGGTTCAGGCCCTGATCGACGCTGACCACAAGGTGTCGACCGAGTGGATCACCGACGCCGAACTCGATGCGAAGCCCGACCTTGTGAAGACGATGGCCGTCAAGCCGCCTCGCGGCTCCGGCAAGGTCCGCCTTGTCCGCATAGGCGATATCGACCTACAGCCCTGCGGCGGCACCCACGTCGCCGCGACCTCTGAAATTGGCAGGATCGACGTGAAGAAGATCGAGAAAAAGGGCCGGCAGAACCGCCGCGTCCGGATCGCGCTGGCATGAGCCTCGTCGATCCGGCCTGGCTTGCCGCGCGGCTCGGCCGCGTCGTTGTCCTCGACGCGTCCTGGCACATGCCGGACACCGGGCGCGACCCCGCCGCGGAATTTACGGACGGCCACATTCCGGGCGCCAGGCGCTTCGATATCGACACCATCGCCGACACCGAAAGCCCGCTCCCGCACACGCTGCCCTCACCGGAGCGCTTTGCCGCCGCGGTCGGCGCGCTCGGCATCGACAACGGCACCGAAGTGGTGGTGTACGAAGCCGGGCCGGTCTTCTCCGCCCCTCGCGCATGGTGGATGTTCCGCGTGATGGGGCATGACGCGAAAATTCTGGACGGCGGCTTCGCGCGCTGGCGCGCGGAAGGCTTTCCGGTCGAAACCGGCGCTGCGGCCCCGGCAGGCCCTGCTAGCTTCACGGCGCGGTTCGACCCCAACCTTTACGCCGATGCCGACACCGTCGCCCGCACGCTGGACAAAGGCGGCAATGTTCTGGATGCGCGCGGTGCGCCGCGCTTTGAAGGTGCGGTGCCCGAGCCGCGGCCAGGCCTGCGCGCCGGCCACATGCCGGGTGCCAGAAACCTCCCTTACGCCAGCCTTGTTGCCGAAGACGGCACGCTCAAGAAGGGCGATGCGCTGAAAACAGCCATCGACGCGGCAGAGATCGACCCCCAGCGTCCTGTCATCACCAGCTGCGGTTCGGGCGTGACGGCGGCCATCCTGTCGCTGGCACTCAGCGAGATCGGCGTGCCGTCACGGGTCTATGACGGGTCGTGGACCGAGTGGGGCGGCGATCCGGCCCGGCCCGTCGCAACCGGCACATCAAGCAAAACTTAACCTTGTTACGCGATAATCAGGGCGGTCCGAATGGAGCGTCCCGATGAACAATCCTTCGCTTTGTTTTCGCGTGATCGACGGTCACGCGCCACGGCCCCTCACGGGCTGGCGCGTTGTGCGCGAACGGGAAATCTGGGAGCGGCACTATCTCATCGGCCGCGAACACAGCCTGTGCCTCTCGCAGGCGCGCAACGTGTTCCTGACGGCACACGGCACCCATGACGATTTCCGCACCGAAACATTGATGCTGGACGCCGCCTTCCCGCTCGACTGGATGGCGCTGAACGTGATCGAGCGGGCGCTGCCCCGTCGCCTTCGCAGCCTTGAGATTTACGGAACGGACGCCCAGTCCTTTGTCGACTCGCTGGCTGTGCCCGAGCTTGTGCAGGCCAGCGTCCATCGCCGCAGCCGCCTCCAGGTGCTTGGGGCCACCACCATGGATGTCAGCACCCTCACCGTCCCGCAATGGAACGTGAGTGCCACAGCCACCACGTTCGAAAGCCGCAATGCCCACGCGCTGCGTGCCATTGTCGCCAGCGCCGGCTACGGTGCCCGCCAGCACGAAGACCTGCGTGACTGGTTGCAGCGCACTTCGGCGGCACAAACGCCGCCGCCCGCAGCGCGCCAGCGCGTCGGCTTCGCCAGCTGACGGTATTTTTCGGCCGCGGCCCATGAAGGCGCGGGCTGCGGGACCGATGCTCAGGTGGTGCCGTAGACCTTGTCGGCCCGCTCTTCGAAGGCCGAGGCAAAGCGGCGGAAGGCCCGGTCGAACACCGAGCCCATGACGGTCGCCAGCGTCCGGCTCTTGAACTCGTAGCGAATGTCGAAGTTGACGTCGCACGAGCTGTCATCGACCGGCGTGAACGTCCAGCGGTTCTTCAGCTCCTGGAACGGCCCGTCCAGATATTCCACGTCGATGATGTCGCTCGCCCGGTCGAGAACGACGCGGGATGTGAAGGTTTCGCGCACGAACTTATAGGCGACCGTCATTTCCGCGACCAGAACCTCGCGCCCGTCAGGCAGCGTGTCCCGCCGCCGCACGGTGAGCGAGCGACACAGCGGCACGAACCGCGGATAGGCTTTCACGTCGGCAACCAGGTCGAACATGTTGGCGGCGTTGTGCTTCACGCGCCGGGTCGTCTCAAACTGGGGCATTGACCGTCGCCGCCGTGCCCTTTTGCGCGAACCGCTCCTGGCGGGCCGCCTTCAACTTCGCGAAATCGTCGCCGGCATGATAGGACGATCGTGTCAGCGGCGAGGCCGAAACCATCAGAAAACCTTTGGCATAGGCGATGGTCTGATAGGCCGAGAACGATTTGGGCGGCACATATTCGGCGACCGCATAGTGCTTGCGCGTCGGCTGGAGATACTGGCCGATTGTCAGGAAATCCACGTCGGCGGACCGCAGGTCGTCCATCAGCTGCAACACTTCGTTCCGCGTCTCGCCGAGCCCGATCATGATGCCGGATTTGGTGAAGATGGTGGGGTCCAGCATCTTCACCTGATCGAGCAGGCGGAGCGAATGGAAATAGCGCGCACCCGGGCGGACGTTGAGGTAGAGCGAGGGCACCGTTTCGAGGTTGTGGTTGAACACGTCCGGCCGCGCCTCGACAACGCGCTCCATGGCGCCGGGCTTGCGCAAAAAGTCCGGCGTCAGCACTTCAATGGTGGTGCCGGGGGAATTTTCGCGGATCGCGCGGATGGTAGCGGCCATGTGGTTGGCGCCGCCATCGTCCAGATCGTCACGGTCGACCGAGGTGACGACCACGTGCTCGAGGCCGAGGGTCGCCACAGCTTCGGCGACCTTGCCGGGCTCCGCGGTGTCGAGCGGTTGCGGGCGGCCAGTGCGCACGTTGCAGAAGGCGCAGGCGCGGGTGCAGGTGTCACCCATGATCATGAAGGTCGCGTGGCGCTTGGACCAGCACTCGCCGATATTGGGGCAGCCGGCTTCCTCGCAAACCGTAACCAGACCCTTTTCCCGCACGAGGTCCCGCGTTTCGCGCCAGACCGGCGACGTGGGCGCCTTGACGCGAATCCAGTCCGGCTTGCGTACCACAGGGCTTTCGGCGCGGCTCGCCTTCTCCGGGTGCCGCGGCTGTACGTTTACCCTGTCGACGACAGTGACCATAGGTTTGCTTCCCCCCTTCTTGAGCCTTCTACATAGGGGCTTTTCTGCCACGACGCGAGGGTCATGGGCGCTGGGTCGCATGCAGTACATGGCACCGATGCAAGCGTGCCTTCCAAGACCAGCCGGACTTTCCCGTCTCGCTCGTGCGCATAGGCAGCGTAGTACGGCGGCGGACGCCTCATCATGGTGCCGCTGGCCACGCAGCTGATCAGGCGAAGGGGATCAGAAAACGAAATCATCTTCCGGCAAAGGCTCGAACGCGTTTTCCATATAGTCCACACGGCCACCGGCCCAGACCAGCGCGATATCGAAGCGGATGTTGCAGCCGGCGTAGCGTTCGTTTTCAGAAAGCCATGCGTTTGCGGCGCGCGTTATCCGGCGTATTTTGCGCGTATCGACGGATTCCAGGCCGCCCCAACCATGCCGGCGGGCTTTGACTTCCACAAACGCCACGGTGTCGCCACGGCTGACCACAAGATCGAGCTCGGCCCGTCCGGCGAGAACGCGTGTGCCGAGGATGGTATAATCACCCGCACGCAGAAACTGGCGGATCGAGCGCTCGGCCTCGATGCCGAATCGGAAGGCGCTCCGCCGGGACGCCACCTTGCGTGCTGGCGGCCGTGTCAGTGCAGCAGGCCAGCACAGTGAAAGCGCGCCATCCGCAGCCAATGATTGTGCGACCATTGCGATTTTCTCCAAACACCGTTGAGAGACTACCAGCGACGGCTTCAATATACAACCATTGCGCGAAATTTAGTTCGGCGCGCTCGCAGCTTCGCGCACTTCGATCGCCGTTTCAGTGATTGACGGCTCGATCGGTGTGAAGGATACCGACCCGACATCCACAGGGATCACGGGCTTCGGCCGCGGACGGGGCGCGAGGCCGCCGCCGATAACGGTGCCGGACAGCGGGTTCGGGCGACTTTCGTCGGCACCGCCGAGGGCAATCTTGACCATTGGCATTGCGCGCACGGGTTGCAGATAGGAGAGCGGCTGGGCATCGGGGCGCGGCGGCAGGGGTCCGCGCAATTTGTCGTCAAGCGGGTTGGCCGGCGGGACAGCGCGGGACGGCACCCAATCATCCGGCGCAAGCTCGGAGCGGGCGGCGGCCGGTTCGGCACGGACCGGCCGCGCCAGAGGAAAGGTGACCGGGGACGGGCTCGTCCACGCTGCAGGGACCAGACCGTTGCCGGCAAGCGCGCGCGGTGCGGCATCTTCCGGCGCAATCACGGCGTCAGCCGCTTCGGTCGCCTCGGGCTTTGCGTCGGAGGGCGCATCGCCCGCCGGTGGAACGCGCGGTGTTTCCAGTGCCTTGCGGATCGCATCGTCCCGCGCGTTGCGGTTTTTTTGCCAGGCTAGCACCGCCTCGCGCTGCGCCATGAAGGCATCGAGACCCGCGTGAACCCCCTTGTCGTAGCGGGTCGCCGGACGCCGCGCGCCGCAGACGGTGCTCCTGATATCGACGACCGGTTCGCTGGCGGCGGGGAGCGCCTCCACCGTGCCAAGATCAGGGCGGGTGCCGGTCACCGGAGCAAAAGCCATCGGCGCATCCATGTTGCCGAAACCGTTGAGGTTGATCGCCCCGCCGTTCGCCACCGCCTCGAAGCCCTTGGCCAGCAGCTCCGCCGTCCGCTCGTCTCTTTCGCGCGACGTGGTGCCCCCCAGCACAACTGCGCCAAGCCGCAAGCCGTCGCGGGTGACGGTTGCGGCAAGGTTGAAACCGGACGCACAGATGAAGCCCGTCTTCATCCCATCCGTGCCGCGGAACTTGCGCATCAGATTGTTGTGGTTGCGCATGCGCTTCTTGCCAAGCTGCACGCCGCCCATCTCGAAATAGTCAGCGTACTGCGGAAAATCGTTCTGCAGTGCCATCATCAAAACAGCCATGTCGCGGGCGGTGATGATCTGCCGCGTGTTGGGGAGGCCATGGGGATTGTCGAACGAAGACGATGCCATCCCGATCTCGGCGGCGGTCTTGTTCATGGCATCGATGAAGCGGCCCGAGCTGCCACTCACGGCCTCGGCCAGTGCCACCGACACGTCGTTGGCCGATTTCGTGAGGATGATCCGCAGCGCCGTTTCCACGGTGATCACCGTGCCCACCTTGAAGCCCATGCGGCTTGGCGGCTGCTGGCTGGCCTGCGGCGAGATGCGGACCGGGGATGTCATTGCCAACGTATCGGCCTCGATGGCCTTGAAGGTGACATAGGCCGTCATCAGCTTGGTAAGGGACGCCGGATACCACGGCGTCGACGCGCGATGCTTGGCGAGCACCTTGCCGTCCGCCATGTCGAACAGCAGGTAGGCGCCGATCTCGGCCCGCACGGCAGACAGCGGGACAAGACAGACCGCAACGATGCACAGGATCCGCAACGCAGACCGGGCGCCGCGTTCCCGCCAGCGCAGGAAAGCGCGCTTTGCTCGTCCGCCTCGCACTGTCAGTCCGCCGCACTGCCGGTTCACGCCACACCCTCAATCGCCGGCCGGTCCGCACATGAAGAGAGCCGATGCCCTTGCCGCCCGCTCGCATCTGCGTATCACAGCCTTGCCGTCCAATCACGGACCGCACCGTCAGAGTCTAGGGGAAAGTATCCGACAATGGGAACCGTCAGGGACAGGATCATTGCGCAGTTGAATGCACAATTCACACCGCTGGCACTTGAGGTGATCGACGAATCGCACCTTCACGCGGGCCACGCGGGCGCACGGCCGGAAGGGGAAACCCACTTTCGCGTCATTTTGACCGCGGATGCCTTTCGCGGCACCAGCCGGCTGGAGCGGCACCGGATGGTCAACGACGCCCTTGCCGAGGAACTTGCCGGCCCGGTGCACGCGCTTGCCGTCAAGGCCGACGCCCCGGCCTGAACGCCGGGCCAGCGCCGGCGCGTGACATCAGCGCTCCGGCAGTGCCTCTATGCCGCCGCGCGCTGCGCTCCACGCCAGCGGCGCGCGCAGGAATTCGTCCACTTCGTCAAGCTCTCCGGTGGGGAGGCTTTCCGTGGCGCGCGCGGCAGCCAGAACATCGGCCCAGCGGGCCAGGGCGTGGATCTCGATGCCGTGCTCGGCCAGCCGGTCGCGGCTTCCCGGAAACACATCGTGGTGAAACACCACGAAGCAGTGCGATACGGTCGCCCCCGCCTCGCGCAAAGCCTCGACAAAGCGGACCTTGCTGCCGCCGTCGGTGGCCAGATCCTCAACCAGGAGAACCCGCTGCCCGGCCGTCAGCTCGCCTTCAATCTGGGCCAGGCGGCCGAAGCCCTTGGGCTTCTTGCGCACATATTGCATCGGCACGGCCAGACGGTCTGCAATCCACGCGGCGAAGGGGATGCCGGCCGTCTCGCCGCCGGCCACGGCGTCGAACGCTTCAAGGCCGGCAATGTCGGCCATCATGGTGAGCGACAGATCGATCAGCCGCGAGCGCACCCGCGGAAAGCCGATAATCTTGCGGCAATCGACGTAAACGGGGCTCTTGAGGCCGCTAGTATAGGTGAAGGGCTCCGACGGCGACAGGTGCACCGCGCCGATCTCGAGCAACGCACGGGCAGTGATTGCCGCGATCTCCTCGCGGGTCGCAACGGGAAATGAAATCATTGAGGCCTCCAGCGGCAGACATCTGCCACGGCAAGGCCATGCGGCGCAATCATTCCGCGCAAAGGCTGCACCGCGTTGTGTTCAGGGTGCACCGCATTGCAGCTCCCCCCTACGCCACGCCGATCAGGATGCCTGCAGCCAGCACCAGCGCGCCGCCGACCACCACCTGCAGCGTCGCCCGCCAGAACGGCGTATCCATGAACCGCTTCTGGATCCAGGCGATCACCCAGAGTTCGATGAAGACCACGATGATCGCGATGGATGTCGCCACCCAGAAATCGGGAATGAGGTAGGGCAGTGCGTGACCAAGGCCGCCCAGCGTGGTCATCAGGCCGGTGACGACGCCGCGGGTCAGCGGCGAGCCGCGGCCGGAAATCACCCCGTCGTCGGACGCGGCTTCCGTGAACCCCATGGAGATGCCGGCGCCCACGGACGCAGCAAGGCCCACCAGAAACGTCTGCCAGGTGTCGCCGGTGGCAAAGGCAGCGGCGAAGATCGGCGCAAGGGTCGACACCGAACCGTCCATCAGCCCGGCAAGGCCCGGCTGCACATAGGTCAAAACGAACTTGCGGTGGGCCGCCTCGTCCTCTGCCGAGCGCGCCGATTCCGGCAACGCCTGTGCCTCGATGCTGTCCCACGCGGCTTCGTGGCCGGCTTCCGCCGCGGCAAGGTCGCCAAGGAGTTTTCGCGTCGACGCGTCTGACGTTGCCTGCGCGGCGCGGGTATAGAAATTGTGCGCGTCGGATTCCATCCGGACGGCCTCGGCGCGCACCCGTTCAACGCCCAGTTTTTCCACCAGCCACACCGGACGGCGCGCATAGAAGCCGGCGACGTGTTCGCGCCGGATCAGCGGGATCGCATCGCCAAAGCGCCTCTGATGCAGCTCGATCAGGCGTTGGCGGTGGGTATCCTCCTCTGCCGCCATGGCGTCCAGCGCCTCGGCGGTCGCCGGGTATTCAGCGCGCAGGGTGGACGCATACCAGCGATAGATCTGGGCGTCGTCCTCCTCCGAAGAGATCGCGAGCGCCAGCACCTCCTGGCTGGAGAGATCGCTGAAACGCCGCCGGTTGCCGAGTATCGAAAGCACTGTGCCGTTCCTTGAATTGGAATAATTCCATTGTATGGATTTATCTTCGCCAATCAAGAAAGCGCGCGAGGTGATTTCCACCGCAGCGCGCGGCGGCGGTTGGAGCATGGGGTTCGGCTGCGGGCCACTCCCCGCGCGCCGCTCCCTTGAAGAAGTGTCTGCGGCGTTCTAAACCGCAAACGCCTCATCCCCGGACCGGACAATCATGAACGACGCGCCCAAGAAGATCGTGCTCGCCTACTCGGGCGGCCTCGACACCTCCATCATCCTGAAATGGCTTCAGCAAAAATATGGCGCTGAAGTCGTCACCTTCACCGCCGACCTTGGCCAGGGCGAGGAGCTGGAGCCTGCACGGGCGAAGGCCGAAATGCTCGGCTGCCGCGAGATCTTCGTGGAGGACCTGCGCGAGACGTTCGTGAAGGACTATGTTTTCCCGATGATGCGCGCCAACGCGCTTTACGAAGGCGTCTACCTTCTGGGCACGTCCATCGCGCGGCCGCTGATTGCCAAGCGCCAGATCGAGATCGCGCACGACACCGGGGCCGACGCCGTCGCCCACGGCGCCACCGGCAAGGGCAACGACCAGGTCCGCTTCGAGCTCGGCTATGCGGCGCTCGACCCGAAGATCAAGGTGATCGCGCCGTGGCGGGACTGGGACTTCAAGTCCCGGACCGACCTCATCGAGTTCGCGCGCCTCAACCAGATCCCGGTGGCGAAGGACAAGGAGGGCGAGGCCCCCTTCTCGGTCGACGCCAACCTCCTGCACTCCTCCTCGGAAGGCAAAGTGCTGGAAGACCCGGCCGTGCCGCCGCCCTCGATCGTCTTCATGCGCACCCTTTCGCCCGAAGAGGCGCCGGACAAGGCGACCGAAATCGAGATCGGTTTCAAGGAAGGCGACGGCGTGTCGCTGAACGGCAAGGCGATGAGCGCTGCAACGCTCCTCACCGAGCTGAACGCGCTCGGCCGCGACAATGGCATCGGCCGGCTCGACCTCGTCGAGAACCGCTATGTCGGCATGAAGTCCCGCGGCATCTACGAGACGCCGGGCGGCACGATCTACCACGCCGCCCACCGCGCGATGGAATCGATCACGCTCGACCGCGGTGCCATGCACCTGAAGGACGAGCTGATGCCGCGCTACGCGGAGCTTCTCTACAACGGCTTCTGGTTCTCGCCGGAGCGCGAGATGCTGCAGGCCGCCATCGACCACTCCCAGAAGGACGTGGAGGGCACCGTCCGCCTGAAGCTCTACAAGGGCAACGTGATCGTGATGGCCCGCTCCAGCGGCAGGTCGCTCTACGACGAAGCCATCGTCACCTTCGAGGACGACGCCGGCGCCTACGACCAGAAGGACGCCGTGGGCTTCATCCGCCTCAACGCCCTGCGCCTGAAAACGCTCGCCAAGCGCAACAGCAACAGCTGACGCTGCACCAATACGCCGGGCGGGCCTGACCCCGTTTCGAAGAGAAAAAGCCGGTTCCAAGAACCGGCTTTTTTTGCGTCCACCGCCGCGGTCCTGCCGGCCGCGCCACATCACGGAAGGCTGCACCATGAAGATCATTGTCGTCGGCGCGTCGGGAGACATCGGCAGGGCGGCCTGCGAGGAGCTGGGCGCCCGTCACGATCTCATCCGCGTCGGCCGCTCCAGCGGCGACATTCAGGTGGACATGTCCGACCGTGCCTCCATCGACGCGATGTACGCGCGGGCCGGCAGGGTGGACGCCGTGGTCTCCACGGCCGGCGACGTCCACTTCGGGCCCCTTGAGGAGCACACCGAGGTTGTAGCTAACGCTGTAATTTCCATCAGAAAAATTTTCTGCGGATAGCCGCGTGTACAGCCCTGGAAGTTCATCAACCGAAAGATTTTCACTAAGGTTGTCAATGTTGATCGCTATCGAGCCGCCGCCTGCAGAGTACCTACTATAAAGTCCCTCCCGCGTTAGAAAATCGACTTCATAATATTGCTCACCATCAATTTCGTAAAATGCGCTACCCATTATTTCCTCCCAGTGCAGCGTGTTCCGTCGCCGACTATGTCGACATTGTCTATTAATCCAAACAATATTGACGGATAGACAAAAGTATTTAATATTCCGGCGAATCGACCATTTATTTTTATATAGTGTTCTATGCTGTAAAAATTAGGGTCTACATGATACTCGTACTTGCTTGTTGATACTTCAGGTTCAGCGCCGCATTTATTTGAAATGTACCGAAGCGCGATATCTGCGCTCGAAGTAATGGCTTGTTGGGGGCCGAACTCATTCGAATGCGCAGAGCACCATGATCCTAAAATAACTACCCACGCTATGGTGATAATTATAGCGCGCAACCTACTGTATCTCCCGCATCCTAGAGTTTGGCATCCGTCTTTTCCGTATCTGCTGTCAAGGGCAGGGCCTTCGCCAGAAGGTGATGGGGCAGATCAACCTCGTGCTGGCCGGCGTTGGCGCGGCAACGGCCAATGGCGCGCTCGGCGGCTTTGTGGTCGGCTCTGCCGTAGAAATGCCGCGCGGCCTGCGGATCAACGTCGTCAGCCCCGGCGTGCTCGATGTTTCCGTGCCGCGCTACGGTGCATGGTTCCCGGGCCACGAGCCGGTGGCGTCCGGGCGGGTCGGGCGCGCCTATGCCAAGAGCGTCGAGGGGGCGATCACCGGGCAGGTGATCATCGTCGGCTGAGGAGAGCCGGCGGCCGGGTCAGTCGACGACGATCTTGACGAGCTGGCCCGGCTTCAGCGGATTTTCCGCGTCGATCCCGTTCAGCGTCTCGAACAGGGGGCGCTTCATCTCGTGGTCGACGCCGCGCATCCGGGCCGAAAGGCCCACCACCGTATCGCCCGGCTGGGCCGGCACCACCTGCAAGGTGAGCGGGCGCATGGCCGCCCGCTGCGACGGGGTCAGCACGCGGAACGAAGCCAGCGTGCGACGGAACGCATCCTCGTAGGCCGAAGCCGGCTCCGACGAGGCGAAGATGAAGCGGTAGACCCGCTCCGGCCCGCGCACCACCGCAATGCGGAACGACCAGCCGTCCACCAGCGCAGAGGCGATGGCCACAGGCATCCCGCCCAGCGTGCTCGGCCGCACGGAGTCGGTGATCAGCCCCTTCACCCAGCCGGAGCGCAGATAGTCGCCAAGGTTTTCGCCCGAAGGCACCGACACCGCGTCGAACCGGATGGCGGTGTGCTGCCCGTCGGTGGCGAGCACCGCGGCGGACGTGTTCTTCAGCACATAGCCCTGCGGCACGGTGAACGCGATGCCGAGTTCGGAGTGCGCGAACTCCCGCCCGCGCACATAGCCCTCGCGCGGGTCGTCGCCGAACAGCGCCCCGTCCAGGCTCTCAAGGTAGCCCTCGCGCTCGGTGAGGCCGATGCCGGGCGCCGCAAACGCGCGGGCTGCGCGGCGTGCGTTGTCCACTCTCGCCGGCGTCGACGGGTGGGACGACAGGAAGCTCGGCCGCGTGGCGCTGGCCGCGTTCATGGCCGGCAGCTCGCCGTAGCGGGCCATGGCGCCCAGGAAGCGTGCGGCGGCAAACGGGTCGAACCCGGCCTTTGCCAGTGTCTGCACGCCAATCTCGTCGGCCTGAAACTCCTGCCGCTGGCTGAAGGAGGCAAGGCTCACGTCCGCCGTCTCGCGGGTTTCGAGCCGGATTTCGGGGTCGTCCACCACATCGCTGACCCTTCGGGCCAGCGCGACGGCGCGGGCCTGCCGCTGGCGCTGACGCGCGTGGTCTGCCGTGACGTGGGCCAGCTCGTGGGCGATCACAGCCGCAAGCTCGCTCTCGTCGTTGGCAAGGGTGATGAGGCCGCGCGTGATGTAGAGGTCGCCGGAGGGCAGCGCGAAGGCATTGACCGCCGGCGCGTTGAGGATGGTCACCTGGATCGACTGATTCGGATTCGCCGATGCCGCGACCAGACGGCCCACCAGCGAGGCGACCTCGCGCTCGATCTTGGGATTGTTGTAGACGCCGCCGTAGCTGGCGATGAGCTTTTCGTGCTCCTTGGAGCGCGGCGGGCGCACGGGTGCGGCGATGACGGCAGGGCCGGGCCGCGGCATGGCCGCGGTGATGACCGGCGATTCGCTGATCGACCCGCCGCAAGACGCCACAAGCAGCGCAGCAAGGACGGTTGCCGTCCATTTTGCCTTCATGGCGAGCGCAGGCCGCGCAGGGCGCGATCGGCGCGCAGCCGCTCGACCTGCCTTGGATGCTCGAGCCGGATCAAGCCGCCGTTCCACGCCTCCAAAACACCCCTTACACGGATTTGCGTTCCCGCCAGGTCGGCAAGTTCGCTGTCCCAACCCCTGGCGTCGCTGCGCCGGACAAGTACGGTAAAATCGCTGTCGTAGTCTTCGCCGAAATTCAGATATACCGTGCTCCGCGTCTCGCCGACGCTCTTCACCAAACCGGACACCAGCGCAAAGGCGCCGGCCTCACTGGAAAGCGCGGGATTGGCTGCGGAGCGAACCCCATCCGGCCGCGCCCAGAACCCGCGCTGCTCCATTTCTGCTGCGCGCTCCGCCGTGAAGAGGACTTCGAGACACGCCTCCGACATACCAGTGGGATCAACAAGCGCAAGACCCTCGCGAAGCCACCCGTCAAGAAGGCCGGGCCCTGTGTCTTCTAAGACAATATCGCCAATTATCCGCCCGTATCGGTCCGCCTGCGGTGCATCCGCCATGGCCCTCACCGCAACGCGGCGGCCAGCCAGCGCGGCGAGATCGAGCGAAGGCAGGTCCTCGCCCACGCTCGTGGTTGTGGCCGGGACGATGCCGCCGATCCGCACCTCCCGCCCATCCTCCAGCGTGACCGAAAGGTAGCCATCCGCGCCGGACACGATACCGGGCGCCAGCGGGGCGAAACACGCCTCGGCCGCCGCCGCGGGGGCAGCCAGTGCCAGGGCAATGGCGAGCGCTGCCCGCTTCACAGCGTACAGTCGAAGATGACGTCCCCGGCGGGAAGCATGAACGTCTTCGTTTCGGGACGCAGCGCGCTGTCGAGCCGGTCCACCGGCGGCAGCGCGATGCCGCCCGGTCCGCCGCCGATGATGAGGGGCGCCACCGCCACGCACAGGCGAGACAACGCGCCCGCCGCCAGAAAGGCGCTGACGGTGTGCGCGCCGCCTTCAATCAGCACCCGGTGCCAGCCGCGCTCGGCCAGCACGGCCAGAATGGCCTCGGGCGCAAGCGGCGCATTGGCGGACGGCACAACGTGCTCCACGTCCGGCGGATCGTCCGGCAGCCGTGCGCCGAACACCAGCCGCCCCGCACCATCGGCGCTGCGTAACATCCGCAACCCCGGCCCGGAGCGGCGCTTGCCATCAATCAGGATTCGCGCCGGGCTGGGACCTGCGCAGCAGCGAACGGTAAGCTGCGGATCGTCGGCAAGGGCGGTGCCGGCCCCCACCACCACGGCATCCACATGGGCGCGAAGATGGTGCAGGAAGGCGATGGCTTCCGGCCCGTTCACATAGTGAGAATGGCCCGACGCGGTGGCGATCCGCCCGTCCAGCGACTGGCCCAGCTGGCCAACCACCAGCGGCGATCCCGCGGCTGCGGCCGCCTTGAGCGCAAGCAGCGTGGGCATTGCGTGGAAATCAAACATGCACGATGCCCCGCCGCCGGAAAGCCCGGCCGGTGAATTGCCGATAGAACCCATGCACCCCCGCTGGTAACACGGCCGTGTGTTGGAGCTGCCCTCGGGCACGCCTATATGCACTGGCTGGAATGCTGTCGGCCTTTCTGCTCGTGCCACTCATCCGTTGGCTCCGTCGATGATTCGACTCTAATCAAGAGCGCGACGTATCGTCCGTGGTGGCACAGCGGCATATCGACAGCAGGGTGCAAACGCGTCAACTGGTCACCGCTTTTGCGTGGCAGGCTACGCCCGGAGCACTTTTGTAAGCCGGTCGTCCGGCCGAGGACTTGGATTTATGGATCTCAAAGCTGCGATGAATGCCGAAGGCCTGGCCTTCATTTCTCTGACACCCGTCGAAATTCAACGCCGATTGTGGATCTGCCTCGGGTTCGAAGAGAGCGGCCATACGCTGGGTGACCATCCGCATCTTGCCATGCTGTACGGCGGGCGGGACTGGCTGGCCGAGACCGACCTTCACGCAGCCGTGCTCGACGTTTTTCGCAAGCGGGAACGCGTGCTGACGCGCGTCCACTCCGAATGCATCCTCGGCGACGCGTTCGGATCCTCCATGTGCGATTGCGGCGATCAGCTGCGTCTGGCCATGGACGAGATGGAAGCCAAGCAGGAAGGCATTTTCATCTATCTGCGTCAGGAAGGCCGCGGCATCGGGCTGCGCAGCAAGCTGGACTGCCTTGCCCTCCAGTACGGCTATTCGGACGGCAAGCGCGGCCCGCGCCGCTACTCGTCCGACGAGGCGAACGTCGCCATGGGCTTCGACGTGGACGAGCGCGGCTATGGCGCAGCAGCCGGCGTGCTGAACGCGCTCGGGGTCACATCCGCCCAGCTGATCACCGGCAACCCGAAGAAGATCGCCGACCTGGAAGCTGCCGGCGTGAAGGTCGAGGGTGCCATCGACCTCTGGACCAACGGCGCCTCTGCGCGGGCGATGGACGAGATCAAGGAAAAGATCTCGCGCGGCTACATCTACCAGCGCTAGCTAGCGCCGTGGCCGTTTCCCTCACCAAAACGGAACAGGCGATGCTGGACGGTGCCGAGGGGCCCGGCATAGCGAGCGCCATGCGGATCGTGGCGGAAGTCGCCACCATTCTGGGCGCACCGCAGCTCATCCCCATTGCGTCGGCCCACATCGACGGATGCCTTTACCATGGCGACAGCGGCACCCGCTTTGCCCAGCATCTGGTGGATTGCGGCGCGCGGGTGAAGGTGCCGGCAACGCTCAACATCGGCTCGCTGGACCTCCTCAACCCCGCCTCGGTGCGGATGACCGGCGCCGCGCGCAAGTCGGCCCTTCGGCTGATGCGCGCCTACGAGGGGCTGGGCTGCCGCGCGACGTGGACCTGCGCGCCCTACCAGGCCGGCCACCGCCCGGCGGCAGGCACCGACGTTGCGTGGGGCGAGAGCAATGCGGTGGTGTTCTGCAACTCCGTCCTCGGCGCGCGCACCAACCGCTACGGCGATTTTCTGGACATTGCCGCTGCCATTTGCGGCCGCGCCCCGCTCACCGGTCTCCACCTGCCGGAGAACCGGCGCGCGCAGCTGGTGGTGGACACCGGCGCCCTGCCCGCTGCCACCCGCGACGACGACGCCGCCTGGCCCGTGCTGGGCGCCCTTGTCGGCCAGCGCGCAGGCGATGCCGTGGTGGCGCTCACCGGCCTCGAAGGCTTTGCCACCGAAGACCGGATGAAGGCGTTCGGCGCCGCAGCGGCCGCGTTCGGCGCCACCGCCCTCTTCCACATTATCGGCGTGACCCCCGAAGCCCCGACCCTTGCCGCCATTGCCGACGAGACCGCGCCCCGCATGGTACTGACGCCGCAGGACGTGGCGGATGGCTTTGCGCTCCTTTCCACTGCGCCCGATGATGCCCCGGTGACGGCAATCGGCGTCGGCTCGCCGCATCTTTCGCTGGCCGAATGCCGGGATCTGGCCGAACGCCTTGCCGGGCAGACCGTGCGCCTGCCATTTTACGCCAACACCGGTCGCCACGTTCTGGCTGCGCTGACACAAGCCGAACGCCATGCGCTGGAGGCTGCCGGGGTGACGATGATTGCCGACACCTGCATTGTCGCCACGCCAATCCTTTCCGGTGATGGCGTGCTGATGACCAATTCGGGCAAGTTCGCGCACTACGCGCCCGGCAACATCGGCCATGCGGTGGTCTATGCCAGCCTTGCGACATGCGTCGATGTTGCGGTCAGCGGGGTGCGGCGGTGACGCTTTTCGGGCGGGCGGTGTTTCCGGGCATCGCGTGTGCGCCGCTTCTCACCGTGCGCGGCCCGCTGAGCTTCTGGGGTGGTGTCGATCCGGCGACCGGGCGGATCATCAATGCGCGCCATGCCGATTGCGGGCGCAGCCTTGCCGGACAGGTGGTCGCCATCGACGAGCTGGTCGGCTCATCCTCTTCCGCGGCGGTGCTGCTGGAACTGATCGCCAACGGCGCAGCCCCGGCAGCGCTGCTTCTGCGTCAGGTGGATGCCATTCTGGTGGTCGGCTGCCTCACCGCGCGGGAAATTGGTGACACCGCCCCACCGGTTGTCCACCTAGGCAGCCTGCCCGACCTGCCGGACGGGACGATGCTGCGCGTTCAGGCGGAAACCGCGCATGAACGCGCAACGATCAGCCCGGCGGGGGACGCCTGCACGGGCTGAGCGCCGGATCAGTTCTCGGCGACGCTGGCTTCGCGCTCGAAGGTGACTTCGGACGTCACCACCTCAACGCCGGATTCCATCATGTCAGTGGTGCGGATGGTGAAGGAATCTTCCGAAGGCGTCTCGATCACCATGCGGGCAACCGCATCGCCGTTCACATCGCGCGGAAACTGCATCTCGAGGTCGAGAAGGCCGGGCTTGGGCTCCCCGCCGTCCAGCTTGGCGACGCCCGCGTCCGACCCGGTGTAGGTGCCGGTATAGGTGTCGCCGCTCCGAACGAGCTGCGCACCGATGGCCCGCTTGACGATAATCATCGCGCGGCAATAGCCGTCGAACGAGACTTCATCGCCGGACTGCGCGCCTTCCACCTCGCACTTGACGTTCATCGGCTTGGACTTTTCGTTCTTCTGAACAAAGCCGGTGCCGGTCCAGGTGCCCGTAATGTCGGTGATCGTTGGCGTTTCGGCCAGCGCAGCCGTTGCAGTCAGCGCAAGTGCTGCTGCCAGAGAAATAGTTTTCAGCATCAGAACTCCATTTCCGGACGGGCCCATGCCCTAGCGCCCGGTTGATGACCTGCGAGGATCGCCGCCGGTCCGCCTTCGGTTCCATGACAAAAGAGTTACGTCACCGAACCTCGAAGGCAAGCGGCGTTACACCGCCTTCACTATTGGCCGGTTTCTGAACGCGCGCTGTCAGCCACACTTGGAGGCCCGCTGCGAGGCAACGCACGGCTTGTTGTGCTGGCAGGGATTGCGCAGGTGCCGCAGATGGTGAAGTTTTTGCATCGCCACTGCATCACGCATTCTTGAAGGATCCCTCCATGCGCACCACTCTCGCCGCCACCGCGGCTCTCGTCCCAGCGGCCGCGATGGCGCTTCTGGCAGGGCCGGCCAGCGCTCACCCCGGCCACATTGCGCAAAGCAGCGGTCACGATCACATCATCGTTCTGGTCGCTGGCGTAGGGCTTTGCCTTTGTGCCGCCGGCGCTGCGCTGCTGGTGCGCGGACGGCGGGACCGCTAGGCCCCGCCCGGAAGCTGCACCATAAGGCGTGCGGTCAGGCGGCAAGGCCCTCCGGTTCCGGAAGGCCTTCCGCCCGGCATGCGGCCGTCAGCGTGTTGGCCAGCAGGCAGGCGATGGTCATCGGGCCGACCCCGCCCGGCACCGGGGTGATAGCCCCGGCCACCCGGCTCACTGCGGCAAAATCCACGTCCCCCACGAGCCGCGTCTTGCCCGGCCCCTTTTCGGGCGCATCAACCCGGTTGATGCCGACGTCGATCACCGTGGCGCCCGGCTTCACCCAGTCCGCGCCAATCATCTGCGGGCGGCCAACGGCGGCCACCAGAATATCGGCGCGGCGGCAGATCGCCTCAATCTCGCGGGTTCGCGAGTGGACCACCGTCACGGTCGCGCTGTCGCGCAGCAGGAGCTGCGCCATGGGCTTGCCCACAATGTTGGAGCGGCCGACCACCACCGCATCGAGGCCGGACAGCGCGCCGTGCCGATCCCTGAGCATCATCAGGCAACCAAGCGGCGTGCAGGGCACCAGAGCCGTCTGCCCCGTCGCCAGCCGGCCGACGTTGACGGGGTGAAACCCGTCCACATCCTTTTCGGGCAGGATCGCGCCCAGCACCGCGCCTTCCTCGATGTGCGCCGGCAGGGGGAGCTGGACGAGAATGCCATGCACGGCAGGGTCCGCATTCAGCTCTGCCACCAGCGCCAGCAGCGTCTCCTGCGACGTATCGGCCGGCAGGCGATGCTCGAACGAGGCCATGCCGGCCTCGGCGGTCTGCTTGCCCTTGTTGCGCACATAAACTTCAGAGGCGGGATTGTCCCCCACCAGCACCACCGCAAGGCCGGGGGTCAGCCCGTGTTCGGCCTTCAGCCTTGCCACATGTTCACCGACCCTTGCCCGAATTGAAGCGGCAAATGCCTTGCCGTCGATGATGTCCGCCACGCCGTCCGTCATGTTCTAGAAAAGCCCCTCGATCCGTCCGTTGTCGTCAAGCCTGATGCGTTCGGCGGCCGGCACGCGCGGCAGGCCCGGCATGGTCATCAGGTCACCGCAGATCGCCACCACAAAACCGGCGCCCGCCGAAAGCCGCACCTCGCGGATCGGCACGGTGAACCCGGTCGGCGCGCCAAGCTTCGCGGGGTCGGCAGAAAACGAATACTGCGTCTTTGCCATGCACACCGGGAAATGGCCGTAGCCCGCCGCCTCCCATGCGGCCAGCTGGTCCTTCACCGCGGACGAAGCCTCCACGCCGTCCGCGCCATAAATCGTCCGCGCAACGGTTTCCATCTTTGCCAGAAGCGGCAGCTCATCATCGTAGATGGGCTTGAAATCGGCGGTGCCGCCATCGGCCAGCGCGGCAACGCGGGTGGCAAGGTCGGCACTTCCGGCGCTGCCATTTGCCCAGTGGCGGCAGATGATCGCTTCGCTGCCCGCCGCGGCGACAAACGCCTTCACGGCTTCGATCTCCGCATCGGAGTCCCCGGCAAAATGGTTGATCGCCACCACCACCGGCACGCCGAAGCCCTTCACGTTGCGGATATGGCGGCCAAGGTTGGCGCACCCCAAGGTCACCGCCTCCACATTCTCTGCGGCAAGGTCGGCCTTGGCGACGCCGCCGTTCATCTTCATCGACCGCACGGTGGCAACCAGCACCGCCGCCGCCGGCTTCAGCCCCGCCTTGCGGCACTTGATGTCGAAGAATTTCTCGGCGCCGAGATCCGCACCGAAGCCGGCTTCCGTCACCACATAGTCCGCAAGCTTCAGCGCCGTGCGGGTGGCCACCACCGAGTTGCAGCCATGGGCAATGTTGGCAAACGGGCCGCCGTGAACCAGCGCCGGGTTGTTCTCCAGCGTCTGCACGAGGTTCGGCTGCATCGCATCCTTGAGAAGCACGGTCATTGCGCCGTCGGCCTTCAGATCGCGGCAGGTGATGGGCGTTTTTTCGCGCGTGTAGGCGACGATCATGTCGCCGAGGCGGCGTTCGAGATCCTTGAGGTCGTCCGCAAGGCACAGGATCGCCATCACTTCGGAAGCGACGGTGATGTCGAACCCGCCCTCGCGCGGAAACCCGTTGGCGACCCCGCCCAGCGAAACGTTGACCGCCCGCAAGGCCCGGTCGTTCATGTCCACCACGCGGCGCCAGACAATGCGGCGCACGTCGATCTGGAGCGCATTGCCCCAGTAGACGTGGTTGTCCACCATTGCGGCGAGAAGGTTGTGCGCGGCGGTGATGGCGTGGAAATCGCCGGTGAAGTGGAGGTTCATGTCCTCCATCGGCACCACCTGGGCATAGCCGCCGCCGGCCGCCCCGCCCTTCTGGCCGAAATTGGGGCCCAGCGACGCCTCGCGGATGCAGATTGCAGCGTTCTTGCCGATGTGGCGCAGGCCATCCCCGAGGCCCACCGTGGTGGTGGTCTTGCCCTCGCCCGCCGGCGTCGGGTTGACGGCGGTGACGAGGATCAGCTTGCCGTCAGGCCGGTCTGCCAGTGAGCCAATGAAGCCCTCGTCGATTTTCGCCTTGTCGCGTCCGTAGGGAAGAAGGGCGTCGGGCGGGATGCCAAGCATGGCACCGATTTCGGCGATGGGACGCTTTTGGGCGTCCCGTGCTATCTCGATGTCGCTCTTGTGGGCCAAATGCCAATCCCTT
The DNA here is from genome assembly GCF_031195445.1 of Acuticoccus sp. MNP-M23. NCBI lineage: Bacteria > Pseudomonadati > Pseudomonadota > Alphaproteobacteria > Hyphomicrobiales > Amorphaceae > Acuticoccus > Acuticoccus sp. MNP-M23. The sequence goes on from NZ_CP133480.1 coordinate 517,100, forward strand.
TCCGTTCCGGACGTCCCTGTCAGCGGGCGTTCGCCTCTCCATGCCACAGCTTCCAACGTGCGACGACAGACCGGGCGATAAATCTGCAAATGACTTCACTTGCACTGACCGCTGCGATCACGCTCGCCGCCCTCGCACTGGAAGCTCTGGCCGGATATCCGGATCGCCTGTTCCGCGCCATCGGCCATCCCGTGACGTGGATCGGCGCGCTGATCGCCGGGCTGGACCGTGCGCTCAACCGGGCGGACGCCGCGCCGCTGATGCGCCGGGTGGGCGGCATTCTCGCGCTGCTTGTCATTCTGGCGGTCGCCCTTGCCGGCGGCTGGCTGGTGGAGACGCTGCTTTTCGCGGCGCCGCTGGCACTCGGCATCGGTCTCACCGCTATTGCCGCCAGCAGCCTCCTTGCCCAGCGCAGCCTTCACCAGCATGTGGCCGCGGTGGCAAAGGCCCTCGAACTGGAAGGCGATGAAGCGGCAAGGCTTGCCGCCGGGCGCGCCGCCGTCTCCCGGATTGTCGGACGCGACACGACATCGCTCGACCAGTCCGGCATCTGCCGCGGCGCCATCGAGAGCCTGGCCGAAAACGCATCCGACGGGGTGGTCGCCCCGGCGTTCTGGATGTGCCTTCTGGGGCTGCCCGGCGCCGCCGCCTACAAGGCCATCAACACCGCTGACAGCATGATCGGCCACCGGACGCCGCGCCATGAGGCGTTCGGCTGGGCGTCCGCCCGGCTGGACGATGTGGTCAACCTGCCGGCCTCGCGCCTTTCGGGTCTTCTGTTCGTGGCTGCGGCGGCGCTGATGCCGGCCGCCAGCCCGCGCGGCGCCATCGCCGCCATCGGCCGTGATGCGCACCGCCACCGCTCACCCAACGCCGGTTGGCCGGAGGCAGCGACCGCCGGCGCGCTCGGCATTGCCATTGCCGGTCCCCGCGCCTACGCCGGCCGAATGACGGACACCCCGGTGATGGGCTCTGGCGGCAGGCAGGCTCTTGGCCCGCAGGACATCCGCAACGCGCTCACGCTGTTTTGCATCGCCAACGGCCTTCTTGCCGCGTTGGTGGCGGCGGTTCTGGGGCTCGTACTGGCGTTCTAGCGCGCCAGCGCCAGCATCGCGTCGATGTCCAGATGGGTTTCGAGGTGGGCGGCGAGAGCGTCCAGCGCCGCATCCACCCCAGCCTCATAGTCCAGTCCACCGGACCGGCCACCGAGCCGCTTGATCCAGTCCGCGCGCTGGGTATCGTCCGAAAACAGGCCGTGGATATAGGTGCCGACGACGCGCCCGTTGTGGCCCACCGCCCCATCCGGAAAAGACGCACCGGCGCTGACCGTGATGTGCGCAAACGGCTGCGCCATCGCAGCGCCCGTGGTCTGTCCCATGTGCATTTCATAACCCGAAAGGGTCGCCCCCGAGAACGAGGTTCCGCGCACCGCCACCAGCCGCTTGTCGCCGCCAAGGCTGGTCTCGATGTCGAGAAGGCCGAGCCCGCGAATACTCCCGGCCTCGCCCTCCAGACCCGCCTCGTCACGAACGCAACACCCCAGCATCTGGAACCCGCCGCAGATCCCCAGAACATGGCCGCCCCGGCGCACATGGGCCGCAATATCAATGTCGAGGCCGGACTGCTTCAGCGCCCGAAGATCGGCGATCGTCGCCTTGGAGCCGGGCAGGACCACAAGATCGGCATCACCCGGAATGGGGATGTCCGGGCTTTGCCGCCGCACCGTTACGCCGGGCTCGGCCTCCAGCGGGTCCAGATCGTCGAAGTTGGAGATGGAGGGCAGCATTGGCGCAATCACCAGCAGCGTACCGGCCCCCTTTTCGGTGCCCGGCTGGCGCAGCGCCAGCGCATCCTCGGCTGGCAGGCGGCGCGCATCGTCGATGTGCGGGACGAGGCCGAACGCGCGCCAGCCGGTGTCTGCTGCAATCCGGTCCATCCCGTCGGCAAACAGCGCCGGATCACCGCGGAAGCGGTTGACCAGAAAGCCGCACACCATGGCCGCATCCGCCGGATCGAGCACCGTGCGGGTGCCGACGAGGCTCGCAATCACGCCGCCGCGGTCGATGTCGCCGATCAGCACCACCGGCACATCGGCGGCGCGGGCAAGGCCCATGTTGGCAATATCGTTCTGGCGCAGATTCACCTCGGACGCGCTGCCCGCCCCCTCGATCAGAACAATATCCGCCTCGGCGCGCAGACTGTCGAGGCTTTCCAGCACCGGCGCCATCAGGCTCGGCTTCAACGTCTGGAAATCGGCGGCCTTCCAGCTGCCCAGCACCTTGCCCTGCACGACAACCTGCGCGCCCATCCCGCTCTGCGGTTTCAGGAGCACCGGGTTCATGTGGACGGTGGGCTGAACGCCGGCCGCCCGCGCCTGCAACGCCTGGGCGCGGCCGATTTCGCCGCCATCCAGCGTCACCGCGGCATTGTTGGACATGTTCTGCGGCTTGAACGGTCGCACCTTCAGCCCGCGCAGGGTCAGCGCACGGGCCAGCCCCGCCACAATGAGCGACTTGCCAACGTCCGACCCGGTGCCCTGGAACATCAGCGCGCGAGCGCCCCCGGCCTTCGTCATTTCAGCCTCATCGGCAAGCCGGCCGCCATGAAAACCACGCTGTCCGCCACCCCGGCCACCGCCTGGTTGAGCGCGCCCTGTTGGTCACGGAAGCGTCGGGCGAGCGCATTGTCGGGCACGATGCCAAGGCCCACCTCGTTGGACACAGCCACCCAGGGACCGCGCGGCGCTGCAAGCGCTGCAACCAGCGCGGCGCGTTCGGCCGCCATGTCGGCGTCAGCGAGCAGGCGGTTGCTGAGCCACAAGGTGAGACAGTCGATCAGCACCGGGCGGCCGGGCTCGGCCGCCTCCAGCGCCTCCAGAAGGTTGTGCGGGGCATCGCGGGTCTCCCAGCGCGCATCGCGGCGGGCGCGGTGGGTCGCGATCCGCTCGGCCATTTCGGTGTCGAACGCCTCGGCGGTGGCAATGTAGAGCCACGGCGGCGGCAATGTCTCGATCAGCCGCTCGGCATGGGTGCTCTTGCCGGAGCGCGCCCCGCCGATGACGAAGTGCAAGGTCGCGCCGGTGCCTGAGGCGAATGTCTGGGAGAGTTCGGGGATCATGGCGCGCATACCGCATTGAAGTGTTTTCCAACGCAAGCGCGCAATTGTCTGTTTTTGCGCATGTGTCGCAACTTGACAGGCCCTGGCGATCGTTCGCACATGGCCCCCGATCGAACCCGCCACCGCATTGCTGCAACCGGCTGCGGGAAGCCCGCACAGGCCTCTGCCGCACCGGCGACCGGCCATTGCGGCGACGCCTTCGCCACGGCACAACAAGGCGGCCACAAGCGCGCTTGAAAGGGGGCACGAATGACGATCGGGCAATCGCACGCTCCCCCCTGTCCCGCTGATGCGCCCGCGGTTCCGGCGCGGCGTCGTGGCGCCTGCCCCAGCCTTGCCGCACCCATGACAACAGGCGACGGGCTGCTCGTCCGGCTGACGCCGGAGGGCGGCGCCTTCACGCCCGGCGAGCTTGGCGCGCTCGCCGATGCCGCGAGTGCCCACGGCAACGGGCTGCTGGAGGTGAGCGCCCGCGGCAATGTGCAGATCCGCGGCGTCCGGCCCGAAACGCTGGACGGCCTGCGCGATGCCGTCGACGCCGCCGGCATCCGCCCGCGCGAGGGCGTCCCCATCGACACCAACCCGCTGACCGCATCGCCTCAAGACGACTCCGCCCTCACCGCCGACCCGGCCCCGCTTGCAGCGAGCCTGCGCGCATTGCTCGCCGCCGAAACCTGGCCCCGCCGCCTCGGCCCCAAGGTTGCCGTCGTGATCGACGGTGGCGGGCGCTTCTCGCTTGCCGGCCTTCTGGCCGATGTCCGGCTCGATGCCGCCGAAAATGGCTGGCAGGTGGCGCTGGCCGGGCGCCGTTCAAACGCCGTCCCCCTCGGCCGCGGCAATGCCGAGGAGGCGGTGGCCGCGGCATTCGATACGCTGCGCCTTGTGGCCGCCGGAGGCCCCGTGTTCCGCGCCCGAGACCTTGATGCTGCCGACCTTGCATCGCTTTCCCAACGGCTGCGACCCGCCGGTCCGCTCACCGCAGCAACCACGGCCCCGGTCGGTCTCGTGCCGCTTCGCTGCGGCGCTGCTGCGGCCCTCGCCCTGCCGTTTGGCGCTATCGACGCCGTGGCGCTGTCCGCTCTCGCAGCCGCCGGCAGCCGCGCGCTGGCCGTGCATCCCGCGGCCGGGCGCCGTCTGGTCTTCACCTTCAACACTGCCGCTGCAGCAAAGGCGTTTCTCGCGACTGCGGCTGAAAGCGGACTGGTGGTCGATGCGGCTGACCGGCGCCTTGGCATCGAGGTTTGCGCGGGGAAGCCGGCATGTGCATCTGCTTTCGTCAACACGCGCGCCATTGCCGCCCGTCTTGCCGCAGACTTGCGCGCGCCGCTTCCGGGGGCGGTGCACATTTCGGGTTGTGCCAAGGGCTGCGCCCGGCCCGCCGCGCCCATTGCCGAGCTGGTGGGCACGGCCGATGGCCCGGAAATCCGCGCAACCAACCCCGCCATGGCTGATGCCTTGCGCGCGGCGGCAGCCGCAGGGGAAACCGCGCAATGACAGGGCATCTTTATGTGATCGGCCTTGGGCCGGGCGATGTGCAATTCCGCACGGGGGAGGCAGAGGCCGCGCTCGCGGACGTCGCCCACGTGTTCGGCTACAAGCCCTATGTGGCGCGGGTTGCAGCGCGGGCTGGCCTCACCCGCCATGCCTCCGACAACCGCGAAGAGATCGACCGCGCCGCCGCGGCACTGACCCTTGCGGCTGCGGGGGAGAAGGTTGCTCTGGTATCCGGCGGCGACCCGGGCGTGTTCGCCATGGCCGCGGCCGCCTGCGAGGCCGTGGAGCACGGTCCGGCTCCCTGGCGCACCGTGCCTCTGACTGTGGTGCCCGGCATCACCGCCATGCTGGCGCTGGCGGCCCGCGTCGGCGCCCCTCTTGGTCACGACTTCTGCGCCATCTCGCTGTCCGACAATCTCAAGCCATGGGATGTGATCGAGATGCGGCTGCGCGCCGCAGCCCGCGCCGGCTTTGCGATGGCGTTCTACAACCCCGTCAGCCGCGCACGCCCCTGGCAGCTCGGCCGCGCGCTGGACATCCTGCGCGAAGAACTGCCGCCGACCGTGCCGGTGATCTTCGGCCGCGCGGTCACACGGCCGGACGAAGCCATCGCCATCGTCCCCCTTGCCGACGCCATCTCCGACATGGCGGACATGGCCACCTGCCCCATTGTCGGCACCGCAGAGACCCGCCTTGTGCCCCGGCCGGACCTGCCCCCGCTGATCTACACGCCGCGCACACTTGCCCCCGCAAAGGTGACGCCATGAGCGAAGCCGCACGCCCCTGGCTCACCATAGTCGGCATTGGCGAAGACGGGGTTGCCGGCCTCGGCGAAAATGCACGCGCCGCCATTTCCGCGGCGGATCTGGTGGTGGGCGGCGCGCGGCACCTTGCGCTGGCCGCACCGCTGATCGGCGGACGGCAGGAGACCTGGCCAAAGCCCTTCAGCCTTGCGCCGGTGCTGTCCCGCCGCGGTGAGGCTGTGTGCGTGCTCGCCTCCGGCGACCCGTTCTGGCACGGCGTCGGCGCGCTTCTCGCCCGCGAAGTGCCGGTCTGCGAGATGCGCGTTTTCGCCGGCCAGTCCGCCTTTGCCATGGCGGCGCAGCGGATGGGCTGGGCGATGCAGAATGTCGTTGCGCTGTCTCTCCATGGCCTGCCCGTCGCGCGGCTGCGACCCCACCTCAGCCCCGGCCGCCGGATTCTGGCGCTGACGTCGGATGAAAACGGCCCGGCCGAAATGGCGGCGCTCGCCACACGCCACGGCTTCGGCGACAGCGCGCTCACGGTGCTGGAAGCGCTCGGCGGCCCTGCCGAAGCCATTCGCCGCACCACTGCGGCCAGCTTCGATCTTTCGGGCCTCAACCCCCTCAACGTGGTGGCGCTCGATGTTGTGGGGTCTCCGGGTGCCGCCGCAATGCCGCTGAGCCCCGGCCTGCCGGACGACTGGTTCGCCCACGACGGGCAGATCACCAAGCGCGAAGCCCGTGCGCTGGCAATTTCTGCACTGGCGCCGTTGCCGGGCGAGATCCTGTGGGACATTGGCGCTGGCGCAGGCTCCGTTGCCATCGAGTGGATGCTGCGGGACGCGAGCCTTGGCGCCTTCGCAATCGAGGCGGTGCCGGAGCGGGCTGCGCGGATCGTGCAGAATGCCGAGGCGCTCGGCGTGCCGTCCCTGCGGCTGGTGGAAGGCCGGGCACCGGAGGCACTGGCCGGCCTGCCGCCGCCAGATGCCGTGTTTGTGGGCGGCGGCGCCAGCAATCCGGCCATTATCGATGCCGCACTGGCGGCACTGCGGCCCGGCGGCCGGTTGGTGGTCCACGCCGTCACGCTGGAAACCGAGGCGGTGCTTCTGGCCTGCCACGCCCGCCTCGGCGGCAGCCTGACACGGCTTGAGATCGCCCGCGCCAGCGCTGTCGGCCGGATGCACGGCTGGCGGCCTGCCATGCCCGTCACCCAGTGGGTGTATGCCGGCAAGGTTGCGCCGTGAGCGGCAGCATCATTGCGGGGTGGGGGTTCGCGTCGAACGCCCTCAGCACCGAGTTCCTGTACGCCATCGACAAGGCCTTGACCGACTACCGCGTCAACCGCTCGACCCTCATCCAGATTGCGATTCCGGCAGGCAAGTCTGACCGCGCAGCCCTCATCGCCGCCGATCGCCTAAAACTGCCGCTGTTTGCCATCAGCCACGAGGCGCTCGCGGCCGTCGAAGCGGATCTCGCCACATGGTCGGACCGGAGCATTGCGGCGACCGGATCGCCCTCCGCTTGTGAAGCCGCCGCCCTTTGCGGCGCGGGCGAAGGCGCGGTGCTTCTCGGGCCGCGCGTCGCCTTCGGGAAGGTCACCTGCGCGCTTGCACGGCGCAGATGATGGCTTCAGCTTCGGTCCACCGGACGCATCGGGGTGCGGCCGACGAGGGTTCCCGCCCGGTCGAACAGCACCACCTCCAGCGAGACGGGGTGGGCAAGGCCCAGCACAGGCGCCGCAACGCCCCAGGCGCGCTCGGCCACAAGGTCACCCAGCGGAAGGCCGGCCGCCTGCGCATGCTGGAACGCCTCGGCCACCGTGTTGGCCGTCTCGATGGCGGTGCAGACGGCCGCGCTGCCGCCTGCCCCGGCCGCGATGGCAGCAAGCGGCCCCATCTCGGCACGGCCGCGCTTGGAGTGGACGTCCAGCATCCCCTGGCCAAGCTTGGTCATCTTGGCCGGGCCGCCGGCCAGCGTCACCTTCGCCACCGGATGCGCCTTCAGATATTTCAGCGTGCCACCCACAAAGTCGCCCATCTCGATGAGCTGGGCGTCGGCAAGGCCGTGGAGCCGCTGCACCGCCTGTTCGGACACGGAGCCGGTGCTGGCGGCCACATGGTCGTGCCCCGTGGCGCGGGCCACATCGATGCCGCGGTGGATCGAGTGGATCCACGCCGCGCACGAAAACGGAATGACGATGCCGGTGGTGCCGAGGATCGAAAGGCCGCCGACAATGCCAAGCCGCGGGTTCAGCGTTTTCAGCGCCAGCGCCCGGCCATCCTCCACGCCGATCTCCACCCCGAAGTCGAGGTCGGGGGCGACATCGCCGATGGCGGCGGCAATCATCGCGCGCGGGTGGGGGTTGATGGCAGGCTCCCCCGGCGGCACCGGCAACCCCGGCAGCGTGACCATGCCAACGCCCTCTCCAGCGGCAAAGCCAAGCCCCGCGCCTGGCGCCCGGCGCGTCACCCGCACCCACACCAGCGCGCCATGGGTCACGTCCGGGTCGTCGCCTGCATCCTTGACGATGGCGGCAAAGGCGGCGCCGTCTTCCAGCCCATGGCGGGCAAGGGCGAAGGCGGGTGTCTGCCCGCCGGGAAGCGTGATTGTGACCGGGTCCGGAAATGTGCCGCTGAGGAGGGCCGCCGCAGCCGCCTTGGCAGCGGCCGCCGCGCAGGCGCCGGTGGTCCAGCCGCGGCGAAGCGCGGTGGGCTCCGGCGTGTCGCCGGGAACGCCATGGTGCGGCGGATCTGCGCTATTCATCTGACACACATACTGAGTGGCGCTCGCCCCGTCACGGGTGTTGCGCGCACGAGCCGGAAGGAATGCCGATGACGGTGCCCCGTGGGTTGATTGTGGGCGCCCCGCGCTCGGGTTCCGGCAAGACCAGCGTGACCATCGGCCTCCTGCGCGCTTTGGCGCGCCGGGGCGTGCGCGTCGCTGCCGCAAAGTCCGGGCCGGATTATATTGACCCCGGCTTTCACAAGTTTGCCACCGGCCGGATGGGCGTCAACCTCGACACGTGGTCGATGGCGCCGCCCCTCCTCGACACGCTGGCCGCCAGCGCCGCAGATGGTGCCGATCTTCTTGTGATCGAAAGCGCCATGGGTCTGTTCGACGGGATCGACGCGGCGCCCGGCCGCTCCGGCGCCGCCTCCGACCTTGCGCGCCGCTACGGCCTGCCGGTCCTTCTGGTGCTCGATGTTTCGGGCCAGTCGCGCACGGCGGCCGCGGTGGCACACGGGTTTGCAACGTTCGATCCGGAGATTGCGCTGGCCGGTGTCGTCCTCAACAAGGTGGGGAGCGAGCGGCACCGCAGTCAGGCGGCCGGTGCCATTGCGCGCGCCGGTATTCGCGTTCTCGGCAGTGTTCCCCGCAACCCGGACATGGCGCTGCCCGAGCGGCATCTGGGGCTGATCCAGGCGTCGGAACTTGCCGGCATAGAAGCGATCCTCGACGGGCTGGCCGATGTGATGGAAGCATCGCTGGACCTCGATGCCATCCTTGCGGCCGCTCGGCCGCTCGATCTTGCGACAGTGCCGAGTGGCCCGGCCCTGCCCCCGCCGGGCCAGCGGATCGCACTTGCGCAAGATGCGGCATTCTCGTTCGTCTATCCGCACGTTGTGGCGGGATGGCGCGCAGCGGGCGCCGAGCTTGTGCCGTTCTCACCCCTGGCAGACGAGGCCCCGCCCGACGATTGCGACTGCTGCTGGCTGCCCGGCGGCTATCCGGAGCTGCACGCCGGCCCCCTTGCCGCCGCCTCGCATTTTCGCGAGGGGGTGGCGCGGTTTGCGGCGCAGCGGCCTGTGCACGGCGAGTGCGGCGGCTTTATCGCGCTGGGGGCAACGCTGGAGGACGCGGGCGGCGTGGTCCATCCGATGCTTGGCCTGCTGGGGCACGAAACGAGTTTTGCCAGACGCAAGATGAACCTTGGCTACCGCAGCGCCCGCCTCCTCGGCGATACGCCCATCGGCCTTAAAGATAGCGTGGTCCGCGGGCACGAATTCCACTATGCGCGGGTCGTGGCCGCCGGACCGGATGAAGCGCTGGCCGAAGTCTCGGACGGGATCGGCAACCTGATCGGCCCCTCCGGCGGCCGGCGCGGCAACGTCACCGGCACCTTCTTTCACGCCATCGCATCAGAGACCGGCTGAGCGGTATTGCGAACGCGGGGCAGCGCTCAACGCCCCGTTGCGGCGACCCGCAGCGCCTCCCGGAAGGCGGCAAGCGTGGTGCCGCGGGCGTCGATTTCCGCGGCGAGGCCATCGATCAGCCGAACCATGGTGGAGGGCCGGGCAAGGGTGCCCGTGCCCACCGCAACGGCGGACGCACCCGCGGCGAAATAGTCGCGCACGTCGGACAGGGTCATCACGCCGCCGCAGCCGATGACGGGAATGGCAACGCGGCCCGCCATATCGTCGACAATGCGCAACCCCACCGGCTTCAGCGGCGGGCCGGAAAGTCCGCCGGTGCGGTTGGAAACACGCGGTGCGCCGTTCTTGTCCAGCACCATGGCCGGCATGGTGTTGCCGGCAATCAGCGCATCGGCGCCGGCTGCCTCGCAGGCGGCGGCCACTGCGCCCGGCGCGGTTGCCGCCGGCGTCAGCTTGCACCACAGCGGCTTTGTGGTCACCGCGCGGCAGCCGGCCACAACGGCCTCGGCATCGCGCGGATCGGCGGCAAAGATCCGCCCGCCGGCCTCAAGGTTCGGGCACGACAGGTTGAGTTCCAGCCCGTCCGCATCGGTCCCGGAAAAGCGGGCGGCCATGTCCGCGAACTCGGCCGCGGTGTCGGCAGAGACCGACACGATCACCGGCGGCCTGTGCGCCTTGTAAAGCGGCAGCACGTCGCGGATGAACGCCTCCACCCCGTCCGACGGAATGCCGATGGCATTGAGGATGCCGCCCGCCGCCTCCGCAAGCCGGGGTGCCGGATGGCCCGTGCGCGCGCCCGGCGTGATGGTCTTGGGCACCAGCGCGCCCAGCCGGTCGATGTCGAAGACGCGGGCGTGCTGGAGGCCGAAGGTGCCGGATGCCGGCAGGACCGGACAGGGGAGCGCAATGCCGCCGAGGGTGAGCGAAAGGTCGGCCATCAGGCGGCCTCCCCGAAATCCGGTTGCGAGAGCGGAAAGATCGGCCCCTCGCACACCAGAAGCGGCGGCCCGCCGCGCGTGCCGTGGATGCAGACCTTGCACACGCCAAGCCCGCACGCCATTGCGGCCTGAAGCGACGCCTCCCCCGGAATTTCGGCGCGGGCGGCATAGGCCTGCGAAACCGACATGGCGCTGTTTCCGGCGCCCGCGGCGATGAAGGCCGGGGCCGCTCTCGTCAATGCATTGCTGAGCGAGGCGAGCGGCACATAGTCCACCGCCGCGCCGGTTGCCTTGAAGGCGGCGAGGATCGGCCCGTCGGACGGGTTGGGGCCGTCCTCCACCATCAGGACGCGGTCGTTGTAACCGGCGGCCCGGCGTTCGTGGCAAAGCGCCAGCATGGTGCCGGCATGGTAGGCGTCAACGACAATGGTGATGGGTTCAGCCGGTGCCGAAAAGCGGTTGCCCAGCGGGCCGATCAGGGCGATCCGGTCGCCGGGTTGCGCGGCGGCGAGCATCTGCGTTCCGGCGGCCTTGATGTTGAAGGCGATGGCCAGCGCCCCGTCCATCCGCGGCACGAGGCTGAGAGGCCGCGGCAGGATCGGCGCGCCCGGTGCAAGGCTCGCCAGAAGGGCGAACTGCCCGGCACCGACGCCCTTGAAGGCATCCGGCCAGTCAAGCTGCAGCTCGCAGAGCGTGCCGTCGACGGCGATGCGCGTGATTGTGCAGTCCACGTCGACGACGTCGCGCGTTGCCTTGGTGCCGGGGGCGCTCATCGGGCTTCCATGAAGGCGCCGAGGAAGGCTGCGGCGTTGTCGGTCAGCGAGGGGGCGAGATAGCCGCCCTCCTGGGTGATCAGGACCGGAAGCGGTTGCTGGCCGATGAGTTCGCCCGCCCGGCGCAGGCCCTCGGTGGTGACGGCCATGCCGCCGAGCGGGTCGCTCTCGTGCACGTCCAGCCCAAGGGCCAGAACCAGCGTGTCGGCGCCAAAGCGCGCCACGTCGTCCAGCCCTGCGGCAAGGGCGGCGAGCCATGCATCGTCAGTGCTTTTGAGCGGCAGCGGCCGGTTGCGGTTGTAGCCCTCCCCGGCTCCGGCGCCAGTCTCCGCCCCATGGCCCACGAACCAAGGGTAGAAATGATGCGGATCGGCGTGGATGGAGACGGTGAGCACATCCGCCCGGCCGTAGAAGATCGCCTGTGTGCCGTTGCCGTGGTGGACGTCAATGTCGAGGATGGCGGGCCGTGCGCCATCGCGCGCAAGGGCCGCGGCCGCAATGGCGGCGTTGTTGAGGAAGCAGTGGCCGCCGGCCACTTCGGCGCCGGCGTGGTGGCCGGGCGGACGGGTCAGCGCGTAGGTCTCGCGCGCACCGGCCGACAGCGCGGCGGCGGCGGCCACGGCGCAGTCGGCGGCCCGGCGCGCGGCATGGCCCGTGTGCGGGCCGACGGGGCACGCAAGGTCCGCCATGTGCCACCCTGCTCGGCCGACAAGACCGTCCGGATAGCTGGCCTCGGGCCGGCGCGGCTGGGCATTGCCCACAACTTCCGGGCCGGTGCCGGCCATCGCCTGCCAGTCCCGGGCCGCCTCGGCCAGAAATGCGAGGTAGCGCGGGGTGTGGACGGCGGCCAAAGGGGCCACGCCAGCATCCGGCGGCGTTTCGTGCGAAAGGCCGATCCGGTCCAGCGCGGCGATCAGCCGTGTCGCCCGCTCGGCCCGCTCCTCGTTGGCAGCCACCTTTCCGCGCAGGAGAAAGAACGACGGCGCGTGGGCCTCGGTCTCGGGAGCATAAAAGACGCGCATCAAGCCTCCACCGCCGCGCGGGGCAGCGGGCCCGGCCCGCCTGACAACGCCGCAACGCTGGGGCCACGCAATAGCGCGCGCTTTTGCACGGGCGCAAGCGTTGGCCGGCCCGGAACGATGGCTGGGAGGATGAAGGCTGTGGAGCGGGCGATGGGGATCGAACCCACGACATCAAGCTTGGGAAGCTTGCGTTCTACCGCTGAACTACACCCGCATGGCGCGCACATCATGCCGAAGCACAGGCGTTGTCAAGCCGGTCGAGGACGATCGAGGTCCGCGTCAGGGCGCTTGACGGGTCATGCCGCGGCGCAGCATGAGGGCGCAGTCTCTGCCCCGAGCCAACCGGAGTGCCCCTGTGCTTGAGCGTGTTCGCAAAATGGTGACGTCCCGGGTCTGGGAAGGGGTGATCATCACCCTCATTCTGGTCAATGCCGCGATCCTGGGGCTGATGACCTCGGAGCGGGCGATGGCCGCCGCCGGCCCACTGCTGACGGCGCTCGATCAGATCATCATTGCCGTGTTCGTGGTCGAAATCGTCCTGCGCATCGCCGTGTTCCGGCTGCGCTTCTTCACCGACCCGTGGAGCCTGTTCGACCTTCTGGTTGTGCTGATTGCCATCGCGCCGACCACGCGGGAATTCTCCGTCCTGCGGTCCCTGCGCATCCTGCGGGTGCTGCGGCTGATCTCGGTGGTCCCGTCGCTGAAGCGGGTGGTGGGCGGGCTGATTGCGGCGCTCCCCGGCATGGCGTCGATCATGGTGCTGATGGCGCTGATCTTCTACGTCTTCTCGGTGATGGCGACGTCCCTTTACGGCGCCACCTTTCCGGACTGGTTCGGCACCGTCGGGGAATCGTTCTATTCGCTGTTCCAGATCATGACGCTGGAATCGTGGTCCATGGGCATCGTGCGGCCCGTGATGGAAGCCCATCCCCTCGCCTGGCTCTTCTTCGTGCCATTCATCATGGTCACGTCGTTTGCGGTGCTGAACCTCTTCATCGGTATCATCGTGTCCGGCATGCAGCAGGACGTGGAGGCGGAGGCGGCCGCCAGCCGGGATGCGATGATGGAAGAGCAAAGCTCCATGCATGACGACATCAAGGCGCTCCGCCGCGACGTCAGCGCCCTGCGCGCGCTGATGGCGCAAGACGGCAGCACGGACCGCGGGGCACGCTGAGCAGCAACTGCATTCCGGCTGAGGACTTCATTCCGGCTGAGGACAGCCCCAGGCGACAGTGGCGTGAGATGAAAGCTGCTGCGTAAGCGCACGGAAGCATTTTCGTGTGTGGGAATCTCAATCCGGATACGGAGGTCCGAAAATGCGTGCCCGTGCAATGGCTGCAGCGCTTTGCGGTGCAGCAATCGCCCTCCAGGCGCAAGCGTCTGAGAACAAGCCCGACCCCAAGAAACTGATCAACGCGCAAGTGATTGCGGAAGTGCAGGATGTGCTGTCGCGCGAAGTGGTCTCCTACGCGCTGCGGAACTTCAACCGAGTCCGCGGGGACCTCACCCCCGAGCAGATACTGGCGTTTGACGCCCAGTGGCGCCAAGAGCGGGAGCGAGAGCGAAAACCGCTGATCGTGGCAACCCTGTCCAACCCGTTGTCGACCTATGTGAAACGGGTCCAGGCGCGTTCGGTCGGCCTTTACGTGGAAATCATCCTGACCGACCACCACGGCCTGAATGTCGGTCAGAGCAGCATCACCAGCGACATGTGGCAGGGCGACGAAGCCAAGTTCCAGAAAACATACGAGCTCGGGCCCGGCTCCATCTTCATCGACGAGGCAGAGTGGCACGAAGAAACCAAGACCTGGCGCGCCCAGCTGAACCTCACCATCGAAGATCCGGCCAACGGTGAGCTGCTCGGCGCAGCCACCTTCGAACTCAATCTGACCGAACTTCAGCGGCGGGGTGCCCAATCATGAAGAGCCTCTCCATAGCCAACAAGGGCACGCTTGCCTGTGGCGCCATCGCGGTCGTCTCAATTGCCGCATTCGGCATCGTGATCTGGACGACGATGCTGCAATCGCAGACCACCGAGCGGGTCCTCCAGACCTTCCGGCTCGCGATCGCCACCGTGGAATATCGCGACGCGGTGGACCAGGGTCACGCCGATCTTCTCAAGAAGATGATTCTCGGCGAGACCATCGACGAAGAAAAAGTCCTCAAATCCTTCTCCGAATCGCAAGACCAGCTGGAGGGTCTGCGTACCCAGATTGTCGGCCTCGACGGTGCCGCCGACTTCCTTGCACATGTCGACACCATCTCCGCCCTTCGCGAGGAGTGGTTCCGCGATATCGCACTGCTACAGATCAGCGACATGGCTGATCCGGTCCGCGTCGACCTTGCGCGATTGCGCGAGAACGACGTGCGCGGCCACGAGATCTGGGACAGCCTTGCAGAAGAAATGGACGTGCTGGTGGCCGACGCCCGCGCGCTGCGGGAAAATTACACGGCGAGTCTTGAGTGGGAACAGCGCATGCTGCTGATCGGCGGCATTGCAGGCGGCGTGATCGTCACCATCCTTGCGCTCCTCGTTACCATCTTCGTTCGCCGCAAGATTGCCGCCCCGCTGCGCGACCATACCAGGGTCGCCCTCGCGCTGCGGTCCCACGACTGGTCGGTGAAGGTGCCGCACCTCGACCGCCAGGACGAGATCGGAGAGCTGGGTCAGGCGCTCCAGACGTTGCGGGACGAGGGCCGCGTGGCGCAGGAAAACGACGCCAAGTACCGCATCGAATCCGAGGCGCAGATCAAGCAGGCCGCCGCTGTGAAGCAGGCTTCGGATGATTTCAAGACGACCTCGGCCGTCGTGCTGGAAGAAGTGGAATCGGCTGCGCTTGCACTGGCGGAAGCAGCGCAGTCTCTGGGTCTTCGTGCTGGCGAGGGGCACGCGCTGACCACCAGCGTTGCGGAAGCTGCCACCTCCTCGGGCGTCAACATGCAGAGCGTGGCCGCCGCCATCGAGGAAATGTCGATCTCCGTGGACGAGATCAGCCGTCAGGTGCAAAGCGCCACACAGCTCACGCAACAAACGACCCAGGCCTCGCAGGCAGCCATCAAGCAGGTTTCCGGCCTTCTCGAAAAATCGAAGAAGATCAACGATGTGATCGAGCTGATCGACAACATCGCCGAGCAGATCAACCTGCTCGCACTCAACGCAACCATCGAATCGGCCCGTGCGGGCGAGGCGGGCAAGGGGTTTGCCGTGGTCGCCCAGCAGGTGAAGGAACTGGCCGACCAGACCGGCAGCGCCACGGAGGAAATTTCCAAGGTCATCTCGGACGTTCGCAAGGAAATTACCGATGTGGTCCACGCGATCGAGGGGATCGGCACGTCCATCAACGCGGTCAACGACAACTCGTCGACGGTGGCGGCTGCCGTGGAGCAGCAAAGTGCCGCAATCAACGAGATTTCATCCAACGTGGGCGCGGTGTCGACCCAGACCAACTCGGTGGCCGACAATGTGAAGGGCGTTGCCAAACAGATTGGCGAGACCCACACGCTGGCCGAAAGTGTCCGCGGTCTTTCCTCGCGCGTGAAGGACAACGGCACGAAGATGCAGACGGAGATCTCATCCTTCTTCGACGCCATCCGCAACAGGGCGGCCTGATCACGCAACCTGGAGGCCAGCGCACGCCGTGAACCGGCAAGTGCTGGCCTCCCCATTGTAAAGCGCGTTCCCCCGCCATTCGCCGCGCAGGCGCTCGGCACATGGGTGCACCGCGCAAACGGGCCTTCCGCGGCGCCGCATTGCGGAATAAAGCGGTCCGATGACCACAGTCACCATGCTCCACGCCGTCACCCGCGACAGGCACGACTTCGCCCCCTTCGCCGCGACAATTGCCCGGATGAACCCGCGCCCCCAGGACCTTCTGGGTCACGGAGAAGCGCCGCGGGCCCCCCGCTACCGCCTCCAGGATTTCGCCGCCGCCGTGCGCTGGCCGGATGCAAACGCCGCTGAGGCTTCCGCCGCAACAGGCACACCCGGCGACGGGCCGCTGTTTTACGGCCACTCGCTCGGCGGCCTCGTCGCCCTCGCCGTGGCGCAAGACAACCCCGGCCGCCTCCGCGGTCTGGTGCTGGAAGATCCGCCACTGTTCGAATCGCGCCAGCCGCGGCTCGACACCACCCCGTGGGCCGGCGGCTTTCGTGCCCTCAAGCGGATCATGACCGGCAAGGGCCGCGACCGCACCCTGGCCGAGTGGGAAGCCGCGGTCGCCCTGTGGCCCTCGGGCCACGGCACACAGACAATTGCGGAACAAGGCGGCACGGATGCCGTGGCCCGCCGCGCCCGCCAGATTGCCGCACTCGACCCCGCCGTTCTGGACGCGATGGTGGATCCGGATCTCCACCATGCGTTCGACCCCATCACCGCAATTCGCGCGGCACGATGCCCGGTGACCATCCTTGTCGGCAACCGCGAGGAAGGCAGCGCACTCAGCGCCCAGGACCTCGTGATTCTTGCCGCCGAACCCAGCGTCACCCTTGTGCGCATTCAGTCGGCCGGCCACTACCTGCACGAAGCAAGGCCCGACCTTTGCGCCGATGCGCTCAAGGCCCTCGCGCCCTAGCGGCGCGCCCGTACGCCACCGGCACCGGCGACCGCTGCCACTGGAGTTCCGACGATGACGCACAAGCCCGCCGCGGCCGCCGCCAGCGCCGTTCCTGCCGCAGTGGCGCCCGCGTTCACCGCACGGATGGACGGCCCGGCCTGGGTGATGCTGGTGGCCCTGTCGGCGCTGTGGGGTTGCTCGTTCGTCTTCGTCGAAGTGATCCTGACCGCTATCCCGGTGCTCTCCCTTGTGGCGCTGCGCGTCCTCTTCGCCGCACTCACCCTGTGGATAGCGGTGGGACTGATCGGCGCGGCGATCCCGCGGGCGCCGCGCATCTGGGGCGCCTTCGCCGTGCTCGGCTTCGTCAACAATGCGGTGCCGTTTTCGCTCATCGTCTATGGGCAAACCGAAATCACCGCCGGGCTCGCCGCCATCCTCAACGCCACCACACCGCTGTTCACCGGGCTCATTGCCGGCATCGCCCTCACCGACGAGAGGCTGACGCCCGCCAAGCTCGGGGGCATGGCGCTCGGCCTCACCGGCGTTGTCGTCATGATAGGCCCCGGCGCCATCCTTGCCCTTGGCGAGGAGATCTTGCCCGAACTCGCGATCCTCGGCGCCGCGCTCTCTTATGCCCTTGCCGCAGTCTACGGCCGCCGCTTCAAGCGGTTCGGCGTGCGACCTGTTGTCATTGCCGCAGGACAGACCAGCGCGTCGGCCACCATCATGGTGCCGTTGGCACTCTTCATGGACGGCCCGGCGGTGTTCCAGGTGGACAGCCCGCTGATCTGGGCGGCGGTCGTGGCCAATGCCTGCCTGTCCACAGCGTTGGCCTACATTCTTTATTTTACAATTCTGGGGCGTGCCGGGGCCACCAATGCCAGCCTCGTTACGGTGCTGGTGCCAGTCTTTGCGGTCATTGCGGGCACGCTTCTCCTCAATGAATCGCTGGCAATCGAACAGATCTGCGGTATGGGCTTGATCTTCGCGGGACTTGCCGTGATTGACGGAAGGCTGTTCAAGAGATCAACCGAACGTCCATGAGCTGGCAGGGAGCGTTGCGCCCGCAAAAACGCTATGCTATCGCCCGCCCGAAACGTGAGGCCGCCGCGCCGCCCTTGCAGAAAGACGATACGCTTTGGCCAGACCGACCACTTCAGGCGTTGAATTGCGCTACGGCTCCGCCCTGTTCGAACTCGCACGCGATGCGAATTCGATCGAGAGCGTGGAGACGGACGTCAATTCATTGCGCAAAATGCTCGACGAGAGTGCAGACCTCGCCCGCCTCATCAAGAGCCCGCTGTTCTCGGCGGACGTTCAGGGCAAGGCCCTGTCCGCCATCATGGACAAGGCCGAGATCACCGGGCTGACGGCCAATTTCGTCAAGCTCGTCGCCAAGAATCGCCGCATCTTCGCCCTGCCGGGCATGCTGAAGGCATTTGGCGAGCTGCTCGCAGACCACCGCGGCGAGACCATCGCCGTCATCACCTCCGCGGAGGCCCTGAGCGAAAGCCAGGTGACCGCGTTGAAGGAAGCGCTGGCCGAGAAGGCCGGCGGAACAATCAAGCTCGAGACCCACGTGGACCCGGCCCTCATCGGCGGTCTTATCGTGCGCTTGGGAAGCCAGATGATCGACACCAGCGTTCGGACCCGTTTGCAGGGTCTGCGCGCCGCCATGAAGGAAGCCGCATAAATGGACGTCCGCGCCGCCGAAATCTCGGCCATCCTGAAAGACCAGATCAAGAATTTCGGCCACGAGGTCGAAGTTTCCGAAGTCGGGCAGGTGCTGTCGATCGGCGACGGCATCGCCCGCGTCTACGGCCTCGACAATGTCCAGGCGGGTGAGCTGGTCGAATTTCCCAACGGCATTCAGGGCATGGCGCTGAACCTCGAAACCGACAATGTCGGCGTCGTGGTGTTCGGCGATGACCGTGACATCAAAGAAGGCGACACCGTCAAGCGGACCGGCACCATCGTCGACGCGCCCGTCGGCATGGAGCTGCTCGGCCGCGTGGTCGACGCCCTCGGCAACCCGATCGACGGCAAGGGCCCGATCAACGCCACCGAGCGCCGCCGCGTCGACGTGAAGGCCCCCGGCATCATCCCGCGCAAATCGGTCCATGAGCCGATGGCAACGGGCCTGAAGGCCATCGACGCACTGATCCCGGTCGGCCGCGGCCAGCGCGAGCTGATCATCGGCGACCGCCAGACCGGCAAGACCGCGATCATCCTCGACACCTTCCTCAACCAGAAGCCCGCGCACGACGCCAAGGACGCAAGCCAGCAGCTCTACTGCGTCTACGTCGCCATCGGTCAGAAGCGCTCCACCGTCGCGCAGTTCGTGAAGGTGCTGGAAGAATCCGGCGCCCTCCCCTACTCCATCGTGATCGCGGCCACCGCATCCGACCCCGCGCCGATGCAGTTCCTGGCGCCGTTCACCGGCTGTGCCATGGGCGAGTATTTCCGCGACAACGGCATGCACGCCGTGATCGGCTATGACGACCTTTCCAAGCAGGCCGTCGCCTACCGCCAGATGTCGCTTCTCCTGCGCCGTCCTCCCGGCCGCGAAGCCTACCCCGGCGACGTGTTCTACCTCCACTCCCGCCTGCTCGAGCGTGCGGCTAAGATGGGCGACGAGGCCGGCAACGGTTCGCTCACCGCACTGCCGATCATCGAGACGCAGGGCAACGACGTGTCGGCGTTCATTCCGACCAACGTCATCTCCATCACCGACGGTCAGATCTTCCTTGAGACCGACCTCTTCTACCAGGGCGTTCGCCCGGCGGTGAACGTTGGTCTGTCCGTGTCCCGCGTGGGTTCGTCGGCGCAGATCAAGGCGATGAAGCAGGTTGCCGGCCCGATTAAGGGCGAGCTTGCGCAGTACCGCGAAATGGCGGCATTCGCGCAGTTCGGCTCGGACCTCGACGCCACCACCCAGCGGCTCCTCGCCCGCGGTGCGCGCCTGACCGAACTCCTGAAGCAGCCGCAGTTCTCCCCGCTCACCACGCCCGAGCAGGTTGCGGTGATCTTCGCCGGCGTGAACGGCTACCTGGACAACGTGCCGGTCGACAAGATCAACGAGTACGAGGCGGGCCTCCTGCGCCTGATGCGCTCCCAGAACCGCGATATTCTGGATGGCATCGGCAAGGAAAAGCAGCTGACCAACGATCTGCGCGAGCGCCTGACGGCGGCCGTGGAAGGCTACACCAAGACCTTCGTGACGGAGGAGCCCAAGAAGGCCGCGTAAGCGCGCTTTCTGGCAAATCACATGGCATCACTGAAGGATCTCAAGAACCGCATCGCCTCCGTGAAGGCGACGCAGAAGATCACCAAGGCGATGCAGCTCGTCGCCGCGGCGAAGCTGCGCCGTGCGCAGGACGCCGCCGAGGCGTCCCGCCCCTACGCCGAGCGGATGGCCCACGTTCTGGCCAACCTCGCTGCCTCCACGGTGAACGACCCCGACGCGCCCCTCCTTCTGACGGGGCGCGGCGAAGACAAGGTGCACCTCCTGGTGGTGTGCACCGCCGACCGCGGCCTTTGCGGTGGCTTCAACACGTCCATCGTCCGCAAGGCGGTGCAGGATGCACTGAAGCTGCAGGCCGAGGGCAAGACGGTTCGCTTCCTGTGCGTCGGGCGCAAGGGCTACGATGTTCTGCGCCGCGCGTATCGCGACCAGATCATCGGTCTGATCGAATTCCGCAACGTGCGCCGCATCGGCTATCCGCAGGCGCAGGAAGTGGGCGAGAAGATCGTCGGCCTGTTCGAAACCGCCGATTTTGATGTCGCGACGCTGTACTATGCCGAGTTCAAGTCGGTCATCAGCCAGAAGCCGACCGCGCTTCAGCTGATCCCGGCGGCACCGGCCGCGACCGTCGAAGGCACCGAAGA
Source organism: Acuticoccus sp. MNP-M23 (assembly GCF_031195445.1). Taxonomy (NCBI): domain Bacteria; kingdom Pseudomonadati; phylum Pseudomonadota; class Alphaproteobacteria; order Hyphomicrobiales; family Amorphaceae; genus Acuticoccus; species Acuticoccus sp. MNP-M23. The sequence goes on from NZ_CP133480.1 coordinate 537,782, forward strand.
AGACGACAAGGCGCCTGACGACGCAGCCACCGGCCCCGCCGTTTACGAATACGAGCCGGAGCCTGCGGAAATCCTCGACGTTCTGGTGCCCAAGAACATCACGGTGCAGATCTTCCGTGCGCTGCTCGAAAATGCAGCCTCCGAGCAGGGCGCGCGGATGACCGCGATGGACAACGCCACCCGCAACGCCGGCGAAATGATCGACAAGCTGTCGATGCAGTACAACCGGACGCGCCAGGCGCAGATCACCAAGGAGCTGATCGAGATCATCTCCGGTGCCGAAGCGCTCTAGCAGGACGGCAACAGCCACAGTCAAACGATTGCGCGCGGCCTTCGGGTCGCGCGTTTTCGTTTGTGCCCCTCGCGCGGCTCGGCTTGAATAGGGCGTTGATTGCGGCGTGCTTTGCGCGCAGAAGAGCGGGGATTGCGTAGAACCGCCGCCCGGCCGCGTTGCCCGCCCCGGCGCCATGGCACAGGCTCGCGCACCGCGTTTGCGTTGGAGATGGATCTCATGAAGACGACGGAGCTGGTGCGGCCGAACCTCACCACCCTGCTCGACGAAACCGCCGCGACGCAGGAACAGGCCATCGGCGCCATCCGCCGCGCCCTCGCCGGCACGCTCGGCAAACGCTTCGACGATGCCATTGCGCTGATCACCGATGCCGCCGCAGAAGCGCCCCGCCCCGCGCGCCGCCGGGTGATCGTCAGCGGCCTCGGCAAATCCGGCCACATCGGCCGCAAGATTGCCGCGACCCTCGCCTCCACCGGCACGCCGGCGCACTTCGTTCATGCCGCCGAAGCCAGCCATGGCGACCTTGGCATGGTGACGCCGCAGGACGTGATCCTGCTCCTGTCCAATTCCGGCGAAACCGCCGAGCTGCGCGACATCCTCACCTACGCCAAGCGCTTCGCAATCCCCCTGATCGCCATCACCGGCAACGCCAAATCCACCCTCGCCCGCGTTGCCAGCGTTGCGCTGGTCTACCCCAAGGTGCGCGAGGCGTGTCCGCTTCAGCTGGCGCCCACCACCTCCACCATGCAGCAGCTGGTCTTGGGCGACATGCTCGCCATCGGCCTGATGAGCGACGCCGAATTTTCCGCTACCGACTTTGGCCTCTACCACCCCGGCGGCAAGCTGGGTGCCCAGCTCGCTCGCGTCGATTCCATCATGCACAAGGCGAACGCCCTGCCGCTGGTGGAGCACGACGCGCCCATGGGCGAGGCGCTGATCGAGATGAGTTCCAAGGCGTTCGGCTGCGTCGGCGTGATGAAGAACGGCGCGCTGATCGGCATCGTCACCGACGGTGACCTCCGCCGCCACATGTCCGCCGGCCTGATCACCGCCACCACCGCCGGCGTGATGACGCCGAACCCCGCGACCATCGAGGGCGGAATGCTCGCCGTCGAGGCTCTGGCGGAGATGAACGCCAAGGCGATCACCAGCCTCTTCGTCACCAAGGACCAGCGCCCCGTGGGTATTGTCCATGTGCACGATCTTCTGCGCTACGGCGTGCGCTGACGCCATGCCCGGACCCAACGCCGCCGTCCGCCTCGGCACCATCACCTTTTCCAACACCGGCCCGCTGACGCTGATTGCCGGCCCCTGCCAGATGGAAAGCCGCGACCATGCGTTCGACATGGCCGGCGCGCTCACCGAGCTGACCCGCGAGCTCGGCATCGGCTTCGTCTACAAGTCCAGCTTCGACAAGGCGAACCGCACCTCGCTGTCCGGAAAGCGCGGCATGGGCCTCGACAAGGCGCTGCCGGTGTTCGCGGACGTGCGCAAGGAATTCGGCGTCCCGGTGCTGACCGACGTCCACACCGCCGAACAGTGCGCGAGCGTTGCCGAGGTCTGCGATATCCTCCAGATCCCCGCCTTCCTCTGCCGCCAGACCGACCTTCTGATTGCCGCCGCCAGAACGGGCCGCGTGGTCAACGTGAAGAAGGGGCAGTTTCTGGCCCCCTGGGACATGAAGAACGTCCTCTCCAAGATCACCGAGAGCGGCAATTCCAACGTGCTTCTGACTGAGCGCGGTGCCTCCTTCGGCTACAACACGCTGGTGTCCGACATGCGGTCCCTGCCGATCATGGCCGCCATGGGCGCGCCCGTGGTGTTCGACGCCACGCATTCGGTACAGCAGCCGGGCGGCCTTGGCGGCTCGTCGGGTGGTGACCGCCGCTTCGTGCCGCCGCTTGCCCGCGCAGCGGTGGCCGTCGGTGTTGCGGCGGTCTTCGTCGAGACCCATCAGGATCCGGACAACGCGCCGTCGGATGGTCCCAACATGGTCCCGCTGCCGGACATGCGGCACCTCCTGCAAACATTGATGGCCCTTGATGCCGTTGCCAAGGGTGCCGGCAATCCGGCTTGAGTTCCACAGGGTGCCGCGCGGTCTGGAACTTGCAGACACGATCGCCCGGCCGCCCCGCTTTTCCCCGATGGCCACCTATTGAGGCCCCAGCGCCATGAACCTTGACGCCCTGAAGTCCGATCTTGCCGGTGTCGCGCTGGAGGACAATCCGCGGATCGTCCAGCAGAAAAGCCGGGACTTCTACTGGTACTCCCCCGTGCTGAAGCGCCAGCTCGAAAACGTGACGGCCGACCTCGTGGCCGCACCCACCAGCGAAGACGAGCTTCTGTTCATCCTCGGTGCCTGCTTCCGCAACAACGTGCCGGTGACCGTGCGTGGCTCGGGCACCGGCAACTACGGCCAGGCCATGCCGCTGGCCGGCGGTCTCGTCCTCGATCTGGCGCGCATGAACAAGGTGAAGCACATCGGCCAGGGCTATGTTGTGGCCGAACCCGGTGCCATCCTTGCCGACATCGACAATGAAACGCGGGCCAGCGGGCAGGAGCTGCGGCTTTCGCCGTCCACCTACCACACGGCCTCCATCGGCGGTTTCGTTGCCGGCGGCTCCGGCGGCGTCGGCTCCATCCGCTGGGGCGGGTTGCGCGATACCGGCAACATCATCCGCCTGCGCATTGCGGCAATGGATGGCTCGGCCCCCTCTGTGATCGACCTCAGCGGCGCAGACCTTGCCAAGGCGAGCCACGCCTACGGCACCACCGGTGTCATCACCGAAGTGGAGATGCCGCTTGCCCCCGCCTACGACTGGGTGGACATGCTGGTCTCCTTCCCTACCCTGCGCGGCGCCGCCACCTGCGCCGAGCAGCTTGCCGGGGCCGACGGTCTGCTCCTGAAAAACCTCTCCGTGGTCGACATGTGGGTCACGCCGTATTTTCGCCGCCATGCGCCCTATGTGCGGGACGGCGAGGCGTTGATGATGGTCATGGCCGCTCCCTTTGCCGCGAGCGACGTGGCGCACATGGCCCGCCGCGCGGGCGGCACCCTCACCATGCGCAGCGACCAGCTTGCCGAGGATGTCCGGCGCACCCTCCCCGCCGCATTCGAGCTTGGCTGGAACCACACCACCTTGCGGGCGCTGCGCGTGGACCCGGCCATCACCTACCTGCAATCGCTCTATCCCCAGCCCTCCATCGCCGACAAGGTCATCAAACTTGCCGAACGCTTTGGCGAGGAGATGCCCACGCATCTGGAATTCGTCCGCTTCGACGGTGCGGTCGGCTGCTTCGGGCTGCCCCTGGTGCGCTACACCACCGAAGAGCGGCTGGAGGAGATCATCCGGATCCACGAGGACGAGGGCTGCCCGATCTTCAACCCGCACCGCTATACGCTGGAGGAAGGCGGCATGAAGCAGACCGACGAAGTGCAGCTCGCCTTCAAGCGCCGGGCCGACCCCAAGGGTCTCCTCAACCCCGGCAAGATGGTCGCCTGGGACAACCCGTCCTACGACTACGGCAAACCCTACCTGTTCCCGACATTGTCCGCCTGATGAAAGTCCTTCTCGTCTACTGCAATCCCAATCCTGAGAGCTTCACCGCGCACCTGCGCGACCGCGCTCTGGCCGCGCTTGATGCCCGCGGCGCCGAGGTGCGCGTGCGCGACCTTTACGGCGACGGCTTCGAGCCCGTGATGGACCGTGCCGAGCGCGCCGGCTACCACACGGAAGGCGAGAACGAGCGCCCCGTGGCCGGAGAGCTGGCGGACCTCAGATGGTGCGATACGCTGATTTTCGTCTACCCCACCTGGTGGTTCGGCCTGCCCGCGATGCTGAAGGGCTGGCTCGACCGGGTGCTCGTCCCCCACGCTACCTTTTCCATGCCCTCCGAAGAGGCGCCGATCAGCGGCCAGCTCGCCAATATCCGGACGCTCGCCATCGTCACCAGCTGCGGTGCGCGCTGGCTCCAGTCCAAATTCATCGGCGAGCCCGGCCGCCGCACGATCCTGCGCGGGATGCGCTTCATCTGCCATCCGCGCTGCAAGACGCGCTACGCCGCGATCTACAAGATCGACACGTCGACGCATGAACAGCGCACCGCCTATGCGCAGCACGTCGAGCGGCTGGTCGGCAAGCTCTAGAACCCTTGCGGGTTGAGTTTCAGGGGCCTATGCACCCGAAAGGGTTTCGACCTGTCCTGCGGCGCATCGCGCCGTTCGATGGGCACTCCGTGAGGTGCCGATGCCGTTCCAATACTCCAAGACCACAATTTATCGTCTGACGCAGGCCGCCAAGGCCCAGCGGTCCCGGTTTGGAACGCGTCTTTCGGGAATAGGGCTCCACCCCGGCCAGGAAGGCGTCCTCAAGGCGCTGACGGTGCAGGACGGCATGACCATGAGCGAGCTTGCCGCGGAGCTTGGCGTCCAGCCCCCCACCGTCACCAAGATGGTGACGCGCCTTGCGGCCTACGGCTTCGTGATGCGGCAGACCTCGCCCGACGACGGCCGCCTGTCCCGCGTCCATCTCACCGAACCCGGCCGGGCGCTGATCGGCGACATCGACAAGATCTGCAAGCGGCTTGAGAAAGAGGCGCTCGAAGGCTTCGACGAGAAGGACCGCAAGCGCTTCCGCAAATATCTGCGCAAGGTGGAAAAGAACCTGCTCAAGGCCGGCGGCGCCCCCATCGGCCCCGACAGTGACGACGACGAAGACGACACCGCCGAAGACGCGACCACCTGAGTGCCGATAGCGCCGCAATTTTCAGACAGCGGGACCTTGCGCGCGATCCTTCTGATGATGGTCGCGGCGGGAATGTTCGCCTGCCTCGATGCCACCGCCAAATTCCTAGGCGAGGCGCAGCTTCTTTCCATCGACATCGTGTGGCTGCGCTATTCCACCCACGTCATCCTCCTCGGCATCTTCCTGCGCGTGTGGTCTCATTTCGAGGCATTCCGCACCCGTCGTCCGTGGATGCAGCTTCTGCGCGGACTTCATCTTCTCGGCGCCACTTACTTCAATTTCTGGGCGCTGAAATATCTCCAGCTCGCCGAAGCCAGTGCCATCATGTTCTGTTCGCCGCTGATCGTGACCGCCCTTGCCGGACCGATCCTCGGCGAAAAGGTCGGCATCCGGCGCTGGGCGGCCGTCGGCGTCGGCTTCGTGGGTGTGCTGATCGTCACCCGGCCCGGCATGGGCGTGATGCACTGGGCCATCATCCTGTCGCTCATTTCGGTGTTCAACTATGCGATGTACGCGCTCCTGACCCGCAAGATGAACAAGACCGAATCGGCTGAAAGCCTCCTCATGATGTCCGCGCTGGTGGGCGTCTTCGTCCTCTCCCCGGTCGCCTACAGCGCCGTTTCGAGCCTCACCACACCCAAGCTCTGGACACTGGCATTCATGATGGGCCTGTTCGGCGCGGTGGGGCACTACGCGCTCGTTGTCGCGCACCGGACGGCCGGCGCCTCCACACTGGCGCCGTTCATCTACACGCAGATGGTGTGGATGATCCTGTTCGGCTTCCTCATCTTCGGCGACGTGCCGGACACGCTGACCATTGTGGGCACCGCCATCATCGCTGGCGCCGGCCTTTACATCCTCCACCGCGAGCGGGTGCGCGGGCAGGTGATCGCCTCCCACGAACCCGAGGTGCAGTAGCGCAAGCCTCTGGCCGCGGCCTCGCGCGTACGGTAAACCGCCGCACCGGAGGAGACCTTGATGCTGACAACAATTTCGGGCTTTGACCGCATCGGCGAGGAAAATGCATTCGCCGTGCTTGCAAAAGCCAATGCGCTCGCCGCCGGGGGGATGGACGTCATCAACCTTGGCATTGGCCAGCCGGATTTCCCGACCCCGCCGCACATTGTCGAAGCCGCCGTGAAGGCGCTGCGCGATGGCCACCACGGCTATACGCCTGCCCCCGGCATTCCGGCGCTGCGCGAAGCGGTTGCGGCCGACATGACCATGCGCACCGGCGTCGACACCTCGCCCGACAACATCCTCATCGTGCCAGGCGGCAAGGTGACCATGTACATGGCCATCGGCATGTTCGGCGAACCCGGCGTCGAGATCCTTTACCCCGACCCCGGATTCCCGATCTATCGCTCGATGATCGAGTTCACCGGCGCCACCCCGGTGCCGCTGCCGATCCGCGAGGAAAACGGTTTCGCCTTTTCCCCGGCCGATGTTGCGGAGCGGATCACCGAGAAGACGCGGCTGGTGATCATCAACTCGCCGGCAAACCCCACCGGCGGTGTCAGCACCCCAGACGATGTGCGGGCGCTGGCCAGGATCCTCGAAGTGCACCCCAACGTGGCGGTGATGTCCGACGAGATCTACAGCCGGATGACGTATGATGGCCAGGAGCACCTTTCACTGGGCTCGTTTCCGGAACTGCGCGACCGGCTGATCCTGCTGGACGGCTTTTCGAAGACCTACGCGATGACGGGCTGGCGGCTCGGCTGGTCGCTCTGGCCTGATGCGTTGTTCGACAAGGCGCGCAAGCTGGCGGTGAATGCGTGGTCCTGCGTCAACGCGCCGGCACAATATGCAGGCATTGCGGCACTGACCGGACCGCAGGATGCGGCAGACGACATGGTGAGCGCCTTCGACGACCGGCGCAAAGCCGTGACGGCTGCGCTCGGCGCCCTGCCGGGGGTGACATGCGCAGTGCCCAAGGGGGCGTTCTACGCGTTCCCCAACATCAGCGCCACGGGCTGGAAGGCGAAGCCCCTCGCCGACGCGCTTCTGGCGGAAACCGGCGTTGCGCTGATTGGCGGGCCGGATTTCGGGACGCTGGGCGAGGGCTATGTGCGCCTGTCCTACGCCGCCGCCAAGGACCGCATTCTGGAAGGCGTTGGCCGGATGGGTGATTTTCTGGCAAGCAATCCGCCGCGATGAAGAATGGCTGGCGCCACGGCGCCAGCGCCTCTCTCCTTTGCGCAAAGGCGGCTCGGCTCTAGCCGACGAAGGCCAGCTCGACCTCGCGCGCCCGGCCCCGGGCCCGGTGCTCGATGAGATAGATCCCCTGCCAGGTGCCCAGAGACATCCCGCCCTCGGCACAGGGGATGGCAAGGCTGACGTCGCACAGCATCCCCTTGATGTGGCCGGGCATGTCGTCGGCGCCTTCATCGTTGTGGCGGTAGCCGGCATTTGGCGGCGCGAGCGTCGCAAGGCTGTCCAGAAGGTCGGCCTGCACGTCGTCGTCGGCATTTTCCTGGATGGTGAGCGACGCCGTGGTGTGCCGCACGAACGCCGTGAGAAGGCCTGCCCCCGCGCCGATCTCATGCAGCCAGCTGCGTACATCGCGGGTGATGTCGGTAAAGCCGGGGCCGCGTGTCGGCACCGTCAGCCGGCCGCGGACAACGCGCGCAACGGGCGTGTCCGACAGGGTCTCGACCGCCATCAGCAAGGCCCGCTGGCGGCGGCGTTGATGATTGTCTTGCCGGCGGCAATCACCGGCCGGTCTCCTCGTCTTCATTCAGCGACTTTACGAGGTCGCGGAAGCGGCGGAATGCATAATCGGTCACGTCGATCGCCTCTTTCAGGTCGCGGCGGCGGGTGTTGCCCGACCCCGCGTCCACCGCGACGGGATCAACGTCATCCACCAGCGCCTTGATCATGCCGAGGCGCTGCTTGAGCACTTCGACCTCGGCTTTCAGCGCCTGGTTCTCGGCAAGCATCTCGCCGGATGCCGGGAAGCCCCGCTCGCCTTCGGGCGCTTCACGCCGCACCACCGTGCGGCAGGTGAACATCGGCTGGGACTGGGCGCAGAGCTGGACCTCGCCGGTCGTCCGGTCGAGCCGCAGGATGTCCTCGCCTACGCGCTCGATCTGGAACCGATCGTCCGGGTTTGCACCGGGTCCGGTATCGGCCGGCGACGTCTGTGCCTGGGCGATGGATGCCGCGCCGACGCACAAGGCGCAGGCTGCGGCGATGGTCGCGAATTTCCGGGTCATGGGGTTCCTCCTCGTCTTCAGGACCAACGGCCCGAAGCGCGATCGGGTTCGCCGGGCCGGATATCAGTCTTCCAGCCGAAGGGCCGTGAAGCGCAGGTCGCCCTCGTTGTTGGACAGCGTCAGGAGTGCGGTCTTGCGGCCATCCTCCTTGAGCTTGGCAATGCGCGCCTCGATGTCCTGCGGCGTTTTCACTTCGCGCTGGCCAACTTCGAGGATGATGTCGCCTGGCACGATCCGCTTGTCGGCTGCCCGGCCGTCCGCTTCGACGGCGGTGACCACCACGCCTTCGATATCCTTCTCGATCTCGAATGTGGAGCGCTGGGTTTCCGACAATGCCTTCAACTCCATGCCCAGAAGGGTAAGGCCCACCTCGGTGTCGGCGGCGGGCTCCTCGGCCTCGTCATCGACCGCAAGGGCAGCGCGGGCTTCGCTTTCCTCCAGCTGGCCGACATCGACGGCAAGCTCCACGGACTTGCCTTCACGCAGCACCGTGACGGCAACCCGCTTGCCGATGGCGGTGTTGGCGACAATGCGCGGCAGCTCACGCATGGAATCCACTTCCTTGCCATCGAACAGCGTCACCACGTCGCCGGCCTGCATGCCGCCTGATGCGGCCGGCCCGTCATCCTCCACGCCCGCGATCAGCGCGCCGGTGGGTTCGTCCATGCCCAGATTGTCGGCAATGTCGTCGCTCACTTCCTGGATGCGCACGCCGAGCCAGCCGCGCCGCGTCTCGCCATATTCGAGAAGCTGGGTGATGACGGCGGTGGCGATCTCGGAGGGGATGGCAAAGCCGATGCCGATGGAGCCGCCGCTGGGGGAAATGATGGCAGTGTTGATGCCGACGACGTTGCCGTCCATGTCGAACAGCGGACCGCCCGAGTTGCCACGGTTGATGGCGGCATCGGTCTGCAGGAAGTCGTCGTAGGGGCCGCTTTGCAGGTTGCGGTTGCGGGCGGAGATGATGCCCACCGTCACCGTGCCGCCAAGGCCGAACGGGTTGCCGATGGCCATCACCCAGTCGCCGACGCGCATGTCGTCGGATGCGGCGAAGTCCAGCGGTTTCAGCGGATCTTCGGGTGTGACGCGCAGGACCGCCAGGTCCGTCTTCGGATCGCGGCCGACGATTTCGGCTTCGAGCTTGCGGCCGTCGGCGAAGTTCACGATCACCTCGTCCGCGTCCTTGATGACGTGGTTGTTGGTGATCACGACGCCATCGGCGGAGATGACGAAGCCGGAGCCCAGCGACTGGACGCGGCGCGGGTCGGGGCTGCCTTCGTCACGGTCGAAGAAATCGTCGAAGAATTCCTGGAAGGGGGTGTCTTCGCCCTCTTCTGAATCGGTGGACGGGGCTGCGGGGCGCCGCCCTTCCACGCGCTGCGAGGTGGAAATGTTGACCACCGAATCGAGCAAACCCTCGGCAAGGTCTGCCACGGAGCGAGGGCCAACCTCCTGAGCGTGCGTGGGTGCCGGCACGGTCGCCGACAGGAGCAACAGGCCAACCGCAGCAGCCGCGGTCGCCACGTTTTTCATGGGTGACGTCATTGAACCCCCCTATGCTCGAACCCGGGCCAGCATACCCGCTATTTGAAATATTTGCGTCAGAGTCAGGTCACGCAGACAGCCCGAGGTCAGATACGGGTCAGCCTCGTGCAAGCCAGACGATAACAACGCCGGCGGCAAGCGCAACGACGCCGCCCACACGCATCGTGTCGAGCGGCGTGTCCATCATCCGCGCCATAAGATCGCGCATGGTCTTCGGAAAGAGCGCGTAAATCGTGCCCTCGACGGCGAGCACGAGGCCCGCCGCCAAGAAAATTTCATTCATTCGGTCTTCTGCTCGGGCCGGACGATGGTCACGTTGCCGCGCTGCGTCTCGTTGACGCCTGCGGTTGCCGCAGCGGGCGCAGGGGCCGCAGCACCCGAACCGGTATCGGCATTCACGTCAGCGTTGGCAGCACTGTTTGCGGCAGGCAGCGGTGCCGGGTCTGCGTTGGCCACCGCTTCGGCGGTGCTCTCCTCGGCCGGCGTGGTGGCGCCGGACGCGTCGGCACCCTCCTGCGGCGCCACATCGCTATCGGATGCAGCATCGTTCGCCGGTTCGGTTGCCGGCGCGGTTGCGGCGGCTTCCGACGACGGGGTCACCGTGGTCTCGGGCGCCGCTGCGCCTTCACCGGCCGGTGCAGGCTCGTCATTGCCAAGGTCCACTTCGAGCGCGGCCTCAAGACCGGCCTGCGCTGCGGCCTTCGCCTCTTCGACAACCGCATCGAGGTTGGCCTGGGCCTCCGCAACGCTTTCGGCGGCCGTGGCCTTCGTCACCTCATCGGCCGGGCGGACGATCGGCGCATCCGTCTGCGTTGCGGTCAGGTCAGGCGCCGGAAGGTTGGCGTCGCCGGTCTGCTCGCGCGAGGCGAGACCGTCGGCACGCTCGCCGGCGGCACGGGCCGTGCGGGAAAGGCCCGCCGGATCGTTGAAGTAGCGGAAGAAGTCCGCATCCGGCGACAGGACGAGGCGGGTGTCCTGAGCTGCCAGCGATTCCACGTAGGCCTGCATCGCGCGATAGAACGCGAAGAATTGCGGGTCCTGCGTGTAGGCCTCGGCGAAGATCGCGTTCTTGCGACCGTCACCCTGACCACGGACCTGCTCGGCCTCCCGCTGGGCTTCGGCGCGCAGCACCGTTGCCGTCCGGTCGGCCGCCGCACGGACACGCTGCGAGGCTTCACGGCCCTGCGCGCGGATCTGTGTGGCTTCCTGCTCGCGTTCGGTCTGCATCCGCTGGAAAATGGCTTCGGAGTTGGCTTCCGGCAGATCGGCGCGCCGGATCTTCACGTCCACCACTTCCACGCCGATGTCCCGCGCACGGGCCGCCACGTCCTGCTGGATGCGGCTCATCAGCTCCGGCCGGTCATCGCGAACGATGTCCTGGAAGGTCGCATCGGCGAGCACGGCACGCAGCGAGGACTGGGCGTACGTGGACAGGCGCGACGCACCTTCGTTCACGTTGTTCACCGTCTGGTAGAAGCGCACCGGATTGGCGATCTGGTAGCGCATGAACGCGTCCACCACGAGGCGCTTCTGGTCCGCCGCAATGATTTCCTGCGCCGGGACGTTGAGGTCCAGCACCCGCTTGTCGAGGTAGCGCACGTCCTGCACGAACGGGATCTTGGCGTTGATGCCCGGATCGCGCACGGCCTGGCGCACTTCACCGAACTGCAGGACCAGCGCCTGCTGGGTCGGGTTGATGATGAAGAAGGAGTTGAGCGCGGCGACCACGACGGCCGCCAGGATCACGAGAAAGGCGATGAGGCCGACGCGCATTATCGGGCTCCCTGGGTCTGGTTGGCCGCAGGCCGGGCTTCGTTCAGCCGGTCAAGCGGAAGGTAGGGGACGACGCCGGAGCCGTTGCCGCTCTGGTCGATGATGATCTTGTCGGTGCCGGCCAGAACGCGCTCCATGGTTTCAAGATAGATCCGCTGCCGGGTGACTTCCGGCGCCTTGCGGTACTCTTCGTAGACCGAGAGGAAACGGTCCGCCTCACCGGTTGCCTCGGCGACGACCTGGTCGCGGTAGGCGCTGGCGTTTTCCACGATCCGGGCGGCTTCACCGCGGGCCTGCGGAACGATGTCGTTGGCGTAGGCATCCGCTTCGTTCTGAAAGCGCTCCTGGTCCGCGCGGGCTGTCTGCACGTCACGGAACGCGCCGATGACGGCCTGCGGGGGGTCGACCTTCTGGGTCTGCACCTGGCTGACTTCGATGCCGGCGCCGTAGCTGTCCAGCGTCTCCTGCATGAGCGCCTGAACGTCCTGCTCGATCTGCTGCCGCTCCTGGGTCAGGATCGGCTGAATGTTCTTCTGGCCGACCACTTCACGCATCGCGCTCTCGGCGACCTGCTTCACGGTACCGGCCGGATCTTCCACGTTGAAGAGATAGTTGGCGGGGTCGGAAATGCGCCACTGGACCTTGAAGTCCACGTCGACGATGTTCTCGTCGCCGGTCAGCATCAGGCTTTCCTGCGGCACGTCCCCGCCGCGTCCCTCACCGGTCGAGCCGATGTTGACTTCGCGGATACGCAGCACGTCCGGCGTGTAGACCTCACCGAACGGGTACGGCCAGTTGTAGTTCAGGCCCGGCTGCGTGGTGCTCTGGTATTTGCCGAGCACCAGCTCGACGCCGAGTTCGCCGGGGCCGACGCGGTAGAAGCCGGTGAGGCCATAGACCACGGCCGCCGCGATGATCGCGAGCAGCACGCCGCGTGCACCGATGGCACCAGCCGACGGGCCACCACCGCCGCCGCCCGCGCCGTTGCCGCCACCGCCCTTGCGGGGCAGCACGCGCTTCAGCTTGTCCTGGCTGCGGCGCAGCAGATCCTCAAGATCGGGCGAACCCTGATCGTTGCCACCACGCTGGGGTCCTTGCCCCCATGGGTTGGGCTTGTTCGGGCCGTTGCTGTTGCCGCCGCCGCCCCATGGGCCGTCACCGCCGCCCCATGGTCCGCCGCCTTTACCGCCCGACTGGTTGTTCCAGGGCATTCCCGCTCCCCTCAAAGTCCGAAATCTATCGCGCTACGCACAATCTCGTTTGTGCACATAGGCACCCGCTGTCGGAGCGCAAACGCGGCCAAACGCGCAAGGCGCATATAGGCCGACGCAGCGCAATGTTTCAATCAGCGACAGGCCTTCAGGCGCCGAAAGGTCATGTAGGTGAAGTTGTGGTCATCATTCGGACCGCGAACGCCCGGTCGTTCTTCGGCCAGCGCGAACGCGGCTTCGTCGATATCGGGGAAGCGCGTGTCCCCCTCCGGTGCGGCATGAACGCGGGTGAGATGAATGGTGTCCGCCAGCGCCATCCCTTCGGTGTAGATCCCCTCGCCGCCCGCCAGAAACACCGGGCGGCCCGCCCGCTCCACGGCTTCGGCCAGGCTTTGCGCCGTCTCCACGCCCTCCAGCGGCGCACGGGTGACCACAATGGTCCGCCGGCCGGGAAGCGGCCGGCCGATGGACTCGTGCGTGCGCCGGCCGATCACCACGGTGTGCCCGAGGGTCAGCGCCTTGAAATGCTTGAGGTCGCTGGACAGCCGCCACGGGATCTGCCCGTTTTGCCCGATCACGCCGTTTTCAGCGGCTGCGACAATCAGCGCGATGTTGGTATCAGACGGCAATGGGAGCCTTGATGGTCGGATGCGGGTCATAACCCTCGACGACGATGTGCTCTGCCTTGATGGCAAAGAGATCGCGCGGCGCGCCGTCAAGCGACAGGGTCGGCAGCGGGCGCGGTTCGCGGGTGAGCTGCAGGCGGGCCTGGTCGAGGTGGTTGAGATAAAGATGCGCGTCGCCGAGCGTGTGGACGAGGGTGCCGGGTTCCAGCCCTGTGGCGTGCGCCATCATGTGGGTGAGGATCGCATAGGACGCGATGTTGAACGGCACGCCGAGGAAAACGTCGGCGGAACGCTGGTAGACCTGGCAGGACAGTTTGCCGGCGGCCACGTGGAACTGGAAGAGAAGATGGCAGGGCGGCAGCGCCATCTTGTCGAGATCGCCGACATTCCACGCCGAGACGATGTGGCGGCGGGAAGCCGGATCGCTCTTGATCGCCTCCACCACGCGGGCGAGCTGGTCGATGGGGCCGTTCTCGGTGGGCCATGCGCGCCACTGGTGGCCGTAGATCGGACCAAGCGCGCCATCGGCATCCGCCCACTCGTCCCAGATGGTGGCACCGCGCTCACGCAGCTGGCCGGCGTTGGTCTCACCGGCGATGAACCATAGTAGCTCCGCCACCACCGATTTCAGGTGCACCTTCTTGGTGGTGACGAGCGGCAAGCCCTTCGACAGGTCGTACCTGTCCTGATGGCCGAATACGGACAGGGTGCCGACGCCGGTGCGGTCCGCCTGGCGGACGCCCTCGTCGAGGACCCGTTTTAGGAGCTGGTGATAGGCGTCCAAGGCGGCCTCCTCGCCCGTGCATCCGATCGTTTGGCCGATCGCGTCCACCGGACTGCTTGACGTTTGGACAGACCTGAGCCTGCCCGCAAGCCAACTTCAAGCCACGTTTGCGCCTGTCCAGACGATATCCCCGCCGTTTCCACCCTTCTCAAACCGCGCTCTCTCCCCTATATTCCGTTTTGCCAGCGACGGTTGGCTATGGCGATAAATGGTTAGCGCAATAAGCTCTTCGGACCCGGGGGCGGTACCCGGCGCCTCCACCCAAGCCGCGACCCACAGTGCGGGACGCGGTTTCGGCGGGGGCGAAATAGGATCGACGAGGGTGTAAAGGCTTTTCTTTCGCTCGGTATGGTACCACCGTTATCGGACCAAACCTGTAGTTGCAAATGACAACTATGCTGAGGCTCGTCTCGCTGCGTAACGCAGTGCGATAACCTTGACTAAGCCCTTTCCCTTAGCCGGGCGAGGCGGGGTTCGGAGGCACCCGGCAACAGAAGCCTCCACTTCATTCCAGCATCGCGGACCACAACCTTTGCAGGCCCATACAGCGTGCAAGTGCCGCCAGTTCCGTGCGCCGGGCACAGCGTCACGCCGGACAAACCAGCTATTTCAGTGCTCTTGCCGCGTAAACGACTTGTCACGCGGTTTGCAAAGGCCGAAAAGATCGCGACTGCTAAAAAAACACCCGTGCCGATCAATACCGCAATCATGACCCGTTGGATTGATGGGGCGGACACGCTACCTATGCCGCATTGAAGGAGGTGGATCGTGGTTGACGACCTCATCCGTTACGACGTTCTGGTGCAAGACGCCCTGCGCGGTGTCGTGCGCAAAGTGATGCGCGAGGTGGCCGACGGCGGTCTTCCCGGCGAGCATCACTTCTATATCGCGTTCGACACGACTGCGCCCGGCGTGCGCATGTCCTCCCGGCTGCGCCAGCAGCATCCGGAGGAGATGACCGTGGTGCTGCAGCACCAGTTCTGGGATCTCTCGGTCACCGAACACACGTTCGAGGTGGGGCTGTCGTTCGGCGGTGTGCCGGAACGCCTGCTGGTCCCGTTCGCATCGGTGAAAGGGTTCTTCGACCCGTCGGTGCAATTCGGTCTTCAGTTCGACCCGGCCAACAATTCGCCCGAGGCGCAGAAGCCGACGGGTCCCACAGCCGTGCCATCGCTGGCCGCAGCAGCCGTCCAGCCGCCCGCCCAGGACGACGATGCCGGCGACGCGGACGATGACGACGAAGCCGCCACGCCGCCCGCGGCCACCGAGGGGGCCGAGGTCGTCTCCCTGGACGCCTTCCGCAAAAAACCTTGATGGAGGGGCAGAAGCGCATCGGGCTGGCTGCACACGACGCCGTCAAGGTGCAGCTCGGCGCATGGGCCTTTGCCAACGAGGCGGTCCTCTCCGACCATGTTCTGACCGCGACCGGCAACACCGGCCGCGTCATCATGGAGGCCACCAACCTTGACGTGACGTGCCTGCGCGCCGGCACGCTGGGCGGCGACCTGGAGCTTGGCGCGCTGGTCGCCGACAACCAGATCGACATTCTGATCCTGTTTTCCGATCCGCTGACGGCCCAGCCGCACGATGTGGACCCCGCGCCCCTGCTGCGTATTGCCACAATCGCCCAGATTGCGGTGGCCACAACCGAAACGACGGCGGACTTCATCATCCGCTCCGAGCTTCTGAGCAAACCCTACTTCCGCCGGGCGCACGACGCATCGCAGCTGCAGCCCGCGCAGCGCAGCATCACCCAGCGCAAGCGCACCTGAGCGGCACAGCGCCGCGACGCCTGCCCGTGCAGGCGCCCCCTTGCGCCATTGCGTCACGCCCGCGTGACTTGCGATCCGCCTTGGATGGCCCGACCCTCGCATCCGAACTTTCCGTTCAACCCGGTGAGGAAGGACTGTTCGATGCACGCAACTTTCAAGGCACTGGCTCTGGCGGGGCTCGCGGTTGCGCTGTTCGCCGCGCCTGCGGCCGCACAGGTTTCCAACTGTCAGGCCATCGCAAACAACCTGCCCGGCGCCAAGATCTGGCGCGCCGCCACAGGCACCGCTGACCCCTATGCGGTGGAGATCAGCTACGTCGGCCATTCCACCTTCCGCATCGTCGCGCCCGACGGCACCACCATCGCGACCGATTATTCAGGCACCCACGGGGGCGACAAACTGCCGGACGTGGTGACCATGAACCATGCCCATTCCAGCCACTGGACCCCCAATCCCGACCCCGGCATCCCCCACGCGCTCAAGGGCTGGAACCCCGAGGGCGGCCGGGCGAACCATTTTCTGAATGTGGGCGAGGTGGTGATCCGGAACGTGCCCAGCGACATCCGCTCCTGGGGCGGCACCATCGAGGAAAGCGGCAACTCGATCTTCGTGTTCGAGATTGCGGGGTTGTGCATCGGCCACCTCGGCCACCTGCATCAGGAGCTGAACGACGCCCAGATTGCCGAGATCGGCCGGCTCGACATCGTGTTCGTCCCCATCGACGGTGGACGCACCATGCCGCATGGCGAAATGATGAGCGTCATCAGCCGGCTGCGCGCGTCGCTCGCCATCCCCATGCACTGGTTCAGCAACTACAATCTGAATGAGTTTGCCGCCCGGACCCGCGCCGACGGCCTGGCCGTCGCCATGAATCCCGGACCGACGCTGACCGTCTCGCTGAACACGCTGCCCGACATGCCGACGCTCCTGGTCATGCCGCGCGAGTTTCCGTTCTGACAACGGGCTGGGCGGCTCAGCCCTTCGGCCGCTCCATCTGGAACAGCGTGGTGGTGGCCGCATAGTCGCGGTAGCCGCAGCGGGCGATGGGCTGAAGGCGGGTGAGGTCGACCATCCCGTCCACCAGCACGCTCTCGTCGATGTGGATCATCACCACCTCGCCAAGCACCATGGTGTAACGCCCCCGCTCCCCGGCCGCGTTTTTCAGCGCGACCGTCTCCACGTAAACGCACTCCATCGCAACGGGCGTCGCGGCCACGCGGGGCGGCTTCACCAAGGTGGACGGCGCGGTTTCAAGCCCGGCAAACGCGAACTCGGACTCCCCGTGCTCCAGCGGCGCGGACGAGCGGTTCATCGCCTCGCGCAGATCGTAGGTGGCAAGGTTGCAGACGAACTCGCCCGTTGCCTCCACATTGGACAGGCTGTCCTTCGCTCCGAACGACGAAAACATAACGAGATGCGGGTGGTCGCACACCGCATTGAAGAAGCTGTAGGGCGCCAGATTGGGCCGCCCCTCGGCATCCAGCGACGAGATCCAACCGATCGGACGGGGTGCCACCAGCGCCTTGAAGGGGTCGTGCGGCAGCCCGTGGTCGTTCACGCGAGGGTCGTATTGCATTTAAGTGGCCTCAGTTTGCCGGATCGGCGGGTGGGACGAACCGCGTTGTGATGGCTTCCATGTCGGGACGGGCACGGTCGGCGGGCGCCATACCGGGCGTGCCGATGTGGATGAACCCGGCCACCCGTTCCGCCGGCTTTATGCCGATGGATGCCTTGGCCGCGTCGTCGTAGGCCATCCACTCGGTCAGCCACTGCGCCGAGAAACCATGGGCTGCCGCAGCGTGCATCAGGTTGAGGCAAACCGCCCCGGCAGACAGGATCTGTTCCCATTCTGGGATCTTGGCGTGGACTTCTGCCGTGCTGACGACGGCAACCACCAGAGGTGCCCGCGTGAAGCGAGTGAGCTCGGCCTCCCGCCTTGCAGGATTATCATCCGCATGTGCGATTGCACAAAACTGTTCCCCGGCGTACACACGCGCATCGCCTGCAAAGACGATGAACCGCCAGGGTGCCAGTTTGCCATGGTCGGGGACGCGCGCTGCGCTTTTCAGCATCGCGTCGAGCATTGCCGCATCCGGCGCCGGCTCCGTGAGCTGCACCGACGGCACCGTCCGACGCGTTGCCAAATAGTCACGCAGATTGCTCATTGCCCGATCCTTCGTTTGTAAACAGCACTTTTGGTGTCAAACTGCTGCGATCGTTGAAATACAGTGATCGCTCAGGCAATCTGAATGCGCACATGATGTGCGGCCCCGCTGTGCGTCTTTTTCGCAACAGTGTGGGGAATGACGAGGGACACGATGAACCGCTGGGCAACCTGCTTTTTCCTTTCGTGCTTCGTTGTGCCGACCGCCGCCGTGGCGGCGACGCCCATCCCCAAGCCTAAACCAATTCTGCCCGCCGGGGCCGACCCGCAGTCGGCAATCGCCCGCATGGTAAATGGCGGGAATACGATGGACGGGTCCGTTGTCGCCTACGCCCCGGCGAACGGCCCGTCGCTGGAGCCTGCCAGCGCCACCCAGTCGACGCTTTATGTGGTCGGCAAACTTGCCGACAATGGCGATCCGATCGGTGACGGCCTGGTCTGGCGCGTCTTCCGCGACTTTCCGGATGCCAATGGCGAGCTTCCGCTGGTCCACAAGGGCCGCGGCGGCGATCTGGAACTACGGGTCAAGCCGGGCCGCTACATCGTCCATGTCGCCTACGGCCGCGCTGCGGTCTCCCGCGTGGTCAACGTCAGGGGTTCTGCCACCAGCGAGACATTCGTGCTCAACGCCGGTGGCCTCCAGCTGAACGCCGAGGTGGACGGCGTGGACACCGTAGACCGCAAGAATCCCGCAAAGTTTGAAGTCTATTCGCTTCGCAATGGCGAGCGCCAGCTCGTCGGCAACGTCCGCGCCGGGGCCATTGCCCGCCTGTCGGCCGGCAACTACCACGTCATCAGCAAATACGGGAACGTCAACGCGGTTCGCACAGCGGACGTTCTGGTCGAAGCGGGGAAGCTGACCCGCGTGTCGCTCCGCCATAAGGCTGGCGAAATCAGCCTCAAGCTTGTCCGCAATACCGGCGGCGAAGCCATCGCGGACACGGCGTGGACGGTCTATAATGGCGAAGGCGAAGAAGTGTTCGAACGGGTCGGCGCCCACGCCAACGTGACCCTTGCGGCAGGCGACTATGCCGTGGTTGCCAAACACCGCGACACCGAATTCCGCCAGTCCTTCACGGTATCCTCCGGCAAGGCCTCCGCCGTGACGGTCGTTGCCAAGCAGCTTTCCTCCCCGCTCTAGGGTCTACGGGATACGCCATCCGGGCAGGCCGGCTCAGTGCCACCGGAAGCGACCGGCACTCTTTATTCACCGTCGATGTAGCGCTGCTCGATTGCGGCCCAGTTGACGAGCTGGCTTGCCACTGCGCGCACATAATCTTCCACACGGGCGTCGTAGTCGAAGATGTAGGCGTGCTCCCACAGATCGATGCCCATCAGCAGCTGCCGTCCGATGGCGTGCGGGCTGTCGGCATCGGGCCAGCCTTCGAGGTAGAGGCCCTCCCCTTCCGCGCTCAGCCAGACCCATCCGGTGCCGAACACGCCGGACGATGCGATCACCAGTTCGTGGGCAAAACCGTCCAGCCCGCCGAACTCACGGTTGATCGCCTCTTCCAGCACCGGGCCCGGCGGCGACGGACCACCCGCAAACTGCGCGAAATAGAAAGTGTGGTTGTAGTGCTCGGCCGCCATCTCATAGACGGCAAGGTCGCCGGCATCACCAGCTGCCCGGATCACCTCTTCCAGCGACATGTCCGCATAGGCGGTGCCCTCGACCAGGAGGTTCAGCCGGTCCACGTAGCCCTGATGAAAGACGTTGGCGTGGAGCGCAACGGTCCGCGCTGACAGATGCGGCTCGAGCGCATCCTCGGCGAAGGGGAGCGGCGGACGGGTGAACGGGGTGGCCGCACGCGCAATGGATGGCCGCGCCAGAGCGGCCCCCGCAACCGCGCAACCAAAGCCTGCCAGAGCAGAACGCCGTGTGAGCGCCACAAGCACCTCCCGGCAGCATCGCTGCCCTGTCACCCGGCGCCAATCATGCCCGTCGATACGGCCCGGTCAACCTTGCCCGCGCCGCACCCGGCGCGCAGGTGCTCAGCCGCCGGTCCGCTGCTTTTCGGTGTTGCGGCGGATCATCTCCATGGTGGCGAGCAGCAGCACCGAAAGGGCCACCAGAATGGACGCCAGCGCCAGAATGGTGGGGCTGATTTCCTCGCGCAGGCCGGAGAACATCCGCACCGTCATCGGCGTCTGCTCCGGACCCGCCAGGAACAGCACCACCACCACCTCATCCAGCGACGTGATGAAGGCAAACAGCGCACCCGCCACAATCCCCGGCAGAAGCAGCGGCAGGATCACCTTGAAGAACGTGGTGGTCTGGTTTGCACCGAGGGATTGAGAGGCCCGGATCAGCTGGTTGTCGAAGCCGGACAGTGCCGCCGTCACCGTGATCACCACAAAGGGCGCGCCCAGCACCACGTGGCTCATGATGATGGCGAAGTAGGTCTGCGACAGGTTCACGCGGGCATAAAACGCAAAGAGCGCTGCCGCGGTGATGATCAGCGGCACGATCATAGGCGAGATCAGGAACGCGGTGATCAGCGCACGCAGTGGCATCTCGCGGCGCGACAGGCCAAGCGCTGCCAGCGTGCCAAGGGTGGTGGCAATCAAGGTCGACGTGATGGCGATGAAGAACGAGTTGCCGATGGACGACATCCACTCGTCGCTGCCCAGAAGCGCCTCATACCAGCGCAGCGACCAGCCGGCCGGGTCGAACGTCAGCATTTCCCTGGTGAAGGTGAAGTAGGGCTCGGCGTTGAACGACAGCGGGATGATCACCACGATCGGCGCGATCAGGAAGAAGAAGATCAGCCCGCAGATCACCAGGTAAGTCCAGTGCCAGACCCGTTCCAGACGGCTCGCATGTTGGGGAAGCGCCATGGTCGTTTACCCGAACTTCAGCCGGTCGACGCCGACAAGCTTGTTGAACAGCCAGTAGAAGACGAGCACGCCCACAAGGAGCAGCGTTGCCAGCGCAAGGGCCAGGCGCAGCTGGGAGAGCGAGCCGGTCATCCGGTCTGCAATGAGGTTGGAGATGAACACGCCGGATTCGCCGCCGACAAGCGCCGGGGTAATGTAGTACCCGATCGCAAGGATGAAGACGAGCAGAACGCCGGCCGCAAGCCCCGGAATGGTCAGCGGAAAATACACGGTCAGGTGAGCACGCAACGGGGTAGCGCCCATGGAGCGGGCGGCCCGCGTCAGGCTCGGCGGGATGGTTTTCATCACCGAGTAGAGCGGCAGGATCATGAACGGCAGAAGGATGTGCGTCATCGCGATGATGGTGCCGATGCGGTTGTAGATCAGCCGCACGCGCCCGTCGTCGCCGACGATATTGAACAGCACCAGCAGGTCGTTGACCACGCCCTCCTGCTGGAGGAGCACGATCCACGCCGACGTCCGCACCAGCAGCGATGTCCAGAACGGCAGAAGGACGAGGATCATCAGTAGGTTGGCCTTCTTGGCCGGGAGGTTCGACAGAAGGTACGCGATGGGATAGCCGAGGATGATGGTCAGCGACGTGATGAGAAGGCTCATCCACGCCGTCTGCCAGAAGATCCCGCGGTAGACCTGAAGGTTCTCCGGCCGTTCCACGACCTCACCGTCGGTGTTGTACTCGTAGTCCAGCGCACGAAGATAATAGGCCGGCGTGATGGTGCGGGATTCGCGCTGGATCAGCTTCCAGATCTCGGGCTTGCCCCATTCGTCATCGTCGGCAATCAGCCCTTCCTTGAAGGGGGCGGCCAATTCATCGGCAGCGCGCATGGACCCCATCATGGTGGAGCGAGCGCCCGGCAGCTCGGCATTGAGGCGCGCAGCCGCCCGGCCGATGGTGGAGCGGCCACCATCGTTCAGGTCCTCCACCATGGCGCTGTAAACGGCTTCGGAGGGCAGGCCCTCCTTGTCCCAGTCGCCAATGGCTTCGGTGGTCTTGGGCAGATAGGCCGCAATCTCGGGGTTCTGCACCGAGCGGGTCATCATCTGCACGATGGGAATGGTGTAGGTAATCAGGAGGAACGCGAACAACGGGAGCACCAGGAGCATGGCATTGCGCCGGGCTCGACCGTTGGCGGCGCGCAGCGCCTGCTTGAGGGGCTTGCCGTCCGCAGTTGTCAGCGGCTGGCCGGAAGGCGTGGCGGTCGCGCTGCTCATGGGCAGGCGGCTCTGCTGCAGCGGGTGCAGGCGGAGGCTCGGCTCAACGCAGTCATGGATGATCCCCGGTCACGGGCGGCGGGAGCAATGCCGCAGGTCTTCAGTCAGGCCAGAAAAAACGCCCGCCGGATGATCCGGCGGGCGCTGTCAGTGCTTTACGAGGAAAGCCATGCGTTGAAGCGCTCTTCAAGCGAGTCGCCATAGTCAGCCCAGAATTCGGTGTCGAACTGGATGGCGTTCTTGAAGTTGTCAGCCTGCGTCGGCATGTGCGGCTTCATGTCGATGTCGGTCTCGACCCACTTGCCGTCTTCATCTTTCCAGAAGTTTCCAACCAGATCGACCGAAGACGTCCGCGCCGGAGCGTAGGAGATGTACTTGGCCTGGTCCGCAAGACGCTGGGTGTCGGTCGCGAAGAACAGGTAGTCCTTGATCTGCTCCAGCTGACCTTCGTTGTCGGCGGGCACAACCCAGCCATCAACCTCGAACATCTGGCCGTCCCACATGATCTCGAACGGCTGGTCCTCGTTCACCTGGGCGTTGAAGATACGGCCATTGTACGCCGTTGCGATGGCGGCTTCACCGTCTGCCAGAAGCTGCGGCGGCTGCGCGCCGGCGTCCCACCAGATCACGTTGTCCTTGATCTCGTCGAGCTTGGCGAACGCGCGGTCCTGGCCCTCTTCGGTGGCGAGCACCGTGTACACCTCGTCAGGCGAAACGCCATCGGCGATCAGAGCCCATTCGAGGTTCTTCTGGGGGATCTTCTCCAGCGAGCGGGTGCCGGGGAATTTTTCCATGTCCCAGATGTCCGCAATGGTCTGCGGGCCACCGTCGGGGAAGGCTTCGGTGTTGTAAGCGAACATGGTCGCATACAGGATCTGCGGAATGAAGCAGTCGCCGGTGGTGCCTTCGATGAAGTCCTCGCTGGCGGGTGTGCCGTCGGGCGCAGCCGCAAGCCATTCGTCGAACGGGATTTCGAGGACGAGACCCTCGTCGCAGGCACGCTGCGCGTCGGACTGAAGCATGTCGACCACATCCCAGGAGACGTTACCCGCCTCGACCTGGGACCGGATCCCGGCAAGCGCCTGGTTCGACTTGTCTTCTTCCAGGATCTTGGTGCCGGACTTTTCCGTGTACGGATCGTGGTACGCAGCGCGCTGCGAACCGGAGTAAGCACCACCCCAGGAAACGATCGTCAGCGGGTCCTGGGCCATTGCGCCAGTCATGGCCATTACAGAGGCTGCGGTTCCGAGTGCGATCTGTTTAATCAAGCTGCATTCTCCTAAGTTATTTCAAACCGGCAGGCGTTGAGCGCTGCGCGGTATCGTCATAATTTCGCGCTGTTCCGCGGCGTCGTTTATCAGCCGCGCATCAGGCGTGGTTCACGCCCCGTTGGTATCGATCGGGTCGAGTGCATGACAGTCGCTGGTACGCCAGCCGACCGTCACGTCTTCGCCCTCGGTCAGATCCCGATCATCGCCATGGTTTGGCACCTTGACGATGAACTGGTCGTTCCCGGCAACATTGAGGCGTGCCCGGATGGTATCGCCGAGGTAGATAAGTTCCTCGATCCGCCCGGACAGGGTGTTATCCTCACCAGTCTCGTTGATCGAGATTCGTTCGGGCCTTAATGACAACGTAGTGCGCGAACCCACGCCGTCAATATTAACTGCGGTTGCGAGAACCTCACCACCGCGATCAAGCTCTACCTTGCATGACCCGTTGTTTACTTCGACAATCTTGCCGGACAGCTTGTTATTTTCGCCTATAAATTGCGCCACGAACGAATTTTTGGGGTGCTCGTAAAGCTCCACAGGCGGCGAAAGCTGCTGGATAACCCCGTCATTGAACACCGCGACGCGGTCGGACATGGTCAGCGCTTCGGTCTGGTCGTGCGTGACGTAGACGACGGTGACGCCGATATTATCGTGGATGTGCTTGATTTCGTACTGCATCTGCTCGCGCAGCTGCTTGTCGAGCGCACCCAGCGGCTCATCCATCAAGACAAGGTTGGGCTCGAAGACCAGCGCCCGCGCCACGGCCACCCGCTGTTGCTGACCGCCGGAAAGCTGCGCCGGCCGCCGCCCGCCAAAACCGCCAAGTTCGACCATGCCGAGAGCACGCTCGACCCGCGCCTTGATGTCGGCCTTGCCCATGCCGCGCACCTTGAGCGGATAGGCGAGGTTCTCCCCCACCGTCATGTGCGGAAACAGCGCGTAGTTCTGAAACACCATACCGATGCCGCGCTTGTGGGGCGGCAGCTGGCCGATGGCGTTGCCATCAAGGTAAATTTCCCCGTGGGTCGGGGGTTCGAAGCCGGCAAGCATCATCAGGCAAGTCGTCTTGCCGGAGCCGGAAGGACCCAGCATTGTCAAAAATTCGCCAGGTGCAATGTCGAGATTGAGATCTTTCACGACGAGCGTCTCGCCGTCGTAGCTCTTCTGCACGCCGTCAAATTTGACGTTTGCGCCCGCAGTATTCGCGCCGTTGTTCGCCAGGGTGCCGCTCCCTAATTAAGTTTGCCTCTCAATACGGCATGCCTGGACCGTAGGCGTCAAGGCCCCTTCCCCCGCGGCGTCTGACGGAGAGCACTGCGGACATTTATCCTATTTGACCCGCACTGTGGGCGCTCAGTGACTGCGGCGCGGCGTCGCTTTTCTGGCCCGCGACGAGGCCAGCGCCTTGTTGGCCGCCGCGATGGCGCCTTTCGCTTCGATCTTCCGGGCGAGCGGGCGGGTCCTTTTGAGCATTGTCGCCATGCTGCGGTGCGCCCGTGCCTCGATGAACGCGACCCCGCGGTCCAACGGGGACGAATTCATCCGTGCCCTCCGCACCAGGCGGCGCGCCGTGGGCGAGATACTTACAAGGATTACAATCCCAGCCGCCAACAGGGGGACGCCAGTCGGCAATGGGGTCCAGACGGTAATTAGACCTATTATCAGGCAAATAAATGCCAGACCGATCAGTCCGAGCTTACGCGCACGCGTGGTGAACGCCTTCATGCTGGTCCCTCGCGTGGCCAACCGCCACGCTCGAATTTACTCAGTCGGCTTAGCAATCTCTGCGATACGCAAGGTTAAACCCTGCGTAGAACAAACACCTTGGACACAAAGGCAGACCAACTCGCCTCCACTTCAAGTCCCGCAGCAGCAAATAACTGATCGAAATCTGTCGTCAAGTAAGATCGGTAGTAGGGCTCATGAAACATTTGTGGAAACAGCTCGAGCAGCCCGTCGAGAAGCGGGGTATCGCCGCTTTGCAGTGAATCGACAACCACGGCCCGGCCACCCGGCTTGAGGACGCGGGCGAACTCCGCCGCCACCAGAGGCCGCACTTTGGGCGGCAGTTCGTGGAACAGATAAATGTTGGTGAGGATATCGAATGAACCGTCGGCAAACGGCAAACGCTCTGCCGGCGCCACCACGGCGCCACCACGGGCCGCCGGATTGAGCCGTCCTCGCGCAAGCTCCACGTAAGGCTCCGACAGATCGCTGGCGATGACCGGCAGGCGCGGAAACGCTGTGGCGAGGTCCCGCAGGAACGCCCCGGAGCCGCTGGCCACATCGAGCAGTCGCAAGGTGCGCTGGTCGACCTCTGCAGCGCGCTCGGCGACCGGCACCAGCGCCTGCCGGCGCATGGCCGCCGCGGCGCCGAAAAACAGCGTCTCCACCTGCGTTTCATACAGGCGCGCGGACTCTTCGCTCATCCAGCCATCGGTCTGGAAATGGAAATTCTGCATGTAGTAGCGCGGTCGCTTGCCTTCTGAGCGGTCCACCTCCTGGTGTGCGCCTTCGGCCCGGCGGCGGACGATTTCGGGCACATCGCGCAGATATCTGGCGCGCTGCTCGAAAAGGCCGGCAATCCCCTCCGGCTCATCGTGGGGCATGGGGTAGAGGCCCGCCTCCACGTTGGCGAGGTCCCGCGCCAGAAGCGCCCGCACCTCGCGCAGGAGCACGGCGCGCGGCGGCACCCCGGCCGGTGCCGCGATGGTGGGCTTGGGCACCGGCGGCAGGGTGCGGCCGACTTTCGAGGCGAGCCTGGTGGCCGCAAGGCTCTGGCTGGCGTACCAGCCCACGCGGGCAGCTTGCGCAACGCTGAAGCGCGCGCGCAGGGCAAGACGTTCGACCGGGGTCATTCAGTCCCTCCGCAGGACGGCGACGGCCTCCAGATGGGCGGTCGCCACAAATTGATCCACGGGCGTGATCGTCTCGATCCTATAGCCCGCTGCGGTGAGAATTGCGCAATCGCGGGCAAGCGTCGACGGTTCGCACGAGACCGCGACGATGCGCGGCACGTCCGACGCGGCAAGGGCATCAGCCAGCGCCTTCGCGCCGGCCCGCGGCGGATCGAACACCACCGCATCGAACGCATTCAGCTCCACCGGATTGAGTGGATCGCGCATCAGGTCGCGCCGCTTCACGGTGATCGGCTTGGCGCCGCTCACCTGGCGCACCGCCGCATCCAGCGCGGCAATGGCTGGCGGATCGCCATCAACCGCCAGGACGGACGCGCGGCGGGCCAGCGGCAAAGTGAAGGTGCCAAGGCCGCAAAATGCGTCGAACACGCGGGGCGCATCGCCAACGCCGGCAAGCACAGCCTCCGTCAGGGCCCGCTCGCCCTCCAGCGTTGCCTGCAGGAAGGCCGCCGGCGGCAGCTCCACCGGCACCCCGCCGAACAGCACATGCGGGGTTTCGCGGGCAAACAGGATCTCGTCGCCCTCCAGAACCCGCACGATCGCCGGGTCATCGGCCAGGATGCGCAACGGTTGCAGGACGCGCGGTTTGCGCCCCTTGCGCGCGCGTTGGGGCTTTGGCGCCTTGGGAGCGGCCAGCGCAACGTCGATGCCGTTGGCGCACAGGGTTGCCACAAGCCGGGCCTCGCCGCGCTGGCCGGCGGCGGTGCGTGCAATATCGCGCAGAGCCGGCAGCGCCGCATTCAGCGCCGGCGCAAGGGCCGGGCAATCCGGCACGTCGATGATGTCGTGGGTGCCGCGGGCAAAATAGCCCACCTTCCCGCCTTTCGCCGTGAGCGTCAGCCGGCGGCGGCTGGCCAGCGGCGAGCGCACCATCGGTGCCACCGGCGCCGCAAGCCCCTGCCGTTCCATCGCCGTCAACAGGCGGCCGCGCTTCCACTCGGCGTAGAGCGCA
The DNA here is from genome assembly GCF_031195445.1 of Acuticoccus sp. MNP-M23. Taxonomy (NCBI): domain Bacteria; kingdom Pseudomonadati; phylum Pseudomonadota; class Alphaproteobacteria; order Hyphomicrobiales; family Amorphaceae; genus Acuticoccus; species Acuticoccus sp. MNP-M23. The sequence continues at coordinate 565,166 of NZ_CP133480.1, forward strand.
TCGCCCAGATGCTGGAGCCGGCAGCCCCCGCAAACACCGAAGAGCGGACAGGGTGGCTCCGCCCGGTTCGCCGACAGCGGCTCGATCACCGCCGTCCCCTCCCCGCGCCGGACGCGGTCGCCGGGGATGGCCAGCGGCACCGGGCGGCCCCCATGTTCCAGAATGCCGTCACCCGCATCGTCCAGCCCGACGACCGCTTGGTCTGCCGGGGCGCTGGCATTGCCGGGTTCGTTCATGTCGCCTGTGCTGCTATCAGCCATTCGCGGTTGCCGTCGCCCCCTTCGATGGGCGACGCCGTGCGCCCCAACACTGAAAATCCGGCGGCCGTGACCACAGCCTCTACACGTTCGACAGAGGCGAACGCCACATCGGCATTGCGCACGATCCCGCCCTTGCCGATTTCTGCGCGCCCCACCTCGAACTGCGGCTTGACGAGCGCCACCATCCGCGCGCCCGGCGCAGCGGTGCCAAGCACGGCCGGCAAGACCAGCGTCAACGAGATGAAGCTGACATCGAAGGTGAGAAAGTCGGGCTTGCGGGCAAGGTCTTCCGAGCTGAGCAAGCGTGCATTCACCCCATCCATCACCGTCACGCGCGGGTCTTCGGCAAGGCACGGCGCAAGCTGGCCGTGCCCCACATCCAGCGCCGTCACGTGGGCGGCACCACGGCGCAGCAGCACCTCGGTGAAGCCGCCGGTGGATGCGCCCGTGTCGAGCGCGATGGCGCCCGCGGGGTCGAGGCCGAAGGTATCCAGCGCATGGACGAGCTTGTGGGCGCCGCGGCCGACATAGGGGTCGTCTTCAGCGGTGAGTGCTGCGCTTTCGGCCACGTTCTGGCCGGGACGGCGGGCCGGGGCGCCCTCCACCAGCACGGCGCCGCGCAGGATCGCCTCGCGGGCCTGGCTGCGGGTCCGGGCAAGGCCGCGCATGACGAGGAGTTGATCGAGACGCACCCCGTCAGCGCCGGACAGTGGCGGGACCGCGCACCCGTTGGCTCAAGCGCAGATGAGCTGGCCGAACGCAGTGATGGCGGTGAACACCGCATCGCCTGCGAAGAACCACAGCGCACCGCCCAGTGCGAGGATGAACGTCCCCGCGGCGATACCGAGGGAAGCCTCGACCGTCATCCGCTGATCAGGCTGCGCAGGGCCTGCATGGTCTGCGCCTCCTGAGCCTCCAGCACCTCGGTGTTCTGCCGCATCTGCGGCGACAGGAACGGGATGTAGTCCACGAACTTGCCGTCCGCATCGAAGAGGAGCGTGTCGGACGTGTGGTTCATGGTGTAGCCGCCACTCTGGAGCGGTACCTTCTCGAATTTCACATTGTAGCGTTCCGCCACGTCGCGGATCTCTTCCGGAGTGTCGGCGGTGAGGCCGATGATACGCTGGTCGAACGCCTTCACGTAGGCGCCCAGATTCTCCGGCCTGTCCTGCTCGGGATCAACGCTGACGAAGACGATGTTCAGCTTCTCCGCATCCTCGCCGAGTTCCTTGAGCCATGTGGCGGCATCAAGCAGCGCCGTGGGGCACACATCCGGGCAGTGGGTGAAGCCGAAGAAGAAGGCAACGGGCTTGCCGCGCAGGTCGTCGGCGGTGACGGTGTTGCCGCTGGTGTCCGTCAGGCTGAACGGGCCGCCAGCGTCTTCGTAGCGGGAACGGGAGAATGCCGCGGCAATGTTGTTGCTGGCCGCAGGCTGCCCCTCGGGCACCAGGTAGGTCTTCCCCACCCAGACACCAGCCGTCGTCGCGCCGACAATGATCACCAGTGCCCAGAGCACCAACCGAACAATACGCATCAATCCGCCTTTTCCGTCTCGAGCTTCATATCGGCTTCGGCGGGCGCGGTGTCCACCGTAGCGGGTTCAGCAGCGACATCATCGTCATCTGAGTCATCACTGCTCACGACCAGTTCCTCGATCTCGCCCGGCACCACGGCGCCAAGCGCGGCGGTGGCGTAAAGGTCGAAATCGGTGCGGATGGCGTCGGCCGGACGGCGGCGCACAAGGATCCGCAGTCCGATGAATACACCCAGACCACCCGCAGCAATCGCCGCCACCAGAAAAAGGCCACTCGGCCCCATCACGATCATGGCGACCGACGCCATGACCGGTCCCACGGTCGAGCCGGCGCCGAACAGGAGATTCATGCCGGCGCTGACCTCCACCAGATCATGCGGCTCCGTCCAGTCGTAAGCATGCGCCGCCGCAAGGGAATAGCTGGGCAAGGTCACGAAACCGAAGGCGAAGCCGAGCGACACAACCATCGTGAACGACATGGCCGACGCTGCCATGAGGAAAATGGCGAGCGTGACGGACGCCCCGGCGCTGACGAGGAGCACAAGGCGCCGGTCCAGATAGTCTGACGTGCGGCCGAAGGGATACTGGCCCAACGCACCGCCCAGCACCACGGCGGAGGCGAGCACCGCGGCCTCGCCGGTGGTGAAGCCGCTGCCCACCGCAAACACCGCGCTCAGCGACAGGACGGAGCCGATCATCAGCCCCGAGGCGAAGGCGCCGACGAAGGCGGCCGGCGCAAGATGCCACAGATGGCCAGGTCGAAACTGCACGCTGGGGATCGGTGCTGGCTGGGTGGCCCGGGTCAGCGCGACCGGCACCGCGGCCACGGACAAAAGGATCGAGCAGAGGGAGAAGAGCGCAAATCCATCCAGCGGCTGGGTCGTGACGCCGAGCTGCCCGACGGTGATCGCACCATAGGTGATGATGATGTACGTGCTCATCACCGCGCCTCTGGTCTCGGCGCTGGACTTCTCGTTGAGCCAGCTCTCCACAATCACCAGCACGATGGAAATGCAGGCGCCGACGAGGAAGCGAAACACCAGCCATTGCACCTCGCCCACCGCAAGCGGGAACACCAGCGCAGCCGCCGACACGCAGGACACCATGGCCGCAAACGCACGAATGTGGCCTGCGCGCATGATGACGTAGGGGGCAAAAAGGCAGCCGACGACAAAGCCGCCATAATAGGCCGCGCCCAGAAGGCCGATGGTGATCTGGCTGAAGCCTTCGGCCTCGGCGCGCAGAGGCACCAGCGTCGTCTGCAACCCATAGCCGAGATACAGCAGCGCTGTGCCGATGAGCAGCGCCGTAACCGGCTTCAGTGCGCCTCCCAGGGAGACTTTTGTTGTGGCCGCAATCACCATCAGCTCCCGGGCTCGAATCCTGCGCCCGGTTACCTGTCGCCGAGGGCGCTGTCGAGCCGAAAACGCACCGGCAGATATGCGCCGGGATAGCCTTGCGCAGGCCCCGCCCGAAACGGCGAAGGCGCAGCCATCCCGCTGGGATTTTGGCCCTAGAAAGGAATGTCGTCGAGGGGCTCGACAGGGGTTGCCGCATCCGGCTTGCCGTCAGCCTTCAGACGCACCTTTTCCACCCGCATTTCAGCGTTCTTCAGGAGTGCGTCGCAGCGCGTTTTCAGGGCTTCGCCGCGCTCGTAGAAGGCGATGCTTTCCTCCAGCGGGACGTCGCCCCGCTCCAGCTTGTCGACAATGGCTTCCAGCTCGCCCATCGCAGCCTCGAAGCTGAGGTCGTCGACCGGGTTTGCGGTGTTTTCCTTGGCTTTGGCCATTGGTCCTCCTAAACGCCCGCCAGCGCGCCAACATGGGCCGCAGCACTTCGGCCGAGGGCAGAGAGATCGTACCCGCCCTCAAGGACCGAAACGAGGCGCCCATGGGCCGTTTGCGCCGCAACGTCCATCATCTGGTGCGTGATCCACACATAATCGTCCTCCACCAGCCCCATGCCGCCCAGCGGATCGTCGGCATGGGCGTCGAACCCGGCCGACAGGATGATGAGCTCCGGCCGGAAGTCTTCCAGCGCGGCGACGATCGTGTCGCGGAAGCGCGGGCGGTAGGCCGCCCCGTCCGTACCCGCATCGACCGGCACGTTGAGGATGTTGCCGGCGCCGCGCTCCCCCGCCGCGCCGGTGCCCGGATAAAGGGGCGACTGGTGGGTGGAGCCGTAGAACACCGAGGGATCGTCGTAGAAGATGTCCTGCGTGCCGTTGCCGTGGTGAACGTCGAAGTCGACAATCGCGATCCGGCCAAGGCCGTGGACGGCCTGCGCGTGGCGCGCTGCAACGGCAACATGGTTGATGAGGCAAAAGCCCATGGCCGTGGTCCGCTCGGCGTGATGGCCGGGCGGGCGGGCCACCACAAAGGCGTTGGGCGCTTCAAGCCCCACCACCGCATCCACCGCTGCAATGGCAGCGCCGCTGGCAAGACGCGCGGCATCCCAGGATTCGGGGCCCATGTGGGTGTCGGGATCGAGCGCGATCATGCCCGTTTCCGGAATGCACGAGGTGATCCGGTCGAGGTAGGACGAGGGGTGGACGCGGGCGATGGCCTCGTAGGATGCGGGCGTTGCGGTGCGCCGCTCCAGTCCGTCGAACCGCGAGGCTGCAAGCGCGTCCAGCACCGCGGCCATGCGGGCGGATTGTTCCGGATGGCGCGGCGGCATCTGATGCCGTGCGAACAGCGGGTCCGTGTAGATCAGCGTCATCCGGTTTCTTCTGCCTCTGTTCGGGGATCGGTTGCAGCGTTGATGTCCAGCCCGGTCTCGCCGCCGGGTGTTTCGGGCGGACGCGGGGCGGCAGCCCGGCCCAGCCGGTCGCGCAGCGCAATCCCGATGCCTTCGGCCGGGATCGGCGAGACCGCAATTGTGGCAACGCCAATGCGGTCCAGCGCCCGCAGGCCCGCATAAAGGCCGCGCGCCGCCTCGTCGAGATCGCCACCTGGCGAGAGGCGGACGGTGTGTGCCTCGCCAGCATCGCTGGTCGCCTGCCCCAGCGCCAGCCAGCCTTCGCCGGGGCGAACGTCCGCCGGCTCCACATCCAGCCGCAATTTTGCCCGCGGCGCGTAGTGGGACGCAAGGAGGCCGGGCGAGCGGAGCGGCCCCGCCGCCGCGACCTGCGGTTCGGCAAGCGGCCCGGCCACCGCCTCCAGCGCGGCGCGGCCAATCGCGCCCGGACGCAGGATGCGCGGCACGCCGGTGATGTCGACGACGGTGGATTCAACACCGATGGGCGATGGCCCGCCGTCCACAATCAGATCCACCGCCGTGCCGAGTTCGTCGGCCACCGCGGTGGCGCTGGTGGCGCTGACGCGGCCGGAGCGGTTGGCGCTGGGCGCGACCAGCGGCCCCGTTTTTGCAATGACGGCGCGCATGAAGGGTGCGTCTGGCATGCGCAGGGCCACCGTCGGCCCGCCTGCCGCCGCCCCTTCGGCAATGGCTGCACCGTCCCGCCGCATTGCCACCAGCGTCAGCGGCCCCGGCCAGAATGCGGCAGCCAGTGCATCGCCGGTCGGCCCGAGAATGCCGATGGCGCGCGCAGTGTCCACATCGGCCACATGCACGATGAGCGGATTGTGGGACGGCCGGCCCTTCGCGGCAAAGACGCGCGCCACGGACGCCGCGCTCGAAGCGCCGGCGGCGAGGCCGTAGACCGTCTCCGTCGGCAGCGCGACCAGCCCGCCCGCCGCAAGGCAGGCTGCCGCCTCGTCCACCGCGCCCGTGGCCGCGCCATCAATTGTCCGCCCCGTGTCGCCCACCGCTTTTCTTGCTCCTTGCAGCCGAACCGTTATGTCATGATCGTTGCGTGCTTGGCCAAGCCCCGCCAGACCGGCGGACCCGCCAATGCGCCCAACCCGGCTCACAATCAACAACTGGCGGACACCATGGCCTACACAGCCCCCATCGCCGAACTCGTCTTCACGCTGGAAGAGGTGGCCGGGCTAGCCGAGGCCCGCAACGAAGGCGCCGCCGGCGACCTTGGCGCGGACGACACGCTGGCCATCCTCACCGAAGCAGGCCGCTTTGCCGAGGAGGCGCTGGCGCCGCTGAACGCCATCGGCGACCGCACCCACGCCCGCCGCGACGGCCGCGAAATCATCACCCCGCCCGGCTGGCGCGAGGCCTACGACCAGTGGATCGAAGGCGGCTGGGGCTCGCTCACCGGCGACCCGGCCTATGGCGGACAGGGCCTCCCGATGGCGCTTCAGGTTGCCGCCACCGACATCTGGAACCAGGCCAACGCCGCCTTTGCGCTCAATCCGCTTCTCACCATCGGCGCGGTGGAGGCAATCCAGGCCCACGGCAGTGACGCGCTCAAGGCGCGCTACCTCCCGAACCTGATTGCGGGCAGATGGACCGGCACCATGAACCTCACGGAGCCCAACGCCGGGTCGGACCTCGGCGACCTGAAAACCCGCGCCACACCGCAGGACGACGGCTCCTACCGCCTGTTCGGCCAGAAGATCTACATCACCTACGGCGAGCACGACCTTGCCGAGAACATCATCCACCTGGTGCTGGCCCGGTTGCCGGATGCCCCCGCCGGCACCCGCGGCATCTCGCTCTTTCTGGTGCCCAAATTCATGGTCGGGGCCGATGGCGCGCCGGGCGAGCGCAACGACGTGGCCTGCGTGGGCATCGAGGGCAAGCTCGGCATCAACGCCTCGCCCACCTGCACCATGGCCTACGGGGCAGATGGCGACGGGGCGGTCGGCTACCTGGTCGGCGCGCCCAACAAGGGCCTCGCCGCCATGTTCACCATGATGAACAATGCGCGCGTTCAGGTGGGCACCCAGGGCGCCTCCATTGCCGAACGGGCGTTCCAGCAAGCGCTGGCCTATGCGGGCGAACGCCGGCAGGGCCGCGCCACGGGCCAGGAGGGCGCTGCATCCATCGTCCATCACCCGGACGTGAAGCGGATGCTCCTTGCCATGCGTGCCTCCACGCGCGCTGCCCGCGCCATCTGCTACGCCTGCGCCGTTGCGATCGACCGCGGCCGCACCGACCCGTTCTACCGCGCCCGGGCCGACCTTCTGACCCCCGTCGCCAAGGCGTTTGCCACCGACATCGGCGTCGAGGTGGCCTCGCTCGGCGTGCAGGTTCATGGCGGCATGGGGTTCATCGAGGAGACCGGCGCAGCGCAGCATTACCGCGATGCGCGCATCTTCCCGATCTATGAAGGCACCAACGGGATCCAGGCCATCGACCTGGTGCGCCGCAAGCTCGCCATGGAGGACGGCGCGGTCCTTGCCGCCTATCTCGCCGAGCTGCAGGAGATTGCGGACGCTGCCCGCGGGCACAACACGCTCAACCTTGCCGGTGCCGCCGCGACCCTCGATACGGCCCTTGCCGCCGTCGCCACCGCGGCGGATACGCTGCGCGAAAGGCTCGGCACGGACGTGGACGCTACGCTCGCCGGGGCAAGCCCGTTCCTGCGCGCCCTCGGCCTCACCGCGGGCGGCGCCTATCTCATCAAGGCGGCGCTGCGCGACACGGAAGGCGGCGGCGCCCGTGCCCAGCTCGCCCGCTTCTTTGCCGACACCGGCCTTGCCGCGGTACCGGGGCAGACCCACGCCGCAACCGAAGGCGCAGCCGACGTGGTGGACGCCGTGTTGGCCTGAAGCCCGGCAGCCTTCGCCAGCGCCGGCGGCGACCAGCTGCATTGACGCCTGTCCGGCCTTGTCCTTAATGCGGGCAACAATAGCCCCAGGAGGAACAGGACAGATGGTGGACCAACCCGGCTTCAACACCCGCGCCATTCACGCCGGCGCGCAGCCCGACCCCACGACCGGCGCACGCGCCACGCCGATCTACCAGACGACGTCCTTCGTGTTCGACGATGTGGATCACGCAGCATCCCTGTTCGGCCTGCAGGCGTTCGGCAACATCTATACCCGCATCACCAACCCCACCAACGCGGTGCTGGAAGAGCGCGTTGCCGCGCTGGAAGGCGGCACCGCTGCCCTCGCCGTCTCGTCCGGCCATGCTGCGCAGATGATCGTGATGCACACGCTGATGCAGCCGGGGGACGAGTTCGTCGCCTCCAGCAAGCTTTATGGCGGGTCCATCAACCAGTTCACCCACGCCTTCAAGAACTACGGCTGGAATGTGAAGTGGGCCGACGCGGACGACCCCTCCTCCTTTGCCGCCGCCATCACGCCGAAGACCAAGGCGATCTTCGTGGAATCGATCGCCAACCCCGGCGGCGTCATCACCGACCTCGACGCCATTGCAAAGGTCGCCAAAGACGCCAACGTCCCGCTGATCGTCGACTCGACCATGGCGACGCCCTACCTCATCCGCCCGTTCGAGCATGGCGCGGACATTGTGGTCCACTCGGCGACCAAGTTCCTCGGCGGCCACGGCAACTCCATTGCAGGCGTGATCGTCGACGGCGGCACGTTCAACTGGGCGGGCGACAAGCGCTATCCCATGCTGTCCGAGCCGCGCCCGGAATATGACGGGATGGTTCTGGCCGAAACCTTCGGCAACTTTGCGTTTGCCATCGCCTGCCGCGTCCTTGGCCTGCGCGATCTCGGGCCTGCCCTGTCGCCCATGAACGCGTTTCTGGTTCTCACCGGGATCGAGACCTTGGCGCTTCGGATGCAGCGGCACTGCGAGAACGCGCTGGCGGTCGCCCAGTTTCTCGCCGGGCACGACAAGGTGTCCTGGGTCAGCTACCCCGGCCTCACCGGCGACCGCTACCATAACCTTGCCAAGAAATACTGCCCCAACGGCGCCGGCGCGGTGTTCACCTTCGGCCTCAAGGGCGGCTACGACGCCGGCATCTCGCTGGTTTCCAATCTCAAGCTGTTCTCGCACCTTGCCAACATCGGCGACACGCGCAGCCTGGTGATCCACCCGGCCTCCACCACCCACCGCCAGCTCGCCGACGAGGCGAAGAAGTCCGCCGGTGCGGGGCCGGACGTGGTGCGCGTTTCGGTGGGCATCGAGGATGTCGCCGACATCATCGCCGACCTCGATCAGGCGCTCTCGGCCTGATCTGACGAACACGGCCCGCGCAATTGATGCGCGGGCCGACCTTCGGCTCGAGCGCCTTATCGACGGCGAAAATTTCGCATTGTCCTTGCCGCACAACCTCCATGCGCTCTAGCTTTGCGTGGAATTGGAATGAGGACAAACATATGGCGCAGGCTGGCAAATTCTTTTCAATGGCTGTCGCTGGGGCAATTTTCGCCGCAACCAGCCCGGCTCTGGCGCAGGATCTTTGCGTCGGCTTCGGCCCGCAGACCCCGCGTGACATTTCCAACGCGGCAGGGACGAACCTCAGCGCGACCGCGTCCGCACCCGCGGCCAGCGCCATGAACCTGTGCAACATTCACTTCCACGCCAGTGCCGAGCACAAGAGCCCCAGCTTCCAGACCGCCTCCACCGACGCAAGCAAGCCCGGCTTCCGTTGCGAGGGATCGGACAGCCTGACCGCAGCGGAACTTGCAAGCGTCGAAGGCAACGGCGCTGCAGCCTGTCAGGGTATCGCAGCCGGAGACACGCTGGAGGTGCACTGGGTCTACACCTCCTGCGACGTTCAGCCGGGCGAAGGGCTTGGCGCCTGCTCCTCCGAAATGTGCGTGAACCCGACACTGCGGGTCGAGACGCAGGTCTTCCTCGCCGTCAACGACCCCAATGCGGCCGACTTTACCGCCTTCGGCTACAAGGGCAGCGACGACGGCGCGCGGCCGCAGCCCGCAGCCCTGCCCGAGGGGACGGGCACCCCCGTCGTCTTCGCCGGATCGACCACCGGCCCCGCCTACACCGAGGCCCAGTGCTCGCCGCTCAACGTGACCTGGAGCGTGCGGCCCCAGTGCGCCAAGGTAGACATCAACAGCCTCAACACCTGGTGCGGCGACAACGTCTTCAACGAAGATCACGCCCATGGCGTGCGCGCCCTGGTCACGGCACCCGAACTCTTGAGCCCCATCGCCAACTGAGCGGCGCCGGCCTCGCGCCGGGGCAGGACGCACAAAAAAAACGCCGCCCCGGCATCCGGGGCGGCGTTTTATTTCAGATGCAGCACCAATTGGAAGGCCGCCGACAACGCAGCGGGCCTTCCGGCGACCTTCGCCTCAGGCGGCGTTTTCCGAAACGCTGCTGCGCTCGGCGCGCTTGCGGTCGTTGGGGTCGAGGTGGATCTTGCGCAGGCGGATGTTCTTGGGCGTCACTTCCACCAGCTCGAAGTCGTTGATGTAGCTCAGCGCGCGCTCGAGGCTCATGCGGATCGGCGGGGTCAGCTTCACCGCGTCGTCCTTGCCGGATGCGCGCATGTTGGTGAGCTGCTTGCCCTTGATCACGTTGACCTCAAGGTCGTTGCCGCGGGTGTGCTCGCCCACGATCATCCCGCGATAGACCTGCGTGCCCGGCTCGATGAACATCGGCCCGCGGTCTTCGAGGTTGAACATGGCGAATGCCACCGCGTCGCCGTCCGCATTGGCGATCAGGACGCCGGTGTGGCGGGTCGGGATCGCGCCCTTGTGCGGCACGTATTCGTGGAACACGCGGTTCATGATGCCGGTGCCGCGGGTGTCGGACAGAAGCTCGCCCTGATAGCCGATCAGGCCGCGGGTCGGGGCGTGGAGCACGACGCGGGTGCGGCCGGCGCCGGACGGCTTCATCTCGACGAGATCGGCCTTGCGCTCGGACAGCTTCTGGATGACGGAGCCGGAATGCTCGTCGTCCACGTCGATGGTGACTTCCTCGATCGGCTCCATCAGCGAGCCGTCCTCGGCCTTCTGCATCACCACCTCGGGGCGGGACACACCCACCTCGAACCCTTCGCGGCGCATGGTCTCGATCAGGATGCCGAGCTGAAGTTCGCCGCGGCCGGCGACCACGAACGCTTCGCCGGAATCGGTGTCGGTCACGCGCAGCGCCACGTTGCCTTCCGCTTCGCGCAGGAGACGATTGCGGATGACGCGGCTTTGCACCTTGTCGCCCTCTTTGCCCGCCAGCGGCGAGTCGTTGACGCGGAAGGTCATCGCCAGCGTCGGCGGGTCGATCGGCTGGGCCGGGATCGGCTCGGTGACGGATGTGGCAACGATGGTGTCGGCCACGGTCGCCTTCTGGAGGCCCGACAGCGCCACGATGTCGCCAGCACGGCCTTCTTCGACCGGCGTCATTTCAAGGCCGCGGAATGCGAGCACCTTGGAGACGCGCCCCATCTCGACGATCTCGCCCTCGCGGGAAAGCGCCTTCACACTCTGGTTCGGTTTGACCACGCCCGAGGTGATGCGGCCGGTCAGGATGCGGCCCAGGAAGTTGTCTGCCGAAATCGTGGTGGCGAGCATGCGGAATTCGCCCTCTTCCACCTTCGGCTCAGGCACATGCTCGACGATGAGGTCGAGCAGCGGGGCCGTGCCGCGCGAGGTGTCTTCAGGCTTGTCCTTGGGGTCGACGGCCATCCAGCCCTGCTTGGCACTGCCGTACAGGATAGGAAAGTCGAGCTGCTCGTCCGTGGCGCCGAGGGCGTCGAACAGCTCGAACACCTCGTCGATCACTTCCTCGTGCCGCTCTTCCGGCTTGTCGATCTTGTTGATCGCGACGATCGGGCGCAGCCCCATCTTGAGCGCCTTGCCGACCACGAACTTGGTCTGCGGCATCGGCCCTTCAGCGGCGTCCACCAGGACGACGGCGCCATCGACCATGGAGAGGATGCGCTCCACCTCGCCGCCGAAGTCGGCGTGGCCGGGCGTGTCTACGATGTTGATGCGGGTCGGCGGGGTCTTGTCGCTTTCCCATTCGATGCTGGTGACCTTGGCCAGGATCGTGATGCCACGCTCCTTTTCAAGGTCATTTGAGTCCATCGCGCGCTCAGCGACCCGCTGGTTGTCGCGGAACGAACCGGACTGGCGCAGGAGAACGTCGATCAGCGAAGTCTTGCCATGGTCAACGTGCGCGATAATGGCGACGTTGCGCAGAGCGCGGCGTGCGGAATTCATGAAGCTTTTGCCAACAATATTTTGGATAGGCCCGCGTTGCCACGAACCGGGCCGGAAAGCCAGCTTTATTTCCGCAACGCAGCTACGCGTCAGCGCACGAGGGCGCGGATCTCGGCAACGATGTCGCCGGCATGGGTCCATGGCAAGGCCCCGCCGCCGTCCTCGATGACGACATGGCGGGCGCCGGCGATCCGCGCCGCAAGCCCCGCGCCCCCCTCTGCGGCATGCACGGGGCTGGTATCGCCGCGGCCCGCCATCACGGTGACCGGCACCGCCATCGCGCCAAGGTCGAACGGCCAGCGCGTCATCGCGGCGCGGGTGTCGCGGGCATAGCCGGCGCCGCCCCCGGCAAACCCCTCGCGCAGCGCGGTGCGCAGCATCGTCGCAAACGGCTCGGCTTCGTAGAGGGCACGGTCGGCCGGGGCCGCGGTCCGCGCGATGATTGCGGCGAGGCCATCGGCATCGGCGGCGCCTGCAAGGAACGCCTCGGTCTCATCCGGCGTCTCGTTCATGGCGCCGGCAAAGCCTGCAATCTCCGGCGGCAGCGCGGCACGCACGTCCTCGCGCGCCAATTCGTCCTGCGGCGCCACCAGGAGCGCCGCGCGGGCAACGCCGGCGGCCGCCAGCGCCAGCGCAAACGGCGCCCCTTGCGAATATCCGACCGCCACCGGCCGTTCGCCGCCATAAAGCGCGGCAACATCGTCCGCCACGCTGACAAGCGACTTTTCAGGATCGGTGGCGGACTGGCCGAGGCCCGGCCGGTCGATGGCGCGGACCGAAAGCCCGCCCGCCTCGAGCGCCGCGGCGGGAAGGCAGAGCGAGCCGCTCATCCCCGCCCCCGGCAGGAACACCACCTGCACGCCGCCGGCTGGGCCGAATGCGGCGAAGGCGAAGGCGCGCCCGTCAGAGAGGGTCACGACGTTGCGGCGGGGGTCGCCGAACGGGGCGAAGGAGGCGATGCTGCTATCGGTCATGGCGCAGCGCATGCCGCGAAACACGCGGCCATTTCAAGCCTTGTCTGCGTCGCGCGCCGAAGCCGCGTTTGCACAGCGCCGAACCAAAGGGGGCCCGGGCCGTTCTTCCTTTAATGAACAACAATGGAGTTTCGCAATGAACGCCACCCGTACGCTCATGATCGGCGCCCTGATGACCTCGCTTGCCGCCCCTGCGCTGGCGCAGACCAACGTCGAGGTCGTGGCACCGGATGGCGTCGACGTCGTGGCACCCGAGGGTGTCGAGGTCGTGTCCCCGGCCGAGACCGTCGACGTCGATGCCGGCGATGTCGGTGAGGCGCCCGTCGTCAACGCTGAAGGCCTCGTGGAACTCGACAGCGAATTCGTGCTGCCGACGCTCAATGTCCCGATCTATGCGCTCGACGATTACGACCTCGTCGATCGCAATGGCGAGGACCTTGGCGAAGTGGAAGAGGTGCTCGGCCCCAACGAGAACACCGCAACCGCCGTCGCCATCGAGTTCGACGGCCCCGGCTGGTTCCTCACCGACGATGACGTGACGCGTGTTGTCGACATCAACCTGTTGTCGATCGAAGGCGACAATCTGATCCTCGACATCACCGAGGACAATGTCCGCTCGCTGCCCGTTTATCAGGACTAGCGCGCGGGGACGGCCTCCACACCGACGGCACGCGGCGCGCTCCCAAGGCGCGCCGCAAGCACGACAGCGGCCCACAGCGTGATTGCCGCCGTCACCTGGTGCGTTCCGGCGAGCACCGGCGGCACCTGATGCAACACCACAAAAATCCCCGAGACCGCCTGCGCCGCCACCAGCGCCAGCACCAGCGTGGCCTGCCGGGCCGGGCTCCCCGCCGCTGCACCCGCCGGCGCCCGCAAGGCGAGCAGTGCGTGGGCCACGGCCAGCGCCAGAACCGCATAACCCACGATCCGGTGGTCGAACTGTACGGTGAGCGGGTTTTCGAAAGCATTCAGCCAGGCTGGCGTGATGGCAAGAAGGCCATCCGGCACCAACGCGCCCGCCATCAGCGGCCAGGTGTCGCTGGCAAGCCCCGCATCGAGGCCGGCAACCAGCGCGCCCAGCGCAATCTGGCACAGGATCGCGAACGGCAGCGCAATGCCGGTGAGGCGCACGGCCCGCGGCACGATATTGCGGCCGCACCGCCCGGCCAACCGCTCCGACAGCCAGACGGTGAGGGCGAGGATGATGCAGGCGATCGAGAGGTGAACCGCGAGCCGGTACTGGCTGACGTCCACACGCTCGGTGAGGCCGGATGTCACCATCCACCAGCCGACGGCGCCCTGCAGCCCGCCCAGCGCCAGGAGCAGGATGCCCCAGGGCTTGAACCAGCCCGGCAGCATCCCGCGGACCCAGAACACGACGAAGGGCACGAAGAAGACGAGGCCGATGGTGCGCGCGATCAACCGATGCGCCCATTCCCACAGGTAGATGACCTGAAATTCGGCAAGGCTCATGCCGCGGTTGATGAGCTGATATTCGGGGATCTGCCGGTAGAGTTCCAGCGCCGCCTCCCAGCCTTTTTCCGACAAGGGCGGGATCACGCCGAGCAGCGGCTTCCACTCGGTGATCGAAAGGCCGGAATCCGTGATCCGCGTTGCGCCCCCCACCAGCAGTGTCGCCACCACAAACAGGCCGACAATGCGCAGCCACCAGACAATCGCTCGATTTTCCATCATGAGCACGGCTCTACTCCCGAATAGTCGCCGGAACCAAGCGGCGCCGGTGCGGAAAAAGTGTCGCGCCGGCCGGCCGCGGTGTGCGCAAGGCCGCCATTCGGGCTATGGACGCGTGATCGCCCGCACCGCGGGCCGCCAAAACCGGGGTCTGGATTTCGATGAATGTGCGGTTGAAGAAGCTGATCGGCACGCTGGTGACGGTCGTTTTCCTGATCGTCTACTGCTTTGCGGTGATGCTTCTGGCAGTGCGCCTCCTGCCGGGCACCAGCGGCTGGGTGCAGCTGGCCTACTACGTGTTTACCGGGCTGATCTGGGTTGTTCCGATCGCCGCGCTGATCAAGTGGATGCAGACGCCGCCGGCACGCGCCGAACGCCGCCCTCGCTCATAGCCGAGCCGGTGACGCGGATGGCGGCCGCCAGAAGCACGACAAGCAGCCCGGAAATGAGCGCCGCTGCGGCGAGCGTGGCGGCGTAGACCGCAGCCCCGCCCCGCGCCCGGCTTTCCACCGCGAGACGCGTTGTGATCCCGTCCGCCTCTAGGCGCGTGCGGACCGCAGCAGCCACCGTCCGCGCCGTCGCCACATCGGCCGTGTGGATCCGCAGCCGGAGGCCCCTGCCCGAAATTTCGTGCAGCGAGACCTGCACCGAAGATGGCACGGCGTTGCGGGCAGCATCACCAACGGCATTTTCGTGCACGGCGGCGCTCGGCGATTGGGCCGTGTAAAGGTCCACCTGAAGCGCTGGTTGTGCAGAGAGGCGGAGCGTCACCGCGGTCAGGCAGACGGCCATGGTCAGGAGAATGTAGAGGGTGAAGCGACTGGTCATCATCGCGCAGGTTCCATCGGCAGGTTTCCCGACCGTGCACCATGATGGTTAATCCAGCCTTGCCAGGTTTGCGAAGTTTGCGGAGAACCGCACATCGCCCTGTTTTAAGCGCTTGCAGCCGCGCCGATTAGGCGCTAGCTAGGCCCCAGAGTCGGAGCATAGCGCAGCCTGGTAGCGCACTTGACTGGGGGTCAAGGGGTCGTAGGTTCGAATCCTGCTGCTCCGACCATTCAAATTCCTCCACATTTCAGGCCGATGGCCTTCAAGGCAGAGCGTCCCGCGCTGTCTGCGGGCAGAGCTGCCGAATGCGCCTCAAGGCGCATCCGGCAGAGCGTGTTTTACTGCGCTGCGGGCGTGGCGGGGGTCTCATCCGCCTGCTTCACGGTCACGTTGGCCTCGCCGGCCGGCTTCACGGTCACGGTAGCATCCGTCTCGGCCCCGTCTGAGGTTTCGGCGTCGGCCTTGAGCTCGTTGACGGCGGCACGGCCACGCTCGATCAGGCGGTTGGCCTCATCTTGTGCGCGCACGCTGAGCTCACCGGCCTCCTTGGAGGCGTTGTCGTAAAGCTCGCTGGCCCGCTCGCGGGCGCTCTCGTAAGCGGCTTCAGCTTCCGCGCGGGCCTTTTCGTAGGTGCGCTCGAATTCGCCCAGACGGTCGCTGGACGTGCCGTCGGACCGGGCAAAGCTCGGTGCGTCGAACAGGTCGCGTTCGGTGGCCGGAATGGTGATCCGGTAGTCGCCGTCCACAAGCGCGATGTCCAGCGTGTCGAGCGGCACCGCCACGTCCTTCTCGCCAAGGCCTAGGAAACCGCCGACGCCAATCACCACCGCTTCCACGGAGCCATCGCCAGCCAGCATCAGATCGTTGATGTCGCCGATCTTTTCCGCGTCGATCCCGTAGACCGCTGCGCCGACCATATCGCTGGAGAACAGCGAGGTTTCGCTCTGCTCGGTGACGTAGCGCGTCTTGCCGATCTCCACCTCTTCCATCGCATCAAGGTTGCCGCTCAGCTCCTCGGCCAGCACATCGGCGTCCGGCATTGTGGCGCGATCAGCTTCCGCGGTGGCGGCGGGTGCCGGGGTTGCGGCGGCCGGCGCTTCGGCCGCCGGGGTCGTCGTGGCGGCAGGTTCCGTTGCGGTCTGCGCCATCGCTAGCGACGGTGCGGCAAGGCCCATCAGCAGGGCATAGGCAATACGTCTGTTCATCGTGTGATCTCCCGAATGGGCGCAGTCGGCGGCGATCCGAGCGGCCGGGCGGAACCTCACATGAGCGTTCCGGGCCGCCGCGCCATCCGCTGCGCTTCCCCCTCCATGTAAGGCGTGCGCGGCGGCATTCCAGCGCAGACAGCCAAATCCGTAGGCAATTATCGGGCGATCAGTCGAGCCACAGCGGGTTCGTCCACGCCTTGCGGCCGGCCTCATCCACAATGACGGCACGGCACCAGGCGCCGGCAAATTTCGCCAGCGGCAGCCGGCCTCGGGTGATGGCGACACCGCGCACCCCCACCTGCTTTGCGCCGGGCCCGAGAAGGTGAATGCTGCGCACCGCACTCGTCTCGAACGCGAGCGTGTCGCCCTCGCGCGTGATCCGCTCGATTTTTGGCCCCTGCGACGCGTAGTAGGCCCCGTCCTTGAGCGCTGCCAGAAGCGCGTCCGGGTCGTTGTCCTCCACCTTCACATGGACCCAGCCTGCCGGCGCCTCGTCCTGGTAGAAGTGGGCGTCGTCCACCGCAATGGCGCCAATCTTCCGCCCGGCGCCAAGCACCTGGTCCAGCAAAGCGCTGCCCTCGCCGCGGGCGCACTCGAAGTCGCAGTCGGCGTTGAAGACCTCGATGGCATGGAAATCGGCAATGGTCGCGGCATCCGCCGGCGTCAACGCATACCACTCGGGATGCGGCAGGGCGACGAAGGCACCGGCGGCATGGGCGCGAGCCGCCAGCGCGGGGCCGGTTTCGTCCGCACCCGTCGGTGCGAAATCGGCCGGCAGGCCTACCGCCAGAATGTGCCAGATCTCGCCGTTGGCAATGGCCGGCGCATGGATTTCGGCTCCGAGGATGGTGGTGAAGCCGTCGGTGCGCAAAGGGATGGTGTCGGCGATGGGGAAGCCGTAGCGGGCCAGAAAATGGTCGCTCAGGCAGATGAAATCATATCCGTTCTGGCGGTAGAACCGGCAGACCGCCTCGGGTGACAGCTCACCGTCGGACAGGGTGGAATGGCAGTGCAGATTGCCGCGATAAAAGCGGCCGGGTCGTTCGAAGGCGGCAAGCATGGGGAGGGTCCGAAACTGATTGCCGGACCTCTAGCGATACCACCGCTGCCGGTCGAGTCCCGTTCTGCGCGTTGCGCTGTGCCCCGATGGTTCGGGCCCCTGCCCCGGGGCTAGGTGTCTTCGGCGCGGGCCGCTTCCAGAACGCGCACGCATGCCATCAGCTCGCGCAGGATTGCGTCGGCCGTGGGGGAGGAGGGTCTCTGGGGCGGGCTGTGCGGCATGGGCCCCTTTCGGCGCACCACCGCATCCGGTGGAATTGCAGAGGCCGGCGCCTGCTGCGTTTCGGGCGGCCGGCCAATCAGCGCCGCGCCCCGAGCCGCCAGCCGCTGCCGGCCGGCGCCGGAGCGCAACTCTTGCTGCACTTCGCGGAACGCCCGTCCCTCGCCGTAAAGCGCATCCACCAGGCCGGCCAGCAACACGGCATCAGTGGCGCGATACCGCCGCCGGCCATCGGCTTTCAGCGCGCGAATTTCGGGGAACTGGCCTTCCAGAAAGCTGAGCACCGTGGATGGCACGTCGAGGCGGCGGGCCAGCGCAGCAGCATCCACCGTCGCCGGGGCAGCGGCCTGACGCGGCTCGGGCGGCTCAGGCGCCTGCTCATCTTGTCCGGAGTATTCGGTCTCGTCGGTCATGGCGCCACAAGCACAATCGGTCGGGCCGCGGGACGTCCGCGCGGCGCTAGGCGGCGCCTATTTACCGCCAATCGCGTTGATGAAGCGTTTCAGCACATCGCTCGGCCGGAACGTCACCACCCGGCGCGCGGCGATGGGCACTTCCTCGCCGGTCTTGGGGTTGCGGCCGACGCGCTCATTCTTGGCCCGAACGTCGAACGTGCCGAACGAAGACAGGCGCACCGACTCGCCCTTTTCGAGCGCACCGGCGATTTCTTCGAGGATCTGATCGATCAGTTCGGCCGAAACCGCCCGTGGCGTGTTCACTTTTTTTGTAACGGCGTTAGCAAGCTCGGCTCTCGTGATCGTCCGTCCTGCCATATTGTCAGCCCGCCTTTGTTCGCGCCCGGCGGCAAGCCAAACGCGCGCGAAGTTGCGTCATTCCGTCACCGTGAAACGTTATTTGAAGGTTAACGTGCCGTCAATTGTCAAAATACCAGTCTCATCCGATCGAATTCACCACCGGACGATGGCTGCACCCCAAGTAAACCCGCCACCGAGCGCTTCCAGAAGCACGATATCGCCTTGTTTGATCCGTCCATCAGAGACCGCACGGTCCAGCGCAAGCGGGATCGAGGCTGCCGAAGTGTTGCCGTGCTCTGCCACCGTCAGCACGACCTTCTCGGAGGCAATACCGAGCTTTCTGGCGCTCGCGTCGATGATGCGCTTGTTGGCCTGGTGGGGCACGAACCAGTCGATGTCATCGGCGGTCATCCCGGCCCGGGTGAACACGTCTTCGACCACATCCACCGTCGCCTGAACGGCAAAGCGGAACACTTCCTGGCCGCGCATCCGCAAGAAACCCGAGGTCTGCGTGGTCGACGGGCCGCCGTCCACGTAGAGCTTGTCGCGGTGGGACCCGTCGGACCGCATGGCGTGGGCGATCACGCCGCGCGGCTTGGAGGCGCCCGCATCCGCACCGTCCGCGGTTGATTCCAGCACCACGGCGCCGGCCCCGTCGCCGAACAGGACGCAGGTGGTGCGGTCGTCCCAGTCGAGAATGCGGGAGAATGTTTCGGCGCCGATCACCAGCGCGCGGCGGGCCGAGCCGACCGAGATCAGCGCATCTGCCGTTGCCATGGCAAAGACGAAGCCGGAGCACGCGGCCCCCACATCGAACGCGACCCCGCCGGTGATGCCCAGAAGGTCCTGCACCACAACCGCTGTGGCGGGAAAGGTGTGGTCCGGCGTTGCCGTCGCCACAATGATGAGGTCGATCTCGCACGGCTCGCAGCCGGCGCTTGCCAGTGCCTTGCGCGCGGCACGCTCGGCCAGATGGGAGGTGAATTCGCCGTCACCCGCAATATGGCGTTCGCGAATGCCGGTCCGGCCGACAATCCACTCGTCGGTGGTGTCGACGATCGCTTCCAGATCGTGATTGGTGACAACGCGCTCCGGCAGCGCAGCGCCTATGCCGCGCACGCGAGACATGGGGCGGCGGCCGGCGCTGGCCGGCGACGCGCCATCTTCGGCCCCGGAAGAAGGCTTGCCTTCTCCCTGCCGATTGAAATCAACCCGCGTCTGCAAGCTCAAGTGTCTCCTCAAGGGCGGCGACATCCGCCGCAATCCGGCGCAACAGATCGTTGCGTACCATATCGTGTGCAAGCTCCACGGCGCTTGCAAAGCCTTCCGCATCCGTACCGCCATGGCTCTTGATGGCAAGGCCATTGAGCCCAAGGAACACGGCGCCGTTGATCTTGCGCGGGTCCATCTTGTCACGCAACCGCATGAAAGCCGGTTTGGCGAGCAGATAGCCGAGCCGTGCCCGCAGCGTTCGCCCGATGGACATGCGCAGGTACGCTGCAAGCTGGCGCGCCGTCCCCTCCGCCGTCTTGAGAGCGATGTTGCCTGAAAAACCCTCGGTGACAACCACATCCACCGCACCGCGGCCAATATCGTCGCCCTCGACAAAGCCTTCGTAACGCAGGGATGGAAGATCGAGGCCGCGCAGGACCTGGCCCGCCTCGCGAACCTCTTCCAGCCCCTTCACCTCCTCCACGCCAATGTTGAGGAGGCCCACCGTCGGCGTCTCGATGCCGAACACCGCACGAGACATGGCTGCGCCCAGAATGGCATGGGTGATGAGGTTGCGCGTGCCGACGCCAATGGAGGCGCCCACGTCGAGGACGATGGATTCGCCGCGCACCGTCGGCCAGATTGCCGCCAGCGCCGGCCGGTCCACGCCCTTCATGGGGCGCAGGGAAAACAGCGCCATGGCCATCAGCGCGCCGGTGTTGCCGGCCGAAACCATGGCCTTCGCGCCACCCTCGGTCTTCATGGATTCCAGCGCCAGCCACATGGAGCTTTTCTTGCGCCCCATGCGCAGCGCCTGGCTCGGCTTGGCGTCCATGGGGATCGCCACCGGCGCATGGTGGACCACCGAAGCGGCCTTCAGCGCCGGATAGGCGGCCAGAACGCCGTCCAGTTTTTCGGCATCTCCAAAAAGGTCGAAGCGCAGCTCGGGGCAGCGCTTCAACACGATGTCGAGGCCCGGCAGCACCATGGACGGACCTTCGTCCCCCCCCATGGCATCAATGGCCAGCCTGATCGTCTCAGCGCTCATCGCGTCCGTTCAATTGTTCGGCCGCGGGGCGCGGCGGCGCGGACCATACGCAAAACTGGCCTGCGGTCAAAACACTCAGTTTGGTTGTTTCTTCAGCGCTTCGAGAACGGCGAACGGGGAAGGCTCTTCCTCCGGCTCGTCAGCCTCGTTCTCGAAGACGGCACCCGGTGCACGGGGATAGGGGTCGAGCCCGAGCGCGAAATGCTCCAGCACGATGGCGCCCACATCCACCATTTCGGTTTCCAGAAGCTCGGGCGGGTCCTCGGCCTCGGGGTCCACGTTGACCTCGGCGGACGGCGCGGCATCCGGGTGAAGGCGGATATTGAATTCCTCGTTCACGGTGGATGGCACCGGGTCCAGCGTCACGATGCAGGGCTGCACCACGTCGGCGGTCACGGTGCCTTCCACCCGCACGCCCTCTTTCTTCCAGGGGCGCAGGATCACGTCGGCGGTGAAGCTGTGGATTGCGATGAGGTCCAGCGCATCGGCAATGGAGGTGCGCTCTTCCTCGGTCGCTTCGACCGACACGCGCTCTTCCTTGTTGAGGCGCCGCACGCTGATGGGGCGGCTGAGGCGTGCACTCACGCGGCATCTCCGGGTTGGCTGTGCGGTGCGAACGCCACAGGGTCGGGGTAGGAATAATGTTCGGTCGGCAGGGTCTTCGTTGCCGCCTCGCGCATGGCCTGACCGTATCGGCCGAGGCTTTGCGCCTGCACCGAGCCGGCCACCGCCTCATCGCCCAAAATGTTGCGCGCGGCAACCACCGCCAGCGCATCTGCATCCTTGGCGGTGCAATAGGCTTCAAAACGGCCATAAAATGCCGAGCCTATGGCTTTCATCTTTTTGGGGAAGGAATTGTCGCCCACGCCAAGGTTGCGCAAATTCTGCTCCATGTCGGCCACGAAGGTGTCGAACAGCTCCTGGCCGTCCTCGATCATGGTGCCGTCCTCCGCCCTTAACCCGTCGATAAGGGGCCAGATGTGAAAAACGACCATGTCGAAACGGCCATCCAGCGTGTCCGGAACGCCGAAGGTCTGATAGAAGACCGGCTGGCGCGCCTGCGCGACCGCTTCTCGATAGAGGCGATCGACGGCGGGATTGGTTTGTTTCTTTCGAAAGAAGCGCAGCATGACATCAAAACCCTTACGCTGTTCAGATAGGCGAGGCCACCGCGGTTTCGAGGTGCGGCGCATTGCCGGCGCCGCAATTCTCGCCCTCGCCCTCACTGGTTGCGGCGTTGGCGAGACGTATACACGCGGACAGAAGATCACGCCTGATCAACTCGAACAGGTGCCGGTCGGCTCCTCGCGCGAGCAGGTTCTTCTGGCCCTCGGCACCCCCACCACCACCGGCCTGACCGACGGCGAGGCGTTCTACTACATCTCGCAGACGGCCACCCGCTCCTTTGCCTACCAGCGCGCGACGGTCCAGGACCGCCGCATTCTGGTCGTCTACCTCGACGACAACGGCGAGGTCAGGGAAATGGCGGAATATGGGATGAAGGACGGCAAGGTGTTCGACTATCTGGCCCGCCGCACACCAACCGGCGGTTCGGACCTTGCGTTCGTGTCGCAGCTTCTGGGCGGCCTCATCAATCCAGCCCTCTAGCGTCCATACGGGCTGCGGACCGGAACGGCCTGTGGTCGCGCGCGTTTAACCGGCGTGCGGTCCACGGCGGTTGGCCGCGCCGTGACGGGCGGATAAACCGGCGCGTAAAGGGGCACACCATGACCGCGGAATTTCACCGCAGACCGCGGGCGGTGCCTGGCTGACATGCAGCAGACCTCAAAGGGCAGCATCGGCCCGCGCGATAAGCTGGGTGCGCCAGCCCCCGCAGCGCGCGCCTTCGCCAGATGGATCACCCGCTACCGCCTTCTGGTGGTTCTGGCATGGCTCATTGCAGCGGTGCTGGTGGCGGCCGGTGGCGACAGGATTCGCACCGATCCCGACGTTCTGGTCTACTTCGATCCCGCCAAACCCGAGCGGCAGGCTTTCGATGCGGTGGAGGCACGCTTCGGCCAGGCGCGGGAAGTCGTCTCCCTCGTCGTGCCCGATCGTGGCGACGTGTTCGCGCCTCGATATCTGCGCACGCTGGCCGACCTTGAAGTCCGCTCGCTTGCCCGGCCCGAGGTCGCGGCGGTGCGCTCTCCGCTCGGTGAAACCGGACTGTCGGCTGCCGCGGTGCTGGCGGCCGACGACGCAACGCTCGCCAACGCCGCCGCGCGGCTGAAGGAGGCCGCCAACCGCGGCGACGGCGCGATTGCCGCCGTCATCCCGCAGGATGGCAGCGTTGCGGCGGTGGCAGCCATTGTGCCCGCCGCTCTCGGCAACGCCTCATCGCGCCAGATTGCCGCCGCCCACGCGGCACTGCGCGATGCAGTTGCCAAGAACCTGCCCGGTGCCGACATCCTCCAGACCGGCCGCATTCCCATCGACGATGCGTTCCTGCGCGAAAGCCAGGAGGGCGTGGAGAATTACGCCCTCGCGCAGATCGGCGTCCTGTCGGCAATTCTCGTTCTGGCGCTGGGGTCGGTCACCCTTGCGGCAACCGTCATTGCGCTGGTGATGGTCACCCTCACCGGGTCCACCGGCACGCTCGGCTGGCTCGGCATCACCGTCAACGGCATCTCCAGCACGGCGCCGGTTGTGCTGATGGGGCTGGTGGTGGCCACCGCCATCCACGTCGCCATGGCGTGGCAGGAGGCGCTGCGCAGCGGGGCCACCAGGATCGACGCGCTGGCGCTCGCCATCGACCGGAACGCCAAGCCCGTCGTCCTGTCGGTGGTGACGACGCTGGTCTCCTTCCTCACCCTCAACCTTGCCGAAGCACCGCCATTTCGCGATCTCGGCAACATTGTTGCGGTGGGTCTCATCGGGGTGCTCGCCCTCACCTTCACGCTGCTGCCTGCGCTTTTAGCGCTGGTGCCGCAGAGCTTTGGCCGCCACCGCCGCGTTCTGGAGCAGGCGCTGGGAGCGCTGGGCGCGGGCGCAGCCAGACACCGCCGGAGCGTCATCCTTGGCGGTTTCGCTGCCTTTCTGGCAGGGGGTGCTGGCATCTGGTCGATCAAGGTGGACGACACATTCTCCCACTATTTCGATCAACGCTACGAAATCCGCCGCGCGACCGACCTGTTCGAGACCAAGCTGTCCGGTACCACCATCATCGACCTTGTGGTCGACGCCGGTGCGCCGGGCGCTGCGTTCACACCAGAGGCGCTGGACCGGCTGGCCGCCGTCGACCGCTGGCTGGGCGCCCGGCCCGAGGTCGCGCGGGTCGACAGCCTTGCCGCGCTGAGAACGGACACCGAGGCCCGCGGCGCGCCCCCCTCGCCGAACATTCTGGCCAGCGCCGCAGCGCAGATGGTGGAGGCCGGCGCCCCGCGGCTTGCGGGGGCCGACGGCCGGGAGGTCCGCACCAGCGTGGTCCTGCGCGGCGTCTCGTCCCGGCAGACTCTTGCATTTGCGGATGCGCTGCGCACCGAGGCGGCCACCCTGTTCGGCCCCGCCAGCGTGACGGTCACCGGGTTGCCCATCCTGTCGGCCCAGCTCTCGCTTGGCAGCGCGCGGGCGATGGTGGTGGGAATTGTGGTGGCGCTGGTTGCCATCTCCCTCATCCTCTTCCTCACCTTGCGGGACTGGCGGCTCGGCCTCGTCAGCCTCCTGCCCAATGTGCTGCCGGTGATGCTGGCTTTCGGGATCTGGGGCTTTCTGGTGGGCGAAATCTCGTTCGCGGCCACGGTGGTCGCCGCCCTCACCTACGGGCTGGTGGTGGACGATACCGTTCACCTCCTCGCCAAATACCAGCGCTACGGGCGCGAGATCGGCCCCGGGCCGGAGGCACTGCGCCGCGCTTTCCGCTCAGTCGGCGTTGCGGTGGTGGCCACATCGCTGGCGCTGGGGGCGAGCTTCATGCCGTTCGCCATGTCCGGCTTTCTGGTCAACCGCCATTTTGGCGCCCTCACCGCCATCACGCTGATTGCGGCAATGGTTGCCGACCTTGTGCTCCTCCCCGCCTTCCTCGCCCGCAAGAGCTGGCGAGCCGGCCGCTGAGGGGGCGCCCACAAAAAAGGCCCGCGCGAGACGCGGGCCTTTTAAAAGGTTGCAATCGTCTGCCGTCACCCGCCGTGGGCAAGCACCGCCAAGAGCAAAAGCGCCACGATGTTGGTGATCTTGATCATCGGGTTCACCGCCGGACCGGCCGTGTCCTTGTAGGGATCGCCGACCGTATCGCCGGTCACCGAGGCCTTGTGCGCTTCCGACCCCTTGAGGTGAGTCACCCCGTCCTTGTCCACAAAGCCATCCTCGAACGACTTTTTCGCGTTGTCCCACGCACCGCCGCCCGCGGTCATGGAGATGGCCACGAACAGCCCCGTCACGATCACGCCGAGCAGCATGGCGCCGGTGGCGGCAAATGCCTCCCCCTTGCCCGCAATGGCGTTGATGACGAAGAACACGAACAGCGGCGACAGCACCGGCAGCAGCGAGGGGATGATCATCTCGCGGATGGCCGCCTTGGTCAGCATGTCCACCGCGCGGCCATAGTCCGGCCGGTCGGTCCCTTTCATGATGCCAGGCTTTTCGCGGAACTGGCGCCGGACCTCCTCCACCACCGCGCCTGCCGCACGGCCCACCGCGGTCATCGCGATGCCGCCGAACAGGAACGGCAACAGCCCGCCAAAGAACAGCCCCACCACCACGTAAGGGTTGGCGAGCGAGAAGTTGAGCGTCTCCTCCGTCAGCCCGGCAAAGTACGGGTACTGGTCCGCATTGGCGATGAAGAAGCGCAGATCCTCCGTGTAGGCCGCAAACAGCACCAGGGCGCCAAGGCCTGCCGAGCCGATGGCGTAGCCCTTGGTGACGGCCTTGGTGGTGTTGCCGACAGCGTCCAGCGCATCGGTGGTGGCGCGAACGTCATCTGGAAGGTCCGCCATCTCGGCAATGCCGCCGGCGTTGTCGGTGACCGGGCCGAAGGCGTCCAGCGCAACCACCATGCCCGCCAGCGCCAGCATCGTCGTCACCGCAATGGCGATGCCGAAGAGGCCCGCAAACGAGTAGGTGAAGATGATGCCCGCAATGATGACGAGTGCCGGGAGCGCCGTCGCCTCCAGCGAGACTGCGAGCCCCTGGATGACGTTGGTGCCATGCCCGGTGACCGACGCCTGGCTGATGGAACGCACCGGCCGGTAGCCGACGCCGGTATAATATTCGGTGATCCAGATGATGAGGCCGGTGATGACGAGGCCCGCAACACCGCACAGATAAAGATCGAGCGGGGTAAAGCTCACGGCAGGTTTGGCCGTTGCCGCAGCCGCCTCGGCCCCCTCGGCCACAACCGCACCACCCACGGTGATGATTTCGGTAAAGCTGCCGAACACCAGATAGGTGACGGGCGCAAGCACGATGAGCGACAGCACCGCCGTCACCACAAAGCCCTTGTAGAGCGCGCCCATGATGTTCTGCGAGGCGCCGAGTTTGACGAAGAACGTGCCGACGATGGACGTCACCACGCAGGCCCCGCAGATGGCGAGCGGATAAAGCATGGTTGAGGCTTCGAATGCCGTCCCGCCGAAGTAGATGGCGGCCAGCACCATGGTCGCCACAATGGTGACGGCGTAGGTCTCGAAAAGGTCGGCCGCCATGCCCGCGCAATCGCCGACATTGTCGCCCACATTGTCGGCGATGGTGGCGGGGTTGCGGGGGTCATCCTCCGGAATGCCGGCCTCGACCTTGCCCACAAGGTCGCCGCCAACGTCAGCGCCCTTGGTGAAGATGCCGCCACCCAGACGCGCGAAGATCGAAATCAGCGAGGCGCCGAAGCCGAGCGCCACCAGCGCGTCGATCACCACGCGCGACGTTGGCGAATTTCCCATCGTTTCGGTCAGCACATAAAAATAGACCGCGACGCCGAGGAGCGCGAGGCCGGCAACCAGCATCCCGGTGACCGCGCCGGACTTGAACGCAATGTCGAGCCCGCCCTGGAGCGACTTGGACGCTGCCTCCGTGGTGCGCACGTTGGCGCGGACGGACACCAGCATTCCGATATAGCCTGCAATGCCGGAGAGGATCGCGCCGATGGCAAAGCCGATGGCAACGAACATGCCGAGCAGATAATAGACCAGCGCAAAAATGACCACGCCGACCACCGCAATGGTGAGATATTGGCGGGACAGGTAGGCGGCGGCCCCTTCCTGAATGGCCTCGGCAATTTCCTGCATCCGCGCGTTGCCGGTCGGTGCGGCCAGCACACTCCGGATCGCCCAGGCGCCATACAGCAGAGAGACGAAACCGCAGGCGATAACAATCAGCGTAGCGTCCATTATTCCTCCCCGAGCGCGTTTTCGCGCGTATTGTTTTAGCGGCAACTTCTGTTGCTCCGCTTATTTCCAACATGGGGAGAAGTGCAAAATCAAGCTGCATGTTTTCGCCGGCCCGCAACTTTCGTTGCGAAACCCACTGCTTGGCATGTGCTCGAACTTTTCTGGCAATCTATCGCTGAGGGGACCGCCTTGCGGCAAATTTCCCCTGCGCTGACCAGTATTTAGGCGACCGGCGCCGGCTCTTTTGAACGCGCCCCGGCAAGCGCCAGCAGCGCAAGCGGGAATGCAATGATCGGCAGCACGGTCCAGTTGATGCTGCCCCACCCCACCTTGCTGAAGAGGACGCCGGAGGACAGCGAGGCGAACGCCACCACCGCGAACATGATAAAATCGTTCGCGGCCTGCGTGCGGGCGCGCTCCTCGGGCCGCTGGGCGGCCGTCAGCATGGTGGTGCTGCCGATGAAGCCGAAATTCCAGCCGAGCCCCAACGCGATCAGCGCGATGTAGAAATTCCCGAGCGCAATGCCCAGAAGCGCGGTGGTGCCGGCAACGCCCAGAAGCATGAGGCCGATGGCTGTAACGGTGCCTGCGCCAAACCGCGCGATGAGCTGGCCGGTGAAGAAGCTCGGTGCGAACATCGCAATCACGTGCCACTGGATGCCGAGCGCGGCCTGCGAGGTGGTGAAGCCGCAGTCCAGCATCGCCAGCGGTGCCGCGGTCATGACGAGGCTCATGATGGCGTAGGAGACGACAGCGCACAGCACCGCCAGCGCCACGCGCGGCTGGCGCAGGATCACGTGGAGCGGGCGGCCGCGCGGCGCGTCGGCGTCCACCTTGGGGTCCGGCACGGTGGTGAGAAAGCTGAGGATCAGGATCGTCAGCAGGCACAGGACAGCCTGCGCGAGGTAGGCGCCGGCGTAGGCCGTGGGCAGAAACAGGTCCTTGGTGGCAATCACCGTCTGCGGGCCGATCACGCCGGCAAGGATGCCGCCGGCCAGCACATAGGAAATTGCCTTGGGGCGGAAGGTGTCGCTGGCGCCTTCGGCAGCGGCAAAGCGATATTGCTGCACAAACGCAAAGGAGAAGCCGTTGAGGAAGGTGCCGACGCAGTAGACCAGGAACAGCCCCTGCATGATGCCGGCAAAGGCGATCATCCCGCCGATTCCTGCCAGAATGGCCCCCGCCATGAAGCCGCGCTTGCGACCGATCCGCCCCAGCAGCAGCGCGGCCGGGATGGTGCCGCAGGCAGTGCCGACAATCATGGTCGTCACCGGCACGGTCGCCAGTTCGCTCGTCTCCGACAGGAGATAGACGCCGACGAGGCCGCCGAGCGCGATGGTGATGGAGGTGAGCGCCCCGCCCATCGCCTGCGCGAGGCCGAGGACGATGGAGTTGCGGCGCGCGAGGCGGTCATCAATGGTCAGCATTTGGTGGTCATACGCCTCGGATTGCCCGCCGGAAAGCGCATTTTGCCCAGCGCCCGCCACCTGTATCAAAAATGCTGGAAGCGGCCGTCCTTCAGCGCCATTGCATTGCCGCCCGCGATGATGCGCACGCCCTCGCCTGCCTCGATGGCGCCGATCCGGGTTGCGCGGGCACCGCATGCCGTGGCCGTCGCGGCAAAGGCGTCGGCGGCCTCCGGCGGAACAGCCGCGAGGATCTGGTAGTCGTCACCGCCTGTGAGTGCGGTGTCACGGTTTGCAGGATCCAGCGCGATGGCAGCGGCAACGGCCTGGGAGAACGGCACGGCGTCCGCGTCCATCAACGCGCCGACGCCAGCGGCGCGGCAGAGTTTGGCAAGATCGCCGACCAACCCGTCGGACACGTCCATCGCGGCGCGGGCGTGATCGCGTACGGCCCGCCAGGCGGCAACGGGCGGGTCCGGGTGGAGGTAGCAATCTGTGAGAGCAGCGCGGTGCGGGTCGGCAAGCGCGCAAAGCTTGCCCTGCCGCGCCAGAAGCCCCAGCGCACCGTCGCCGATGGTGCCGGTCACGAACAGCGCATCACCGGGCTTTGCCGCCCGGCGGCGGACCACGGCCCCGGACGGCACCCGCCCGAACGCGGTGACGGCAATGGTGGTCCCGCCTCCTGGCGAGGCGCGCAACGTGTCTCCCCCCAGAAGCGAAACACCGTAGCGCGCATTGTCGGCGGCCAGCCCGCCGGCAAATTCTCGCGCCCACGCGTCGGACGCGCCCTCTCCCAGCGCCAGCGCGAGGAGATAGCCGAACGGCTCCGCGCCCTTGGCCGCAAGGTCGGAAAGGTTGACGCGCAGCGCCTTGGCGGCAATGGCCGCGGGCGGATCGTCTGCAAAGAAGTGCACGCCTGCCGCCAGCGCATCGCAGGTGACGACGATATCACCGTCGCCGCCGGCAAAGGTCGCCGCATCATCGCCAAGCGCATCGGCGCCCGCATCGGTGGCGAGCGGCGCGAACATGTCGGCGATGAGAGAGTCTTCGTCCAAGCCCGTCAGGCGGAGGGTTCGCCGCCGGCAACGGGGGCCGCAGCCCGCGGCGGTGCGGCAAGTTCGGCAGCGCGGACGCGGTGCGCGATCCGGTCGAGCACACCGTTGGTCATCCGCGGTTCGTCTTCGCTGAAGAAGGCCTTCGCGACCTCCACGTACTCGGAAATCACCACGCGGACGGGCACTTCCTCGCGGAACATCAGCTCGACCACGCCGGCGCGCAGGAGGGCGCGCAAGGTGAGGTCGATCCGCGCCAGCGGCCAGCCTTCCTTCAGCGCCTCGTCGATGGCGGCATCCACCGAACGCTGGTGGTTGACGACACCGGACACGAGGCCGTCGAACCAGTTGAGGTCGATGGCGCGAAGCGTTTCGCCGTCAATGTCCTGGCGCAGGCGAAAGAGCTCGAACTCCTTCACGATGTCGCGGGCACCGGCGCCGGTGACTTCCATCTGGTAAAGCGCCTGCACGGCGGCAAGACGGGCGACCGCGCGCTTGTTGGCGGGGGGCTTGCGCTTGGGCGTCGGGGCCTTGGCGGGTTTGGGGGCGGGTTCGGTCATCAGGTGAGCGCGTTGCGCAGGTCGAACAGGGCAATGGCGGCCGCAGCAGCGTCGCCACCCTTGTCCTTCTGGTTCGGATCGGCTCGCACGATGGCTTGCTCCCGGTTCTCGACGGTCAGAATACCATTTCCGAGCGCAAGGCGCCCGCCGACCACAAGATCCATGATGGCGCGGTTTCCCTCTCCGGCGACGATGTCATAGTGCCCGGTCTCGCCGCGGATGACGCAACCCAGCACGACGAATGCATCGAACGTGAGGTCGCGACGGCGCGAGGACGCGATCGCCATCGCGAGCGCAGGCGGAATTTCCAGTACGCCGGGGACCGAAATCACCTCGTGCGCAAACTTGCGGCGCTTCAGCTCCGCGGTGGCACCGGCGAGCAGCATGTCGCCGATGTCGTCGTAAAAGCGTGCTTCGATAATGAGGGCGCGTGCCATCAACAGTTCCTTGAGATCGCGCGGACCATAGACCCGGCAGGCCCGGCGCGAAAAGCCGTCAGTTTCAAGCCGGTCGCATAGCAGCCAGACGGGCCACGTAGCGGGCGATGGTATCAATCTCGATGTTGACGAGATCGCCCGGCTGCCGGTCACGCCACGTGGTGACGGCAAGCGTATGCGGGATCATCGCCACCGAAAAGGTGTCGCCGGCATCATTGACGGTCAGCGACGTGCCGTCCAGCGCCACCGAACCCTTGGTCGCAATCAGCGGCAGGAGCGCTTCGGGAGGGCGGAAGGTGAAGCGGCTCATGTCCTCGCCATCCTCGCGCGAGACGATTTCCGCCCGGCCGTCCACGTGGCCGGAGACCAGATGGCCACCCAGCTCGTCGCCCATTTTCAGCGATCGTTCCAGGTTGATGCGGCTGCCGACCGCCCACGCGCCGACCGTGGTCTTGTCCAGCGTTTCGGCCGATGCATCCACCGTGAAGCGGACACCGTTGCCGTGGGGCGCCAGTGTCGTCACCGTCAGGCAGCAGCCCGAGCAGGCGATGGAGGCGCCGATGGGGATCGACGCCGGGTCGTAAGCCGACACGATGGCGGCACGGATGCCGTCGCCGAACGGCTCCACGGCGTCGATGCGCCCTACGTCTGTGATGATGCCTGTGAACATGTTCGCTTCATGTGGGTGAGAAAATCGCTTCCGGCAACATCCCGTGCGTCGATCACGAGGTTTTCAGAGAGCGCGGCGACAGGGTCGCCGCCGAAGGGGCGCACCAGATCGCCGCCGAGAAGGTGCGGTGCGCGGACAAGCCAGGCTTCGTCGATGAGGTCTGCCGCCGCCAGCGCCTCGGCAATGCCGGCCCCGCCCTCCACCAGCACGCTGCCGATGCCCCGCTCGCTCAACATTCCGAGCGCGGCTGCGAGATCCAGCCCCGCACCAGCCCGCGGCACGGCGAGGAGGACGGCACCGGCGGCTTGAAGCGCCTCGCAGCGCGCCGGGTCGGCATCCAGCGCAACGAAGATGAGAACGGGCACCTTGCGGTCCGCGAACAGGCGGGCGTTCGTCGGCGTTCTGGCGTCCGTGTCAAGGATGATGCGGTCAGGTGAGCGGGCGGCCATTCCGGGGAGCCGGCAGGTGAGCGACGGGTCGTCCGCCAGCACCGTGCCGATGCCAACCGCAATGGCGTCGTGCGCGGCGCGCAGGAGGTGCGTCTGCCTGCCCCACGCGGGTCCGGTGATGGCAATGCCACCCTCCCCGCGGCGGCCGATGGCCCCGTCCGCCGACAGCGCGAGCTTGAGCGCCACATGGGGCCGGCCGCGCACCATCCGGCTCATGTGGCCCGAAAGCGTTGTCGCAGCCTCCTCGGTGCGCACACCCTGCCGCACGGAAATGCCCGCATTGCGCAACCGCACCAGCCCCTCGCCCGCCACCGCGGGGTTGGGGTCAACGCAAGCCACCACAACAGCCGCAACGCCGGCTTCGATCAGCGCATCGGCGCAGGGCGACGTGCGGCCGAAATGGGAGCAGGGCTCCAGCGTGCAGTAGCAGGTGGCGCCCCGTGCTGCGGCACCAGCCTGGGCGAGCGCCTGCCGCTCGGCATGGGGGCGGCCGCCGTCGGCGGTCCGGCCAGCGCCAACCACCACGGGACCGGAGGGCGTATGCTGCACCAGCACGGCGCCGACGCTGGGGTTGGGGCGGGTGCGGCCGACGCCCTGCCGCGCCAGCGCAATGGCAGCTGCCATGAAGCGCCGGTCCGTTGCCCTGGGGTCTGCCGGCTGAAAGGGGTCGGTCACCGGCAGAGCCTTCGGCAACGTCGCCGCAAGACGCAGATCAATTCGTCCCGCCGGGCTCGGCCGACTGGCGGGCGCTCACGGTCTCGGCGAGATCGGAGACGAACGCCTCGAAATCCTTCGCCTCGGAAAAATTGCGATACACCGATGCGAAGCGGACATAGGCGACATCGTCCAGCGCCCGCAGCGCCTCCATCACGTGGCCGCCAATTTCGGCAGCGCCGACCTCGGCCTCGCCCGAACTTTCGAGCTGGCGCACGATGCCGGAGATCATCCGCTCCAGCACCGCATCGTCCAGCGACCGTTTTCGCGTGGCGATCGCAATGGCACGCTCCAGCTTGGTGCGGTCGAACGGCTCCCGCTTGCCGGACCGCTTGACCACTGTCAGCTCCCGCAGCTGCACGCGCTCGAACGTGGTGAAGCGCCCGCCGCAAACGCTGCACACGCGGCGGCGGCGGATGGCGGCCCCGTCCTCGGTGGAGCGGGAGTCCTTCACCTGCGTGTTTTCCTCGGCGCAGTAGGGGCAGCGCATCAGGCCGCCCCTCCCCGTGTTGCGGGCTCGCTCACGCTCAGCTGTAGATCGGGAAGCGCGCCGTCAGCGCGTGCGCGTCGGCCTTCACCTGAGACAGAACCGCCTCGTCCACTTCGCCGGCCTGATTGGCGGCATCCACCACCGTCGCAATCAGCCGGGCGACTTCCTGGAACTCGGCAATGCCGAAGCCGCGCGTGGTGCAGGCCGGGGTGCCAAGGCGGATACCGGACGTGATGGTGGGCTTTTCCGGGTCGTTCGGCACGCCGTTCTTGTTGCAGGTGATCGCCGCCTTGCCGAGCATGGTTTCAGCCGAACGGCCGGTCATGCGCTTGGGACGAAGGTCCACCAGCATCACGTGCGTGTCGGTGCCGCCGGACACGATGTCGAAGCCCTCGCTTTTGAGCGTGTCGGCAAACGCCTTGGCGTTGGCGATCACGTTCTTGGCGTAGACCTTGAAGTCCGGCGAGAGCGCTTCGCCGAATGCGACTGCCTTGGCGGCAATCACGTGCATCAGCGGGCCGCCCTGCAGGCCGGGGAACACGGCCGAGTTGATCTTCTTGGCAATGTCGGCGTCGTTGGTGAGGACGATGCCGCCGCGCGGGCCGCGCAGGGTCTTGTGGGTGGTGGACGTGACCACGTGGGCGTGGGGGAACGGGCTCGGGATCTGGCCGCCCGCGACGAGGCCGGCAAAGTGCGCCATGTCCACGTGGAAGATCGCGCCGACGCTGTCGGCAATCTGGCGGAAGCGCTCGAAATCGATGACGCGCGAATAGGCCGAACCACCGGCGATGATCACCCGCGGCTTGTGCTCCTGCGCCAGCTTTTCGACCTGATCGTAGTCGATCAGCCCGGTCTCGAGGTCGAGCCCGTAACCGACGGCGTTGAACCACTTGCCCGAAAGGTTGGGGCGCGCGCCGTGCGTGAGGTGGCCGCCGGCATCCAGCGTCATGCCGAGGATCGTGTCGCCGGGCTTGGACAACGCCAGAAGCACGGCCTGATTCGCCTGGCTGCCGGAGTTTGGCTGCACGTTGGCGAACTCGCAGCCGAACAGCTTGGTGACGCGCTCGATGGCCAGCTTTTCCGCAATATCGACGAACTCGCAGCCGCCATAGTAGCGGCGGCCGGGATAGCCCTCCGCGTATTTGTTGGTCATCACCGAACCCTGCGCTTCCATGACGGCGCGCGAGGCGATGTTTTCGCTGGCGATCAGCTCGATCTCGTTCTGCTGGCGGCCCAGTTCCAGCGCAATCGCGTTGGCGATCTCAGGGTCGGCGCCGGCCAGATCGCCACCGAAGAAGGCATCGGTGTCGATGGTGTCGCGCAAGCTCATGGTGAAACCTCCACTCGTTTGGTCGGCTTGTAGGTCGGCCGCAGACGGCGCGCAAGGAAAGCAAGGCGCCGTATCGCGGTCTCGGGCAAAGCGCCAACAATAATTTTCCGCAGAAGGCTGCGGCGTACTTGCCGGGCGGCGCGATTGAGCAGAGATTGCACTCCAATACGGCCCTCGCCACGAGCCTGCGTCATCGGCGGGGCGCTTATTCGACGCAGTTGGTGCCCTTGCCCTCATGGCAATTAATTCGGCGTCTTCCCACGCGGTTATCCCGGCCGCGACCCGTCCTCTCGCAGCGCGCGAGGCACACACCTCCCGTCTCACCGACATCCAGCCGCGCATCGGCAGCGCGTGGCTGGCCGCCGCACTCTCCATCGCCTTCATCGGCGCGATGATCGTCGCCGTAGAGGCGCTTGTGGGCGTCATCCTCGGCCAGATGATGCACTCGAATGTCGTTGGCGGCATTGCCGTTGCGGCGTTCGTGTTGCCGACACTCGCCTGGCTTCTCTTCAGTCGCCTCCCCATCGCGATCCGCGCCGAACGCGACGCCTTCTGAGCCGGGGTGTGGCCCCGGTGGCCAGGCAATAAAAAAGGGCGCCGTGTCCGGCGCCCTTTGCAGTCTCAGTTGTAATCCCAGGCCGGAGCCCGCCTCAGCGCAGCGCCAGCGTTCCCATGCCGTCGCGGCTGTAGATGTCGTCGCGGAAGTGGACCACGCCATCCGCATTCACCCATGCGGTGATGTAGGCGAACATCACCTGCGTCGGCTGGTCGACGTTCACGTCCTGGCGCTGGCCGGAGCGGATCACCGCATCCACCTGGCCGCGGTCCCAGCCATTGCCGCGCAGAAGCCACGTGATCAGCTCGCGCACGTTCTGCACCCGCACGCAGCCCGACGAGTGGAACCGCGCCCCGTCGCCAAACAGCGACGTTTGCGGCGTGTCGTGCATGTAGACCTGGTGCTGGTTGTGGAAGTTCAGCTTGACGGTGCCAAGCGAGTTCAGCTCGCCCGGCTCCTGGCGGAACATGTATTCGGTCGCCTCGTCGGTGTTCCAGTCGATCTCGCGATAGTCGTACTCGCGATCAGTGTTGCCCCAGCGGTAGATCTTGATCTTCTGGTCCGCCAGATAGGACGGGTCCTTCTGCATCTTCGGGATCAGGTCGCGCCGGATGATCGAAACCGGGACGGTCCAGTACGGGTTGAAGTTGATCTCGTGGATCTTGGACGTGAGGATCGGGCTGGGCCGGTCCACCTTGCCAACCACCGCGGTGTGGCGCGAACGAACGCGCCCGTTCTCGACGGCCTCGATCTCTGCGGCCGGAATGTTCACCAGCACGTAGCGGCTGGACAGCTCGCCCGACTTTTCGGAGATGCGTGTGAGGTTCATCTCCAGCTGCCGCACGCGCACGCCGGCCGGCACGTTCATCGCGTCGATGGTGGGCTGGTCGAGGGCGCCGTTGTCCGGCAGGCCGTGGCGCAGCTGAAAGCGCTTCACCGCCGCGGCCACGTAGGAATCGTAAACGTTGCTGCGCCCGCCCTGCTGGGTCAGGTCTCCGGAGATGGCAAGGCGCTGGCGCAACACCTCCACCACATCATCGCGCGAGCCGAGCTGCAGCGCGGTGCGGGACGTGGGCACGATAAGCGGCCACCCGCCGGTCGCCTCGATGGAGCGATAGCGCTGGATGGCCATCTGCATCCGGCCGAGCGCCTCGGGCGCCAGCGTGGGCTGCTGCGAATTGACGGCTGCAACCTCGGGCAAGGTCGCGTCGAAACTGTCGACCCATTCGGCGGAATTGCCCTGCGCCAGCGCAATCCCCGGCGACAGGACCGCAGCAAACACCAGAGGCGCGAAGTGCCGGCCGCCGAATTTCATCAACCAACGAGCGATCATCAAAGTCACGCCTCCCCATACTCACACAACGGTCGCGCTAGCACGGAGGACGCAGCCCGACAACGCTGCGGTCCGTCAAATTGCAAATTGTCATGTCGCAGGTGCCGCGGCATCAGAGGCGGTAAAGCACCTGGTCCTTCCAGAAACGGTCCAGCCGGCGCAGGATCTGGGCCGCACCGTCGAGGCTGTCCTGCTCCACACCGCCGATGGGGCCGAGGGACTGCATGTGCCGCGCCAGAAGCGAATCGACGATGCCGGCAACCCGCGCGCCCTTCTCCGTCACCGTAATGCGCACCGTGCGCCGGTCCCGCGTGGAGCGTTCCTGCGTGAGGTAGCCGAGCTCGCCCAGCTTCTTGAGGTTGTAGGAGACGTTGGAGCCCATGTAATAGCCGCGCGACTTCAACTCGCTCGGCGTCAGCACCTCACGCCCCAGATTGTGCAGAAGCACCGCCTGGACGTTGTTGACCTCCTCCTCGCCGAGCCGGTCCAGCTCATCCTTCACCACATCGAGGAAGCGCCTGTGGGTGCGCTCGATGAGACGGATCGCTTCGATGTAAGCGTCGAGCGCTTGGGTGTTAACCGGGGGCTCAAGGCCCTCCGCGTGCCGCACTGCCAGGTTCATCGTATGCCTCGTGTTTTCCGGCCCTTTTTGTGGGCGCGTTTAGAGGCAAGGGTGCGCGGTCACCCTGAAACGGGTCTTAAGCGGTAAGGTGAATCGGAGGTGAACGCCGCCGCCGTGGTATTCCGGTCACAATTTTTCCGTGACCCGGCGAAGATGGGCGACGATGCCGGAGAAGTCCTTCGCCGCCTCGCCGCTCTGGCAAAAATCGTCGTAGACCGCGCGCGCCGCCCCGCCGAGCGGGGTGTGGGTGCCGGTGTGCGCGGCGGCGGCCGCCGCAAGGCGCAGATCCTTCAGCATCATGGCGCCGGTGAAGCCGGGCGCGTAGTCCCGGTTTGCCGGCGAGGTCGGCACCGGGCCAGGCACCGGGCAATAGGTGGTCAGCGCCCAGCACTGGCCGGACGCGGTGCTGGCGATATCGAACAGCTTCTGCCGCTCGAGCCCCAGCGCGTCGGCAAGGTTGAACGCCTCGCTCACCGCAATCATCGAGATGCCGAGGATCATGTTGTTGCAGATCTTTGCCGCCTGCCCGGCGCCGGCGGCTCCGGCATGGACGATGTTGCGGCCCATGCGCTTGAGGATCGGTTCGGCGCGGGCAAACGCTTCATCCAGGCCGCCCACCATGAATGTCAGCGTGCCGGCAGACGCACCGGACACGCCGCCCGACACCGGCGCATCGCACATGGCACGCCCGCTTTCCGCAGCTGCCGCGGCCACCTCGCGCGCGGCTTCAACGTCGATTGTGGAGCAGTCTATCAAAAGGGCGTCCGGCGCGGCGCGGGCAAGAATGCCGTCATCGCCGGTCATCACGGCGCGCACATGGTCTCCGGCCGGGAGCATGGTTATCACCACGTTTGCGCCGGATACGGCCTCGGCGGCGCTCTCTGCAACCCGGCCACCGGCTGCGGTGAAGGCCTCGCGGGCGGGGGCCGCAACGTCGAACCCGATGAGTTTGTGGCCAGCTTCGGCAAGGTTCCGCGCCATCGGCGCCCCCATATTGCCAAGCCCGATGAACGCGACGCTTTCCATGAACAGTCTCCCGCTGGCACGGCCGCTGCGGACCGCTTGGGATGGAGACTAGCGCTTGCCGTCCGGTCCGTCAGCGCTGGCGGACCGGTTCCGGCTCATTCTTGTCTGGTCGCGTCCAGCTCATTCTCGTCTGGTCGCTTCCAGCTCAGTCCTGCCTGATCGCTTCCAGCTCAATCCTGCCTGATCGCTTCCAGCTCGATGATGATCGGAACGTCATCACCCACAAGGTTACCGTCCAGCGCGTAGGTCATCCCCCAATTGCTGCGGGGCAGCGTGGTCCGCGCGCTGATGCCGACGACATAGTTGTCGCCCCAGGGGTAAGGCGCTGCCTTGTTGAGCGTGACATCCAGCGTGACCGGGTGAGTCTCGCCCAGAAGGGTCAGATCGCCGGTGATCTTGCCGCTTGTCTCGCTCTCGGCCGCCGCCTCGGTCATCGTGAAGGTCGCGAGCGGGTGTGCCTTGGCGCTCAGGAACTCGGCGGAGCGCAGATGCTCGTCGCGCGCCTTGCTGTTGGAGAACACGCTCCCGGTTTCGATCTCGACCGTGAGATCCTCCACCGTCCGCGCGGCCTCGTCGAACACGAAGCTGCCGCTCCCTTTCAGGAACATCCCCCACACCGCGCCATAACCGATGTGGTCGGCGCTGAAGACGACGGAGAAATGTTCGGGGTCGATTTGGTAGCGCGCGGGTTCGGCTGCGGCCGTACCGGTCGCCCCCAGCGCAATGGCAAGCCCTGCAGCAAACTTGATCGTCATCACCGTTCCCCCAAGGTTTGCGGCCATACTGGCGCCTCGGCAGCACACCGCGATGCGGCTGGTCGCCGCAGCACCCTTCGCGCATCAGCCGTCGACGCCACGTCCGCGTCCCACACGCAGCGCGAAAGGGCGGATTGCCGTCACGGCGGCGTCTTTCGTCGCACTTATGCCGCCCGGCAATGGCGGACCGGGGGACGTTCAGTCGTCTGCCGCAAGGGCGCGGCGGACGGCCTTCGCCATCAGCGTGGGGAGACCCGCCTCCTCCGGCAAGCGCCAGTAGGCTCCGGCGGGGGCCTCTGTCCCGGCCGCCACCTCGGCCTTCATCACGTCCAGCGTCAGTTCGGCATGGGTGAACCCGTGGCTGATGGCGCCGGCCGCCCGCCATGGCGCCGCAAACGGGGCGTGGGGCGCCGGGTCAGGCGCGACAGGCGCCCAGGGCGTGCCGAACAGTTCCGGCATGGCGCCGAGCAGGCCCTTCGCCGGGCGCACGCGGAACAGCGCCGCCCCGTCGGGCCGAAACGGCGCATACACGGTGCCGAACCACGCAGCGCGCGCCTTCTTCGGCATCTTGCGCGGGTAATCGAGCGGGTTGCCGGCAGCGGCCGCCCGGCAGTCTGCGTTGAGGGGGCAGAGCGCGCACAGCGGATTGCGCGGGGTGCAGATGGTGGCGCCGAGGTCCATCATGGCTTGCGCAAAATCGCCCGGACGGCCCTCCGGTACCATCGCCTCGACCAGCCCGCGAACCCGCGCCATCTCGGCCTTGGGCGGACGCTCCAGCGCCACCAGCCGGGCCACCACCCGCTCCACGTTGCCGTCCACCACCGGGGCCGGCTCGTCAAACGCGATGGCCGCAACCGCGGCGGCGGTGTAGGCGCCAATGCCCGGAAGTGCACGCAGTTCAGCCTCGGTGGCGGGAAAACGCCCGCCCGCCTCGGCCACCGCCCGCGCGCATTTCAGCAGGTTGCGGGCTCTGGCGTAGTAGCCAAGGCCCGCCCAGGCTTCCATCACCGCGGCATCATCTGCCCCCGCAAGCGCCTCCACGGTGGGCCAGCGCGCGGTGAACCGCTCGAAATAGGGGCCGACAGCCGCCACCGTGGTCTGTTGCAGCATCACCTCGGAGAGCCACACCTTGTAAGGTTCGGTGCGGCCGCTGGTGGCGCGCCAGGGCATCGCCCGCTTGTGCCGGTCGTACCAGACAAGGAGGCGGCGGGCGGTGGCCGGCCCCGGCTCGGGCACTGAAAGGGTCGATGCGGATGTCACGGCGCTGACTGTGCCGGCCCGTGCTGCCGACGCAAGGGGTGCCGGCCGTGCCGCCCGCTTTCCCCACAGGCCCGCCCCGTCACCGGCCGTGGCGCGCATCCGTGCTTGCGCGCGGGGCGCGGCTGGAGGATCGTCCGACCATGGCATACTACAAGAAAAATTCGCAGCCTCTGGCCGAGATTGTCTCCGGTCTGATGACGCCGTCGTGCCGCCAGCGCGGGGTCGCCAATTCCGCGTTGCTGCTCGATCCCGTGGAGCTGTTCGGCGAGAAGCTGGCGCGCACCGCCACGGTGGAGCGCGTGGTCTGGCCGCGCGGCAGCCGGATCGACCAGGGGAGCAGCACCGGCGCAACGCTTGTGATTTCCGCCGACCCCGGCAGCGCGTTGATGCTTCAGCATGTCGCACCGCAGGTGATCGAGCGGGCCAACCTCATCATCGGCTGGCCGGCCATTTCCCGCCTCAAGGTGACACAGGCCACGCGTCGGGCGCGCAAACCAGCCCCGCCGCCCCGCCCGGTGCTCGACCCCGCCGCTGTGCAACGCCTTTCCGAATCGATGCCCGACATTGAAGACAGGGGCCTTCGCGATGCCCTTGCCCGGCTCGGGGCCGGCATTGCGCGCCGCCGCGCGGACCGCTGACAGCCTGCCGCTCTGACGCAGAATTGACCGCCCGATGCGCTGCCTTACCGGCTCGTAAGGTGCCACGCGGTTTCACGGGGCTCCGAAAAGACCCATAATACCTCAAACAGATATTGGGGTTTCAAATGATCAGCCGCCGCGCCTTTGCCGCGCTCGCCTTCGCGCTCTCCCTGCCGCTCAGCTTCTCCGGCGCAAACGCCGCCGAGCCGCTGCCGGACATGGTGATGGGCAGCGAAGATGCGCCCGTCACCGTTGTCGAATATGCATCGATGACCTGCCCGCACTGCGCCAACTTTCACTCCACCACGTTCAAGGAACTGAAGACCGAGTATATAGACACCGGCAAGGTCAAGTTCGTCCTGCGGGAATTTCCGTTCGACCCGCTGGCCGCCGCGGTCTTCATGCTCGCCCGCTGTTCCGACGATAAATATTACGACGTTGTGGACCTCTACTTCGAGCACCAGCGCGAGTGGGCGGTGCAGGAGGATGCCCTGCCGAAAATCCGTGGATTGGCCCGTCAGGCAGGCTTCTCAGACGACGACTTCCAGGCATGCTTAACAGATCAGAAACTCCTCGACGGCATTAATGCGGTCAAGGACAAGGGATACGAGGAGATGGGTGTGCGCGCCACGCCCACGATCTTCGTCGACGGTGAGAAACTTGAAGGCTCCCGCGATATGCGCGCTCTGCGCGACGCAATCGACCCGAAGCTGGACAGCTAGTCCCGCAATTGCCGGGGTGCGCCTTGCTGCGCCCCGGTCCGGACTGCGCTGATGCAGTTCGACAAGCTCCGCCTCATCGGCTTCAAGTCGTTCTGCGAACCGACCGATGTGATCATCGAGAAGGGGCTGACCGGCGTCGTCGGCCCCAACGGCTGCGGCAAGTCCAACCTCGTCGAGGCGCTGCGCTGGGCGATGGGCGAAGCGTCCTACAAGTCCGTCCGCGGCTCTTCCATGGACGACGTGATCTTCGCCGGGTCCGGCAAGCGCTCCACCCGCGACAAGGCCGAAGTCACCCTCTTCCTCGACAATACCGACCGTAATGCCCCCGCCGAGCTGAACAACGCCGACCATCTTGAGGTCTCGCGCACCATCACCCGCGCTCTGGGGTCGGACTACCGGGTCAACGGCAAGACGGTTCGCGCCAAGGACGTCCAGCTCCTGTTCGCCGATGCCGCGACAGGCTCGCGCTCGCCCTCCATGGTGCGGCAGGGGCAGGTGGCCGAGCTGATCGCCGCCAAGCCGACCGACCGGCGCAACGTGCTGGAAGAGGCCGCCGGCATCTCGGGCCTGCGCGCCCGCAAGCACGAAGCGTCGCTGAAGCTCAACCAGGCCGAAGTGAACCTCTCGCGGGTCGATGACGTCGCCGGCGAGGTCGAGCGGCAGGTGGAGGGGCTGAAGCGGCAGGCCCGCGCCGCCAAACGCTACAAGGCACTTTCGGCCGAAATCCGCACGCTGGAAGCTGCCGTCCATCACCTCAGGTGGATCGACGCGCGGCAAAGCGCCAAGACCACCGCGGAAGCGCTCGCCGCTGCCAAGGCCGCGCTCACCGAAGCGTCGGCCACGCAAACCCGCACCGCCACCGACGAAGCCGCCGCGGGCCACGCGATGCCCGCGCTGCGCGAGGCCGAATCCGAGGCCGCCGCCGCCCGCGCCAGCCTTGCAGCCGACCTTGCCGCCCTCAACGAGAAGGACCGGCAGACCGAAGCGCGCCTCGCGGCCCTCAAAAAGAGCGTCGACGCCCTCACCGCCGATCTCAAGCGCCAGGACGGCGCCGAGGCCGACGCTGCCAGCGCCGTTGCCCGGTTGAAGGGCGAGGAAGACCAGCTCATCCGCGCCAACGATGGCTGCGACGAGCGCGTCGAGGTGCTGGAAGAACAGGCCATGGCGCTGGCCGAAGCTGCCGAGGAAGCCGACAGCGCTGCCCTCGATGCTGTGGAAAAGGCCGCCGAAGTGCTCGCCGCCCGCGCAGCGTCCGACGCTGCCGAGAAGCGGGCCCGCGACGCCGTGCAGACCGCTGAGGCCGACGTCGCCCGCCTCACGCGTGAGCTCGCCGCGGCCCGCAATTCCGACGCGATGCGCGCCGCCGAAGCCTCTGCGGAAGCGTTGGCCGCCGCAGAGGACGCCGAAACCGAAGCCGCTGCGGCGCAGATTGACGCCGAAGCCGCCCTCCCGCCGCTGAAAAGCGCCGAGGCCGAAACGCGCGAGGCGGTGGAACGGCTGCGCGCCGAGATTTCCGGCCGCGATGCCGAAGCCAAGGCACTGGCTCGCCTCACCGCCGGCTCCAACGCCGGTGCGGATGCCGCGCTGGAGCGCTGCAAGGTGGCACCGGGCTATGAGATCGCCTTTGCCATCGCGCTGGGGGACGACTTGTCCGCCCCAGTCAGCGATGACGCACCGCTGCGCTGGACGCTGAATGACGGCACCGACGCGAGCCTTCCGGGCGGCGAGGTGCTGGCGGACAAGGTGGACGCCCCCGCCCCGCTCCGCCGCCGCCTTGCGCAGATTGCCGTGGTCGACCCGGCCGAGGGC
The DNA here is from genome assembly GCF_031195445.1 of Acuticoccus sp. MNP-M23. Classification (NCBI taxonomy): domain Bacteria; kingdom Pseudomonadati; phylum Pseudomonadota; class Alphaproteobacteria; order Hyphomicrobiales; family Amorphaceae; genus Acuticoccus; species Acuticoccus sp. MNP-M23. The sequence continues at coordinate 608,067 of NZ_CP133480.1, forward strand.
CCCAGGCTGCAACCCTTGCTGACGGCCGGCCAGCGCCTCGTCAGCCGCGACGGTGCGTTGTGGCGCTGGGACGGGTTCTGCCGCAATGCCGGCGCGCCCAGCGCCGCCGCCGAGCGCCTTTCGCAAAAGAACCGCCTTGCCGTGCTGGAGCGCGAACTTGCCGAGCTGCGCGCCCGCAAGGAGACCGCAGAAGCCGCCGCCAACACCGCACGCGATGCCGCGCGGGCCGCCGTTGCGCTGGAAACCACGGCCCGGCAGGCCGTTGGCGCCGCACGGACCAAGCTTGCCGCCGCCCGCAAGACCGCCGCAGCCGCAGAGGCGGCCGCACGCGACGCCGTCAACAAGGAAACCCGCCTCTCAGCCGCCGTCGAAACGGCCACCGCGCGCGAGGCTGAAACCAGAGCCGCGCTGGAGCACCACACCGCAGAGGCGCCCCCCTCGGGCGAAAACGAGATTGCCGCGCGCGACGCGGCCAAGGCACGTGCGGCCGCCGCGCGTGAGGCGGCCGCACGCGCTGGCAACGCCATGGAGGCCGAGCGCCGCGCCGTCATCGGCCGGATGCGGCGGCTGGAGCGGATCGCCGCCGAGCTGAAGGACTGGCAAAACCGCCTCTCCGGCGCCGGCCAGCACCGCAAGGACCTCTCCGCCCGCCTCGACGAAGCCATTGCCGCCCGTGACGATCTGGCCGAGACCCCGTCAGAGACCGCGCTGGAACGCAGGCGCCTTACCAGCGCCCTCGCCAAGGCGGAGGAAACGCTGCAAGCCACCGCCGGTGCCAGAGCCAGCGGCGAGGCCCGCGAGCGCGACGCCGTTGCCGCAGCCCGTCGTGCGCTGGACGGCCTCAGCACCGCCCGTGAAGCTGCCGGGCGCGCCGAAGAGCGCGTCACCGCCGCCGCCGAGCGCCTCTCCCAGGTGGAGACGGACCTGCGCGAGGTGCTGGACGCGGAGCCGCATCAGGCCGCCCGGCTGGCGCAGATCGACACCGCGGCCCCGCTTCCGGACCTTCGCGAATCGGAAAACCGGCTCGACAAATTGAAGGTGGAGCGCGAGCGGATCGGCGGCGTGAACCTGTGCGCCGAGGACGAGCTTGCCGAAATTGCCGAACGGCAGGGCAACATGATGGCCGAGCGCGACGACCTCATTGCCGCCATCGAAAAACTGCGCGACGGCATCAAGACCCTCAACAAGGAAGCGCGCGGCCGGCTGCTTGCCTCCTTCGAGGAGGTGAACAGCCAGTTCCAGCGCCTGTTCACGGCGCTGTTCGGCGGCGGCGAAGCCTCGCTCAGGCTTACCGAGGCCGACGACCCGCTGGACGCGGGGCTTGACATTCTCGCCCGCCCGCCCGGCAAGAAGCCGCAGGTGCTCTCGCTCCTTTCCGGCGGCGAGCAGACGCTGACGGCCACCGCGCTCATCTTCGCGGTGTTCCTCACCAACCCTGCGCCAATCTGCGTTCTGGACGAGATCGACGCGCCGCTCGACGACGCCAACGTCGAGCGTTTCTGCGGCCTTCTGGAAGAAATGCGCCGCACCACCGACACGCGCTTTCTGGTGATTACCCACAACCCGATCACCATGGCGCGGATGGACCGGCTTTACGGCGTGACCATGGTGGAGCGCGGCGTCTCGCAGCTGGTCTCCGTCAGCCTCGCCGACGCCGAAGTTCTGGCGGAAAGCGCCTGATCCTCGACCATGTGGTCACAACCTGACGCATTGGCGCCGCCCGCCCGACCCGCTATGTCGTTGGGCGACAAGAGGGACGTGCGATGACCAAGGCGGTTGTAATCGGTTCAGGCTTCGGCGGGCTCGCGCTCGCTATTCGCCTACAGTCCGCAGGGATCAAGACCACGCTCGTGGAAGCGCGCGACAAGCCCGGCGGCAGAGCCTACGTCTATCAGGACGACGGCTTCACCTTCGATGCCGGCCCCACCGTCATCACCGATCCTGCCTGCCTTGCCGAGCTGTTCACCCTCTCCGGCCGCCGGATCGAGGACTATGTGGATCTCGTCCCCGTCACCCCGTTCTACCAGCTCCGCTGGGAAGACGGCGACGTCTTCGACTACGTCAACGACCAGGCCGAACTCGACCGCCAGATCGAGGCGCGCAACCCGAAGGACGTGGTGGGCTACCGCAAATTCCTCGCCTACTCCGAGGCGCTCTACCACGAGGGCTACGAGAAGCTGGGCGCCGTCCCGTTCCTCGACTTCAAGTCGATGATCCGCGTGGCGCCGCAGTTGATGCGCCTGCAATCCTGGCGCACGCTCTACGCACGGGTGGCGGACTTCATCGAGGACGATCACCTGCGGCAGGCGTTCTCGTTCCACACGCTGCTGGTGGGCGGCAACCCGTTCGCGACCAGCGCCATCTACGGGCTGATCCACGCGCTGGAGCGGCGCGGCGGGGTGTGGTTCGCCATGGGCGGCACCGGCGCGCTGATTGCCGGCATGGTGCGCCTGTTCGAGGACCTTGGCGGCACGGTGCGCCTCAGCGCCCCGGTGGAGCAGATCCTCACCGACGGCAACCGCGCCACCGGCGTGCAGCTTGCCGGCGAAACGCTGGAGGCCGATCTCGTCGCCAGCAACGCCGACGTGATGCACACCTACAAGGCGCTCCTGTCAGAAAGCGCGCGGGGCGCGAAAGAGGCCAAGAGGCTGGCGAAGAAGCGTTATTCCAACTCCCTCTTCGTCATCTATTTCGGCCTCGACCGCGAGGTGCCCAACGACCTCGAACACCACGTCATCCTGTTCGGCCCGCGCTATCGTGAGCTGATCGGCGAGATATTCAAGGGCCCCGAGCTGGCGGAGGATTTCTCGCTCTACCTCCACGCCCCCTCAAAGACCGACCCGTCGCTGGCCCCGCCCGGCCAGTCTGCCTACTATGTGCTTGCACCGGTGCCGCATCTGGGCGCCGCCGACATCGACTGGGCGGTGGAAGGCCCGAAATATCGCGATCGCGTTCTGGCCTACCTGGAAGAAAAGGCCATCCCGCGCTTGCGTGAAACCATGGTGACGTGCCGCATCTTCACCCCCGCCGATTTCGAGACCGAGCTGAACGCGCACATGGGGTCGGCCTTTTCGCTGGAGCCGATCCTCACCCAGTCGGCCTATTTCCGCTGCCACAACCGGGACGACAAGATTTCCAACCTCTACCTCGTCGGCGCCGGCACGCATCCGGGTGCGGGTGTGCCGGGCGTGGTGGGCTCGGCCAAGGCAACCGCAGCGCTCGCACTGGCAGATTTCGGCCGCCCGTCCGCCGTGGCCGCGGAATAAGGCACCATGGCCCAACCTGCCGGCGATGCCGCCTACGCCCGCGAGGCCATCGCCAGGGGCTCCAGAAGTTTTGCAGCCGCCTCCCGCCTGCTGCCGCCCGCCGTGCGAGACGATGTGGCCAGGCTCTACGCCTGGTGCCGCCATGCTGACGATGTAATCGACGGCCAGGTGCTCGGCCACGGCGAAAGCAAGGTCGACGATCCGGCCGCCAAACTCGTCACACTGCGCGAGAGCACCGATGCCGTGCTGGAGGGCCGGCAGATCGGCGACCCTGTGTTCGACGGCTTTGGCGCGGTTGCGCGCGCGCACGGCATCACCCCGCGCCTCGCCCATGACCTTCTCGACGGATTTGCTCTGGACGTGGCTGGCGCCCGATACGCCGGTATCGACGATCTCGCCCGCTATTGTTACGGCGTTGCGGGCTCTGTCGGCGTGATGATGGCGCTGGTGATCGGCGTCCCGCGCACCGATGCCGACACGCTGGACCGCGCCTGCGATCTGGGCCTTGCCTTCCAGATGACCAACATCGCCCGCGACGTGGTTGCCGACGCGCAGACTGGCCGCATCTACCTGCCGACCGGCTGGCTGGCCGAGGTGGGCCTTGGCGCCGACCCGGCAGCGGTGGCCGCGCCGGACAATCGTGCGGCCGTGTGGCAGGTGGCGGAGCGGCTGGTGCGGGCGGGTGACGCCTACTATCGCAGCGCCGAGGTGGGCGTTGCGCGCCTCCCTTTCCGCGCCGCATGGGCGATCGCGTCCGCCGGGCGCGTCTACCGTGCCATCGGCCTTCGCCGCCAGCGTGCAGGGCCGGCCGGGCTCAGCACCCGCGCCACCACCACGGGCGGCGAAAAGGCCCGGATCATTGCCGCAGCCGCCATCGGCGCTGCACGGGGCGAACGGCCGGGCCTTGCCTACGATCGCACCGGCCTGTGGCAGCGCCCGCCGCGGCCCTGACCGCGCGGCACAGCGCCGGGATCATTTGAGTGCAGGCGACCGATCGGCAGGGTCGGGCGCGGTGGCGCGGTCCCGCCGGGAGCGGACCGAGGCGTTGGCCTTCAGCCGTGCCTTCAGGTTCGCAAGCGGGGGGGCATAGAGGAAGCCGAACGACACGCAACCATCGCGCCCCTCCACGGCATGGTGCATCTTGTGCGCCTGGACCAGCCGCTTGAGGTAACCCGTCCGCGGCACCCAGCGGAACGGCCAGCGGTGATGGACCAGGCCGTCATGCACGATGAAATAAAGGATGCCGTAGACCATCAGCCCGATGCCGATCTGCCGCAGCGGCCAGACCCCGGCGATGCCGAAGGTGATCAGGGCGCCCGACAGGATGGAGAACACCACGGCGTACAGATCGTTCTTTTCCAGTGCGCCCTCGGTTTCCTCGTGGTGGGATTTGTGCCAGCCCCAGCCAAGGGGTCCGTGCATCACGAAGCGGTGGGTGGCGTAGGCAACGCCCTCCATCAGCGCGACAGTGGCGAGCACGATCAGAATGTTGAGAAGCATCGTTCGCGCTCCCGCGCCGCGTTGGAGGTTACGCCCGCTATGCCTTCACGCGGGCAAGGGCACCGCTGCCGGCCGCCTGCGCCTTGCGAACCGCCGGAAGCTGCCACCATGGCACGGTCGGTGCCAGATGATGTTCGTGATGATAACCGAAATGGAAGCAGGTCAGCAAAGACACCAGCCACGGAAAATTGTCTGTCCGCGTGCGGTGCTCGTCCGCAAACATGTCGTTCTCATGCCGATGCGGCCGGTACGTGCCGAAATAGAACAGCTGCAGTGCCGACAGGATCGAAGGCAGCGCAAAGAACACCGTGAGATTGACCACTGAAGGCCGCAGCAGGACCACGTAGAGCACCATCCCCACCCCGAGGGTGAGAAATTGCCGCCAGCCGAAATAGTGGCGCATGAACCGCACGAACCAGGGCCAGAACGCATGCGGATTGTGGGGATTATAATCCGGATCGTCTTCGGTGCCGGGGCGGCGATGGTGCTTGTGATGATCCTTCAGCAACCCGTCATAGGAGAAACCGGCGTAAAGGAGCAGGCAGAGCCGGCCCACGGTGCGGTTGATTGCGGGCCGCCCGGGCGCCAGCGAGCCGTGCATGCAGTCGTGCGCGATGATGAAGAGGCCGACGAACAGCCACGTCTGCACGGCAACCATCGCCACCGGCGCAATCCACGGCAATTCCGGCCAGTTGATGAGGTAGATTGCCGAAACATGCGCAACCAGCCACGCCACGATGACACCGGCCGCCAGCGTGAGCCCGATGACCGTCTGGCGGTCGCGGGCGCGCTTTCGATCAGGGAGCGGCATATTGGTCATTTGCTGCATCGCGGTGGCACACTCTGGGCTTCATGTCTCTTATGCCCCATATAGTGCAACAAGGTCATACGGGCAGGTAGATGACGGAACGACTGATCATCGCAGGGGGCGGCCTTTCGGGCGTTCTGACCGCCATGGCATTCGCCAGGGCACGTCCCGATATTGCGCTGACGGTGATCGAGGCAGGCGACCGCCTTGGCGGCGACCACACCTGGAGCTTCTACGCAACCGACCTTGAAGCCAGCGCCGCTGCGCTCGTCGAGCCGTTCATCGCCCATCGCTGGGACAGTTACGAGACGCGCTTTCGCCGGTTCTCGCGCACATTTTCCACAGGCTACCGCTCCGTCACCTCGGCGCGGCTACACAGTGTCGCAATGGAGGCGCTGGGCAGCCGGGTTCGCCTTTGCGCCAAGGTTGCCGGCATCGACGGAACGGGCGTCACCCTTGCCGACGGTACCCACCTCGAAGCCGACGCGGTGATTGACGCGCGCGGGGCCCGCCGGCTCGACGGGGTGGTGCTGCGCTGGCAGAAATTCCTCGGTCGCGAGGTCCGCCTCACCGAGCCGCACGGGCTGACGCACCCCACCATCATGGACGCGAACGTCCCGCAGGTGGACGGCTACCGCTTCGTCTATCTTCTCCCCTTCACCGCAGACACGCTGCTGATCGAGGACACCTATTATAGCGAGGGCGCAGCGGTGGACGCTGCAGCGCTGCGCTCCCGGATCGACGATTACGCCGCCGCACAGGGCTGGACCATTGCCGAGACCATCCGCGAGGAGCGCGGCGCGCTGCCGCTGCTGCTGTCGGGTGATTTTCCGGTCATGTGGAAGGGCGCGGCCCCCGCAGGCGGCCCGGTGCCGCTCGGCCTGCGCGCGGGGCTGTTCCATCCGGTCACCGGCTATTCGCTCCCCGCGTCGGCCCGCACCGCGGTCGCGCTGGCGGACCTTGCCGGACCACTCAGCACCGACCGGCTGCGCAGCGCCGTGCAGACCATCGCCCGGAAGCATTTTGCCCGGTCGAGCTTTGACCGGCTTCTCAACCGGCTCCTGTTCCTCGCCGGTGAACCGCAGGACCGGCATCTTGTGCTGGAGCGGTTCCACAAGCTGCCGCAGCCGCTGATCGAGCGTTTTTATGCCGGCCGCCTGCCGCGCGCCTATCAGCTGCGCATTCTGGTGGGAAAGCCGCCGGTGCCCTTCTTCCGCGCGGTGCGCGTGGTGCCGGAAAGCGCAGCCCTTCAGCCGCGCTGACCCGCGGCGGCTCAGCCGATCCCCAGAACGTCGGCCATGGTGTAGAGGCCGGGGCCGCGGCCTTCGGTCCAAAGCGCTGCCGTGAGTGCGCCGCTGGCGTAGATCGTGCGGTCCTCCGCGCGGTGGCCGAGCGTCACGCGCTCCTTGTCCAGCGCCAGGATCACCTCGTGATCGCCGATCACCGTGCCGCCCCGCAACGTGGCAAAGCCGATTGTGCCCGCCTCACGCGCGCCCGTATGCCCCTCGCGGGACATGACGGCGTGGTCGGCAAGCGCAACGTCCCTGCCTTCGGCGGCGGCATTGCCCAGGAGAAGCGCAGTGCCGGACGGTGCATCCACCTTGCGGCGATGGTGCATTTCCAGGACCTCGATGTCGGCATCCGGCAGCGCCCGCGCTGCCTGCCGCACCAACGCCGCAAGAAGGTTCACGCCGAGCGACATGTTGCCGGACTTCACCACGGCGATCCTGTCTGCCGCGCTGGCGAACGCCGCGTCCTCGTCCGCGGAAAAGCCCGTGGTGCCGACGATATGCGCAACGCCCATCTCGGCAAGCTGCGAGACCAGCGCGGTGCTGGCGGCAGGGCTGGTGAAGTCCAGCACTGCCGCGCAATCTGCAAAGGCGCTGGCGTCATCCGCAACGGCAACGCCGAGTTCACCGACGCCGGCGAGCGTGCCGGCATCGGCGCCAACACCGTCAGCGCCGGCGCGTTCGGTCGCGGCGCCAAGGGTCATCCCCTCATGGGCATGGACGGCGGCGATCAGAACGCGCCCCATCCGGCCGGCCGCACCGACCACGCCGACGCGCATCACTGACCGGGCTCGGGCGCGTCGTAGCCCTCAACGACGATGACATCGCCGCTGCCATATTTCTGGCGAACTTCCGCAAGAGCGGCGTATTCGGGCGACTTCATGCAGTCGAGCGCGGCCTGGTAGGACGGGAACTCGATCACCACCGAACGCTGGCGCGCCGTGCCCTCGATCACCTCATACTGCCCGCCGCGCACCAGATACTTGCCGCCGAACGCCTTGATCGAAGGCCCGTTCTTGGACGCATACTCGCTGACGTATTTTTCCGGATCGTGGACATCCATCCGCACGACCCAATACCCTTTAGCCATCACTCGTCTCCCCCTTTGTCGCGTGCCCTGGCCGCCTTGAGGGCGTACAGGATTTCCAGCGCGTCCCTCGGGGATAGGGTGTCGGGATCGGTCTCGTCCAGCAATTTTGCAGCTTCCTCCGCCGCCTTCGCCTCCGGCTTGGGGGAGGCTGCGAACAGCGGAAGGTCCGCGGCAAGGGCGGCGCGGGCGGCCCCGCGGTCGCTCTCTTCCAGCCTTGCCAGAATGTCCCGCGCACGGCGCACCACCGGCACCGGCAGCCCCGCAAGCCGCGCCACCTGCACGCCGTAGGAGCGGTCCGCCGCCCCCACCGTCACCTGATGCAGGAACACGATATCGCCGCGCCATTCCTTGACGCGCATGGTGGCCGTCTCGATGCGGGGGCGGCGGTCGGCCAGCGCCGTCAGCTCGTGATAGTGCGTCGCGAAGATGGTGCGGCAGCCGATCTCGTTCAGCCGCTCCAGCGCCGCCCAGGCGATGGAGAGGCCGTCGAAGGTGGCGGTACCGCGGCCGATCTCGTCGAGGATCACCAGCGCGCCCGGCCCCGCCTGGTTGAGGATCGCCGCAAGCTCCACCATCTCGACCATGAAGGTGGAGCGACCCGCCGCCAGATCGTCCGACGCGCCGATCCGGCTGAACAGACGATCGACAATGCCGATTGTGGCGCTGGCGGCGGGCACGAAGGCGCCGGCCTGCGCCAGGATCGCGATCAGCGCGTTCTGCCGGAGGTAAGTCGACTTGCCGCCCATGTTGGGGCCGGTGAGGATGACGGCGCGGGCGGGCGCATCCACCGTGTCGGGGCCGAGCGAACAATCGTTGGGGACGAAGCGGGACGCGTCGTCGAGCGCGGCTTCCACCACCGGGTGCCGGCCGCCCTCCACCACAAAGGCGTGGGTTTCCTCGATGCGTGGGCGGGTCCAGCGGCAGGTGACAGCGGTTTCGGCAAGGGCTGCCGCCACGTCGGTCTCGGCCAGCGCGTCGGAGACAGCCGCGAGCCACGGGCGGGCGGCGACGATGGCGGCCACAAGCTCGGCGAACAGCTCCGCCTCGCGGGTGGCGGCGGTCTCGTCGGCGGCGAGAATGCGGGTTTCGAGATCGCGCAGCGCGTCGGTGGTAAAGCGGACGGCGTTGGCGAGGCTCTGGCGGTGCGCATAGCCCGCCTCGCGCAGCCGGTCGCCATGGGCCGCCGGCGCCTCGATGAACCAGCCCAGCACCGCGTTGTGCTTGATCTTCAGCGATTTGACGCCGGTGGCGCCCTGATATTCGGCCTGTAGCGCGGCAATCACGCGGCGGCTTTCGTCGCGCAGGCTGCGCGCTTCGTCCAGCGCCGTATCGACGCCAGCGGCAATGAAGCCGTCCGGCGCATTGGCGGCGGCGGCGCGGGGGTCGAGCAGCGCGGTCAGCCGCGCGCCGAGGTCGCCGGGGGTGTCCGCCAGTGCCATGGCGACGCCGGCGAGGATGGCGGGCCGCTCGTCGGGCAGCGCGGCGTGGGTTGCGGCGGCGGCGTCGAGCGTGCGGGCAACGGCCAGCGCATCGCGCGGTTGCCCGCGACCTGCCCCCAGCCGACCCACGGCGCGTAAAAGGTCGCCGGCGCCTTTCAGAGCGCTGCGGATGGCGGCGCGGGCGGCTGCGTCTTCCACAAACACCTGCACGGCATCGAGCCGCTCGGCGATGGTGGCGGCGACCGTTGCGGGACTGGCGAGGCGCTCGGCAAGGCGCTGGGCGCCTGCGCCGGTGACCGTGCGGTCGATGGCTTTCAGCAGCGTCGGGCCGCCTTCGCGGGCGGGGCGGGTGAGTTCGAGGCTCGCTCTGGTGGCAGCGTCGATGGCCATGACCGTGGCCGGCGCGTCCTTGCGGGGCGGGTCGAGCGGCGGCGCGTTGGCAAGCTGCGTCTCGGCGAGGTAATGCACCACCGCAAGGCCAGCCACCGCCTCCTCCGGGCGGAAGGTGCCGAACGCGGCAAGGTCGGCCACGCCGAAGGCCTCTGCCAGCCGCGCCCCTGCCCCGCTGGCGCGCGAGATCGGCCGCCGTGTGACGGTGACGCGGGAGGAGAGATGCGGCAGGGCGAAGTTCTCCGGCGCCAGCACCTCCACCGGGTCAAGCCGGGCAATTTCGGCGGCAAGCGTTTCGGGCGTCGCGTCCAGAAGCTGGAAGCGGCCGGTGGCAACGTCGGCGGCCGCAAGGCCGATCCGCTCCGCCCCCGGCGCCAGCGCCACCAGCAGCGAGGCGCGGCCCGGCTCCAGAAGCTCGTCCTCGGTGATCGTCCCCGGCGTCACGATCCGCACCACGGCCCGGTTGACGACCGACTTTGCCCCGCGTTTCTTCGCCTCGGCGGGATCCTCGGTCTGCTCGGCGATGACGACGCGAATGTTCTGGGAGATCAGCCGCGAGAGATATTCCTGCGCGGCATGAACAGGAACGCCCGCCATGGGGATCGGCTTGCCGGCGTGGGTGCCGCGGGTGGTGCAGTGGATCTTGAGTGCCTTCGCCGCGAGTTCCGCGTCCTCGAAGAACATCTCGTAGAAGTCGCCCATCCGGTAGAAGAGCAGCCCCTCTGGGTTGGCGGCCTTGATGGCGAGGTACTGCGCCATCATCGGCGTTGCGGCGGCGCTGGAGGCGATCCCCTCAACCGGCGCCGCGGTCTCGTCCTCAGCGATCGCGATGTCCACGGTCTTCTCCCAGCCAAGCTGGGCGAAGCCTTTCAGAACCGCCGCGGCCAGCGCAACAGCGCCGGCCTATCCTCCACAGCTCGTCCCGGGAAAACTGCGGGCCGCCGACTGCCATCGCGGACGGCTAGAGCCCTATGAATTCGACCGGCGACAGCTTTTCGCCGGACATTGCCGCCCAGGCCTGCAGGGCCGCTGTGTTCGCATCGAGCTTCTGGACCGAGGTGCCAATCACTTTGAGTGACGAAAGAAACAGATCATTCTGAGTGGTATCGACCAGGCACAGATAATCATCCTTCGAATGGCCACCGAAGATATTTTTTTTCGTCCTCCGAATATCGATCCGGTAGACGCGGATCCGCGCCGCATACGGGCGAAATTTGTCTCGCCTGGTCAGACGTTCGGCAAGGGTCACCGTGGCATCGCGGCTATAGGAGTTCGAAAGGACATCGTACTCACCGGGACCAAGTTTCCAGTCGGCGAGGCAGGCAGCCGTGCTGCGCGCGTTCAGCGAGAGGGAGAAGGTGCGTGTGTCGACCGCCCCGTCCAGCACTTCACGGGGCGGGGAAGAACAGGCCGCCAAAAGACTGACCAGCATTGCGACAGACAGATACCTTATCATGCAACATCCAACCAGTTTTATGCCTCGATACTCTTTCCGAGAGTGCCTCGGCATGCGTATGGCGACTACCGCCGCTTGAGAATCTGCGAGCGCCAAATCCGAACACGCGCCCCGCTGAGACAAAATTGTCGACCCGCGCCGTTCGATATTACATGCGCCCATATGCCAAGCTCGCGGAAGGAAGGAAACAGACGGCCGGGTTGAGCTTGATGTGGACGGGGCGGCGGCGAACAGCGTAACCAGTTGAGCAACGACAAAAGCTAGTTTGGAGGACCGCCGTGGCTGCGGAACGTAACCGGCGCGGAAGAACCGCTATCACCGATGCGGAGGCGCTGGAATTTCACCGGCGCGGCCGGCCCGGCAAGCTGGAAATCACGCCCACAAAGCCGATGGCGACCCAGCGCGACCTGTCGCTCGCCTACTCCCCCGGCGTGGCGGTTCCGGTTCACGCCATCCACGAGAACCCGGATGCCGCGTTCGACTACACCACACGCGGCAACGTGGTGGCGGTGATCTCCAACGGCACCGCCATTCTCGGCCTCGGCAACCTCGGTGCGCTCGCCTCCAAGCCGGTGATGGAGGGCAAGGCGGTGCTCTTCAAGCGCTTCGCCGACATCGACGGCATCGACATCGAGGTCGATACCGAGGACGTGGACCAGTTCGTCAACGCGGTGCGCTATCTCGGCCCCTCCTTCGGCGGCATCAACCTTGAAGACATCAAGGCGCCCGACTGCTTCCTCATCGAGCAGCAGCTTCGCGAGCTGATGGACATCCCGGTCTTCCACGACGACCAGCACGGCACCGCGATCATCGCTGCCGCCGGGCTGATCAACTCGGCGCACATCACCGGGCGCTCGCTGCAGGACATGAAGATCGTCTGCAACGGCGCCGGCTCGGCAGGCATCGCCTGCGTCGAACTCATCAAGGCGATGGGCGTGCCGCACAACAACATCATCCTGTGCGACACCAAGGGGCCGATCTACCAGGGCCGCACCGAAGGGATGAACCAGTGGAAGTCGGCCCACGCCGCGCAGACCGACGCGCGGTCCCTCGCCGAAGCGCTGGACGGTGCCGACGTGTTCCTCGGCCTCTCGGTCAAGGGCGCAATGACGCGCGAGATGGTGCGCTCCATGGCGCCGGAGCCGATCATCTTCGCCATGGCCAACCCCGACCCGGAGGTGACGCCCGAGGAAGTCGCCGAGATCCGCGATGACGCCATCGTCGCCACCGGCCGGTCGGACTATCCCAACCAGGTCAACAACGTTCTGGGCTTTCCCTACATCTTCCGCGGTGCGCTCGACGTCCGCGCCACCGCCATCAACGAAGAGATGAAGGTTGCCGCCGCCGAAGCGCTCGCCGCGCTCGCCCGCGAAGACGTGCCGGACGACGTGGCCGCTGCCTACCAGGGCCAGCGCCCCCGTTTCGGCAAGGAATACATCATCCCGGTGCCTTTCGACCCGCGGCTGATCTCCACCATTCCGGCCGCCGTCGCCAAGGCTGCAATGGCATCGGGCGTCGCGCGGCGGCCCATCGTCAACATGGAGCGTTATGCCGAAGAGCTTTCGGCGCGGCGCGATCCCGTGGCCGGCTCCCTGTCGCGGATCTTCACCAAGGTGAAGCAGAACCCCAAGCGGGTGGTGTTTGCCGAAGGCGAGGAGGAGGCCGTGATCCGCGCCGCCGCCTCGTTCGTCAACCAGGACCTTGGCACGGCCATCCTGATCGGCCGCGAAGAGACCGTGCGCCAGGCCGCGTTCGACGCCGGCATCGACCTGCGCGCCGGGCTCGAAATCCAGAACGCCCGCCTCTCCCGCCGAAATGAGGATTACACCCAGTTCCTCTACGCCAAGCTTCAAAGGCAGGGTCAGCTCTTCCGCGACGCGCAGCGCCTCATCAACCAGGATCGCAACTATTTTGGCGCGGCCATGGTGGCGATGGGCGATGCCGACGCGATGGTGACGGGCGTGACGCGCAATACTGCCGTGGCCCTTGCCGCGGTGCGGCAGGTGATTTCGGCCAAGCCCGGTCACCGGATCATCGGCGTCTCGCTGGTGCTGTCACGCGGGCGGGCGGTTCTGGTCGCCGACACGTCGGTGCACGACCAGCCCAACCCATCCGAGCTGGCCGATACCGCGGAGGAAGCGGCACGCGTTGCCCGCCGCCTCGGCTACGAGCCGCGCATCGCGCTTCTGGCGGCCGCAAACTTCGGCAACCCGCCCAGCGCCCGCGCGGCGGATGTGCAGGAGGCGGTCGCAATTCTCGGCAAACGCCGGGTGGACTTCGAGTTCGACGGCGAGATGGCCGCCGACGTGGCGCTCAACCCGGCGCTGATGGCAGCCTACCCCTTCTCGCGGCTGTCGGGTCCCGCCAACGTGCTTGTTATGCCGGGGCTCGATTCGGCCTCCATCGCCACCAAGATGCTACAGGAGCTTGGCGGATCGACCGTCTTGGGGCCAATGCTCGTCGGCCTCGACAAGGCGATCCAGATCGTCCCCTTCGGCGCGCGCGATTCCGACATCGTCAACATGGCGGCGATCGCAAGCTTCGGGGTCAACTGACCAACACGCAGCGCACTGCGACTGACTTGAACGGAGACGGCATTGGCAGAGGCGACCATCAACACCTCGGTCATCGTGTGCACTCTGGACCGGCTGGACCTTCTGCGCCGCTGCCTCGATTCGCTGGCGGCGCAGACCTTCACCGACCCTTTCGAGGTGGTGGTGGTGGACAACGCCGTCACCGAAGCCGGCGATCCGCGGGTGGCCGCGGAGGTGGAGCGCGCCAATGCGGCGCGGCCCGGCACCTTTGTCTACCGCCACAGCGTCGGGCCGAACCTGTCCACCGCCCGCAATACGGGGCTGGAGGCAAGCCGCGGCACCAACATCGCCTTTGTGGACGACGACCTCGTCTTGCCGCCGGACTGGCTTGCCACCATCGTCTCCGTCCTGCGGCAGACCGGGGCGGACGGCGTTCTGGGCCTCGTCCGGCCGCGCTTTCTACCCGGCGGCGAGATGGACGGGCTGGAGCGGCATTTCACCCGCGACCTGCCGCTGCCGGAAGGCGCGCCTGTGGGCCGCAACCGGCACGGCTTCATCGACGGCGTGCGGACCTGCAACGTGATCGTGAGGCGCTCACGCACCTTCGGGCAGGGCATCTGGTTCGACCCTGCCTTCGGCCGCAGCGGCGGCGAAGACCAGGACGTCTTCATCCTGTTCGCCAGGCGGCCGGCATTCCGCCTCGCCTACTCTCCCGCCGCTGAGGCCGAAGAGCTGATCCCGCCCGAACGCCAGAACGCGCGGTATTTGAAGATGCGCGCTTTCCGCAACAGCCAGGTTTTCGTGCGCGTTCTCACCAAGCACCGGCCGAACCCGCGCCTTGCAGCTTTGATGCAGCGCATCATCGGCACCATCCAGTGGGGGCGCGCGCGGACAAAGCGCCTGCTCGCCCGCCCGCAGGGTCTGGCTCGGGTGGAAGCGGAAATTGCCGAAGCGACGGCGGCCGGCAAGGTCTTCTGGCGCCGGCCGGACCTGCCCGGCCCATACCAGTAAGCCCCGGCGCTCAGATGCGGCGCAAGGTGAGGTAACGCGGTGTCCGCCCTTCGCGGAACGCCTTGGTTTCGTAGCGGGTGCCCGGCCAGTGGGGCCACGGGTCGGCGCTGTCACGCTCCAGCACAAAGGCCGGATGGGCCTCCACATGCGCCCGCGTCCAGCGGACATAGTGGTCGATGTCGGACGCAAAGCGCACCTCGCCGCCCGGCGCCACGGTGCGGGCCAGCCGGCCCAGCCCATCGCTGGAAATGAAGCGCCGCTTCCAGTGGCGCTGCTTGTGCCATGGGTCCGGGTAAAGAACGTCGACCCTTTGGGCAGACCCTGCGGGCAGCCACTCCAGCACCCGCCGTGCATCGCCCTGATAAAAGCGCACGTTGGTGAGCGGCAGATCGCGCGCGGCCTTCATGGCGCGGGCAAGTCCGGTCTCGAACGGCTCGATGCCGATCAGCCCGCTTTCAGGCGCCCGGCGGGCATGGTCGATGAAATGTTCGCCGCCGCCGAAGCCCACCTCAACGCAGAGCGCGTCAGCCGTGCCGAACAGGGCCTTTCGGCTGTAGGGCACCGACAGGTCCACGAGCAGCGGATCGTCTGCCGCGACCGTACCGCCGCCCTGCCCCTTGCGGCGCCCGTACAGCGCGTCCACCGGCGCCTTCATCGCCATGGCCGGCGCCAGCGTCTTGCGAAAATAGATCCGCTCGAACCCGTCCTCGTTCCGGCGATCCACCTCGTCAAAGCCAAGCCTGGGGTAAAGGACGAGGTTGTCGGCCATCTTTGCGTTTGTGTGCAACGCCAGATGCGTTGCACCGGCGGCGCGGGCTCTTTCCTCCACCGCGGCAATCAGCGCCGGGCCGATCCCGCGGCCCTGCCGGCCGGGCGCCACCGCGACCGCGCGCAGCCACGCCTCGGGCTGTGCCAGATTGAACGTCGCGTACCCGCACACGCTGCCGTCCGCATCGACGGCGGCCAGCGCCTGCCCGGCCGCGATCAGAGCGGCATGGTCGTCGTCCATGACGGACGGGCGGCGTCCGATCGGGACGACGTGGCACTCGAAAGCGGCCTGCGAAATGGCCAGAAGGGCCGCGGCGTCATCCGCCACGGCCCTCCTGATCGTCACGTCAATGGCGTTCACGCCGACCGTCCGCCTCTGCTCAGAGTTCGCGGGCGATGGCTTGTGCAAGGTCGGTCTGCTCCCACGAGAACCCGCCGTCCGCGTCCGGCTCGCGGCCGAAGTGGCCGTAGGCCGCGGTGCGGGCATAGATCGGGCGGTTGAGCTTCAGGGCCTCGCGGATGCCGCGGGGCGACAGATCGATCACGCGGCTGATGGCGGCCTCGATGGCATCGTCCGGTGCCTTGCCCGTGCCGTGGGTGTCCACGTAGATCGACAGCGGCTGCGACACGCCGATGGCGTAGGCCAGCTGGAGGGTGCAGCGGTTTGCGAGATCGGCCGCAACCACGTTCTTGGCGACGTAACGTGCAGCATAGGCTGCCGAACGGTCCACCTTGGTGGGATCCTTGCCGGAGAAGGCGCCGCCGCCGTGGGGGGCTGCACCACCGTAGGTGTCGACGATGATCTTGCGGCCCGTGAGGCCGGCGTCACCATCGGGTCCGCCAATCACGAAGGTGCCGGTGGGGTTCACGTACCAGACGGTCTCCGGCGTGATCCACTCGGCCGGCATCACTTCGCGGATGTAAGGCTCGACTACGGCGCGCACATCATCGGAGGTCATGGTCTCGTCGGTATGCTGGGTGGACAGCACGACGGACGTGCAGGCCACGGGCATGCCGTTTTCGTAGCGCAGCGTCACCTGGCTCTTGGCGTCGGGGCCGAGCTTGGGTTCCACGCCGGACTTGCGCACCTCTGCCAGGCGACGAAGGATCGCGTGGCTGAAGTGGATCGGCGCCGGCATCAGTGCGTCGGTCTCGCGGCAGGCGTAGCCGAACATGATCCCCTGGTCGCCGGCACCTTCGTCCTTGTTGCCGGCGGCGTCGACGCCCTGCGCAATGTGGGCGGACTGAGCGTGGAGGTGCACTTCGACGTGGGCGTTCTTCCAGTGAAAGCCGTCCTGCTCGTAGCCGATATCGCGAATTGCGGCGCGCGCCAGCTCTTCCACCTTATCAGGCGTGATGGACGCGGGACCGCGGGTTTCCCCGGCGATCACAACGCGGTTGGTGGTTGCCAGCGTTTCGCAAGCGACACGGGCCTCCGGCATCTCAGCGAGAAAAGCGTCGACCACCTCGTCCGAAATCCGGTCGCAAACTTTGTCGGGATGTCCTTCGGACACCGATTCACTGGAGAAGAGGTAGGACTGTCGAGCCAAATCATCAACTTTCGTAGTCGGTCACGTACCCGGACGGTACGCATGCCGATTGGTTTTCATTGGGCGTGTTCGTAATGTCAGGACGACATCACGTGCCGCATTTTCAACCATCTAGAACCCTGAAGGTCAACCAATGGGGCAGGCACTGGAGGCTTGTCTAGCCTGCGCGCCGGTGTGCTGCAACGCCATTCATGTCCGGCTGGCGGGCTGTCCGAGGGGCTCTGCCGCCCCTTCGGCAATCGCGCTGACGGCGGGTCCGCAGCGCCGATGCAGGATGCAGACGAGTGCCGCAAACGGCGGCACGCTGTCTGTTGCCGCGCGCTCAGCCCCGCGCGTCGGCCAGCGTCTCGACCAGATCGATGACGCGGCGGCGCACGCGCGGGTCCCGAATCCGGCTGAAAGCCTTGGCAAGCTCGAGCGCCTCGCCGGTCGTCTCGCCCGGCAGGAGGAAGCCGGGTGCGCCATCGTCCGCAAACCCGGCCGATTCCCGCGGCTCGGCCTTGTTCAGAGCAAGAGGTGAGGCATCCTCGAAAAAGAACGAGACCGGGGCCTCAAGAATTTCAGAAATTTCCTGCAGACGGCTTGCACCGATCCGGTTGGTGCCCTTTTCGTATTTCTGCACCTGCTGAAACGTCACGCCGAGACTATCGCCCAGCTTTTCCTGGGTCATGCCCATCATGGTCCGCCGCAATTTCAAGCGGCTGCCCACGTGGATGTCGATCGGATTCGGTTGTTTTCGGCCAGCCATCGGCTCACACTGTGTCGTTGACAAAACTCGCTACCTTTCACACCGCAGAGGCGTGAGTGTTGACCCACCCATCTGCATACAGTTGCGCGAGACCAACGATCGATACCACGGATGGTTGCGTCATTGCAATTTAAAAGTTTTATATACACGCCTCAAGTACCGTCTGCATCCTGTGGGCGTCTTCTTGCAACCGTGATCACGCGAACCACACCTAAGGATACGCCGCCAAGAAACAAAATTACAAATAGTAGAAGATCAGACAACCCAGAATAGTGCGACGGTTGCGGCGGTGGCAAACGCTCGGTCAGCGTGCCGATTGCTTTCAACCGTAAACTTCCGGCAATGCGCCCTTGCGCATCGATGACAGCGCTGATGCCGGTGTTGGCAGCCCGCACCACGGGCAGGCCGCGCTCGATGGCCCGCAGCTGTGCATGGCGCAGATGCTGCCGCGGCCCCGGCGTGTTGCCGAACCAGGAATCGTTGGTGAGGTTGACAATCCAGCGCGCCGGCGGCTCGCCAGCGCCATGGGGAAAAATCACCTCGTAGCAGATCAGCGGCTGGAACGGCGGCAACCCTGCCACCTGAAGTGTCACCGGCCCATCACCTGCCACGAACTCCCCGCCATTGGCCGCAAGACCCGACAGGCCGAGCCGCGCCATAAGAGCGGAGAATGGCAGATATTCCCCAAACGGAACCAGATGTGCCTTGTCGTACCGGCCGACCAGCCGCCCTTCCGGCGACATCACGAAAAGCGCATTGTAGCCGACGGTTCTGCCATCTGCCGTTGCAGCAAGCTCGACCGCGCCGGTGATCAACTGGGTTTCCGGCCCCAGTGCGCCGGCAAGAGCGGCCTGCGGCGCACTCGGCGCCCGCCACTGAAACGGAATGGCCGTTTCCGGCCAGATCACCACCGAAGGCCGCGGCAGGGCCTCCTCCCCGGCTGCGGGCGCGGGGCCCGGCTCAGCGGTGAGCTCAAGAAGGCGCTGCCAGATTTCGGCCTGATGTTCGGGCGCCCACTTCTCGTCCTGCGGCACGGCGGGCTGCACGATGCGGATGAGCGGTGCATCGGCCGCAATTTCGGGTGCGGTCCATAGCCGGTAGCCGCCATAAGTGGCCATGGCCGCAAGCATCAGCCCGGTCGGGACGGCAAGCCAGCGGCTTTCACGCTCGGCCAGAACAACCGGCAGCGCGCCGATCAGCACAGCCGGGATGGCAAGCCCGTTGACCCCGACGGCCGACGCGCTTTGCGCCAGAAGGATGGATTGGGTGAGCCCCATGCCGGCCGCATTCCACGGAAAGCCGGTAAGGACGAGGCCGCGCGCAAGCTCGGTTCCGGCCACGCCCAGCGCCAGTGCCACAGCCCGCCACGCCATGCCGCGCGGCGCAAGCCCGACGCACATCGCCGCAATGCCGCTGAATGGCGCCAGCAGAAGCGGCAGGCCGACCACCGCCAGCGGCATCAGCCAGGCGTAGGCGTCGGCATCCACCAGAAACGCAGCGCCGATCCACCACAGCCCCATGAGGTGAAAACCGAACCCGAATGCAAAGCCGGTAAGAAAGCGCTCCAGCGACCGGCGCCGCACCCGCGCATCGCCCGCCTCCAGCAACACCAGAAGTGCGCTGTAGGCGGCCAATGCAGGAAGAAGATCGTAAGGCGCAAACGCCAGCGCCAGACCGACGCCGCTGAACGCGGCGAGGCCGAGGCGGACAACGCGCCGCCCCGCCAGCCGCTCTGCAAGGCGCTCAAGCCTCGTTTTGTTGGTCGTCCTCGGTGCTACCGGTTTCGCCGCCATCGCGGATCATGACCTTGACGCGCTTGATGCGGCGGGGGTCGGCGTCCAGCACCTCGAACTCCACACCCGGAAGCTGGCTGGATGCCACAAGCTCGCCGCGCACCGGCACCCGGCCCAGAATGGCAAAGACGAGCCCGCCCAGCGTATCCACCTCGTCGCGGAACTCAGTGTCAGGGAATGCAACGCCGGCCTCCTCTTCAAAGTCTTCCACGGCGACGCGCGCATCAGCGAACCAGGCGCCGTCTTCGCCCTGCTCCATGGTCGGCTCGTCGGGCCAGTCGTACTCGTCTTCGATATCGCCGACCACCGTCTCGATCAGGTCTTCGAGGGTGACGAGGCCGTCAGTGCCGCCATATTCGTCCACCACCAGCGCCATCTGCGTGCGGTTGGCCTGCATCCGGACCATCAGGTCCATTGCCGGCATGGAGGGCGGGACGAACAGCACCTGGCGGATGATGTCGAGCTGGCTGAGCGGGCGCGCAAGGTCCACCGCGCCGAGACGCAGGCCGTCTTCCATGGCCGCCTCTTCGGCGATCTTGATCATCACATCCTTGGCGTGGACGAAGCCGACCGGGTCGTCCAGCGTTTCGCCGAACACCGGCAGGCGCGAGTGACCGGCTTCGCGGAAGCGGCGCATCAGGTCGGCGACCGAGATGTTCTCGGGCACGGCGTCGATGTCGGCGCGCGGGATCATCACGTCCAGAATGCGGACGTCGCGCAGCGCCAGGATATTTTGCAGGAGCCGGCGCTCTTCAGCGGAAAAGACCGCGTCTTCGCTGGTCTCGTCCGCTAGCGCCTGGGCCAGATTCTCGCGAAGGCCCTCGTTGTTGCGAAGGCCGAAGACGGTAAGGACGCGGTCAAACCAGCCCTCATCGTCGGGTTTGGGTGCGGCGGCCGTGCCATTTTGCAGGGCCGCGCGGGGACTATCACTGTCAGCCATTGTTCCCTCGGCGCAAGGCGCCGTCTCAACTCCCGTTATAAGGGTCCGGAATTCCGAGCCCGTCTAAAATGCCTATCTCAATGCCTTCCATCGTATTGCGCTCGTCCTCGGCCTCGTGGTCATAGCCGAGGAGGTGAAGCACGCCGTGCAGCACCAGATGGGTGGTGTGATGGGCCAAGGGAATGGCCCGTTCTGCTGCTTCTTGCGCCATCACCTCGAAAGCGATGGCAATCCCGCCGATAAAGGCGCGGTCCTGGTCGTCAAAATCGTCAGTGGACGGGAAGGCGAGGACGTTGGTGGGCTGAGGCTTGCCGCGAAACTTGCCGTTGAGTTCGGCCAGAGCGTCAGAGCTGGTGAAGATGATGTCACAATTGACGAGGCCGGAGCGCGCGTAAGGCGACGCCGCCAGAATGGTCAGCACCATTTCGGCAATGGCATCGGGGTTCACCGGCTGCCACTGCGAATCCTCGATCCGAACCGATGCGCAGAAACTGTCCGGTCCGACAAGGATGTCGTCCTCATCGGGCAAGAGGTCCTGCGGCAGAACCTTGTCCGCCAAAGTCATTTTCTGTCGGCCTCAGTGGAACTTTCAGCATCGTAAGCGGCAACGATCCGCGCCACAAGCTGGTGCCGGACAACATCTTCGCCGCGGAAGCGAACATGGCCGATCCCCTCGACATTTTTCAGGATGCGGGTCGCCTCATCAAGACCGGACGGCATGTTCGGCGGCAGGTCGACCTGCGAGGGGTCGCCGGTCACGATCATGCGCGAGTTTTCACCAAGCCGCGTCAGGAACATCTTCATCTGCATCGCGGTCGTGTTCTGCGCCTCGTCCAGAATCGCCACGCAATTGCTCAGCGTCCGGCCGCGCATGAAGGCCAGCGGTGCCACCTCGATCACCCCCTGCTGCATGGCGCGGGCAACCTTGTCGCCGGGCATCATCTCGTGCAGCGCGTCGTAAAGCGGACGCAGATAGGGATCGACCTTCTCTTCCAGCGTCCCGGGCAGAAAGCCGAGACGCTCGCCCGCCTCAACCGCTGGGCGCGACAAAATGATCCGCTCCACCAGACCGCGTTCCAGGCACTGCGCGGCATAAGCGACGGCCAGAAACGTCTTGCCGGTGCCAGCGGGGCCGAGGCCGAACACCAGTTCGTTGGTCTCCATGGCGCGGATGTAGGCGTTCTGCGTTGGCGAGCGGGCTTCCACCTGCCGCTTGCGCGTCGCGATCTTGCCGACCGAATCCGGCCGCTCGATGGCAGGCAGAGAAAGCTGATGGTCGTTGGTGCGACAGATGCGGACGGCACCATCCACGTCAGCGCTCTCGATCGGGTGGCCGCGCTTGGCGCGCTTGTAGAGGTGCTGGAGCACCGCCACCGCCATGTCCACCCCATCGGAATCGCCACGCACGGTGACCTGGTTGCCGCGGGCCACCATGTCGACCTCGCAGCGGCCCTCGATCATCGCGAGATGGCTGTCGCCGGTGCCGAAAACCTCCTGCGCCACGCGCGGGTCTTCGAACACGAGCGTCCGGCTTTCCTCTTCGGTCGCGTCGGCAAGGCTCAAGCGGCTACTCTCCGTCCTGCAGGTTCAGCAAACAGACTGTTACCTTCCGCAGCGTGAACGGCAACCTCCACAATATCGCCAACCGATCCAGCCCCCTCGGGAATGTGCACGGGCTGGAGGTAGGGCGAGCGGCCGACCCACTGGCCGGCATGCTTGCCGGGCTTCTCGATCAGCACCGGCATCGTCCGCCCGACGCAGGCGCGGTTGAACGCCTTCTGCTGGGTGGTGAGCAGCGCCTGCAGCCGCTGGAGCCGCTCGGACATGATTGCTTCCGGCACCTGGTCGGTCCGGGTGGCGGCAGGCGTACCGGGGCGAGGCGAATATTTGAACGAGTAGGCGCTGGCGTAGCCGATGTCCTCGACGAGGGCCATCGTCGCCTCGAAGTCCGCGTCGGTCTCGCCGGGGAAGCCGACGATGAAGTCGCCCGACAGGGCAATGTCCGGCCGGGCCTTGCGAATGCGCGCGATCAGCTCGCGGTAGGCATCGGCGGTGTGCTTGCGGTTCATCGCCTTCAGCACACGGTCGGAGCCGGCCTGCACGGGGAGGTGCAGGTAGGGCATCAGCTTTGCCTCATCGCGGTGGGCGGCAATCAGGTCTTCGCTCATGTCGTTGGGGTGGCTGGTGGTGAAGCGAAGGCGCGCCAGCCCGTCAATTTCGGCAAGCTGCGCAAGGAGGCCGGCAAGGCTTGCCCGGCCGCCGCCGTCCGCACCGTTGAAGGCGTTGACGTTCTGGCCAAGCAGCGTGATTTCGCGCACACCGGCTTCGGCAAGCTGGCGCGCTTCGGCGACAATGTCGGCCACAGGGCGCGAGACTTCGGCGCCGCGTGTGTAGGGGACGACGCAGAAAGCGCAGAACTTGTCGCAACCTTCCTGCACGGTGAGGAACGCCGTCACCCCGCGCGCGGTCACGGCGCGGCGCTGGGGGGCGGCGAGTGACTGGAACTTGTCGTCCGACAGATCGGTCTCGACGGGGCTTTGGCCCTTTTCCGCGGCGGCAATCAGCGCCGGCAGGCGGTGATAGGCCTGCGGGCCGACCACAAAGTCCACGCGCGGCTGGCGGCGGATGATCTCTTCGCCCTCTGCCTGCGCAACGCAGCCGGCAACACCGATGAGGCCGCCCTCACCCTTCAGCCGGCCAAGCTCGGAATAGACCTTTTCGGCCGCCTTCTCGCGGATATGGCAGGTGTTGAGCAAGATGAGATCGGCACCGTCGGCCTTGTCCGTCATCTCGTAGCCGGACGCGGTCAGCTGGTCGGCCATGCGCGTCGCGTCATAGACGTTCATCTGGCAGCCGTAGCTCTTGATGAAGGCGCGTTTCATGCTCTCTCGCGTTTTTTCGGCTCGCGTACCAGTCGGCCTGCGGTTGCCTCTCCCACCATGCGGCGGACGGCATCCTCGGCAGCCTTTGTGGTGCGCTTGCGGTCCGTTCCCTCGACAAAGGGCAAGGGATCGCCGAACACCACGTCCACGTCGATATCCCCGTGTTTCAGCACCCACCACAGGTGGGCGGGCATGTCCATATCGCCGTACCATGCAATGCGGGGTTTATGGAACCGGCCGACCGGCACGCCGTGCAACTCGGTGTAGTTGAGGGCAACGGGCTGGATCATCGCGCCGCCATGGCCGGCCGCCTGCGCGGCCTTGGCAGCCCCCCCCACCAGCGCCGGCCGGAACGGCAGAACGTGGATCCCGTTGGACGAGGTCCCCTCCCCGAACAGCACCAGAACGTCGCCCTCCGCCATCCGGTCCGCAATCTCCGTGGCGACAGCGCCGGTCTTGGACCGCCGCTCCCGCTCCACGAACACCGAGCGCTGGAGCTTGGCGAACCAGCCGAAAACCGGCCACGACGCCACCTCGGCCTTGGAGATGAACGAAAGCTCCATCACCGAGCCCAGCACCATGATGTCGAGCCATGAAACATGGTTGGCGATGAGGAGAAGCGGGCGCTCTCCGGTCGCGGCGCCGTGGATGTGCAGGCGAACGCCAACGAGGCGGATGGCGACGCGGTGCCACCAGAGCGGCAGGCGGCGCTGCACACCCTTGAGGCGGAAGAGCATGGCGAGGAGCTGCAACGGGATCAGGACAAGCGACAGGACAAGGATGCCGACAATGGCAATGATGGCGCGGATCGTGCTCATGAATGGATCAGCGCAGCGCCAGCGCGGGCTGCTTCAGCGTCAGGCGCATGGTCAGCGCCTTGTGCCGGGGCTGATCGTCCGCGCTGGCATAATAGGCCTTGCGCTCGCCCACCGGCTCGAAGCCGGCACGGCGATAGATCGCCAGAGCAGGCGCGTTGGACGGGTCCACCTCGAGGAAGATGTCGACCGCGCGTTCGGTGTAAAGGTGGCGCAACGCGGCCTCCAGCAGCATGTTGCCGACGCCGGCGCCGCGCTGACGGGGATGGACCGCCATGGTCAGCACCTCGGCCTCGTCGGCCGCCTGACGCACGGTGATGAAGCCGATGGGCTTGCGGCTTGCCGTGGCAGCGCCCCGGCGCGCGACGAACGTGGTCACGCCGGGCCCTTCGTTGAGGGCGGCCTGCTCGTCCGCCGACCACGGCGCCAGAAACGACTCCGCGTGGATTTCTTCAAGCGTATCATAGTCCGATGGGCGCAGCGCATCGATCGTGCGCGGCGCCGCTAGCCAGCCGATCATGTCCGTCGTGCCCCTGCGGTTAGGGGTGCAGTTGGCCACAACCATCACGCCCGCGCCAGTGCTTTGTGGGTCTGCGGCGCCGCATCCACCTCTGCAAGGTAACGCGCACGGGGCGACCGGCCCGCCGGGTCGCCAGCAGCCGCCGCTGCGAGATGTTGCAGATCAAGGGTTTGAAGGGGCGTGCCGGTGCCAAGCACGGCAATGGCCGAGGCAGGCCCCGCAATTGTCGCGCCCTTCGCGGCCGCAAGCTCGACGCAAGTCGAAGCTGCAACGCGGGCTTCAAACTGCGGCGGAGCGGATGCGGTTGTGTAGAGTGCCCCGAACATTGCGCCATGCCGCGCGTCAATCACCGCAAGGGCGGGGAAACCGGCCTGCCGGGCCAGCACTTCCAGCGTGGAAACCCCAACCGCCGGAATGCTGCAGGCAAAGGCCAGCCCCTTTGCGTAGGCAATGCCTACGCGCACCCCGGTGAAAGAGCCCGGCCCCACGGTAACGGCGATGCGCGCAAGGTCGCCTGCCTTGAGACCGGCCTGTGCGAGGGCCGCAGCCGAATGGGCGGCGATGGCTTCAGCATCGCCTCTGGCATCGGCGCTGGACGTGCCGCGGACAACGCCGTCCACAAGGACCGCGGCCTGGCAGCGCTCAAGCGCAGTGTCGAGCGCGAGAACGGGGCCGGTCACGCGACGGGACGAACCTCCTGCACTTCAGGCACGAAGTGCCGAAGGAGATTCTGAATGCCCATCTGCAACGTCATGGTGGAGGACGGACAGCCAGCACACGCCCCGCGCATGGAAAGGTGCACCACACCATCGTGGTAGGAGCGGAAAATGATGTCGCCGCCATCGCTGGCCACGGCCGGCCGCACGCGCTCGTCGAGAATTTCCTTGATCATGGCCACCGTCGCCGCGTCTTCCTCGGCAAATTCCTCGCCATCGGCCTCCGCCGGGGCCGCCGAGGGGTCGTCCACCACCGCATCGCCCGACAGGTAGTGCTCCATGATCGCACCGAGAACGGACGGCTTGAGGTGCTCCCACGGCGTGCCGTCCTTGGAGACGGAAACGAAATCGTACCCCAGGAAAACGCCGGTCACCCCTTCGACCGCGAACAGACGCCGTGCCAGCGGAGAGGCATCCGCCTCATCAACGCTTCGGAAATCGAGCACGCCGCTCTGCATGACCGTTTGACCGGGAAGGAATTTGAGCGTTTCCGGATTCGGCGTCGCTTCGGTCTGAATGAACATTCATTTCTCCCAAGACATTTCTAGGCGGGCATGCGGCAATGACGCATCGCAAATAAGGAGCGGAAGCTGATCTGCAACATGTGCATGGCAGCGGTGCGGCCCGGTTGTTGCAGCGTTGCGACCAACGGAGGGACCAATGGCAAACCCGGCACCAGGATTTTCAGCGCAGCCCGAACACAGCATCGTTCTGGACGGAGGGCCCGCCGTGGTCACTGTTGTTCTGAACGGTATCATGATCGCTGCCACCACCCATGCGATAATGCTGCACGAGGAAGGCTACAAGGCACGCGCCTACATCCCTCGCGAAGAAGTGATCGGCACTCTCAAGCGCACCACCCGCACCACTCACTGCCCCTTCAAGGGCGACGCCACCTATTATGACGTGATTGTCAGCGGCGAAACCATTGCCGATGCGGCATGGAGTTACGACGCGCCGTTCGACGAGATGGCCGCCATCGAAGGCCACGTGGCGTTTGACGACCGCTTCGACATCTCGGTCGGCTAGCCCTCTGCTCCGGCCTAGAGCGCGTAGCCGAACCAGCGCAGTTCGTCGCCGAGGATCTCGTTCAGTTTTGCAATGGTTTCAGGCGCCAGCTTGCGCTTGTGGTCGCCCGGCGCAACCTGCCGCTTGTGCGCAGTCTCGTCTTCTGCGGCAACCGCAAAGTCGAGCTTTCCGGCAAGGCGCGCCATCAGCGCGTCGGTGCGTGGCTGGCCGACGAAATCGCACACCCGGTCCAGCCAGTCGTCCGTCAGGTCGACCATTTCCTCGTAGGTCACCAGCAGCGCGTCGTCGTGCAAGCCGAGGATCGTGCGCAGGATCGACATCCGCGTGACGTAGTGGCGGGCGTCGGCCACCACGAAGTCGTCGATGGTGGTGCGGGCGAGCCTCTCCTGCCGCGCCACGAACCTGCGCAGCTTCTCCGGGTCTTTCGGCGGCACATGGCTGCGCAGGTACGAGTAGTAGGCCGACGTCATGCAGTCGCGCGGATCGCGCACCTGAACGATGGTTTTCAGCCCGAAGAGGCGCGGCATGTCCTTCACGTAAGGCCCGCGCGCGACACCATAATAGACGCCCTCGTCCGCCATTTCCGCCTGATAGGCGATGTAAAGCTCATCCTCCGTCAGGGGCGAGGCCGGCACCTTCCGCTCGATCAGGTCGGAGCGGTAGCCCTTCTCCGCGGCGATCTCGCCGATGATCTCGGACGCGATCGAACTCCCCGCCTTGTGCATGGAAAGGGCGATCAGGCTTTTGGGGCCATCAGCGGCGTCGTGTGGCATGGGCAGACCTGGTCAGGGTTTGAAGCTGTTGGATTTGGGGAACCCCGGAGGCGCCATGCGCCCTGCTGAGGCCCGCTCGCCGCGATATTCGGCAAGCTGGTCGAGCGTGCGCACGTGCCGGCGCCCGCCAGTATCGAACCAGACAAGGCCCTCGGCCCCGTCGAAGGTGACAATGTCGGACAGGCCGCCGTCCTTGTAGCGCTGGAGGCGGACACCGCGGCCCTTGGAGAGGGTCGGCACCTGTTCCACCGGGAACAGCAGCAGCTTGCGGTTTTCGCCGATCGCCGCGACATAGTCGCCGTTGGCGGGCACCGCGCGGAACGCCGCGTCGCCCTCTGCCGGCGACATCACCTGCCGGCCCCGCTTGGTGTTGGCCACAAGATCGTCCGACACGGCAATGAACCCGCGGCCGAGCTTTGTGGCAAAGAGCCACTGCGCCCCGGCTGCAAAGAGGAACATCGCCGCAATCTCCACCTCCGCGCCAAGCTCCAGGAGGAGGCGCAGCGGCTCGCCGTGGCCGCGGCCGCCGGGGAGCTTGTCGCAGCCCATGGTGTAGATGCGCCCGTCGGTGGTGAGGACCAGCAGCTTGTCGGTGGTCTCGGCGTGGAGCCATTCCCGCAGGGTATCGTCCTGGCGGAAGGTGAGGCCGTCCAGCTCCTTGACGTGACCCTTCAGCGCCCTGATCCAGCCCTTGGCGGAGAGCACGACCGTGACCGGCTCGCGCTCGATCATCGCCTCGGCCACAACGTCCGGAAGGTTGGTGGGTGCCTCGCCGAACTGGGTGCGCCGGGCACCAAGGTCGGTGTCCTTGCCGAACTTGGCCTTCACCTCGCGGATCGAGCCTGCCACGCGCGCCCACTGCTTCTCCTCGCTGGCGAGCAGCTCCTCAAGCTCGGCACGCTCGGCGGTGAGCCGGTCATGCTCGCGGCGGATCTCCATCTCTTCCAGCCGGCGGAGCGAACGCAGGCGCATGTTGAGGATGGCCTCGGCCTGCGTGTCGGTCAGCGTGAACTCGGCGATCAGCTCGGCCTTGGCATCGTCCGCATTGCGGATGATCGCGATCACCTTGTCGAGGTCGAGATAGACGATCAGAAAGCCGTCGAGAACCTCGAGCCGGTGAACCACCTTGGAAAGCCGGTGGTCGGCCCGGCGCACGGCCACCTCCTTCAGGTGGTCCAGCCACGCGCGGATCACCTCGACAAGGCCCACGACGCGCGGCACCTGCCCGCCCATCAACACGTTCATGTTGAGCGAGATGCGGGTTTCCAGCTCGGTGAGGCGGAAAAGGCTTTCCATCAGGATCTGGGCGTCGACGGTTTTTGCGCGCGGTTCCAGGACGATGCGCATGTCCTCGGCGCTCTCGTCGCGCACATCGCCCAGCAGCGGCAGCTTCTTGGCCTCCCACAGCTCCGCGATCCGTTCGATCAACCGGCTCTTCTGCACCTGATACGGGATCTCGGTGACGACGATCTGCCACGTCCCCCGGCCCAGATCCTCCACGTTCCAGATGGCGCGTGTGCGGAAACCGCCGCGCCCGGTCCGGTAGGCTTCCGCAATGGAATCCGGGCTCTCGATGATGAGGCCGCCGGTGGGAAAATCGGGCCCCTTGATGATTTCCAGAATGGTGCCGAGCCGCGCCTCGGGATGCTTGATGAGATGCAGCGCGGCTTCCGCCACCTCCGCCGCGTTGTGCGGCGGAATGTTGGTGGCCATGCCCACCGCAATGCCCGACGAGCCGTTGGCAAGAAGGTTGGGGAAGCCGCCGGGGAGGACGACAGGCTCCACCTCGGAGCCATCGTAGGTCTCGCGGAAATCGACGGCATCCTCGTCAAGCCCGTCGAGCAGCAGCTTGGCGACTTCGGTGAGGCGCGCCTCGGTGTAGCGCATGGCCGCTGCGCCGTCGCCGTCGACGGTGCCGAAATTGCCCTGGCCGTCCACCAGCGGATAGCGGACCGCAAAATCCTGCGCGAGCCGCACCAGAGCCTCGTAGACCGCGGTGTCGCCATGCGGGTGGAACTTACCGATGACATCGCCCACCACACGGGCCGATTTCTTGAACGGCTGGCCGGGGTCGAGCCGCAGCGCGCGCATGGCGAACAGCAGCCGCCGGTGCACAGGCTTCATCCCGTCGCGCACGTCCGGCAGCGCGCGGTGCATGATGGTCGACAGCGCGTAGGCGAGATAGCGCTCTTCGAGCGCTTCCTTGAGGTCGATGGCGTCGTCGTCTTCGGGCGGAATGGCTGGGTCGATCGGATCGGCCATGAGGTCTCCACGGCGCGGGGGTCGGGCTCGCTGGGCAGGGTGGGTTGGTGTAGCGCACGGCGCCGTGGCCGCAAAGGGCGCCTGTGGGTAACAGCGCCGGTTTGCGCCTCAGCGGGCGAGCGGGATCATCACTTCGTTGCGCCGCATGAACGGAAGCCGCCACGGCGGATCGTAGAAGGCAAAGCGCGCAGGCCCGGCAGCGGTCAGGCCATTGTCCGCCATCCACGCCTTGAGCGCCTCGGTCTGGCGTTGCAGCGTTGCCTCCCCGGCAAAGCCCGAAAAGCGGACCGCCGCCACCCGCTCCGCCGGCCTCTTGCGAATGTCGACCGCCTCGCCCCTGGGCCGGGGCAGCGTCTTTGCGGTAAAGCGGGACGGCATCACGAAATCCACCGTCCAGGCTGGCCCGTCTGCCGACCGGCGCCGGGCGGGGGTCTGGATCACCGGCGCGGTCATCGAAATCTCTTCGTTGTCCGAATTGCCGCCGAAAATGAACGACGCAAGGGTGCGAAATCCGGCGTTGGCGGCATCATCGCGCGGGCCGCTGACCGCGGTCTGCGCCACGAGAAGGGCCGGATAGCGGCGCACCTCAAAGGCACCGTCGGACCGCTCGACCTGATATTCCGGCGTTTCGACGCTGGCCATGCTGCGCTCCGTCCACACCACGCCAGCGGCCAGAACCACAACCGCCACGCAAACGCCGTAAAGAACCCACCGCATCAACCGCACTCCCTGATGGCACCTGAGATAGCGCGCTGCGCCGCTGCGAACAGGCGCTACAAGCGCGCAGCGTCCAGTTTGGCAATGGCCTTGACCACCGCGCTCACGAAACGCTCGCGCTGCGGGGGGATCCGCTTGTTGGCGAGCCCCGCAATCTGCGTCGCCAGAAAGTGCCCGGTGAGGCGAAAACCGCCGGCAACGCTCTCTGCATCTGCCGGACCGTCGCCGGCAAGGAAGGCCGGAAGCGGCAACAGACGGTCAACGTAGGGGGCAGCGGCCGCCCTGCACACCGCGCGGCCCGTGCGCGGGGACACGTGGGTCAGGTCCTCGCGCGTGCCCGTCACGGCGCACTCGGTCAGATCGAGGCCGAAGCCGAATTCTTCCAGGAGAATGATCTCGAACCGCACGCCGGATTCGCCCGCCGCCTCGGCAAGCGCAAAGGCTGCGACCAGCGCATCGGCGGCGGCGAACAGCCGGGGGTGCGGGTCGCGTTCGGGCAGGAAGGCCAGCAGCGAGGCCAGCGACTGGAGGCCGAATGCACCCCAGGCGCTTTCCATCACCAGCCCGGCACGCGCCTCCAGAAGCTCCAGCTGGAAGGTGCCAAGCTGGTCGTCGAGCCGGCCGCGCCACAGCGCGTCCACCCGGTTGCCGGGCTGGAGCAGCGCGCGCATGGTCTTGCCGCGCGCGCCGCGGACCATACCGGCGGTCCGCCCCTCACGCGGGGTCAGCACCTCCACAATCTTCGAGGTTTCGCCGAACGGGCGGGCGGACAGGATCAGCGCCTCGTCGCGCCACTCCATGGCTCAGGCCCTTCCGGCGAGCCGTGGCCGGCGGAAACGCGCGGCCGGGCCGGTCATTTGGAGTAGTCGAGGCCCATCTCGCGGTAGCGCTCGGGGTCGTCGGTCCATTTGGGCCGCACCTTCACGAACAGGAAAAGATGCACCGGCGCGCCGGACATGGAAGCGATCTGCTGGCGGGCGGCCATGGAGATGGCGCGGATGGTCGCCCCTTTTTCGCCGATCACGATCTTCTTCTGCCCCTCGCGCTCCACGAAGATCGCCTGCTCGATCCGGGCCGACCCGTCGCGCAGGGTCTTCCACGTCTCGGTCTCGACGGTGGCGGAATATGGCAGTTCGTCATGCAGGCGCAGGGTGAGCTGCTCGCGGGTGATCTCGGCGGCCAGCTGGCGCATGGGAATGTCGGAGATCTGGTCTTCGGGATAAAGCCAAGGACCGGCCGGGACGGCGGCGGCCAGATGCTCGCGCACATCGGCAACGCCGCTGCCTTCCTGCGCGGAAATCATGAATGTGTCGCCGAACGCCGTCACCTTGTTGGCGTCTTCGGCCAGCTTGAGGAGGGCGGGCGGGTCGACCAGGTCGATCTTGGTGAGGATCAGCGTTTTCGGCATCCGCACCTGGGTCAGTTCTTCCAGGATTGCGGCGTTGGCAGGGTCGATCCCGCGACGGGCATCGATCAGCAGGCACACATGGTCGGCGTCGTAGGCCGAAGACCATGCGGTTTTCACCATGGCGCGGTCGAGCCGGCGGCGCGGATCGAAGATGCCCGGCGTATCGACCAGAATGACCTGCGAGCCTTCGGCCATGAAGATGCCGCGCACGATGGCACGCGTGGTCTGCACCTTGTGGGTGACGATGGACACCTTGGCGCCGACCAGCGCGTTGACGAGTGTCGACTTGCCGGCGTTGGGAGCACCGATCAGCGCAACAAAACCGGCACGGTTGCCGGGTGCGGTGGGGTCGCGGTCAGGCTCGCCCGCATCTGCGGGCAGCGTGTCGGAGGCGGGCGCGTCGGTGATGGCGGAGTGTTCCTTCTGGTCTGGTTGTGCGGCGGCATCGGGCCGGTCGTCGGGGTCTGGCGGGTTCATGCGTCGATTGCCGCGCCGAGACCGGCAAGGGCCGCGCGCGCGGCATTCTGCTCGGCTTCGCGCTTGGAGCCGCCCTCGCCGCGGCCGAGCGGCCCGCTGTGGTTCACCACCTCGATCACGAAATGGGGCTTGTGATCCGGCCCGCGCCGCTCCAGCAGCACATAGTCCGGCGGCGGGCCGCCATTGGCCTGCACCCGCTCCTGTAGCGCGGTCTTCGGATCGCGCTCGGGGCGCTCGTCGGTCTCGATCAGCGGCGCCCACACGTTGAGGATGACCGCCTGGGCTGCATCGTACCCCGCATCGAGGTAGACGGCAGCCAGCACCGCTTCGCAGGCATCGGCCAGGATGGCGGCCTTCTTGCGGCCTCCCGAGTGGGCCTCGGCATGGCCAAGCTTCAACGCACCGTCGATCCCCAGAAACAGCGCCCGGTCGGCGCACGCTTCGCGGCGGACCAGCGCATTGAGGCGGCGGGCAAGCTCCCCCTCCTCCGCCTCGGGGTACCGGTCGTGCAGCATGGCCGCAATCACGAGGCCGAGCACACGGTCGCCCAGAAATTCGAGCCGCTGGTAGCTTTCGCCGCGCCCTTGGGCAAAGGCGCTGGCGTGCATGACGGCACGCTCCAGCAATCCGCGGTCGGCAAACCGGTGGCCGAGCGCGGATTCCAGGCGTGCAAGCGGGTCGGCGCTCATGAGCGCGCTCCCGCAGCCGCGCTGCTTATGAGCGTAGCGAGTCGAATATCCGGTCCCATCTCACCGCCGTTGGCCAGTTCCAGAACTGCCAGATGGGAGTGTCCTCCCGAATAGAGAAGAAGATAACTTCAGCACGGCCCACAAAATTTTCGTATGGGACGTATCCCACAGCGTCTTTGGCACGGCTGTCGGCCGAATTATCCCGGTTATCACCCATCATGAAGTAGTGGCCTTCGGGCACGACATAGACGCCCGTGTTGTCGAACCGGCCATTGTCTTCGGTGTCCAGCACTTCGTAGGAGACGCCGTTGGGCAATGTTTCGCGGAACCTGCGCGCACGGATCTCACGGCCGTTGAAGCCGATATCCACGTAGTCAGTCATCTGCTCACGCGGGACTGCAACGTCGTTGATGTAGACGACGCCTTCCTTCACCTGCATCCGGTCGCCGGGCAGGCCCATCACACGCTTGATGTAGTCTGTCTTGTTGTCACGCGGCAGTTTGAAGACTGCGATATCGCCGCGATCAGGCGAAGAGCCGAGCACCCGGCCCGGAATTGGCACAATGCCGAACGGGAAGGAATATTGCGAATAACCGTAAGCGTATTTCGAGACGAACAGATAATCGCCAACCAGCAGCGTGTCGACCATGGATGCAGAGGGAATATTGAACGGCTGGAACAGGA
Organism: Acuticoccus sp. MNP-M23; assembly: GCF_031195445.1. Classification (NCBI taxonomy): domain Bacteria; kingdom Pseudomonadati; phylum Pseudomonadota; class Alphaproteobacteria; order Hyphomicrobiales; family Amorphaceae; genus Acuticoccus; species Acuticoccus sp. MNP-M23. The sequence goes on from NZ_CP133480.1 coordinate 641,621, forward strand.
AGGTCCTGATCACGAATGCAATCAGCAACGCCTGGAAGATGACTTTTACGGTATCGTACAGGCCGCCCTCACTCTCCGTCTTTTTCTTCGCCACGCTATTCATCACCTTTATCGTGGCGCTCCAGAACACGCGCCGCTTGCGGGCCGCATTGAGCGGACCCGCGGGACATAAACTCTACCGGAGCGACACGCAATAAAACGCGGTCAAGACTCCACCGCAGCCTTGCCCGCAAATTCTGCCGGCACCGCCTCGATCACCACAAAGGCCTGCGCATAGGGGTGATCGTCCGTCATCGTCAGATGGATTGCGCCGACGTATCCGCTGGGCACCAGCCGATCAAGCCTTTCGCGCGCACCGCCGGTCAGTTCCATGGTGGGCTGCCCGCTGGGGAGGTTCACCACGCCCATCTCGCGCCATGCCACCCCCATCCGGATCCCTGTGCCCAGCGCCTTGGAGGTAGCCTCCTTTGCGGCGAACCGCTTGGCGTAGGTCGCCGCCTGGTTGGCGCGCCCCCTGGCCTTGGCTCGCTCCACCTCGGTGAAGACGCGTGCCTCGAACCGCTCGCCAAAACGGTTCAGCGTGGATTCGATCCGCCGTATATCGGCAAGGTCCGAGCCGATCCCGACAATCATGCCTCTTTCCTCGCCTCGTCGTCGTCGCCATCCTCGGCCATCGTGTCGGCCGCCTTCGCCAGCGCGGCAGCCGCCGCCCGCTCCCGGCTCGCCGCCAGCCGCTCGGCGCGCACCCTGTGGGACACCACCACGGCGGAGCGCACCAGAACATAGAGCGTCACCGCCAGGATGAGGCCGATAATCGCCCCGCCGACGAACATCGGTTTGAGCGTCGGCCACAGCGTGCCGAAGGACGAAGTGATCAGCCCCAGCGACCACTCGATGTGCAGCGGCGACATGGCACCGGGCGCCCGGCCCAGGATCAGTTCGCCGATCTGAAAGGATGACACCCAGATCAGCGGAAACGTCAAAGGATTGCCGACGGCGGTGCCGAAGGCGGCCGCCAGCATCGACCCGCCGACGATCCACGCAAAGAAGAAGGCGAGCAGAAAGTGAAACCCTATCAGCGGGGTGCAGGACGCAAACGCGCCAACCGCCACCCCGGCCGCAATGGCATGGGGCGACGCTTCCAGGCGCAACACCCGCGCCTTGTAGTAGCGGAAGGACCGGGGAAACGAGCGCCGCGGCCACAGCGCGAGGCGGAACCGCTCAATGAGGCCCGGGCTACCCCGGCGGCCAAACAGCATTGCAACGTTCCTTCCAAACAACCGGCGCCGAAGCGCCTTACACAACTCTTATATGGGGTATCAGGCGTGCGCGCGCGATGCCTCGCTGACAACTGACAAAGCGTTCAGCCGATCGAGGATAGCCGAAAGGTGTGCCCGATCCCGAACTTCAAGCGTGATAGTCATCTCGCGGAAATCGTCCGTTTTCGCAATCATGTTGAGTTCGTCGATGTTGGAATCGGCCTCGGCAATGACGATCGCAATCTCGGCAAGAACCCCGGTTTCGTTGGCCACCATCAGCCGCACGTCAACCGGGTACAGCGTGCCTTCGCTGGCTTTCAGGTCCCAGCCCACCTCCACCCAGCGGGCGGGATCGGCGCCGAACGCATCAAGCGCCTCGCCGGCATGGACCGGGTACACGGTGACACCCTTGCCTGGATCCAGAATGCCGATGATGCCGTCGCCGGGGATTGCGAGGTGCTTGGGCGAGAACTGGACCGGCAGATCGCTCCGGCCGCCCCGCACGTTGACGGCAATCCCGTGGCGGCGGCCGGCATCCACCTCGCCGGGCGGCGATTCGTAACCGAGCACCGACAAGACGGCGCTCGCCGGCCGCTCGGCGCTGCCGATCGCGTGGGCGAGCGCGTCCTCGCTCTCGAAGCCGAGCCGTTCTGCCGCAAGGCCAAAGTCCAGCGGTCCCTTGAGGTCGCGCCGGGCCATCTCGTTTTCCACCAGCTCCAAGCCGAGGCGAACGAACTTGCGCCGGTCCGCATCCTTGTTGGCCTTGCGGATGGCAGCGCGCGCCTTGCCGGTGACGGCAAGCACGCTCCACGCTGCCGGCGGGGATGCCCCCTCCTTGCGCATGATCTCCACCTCGTCGCCGCTGGCGAGGGGCGTTACCAGCGGCTTGGGGTGGCCATTGATGCGGCAGCCCGTGCAGCTGTTCCCGATCTGGGTGTGGACCTGGTAGGCAAAGTCGATCGGTGTTGCCCCCGGCGGCAGGGCAATCAGCTTGCCCTTGGGCGTGAAGCAGAAGACGCGGTCCTGGAACAGCTCCAGCTTGGTGTCGTGCAGGAAGTCGCGGCTGTTGCCCTCGTCGGAAAGCTGCTCGACGGTTTGCCGGAGCCAGGCATAGACCTTCGAATCGTGCGCCAGTTCCTTCATGGAGCGCGCGCTGCCATCCTTGCTGAGCGCATGCGCCGCGACACCATATTCGGCAAAGCGGTGCATTTCGTGGGTTCGGATCTGCAGCTCCACGCGCTGATCCTGCAGGCCGATGACGGTGGTATGCAGCGAGCGGTAATCGTTCTGCTTGGGCAGCGAGATGTAGTCCTTGAAGCGACCGGGCACGCACTTGAACGAGGTGTGGATGACCCCCAGCGCCTTGTAGCAGGCCAGCGGCGTGTCCACGATCACGCGGAAGCCGTAGATGTCTGACAGGCTCTCGAAGTTGACCAGCTTGCGCTGCATCTTCTGATAGATCGAATAGGGCCGCTTCTCGCGCCCGCTGACCGTGGCGTCGATCCCGTTTTCGGCCAGCCGCCCGGCCAGTTCGGCCTCGATGTCGCCGAAGCGGGCGCCCAGCGCTTCCCGCCGCTTGGCAAGCTCCTTCTCGATGACAACCGCTTCTTCGGCAAAAAGCACGCCGAAGGCCAGATGCTCCAGCTCCTCGCGCATCCACTGGATGCCCATGCGCCCGGCAAGCGGCGCGTAGACGTCCATCGTTTCCTCGGCAATGCGGGTCCGCTTGTGCGGCGGCACCCACTTGAGGGTCCGCATATTGTGCAGCCGGTCGGCCAGCTTGACGAGAAGCACGCGCACATCGTCGGCCACCGCCAGGAACAGTTTGCGCAGGTTCTCGCTCTGCTTGTCCTCGACGTTCACAAGGTCGAGCTTGGCAATCTTGGTGAGGCCGTCGACCAGCTTGCCGATCTCGTTGCCGAACAGCTTGTCGATTTCCGCGCGGGTGGCGTCGGTATCTTCAATCACGTCGTGCAGCAGCGCGGTGGCGATGCTCGCATCGTCCAGGCGCATCCCGGTCAGGATCGCGGCCACTTCCAGCGGGTGGGAAAAATACGGATCGCCCGACGCGCGGGTCTGATGGCCGTGCTTGCGCATGGAATAGACGTAAGCGCGGTTGAGGAGGGCTTCGTCGCTGCCGGGATTGTAGCTCGCCACGCGCTCGACAAGCTCATATTGCCGCATCATCTGCCGCGCAGGCTTGGCGGCAGCGTCCGCATTGGCGGGCGCAGTATCGCCGGGGCGACCGGCGTCTGCCGCCGGGGTTGCCGGCGCTTCGGCCGGCCGGGTCGCCACTTTCAGCGCAGCGGCCGCCTCACCGAGGCGCCCGCCGCTGGTCGGCGCACCGTCCGCAGACGGGACGCTGTCTTGCTCTGGCGGATCGCTGCGCATGGCAGCGGCCCCTCAGACTTCCTCTGTCCGCTCAGGCGGCACCAGGGTTTCCATGGCACGCAGGAGCTCTTCCTCCGACATGGAATTGAAGCTTGTGTCGGCGCCGTCTTCGGACGGGGCACCGGAGGTCACGGCGGCAACGGGCTCGGGCTCGGGCTCGTCGACTTCGGTATGCTTTTGCAGGGAGTGGATCAGCTCTTCTTTCAGATCCTCGGGATGAATGCGTTGGTCGGCAATCTCGCGCAACGCCACGACAGGATTCTTATCCTTGTCGCGATCGACCTGGATCGGCGAACCGCTCGAGATCAGACGTGCCCTGTGGCCGGCAAGAAGCACCAGCTCAAAACGATTTTCGACCTTGTCGACGCAATCTTCGACAGTCACGCGCGCCATTGCGCTCTCCAACGAATTAAGTTGACAAGAAGCCTTCCAAATATCAATCAGGCAGCGTTGGCGCAAGCGTCACGTACCCTAGATATAGGCAAACGTAGCTTTTGCCCGCTCCATCGGGCGGGCTCCAGTTCTGGACAGCCAACAAAGCAGGGTCCATGTCAGTCGCATGGTATATTTCCAGACCCTGCGCGCAAACGAAAGATATCGGATGTTCGACCCGCGAGAAAAAATCGCTCTGTTCATTGACGGTGCCAATCTATACAGCGCCGCTCGGTCTCTAGGCTTCGATATCGACTATAAACGCCTCTTGACCGAGTTCGGCAAGAAGGGATACCTCCTGCGCGCCTATTATTACACTGCCCTCGCGGAAGATCAGGAATTCTCGACCTTGCGGCCGCTGATCGACTGGCTTGATTATAACGGCTATTCGGTCGTCACTAAACCGCTGAAGGAATTCTACGACCAGTCGGGCCGCCGGAAGGTCAAGGGCAACATGGACATCGAGCTCGTTATTGATGCCATGGAGCTGGCTGACCAGGTTGACCATGTGGTCCTCTTCTCCGGCGATGGCGATTTCCGCCGCCTGGCCGAGGCCGTTCAGCGCAAGGGGAAAAAATTCTCGGTGGTCTCTTCCCTGCAGACGCAGCCGCCGATGATTGCCGACGATCTGCGCCGTCAGGCTGACAATTTCATCGAGCTGAACGATCTGCAGGCGATGATCGGCCGCGACCCGTCCGAGCGGCAGGCTCGTCCCGAGCGCGTCGTCCACGTCTCCACCTGAACCGCGGCGGCGCCTTGCCGATGGCTGACCACAAGGCGCTGACCGCGCTCGACCCGCCGCGCGACTGCCCCCTGTGCCCCCGATTGGTGGAATATCGCCTCGCCCAGCGGGAGGCCGTGCCGGACGGCTTTAATGCGCCGGTTCCCACCTTCTGGCCAGTTGACGCGCCGCAGCTTCTTGTTGTGGGGCTCGCGCCCGGCGTTTCGGGTGCCAACCGCACCGGCCGCCCCTTCACCGGCGACTTTGCCGGAGAGATTCTTTACAACGCATTGATTTCGCACGGCTTTGCCCGCGGCGTCTTCCGCGCCCGGCCTGACGACGGGCTGGAGCTTTGCGGTGCCGCCGTCACCAATGCGGTGCGCTGCGTGCCGCCGAAGAACAAGCCCACCGGGCCGGAAATCAACACCTGCCGCCCCTTTCTCGCCGAGACCATCAGCGCGGTGGCGGGCACCCGCGTCATTCTGGCGCTGGGGCGCATTGCGCACGACACGGTGCTGCGCACGCTGGGGCTGAAACTGTCGGCCTACAAGTTCGGGCATGGCGCGGTGCACCGGCCGGGCTCTGTCATCGTCGCCGACAGCTACCACCCTTCCCGCTACAACGTGAACACCCGCGTCCTGACGCCTGAGATGTTCGACACCGTGATTGCGAACGTCCGCCGCCTCGTCGACGACGGCGCCTGACCGCCGGTCTTCGCACCGCCTGCCCTCACGGTACCCAATGAAACGAAAAAGGCCAGCCGGGCGAACCGGCTGGCCTTTTTCGTCAGGCGCGGTGGCCCTGCCTACTTGAAGCGCGTGGTGAGGGTCGCGACCGTGGTGGCCGTGTTGATGATTGGCGACACGATCTCCAGGAACTTGCCGAGCTGGGCAGACGGGTGGTTTGCCACGTAGAGGATGTCGTCGTCGCGCAGTTCGAACTGCTTCATCAGGAAGAAGGAGCGCGGGTCCTTGAGGTTGATCTGGTAGATCGTCGGCACCAGCGAGCCTTCGGCTGTGGTGACGGCGCGCTCGTCCAGCGCCTTGGCGATGAAGTCCGGCTCGAAGCGGAAGATGTAGACGCCCATGGCATCGGCCAGCTTGTCGTCCAGACCGCCGGCACGGGCAATCGCCTCGGCCAGGGTGACGCGGCGTGCCTCGAACTTGAACTCTTCCTTGGTGTTGGTGGCCCCCATGACGGTGAAGGTGCGCGTCACGTCGCTGACGAGAACGGTATCACCCGGACGAACCGAGACGTTGTCCTTGGGCACGTCGAACAGGTCTTCGAGGTTGGCGGTGGCGACCGTGTTGCCGCGGCGCAGTGTCACCTGCGACTCGTAGGTCTCGCCGGTGGTGCCGCCAGCTGCCGCAATCAGATCGAGGACACGAAGGCCCGCGACGCTGACCGGCTTGGGACCCGGATCGTTCACCTTGCCGAGCACGGTGGCGGAGTTGGCAAGGCTCTGGCCGACCAGCACCTGCACCTGCGGCTGGATCGCCTTGTCGGCAAGCGATGCCTCAATGGTGCTGCGCAGCGCAGCCGGCGCAAGACCGGAGGCCCGGACCGCGCCCACATAGGGAACGAAGATGCGGCCGCTCTCGTCGATCACCGCTTCAATCTGTGTGGCCTTGGCCGTGGAGGAGGAGAACAGACCGTCCGCCCCCGCTTCAAAGATGTTGACCTTGACCTGGTCGCCGACCTGCAGCCGGATTGCCGTGCTGCCGTCCTGCACCTTGAAGAAGGACGAGAACCCCGGCGGCTGGTACTGGCCGGTGATGTTGGTGACCTTCTCATCAACATCAATGACAAGGTGCGACGGTTTCTTGAAATTCGGGTTGTCGAGCGTGTCTATGTCTTTGCGCAGCGGGCCGCTTGAGGGCAACGCCGAACATCCGGCCAAGGCGATTGAGACGAGCACTGCCGCCGCACCTCTAAAAATCATCGCACTGACCTTCCATTCCGCAACAAGGGATCCTTACCACTGTGAGGATTGCGGGTGGAGCCACGATCGGCCGGTCATGGTCGAACTGATGGAACCCGTTGCAGCAAAGGCACACGAAAATTCACAGCCCCCGCCAATAAATTTACCCTGAATCGCAGCCGGTCGCGCTGGCCGCGACGCACCGCGGTCCGGCAGCGGGGCCAGCAAACTCCTGAATTCAGGGAAGGTTCCAACGGCGGCGGGTTGCCAGCCAGCCGGGGATCAGCCCCCGGCGCAGCTGGCAACGCGCAAGAACAGGGTTAACTCACCCGGTCGCGAATTGCGGCGCCAACCAGCGCAATCATTCCCCAGATGAGGAAAAGCGAACCGAACACGATGGCTGTCCATCGGATCGCCTGGGGATAGGTGGCGTCTTCCGGTGCGCTACCGGACAGGAAGACGGCGAGGTAGCGCTGCTGCTTCATCGCATCCACACGCGCGCTTTCCAGCGAGGCGAGGCTCGACACATAGGCCCGCTCGGCAAACTCGCGCTCGGCGACAATCTCTTCGTAGTTGGACAGACGCTCGGTGAGGACGAGCTGGTCCGGTCCGTCGCTGGAGCCGGCATCGCGCACTGCCACGCTCAGCCGCTCCTTGGCGATCTGCCGCTGAAGCGAATCGATCTTGTTTTGCACATAGACGACGCGCGGCGAGTTCTTGCTCATGGTCGACAGCAGCGCGCTCAGTTCGGCCTCCGTGGAGGAAAGCTCCGCCTCAAGCGAGCCCACAAGACTCTGGCGCGATGCGGCGACCGCCGTCGGATCGATTTCCCGCTCGGAGCCGCGATAGGACGCCACCTTCTTGCGGGCATCGGAATAACGCTTTTCCGAGATCTTCAGCTCGTTGCGGGCGGTTTGCAGGCTGTCCTCGCGGGCCCGAAGCGACAGGAAGTTGATCAGATCCTCGGACTTTTCCAGCACCTTCTTGGTGATCGCCTCGGCATCGGCGGGGCGGAAGGCGCGGATCGTCATACTGATGATCCCGGTGTCGGTGTCGTATTCCACCGCGCTCATGGTCTGCCAATAGGAGACCAGCCCCTCGATGGTCGTTTCCGGGTCGAGGCGGTAGTAGGGGTCCGCCGAAGGGCGTGAATATATTTCGAGGAAATTGGCTTCGGCGACCAGATGCTCCACCATTTCGCGGGACTCGATATAGTCCTGCAGGATGTAGCTGTCGGCGGTTTCGCTATCGCCGCCCGTGCCGCCGACACCGAACATGGCGCCAATGTCGATGGACGAGGTCGTCGCGCTTGCCCCGCGCACGGAAAACGCACTTTCCGTGGCGTACTGATCGGCCGCGACAAAGCCGTAAAAGAGTATCGTCAGAACCGTCGGCACCAGAACGAACACCACGAACAGCATCTTGACGAAGCGGCCGAACCGGGTGGTCGATTTCAGCATCTGCGGGCGGGGGGGCAACGAGAACTGCTCGGGCCGCAGCACAGCAGGCGGCGCGCCGGGGTTGGCCCGCGCTGTCGCAACGCGCGACGACCCTGCCGCCTCTTCGCTTTCGGCCGGCTGCGTTTCCTCCCGCTCGGTCACGGCACGGCGCCGCTCCAGGCGCGCCTTCCGCAAGGCCGCACGGCGTTCGTTCGCTTCGGATACTGGAACCAGGTTGTTGTCTGTCATCGCGGGCTAAAAGAGAACTTCCCCGTTGTCTTCCTCGTCGAACGCGTCATCGGATTCGCCTTTACTGCTGACTGGGGCATTCTGGGGCGGCGGCAACGCTTCGAAGATCGTTGCGGCTTCCTCCACATCGTCGAAATGGTACAGACGGCCTTCATAAAGGATGTAAGCCAGATTCGCGTTCTCAGGAACCAGGCGCCTGCTATCAATCGACATGAGATAGTCTTTCGATAAAAGACGCGTCTTCAGTTCCTCGCCTCTCTCTTCGTCAAGCTTCAATGTGTGCGGCTTGAAGGGGCCATTGAACAGAAGCAGATCGAAGTCGCACAGGAGCGCGATGAGATAGCCATAGCGCCGCCGGGGGATCAGCTGCAAGGACTTGAACGGCTCCTTGAGAGCTTTGGGTTCCAGCTCCAGAAAACTCAGCGTGGCGGCAATAGTTGCCTCGGTGGACAAGCCGAGGACGTGGGAAATGAACAAGGTGTTGTCCCGCAGCGTCACCCGCGGGTCGGCAAAGGCCAGCGACCCCACCGGCCATGAAATGTTCGACTTGACGTGAACCTTCCCGCGATCGGGCGCCTGACGCTGCTGGAGAATATCCATGATGGTCCCGCGGCCCGAGCCTTCGTGCCCGAACATCACCATCTTCCGCCCCTTCGGGAACCCGACCGAAAGGTTGTGGAAGACGTTGATGCGCTGGGTCTTGAGCTGCATCGTGACGTCGACCTTGTCGAGCGCGGCATGGCAGCGGTTGATGTGGATGCGGGTCTGCCGGGCAAGCAGGTCCTCTTCGGTGACGACACGTTGCTCGCTCGCACCGCCATCGCGGTCGCGCATCGCGTCCTCAAAGGAGACGACCGTCGCCTGACTCATACTGGTCTCCGCAACCTTCGCGATGCAACAAGCCCGCGAACTGTGCACTGCACAAAGTGTACCACACTTTGTTTCTTGGACACTGCTTCGCCTGAGCGCAAGCTGAACATCCTAAAGCCGAGAATGGTCCATGCCCGCCTCAAACCGCGCTGCTGCCAGCGCAGGACAGCGCCCGGCGGGCCAGCCTGATGTCAAATATCGGTTCAGCAACAGCGGGCGCAAGCCCTGACGCGGTCTGTCCGGCACAAGCAGGTTTCGTGCAAATGGATCAATGGGGGCCGCGGGAAATGCCCTACGCCCGCTTCTGGCCGCCCGCAAGCTCAGCCAGCGAGCGGATTGCCGCTGCGCCACGGGCTGAGGGCGGCAAAGGCGGCCCGGTGCACCGGTGTTGGAATGCCGGCATCCGCGCCAAGCGCCACCACCTTGCCGGACAACTCGGCAACCTCCAACCGCCGGCCGCGCTCCAGGTCAAACAACATGGACGACTTCATCCCCGCGCTGCCGGGCGCGGACAGCATCTCCATCCGAGCCTCCACAATGCCGGGGTCCACCGAGGGTTCGTGCAGCATGGCAACGGCAAGGGTCTCCGCCATTGCGGCGCGGAACAACTCGCGCGATGCCGGGTCGGCCAGAACGGGGCCGATGGGCAGCCGGGTCAGACAGGTGATTGCGGAAAAGGCGGAGAGGAAAATGAATTTCTCCCAGATCTGCCGGTTGATGTCGTCCACCAGGGCATGCTCGGCACCGGACCGGCCAAATGCAGCGGACAGTGCAGCAAGTGGCGCGCGCGCCGTTGCCGCGAAGGGGCCGAACACCACCCGTGCAAAGCTGGAGCTGTGCCGCACCACCCCTGGCGCCTCCACTTCGGCGCCGATATAGGCAACGCCGCCGCCGACCCGCGCCACGCCGAACGCCTCGGTCAGCGCCCCGCGGGCCGAGATGCCGTTCTGGAACGGGATCACCACCGTGCCGGCGCCCACCACCGGGCGGATGGCCTCAACCGCCTCCGCCGTGTCGTAGAGCTTGACGAGAAACATCACGATATCGGCCGGCCCCGCGTCTGCCGGCGTATCGGTGGCGGCAATGGGCTGGGTGAGATTGCCAAGCCCGCTTTCCAGCCGGATGCCGTTTTTACGGATGGCCTCCAGATGCGCCCCGCGGGCCACCAGCGTCACGTCTTCGCCGGCCGCCTGCAGGCGTGCGCCGAAATAGCCGCCGACGGCGCCCGCCCCCATCACCAGAATCTTCACGGGATTGTTCTCCTGCTAGCGCGCGCTCTCCGGCACCATGAACAGCCGGCGCGGCGACACCGGCGCTAACGGTGCCAGCGGCCGGGAAAATCATGTTGACGGCGGCCTGCGGGCACATCAAGCCCCAAGGCTGGCCATTGCGGGGGATGATCCGATGGACGCGGTTCTTTGCGAACGCCGCGGCGCCGTTCTGCTGTTGACGCTGAACCGGCCCGAAAGGCTGAACGCTTTCAACGAGGCGATGCACAAGGCGCTCGCCGATGGCCTTGCATTGGCCGAGGGCGACAAAGGCATCCGCGCCGTGGTGCTCACCGGGGCGGGACGTGGCTTTTGCGCCGGTCAGGATCTCGCTGACAGGGCCTTGGGCGAAGGGGCCGCGCCGCCCGATCTCGGTGAGACCGTGGACCGGCTCTACAACCCGCTTGTTCGCCGCATCCGGGCCTTGCCCGTGCCGGTGGTGGTGGCGGTGAACGGGGTCGCCGCAGGCGCCGGGCTCAACGTGGCGCTGGCATGCGATATCGTGCTTGCCGCGCGCTCATCGGTGTTTCTTCAGCCGTTCGCCAATCTCGGTCTGGTGCCGGACGCCGGGGGCACGTTCACCCTGCCCCGCATTGTCGGCACGGTGCGCGCACGCGCCATGGCAATGCTGGCCGAGAAGATCGACGCCGAAACGGCGGAGCGCTGGGGCCTCGTCTACCGCGTGTACGAAGACGAGCGGCTGATGGAGGCGGCCATGGCCACTGCCGCGCGGCTGGCCGCCCTCCCCACCGACGGACTGGCCGCCATGAAGCGTGCATTCGATGCCGGCGCCGCCAATACGCTGGATAAACAGCTGGACCTTGAGCGAGACTTGCAACAGGCACAGGGGCGACACCCGGACTACGCCGAAGGGGTGACGGCCTTCCTCGCCAAAAGGCCGCCGGTTTTCAAGGGACGCCGGTAGCGCCACGGCCGCCGTGCCGTGTTCCACGGCGTTCGCCGCATACCCATTATCGACCGTGCGGCCGTACCCCCGCGCGACCACTGGTTTAGTTTCACGCTCTCAGGCGCAGGAGCAAGAAACATGGCCAACCCCATGCAAAAGAGTGATTTTGGCAAGACCGCCGATATTCTGCAGTTCGTCACCGCAGGCCCGGACGAACATCGCAGCTGCATGGTCAACCGCGCGCTGGACGTGATGCGTCACCATCTCAACATGGACGTGGCGTACATCAACGAAGTCCGGGACGACCACACCATCGCGCGCTACGTCAACGCCGAGCCCGGCGCCCCGGCTCCCACGATCGGAGAACCGAGGCCCGCCAGAGACGGCTACTGCAGGGCGATGCTGGACGGGAACCTGCCCGGCCTCATTCCCAACACCGCCGACGTGCCGTTTGCGCAGTCTCTTGACGTGACTCACGCTTTCCCTGTCGCCGCCTATGTGGCCGCGCCGCTGCACCTGCAGGACGGCAGCCTCTACGGCACGTTCTGCTGCGTTTCCAGACATCCGAATGAAACCCTGAACGACCGCGACCACGCAATGCTCAAGGCGTTCTGCGACCTTGCCTCCTACCAGATCACCCAGGACCTGAATGACGGGCTGGCTGTGCGGAACGCGCGGGCGCGCGTCAGCGCAGTGCTCGCCGCGCCGGAGAAGCTGACCGTTGCGCTACAGCCGATCTGGGGCATCCAGCATGCCAGACCGTTTGCGGTGGAGGTCCTCTCGCGCTTCGAGGACGGACCCTATCGCACGCCCGACCTGTGGTTTGCCGACGCAGAGCTGGCCGGCATGCGCGCCGAACTCGAATTGCTGGCCCTGCGCAGGGGGCTTGAGACGCTGTACATCGTGCCGGAGGCCGTTTCGGTCTCGATCAACGTATCGCCGGACACGGCGATGCTTCCGGGATTTGCCGATGCGCTGGAGGGGCGGCCGCTGCACCGGATCATCCTGGAGCTGACCGAACACAGCCCTGTGAGTGACTACCCTGCCTTGCGCGATGCGTTGGCGCCGCTGCGCAAGCAGGGCGTCGCTCTCGCCGTGGACGACGCGGGGGGTGGCTATGCAAGCCTCAGCCACATTCTTCAGCTAAAGCCGGACATCATCAAGGCCGACATTTCGCTGACGCGGAACATCCACCGCGACAAGGCTGCACAGTCGCTGATGTCAGCGCTGGCGGGATTTGCGCAAGCCACAGGCAGCAAAATGGTGGCCGAGGGCGTCGAGAATGCAAAGGAGCTGTCCCAGCTTCAGCGCCTTGGGGTCGGGTTTGCGCAGGGCTACCATCTTGGCCGCCCGGTCAACCCCGCCAACCTGCCCGATACGCTGGGCCGTGGCGCTGCCGCAATCTACCCGCCGCCGGACAATGTGGCAGGCGTGCGGCTGGAGCCCGAGATCGGCGCGTTCTACGAGCCGCGGACCAAGTCCGCTGCACCGCGGTCCATGAACGACGAGACGATGCGCGCGCCCGCCAACGCGGCCTGAGCACGGATCTCCCGCCGGTCAGGCCGGCGAGATGGCGCGAACGGTGCCGTCGACATCTTCCTCGGCGCGCCCGGCCACCTGGAGTTCGACAAGGGCTGCCATCACCGCCCCGGCGGACAGTCCCGTCTGGCGGATAAGGTCGTCGGCCGTGACCGGGGTCAGCGACAGGCTGGCCGCGACCCGCTCCATGGCAGCCGGCGGCAAAGGCTGATCGGCATCATCTGCAAAACCCGGAAAACGCGGCTCGGGCGGGTCCCAGCGCGCCACACCGTCCAGCACGTCCCGCGCCGTGACGGCCATGCCCGCCCCCGATTGCAGGAGCTGAAGGCACCCCGCCGCACGCGGATCGAGCGGCGACCCCGGCACGGCAAACAGCTCGCGGTTCTCGTCGGCGGCATAGCGCGCGGTGTGCAGCGACCCGGAATTGTGTGCCGCCTCAATCACCACCACGCCATCGCTGAGGCCCGCAATCAACCTGTTGCGCCGCGGGTAGTCCCGCGCCCGCGGGTTGAACCCGAGCGGCATTTCGGACACCACCGCCCCGCCGCTCGCGATGATCTCGTCTGCCAGCGCGATGTGCTCTTCCGGTGTCGGCCGGTCGACGCCGCCGGCCACAACCGCCACCGTGCCGAACGGCAGCGCAGCCCGGTGCGCGGCCGCATCAATGCCCAGCGCCAGGCCCGAAACCACCGTGCGCCCTGCCGCACCGAACGCCTCGGCAAAACGCGCCGACAGCGTACATCCCGCCGCGGACGCCTTGCGCGCCCCCACAACGCCGAGCGGCGCGCGCGACAGCACCGCCGTGTCGCCGCGCACCGTAATCACGGGCGGCGGCGCATGAATGCGCGCCAGCCGCTCCGGGTAGCCCGGCGCACCAAGAAAGAGATATCCGACGCCGAGCCGTTCGGCCCGCGCCCGCTCGCGTGTCACCTCATCGGCAGTGGCGCGGACGATGGGCCGCTTCAAGCCTGCGCGCGACGCAATTTCCGGCAGCGCTTCCAGCGCCGCAGCCGCCGACCCGTGGCGCTTGAGCAGACCCCAGAACGTGGCAGGGCCGACATTCTCCGAACGGATGAGACGGAGCCAGTCCGCTTCCGCCTGCGCACCGCGCGGGGCCTGCTGGGGGTTCACGACTTCTTGCCGATCCGGCTCTCGCTGCCCGACAGCAGGCGCCGGATGTTGGGCGTGTGCTTGAACCACAACAATGCCGTCAGGAGGCCAAAAACCTCGGCAAACTGGTATTCATCGAGCCCCACCAGCACGAATGGCGTGACGAGCGCTGCCACCAGCGCAGCCAGCGACGAGAAGCGGAAGATGAACGCAGTGGCAAGCCACACGGCGGCAAACGCCAGCCCCGCAAGAGGCACGGCCGCCACAAGGCAGCCGAGGTAGGTGGCCACACCCTTGCCGCCGCGAAAGCCCAGCCAGACCGGGTAAAGATGGCCCAGAAACGCGCCGAGCGCCGCCGTCACCGCAAAGTCGGGCCCGCCAAACCGGGCTGCGACCAGAACCGCGACCGCCCCCTTCGCGCCATCAAGAAAAAGCGTGGCAGCGGCAAGATCTTTGCGGCCGGTGCGCAAGACATTTGTCGCGCCGATATTGCCGGAACCGATCTTGCGCACGTCCCCCAACCCGGCAATTCTGGTGATCAGCAGGCCGAAGGGGACCGCCCCCATCAGGTAAGCGAGCACGAAAACCGCAAGAAAGTAGGGCCAGACCGCCGCCCAGCTGATCGGATCGGGCATGAGTTCTCCATTTATTGTTTAGCATCACATGCAATTAACCTTTTCAACGCGCGTCGGAAAAGTCGGCTGTTGCCGCATGCTGGCTTGATCGCTAAGAACTAACTTAAATGCCTTCCCGCTCAATGCATTCTGTCGGGGAACCCACGCTGTGCACAAGACGATGGATGAGACGTTAGGTCGACGCGTGGCTCTTCGCCGCGTGGACGATACGCCTGCGTCGCCCGTCATGCGACCGGCAGAGTATGCAGGGCACAACGCCTTCGCATCCGATCCCGTGCTGACCGCCTGCATGGATGCTACCCTCGACGACCGGACCGAGGAAGAGCTGCGCACCCTTGGCACCTATTGGGGCTCGGTCGATGCGCAGGAGGTGGCGCGCCTCGCCACCACCAATGGCCCGAAGCTCCGCCGGGAGGACATCGAAGGCCGCCGCATCGACCAGGTGGAGATGCACCCCGCCTATCACGCTCTGATGAACCGCAGTGTGACATCCGGCCTCCTGTCCTCTGCGTGGGAGGACGGCGACGGCACGCGCCAGCACCGCCTGCGCGCATCCACCCTCTACCTCACCGCCTCCTGCGAGCGGGGCCACCTTGCCCCGGTGTGCGCATCCCATGCGGCCATTGCCTCCCTCGCCTACGCGCCGGAGCTGGAGGCCGAACTCTTTCCCCTCCTTGCCTCACGCCGGTACGATCGTCGCCCGATTCCCGTGTCGGAGAAGGAAGGCGCAATCCTGACGCTGGCGATCTCGGAGCGGGACCACGCCGGAGAGCATGGCGCCATCCGCAGCCGCGGCGAGCTTACCGCTGGCGACGGCATCCGGATCACCGGCGAGAAAGCCGCAGTCTGCGCACCCGGCGCCGACCTGTTGCTGGTGCTGGTGAAAACCGCCGATGGCCCCACCGCCGCCATCGTGCCGCGCTATGCACCCGAAAACGCCGACACAATCGCCATCGAGCAGATGCTCAGCCCTGGCGGGCTGGAAGCGCAGGCGCTGGCCAACCTCCGCTTCGAGGGAGCGCGCGGCCGCACCATCGGCGATCCAGGCCGCGGCCTGCAGGTCCTGCGCGACGTGCGCACCCTCACCCAGCTCGACAGCGCGGTGATTGCGGCAGGCTCCGTGCGGACTGCCGTCGGCCGCGCCGCGCACTATCTGCGCACCCGCTTCTTCGACGGTCAGGCGCTGATTGCCGATCCGCTGAACGAGCGCCTGCTGGCGGACCTTGCCCTCACCAGCGCCGCGCAGACCGCGCTTTCCCTGCGCCTCGCCGCGGCGTTCGACCGTGCCTTCGAGCGCGATGGCGACCATGCCGTGGCCCGCGTTCTCACGCCCGCCACCAAGATCTACGTGCTGAAGACAGCCGGCGCCGTTGCCATGGAAGCACGCGAGCTGATGGGCACCGCTGCCCTGTCGCAGACCCACCCCGCGGCACGCGTTGCGCCCGATCTTGGCGTGTTTGCCACCTGGGACGGTGCCAGCAACGATGCCGCGCACGACCTGATCAGCCTCATTGCCCGCGACGAAAGCGTTCTTGCCGATGCGCTGGACGAGCTCGGCACCGAGCTTGGCACCCAGAATGCCGACCTCATCGACCGCACCATGATCCTGGGCCGCGAGGCTGTCGCCAATCCGGGTCTCGCCCGCGCCTTTGCCGACCAGCTGGCCATGGTGGGCGCGGCGGCGGCAATGCGGGCGAACCTGCCGCGGGTGGTGTCGGACGCATTTGTCGCTGCCCGCCTGCGCGGCGGCTACACCGCGCAATATGGCGCACTCGACAGCCGGTTCGACGCAGCCGCCATCATCGACTTCACCGTCCCGGAAGACTGACAGGCGCCCGCCGGGTGCGGACGGGCGCTGGACGCCCGCCCACAACACCTGGGGGCGGCGGCGCTAGCGCCCCCGCCCCTTGCGCCAGGAGGCGAATTCGGTGCGCGTTGCCTCCTCGGTGGCGGGGTAGAGGCCGAGGATGGAGCGGCCCTCCAGCACCTTCTCGGCCACGAAATCCTCAAAGCACGTCATTTCGACAGCTTCCGCGGTGATCTCGTCCACCAGATGGGCCGGGATCACGATGACCCCCTCGCCATCGCCCACCATCACATCGCCCGGAAACACCGGCGCGTCGCCGCACCCGATGGGCACGTTGATGTCGATCGCCTGATGCTTCGTGAGGTTGGTGGGGGCGGACGGCCGGTTGTGGTAGGCGGGGATCGAAAGATCAGCAATTTCCGGACTGTCGCGAAACCCGCCGTCCGTCACCACACCGGCAACACCACGCACCATCAACCGCGAAACGAGGATCGCCCCGGCGGATGCTGCGGTGGGGTCCTTGCGCGAATCGATCACCAGCACTGCGCCCGCCGGGCAGTCCTCCACCGCCTTGCGCTGGGGATGACCGCGGTCCTGAAAGACCGTGATGGGGTTCAGGTCCTCGCGGGCCGGAATGTAGCGCAGCGTGAACGCTTCGCCGACCATGTTGGGTTTGCCGGCGTCGATCGGCCTCACATTCTGCACGAACTGGTTGTTGAGGCCACGTTTGAACAGGGCCGTGGAGAGCGTCGCGGTGGAGACGCCCTTGAGCGCCTCGCGGTTTTCGTCAGAGAGCATCTTTTCCTCCGGTCGCCCGGCTGTTGATGTGCCTGGGCGCCATGGGAGAGACCTTGCCCCGCCGCCGGGTCCGCGGCAAGCTCGCGCCATGCAACTTTGCCGCGCCGCATGCCCCTCCCCCATCGGCCCGCTCACCGTCATCACCGACGGCGAGGACAATCTCTGCGCGCTCGACTTCGACGGCTATGACGAGCGCCTCCACCGCCTTCTGGTGCGCTATCACGGCGCGGCGCTGACTGTGGCCGAAACGCCCGTCCCCCGCGCCATCGCAAAGGCGTTGGACGCCTATTTTGCCGGCGCGATGGATGCGCTGCAGGCGCTGCCGGTGCGCACCAACGGGAGCGCCTTCCAGGAGCGGGTGTGGACCGCCCTGCGCACCATCGGGCCCGGCGAAACGCTGAGCTACGGCGCACTTGCCGCGCGCATCGGTTCCGCCAAGGCCAGCCGCGCGGTCGGGCTGGCCAACGGCGCCAACCCCGTTGCCATCGCTGTGCCCTGCCACCGCGTGATCGGCGCCGACGGCTCGCTCACCGGCTTCGGCGGCGGCATCGAACGCAAGCGCTGGCTCCTTGCCCATGAGGCGGCCCATTCGGGCCTGTTTGCCGCCATCGCCTGAAACCCTTGCCCAAATGTGCAATCGACCTGTTAGGTTGGCCGCAAAACGGGAGGAACGGGCATGGATGTCATTCGGGATCTGGTTGAGCACATCAAGGTGCCGGCGATGGCGCCGGTGCGGCAGATTTTCGACGACACCCACATCGCCGACCTCGAAGCCCACCTTAGCCGCGCCTTCACCGAGGCCAACCTTGCCGCCCGCATCAAACCCGGCGAGACCGTGGCGCTCGGCGTCGGGAGCCGCGGCGTTGCCGAACTCCCGACCCTCGTGCGCCTCACGGTCGAGGCGCTGAAGGCGGCGGGCGCAGAACCCTTCATCGTGCCGGCCATGGGCAGCCATGGCGGTGCGTCCGCGGAAGGGCAGACGAAAATGCTGGCCTCCCTCGGCGTGACCGAAGAGAGCGCCGGCTGCCCGATCCGCTCATCCATGGAAACGGTCACCGTCGGCCAGCTCCCCAGCGGCCTTGCCGCGCTGATGGACGCCGAGGCGATGGGGGCCGACCACATCGCCTTCATCAACCGCGTCAAGCCGCACACCAGCTTCTCGGGCACCATCGAGAGCGGCCTTTGCAAGATGATGGCAATCGGCCTTGCCAACCAGAAGGGCGCGGACAGCTGCCACCAGGAAGGCTTCGGCCGGATGGCGCACAACGTGGTGGAGATGGCGAAGGTGAAGCTCGCCAACGCGCCGATCCTGTTCGGCCTTGCAACCGTCGAGAATGGCTACGACCGGATCGCCATGGCCGAAGTGGTGTTCGCCGAGGACATTCTGGCGCGCGAACCGGCCCTGCTTGCCGAAGCGCGATCGAAAATGCCGCGCGTGCTGTTCGACCCGCTGGACGTTCTGGTGGTCGGCCAGATGGGAAAGGATTTTTCCGGCTCCGGCATGGATCCCAACATCACCGGTCGCCCCGGCACGCCCTATCTTGATCTGCGCCAGACCACCGGCAAGCTGGTTGTGCTGAACATCAGTCAACGGTCGGGCGGCAACGCCACGGGCCTTGGCCTTGCGGACTTCTGCACCAAGGCCCTTTACGACCAGATCGACTACCGCGCGTTCTACACCAACCACCTGACGTCGACCGTCACCACGGGCTCGAAAATCCCGATGATCATGGCGACCGACAAGATGGCCGTGCAGGGTGCGGTTAAGACCTGCAACGCGGCAGACCCGCTGGCCCCCCGCATCGCCTACATCCCCAACACGCTGCAGCTGGAGCATGTTTTCGTCAGTGAGGCGCTGCTGGCCGAGGCCCGCTCGCGGGACGATGTGGAAGCGCTGACGGATGCAACCGACTGGCCGTTTGACGCGGAAGGCACATCCACCCTCTCTTTCAAGCACTGAACGGCGCCCCATATAGGAATGCCGAACAAAAGACCCTAGAAGTCCCCGATGGCCAAACCGAACAAACCGGACCCCAACGAGCGGGTCGTCGCAGAGAACCGCAAAGCGCGCTTCAACTACGAGATCCTCGACACGGTGGAAGCCGGCATCCAGCTTCAGGGCACGGAAGTGAAATCGCTGCGCGATGGCCGGTCCAACGTGGCCGACGCCTACGCCAGCGATACCAACGGCGAGCTGTGGCTCTACAATTTCCACATTCCCGAGTATCAGAAGGCAATGACGCTGCTCAACCACGAGCTGCGCCGCCCGCGCAAGCTGCTGCTGCGCCGCAGTGAACTGAACAAGATGATCGGCTCGATCCAGAAGGAAGGGCTCACCATCGTGCCGCTGCGCGTCTATTTCAACGCGCGCGGCATGGCGAAGGTGCTGGTGGCGCTGGCGAAGGGCAAGAAGAACCACGACAAGCGCGAGACGTCCAAGCAGCGCGACTGGCAGCGCGACAAGCAACGCCTGCTGCGCGACAAGGGCTGATCACGGCGCGCGACGCGCCACCGTTTCTTTGTCTTGATATCCTGCCAGACGTCCGCTGTTGCGGACGCCCCGTCCCAGTCGGCGGACGCGCTGGCCCGCATCGGCCGCGCCGTGCTGAAAACCTACCGTGCCAGACTGTTGGCGAGCAGCTTCAGCCCTTCGCCTTCGGAGGCGGCCAGCTTGAGGCAGGTGGCCGTGAGCTCGACCGCGCGCTCGATGTCCTCGAACGTGTGCGTCGAGTTGATGAAAAACCGCAGGCGCGCGGCCTTCTCCGGCACGGCCGGATAGATGATCGGCTGCACGTTGAGCCCGGCTTCGGACAGGCGGTGCGACACGACGGCGGCCAGAATGCTGTCCCCGATGATGATCGGCACCACGGCAAGGCCTTCGCTGGTGCCGGTGTCGAGCCCGGCCGCTTTCGCCGTCTTCAGGAAATGCTGGCCGTTTTCCACCAGTTTGGTCACTCGCTCCGGCTCTTCGTCCAGAATCTTGAGCGCAGCCAGGGCAGCTGCGGTGGATGCCGGCGGCAGGCCCACCGAGAACACGAAGCCCGGCGCCGTCGCCTTCAGATATTCCACCAGCGAGGACGACCCGGCAATGAAGCCGCCGCAGGACGACAGCGTCTTCGACAGCGTGCCCATCCAGATTTCAACCGCGTTGGGGTCCACCCCGTCGCGCTCGGCGAGGCCACGGCCGGTTTCACCCACAACGCCCAGCGCGTGGGCTTCATCCACCAGCAGCCACGCATCGTAGCGGTTTTTGAGGCGCACCAGCTTGGCAAGGGGCGGCGAGTCCCCGTCCATGGAGTAAAGGCCCTCCACCGCAATCAGCACCCGGTCGAAGCTCGAGCGGCTCTTGCTCAGGAGCTCTTCCAGATGGTCCAGATCGTTGTGGCGGAAGGTGAGACGGGTCGCGCCCGACAGGCGCACGCCCTCCACAATGGAGTTGTGGATGAAGGCATCGGTGAGGACGAGATCGTCCTTTTTCAGAAGGTGCCCGATGGTCGTGACGTTGGTGGCATGGCCGGACACCATCACCACGGCATCTTCCACGCCGAGATAATGGGCGATGGCCGCCTCGAATTCCCGGTGGAACGGGCGCTCGCCGGACACGACGCGGCTCGCCGAGACGGAGGTGCCGAAGGTGTCGGTCGCTGCCTTGGCGGCTTCGGTGACGCGCGGGTCGCCGTTGAGGCCGCAATAATCGTACGACGAGAAGTTGATGTACTCGCGACCGTCGATCTGCGTATGGGCGGCGGCCCGGACTTCGTGGGAGCGGAAGAACGGGCTTTCGATCTTCAGGATGTCGGCGGCAGCGCGCTGGATCTTCAGCTGGCGCACTTCATCGAGGGTGCCGAAATCGAACGCGGTGGACGCGGTCCGCCGTTCGGTTTCCTTCGGCACCATCCGGTCGAACTTGCGCTCCAGACCGGCCTTGCGGGAGGCGCGACCAGCGGCCAGGAGCTGATCCTTGGCCGCCGCCTTCAACCCACCGATGCCACCGCGTTTCGTCATGAAATGATCTTCCTCATGCCGCTCGTCTTCTGAAGAACGGCCGCTTCGAGCGCCTCGATGTCGGTGTCGCCCTTTTCGACGTTTTCAGAGAGGTGGCGACTTGCCACAGCCTCTGAATCCTCGTCCATCACCGCATCGTCGCCACGGCCGCGCTGGACCACCTTCTTGGCAAGGTCGGTCAGCGTTGCGCCGGCCGCCAGCGACATCAGCGGAATGTCGATTCCGAGCCGCTGCTCGGCCGCCATGCGCAGTTCCACACCCATCAGCGAATCCATGCCGAGCGCGGTGAGCGGCTTGTGCACGTCGATCTCGCCGGTGGGCAGCTTGAGGATCCGCGAAATTTCGCCGGTGAGGAGGCGCGTCACTTCGCCAAGCGCTTCCTGATCGGTGAGGCCGGCGAGGCGTTCGGACAGGTTGATCGCGCCGCCGCCTTCGCCTGATTCGGTCGGCTCCTCGGCAAGGTCCTCGAACGAGGGGCTTTTCACCAGCTCCAGATCCTTGCGCGCCGCAGCCCAGTCCACCTTGCCGATGAGACGGACCGCAGGGCCTTCGGTCATCGCGCCGTCTTCGATCAGCGCCTTCAGACCGGCAAGGCCTTCGGCGGAGCTGACCAGATGGCGCCCGAGCTTGCGCTGCAACAGCTCGTTGGCGCTGGAATCACGGGCCAGGACGCCAACGTCGCCAATGCCGCCCCAGGAGATGGCGAGTGCAGGCTTGCCCTCGGCCCGGCGACGCCGCGCGATGGCTTCCAGGAAGGCATTGGCGGCCACGTAATTGGCCTGCCCCGGATTGCCGAGTTGCACGGTGATGGAGGAGTAGACCACAAACAGGTCGTGCGGCACGTCGCGCGTGGCCGCCTCCAGCGAGATAACACCGGCAACTTTGGGTGTGATTGGCGTGGCGAAGCGGTCTTCGTCCAGGGACGTGATCAGCGCGTCGTCCAGCACCATGGCCATCTGGAACACGCCGCCCAGCGGGCGCTCGGCGGCAATCTCGGCCACCAGCGCAGCCGTCGCGGCCTTGTCAGTCACGTCCAGCGTTGCAAGCGTGATGCTGACACCGGCCGCGCGGTGCGCCTCAATGGCCGCCGCAATCGTCTCGTCCTTGACGCCGGAGCGGCTGGCGAGAACCAGATGCCGGGCACCTTCCGCAATCAGCCACTCTGCGGTGGCAAAGCCGAAGCCGGACGTACCGCCCACCAGCAGATACGCCTTGTCCGGGGCGACAACGGCGCGCGGCTCCGGCCGCGGTTCGGGCGGCAGGGGCGCCTCGACAATGATCTTGCCGATATGGCCAGCCGACTGCATCAGGCGGAACGCATCGCGCACGCCGTCCGCCGCGAACATGCGGTAGGGCAGCGGGGTCAGCTCGCCGGTGCCGAAGAGGTCGATCACCGTCTTCAGGATGCGCTTGGCGGACTTCGGCTTGTGCTTCATCAGCTGGTCGGCGTCGATGCCGAAATAGCTGAGGTTGCGGCGGAAGGGGCGCAGGCCGAGCTTTGTGTCGGCGTAGAAGTCGCGCTTGCCGAGCTCCAGGAACCGGCCAAACGGCTTCAGCGCCCCGACGGACCGCTCCATCGCCTCGCCGGCCAGCGAATTGAGCACCACATCGACGCCTTCGCCGCCCGTGGCGGCACGCGCCTCGTCGGCAAAGGTCAGGCCGCGGGAATCGAACACTTCGTCGGCGCCAAGGCGGGTCAGCAGCGCCCGCTTTTCGGTGGTTCCTGCGGTGGCAAACACGGTTGCGCCGCGCCACTTGGCGATCTGCAGTGCCGCAAGGCCGACGCCGCCAGCGCCGCCGTGGATGAGGACGGTGTCGCCCTCCTCCAGCTGGCCGAGCTCCACCAGCGCGTAATACGCCGTCAGGAACGCGACCGGGACGCTGGCTGTGGCCGCCGGGCCAAGGTCGGCCGGCCGGCGGGCAACGGCAGACGCGGTGACGGTGACATGGGAGGCAAAACAGGCCGGTGCGAAGGCGATGACAGGGTCGCCCACCGCAAGGTCGGTCACGTCAGCGCCGATGGCTTCGACCACGCCGGCGCATTCCATCCCAAGCGTCGCGCCGGCAAAGCCGTCCTGCAACGCCTCGTGCGGAAGAAGGCCCAGCGTCCACATCACATCGCGGAAGTTGAGACCGACCGCTTCCACGCGCAGGCGAACGTCGCCAGCGCCCAGCGCCGGGTTTTTCGCGGTGCGCCAGACCAGATGATCGATGGAGCCACGGTGCGGGATCGCAAGCGTGGTCATGTCGCCACCGGCAGGGCCCTGCGGCGCGGTCGGCCGGTAGCGCACGGCGCCGCGATGGTCGCTGGTCAGCACGATCTCGCGTTCTGCGTTCAGCTCTGCAAGCTCCGCGCGCAACCGGACCGCGGCTTCGCTCGGCTCGAAGCTCTGCGCCACATCCACCAGCCGCAGCGAAAGGTGCGGGAACTCGTTGATGGCAACGCGGCCGAAGGCGCCAATGGCGGCTGCCACGGGGCGCACCTCGTTGGCACCCGGCACCTGCGCACCGAACGTCACAAGGGTGACGTTGCGGGCCTCAGTGCCCAGACCTTCGAGGAAACGGCTGATCTCGGTGAGCCGGCTTGCAAGTTTGGCCGGGTCGTTCTCGTGGATGGCGACCAGACAATCGCCCTCCGGTCCGGAGGCCAGATCCAGCACCGGCGGCTGCTCTTCCTGCATGGCGGACAGCGCGTCGCAGACGCGGCGGGCAATCTCGCCCACGGCATGGAGCGACGGAAGCTCCGGCCAGTTCGTCCGCTCTGCCGCAGCCTCACGGCCGGCGGACCACAGGAGCGCATCGCATTCGGCGGAGGCGAGTGCCCCAACACCGCGCACCTGAAGGCCGATGCCTTCGATGGCGGTGCGCCACTCATCGGCGTCGATCAGGCGGCCGACCGGCGATTCGGGATCAGCAGATCCCGCCCACCATTCCGTGCTGAGGCCTGCCAGCGCGTCGGTAAATAGTGCAGGCCCGTAGGCCGCGCCCAGAACCGTTCCGCCCGGTTTCAGGAGCTCCACCAGGTCGGCGAGCAGCGGCGCGCCAAGCGCCGGCGCAACCACGATCGCGTCAAACGGATGATGCTCCGCAGCAAGCGTGCCGAACGGCGCCACTTCGACACCGGTCACCCGTTCGAACACGAGGCTGAGGCGCTCGGCGTCGGTCCGGTCGCGGTCGGTGATGACGAGGCGGACGCGCTCGGGGTCGATCTTGCTGGCAAGGCCACGCAGGAAGGTGGTGTTGGCCGCCCCGATCACCAGGACGCGGAGCGCGGCGTCGTTGCCGGCAAACAGCGCGTCCAGCGTTTCGGACAAGGCGCCAAACAGCGGCGCGGAGAACGGCGCATCGGTCAGAAGCTGCGCCATCAAAGGGTCAGCGGCGGGCAGCGTCTCGTCCAGCCCGTTGCGAATGGCATTCTCGAAGAAGGTGGGGAGCGCGGCCAGAAGTGCGGTTTCCGCCACCCGGTCCGGATGCTCGGCCGAAAGAAGCCCGACCACGTCGGCCACGGCCAGACCCGCGCCGGTGACCTGCCAGCGACCGTCCTTTTCCTCGGCCTGCTCGGACGCTTCCAGCGCCAGCAAAAGCCGGGTGACAAGCGGCACTGCAGTGCGGTTCAGCTTGCCTTTTTCGCAAAGGTCGTTGAGGCGGGCGGGCTCGGACAGGAGGGCGCCCAGCGCCTCTTCGGCAGCCGCCTGCACGCCGGCTTCCATGAGCAGCGCGGTTTCCGAAGGCTCGGCCCCATCCGCGGCCAGAAGGTGGGCGGGCAGCGCCGGCACCGCCGACGCAGGCTCCAGCGCACGGCTGATCCGCTTGATATAGGGGGCGGCAAAAATCGTCTCGGCGCCAGCGTGGCGGTTGAGCGGCACCGCCTGGAAGCGCACGGCCTCGATGACGGCGACAATCCCGCCCGCGGCATCGCGCAGCGTGAAGTCGGCCTCGACAATCCCCTCGGTGGGCATCCGCACCGAAAGGTCGGCTTCCACGGGCGCGGCAGCGTTCTGTGCCATCACCAGCCGGCCCACACGGATCGGCAGAACCGCCGTGTCGCCGCCTTCGATCTTGCCCGCAAGAAAGGCGAACAGGGCGTGGAAGCAGCTGTCGAACAGGGTCGGGTCGAGGACGAAGCCGAACTTGGCCGTCGCCGGATCGGCGGATGCGAGGCGCACATGGGCGCGGCTGTCATCGATCAGCGACACCGAGTTGGCACGGCGGAACACCGGGCCGTACGGCAGGCCGAACGCCCGCGTCATTTCGTAAAGCCGAGCCGCGGGAACGATGGCGGCATCCGCCGGAACCTCGAACGGCAGGGGATTCTGCGGCGCGGCCGGTGCCTTGCCCACAGTTGCCTTCACATGCGGCATGTAGGGGTCGGTGGACAGCCGCACCCGGCTTTCGATGAGGAAGGTATGCGGCGCAATCTCGCGGGTTCGCACCTCGCGTTCGGTGGCATCGTCCAGCACCAGCGGGGCGTAGATGTCGAGATCGCGCACCTCGAGGGCCGCGTCCTTGTACAGCGCACGACCGGCGGCAAGCAGCATCTCGGTGAAACCCGCGGCGGGGAAGACGACGGCTTCCTCCACCTTGTGGTCCACGAGGAAGGGGAGGCGCCTGGCATCGTGAGACACCAGCCAGACCGACTGGTCCAGGTCGTGCCGGTCGCCGAGGAGAACGTGTGCGCGCCGGTCCAGCAGGCGCACGCGCTCGCTGGATTCGGCCGTGCGATAGTAGGCGTGCTGCCACGGGTAGTTCGGCAGAACCGACGCCGATGCCGCCTTGGCGCCGAACAGGATGTCCTCGTCCACCGAGGCGCCGTTGGCCAGCGCACCGCGGATGACTTCGGACACCGGCTGGGTTGCGGCGTCATTTTGCTGGAACGACGACAGGACCACTGCCTTGAGGTCCGAGGTCCGGGCGGCGTCGTTCAGATAACCGGTCAGCACCGGGCGCGGACCAATTTCGAGGAACAGGCGGTGTTCACCCAGGAGCGACTTGATCGCTGCACTGAACAGCACGGGCTGGCGTACGTTATCCCACCAGTAGGTGGCCCCGAGGTCGCGGCCATCCACCAGGGCGCCGGTGACGCTGGAGACCATCGGCAGCGTCGATGTCTGGGGCTCGATGCTGGCGAGCGAGTTGAGCAGCGGATCGCGGATCGGCTCCACGAGAGCGCAGTGGAACGGATAGTCGAGGTCGAGCCGCTTCAGCGCCCAGCGCTTCTTGCGCGCTGCCTTGCCAAATTCGGCAAGCGCGCCGACCGGACCGGAAATGGTGACAGACCGCGAGGAATTTTCTGCCGCCACTTCGAGGCCGGCATATGGCGCGATGGCGGCACGCGCCTCGTCCGGCGGCAGGAGCAGCGCAGCCATGCCGCCAAGGTGCCGTGTGACCTCCTGGTGCGTGGAGCGGGCGTGGATGACCCGCACCGCATCGGCCAGGCTGAGCGCGCCTGCGGCCCAGGCCGCGGCCACCTCGCCCACCGAATGGCCAACGACAGCCGACGGGGTGAGGCCCTTTTTCTGGAGCGATTCGGTGAGCGCCACCTGCAGCGCGAAAAGGAGCGGCTGCGCGATCTCGGTGCGCTCGATCTCGCTCTCAAGATCTTCGGAGAACAGCATCGTCACGAGAGACCAGCCGGCCACCGACATGAACAGGCGGTCCGCCCGGTCGAACGACAGGCGGAAATCGGTCTCGTTCTGGTAGGCGGTCCGGCCCATGCCGGCCCACTGCGAGCCGTTGCCGGAATAGACGAACACCGGCGCCTGCGCTGCGGTCAGCGCTTCGCCCAGAACGGCGCGCTCATGCTTTTCGCCGGCAGCCACGGCGGTGAGCGCGGCGCCCACCTCATCGGTGGTGCCCGGCGCGATGACGGCGCGGAACGGAAGCCGCTGGCGACCGTGGGCCGCGGCATTGGCGTAAAGTGCGGTGTCACCGGCCGCGGCCAGCGCATCGGCGCTGCGGGCAGCCAGCTGGCGCAGCGCAGGCTCGCTGGCGGCGCTGATGACGATGGGGGCCGCGCGGTGAGTCAGCGGCAAGGGAGCGACCGGCTCGCCGTCTTCCATCACCACGTGCGCGTTGGCGCCGCCGAAGCCGAAGGAGTTGATGCCCGCGGCCCGCGGCGTGCCGTTGCGCGCCAGCGGCGTCGCCTCGCTGGCCACCTTGAGGTTCAGCGCCTCGAACCGGATGTCCGGGTTGGGCTTGTCGAAATGGAGGTTGGCGGGCAGACAATTGTTGGCAAGCGCCATCTGCGCCTTCAGGACGCCGACGAGGCCGGACGCCGGCTCCAGATGGCCGAAATTGGTCTTGGATGAGCCGATCAGCAGGGGGTCGGTGCGGCGGGTCGCAATCACCCGGCCGATGGCCTCTGCCTCGATCGGGTCGCCGACGCGGGTGCCAGTGCCATGGGCTTCGACGAACGCCATCTGGTTCGGGTCCACCTCGAAGCGCTCGTAGACCTCTTCCAGAAGTGCGGCCTGCGCATCCATCGAAGGCAGCGAGAGGCCGGCGGTGCGCCCGTCCGCGTTGGTGCCGGAGCCGACGAAGCGGGCCAGGATGGGGTCGCCATTGGCACGGGCTGCGGTATCTGCGCGCAGCACCAGCGTCACCGCCCCTTCGGAGCGGACGTAGCCGTCGGCACCGGCATCGAACGCACGGCAAAGGCCGTTTTCCGACAGCATGGACGCGCGCGAGAACCCGGCGAACGGCACGGGATGGAACAGCATCGAGACGCCGCCCACGAGCGCGGTCTCGACACGGCCGTTCTGGATGTCTTCGATGGCGCGGTGGAGCGCGATCAGCGAGGACGAGCACGCCGTGTCGATGACGTAGGACGGCCCGCGCAGATCGAACGCGTAGGAGAGGCGGTTGGCGATGATCGACAGGGTGTTGCCGGTCATCGACTGGGGTTCGATCACCGCCATGTCGAGCTGGGCGTTGGTGCCGTAGTCCAGCGAGGAAGCACCGACGTAGACGCCAACCTTTTCGCCCGCCAGCGACGAGGGTGGGATGCCGGCATTCTCCAGCGCCTCGACGGAAACTTCCAGAATGACGCGCTGCTGCGGGTCCATCGCAGCCGCTTCGCGCGGGGAAATGCCGAAATAGCCGGGGTCGAAATCGAATGGCCGGGCCAGCTGGCCGGCAGCGAAAGTCACCGCACGGCCGGGCGCCGTCCGGTCGGGATGGAGGTGTTGCTGGGTTCCGAAACGGTCTTCGTCGATCTGCGTGACGACACAGCGGCCACTGCGCAGGACATCCCAGAACTCATCGAGACCGTTCGCAGACGGCAAACGGCAGGCCGCGCCCACCAGGGCCACCTTCGAAACGGACACGGTCATACGCAAGATCCTTCAGTCCGACCGACAGGACAATTGGCGGGGGCACTGCGGGGCTGCCCCCCGCTTCTTGCCGGACGCTCTACCCGTTCCTTCACACTCAGGTCAGGCAAAGCCAAAAACGCATAGGCGATTGCTCTACAAGCTGCAAGAACAGGAATAATTCTGAAACTTCTCAGCGTACCGGTCATGCCACACTCCGGGCACGGGCAAGGTCGTCCGCCGTCGGCATGACGGCACCATGGTGGCCGCAGGTAAACGCCGCAGCAAGCTGTGCAAAATCAAGAAGATCACCGAGGGAGTCTTCGCTGAGGGCGCTAAGGGCGCTCTTGCTGAGGGTGCCGGTCTGCTGAAGGCGGAACAGCAGCGCCGCCATGAAGGCATCGCCTGCCCCCACAGGGTCGCGCACCGCGGTCGCGCAGGATTTGCGCCAGACCCGGTGCTGCGCCGTCATCGCCAGAGCACCGCCCTCCGCCATCGTCAGGATGGCAATGGCCGCCCCGTCATCCACACGCGCCTTCATATATTTTTCCGCGTCCCCCTCGCCGATCAATTCTATGTCGGCCACGCTAGCCTTAACGACGCCTGAAAATGCAGCAATTTTGCGCAATCTTCCACAATAAGCCGCACGATCCGTAATAGAAGGTGCCCGCGCGTTGATATCGAGGCTCACCAGAGGCGCCAAACGGGCGGCCTCTGCGATATGCCCGCCCACCGGGTCCTGCGCCAGAACGGCCGAGCCGACGTGCAGACACGTGGCACCGGCAGGCAGGGGCGGCAGTGCCGTGTCGTGCATCACCCGGTCAGGGTCGGCGATATTGTAGCGGGGCTCGTCGCCCGACATGTCGACGATGGCTGTGGGGGTGGCCCGGTCCGCCCGGCGCACGGCAGAGCAGTCCACGCCGGCTCCACAAAGGGATGCGAAAAAGCGCTGACCGAGGGTGTCGTGCGACAGCTCCCAGAGATAGCCCGCTTTGCCGCCCAGTTTCGCGATCCCGACGGCGACGGTGTAGTGCGAACCGCCCAGCACGGGGCGATACACAATATCGTCGCCCTCCCCCTCGGGCATCAGATCCACCAGCGATTCACCACATGCAACAATCACAAGGACGCGAAACTCCAAAAGCCCGGCACTCTTCCATCCACACAACGTGACTGCCGAATCCGGCATACCGTTTCTGGAAGCTTCTTCTGCTAGTTCGATTTGAGGCGCACGTCATCCGGTCATGTGTACACGAGTCCCGCGTCGCGACCTCGATCGGCGCAGCATTATCTCCTGCGGCCCGACTTTGATCGCCTGACGGCGACGGCGCACCTAACAATATATTTACACTCAAAGATTGCATCTAGTTCAAAATCACGACCAAGAATGCAATCTCAGCGTAAATTCGTCTTCCATATTTAGCGTTCGGCTTGGCATTCCTTTCCCACCCGGAGCGAGGCCGGGACGAAAGCTGGCGCTGTCGGAACGTCTGCGACCGTAACAGGATGCAACACCAATTGAGCGCACAAGTGCCGGTTTTCGCGGCTTGCTAACTTATTAGAACAATCGTCCGTGCTATTTGCCTCGGTATGAAAAAGGTCAACATGGCTGTGATAGGTGTCGGCGCTTTCGGGCGTCATCATGCCCGTCACCTGTCCGCCAACCCGGCAATTGAAACGCTTACAATCGTCGATCGCGACATCGAGCGCGCACGCGCCGTGGCCGGACCGCTGGGCGCGGAAGCCGCGGCGAGCGTAAGCGACCTTGCGCTGGATGCAGCGGTGGTCACCGTGCCGACCGAGGCCCACGCTGCCGTCGCCGGCCCGCTTCTGGAACGCGGCGTTCACGTCTTCATCGAAAAGCCGATCGCGGACACAGGCGTTGCGGCCGACGCACTGATTCGCGCGGCGGACGCCTCCGGCGCAGTCCTGCAGATCGGGCACATCGAGCGCTTTTCGGCAGCCTTCGAAGCGCTGGCCAAAAATGCCGGCCCCGTTCGCCACATTGCAGCGCGCAGGCACAACCCGCCCCGGCCGGTTGCCCCCACCGTCGACGTCGTGCTCGACCTGATGATCCACGACATCGACCTCTGCCTTACGCTTGCCGGCGCTCCGGTCACGTCCGTCGAGGCGTTCGCGCCGGATGGCACGGGCCATGAGGCCGCCATCGCCCGCCTCGTTTTTGCCAACGGCGCGGTCGCCGACATTTCCGCCAGCCGCCTTGCCCCTGTGGTGGAGCGCACGCTGGACGTTCACGACAACGCCGGCGTGCTGCACGCCGACCTTGTCGCCAAAGCCGTCGTCCGCACCACGGGCAGCGACGTCACCCCCATCGAACTCGGCCCGGAGCGGGACAGCCTCGCCACCGAACTTGCCGAATTTCTGAATGCCATCGCCACCGGCTCCAGGCCGCGTGTGGATGGCGCAGCCGCTTCGGCGGCCCTCGCCGTCGCGATCCGCATTCGCGACGCCCTGTCCCGTCAACGCCTGTCGTTGTCTGCATAAAGGTTGAAGATGTCAGTCTCCGCTCTCCGGGCCCCCGTTGCCACCCAGCAGCCGATCCCGCTCTTCGACCTGAAGCGCCAGCAGGCCCGCCTCCGCCACGACATCGACCGGCGCCTCGCCAAGGTGCTCGACCACGGCCAGTTCATCCTCGGCCCGGAAGTGACCGAGCTTGAGGAGTCGATCGCCGCCTTCTCCGGCGTTGCCCACGGCATCGGCGTGTCTTCCGGCCGCGATGCGCTGATCATGGCGCTGATGGCCATGGGCGTCGGCCCCGGCGATGCGGTGATCGTCCCCGCCTTCACCTTCTCGGCGACCGCCGCGGTGGTGTCGTCCGTCGGCGCCACGCCCGTTTTCGTCGACGTCGA
Source organism: Acuticoccus sp. MNP-M23 (assembly GCF_031195445.1). NCBI lineage: Bacteria > Pseudomonadati > Pseudomonadota > Alphaproteobacteria > Hyphomicrobiales > Amorphaceae > Acuticoccus > Acuticoccus sp. MNP-M23. Next base: position 673,152 of record NZ_CP133480.1, read on the forward strand.
CCCCGCCACCTACAACATGGACCCGCACGCCATTGCGCCGGCCATCGAGAGCGCGCGTACCCGCGGCCTCGACCCCAAGGTGGTGATGCCGGTGGACCTCTTCGGCCTTCCCGCCGACTACGCCGCCATCAAGCAGGTGACTGACGCCTACGGCGTGCGCATCGTCGCCGATGCGGCGCAGAGCTTTGGCGGCCGGATCGGCGATGCGCGGGTTGGCGGGCTTGCGCCGATCTCCTGCGTCAGCTTCTACCCGACCAAGCCGCTGGGTGCGTTCGGTGACGGCGGCGGCCTCCTCACCGACGACGACGAGCTGGCCGAAACCGTGCGCCAGATCCGCACCCACGGCCGCCAGGGCGACGGCGACGAGGCCATGCGCATCGGGATGACCGGCCGCCTCGACACCATGCAGGCGGCAATTCTTCTGGCGAAGCTCTCCGTCTTCAAGGCCGAGCTGAACCGCCGCGCCGAGATTGCCGCACTTTACAACAAGCTGCTGGACGGCGTGTGCACGCTGCCCCCCGCGGATGGCGTTTCCCGCTCCGCCTATGCGCTTTACACCGTGCGCCTGAAAAACCGCGACGGCGCCCGCGATGCGCTGGCCGCCCGCCAGATCGGCGCCGGCCTCTTCTACCGCGTGCCGCTCCACAAGCACCCCGCCTTCGCCGCCACGCTGGCGGGCGACGAGAAGCTCGGCGTTGCCGAAATGCTGTCGCGCGAAGTCCTCAGCTTGCCGATGGGCCCGGACATCACAGACGACGAGGTCCACATGGTGGCCGACACGCTGGTCGAATTCGTCCACGGCAACGCCGGTCAGCCCGCCGCGGCCTGACGGATCCCTTGAGCCGGCGGGCGGAAAAGGCCACACTCCGCCCGCGCGGCCACCCCCGGCCGCGACGGCCGGGCGACCCATGACGCGACACATCCATCTCGACCCCGTCGGCGGCATCGCAGGCGACATGTTCGTTGCCGCCATGCTGTCGGCCTTTCCCCATCTCGCCCCCCGCGTGATGGCCGACCTTGCCGCCGTCCTGCCGGACGGCCTCACCGCCGAACTCACCGCCGGCAAGAGCCTCGCCCTCGCCGCCAACCGCTTCGCGATCAACGGCGAGGCTGCCACCCCGCGCATCGCCCACTTCCCCGACCTTGTCGCCCGGATCAACGGCGCCGCCCTGTCGGACGGTACGGCCGATGCCGCCGTCGCCATCCTTACCCGCCTCGCCGAGTCCGAGGCCGAGGTGCACGCCGTGCCGCTGGCGCACGTCCACTTTCACGAGATTGCCGACTGGGATTCGCTTGGCGACGTCGTCGCCGCGGGCAGCCTGATCGCCGCCCTCCCCGGCACCACGTGGAGCGCGTCACCGCTCCCGCTCGGCGGCGGGCAGGTCAAGACCTCGCACGGCCCGCTCCCGGTGCCAGCCCCCGCCACAACGCTGCTCCTCAAGGGTTTTGCCTTCCGCGATGATGGCGTCCCCGGCGAGCGGGTCACCCCCACGGGCGCCGCGATCCTCGCCCACCTCGCGCCAGCGGATCGGCGCGGCGGCACCCTGTCCGCCACCGGCCTCGGTGCCGGCACGCGAGACCTCCCCGGCATCGCCAATGTCCTGCGCGTCCTCGTCTTTGCGGCGGGCGGCGCCGTGGCGGACGACACCGTTGCGGTTCTCGCCTTTGCGGTGGATGACATGACGGGCGAGGAAATTGCCACGGCCGCCGAGCGCCTGCGCGCCGAGCCCGGTGTGCGCGACCTCACCATCACGCCTCGGCTCGGCAAGAAGGGCCGCCCGGAGCATTTGTTCGAGCTTCTCGTCGACCCGGCCGCGCGCGAGCGGGTGGCAGACGCCTGCTTCGATGAGACCGCCACCATTGGCCTGCGCTGGCGTCACGAGGCGCGGCTCGTCCTGCCGCGCACCGCCGTGGATGGCGAGATCCGCCGCAAGGACACCCTCCGCCCGGACGGCACCACCACCGCCAAGGCCGAGAGCGACGACCTCACAGGCGCTTCACTTGCCGCACGCCGCGCCGCGAAAGCCAAGGCGGAGGGCCCCCGGTGAGCGCCGAGGCCGCCATTCTCGCCGCGATCGCGCGGCACGACGCGCTGGCGATTGCGGTCAGCGGCGGCGTCGATTCGATGCTGCTCGCCCACCTTGCCCACCGCACCGGCGCGGCGGTGAAGGTCGTCCACGCGGTTTCCTTCGCCGTGCCGGAAGAGGCAACGGCACGGGTGAAAGTGCACGCCACCCGCCACGGCTGGGACCTTGCACTGGTGGACGCCGGCGAGCTTGCCGACCCGCAATACACCGCCAACCCGGTCAATCGCTGCTACTTCTGCAAATCCAACCTTTACAGCCGGATCCGCAGCGTGACGGACGCCACCATCGCATCCGGCGCAAACACCGACGACCTTGGCGACTTTCGCCCCGGCCTCCTCGCCGCCGCCGAACGCAGTGTCGTGCACCCCTTCGTCGAGGCCGGCGCGGGCAAGGCGGTGATCTACGCGCTGGCCGCCGAACTGGGACTTGGCGACATCGCCGCCCTCCCCGCGCAGCCTTGCCTTGCGAGCCGCATCGAGACCGGCATCACCGTCACCCCCGAAACGCTCACCTTCATCGACGAGACCGAGCGCACGCTCCGTCCCCTTCTGGGCGCCGGCGCCGCGCTGCGCTGCCGCGTCACCGCCGCAGGCGTTGCGGTGGAGGTCGCCCCAACGCCGCCCCCCGCGGCAGCCACCGCTGCACACAGCGCGGCGGCCGACATCTGCGCCATGGCGGGGCGGCCTTTTCTGGGCCTGAAGCCGTACCAGCGCGGCTCGGCCTTCCTCACCGGGGCAGCCTGAATGGTCTTCACGTTCGACTGGGACCGCACCGCGCGCACCGGCACCGCCGAAGCCGTCCTGTGCGAGGGCAAAGAGCCATCCGACATTGAAGCCATCTGCGCCGACGCTGCCGGCCGGGCAATGTTCCTCACCCGCCTCACCCCCGAGATGCTGGCTGCGCTTGCGGCCCCGTTGCGCGAAAGACTCGACTACGAGCCCCTCTCGCGCACCGCCATCCTCGGCACGCCGCCGGCGCCGTCCGGCCCTGCCGCCGCCATTGTGGCCGCCGGCACCGCAGACCGGGGCACGGCGCTGGAAGCGGCCCGCACGCTTCAGTTCAGCGGCCGCAATCACAAGATGATCATCGATGTGGGGGTGGCCGGCCTGTGGCGTTTGACCGCACGGCTGGACGAGATCGAACGGGCCCCGGTGGTGATCGTCGTCGCGGGCATGGAGGGCGCGATCTTCAGCGTGCTCGCCGGGCTCATCGCGGCGCCGATCATTGCCGTGCCGACCAGCAATGGCTACGGCGTGGCCGAAGGCGGCAAGGCGGCGCTCTCCAGCGCACTGGCGTCCTGTGCGCCCGGCATCACCACCGTCAACATCGACAACGGCTTCGGTGCGGCGTGTGCGGCCATCCGGATTCTGCGGGCGCGGCAGGCGACCGCTTGAACCTGCCGCACCGGCGGTGCAAATGTCGCGCATGACGCAAATCAATATCATTGGCGGCGGTCTCGCCGGGTCAGAAGCCGCATTCCAGCTGGCCGAAGCCGGCATGACCGTCGTCCTGCACGAGATGCGCCCCGTGCGCACCACCGAGGCGCACAAGACGGACGGCCTTGCCGAACTCGTCTGCTCCAACTCGTTCCGTTCCGACGATGCGCAAAACAGCGCCGTCGGCCTGATCCATCAGGAGCTGCGGGACATGGGCTCGCTCATCATGGAAGCGGCCGACCGCAACCAGGTGCCGGCGGGCGGTGCGCTGGCGGTGGACCGCGACGGCTTTTCCGCAGTCGTCACCGAGCGGCTCTCGCAGCACCCCAACATCACCATCAGCCGCGAGGAAGTGACCAAGCTGCCGCAGACCATGGCGATTGTCGCCACCGGCCCGCTCACCAGCAAGGCTCTGGCGGCCGAGATTGCCGCCCTCACCGGCGCCGATGCGCTGGCGTTCTTCGATGCCATTGCCCCCATCGTCTACCGCGAGAGCGTCGACATGGACGTGGCGTGGTTCCAGTCCCGCTACGACAAGCCCGGACCCGGCGGCACCGGCGCCGACTATCTCAACTGCCCGATGTCGCGCGACCAGTACGAAGCCTTCATCGACGCGCTGATCGCGTCCGACCGGGTCCCGTTCAAGGGTTTCGAAGACACGCCCTATTTCGACGGCTGCCTCCCCATTGAGGTGATGGCCGAGCGCGGCCGCGAAACGCTGCGCCACGGGCCGATGAAGCCCGTCGGCCTCACCAACCCGCGCGACCCGCAGGTGAAACCCTACGCCATCGTCCAGCTGCGGCAGGACAATGCGCTGGGCACGCTCTACAATATGGTCGGCTTCCAGACGAAGCTGCGTTACGGCGCGCAAGGCGACGTGTTCCGGATGATCCCCGGCCTGGAGAAGGCCGAGTTCGCGCGCCTTGGCGGCCTCCACCGCAACACCTACATCGAGAGCCCGCGCCTGCTTGACCCGACGCTGCGGCTGAAGGCATCCCCCAATCTGCGCTTTGCCGGCCAGGTGACGGGCTGCGAGGGTTATGTGGAGGCAACAGCCACCGGAATGCTTGCTGCGCGCTTTGCCGCCGCGGAAATGACGGGGGCCGCCCTTGTCCCGCCGCCTGCCACAACGGCGCTCGGCGCTCTTCTGGGCCACATCACCGGCGGTCACCTCACCGAGGAGGCTGCGGAGGCCGGAAAGCCCCGCTCCTATCAGCCGATGAATGTCAATTTCGGGCTGTTTCCGGAGCTGGACGAGACTGCCAAGCGCGGCCGGCGCGGTGCCCGCAAGCAAGCCCGCAAGGTGGCCTACTGCGAACGCGCCCGCGAGGACTTTGCAGCCTGGCGGGCTGGCGCTCCCCCGTCCGCTGACGTCGCGGATGCGAAGGATACGGTCACCGCATAACCAGTATCTCGCAGAAGGACACTAGAAGGCGCGTCCTTTCGTTACATTTCGTTGATGACGTGAAGCGGCGCCGACCGTGCGCCATGCGTTGAAAAGAGGACGACGAGAGGTGGAACCCATCCCGGCCGGATCCGAACTGTCGGTCGATCATAGTGCTATCGTAGAAGCCTTGCACGACGCTGTGGTCGTCATCGACAGTTCGCTGACCGTTCACTTCGCCAACACATCCTACCTCGAACTTTTCGGCTGCAGCCAGGCAGACGCGGTCGGACATCGGTTGTTTTCCAACCATGCGGCACTGGCAGGCGACACTATTCTCAGCGGCCTTCTCAAGGCCGTATGCGAACTGGACGTCAGCGTGGACGGCTATGTGCTCGAAGCCGAGTTTCCGGACGAGGGGCAGCGCAAGGTTCAGATCCGCGCCCATCGCATCAACAAGACCGGCCTCCTGTCGGCGCTGACCGTGGTCTCCCTGTCTCTCCTCGCCAGTGAAAACGCTGATGCAAGCGCGGCCGCCACGGCGGCTGCGGTGAAATCTGTCGAGGCGGAGCTTGCGGATGTCCACCACCGCGCCCGCAACAATCTCGCCTCCATCTTGTCCATGCTCCGGCTGGAGCAACGCGGTGTGAGCGACCCGCACACCTCCGGCATTCTGGAGCGGGTGTCGCTGCGGATCGAAGCGGTGTCCTGGGTCTACGAGCTGATGCGGCTCGATGCCGACCGCCGCGCAATTCCGCTCCTGCCCTATTTCCGGCTGTTGGGCCGCGCGATAGAGAGCCAGTCCGGCGCAGCGCGGCAGAAGTGGCATGTGGAGGTTGGCGGCGAAGACCTTGCGGCAACCACCGACGAAGCGGTCAACATCGGCATGCTGCTCACCGAAATTCTGGCTGACATTGCCGACACCAAATTTGCCGGAGCCGAGGCGCCAGGGCTCGTTTCGATCGACCTGCGGCGCAGCGCCGACCAGATGGCAATCACCATAACGGACAGCCGGACCGGAGACATCATTCCCGCATCGGCCAACGCGCCGCCCTCCCTCGGCCAGAAGCTGATCAAGCTCTATCTTTCGGCGTTGCACGGGCGGATGGAGCAGACCGGCACGCCTGGCGAGTGCGTGTGGACGGCGCTGCGCCTGAACCACAGCGGCGCCACCATCCGCCTGGCGGCCTGACGCCCCCTGACGGCTCCGGTGGCTCAGGCCGCCAGAAAACGCTTCACGGTTTCGATGGATGCGCGGTCCCACAGGAGCGGCGCGTGCCCCTCGCCACTGGCGACGAACGTGCCAAGCCGGCGATGGCACCGGCGCATGGACTCAACGGTCGCGGCGGAAAGGAGATCCGAGTGCGCGCCGCGCAGGACGAGCACCGGGCATTGCTTCAACGCGTCGAAGGCCGGCCAGAAATCGGGCGGTTCTGACGCCGAATTGGTCTGGCGGAAAGGGGCTGCCAGCGCTTCGTCATAGTCGAGCACCACGTCGCCCGTTTCGGCATCGGACGAGGCGAGCTGGCGCGCGAACCGGACCCATTGTTCGCCCCTCAGGCGCGGGAACTGGGTCTGCTGGGTGGCGGACAGCGCTTCGCCGAGGGCCTCGAACGAGGCAAATCGCATGGTGGTGCCGACGTTCTCGCCAATCCGTGCAAGCCCCGCCGGCTCGATCCGCGGGCCGATATCGTTGAGCACCACGCGGTCGATCCGTTCCGGGTGGAACATCGCAAGCAGCATGACGAGCAGCCCCCCGCGCGAGGTGCCGACGAACCGGGCACGCGGGATCTTGAATGCATCCATCGCGGCCAGAAGGTCCGCCATTTCCTGCGGAAGGGTGTAGGTTTCCGGCGCACTCCGGCCGGATCTGCCGCGCCCGCGCGAGTCCAGCGAGAGAACGCGCATCGCCTCGCCGGCGCTGCCTGTGGTGGCCAGAACATCGGCGATGGCGGTGAAGTCGCGGGCGTTGCGCGTCAGGCCCGGCAGGCAGATGACCGGGCAAGGGTCCGACTGAGGGCCGCGATCCTCTGCATGCAGCAGGACGCCATCGTTGGCCTTGGCGGTCAGTTCGCGCGGGGTCAGCTCTGCCTCCCCCGTTTCAGGTCGCCCGTGATCGCGAGCTGTCCCGTGCCCAGCGCTTCACGGTAGACCTGGACGTTCTCCATCACCCGCTGCACGTAGTTGCGCGTTTCGGGGTACGGGATCTGCTCGACCCATGTGATCGGATCGACGCTGCGGTCACGGGGATCGCCGAAGCGCTCGATCCATTCTCTCACCCGTCCGGCGCCGGCATTGTAGGCCGCGAAGGTGAGAATGTAGGAGCCATCGAAATTGCCGAGGCGTTTCTTCAGGTAGGCGGCGCCGAGCGTGGCGTTGTAGGCCGGATCGCTGGTGAGCTTCGACTGGCTGTGCCTGAGGCCCAGCTCCTTTGCCACGGAGGCTGCGGTGCGCGGCATCACCTGCATCAAGCCCGCGGCACCCACGGGGCTTTTCGCGCCCGAATTGAACTGCGATTCCTGCCTCGCGATAGAGTAGACCACGGCGCGGTCGAGCCCTGCCGGAATTTTGGCAGAGCGGGGGATGTGCTGCGTCGGGTAGGCCAGCTGGCCGACATCGATGCCCTCCTGCTGCGCTTCCTTGGCGGTCATCAGCGCAAGATGCGGGTAGCCTGCGTCCAGCGCAAGCTTGACCGCAAGCGTTGCCTGCCCCGGCGTCTTGACCGTTTCGCCCAGCGTTTTCAGGAGCGGCCAGATGCGGTGCGCATGACCTGCCGCCACAAGCCGCGTGGTCGCGACTGCAAGCGGGTTGGCTTTCATGGCGGCAATGTCGCTGCCGGTCGGCTTGGGCGCCTTGCCGACGCCGGTGCCCTTGATGCCAAGCTCGGTGCGCGCCAGCTGCCCATAATAGGTGAAGCCATAGCGCGACGCGATCTGGAGCTGTTTGCGCGCGCCATTGCTATCGCCGCGCTGCGCAGCCGCCTTGCCCCGCCAGTAGGCCGCCCGCGACAACGAAAGCGGCGTGGTCGCAATCTGCTCGAGCGCCGCAAAATGCCGTTCCGCGGCGGCCCCGTCCTTCAGGCCGGTGAGGGCGAACCAGCCGGCGTGGAACGCCTCGTCCGCCTTGTCTCCATTGCTCTCGGCAAAGCCGATGCTGGCGAGCGCGTAGGCGGAGCGCCAATCCCCCTTTTCGGCCAGCGAACGCGCGACGATGCGGCTTTCGATCCACCACGCATCGCCATTCACCACCGTACGCGGCGAGACGCGCGACAGGAGCTTTGCCGCGCCCGCAAGATCGTCCGCACGGCGCATCACTTCCGCGGCAGCCAGCGAATAGCCGGGCCGCTTGCGGTAAGCCGCAGGCACCCGCTTCAGAAGTGCATTGGCGCCGGACGCGCCCTCCGCCGCGGCGAGGCGCGCATCCATGTAGGCGCGCGGCCCCGTCCCCAGCCGGCTGCGAAGGCCCTTGGCCTCGGCACTGCGGCCTTCACCGATCAGATAATCAATCCGCGACAGGTGGTCGTCCACCGTGAGGATCGCGCCGAAATCTTCGGCATAGGCCCCCTGCAGGCCCACACCCAGCGCACGATTGTGCCAGACGGCGCGCACCGCGCGGGTTGCTGCGGCACGGTCGCCCGTTTCCAGATAGGCCTTGCCCAGAAGGCGCACCCCGGAGCCGGAAATGGCTTTGCCATTCAGCGCTCTGATGACCGCCGCCGCGCTCGGCCGCTCCCTTGCGAGGCTCTCCTCGGCACGGGTCTGGATCATTTTCGGGTCGGGCCAGCCTTTGCCGCGGGCAATGAAGTCGGCGACCATGGCGTAGGTGAGTTCGGGCGGACCGGCGCGGACGACCAGATAGTCGATGGTCAGAACGTCGAGCGGATCGCTGAGCGCGTTGCGGCGGGCGAATACTTCTTCGTAGCGATCGGCGCGCAAGGCATCGAGCGCATTCTTGAAGGAGCCGCTGCGCCGGCCGAACTTGGCGTAGGCCGTGCTGTCGCGCTGGCCATGGGCCGACAGCGCGACGTTGGCCGCAGGGGGAGCCGCCACGACCGTTGGAACCGGAGGCGGCGCCGACACCAGGCCGCTCACCACCGCATCGGGCGCACTGAAGAGCGAGGCGACCGGGCCATCGTTGGCCGCCGCGTAGGCGCTGGCAACCGGCACGGCAACGCCGTTTTCCACGCGGCCCACCACCTTGGCCCGGCTCGGGCGGCGGCGCGGCAACGCGTGGCCTGCCGCAATCTGCGCGGCAACGGCCGGCGCCGTTTCGGGCGCTTCGGCAAAGGCGTTGTCGAAGCGGGCGGGCGCGGCAGCGCGCACGGGATTGCCGCGCGGCAACGGAGAATCAACCAGAACGACCCCGGATGACACCACCGGCGGGCGCAAGGGCGCTGCGGTTGCGGTTTCGGGGCCGAGCGCACCGGCGGCCATCGCCGCGGCAATGGCGAACGTGGTGGGTGAACGCATCAAGAACTCCGAACGCAAACGCTGAAAGATCGAACGATAGGGCATTTTGCTTGCCAATTCGGTAATCAAATAGTGAGGCTTGAAGAAAGTCTACACCCTGAAGTTGCCGAAGTCGTCCGCCCTTCGTCCAGCGGGGCGTTTGCAGCAAGTGGGCGGCACTTTGGCGCACGCCGTGAAGCACCGCGTTCGTTTCCCGTCGCCCCCTCGTTGCGCCGGTGACACAAAACTGCCCTTGCGCGAAGGTTCCCTTTGGCACGAGGCCGAAAGTGGCGCTAAAGGTCGGAGCAAAGCGGGAGGACCAAAATTGTTCACAGGCTCAATAACGGCGCTCGTCACACCATTTCGCGACGGCAAGATCGACGAGCGGGCGTTTACGGACCTCATCGACTGGCAGATCGCGTCGGGCACCAACGGGTTCGTGCCCGTGGGCACGACCGGCGAATCCCCCACGCTCAGCCATGAAGAGCACCGCCGCGTGGTGGAGCTCTGCGTGGAAACGACGTCCGGACGCGTCCCGGTGATTGCCGGCGCTGGCTCCAACTCCACCCGCGAGGCTGTCGCGCTGGCCGAACACGCCGAAAAGGCCGGCGCCACCGGCGTGCTGGTGGTCACCCCCTACTACAACAAGCCGAGCCAGGCGGGCTTGTTCGCTCACTTCAGCGCCGTTGCGAAGGCCGTCAGCCTGCCCATCATCATCTACAACATTCCGCCCCGCTCGGTGGTGGACATGAGCGTGGAGACCATGGCGGCGCTGGCCGACGCCCACCCCAACATCGTCGGCGTCAAGGATGCGACCGCCAACCTTGCGCGGGTCAGCCGGCAGCGCGCCGCCTGCGGCGAAAAGTTCGTGCAGCTTTCCGGTGAGGATGCCACGGCGCTTGCCTTCAACGCCCACGGTGGCATCGGGTGCATTTCGGTCACGGCCAACGTGGCGCCCAAAGAGTGCGCGGACTTTCAGGCTGCCTGCACCCGAGGCGATTACAAGGCGGCGCTCGCCATGCAGGATGTGCTGATGCCGCTGCACGACGCGATGTTTGTGGAGCCCAACCCGGCCGGGCCGAAATATGCCCTGTCGCGCCTCGGCAAGATCGCCAACGAGCTGCGTGAGCCCCTCGTTCCGGTGAGTGCGCCCACCGCTGCCATCATCGACAAGGCTATGGCCCTTGCCGGATTGAGCGACTGATCCGCCGATCTGCCAGCTGGTCTTGCCGGTAAAAAGCTGCTGGTCTTCAAAACCCCGAAACAGTCCGCTGGAGCACAGCGCCGACATGAATGGAGCACCGATGACACGCCACACCATGCTTCTGGCTGCACTCGCCGCCGGCGCCTTCAGCCTCGCGGTCGTCCCCGTCGAGGCCAAGCCGGCGCGCTGCTACAGCACCGACGAAGGCGACTATGCGTGCGACTTCAAGCAGTTTGGCGGTGACGGCAGCTTCACCGTCTCCGCCCCCCTGCGGCCGACCTACACCATCTCCATCACCGGGCGGGACGAGGCTGACGGCTTTTCCGACTATGGCAACGGCAACATCCCCCTGCCCGGCCCGTTCTACCGCTCCAGTTCGGACCGGGCCTGCTGGATCTCCGACGCCACGGCTTTCGAGGTCTGCGCGTACTGAAACCGGCTGCACCGGCGTGACGCGCAAAAAAGGTGACATAGCACGCGATTGAAGAATGAGCGCCATCGGTCTATCTCCCGCTTCAGATCCGAAGGAGCATGGACCGATGAGCGACACCCCCATTGCGCTGTACTACTGGCCGACACCGAACGGCTGGAAAGTTTCGATCATGCTGGAGGAGCTTGGGCTTCCCTATGAGGTCCACATGGTCAACATCGGCGCCGGCGACCAGTTCAAGCCGGACTTTCTGGCCATCTCCCCCAACAACCGGATGCCCGCGATCATTGATCCGGATGGGCCGGACGGGCGCGAGATCTCCGTTTTCGAGAGCGGGGCAATCCTGCAATATCTCGCCCGCAAGACCGGCAAGTTCTACGGCAAGGATGAGCGCGCCCGCATTGCGGTCGATGAGTGGCTGATGTGGCAGATGGGCGGCTTCGGCCCGATGCTCGGCCAGAACCACCACTTCAACAAATACGCTCCGGAGGACGTCCCTTACGCCAAGGAGCGCTATATCAACGAAACGCACCGCCTCTACGGCGTGCTCGACACAAGGCTCGACAACCGCGAGTTCATTGTGGACGACTACTCCATCGCCGACATGGCCGCATACGGCTGGTCCACCGGCTGGGAAAACCAGAAGATGGACATCGACGAGTTTCCCAACGTGAAGCGCTGGATGGCCGCCATGGCCGCCCGCCCTGCCGTGGAGCGCGGCATGGCCGTCGGCCGCGAAGAGCGCGAGAAGATGCAGCTTGCCACCAACAAGGACCAGCAGGCGATGCTGTTTGGCCAGCGCGCCCGCCGATAGAAGCTGCGCGCCCGGCCGCAAGCCGGGCGCGCGACCTCAGATGATGCCGCGGGACTTGAGGTCCGCCAGCTTGTCGTCGGCCATGCCCAGAATGTCCTTGAGCACGGCGTCGTTGTGCTCGCCAAGGTCGGGACCCGCGTGGCGGATGTGGCCCGGCGTTTCGGACAGGCGCGGTGCCACGTTCTGCATTTTCAGCGAGCCGAACACCGGCGCCGGCACTTCCACGATAGCCTCTCGCGCCTGGAAATGGCGGTCGGCCATCATCTCGGGTGCTGTGTAGATGAGGCCTGCGGGCACGCCGGCTTCGGCCAGCACCTCTTCCAGATCGTCCAGCTTGAGGGTGCTCGTCCAGTCGGAGACCATGTTGTCCAGCTCGGCCTGCACCTCGCCTCTGGCGGTGTGGGTGGCGAATTTCGGGTCGGTTGCGAGTTCCGGCTTGCCCATGGCGGCGGCCAGCCGCTTGAACACATTGTCCTGGTTGGCGGCAATCAGCATCAGCTTGCCGTCTGCCGTCGGGTAGACGTTGGACGGGGCAATGTTGGGCAGCACCGCGCCGGTCCGCTCGCGCACATAGTCGGCCCGGTGATATTCGGTGATGAGGCTTTCCATCATGTTGAGCACCGCCTCGTAGATGGCGCTGTCCACCACCTGGCCGCGGCCCGTACGCTCGCGGGCATGGATCGCCATCACCGCACCAAGCGCTGCATGGATTGCGGCAAGCTCGTCGCCGATGGAAATGCCCATGCGCGAGGGCGGCGTCGACGGGTCGCCCACCACATAGCGAAGGCCCCCCATCGCCTCACCGATGGCGCCAAAGCCGGCGCGCTTGGCGTAAGGCCCGGTCTGACCGAAGCCGGTAACGCGAACCATCACGATGCGCGGGTTGATCTCGGACAGCTCTTCGTAGCCGAGATTCCACCGCTCCATGGTGCCGGGGCGGAAATTCTCGATCACGATGTCGCTCTGCGCAACCAGCTCCTTGACGATCGCCTGCCCCTCGGGTTCGCGCAGGTTAAGCGTCACCGACTTCTTGTTGCGCGCGACCACCGGCCACCAGAGCGACTTGCCGTGCGGCTTCTCGCGGCCCCACTCGCGCAGGGGATCGCCCACACCCGGCTGCTCGAACTTGATCACTTCGGCGCCGAAGTCGGCCAGGAGCTGGCCGCAGAAGGGACCGGCCAGAAGCTGCCCCATTTCGATGACACGAAGGTCTGTGAGTGGTCCCTGCCGGTCGTTGACCGGGCGATCGTCCGTCGACACCGCCATTTTCGCTCCTGAAGGTGAACCGGCAATTTTGAGCGGCCTGCTGCAAGTGCGCATGGCACGTTGGCAAGCCGCATCATCTCCGCCATATTGTGCTGAACCGACGATAATGTATCCAAATTGGAAAACCAAGGCGCACCCATGGTTGAGCAGGAAATCAAAAGCGTAGAGATCGTGGAGGTCTCCCCGCGTGACGGGATTCAAAATCAGCCGAAAATCCTGTCGATGGATACAAAAGTCGCGTTGATCGAGAAGGCCATCGCGGCGGGTGCCCGGCGCATCGAGGCGGTGAGCTTCGTCAATCCCAAACGGGTCCCGCAGATGGCTGGCGCCGAAGAGCTGCTGGACCGTCTCCCCCGTGGGGCAGCGCGCTATATCGGCCTCGTCCTCAACCAGCGCGGCTTCGAGCGGGCCATCCGCACACCGCTCGACGAGGTCAATTTCGTGGTGGTGGCGAGCGATACCTTCAACCAGCGCAACCAGGGTGCCAGCACCGCCGACACCATCGGCGTCTGGGAAAATATTGCAGCCGAGGCACGCGGAACCGTGGCGACATCGGTGACCGTGGGCGCAGCGTTCGGCTGCCCGTTCGAGGGTGAGGTGCCCATCGACAGGCTGCTCCATGTGGTGGACGCCGTGATGGCGCACAGCCCCCACGAGCTGGCGCTGGCAGACACCATTGGGGTGGCGGCCCCGACCGACATCGAAGCGCGCGTCAGCGCCGTTCGAACACGCTTTCCGGACGTGCCGCTGCGCCTGCACCTTCACAACACGCGCAACACAGGCATCGCCAACGCCTATGCGGCCATCAAGGCGGGCGTTGCGGTGCTGGATTCCTCACTGGCCGGCTCCGGCGGGTGCCCGTTTGCGCCGCGCGCCACCGGCAACATTGCCACCGAAGATCTGGTCTACATGCTGGACCGCGCCGGGATCGAGACCGGCATGGACCTCGACGCCCTGTGCGATGCGGCGCGCTGGCTGGAAGACGCGCTCGACAACACCATGCCGGGAATGGTGATGAAGGCTGGCGGTTTTCCCGCTGAGGCGCCCGTACAGAGCGCGGCCTGACATGATGGACGGCGAGCCGCAGAGGGCCGCTGATCTCGCCTACCTCGCCCTGCGCGACGCAATCCTCACCGGCGAGCTTGCGCCCAACGTGCGGCTGACCGAGACAGCGCTCGCCGAAAGCCTCGCCCTCTCGCGGACCCCCGTGCGCGATGCGATCCGCCGGCTCATCATGGAGGGGTTCTTGTCCCGCGTCCGGGGTGAGGGCTTGCGCGTGATCGGCCTTCAGCCCGACGAGGTGGAGCAGATCTTCCAGATCCGGCTGATGCTGGAGCCGTTCGCCGCCCGGCGTGCCGCCCGCTTCGCCACCGATGCGCAGATTGCCGAGCTGCGCGACCTTGCCGAAGAGATGTACGCCATCACCCCGCCCTCCGACGCCGAGGAGAGCAAGCGGTTGCCGGAGCGCAATTCCCGCTTCCACAACCTCATCATGGAGGCGGCAAAATCGCCGCGGCTGTCCACAATGCTGGCGGCGACGGTCAATGTCGGGCTCGTCCTTCGCACCTTTCGGATGTACGGCGAGCGCGACATGGTCCGCTCTGCCCGCCACCATCTGGAAATTGCCGACGCCATCGAGGCACGGGCGCCGGAGTGGGCGGCCAGCGTTATGGCGTCCCACCTCCATGCCGCAGCAGCCGTTGCCATGCGCGGGGATGACTGAACACGCCGGCGGTCCCTCACAGCGCGCGTAAAACGATCAGCCCGCCAGTGGTTCGCGCTGGGCTGGCCGCGCTGCCGGGCGCGAGATGCCGGCGGACGTCTTGCCCGCCCCGTCACCGCTATTGCCGAACAACATCCGGTCACGGCCGCTCATCTTGGCCCGGTAGAGCGCCCGGTCCGCCACCTCCAGTGCGGCGTCGAGCGCCATCGGCACCTCGCTCCAGCAGATGCCGACGCTTGCGGTGACCGGAACGCCGAATTCCAGTTCGGTGGTGCCCACCGCAGCGATCGCTTCGCGGATCCGCTTCACGACAATGGCGGTCTGCGTCTTGTCCGCGCCCGGCAGGCAGACCGCAAATTCCTCACCGCCGAAACGGGCGGCAATGTCCGCATCGCGAATGGTCGCGCGCAGGCGCCTCGATACACTGACGAGAACGCGGTCGCCGACAGCATGTCCGAACGTGTCGTTCACCTTCTTGAAATGGTCGAGGTCGATGAGGATGCAGGCTGTTCCCGAGGAGACCGGATTGCGGGTCAGTGTGGCATAGAGCGTCTCGAACGCCCGGCGGTTCATCAGACCCGTCAGCGGATCCACAGAGGCCTGATGCGACAGGTGCCGCTCACGCTGATTGCGCCTTTGATCGCGTTCGAGGATCCCGCCAACCAGCATCGCGCCGACGATGTTGATCGACACCAGAAACGGCAACGCGGTTGTCAGGATCGGCCACCAGCTTTCTCGCGGCAGCAAAAACGTGCAGACGTAGGACACACTGATTGCCAGCCCAAGGGCCAGAAAATGTTTCCCCTTGATGTCCGGCACACCGCGCGAGAGGTGCCGCCAGACAAGCCCGGCAACAGTGGCCAGCAAGAGAGACAGTACGCAGACGTGCGCATGCCCCGTCTCCTCGGCAAACCGTGTCGCGGCCGCTATGGCGAAACCGACGAGAGCAGCAAGCGGCCCGCCGAAGGCACCGGCACACCCGACGAAAAGATTGCGCGGATCGATCTGAACGCCGCTCACCACCATGATCGGCTGCAGCGACGCGGCGACCACACCCATACCGAGAATCAGTCCGAACACGATCTGCCGGGTCAGGCGCGCCGAAACCGACCGCCTGACGAACACGAAGAAAAGCGCACTCAGCGCCATCAGGCCGGCAAAATCCAATAAAGGGATCAGGTAAAGCGAGAGCATCGTGGTCTCCAGACTCCTCACGATCTTCGCATCGCACCGAAAATAAAGAGGAATTCTCAATCGCCTCACCCGTACACCCGGTCACAACGTTCTTAAAGGCCCTCTTCGGACTGTTTCAGGAGTTTTTGCAGCAGCTCAGCCGTTGGCTCAGTCCATCGCCCCACCGCGACGTCCGGCCATTGCGCGTGCCTTGCCTGATGCCCTCCGACGACCCCGATTGCTGCCGCAATGCACTTGGCGGCGCATGCCGGGGGCGGACGTGAATGCACCGCACAGCACGACGACGGCGCCCCGCGACGACCTTTGCCGCGACGCCTTGCGGAAGCCTCAGCTGCCATGCTACCGGACATCCCAAGAGCGTTGCGGTTGTAGCCTGTTTTGGATGTGCCGGATTGGTGCTGATCAGGGTGGGTCTGGCTGACACGTTCGGTACGGAGCCGTGGCCGAGAGGCTGAAGGCGGCGGTTTGCTAAACCGTTAGGCGGGGTAAACCCGTCTCGAGGGTTCGAATCCCTCCGGCTCCGCCATCATCCCTCCTAACCAATTGAAATGGCTTGGAATTTTAACCGGGCTTTTGATGTACCAGCCATAGCACCTGCCATCCTCAGCGCCGACGATCTCGTGCGATTCCGTGGTAGCCTCGGCAGCTCCATGCGGTAGAGTTGCGACATAAAATTCGTAACGGGTCGATTTTGATACCGGGACCAATATCCGTTTTAAGCGGAAAATCCATTTTATATCAGGGCACAATACCAATGATATGTGGGTGCACATTGAACCAAACATTCGAAATTCACATTTCTGTGGAGGTTCACGGATGTGTGGAACGTGCTAAATGAATGCTCCTGAGCTGAAACGCTGGCTAAGCAAGCATGGGTGCACGTTCGACACGCATAAGGGCGGCAGCGGCCACCTCACCGTCAAAAGAGGAGATAGGAAAACGCAGCTGCCGATGCACGGTGGCCGTAAAGAGTTGGGAAGCGGTTTAGTGGCGAAGATTAAGAAGGATTTGGGGTTAGCATAATGGCCTTCTACCCTATCAAATTTGCGATCGATGGTGACTCTTGGCTTGTGACCTCGCCTGACTTTCCCGAGGTCACAACGTTTGGCGACACACAGGAAGATGGCGCGAGAAACGCCGTAAGTGCTATCGAGGAAGCTATTTCGTCTCGGATGGCTGATAATCAGGTTTTGCCTCCGCCCTATGACGATCGCGAGGGTGGCCAGTATGCGGTGCAGCTACCATCGATGAGCCTGCTCAAGTCTTGGCTCTATATGATTTGTAAGCTCGATAATATTAGCCGTGCAGAGTTGCAGAGGCGGCTCGACGTGGGACGTGAAACCATCGATCGTCTCTTTCGGCTAGATCACAATAGCAAGCTTGATCAACTTGAACGGGCTTTTGAAGCTGTGGGGCATCCGCTTGAGTTTGGTCCTGCCGGGCGGGCATGGACTCATGAAGCCGCCTAAGCTCCGGCGCCTATGACCGGCGTCGCGCTCTCTCGCGCGCGACCGCCGAGCATCGTTGAGCGCAATATCTCCGGCGACTGCTTCCCTTGAAGGGCGCCCCGCAGTTCTCACACAGATGGGATACACCGCCAGCATTCTGGCAGGCGTGCGAGCAGAACCGCGCACGGGCGTTCATGTTGGCTGGCACATCCGCACCACACCGTTCGCAAGGTGGTCGCCCTGCCTTCGCCTCCAGCACCGCATCGGCCTCAAGCTGATCGTGGTGGCGTATCTGGCAACGCAGCGAGCAATAGATACGCTTCACCGCGTGCGGCTTGGTGCGGTCGATCTTGCCGCCGCACCACGGGCATAGGTCACGAAAGTCGAGCGGCTGTGTCATAGGCCCGTTCGTCGTTGAAGTTGTGTAGGCGGGCAAGGCGCATGTGGTAGGCCTTCGCACAGAGCGTCCCGCAGAACTTGGTGTGCTCGCCCGGCAGCGGCTTGTGGCACCGCACGCACCGGGTCCGCTCAATCTGCGCACCGGCGCCGAGCTGCACGTAGTCGGGCTGTCCTTCGGCCCATGTCGGGCGGACGGCACCAACAAGCGCCAGCCCGCGCGCCACCACGTCCCCCGCGATAAGGTCAGCCTCGGACCACAGCTTGCCGCGAAGGCAGAGTCGCGAGCGAATCGCTTGGCGGATGGGTGCCTCGAAGGCGAACTTGGAGGGTGCACCGTCCTCCAGCCCGCCACGGATAATGTCAGCGACGGCCGCGGCCATCATCTGGCGGCGCCGGTCATTCAGGCCGCGCGGTGCCTTCGTCGGCGGCACCGGTGTCGGCCATGAGACACGGGCCAGCACGTCAGGCCCAATTGATGAGTTTTAAGCCGGCCTCAACCTGTTGCGGCTCCAGCCCCGCCTGGTTGGCCTCTGCGATCGCCTTGACCATTGTGCCGAACGCGCGAGCCCGCCCGCCAGCGTCGAAGGCCTGGAGGGGTCGCATCACGTCCAGCGTGACCACCGCGCCGAGTTTGTCGGTGGCCTCCTCGGCGATGGCCGCCGCAATCGGTTGCAACACCCACTGCGCAAGATGGCGTTGAGCCTCACGGACAAGCGGCCCTTGTGCCGCCGAGCCGAACCACGACGGCAACACCCCGAACACCGCGGAGACGCCCTCACGGGCCGCCGCAAGGCTCTCAGCCGTCATCGCCCGCGAGAGGTCTGGCGTCAGATCGTTGGGCCGCCAGTCGGCCTGCGGTGCCGGTCCGCCGGCCGCGCTTACGTTCACGGATTCGCGCACCAAGACACGCCCCCGCGCGCTGCGAAAGCCTCGGGCAAGCGCCTCCAGGTCCGCCTCGGGCGCCTCCGGAAATGGGACAATCATGCTGCCCACCGGCGCCAGAGCATAGGTCTCTGCCAACGCCACCTCGAGCGCGTGCAAGAGGTCGGCGGTCAGGCTGGCACGCCTCAGCGGAGCGCTGCCGAACCACGGTTGCGACGGGTCCGCGCCGATGGTGACGTGCAACACTTCGGACGCGAGCACCGTGCGGCTTGTCGCGCCGCCGGTGTCGGCGACGGACACGCGATAGGCGCGCGGCCGGCCGTTGCGGGTCGAGAGGTCCCAGTCTGAAACCGGCAACAGCCCATCGGCATCGGCCACGAGAAGCGCCTCGCCGCGCAAGGCCAGGGACCGGCCCATCATGGCGAGCGTGCGGCGGTTGAGGAACGTGGTGCCGGTCACGTCGGCGAGCGAAAGCCCGTGCTCCCACAAGCTGACGCAGGACTGCACCGTCGCCGTCAATTCCGCCAGCCCGCGCCCGCCGGTGATGTACGCCTCGCGCGCCTGGATCACCTGAGCGGTGTAGCCAGTCGAGCGCTTTTCGATCTCGGGTTTACGCCAGGGCCAGCGCATGATTCGCCCTCCGGTAAGGTCTGAGAAGGTCTGCCGCGCCGCTGTTCTGGAGCGCCTTGGCGATCCATGCGGCCGGCCGCTGATAGGATTCGCGGATCGCACCAGCCATGTCGGCCTCGTAGGCGGTCACGCCCGCACGATCGTCGGTGTCTGCGAGGTAGGCGACGAGGCGCGCATGGGCCTCCAGGACGGCATCGGGGCACGGTCCCGCGCCAACGTCCGCCGTGAAGCGCCACGTTGCGCAGCGCGGCAGGATCAATCCGCCGAGACGCCCCGAGGCCATGGACACCGGCTGATAGGCATTGCCTTCCCACTCTTCGGCGGTGTCGATGGTTGCAGGTGACAGCCGCGGCAACCATTCGCCCGGACCTTCCACCACCCAAACGACTTCGCGGACAGTCCAGCGGTGCGCGACGTAGGCTTCAATCCGCTGCCACGCCACATCGCCGTCCGTGTTCGGATAGGCCGCCGGCGCGGTTTCCACTTCGCCCAGGATGATCGGGATCATGCGCGCCACCTCCGCATTGCGCGGGTAGGCCGCGCGGGTTGATCCGGCTGCCAAGCGCGCGCCTCGATCTGTGCCGTGGGATAGGCCGGCCGGGTGACGGTGCTGATCTCGAACAAAGCCGCGCGGGTGATCGTCCGCAGCATGTCCGCGCCGCGCCGCTCGATCCGCTCGCCATCGCTGGCAACACGAAAGCCCGGTGAAAGTCCGCGGATCAGCCCGGACGCATGGGCGGCGAGGAAGTCTCGTGCCCAGGACGTGCCACCGTCCAGCGTCGCTTCGATCCGCAGCGCGTCGGCGCCATCGGTCAGGTTGAGTGTGCCCGCTGCCCGAGAGGCGAGCGGGCGGTTGTAGTCGTGTCCGGCGAGGAGGTGAATATCCTCGCCCGCGTCGATCCGGTCAGCGAAAGCCCGTGCGGCGATCACCTCGTGCCGGCCCGGTGCCAACTCGGTTTCAGCGCCATAGGGGAACGTCGCCCGGAGACGGGTTGCCCCGCCTTCGCTGCGCAATTCCAGCGCGCCGAGAGACGCCCCCCACAGCATCTTAGGCGCCCGCTTCGAGCAGAAGCCCGGTGAGGAGCTGGAGCTGTGCCGGGCGGGCGACCGTGACGTCCATCGTCGCGAGGGCCGTGATGCGAAGGCCGCCGGACTGTGCGTCGGTGAAGGGATCGCGGATCATGTCGATTGCGCCCCAGGCGCCAACGAAAATCGGTGCGATACCGCCTGCCGAGGTCGTCAGAAGGGCCTGCGTCTCCAGCGGGTCGCCTGCGGGTGCGGCAAGCCCGTTGGTCGTCATGGCGATGTTGCTGACCGGGATATTGCGGGTCAGCTTATCCCATTCGGTCCGGGCGAGGTCCGCGTCGGACGTGTCGTCCAGAAGGCTCCACAACTCGGGGCGGATCAGGGCGCGGATGCCGCCGGGGCCGGTCGCTGCGTTCGCGGTCATGAAGCGCACAACGCCGGCCCGCACTGCTGCCCAGGTCGCAAGCGCGTCCACGTCGGTTGCGGTGATGCCGTAGGTCGCGGCGCCGGTGATGACGCCGAGCGGCTGGCCGTTGGCGCCGGTGCCGAGGAACACCGCCCGGTCCATCGCAACCGCCATCACGCTATTCATGTCGCGACGCACCGCCTGTTCCAGCGCGGCGCCGGACTGCTTCAGCGCCTTGCGGGTGATCCGCATTTGGACGCCGAGGTTGTGATCGGGCGCCAGCGCGCGATCCGTCGTGGCGAACGCCGTCGGCCCCGCGACGTTCGCGGTCTCGCCATCGGCCCACCCGGCCGTCACCGCCGACGTGACCACCGGCCACTCGACTTCGCCGTGGTCGATCTGGATCACCTGAGCGCCCATGCGGGACGCCGCAGTGTCAGGAAACAGGCGGTCGATGATCGGGCGCGTCTGGATCGGATCGGGCACACCGGCCGCGACGGTCTCGCCGGCACGCACTTCCAGCGCCTGCCACGGCACCGGCACGCCGCGATAGCCGCCGCGGCTCCGCAGCTCCTGCACCACCTCGCCGGTGCGCCCGCTGAACTGCCGGCCTTCGTCGAGGTAAAGCGCCACCTGTCGCATCTCAAAGCCGGACACCAGATCGGCGTATTCGCGGCCTTCGCGGGTTTCCAGCTCCTCGCCGGCCTCGCGCCGTTCGGTGTCCTCGGCGATCAGCGCCGCGCGGAAGCGAACCTCGTTCGTCCGATATTCGGCATCGAGCGTGTTCATGGACCGCTGCTCGTCATCGGTCGGATTGTCGTTGCTCGCCAGCTCGGCAAGCTGCTGCCGGATTTCGCTCTGGCGGCGCTGTAGTTTGGTGCTGTTCAGCATTTCACGTCCTCACGCAGAAGTGCCGCCCACGCGAGGCGGTCGGGGTTTGGGGCGGATCGCCCTTGTTCGAGGTTGGTCTTGCGGGTGTGACAGCCGGGGCAAAGCGGCTGGAGGTTCGAGGCGTCCCAAGCCAGTTGCGGGTCAGTCCGCACCGGCTTGATGTGGTCGATCTCAAGGCGAGCACGGGCACCGCAGGCACGGCACTTGAAGCCGTCGCGGCGAAGCACCTGGAGGCGCAACGCAGCCCATCGGGCGCCGCGGGTGATGTGCTTGGAGTGGCGGGCGATCATCGGCCCACCCGCAGGTCATAGAACAGCGGTTCGCCGTCGGTGGCGAGTTGCGCCACCGCGATGATGATCCAGTCCTCACCGTCCATCCGCAGCGCGTCGGAGGTGTCCGGTTCGATCGGCAGTCCATCGGTTGAGACGAGGACGCGCATGTCGCCAGGCTCCAGCGAG
This sequence comes from Acuticoccus sp. MNP-M23, assembly GCF_031195445.1. Lineage (NCBI taxonomy): Bacteria > Pseudomonadati > Pseudomonadota > Alphaproteobacteria > Hyphomicrobiales > Amorphaceae > Acuticoccus > Acuticoccus sp. MNP-M23. The sequence goes on from NZ_CP133480.1 coordinate 695,278, forward strand.
CCGCTTTGCTGGTGCGCGAGGACAACGGTTGCGTCGATCGTCGCGGCGGTAGCCGGGTAGACGGTCGCCTCGCCGGGTATTTCGTTGCCATAGCCGTCATCGGTCGGCTCGCCGGGACGCACGATCTCAACCGTTCGCCCGAAGCGGGCGATCAGCCGGGTCGCCGTCCGTTGGAATGCCGGATTCAGCCCCATGCCATTCGCCCCTTCGTCGCCGTCGCGCGGCCGACCATGCGAGCGCCTTGCGCCACCGCGATCACCGTGGCCGCCGCAGCGTCGATCCGGCCGTTGGAGCGGGCCTTGGCGAGCTTCAGGTTGTTTGCAGGATCACGCAGGCAAACCGCGTCCGCGAAAGCCGATCTCAACAGCAGCGACGGCTTGGACTTCACCTGTCCGTCAAAGGCCGCGCGCCGGAAACGTTCGCAGTCTTCGCCACCGTCACGGAAGCCTTGGCCGCGCCAGACGATGGGGAACCGCAGCCCGGTCGCGTCTATCGCCTCGCCGAGTTCGGCCTGTTTGTAGCGGTCAGCAACGATGGCGGCGACTTCATAGCCTTGGACATGACGGGCAACTTCATTCAGCCAGGGCGCCACCGGCACCGTCTGCTCGCCGAGCACGTCCAGCTCGCCGCGGTCCTGCATCTCGCAATAGCGCGCGCTGACACCATCAGCTTGTCCGCGATCCAGCAGCGAGGGTTTCGACGGGAACGTGCCGAGGCATTCGAGCCGCCCGGTGGCAGGCCAGAAAAACGCCGCTGCGGACATGCTCGCAGAGCCGCCTAGGTCGACGCCAATGACGCAGGCGCCCTCACGCGCTGGAAGGTCGGACACCTCGCAATTGAGCCATTCGTCGGTGGTTAGCAACACGTCGCGGGCCTCGCCGCTGACGCGCTCGTTTCGGTGAAAGAGGCGGTAGGATGTGAGGGTCGAGCCACCGCGTGCGATGGCGCGCCGGCCTTGCGCTTTCAGCCATTCGACGCTTGCGCCAATGCCCGCTTCCGCGCCGGGATTTGCCAACATCAGGCTTTCGCGGTCATCAGCAGGCAATGAAGGCGCAGGCCGGTGCTCTTGGGAAAAGACGCCAACCTGCGCTTCATCCAGCCAGCGAGAAAACGGGTGGCTGTCGTCGCTCGCCGAAGTGCTGATAATCAGCGCCCGGCCACCACGCTTGCCCAGGCCGGTCAGCAGCGCGTGCTCCAGCGAATCGCCCCTGTCGAGCGCCCAGTGGCCGCGTTCGTCCATCAGCACGAACGTCGGTGACGTGCCTAGCGCTGACTTGCCGTCCGCAGGCAGCACGCGGATTTCATGCTCGTTGTCGAGAGTGACAGAGAGGATCGGCGAGCGACGAAACTGGAGACGTGCCCGGATATCGTCAGGGAGGCTTCGCGCCAGACCCTCAATATAGGTCCACGCAATTCGGCCTTGGTCGCGGGTTCGAGCACCAATCAAAATTTCGCGACGGGGCTGGGCGTCCCACACGCCGAGGAGAGCGCCGAGAGCGAGGCCGGCGGACAATGCCGTCTTGCCGTTGCCGCGACCGACACTGAGGCAAGCGACGTTCACGCCGTCGGCAAGCGCACCCTTGAGGAACGACTTCTGGAACGGCGCCAGCTTCAACGGCCGGCCCGCCAAGGGTCCCTCGGGGATCTCCAGCGATGTGAGGAACCGGGTTGCAAGGGTTGCGTCAGTTGCCATCTGCCACCCCCAGGTAGCGAGCAAGGAAATGTCCCACACCGGTCCCACCCTTCAGCAGAGACGCGGGCATTGGGACCAATTTGATGTGCGGTGCTGCGGCAGGCTTAGCCAAGCGTCTGTTCTCGCGTGCGGTATCATAATACCTCAACAACGCTAAGCGCTCAAAGGTATTCCGCTACCGTCCACAAGGTATCGCGCACTTGGCGGGCTTCGTCGCTGCCTTCGTTGGCGGCCTTCTGCAACCTGCGGAGGCCGGCCTCGCGGGAAGTTCCTGTTGGCCGGTCGTGTATAATATCAACGACCGGCCCCATCCGTCCGGTATGCGGATCGCGTGCCTGACCTGCCGTATGGATTGTTAGCGCCGCCGGCTGGTTCGGCGTGCTCACTCTAACCTGCCCCCTATCAGTCCGGAGGGGGCCTAGAGAGGGGGAGGCAGTGTAAAGTGATTGTGGCCATGATCCGGCCTAGTCAGACGGTATTGACCGGCCAGCCTGCGGCGACCGTCAGGCGGCCTCACAACTTCGAGAAAACCCCGCTCAAGCAGCACATCGCGCGCACGCCGGATCCGCGTCCGGTGCCACGGCAGCGTCCCCGCCTCAGACATTGAGCCCGGTGCAATTGCGAACGACTTTCGGTTCGAGTGGTAAGCCTCGAACATGTGCAGCAACATGAATGCATCGGGGAAGTCTAGGAGACTATCGCGGGCGGCGTCCCACGCCGTGACTTGAGGCTTTCGCAGCCCGACGAAATTCGAGCCGCGCGCCTCATAGCCCCATGCCGAGCGTGCGACGTTGCCAACTTCGCCGGCCGATAGCGGGTCGGGCATCTGTTCATTCCAAGTTGTGCACACGTCCTCCAGCGCGGCGAGGTCGTCACAAGAGCGCGCCTGCGTCATCGCAAACCGAAAGAGCCGGTTGTTGCGCTCGCCTGCCTGGACGCTCTCAGCAGGCCGGCCAGCGTATCCTGCACCGGCTTCCAGCGCCCTCCGGCGGATTGTCGGCAGTCGCGCCACATCGGCGAGTGAGCCTGTCAGGAAACGATAGCCGGCCCCTAAGTCGTCGCGCCAGCTCGGCGGGGCAACGGTGAAGCCACTGCCGAGCACGTCGACATTTACTACCGGGCGAATAAGCCGGCGTTCGCCATTGTGGCGATACCAGATTTTGCTTTTCCCGCTCGCCGTTCTGATCGTTATCGGGCTTTCGCCGAACCTCTCCAGCGCCGCGCCGAGCGCCGCATCGCCGACAATGTCAACGTCGATTTCGGTCAGGCCGGACGCCTCGCCCATGACAACGCCGAGCCCGTCAGCGTGGGGAAACTTCTCGGCCCATGCACGCGCCGAGCGTGGCGTCGCGCGCTGCCAGTTGCGCACCGCAGGGCGCTTGCGGCGGGTATCCACCGGAAAGCACGGCAAACCTGCGGCAGAATAAGCGTCTGCATGGGCCGCGAACACGCCAGTCACTAGGCGGCGTGCCTTGCGTCGTGGCGGGCGATGTTCGCGAGGCCAACCGCCTTGCAGGCTTCGTTGGCGGAAAGGCCGAACCGCGCCTTCAACGCCGGAATTATCGGCCGCGGCTGGTCTTCAATCGAGGTGTCGAAGAGAAATTGCGCCGCCTCGGCAACGGCGGCCGACACCGTGTCAACTTCATCGCGTTCGCGGGTAAGCTCGCGGCTCCTGGCGGCCATTACGCTGCCGCCTTCGCAAGTTCCCAAGCCTCAATTTCGCTCAGCTTCCAGCGCGTGCAGCCGGGCGACAGCGTCACCGCGCGTGGGAACTCGGCCTGCTCGCGATGCCAGCGCCAGACGGTCTGGCGCGTCACGCCCCAGCGCGCAGCAAGATTTTTGTCGGAAGCGTATTGTTTTGCCATTTGGGCACCTCGTTGTTACGGGTGCCGTCTAAAATTCACATGTTCGGGCCGTCTAAAATGCCCCGGCTATTATCTTTCTTTCCTGTCAGCCGCTTTTCGCCGCCCACGCCGCTTCGCACTGGACGATAGGAACACCACGTCCTTTGGCTCGATCCGCGACTCCAGCGCGTCGATATAAAAGTCGTTTGCAATAAACCACAGGTCCGCAGCCAGCTCTACTTTGCCGACCGTAAGCTCTTCAAGGCCCCGCTTCGCCGTTCTTCTTGCTTCGCGCCATGCCAAACGGCCAGTGTGCAGGTCGTCGAGAGCGCGACGCTCATCGGCGTTCCCCTCTCCCCACCAAGCCGGCCCCTTGACATTGTCAGCACCTTGCGTGCGAACGAGAAGGCGTTTCAGGCGCCGTTCTGTCTCCTCCGCGTCCATCATGCTCGTGCAGCCATCTGCACGACGTTCGCCGCATCTTCCTCGCCGTGAAGGAAAGAGCCCCAGCTCGCCATCATCGCACGCCGCTTCTCCAACATGTCCCCGCGCCGATAGGCTCGCTCCACTTCTGAACCGACTGTGTGCGCGAGCGCGATCTCGGCCATTTCATAGGGCCATTGAGTCCGCTCGGCGGCCCAATCGCGGAACGTACTCCGCAGCCCGTGCGGAACGGCCGGTCGTCCTGATCGGCGATCCAGATAGCCCCCTTCCCGCGCGGTGTTTACGCGCCGCATGCACGCCGACAGCGCCATGTCCGACAGCATCCCGCCCCGCGCCGCCGGGAACACGAAGTCGCTGCCCTCCATCCGCGCCAATCCCTCCAGAAGCGATATCGCATCGTCGGTGAGCGGGACGCGATGTTCGACACGGGCCTTCATCCTCACCGCCGGCACGACCCACAACCGCGCGGCAAGGTCGATCTCTGCCCACACCGCGCCACGAACCTCGCCGGAGCGCGCCGCTGTCACCGCCATGAACTCCAACGCGCGCGTGGCGCTCCCGTTGCGAGCGCGCACATCCACGAACCAGTCCGCAGCCTCGTCGAGCTTAAGCGCCGGGTGATGCTCTACCGTCTGCACCTTCGAGGGCTTCGGAAGGATAGCATCTAGATTGCCGCGCCACCGCGCAGGATTGTCGCCGGTGCGATGCCCGTTGACGGTCGCCCAGGCCAGCACCGCTTCCACTCGCCCGCGTAGCCGTGATGCCGTCTCGTTTTTCTCAACCCAGATAGGGGCGAGGATACGTTGCACGTCGGAAACGCCAATATCCGACACCAGCATGTCACCCACGGCCGGGACCGCGTAGGCATCCAGCGTGGACCGCCACTGCTTGCGGTGCTTGTCGCTGCGGAACTCAGCGAGCTTGTTTTTAAGATACCGTTCCATCGCGTCGCTGAAGGTCATGCCCCGCTTTCGGGCCGCTACCAACGCCGCCGCCGTCGCCTTCCGATGCTCCACCGGATCGACACCCTGCCGGATCAGCTCGCGGGCTTCTCGTGCGCGATCACGCGCGCCGGCCAACGGCACGTCGGGATAACCGCCGAGGCCGATATGGCGCCGCTTGCCGGCCACCAGACACCGCAGCAACCAGGACCGCGCCCCGGTCGGCGTCACTTGCAAAATGAGCCCGTCGACGCCACCAACGGCGAATGTTGCGTTGAGGCCGTGTCCGGGATGCCGAAGACGCTTCACGTCAAGCGCCGATAGCTCCCGCGCCTTCTTCGGCATAGTTCGATTCCCGCTGCGTCCGCCATAGGCCGAAAATCAGCCTACCAATCTACCCGCCAACAGGTATGGCATTGGACGTTACAGGTTGCAACGGGACGCACCACGAAGGAAGCCAAACTCCCACAGGAACTGCCGATTTTGCGCTTGGATGACACAGCTTGAAACATGGCAATGGCTGCCTCCGGCTCCGCCACGCACCCCCTACACATTTCTCTGATTTGAACGCTGGGCATTAAGCCCGCGGAACAGGGCGCGTTTTCGTCCTGCTTCCGGCACGGGCCCGTCCTGTATCGGCGGTCTCAGCCCGGATTCAGGCGTCCGTTCAGGGCGGTCTCCTCCGGTCGGCAGGAAGGTGGAGTTTCGGCCACAAGGGCAAGAACAGGGAAATTTGCGGTGTATCGGCGGAAAACAGGCCGAATCCGGCGCACAAGGATGGTCTCGTGCGCGCGAAGGGACGCAACTTCAATCGATTAGCGGCCACTGAAACCCGATTCCCTGTTTATGCGCGGAACAGGGTTCGAGAAGTGCATAACAGGTCGCATTGTTTCGCATTAACAGGGGTCTCAATGAGCATAACAGGGCGTTTGGCCGGACAATCCATAGCCCGGCTGCTTCCGTTCTCTTCGATGCCACGGCCGCATCGGGCAGCGTTGTTTGCTGCCCTACGCGCGGCCCACAGCTGCTCCTGGTCTTGCCAACCGAGCGGAATATCGCTGGCGAGCAGTGCCGAAATGGTGAGGCCATGCGGTTGGCGTCCTTCAAGGATGGCGCGCTGCAGATCGGGCGCGAGGAAGGCGAGCCGAACAAGTCGGCGCCGGTAGGATGATTCCGGGGAGGCGTCCAACATAGGAAGCCCGCGCGCATCCCGGCGAAGCATTGCGTGGGCCTCGCGTAGCGCTGCGATCAGCTTCGGGTCTGGCCGCGCGACCCGTTTGCCACCGCCCGAGATCAAGGTCCGTCCGCCCCGGACGGCGATGCTGAACGGAATGATCAGGCGGCAGGCTGCTCGATTCGTCGGATCACGCTCGACCATCTCGTCGCCATCGATGTGGGCCCGGATTGTCGCCAGATGTTCAGCAGGCAACGTCAGCCGGATGGAGTCCCGATGGACGTCGACGCGACGAAGGAGGTCAAGCGGCTCGGCGCCAAGCCCATGGAGGAAGCGGCGCAGGATCTCGCTGAGCCGGCCCTCGAAGGAAGCGGCGGGAACACGGCCAACCACGCCATCTTCTGCATCGCCACTGCGCCGCCCCTGCTGCAACGGTGCGGACACGGTGTAGCGGTAGGTCTTGCCACGCGCGCCGCGTGAAGACGTCGGAGACATGGGCGCGCCAGCGGCATCAAAGATGCGGCCGACGAGGGCTGCGGTCTGTGGATCGCTGTTGGCAGTCCCCATCCGTCTCGGATTTGCATCGAGCTGGCGCCGAACCGCCTCGAAAAGATCAGCACCCACGATGGCCGGATGCTGGCCGGGATGGGCGTGGTCGCGGTGGAGGGTCATTCCCAGATATGTCCGGTTCCTGAGAAGGTGGAACAGCGCGCCCCGGCTGAACGGCTTGCCACCGAGCGTCCGCCCCTTCGCCGTCACGCGCGACTTGGACCTGATGCCGCCCTCATCCAGCCTGCGCTCCAGTTCATGCACTGAGCCGAGTTCGAGATAGGACGTGAAGATCGAGCGCACGGTCTCTGCCTCGGCAGCGTTGACCTCGAGCGCGCGTGATCCCGGGGCTGGCGTGTCGTCTCCGAGAGGCAGTGTGCCGCCCATCCACATCCCCTTGGCCTTGGAGGCGGCGATCTTGTCCCGGATGCGTTCGCCGGTGACTTCGCGCTCGAACTGGGCGAAAGAGAGAAGGACGTTGAGGGTCAGCCGGCCCATGCTGCTGGTGGTGTTGAACGCTTGGGTGACGGAAACGAAGCTGACGCCGTGGGCGTCGAAGATCTCGACCATGCGGGCAAAATCGGCGAGGGAGCGGGTCAGCCGATCGATCTTGTAGACGACAACGACGTCGATCTGGCCCGCGGCGATGTCCGCCAGAAGCCGCTTCAGCGCCGGGCGTTCCATTGTTGCACCGGAGATGCCGCCGTCGTCATAGCGGTCCGGCAAGGCCCGCCATCCCTCGCTGGCCTGACTCTTCACATAAGCGGCGCAGGCCTCCCGTTGCGCATCGAGGCTGTTGAAGGCCTGTTCGAGGCCTTCCTCTGAACTCTTGTGAGTGTAGAGGACGCAGCGCTTGATCGATGGCTTCGTCATGGCCGGCCAGTCCCGATATCCTGCTTCCGCAGACCAAAGAACCGCGGTCCGTTCCAGCGCGCGCCGGCGATTGCCGTCGCGACGGCGGAGAGGCTGGGAAAGAGTTCGCCGCGCCACCGAAAGCCTTTTGCTTCGACAACGACCTCGATGAGCTCACCCTTCCAGTTTCGTCGCATGACCGCGCCGAGGCCGAGGTCCAAGCCCTCGGCCTGAATACGGCCAGTGGCGGCCAATCGACGCTTTAATCCCGTTCGAGCCCACCAAGCGCCTCGGCCTGAAGGCGCCATGCGAGCATGAGCCGCATCAGCTCCGCAGAGCGCAGCTTTGGAGGCGTGCCCCAGCGCGTGCGCCATTTTACGCGCAGCCTGTTGAGATCGGAATGACGGATCGCATCCACGTTGGTTGCAAGCACGTTGTCACTCATGCCGTGTCTCCGATGCGATAACGGCGGACGCCGTCCGCCTTCTCCGAGGTAACGGTCAAGCCCTTCTTCTAGAGCGCGCCACGAACCGAATGGGTCTGCCAGCCGGTCGCGGCGGTCATCTCGGCGAGGGTCGACCCCTCGGGTCAGGAAAGCAACTCCGTCAAGACAGCGAGCTTCATGGGCTTCAATGCGGCCGGCGCGGACGGGCCGGCCGTGCTTCCGGACTGAGGAGTCGCCGTTCGAGATAACGCCCTTGAAGGCTTTACCTCGTGCTCCGCCCTGGCGTCGGCGGCACCCCTGACATTCGATTTCTTCGTGGGGGTCATAAGCGGCTCCCGGTTCCGCAGCGGATCAAACTCCGCCGCTACCGGCACATCCGGGCTTTGGGCTTCGCCAACCCGATCCTGATCGACGACGACAGCGTGATTATCGCCGGGGACGGACGGCTGATGGCCGCGAACGCAATCGGAATGACCGAAGTTCCGACCATCGCGCTGCGAGGTCTGGACGAGGCACGCAAACGCGCCCTGCGGCTCGCCGACAACAAGATCGCGCTGAATGCTGGCTGGGACATTGATCTTCTGCAAGCCGAGCTGGGCGAACTCTCAACGCTCGATGTCGACCTTGATCTGACACTGACCGGCTTTGCATCGGGCGAGATCGACGTGATCCTCGGCGGTTCCGAGGACCCCGACGATGAACTCGTTCCTGCCGTGCCAAAGACCCCGCGGACGAGGCCAGGAAATGTCTGGATCTTCGGCGAACACCGCGTTGGCTGCGGCGATGGGCGCGAACCTGAGTTCCTGCGCCGGGTAGTCGGAAAAGATGCGGCGGTCGACGCTGCCTTTCTCGATCCGCCCTAAAACGTGCCGATCAACGGCTTCGCCAACGCGAAGGGCCGTCATGCCGAATTCGCGATGGCGTCTGGCGAAACGACCGAAGCGGCGTTCTTCACCTTCCTTGCAGAAACTCTTGGCGCCGCCGCAGTCGTCTCGCGGGACGGTGCCGTTCACTTCGTTTGCATGGACTGGAGGCACACCGACCAGCTCTTGACCGTCGGCCGCTCCGTCTATGGTGATCTCCTGAACCTTTGCGTGTGGAACAAGTCCAACGCCGGGATGGGTTCACTTTATCGCTCGAAGCATGAGCTGATATTCGTTTGGCGGGTCGGTGCGCGGGGGCGCATTTCAATGCCGTAGAGCTCGGCAAGCACGGTCGCAATCGAACGAATGTCTGGGACTATGCGTCGGTCAACTCGATGAAGGGAAGCCGGCGCGAAGACCTCGCGCTGCATCCAACCGTAAAACCGACGGCGTTGGTGGCGGATGCGATTCAGGACGTCACGAAACGTGGCGACCTCGTGCTTGATCTCTTCCTTGGATCCGGGACGACGCTGATCGCGGCCGAGCGTACAGGGCGGCGGTTCCGGGGGGGGGGGGGAATTGCTCCTGGCTACGTCGATTTAGCGCTCGCACGCTGGTCAGCAATGACGGGTCTTGAGCCTGTTCTCGAAGAGGTGTGAGCGTGGTGGACGATGTCGCAGACGCTGTGGCGCCGCGCCGGGGTCGGTTCGAGAAAGGCAGAAGTGGAAATCCCGCGGGACGGCCGCGCCGGACTCGATCCAGTGAGCCCACTGCGTCGGCCTTCGATGTGATCGTGGCAAAAACGCTGACAGTTTCTCGGGATGGTGGTGAACACGAAATCTCGGTCGAAGAGGCGCTGCAGCACCGCACGTACAAGGCGGCTCTTGCCGGCGACCGCGCCGCGCAGCGCGAGATCCTCAAGATGATTGCCAAGAGAGAGGCCGCTCTTTCAAAGACCCGGGAGCGCTCCACGTCGAAGGTGGTCGTGAAGTAGGAGGCTCTTGATCCCCGCAACGTCGATGACGCGCTCTTACTCCTTGGGATCGCTTGCGAGGACCCGCGCGATCACAGAATGCGGTGCGAGGGCCGACACCTGCTACTCGAACAATGGGCGGTGCAGGCCGCACTCTCTCGTCGACGTGGTGGGGCCAGGCTTGAGGATCGGGACGTCGAGACAATCAAACGGTGCACGCGGGATGCGGAGACGTTGCGTTCGCCGCAGAGCGTCAAGCGATGGGGGCACGCGTTCAGGCAGGGCGAAAGAAGAGATTGGCTACGGTCGACCACCAAAGGCGACGCAATTCCAGAAGGGCCGCAGCCGAAACCCGCGGGGTCGTCCGAAAGGCTCACGGCGAGAGATCCCATATGATGGGAGTACTCGGGCAGACGGTCCTGATCCGCGAAGGAGGCGTCGAGCGACGCGTCACCGCGGCGGAGGCCTTCCTGCTTCATCTGGTAAAAAAGGGACTTGACGGCGAGGGAGCGTCGGCACGGCAAGCGATGGCTGCAATCGAGGCGGCGCGCGACAAGCAATTGATCGACGAAACATCTCCTATCACGGTGATCATACGCTCCTTTGTTACGCTTGGAAGCGTCAGCGATGCGGGTGAGATATTGCGCATCAGCCGAAAGCGGGACCGCTTTCGTGAGACAGCGCACCTCGTTCTGGAACCCTGGATCGTTCAGGCCGCCCTCGACAGGTTTTGAGATCGGCGGCTTACACTCGAGCAGCAGAAGATCGTCTTCAAGGCGACCCGCTCACCAGGAAAAGTAGACTGGCCCGCATGGTGGAACGTTCTGCCGTGACGGCAAAGCCGCCATCGAGCCGATAATGCACGTTCATCGAACCGGCCTTTCGAGGCTTCGCAAGTTCGACGGTTTTTGAGAATTACCGTCCTTTCGCTTTTGATCCAAAGCGGTCTACCAGGCCCGCTGTCGTCACCGTCCGCTTTGCGCCCCTAACCAGACGTTCCAATACGCACTCGGCAAGTTCAGCCGTTGGCCTCAGCAGGCGACAGCGAGCTTTCAGAAACGAAGCCTCCAGCGTCTTCAGCCGCTGGGCTTCAGACACGCTCATCCCGCCGAACTTGGCCTTCCACGCGTAGATCGTCCCCTCGGACACACCGTGCTTGCGGGCCAGCTCGCCCGCCTTTGCCCCGGCATCGTTCTCCCGCAGGATCCCGATTATCTGCTCTTCCGTGAATCTCGCTCGCTTCATTCGTCCGTCCTTTCAAGGGTCGGACCCTAGCTCCAAGTGGAGGAATTTCTCAGGGGCAGGTCAAACTAAATATTGTATTTAACTTCTCAAGTATATCATACACAGAAGATTATTGAGAGAGTTGCGTGCTCGGTCCTGCTTGATTGCAGTTTCGGCGCGCCGTAAGGTCACGTTCGGCGGTGGCCGCATGCGGGGTGGGCGGATGGAGACCAACGTAGCGAACCCCGGCCCAGCGTGGTGGATTGCACCCGGCGAGACAGACACGTTCGCGTGGCTCGCGCTCGGATTTCTTGTCGCTATTCTTTTCCTCGTAGTCTTCCTCTACGCAAAGTTTGACCAGTATACCGAGCATAGAGGCAAAAACACTCCGTTGAAGACCACCATCCCTACGATGCTGGTGATCGGATTGGCCTACGAGCTTCTTCCACCGCTCGCGCACTTCAGCTACCTCCTGCCGCTCGCGCTGATCATCGCCGCTCTGGCCAGAGACATCATGCTGTGGTGGAGCCCGGAACATACCCAAGTCACTGAAGTGCCTGGTCGTGATTGAGATCCTCGTCACGTCCATTCCGTTCTGGCTGCGCGTCCTTTATCTACGCTGGCGTGGCATGCCAATCACGCTCTACAATCTTCACCGCGCGCTATTTCTGTGGTTGGTCCTCGCGCTCATCGTTTTCTTTGCGGTGTTTTACTATCATCCCAAGTCCTACAGTGGAGTGGTGCCGTTTCGCATCGTGCCGGTTGTCGCCGAGCGAGGCGGCACGGTAACAGCTGTGATGGTCGAGGTCGGCCAGCGCGTGGAACCGGGCGAGGTCCTCTTCACAACCGACGACAGTCAGGAGTTGGCGGCTGTCGAAGTGGCCCAGCGGCAACTCGAAGAGATCGAAAGCGCCGCCTCCTCAGCAAACGCACAAGTGCGCGCCGCGCAGGCAACCGTTGACCAGGCGAGCGCCGCGCTGAAACAGGCGAGCGCCAGCCTTGCCGACCAAGAGGAACTTCGTAGTCGCAACTCCTCTGCATTCCGCGAGAATGAGTACGAGCGCCTCACAAACACCGTGACGGCCCGAGAAGCCGAGGTTGCTGCGGCGACCGCGCTTCTCGAGACGGCGCAGCTAGAAGTCACCGAGCGCCTGCCGGCTCGGCGGGAGAGCGCCAATGCCACGCTCGCTCAGGCTCAGGTCGAGCTTGACCACACGAATGTACGCTCAAGCGTCGCTGGCACCATCCAGCAATTGACCCTCAACGTAGGCGCTCGGGCCGGTCAGACGAACCTCGGCCCGGCCATGTTGATTGTGCCAGACGGACCGCTCCAGATCACGGCAGGTTTTGCTCAGGCTGCCCGCTCCGTGCTCCACACGGGAATGGCGGCCGAAGTCGTGTGTTACTCAAGGCTCAACGTCATGATGACCGATGCGGTCCTGCCGGCACGGATCGTCCGCATCCAGAACGTGATCGCCGCGGGGCAGATCGCGCCGACCGGACAGCTTCTCGAACCATCCTCCGTCGCCAACGAAGGCGATGTTGTTGTGAACTTAGCGCTCGAATACCCGGAACACGAAGCCCTGCTTCCGCGTGGCAGCAGCTGCATCGTGCAGACCTACACCACGCACCTGTCCGGCCCCCTGGAAGGCGGCCTCGTCTCACATGCGGTTGAAGCAATGGGCGTCATCAAGGCCGTCCTCCTGCGGACCAAGGCTTGGACCGCGCTCGTGACCGGTGTTGGCCTGGGCGGCGGCGGTCATTGAGCCAATAGCCGCAGGGACTCGGTTCCTTCGGCTTTTCCCGCGGCGGTGAACGTTGCGGGTGGCCTTGCATTTCGCCGGAGGTGCGCCCGCTGTTCGTCTCGCGATCGGGTTGAGAATAACCCTCCAAGTCCAATACCGTGACAGACGCATAGCCCGGGCTCAGGTCGCGATGATGATGAGACATTTCATGGCGCACCTCTCGTTGCACAATTCACGACTTATGCAACATCGGTGGAATGTGAGGTTTTCGGCGGTTTGCAGATGTTGCGTATTCACGTTGCGGATCGATGGCGCGATTCAGGCGCTTGCCGCACCTCGGTGCTCACGACAGCGGCACGCACGGCGTGTTGAGAGCGCGTTCACTGTTTTCGCCGCCTATGGGCAGGCTATCGCATCCATAAATCACTCCATGGGCATGAGCGGATTTCGCGAGACAGAGCTTTACGGGCCGGTCAAAGGCTTTCTTGAGCGTCAGGGGTTCGCTGTGAAAGGCGAAGTGGCGGACGCCGATGTCGTGGCCTGTCGCGGTGATGACCCGCCGGTCATCGTCGAGCTGAAGGTGGGCTTTTCGCTTTCCCTCCTCCACCAGGCCGTGGCGCGACTTGCCATCACAGATGCCGTTTACGTCTGCGTGCCACGGCGCTCCGGACGAATCGCCTCGCGATCGCTGAACGACAACCTCAAACTCTACCGTCGCTTGGGTATCGGCGTGATGACCGTGCGTTTGAGCGACGCCCTTGTGGAGGTGCATTGCGATCCGGGCCCCTACACGCCCCGCAAGTCCATCGCGCGTCGGGGACGCCTGCTCCGCGAGTTTGCCAGGCGGCGTGGCGATCCGGCACAGGGCGGTGCTACGCGCTCCGAGCAGGTCACAGCCTATCGTCAAGATGCGATTTCGATCGCAGCCCATCTGGCCGCGACCGGCCCGAGCAAGGGGGCGGCCGTTGCCAGTGCCACGGGTGTTGCGGCGGCGACGCGAATGATGCGCGACAACCACTATGGCTGGTTCGAGCGTCTGAGCCCGGGACTCTACGCATTGACTGACGCCGGACGAGATGGGCTGACGCGTTATGGCATTGCCCGGATGCCGCCACCGGTGAACACCCAGGGTCCGGAGCTCGGAGCCTCCTGAACTCGTTCAGAAACGCCGATCTTGCGAGAAAGGTTTGGGAGGAGCAGCTCATCGAAACCGTCGAAGGGCTCGAGACCGAGGGTATTGGCTTCCGCTCACTGACCGAGGCCATTGACAAGATCACCTCGGGTGGCAAGCTCGTCTTCCACATCTTTGGCGCGCTCGCCGAGTTCGAGCGTGCCATTAATCGAGAGCGGATCCGTGCAGGCCTCGATGCCGCGAAGGCACTCGGCCGGACTGGCGGGCTACCCAAGAAGCTGACTGACGCGGATCTCAAAGCCGCAATGGCGATGCTTTCGGCAGAGGACTTCACCGTGGACGAGGTCGCGAAGCGCATGGGGGGGTCGCCGGCGACGCTCTACCGTTATCTGCCTGCACCGCGCGCCACGATCACACGGAATGAGCCGACGTGAACGAGCTCGATCTCTTCCCGACTGAAGTGCACTTGCGCTGCATCGACCAGTTGTAGAGGAGAGCGCCCGAACCACCGCGATCTGCCCCGCAGGGTGCAATGGGCGGTGCGTTGCCGCCAAGGCGCGGGCGCGCGAGGCAGACGGCACCGTCTGCATTCCATGCCGCCTCGAACGCGAACGGAGGCTTGTCGGAACAGGGGCGGACGCCGAAGCGATCGCAGACGAAGATGGTAACTCCGTCCTTCGTGAAAGTGCGGCCGTCGCCGGCGTAGTCGGCGCGAACCATCCGCGTGCACGCGGCAAAAAGATCCGCGAGCGGTGGGCCCCTCGACGTCTCCTCCCACGGTCGATAGCCCCAGAGAATACACTTGCCTTGCGCACCGGAGGTGCAGGTCAACCGCGGCCTCAATTCCGCATCCAGGACGGGTAGCGCCAGGCGGCGTCCGTCGCGATCAGGTTGGCAAAGTGCAACACGACGGCCATCACGTTCGGCGGTGAAATCGTACAGTGTGACAGGGCCGTGTAGCGTCTGTACGTAAACAACTCGGCGCAACAGAAGTGGCGTGTCGGCGTAGAGCAACGTGCGGCCGACCAGGTATCGGCCGGCCGGCACGCCATGTTCAGGGGCGACGATGTCCGTGCCCTCCACGAGCCATGTGGCAATGGGCCGATCCGTCTCGCCGTCGCAGCCGGTGAGGGCCGCGGCCAAGGCGAAGAGACCTCCGAGCAGAGCGCGACGGAGGCTTGTGCGGCGGTCCATCACCAGCCTTTCCCCTAGCGAAGCGCGTGCAGGATGGTGCCGACCTCGATGGCGAGGCCGTCGAAGCTCGTGCCATTGGAACCGCAGCGCCAACGCGTGCACTCGCTGATGGGCAAGGCGTTGGACGGTACTGCGGCCGCAACGGTGATCGCGAGGGCGATTGCGGCAAGAGCCGCGCTTATCAAACGTTTCATTGGTAGATCCCTTATTGTTTTCATGAAAGTGTGTGTTGACTGTTCAAATTAAGCGGATTGTTATTGTTTACTTTTTCACAGAATTAAGTGTTTGCAACAGCAGTGCGTCGGGCCGGTTCAGTGCAATGAACGCCGGGCGTTACCAGTGTTCTTGTTCGGCGGATCGCGTCGAAAGAACGCCCTGACCCGCCGCCCGTTCTTCGAGCGCCGGCGCTACTCCTTGCAGCGCCAGCAGGTCGTGTCCCCCGGCATTTGCGGAGGGCAATCCACCTCGACGCAGATCCCGGCAACATTCAACTCCTGGCCCGGACCAAACGTCTGGAATGGGCCGTTCGCACGAGTCTGGATGGCGAAGCCTTGCCGCGCGGGGACGCGGCCGGGCAGTCGAGTCTGACGTTCGGACCCCGATGCGCGCATGTTCTGGGCGAACTGCACGACTGAAGCCCCGGGGGTCCTGTCGAATGCCAATGCGGAGGCGGACTGGCCGACCATCATGGTGAGCGCGAGCCCGACAACGGCAAGGGATTTGTTCTTTTGAAGTTTCATAAGTAATACCTTTTGTGTTGTTAAGTCGACGTCGTCGACTATTCGAATATAGTTGCGTTGTTGATCAGCTTGATGTCGCAAAGAATATCAATTGCATCAATTGTATCCAGAGGCGTCGTTCTGGCGTCGAGAACAATATTGCGCAGCGGCAGGGCGTTCGGGGTTTCAAGGAACAGGTCAGGCTCTGGCGCATCAGGTTGGGCATCTTCGTGCGATGGTCAGCCGAAGACGTACCCGATTGACTTGCGATGGGTGATGTTGGGCTTGTCCGGAATAAGCAGCTGCATCGATCCGGACCGGAAGTTGATGTGCTGAACCCGGCGGAACAGCGGTTCGTCCTGGACGGATGAAAGGCATGCCTGAACACTGTCCAGGCTCGGGCATGCACGAAGGGGCCTCGCCTCGAGGTCTGTCCGTCAAGCCGGGCGACCCTTCGGAATCCGGTTGGGCAAGGCCCGTGACGGTTCAGGTGCCGAGGCACTTCTCGAGGAGGGCGGCGTCGGGGTGGGTCGCGCTCGGGCCGAACTCGGCGTAGCAACCCTTGGTCCAGGCGACCGCCTTGTTCTTGTCACCGAAGCCGCTTGCCGAGGCGCGGGTGCCGGCCTGCCGCACGCCCCGCGTGTTGGCCTTCGGGGCCGCCGTGCGCTTGGCGTGGAAGACGGGGCGCACGCCGCCGTGTCCGGCGCAGGCGACTTGGCTGCCGATCGCGTCGTCCGGGCCGAAGTTGAAGACCGTGCCGTCGTTGCAGGTCACGATCCGGTTCTTCGCCTCCGCGATGGCCGGGAGGGACACCATGGCCGCCGTGCCGACGGCGATGGCGGTGAAAGCCGGGAGAATGATGGTCCTGATGTTCATTTCGATTTTCCTTTGGGTTTTGAAGTTGTTTTCGAAGCTGTTGGTGATGGTTCCGGCGCAAGGCAAAGAGGCGCTCCCGCCGGCCGGTCGAAGAAAAGGTCAGATGAAGAAGAGGTCGTCCGCCGTAAGGCCGACGTTGCCCGAGAACGCGATCGTGAGGTCGGCGTCCGCACCGTTGTCGTCGCGGACGTGGAGGAGGGTCACGGCGCCGACGCCGTCCATGGACGTGTGCTCGATGTAGGCCTCGGCGCCCTGACCTTCGGAGAAGCCGGACGCCTCGCCGAGGAAATCGGCCGACAACTCCTCGATGACGAGAAGGTCCTCGCCCGGCGCGAAGTCGTCCACGAGGTCGACGGAGCCGGACGGGCCACCGCTGTCGCCGGGCGCAAAATAGAAGACGTCAGCGCCGTGATCCCCGCGCAGAAGGTCGCCGATCCCGCCCGCCCCGCCCTCGGCGTTGGTCCCGCCGCGGATGTGGTCGTTGCCGCCGGCACCGAAGACCTGGTCGTTCCCGGACCCGCCGAGAACGGTGTCGTGGCCTAGTCCGCCGAACACCTGGTCGTTGCCCGCCCCGCCGTCGACGAGGTCGTTGCCTTCGTCGCCCCAGAGGTGGTCATTGCCCCACCAGCCGTCGATCTTGTCGTTCCCCTCCTCGCCCCGGACATAGTCGGTGCCGTGGCCGGCACTCACCCAGTCGTTGCCCGTGCCGCCCTTGATCTGGTCGGTGCCGTTGCCGCCGTCGAGCACGTCGTTGCCCGCCCCACCCATCAGCGTGTCGTTGCCGAGGTCGCCGTTCAGGGTGTCGTTGCCGCTCTCGCCGTAAAGGGCATCATCGCCCCTTCTGCCGTAGATGTGGTCGTCTCCGGTGCCGCCGTGGGCGGTGTCGTTGCCGTTGCCCAGAAACATCGTGTCGTCGCCCCACAGGCCGTAGGCGAGATCGTTGTAGGGGGTGCCGTCGTACTCGTCCGTTCCGGCCCAGTCGATGAAGGAGATGACCGGGGCAAGGCCGAGGTCGCCGCCCGCGAAAGGCGAGGCGAAAAGTGCGTTGACGCCGGGCGATCCGGAGCCGGCCGCCGTGATAAGGTCCGCAAGGCCGGGGGACCCCGACGGCGCGTCGATCAATAAATTCTCGGTTCGTAAACTCATGAAAATATCTCCCATGTTTTTCTTGACGCCGAGGCGTCTTCCAAACGATCGAGGCTGGCGAATACTGCTGGCCTCGTCGCTGGATGAAAGATGGGAATTACTCTTGTCAGTCCCGTGTCGCCGGATGCTGATACAATGTCTCGATTGTACTGGTCCCGGCTGCCAGGTTCAGTCGAACACGTAGCCGATGCCGCGCACGGTGCGGATGATCACTGGCTTCTCCGGCACCGCCTCGATCTTGCGGCGGATGCGAGAGACCCTGAGGTCGATGGAACGGTCGAACGGGTCCCAGTCGCCGCCGTGCGCCTGGGCAAGGAGCTGGTCACGGTTGAGCACACGGCCCCGGTTCTGCGCGAATGTGCGCAGGAGCGAGAATTCCATCGCGGTGAGGGGGATCTCCTCGCCATCGGCCCGAAACAGGCGCGCCCCGGCAAGGTCGAGGCGGTGCGGCCCGAACGCCACCGCACCGTCCGGGATCGCCGTTTCGGTGACTGGGCTGTCCGCCCCCGGCCCCGGCGCTTTGGGCGACACAGGAACCTCGGCGCGCCGCAGGGCGGCCCTGACGCGCGCCAGAAGCTCGCGCAGGTCCACCGGTTTCACCACGTAGTCGTCGGCGCCGAACTCCAACCCCAGCACCTTGTCGACCACGTCGTCGGCCGCCGTCAGCATGATGACGGGAACGCGCGAGGTCATGCGCAGCTCGCGCAATGCCGCGAGGCCGTCGGTACCCGGCATCCTGACGTCGAGGATCACGAGATCCACGTGTTCCGCCGCAAGCGCAGCCATGAGCGCGGCCGCGTCCGCCGCCTCGCGCACATCGTAGCCGCTGGCGCCGAAATGGTCGCGCAGCATCCGGCGCATCGGCGCCTCGTCATCGCACACGACGATCCTTTGCGGCGCCGTCATCGCACGGTCTCCTGCGTCCTGGCGAGCGTCTCGAGGAGCGCAAGAAGCTCGTCCACCATGATCGGCTTTTCGATATGCGGCCGGCCGCTCGCCGCAAGGCCCTCGGCAACGCTCACCCCCAGCGCGTCGCCCGTGATGAAGCCGAGCCGCCCGGCCGCGGCAGGCGCGATCCGGCGCAATGCCGAGAGGAATTCCAGCCCGTTCATCCCCGGCATCCTGACATCGCACAGCACCGCATCGAAGCGGCGCGTTGCAAGGAGGCGGAGCCCATGGCGCGGGTCGGCAGTCGCGGTGACCCTGTGTCCGTGCGCGCCGAGGACGTCGGTGAGAAGGCGCGTGATCGCGACCTCATCGTCGATGACGAGGACGGTGCGGGAGGCGACCGGGGTGCCGTGGTCCTCAGGCAACGCGGCGGCGGCGGTACTGGGCGCGGCGGGAAGGACGATGCGGAAGGTCGTTCCGTCCGGCCCGGAGCTGAATGTCAGCGTACCGCCATGACTCTCCACAATGCGGTGGCTGAAGGCGAGCCCGACGCCGGTGCCGACGCCCACCTCCTTGGTGGTGAAGAACGGCTCGAAGACGCGCCGCTGGATCTCCTTCGGGATCCCCGGCCCGTTGTCGCAGACCTCGATCGTGACGCGCTCGCCCGACGCGCGGGTCGTGATGTGGAAGCGTCCGCCCCGGCCCATCGGCTCCAGAACATGGGCGGCGTTGACGACGAGGTTTGAAAGAACCTGCGTCAGCTGGTCGGCGTCGGCCGCGACCGGCGGCAGGTCTTCGCCCAGGTCGAACGTGATCGCGGTGCCGCTCGTCCTGAGGCCATAGCCCGACACGTCGAGCGCGGCGGCGACAATGTCGCCGACGGCGCACTTCTCGATCCGCTGCGGCCTCTGCCGGGCCATTGCGAGGAACATGCGCACGATCCGCGCAGCCCGCTCGGCCGCCTGGCTGAGCAGCTCCAGCCATTCCCTGTGCTCGGGGTCGGTGACCCGTGCCTCCAGCATCTGCGCATAGCCAAAGACGATCGAGAGCGGGTTGTTGAGTTCGTGCGCGACACCGGCCAGAAGCTCGCCGAGGGCGGAGAGCTTTTCCGACTGGTGGGCGAGCTCGCGTTGGTTCTCGAGCTCTGCGGCCGTCTTCAGCTGCTGGGTGACGTCAGCAAATTCGAGGAGCACGCCACCGAGCCGGCTCTTCAGCGAGGACGCAGACAGGGTGAACCGCGGGGTCGTGACGAGGTGGTCGGTGCTGTAGGCGCGGCTCTCGAAGATCAACGCGTCGATGTAGGTTTCCGCCGTCAGCCCGTCCGGCACGAGAAACTCACCGGCGGCGATGAGGCGGGTGATGAGCGCCTCGAAGGGCTCTCCGGCGACGGGGCGAGGGATGCCGTCCGGCGGGAACCACATTTCGAAGTAGCGCTCGTTGCCCAGGATGAAGCGGAAGTCGGCGTCGAACAGCGCGATGCCGGTGGAGAGGGTCTGGACCGCGTCGGTGAAGGCTTCGAGGCGCGTCGTCTCGCCCGCCTTGGTCGCGGTGATGTCGGTAATCACGGCGACCTCGCCGCCCTCGCCGATCGCGGCGCGTTCCAGGAGGATGGCGCGCCCGTCGGCAAGGCGCGCCTCGACCGGGACGGCGAGAGCGCGATGGATCGCCGCTTCCGCCTGGTGCTGCGCGCTCGCGGGGGCGCGCGAGAGCGGCACGCCATCGATCTCGATGAGGCGTGGCAGGATCGCGCGGATGCGGGCCTCCAGATCCATGGCCCGGAGGGTGTCCTCGGGAAGGCCGCAGATGTCGGCGAAGGCGGCGTTGAGGTGTGTGAGGCGGCCGGCGGCGTCCTCCACCGCGAGCGCGACCGGAAGGCGGGCGATGGCGTCGGCGAAGAGGCGCTCCCCGCGCACCCTCGCGGTGACGTCGTGGAATGAGATGAGGTAGCCGCCGCCGGCGGTGCGCTTGGCTGCGGCGGTGAGGTGGCGTCCGTCGGCAAGGTCGAGCGAGAACTCGCTGTCGTAGGCGCGCATCGCGGCAAGGGCTGCGGCCTTGCAGTCGTCCGGGTCGACGCCTTCGGCCAGATGGAAGAAGCCGTCGTCGACGAGTTCGGCGTTCATCGCGGCTGCCGAGATGCCGAGCGGGGGGCGCGGGCCGGCCGCGTAGAACATTGCGTACCAGGCCTCGTTTGCGAACACGAAGCGCTCTGCCGCGTCGAACAGGACGACGGCCTGGTCGAGGGCGTGGATTGCCTCGCTCAGCATTTCCACCGTCGGCCGGGCGGCGCCGGGCTGCGGAGCGGGGCGGGACACGGGTCCAGTCGTCACGATACTCTCCCACACGAACGCAATTCGGTAGCATTGCGATGTATCGCAACGGCCTCGCGCATTGTATCGATTGTATCAGAGGGATGGGGCGATCGGTTCCGGTGCGCAAATGAGGCGGATCGATCGTTCAGGGCGGCAATGGCACGACCACCAGCAGACTGCAGGCCCAGCGTTCGTCGCACTTCAAGTGGTCACGCGGCAGAAGCGGCGACGGGGCTATAAGCGCCTGACTGGCTGACTGATAAAGGATATTATCAACTGCTTATACGCGTCGCCCATCCGGCTTCGACGGCCCTAACCTGACTGCGTTGGCATCAAGCCGGATCGAGCCGCCTGTGATGGCGGCGGGGCGCGTGGTGGCCGGAACACGAAGGCTCGCGCTCCGGCCAGCCAGTCACGTGAAGGCGACGAAGTCGTCATCGGTCAGGTTGGCGAGGGCGAAGTCCCTCAAGGTGACAGCGCCGTCGGCGCCGAGGTCGATGACGGTATTGCGGCCGACCTCAGTCACCGTGCCGATCGCCTCCGCGTCGGCGCGCGAGGTGATCCCGTAGTCGGTGAGGTCGAGGCGGTCCTCCTCGTCGGTGAAGTCGCGCACGAAGTCGGTTCCGAATGAGCCGCCCGAGCGGGTGTCGTCAGCGAAGACGAACCGGTCGTTGCCCGCACCACCCTCCATAAGATCGTCGCCCGAACCGCCGGCGATGACCTGGTCGCCGTCGAAGCCGAACACGGTGCGGTTGCCATCCTCGTCCGTGCCCTCCCGGAGCACCAGGACACCGTCCTCGAACGTCTTTTCCGTGGCGCCGCCGCCGGTCAGGTTCAGCGTTTGCGACACGATCGCGCCGCTCGCGTCATAGTCGTACGCGGCGGACGTGTATCGCGGGTCGTCATCGTCGTGGTCGATCACGCGGGAGGCGATGGAGCCGTCGGCATTGTAGGACGTTGTGAGGGTCTCGTAGCGCCGCACGTCGCCGGCGCCGTCCCGAACCGTCGTCTCGGTTGGGGTTTGCCCGTCCGCGGCGTAGGTCTTCGTCAACGTGAGGGTGTTGTCGAGCGCCTTGGTCATCTGGGAGCGCACGCCGTCCACGTAGGTGCTGGTGATCGACGTATAGGCCTTCGTGTTGCCCGGGCCGTCGACGACCACGCGCTGAGTGATGACGCCGTCCTCGTCGTAGTTGGTGGTCGCGGAGTGGCCGTCGTCGAAGACGGTGTGGACCTGGCGCAGGTCCCCGTCGCGGTCCATAAGCTGCGTCTGCGTCTGGTAGCGCGTGCCCGTGCCGTCCTCCGATGCGTCGGTGTAGACGATCTCGATGCGGTCCTCCGCCGGCGAGGTCACCGACGCGGTGGCCACGCCACGCTCGAAGGTGATCGTCTCGGCGCCGGCGTCGATCAGGGCGAAGAGGCTGGCAACGTCGACCGGGGGAAAGAGGACGACGGTGTCGTCGGATCCGCCGAGGCTCGTCACGAACGGCACGTACGAGGCGTCCGGCAGGATGAGCGTGGCGTCGGTGCCGTCGGTGACGATCGCCTCCACGGAGGTCAGCGTCACGCCGGTGAAGTCGAACGTGCCGCCGCCGGCGAGCGCGACGGTGTCGGTGCCGGCGCCGCCGTCGAAGCTGTCGCCGTCGCTGAGCGTGGCGGCGGTGAAGGTGACGGTGTCGTCGCCGCTGGTACCGGTCACCGTATCGGCGCCGACGCTCAGTGTACGGAACCCGTACACCACGTAGGCCTCGCCGGTAGAGCTCCCGCCGTCGTCGCCGTACGGCGCCCCGACGATGACGTCGTCGATGCCGTCGCCGTTCACGTCGCCCGCCGCCGACACGCTGTAGCCCGCGTAGTCGTAGGCGATGTCGCCCTGGATGATGAAGCCCTCGGCGGCGGTCAGCGTGGTAAGGTCGATGTTGCCGATCCCCCCGGACCGGCCGTAGACCACGTAGGCCTCGCCGGCAGAGCTCCCGCCGTCGCTGCCGTACCGCGCCCCGACGATGACGTCGTCGATGCCGTCGCCGTTCACGTCGCCCGCGGCCGACACGCTGTAGCCCGCGTAGTCGCCGGCGGTGTCGCCCTGGACGATGAAGCCCTCGGCGGTGGTCAGCGCGGTGAGGTCGATGTTGCCGCCCTCGCCGGACCGGCCGTACACCACGTAGGCCTCGCCGGCATTGAACCCGCCGTCGTCGCCGTTGTACGCCCCGACGATGACGTCGTCGATGCCGTCGCCGTTCACGTCGCCCGCGGCCGACACGCTCCAGCCGGCGTAGTCGAAGGCGTCGTCACCCTGGATGATGAAGCCCTCGGCGGCGGTCAGCGTGGCGAGGTCGATGTTGCCGACCCCCCCGGACCGCCCGTAGACCACGTAGGCCTCGCCGGCAGAGCCCCCGCCGTCGTCGCCGTACGGCGCCCCGACGATGACGTCGGCGATGCCGTCGCCGTTCACGTCGCCCGCGGCCGACACGCTCCAGCCCGCGTAGTCGGCGACGGTGTCGGTCTGGATGATGAAGCCCTCTGCGGTGGTCAGCGTGGCGACGTCGATGTTGCCGCCCCCGCCGGACCGGCCGTAGACCACGTAGGCCTCGCCGACATAGCCGTCGCCGTACGGCGCCCCGACGATAACGTCGTCGATGCCGTCGCCATTCACGTCGCCCGCGGCCGACACGCTGTAGCCGGCGTTGTCGCTGCCGGCGTCACCCTGGATGATGAAGCCCTCGGCGGCGGTCAGCGTGGCGAGGTCGATGTTGCCGCCCCCCACGGACCGGCCGTAGACCACGTAGGCCTCGCCGGCAGAGCCCCCGCCGTCGTCGCCGTACGGCGCCCCGACGATGACGTCGGCGATGCCGTCGCCGTTCACGTCGCCCGCGGCCGACACGCTGTAGCCGGCGTTGTCGTTGGCGGTGTCACCCTGGATGATGAAGCCCTCGGCGGCGGTCAGCGTGGTGAGGTCGATGTTGCCGAGCCCGCCGGACCGGCCATAGACCACGTAGGCCTCGCCGGCATTCGTCCCGCCGTCGTCGCCGCTGTTCGCCCCGACGATGACGTCGGCAATGCCGTCGCCGTTCACGTCGCCCGCGGCCGACACGCTCCAGCCCGCGTGGTCGCCGTCGGCGTCGCCCTGGATGATGAAGCCCTGCGTCTGGCTCGCGGTGAAATCGGACAGGTCGATGACGGTGGGCATGGTCGGGAGCTCCATTTTTTTTGGTTGCGCGGGCCACGCGATCAACATTCGCAATGGGAGAGCTCGTCGAGGCGACGATACGAATCTCACATACCCACAGGATTTGATTCCATCGGTAAGGGCCAAATCCCCTCACATCAAGAAAAACATAACTATAGTGCAGCCATCAGCCATCAGCGCCATCAGGTCGTCGAGGCGTCGCCAATCGCCTTCATGCACGAGATGGAATTCACAATGGCGAGCGCACGTCAGACAGAAACGTTGCTCGAACTGCGCGATGCGTCGGTGGCTCGTTCATCGAGAGCAGCATGATCAGGCTGATCATCTCTGCGGAGGGCTACACCAAGGATGTAACCGTCCGTTGAGGCCGGTCAGGCGGTTTTCGCGATGTTCCAAGGAAGGAGCTCGGCGACCCGGTTGACCGGGTGGTCGGCGATGCGGGTGACAACATCGCGCAGGTAGCGCTCCGGATCGAGTCCGTTGAGGCGGGCGGTCTCGATCAGCGACAGGATGCCGGCGGCGCGCTCGCCGCCCCTGTCGGAGCCTGCGAACAACCAGTTCTTGCGGCCGAGCGCGATCGGGCGGATGGCCCGTTCGGCGGCGTTGTTATCGATCTCGATGCGGCCGTCGCCGAGGTATCGCTCGAGCGCCTGCCAACGCGCCAAGGCGTAGCGGATCGCCTTCGCCGTCTCGCTCTTCGGCGGGAGGCGGGCGAGCTGGCGCTCCAGCCAGAGTTTGAGCGCAGCGACCTTCGGCGCGGCCTCTGCCCGGCGGATCCGTTCGCGCTCGGCGGCCGGAGAGCCACGGACCCGCCTCTCGATCTCGTGGAGTTCGCCGATCCGCTCCAGCGCCGCCTCGGCCAGTGGCGCCTTGCCGCCGGCCGCGAGGTCGAAGAACTTGCGCCTGACGTGCGCCCAGCAGGCCGCCTCGAGGACGCGGGATCCGTCCGGGGCGGCCTTGTAGATGTCCTTGAAGCCGGCGTAGCCGTCGGCGTGCAGCACGCCGCGGAACGGCTCGAAGTGACGCTGCGGGTGGATGCCCTTGCGGTCCGGCGAGAAGCGGTAACAGGCGGCTGGCGGCGTCTGGGCATCGCCGGCGGGACGGCCGTCGCGCACGTAGTCCCACAGCCGCCCCTGCCGCGTCTTGCCGTTGCCGGGGGCGAGCACCGGCACGTGCGTGTCATCGCCGTGCAGGCGATCGCCGGAGAAGACGTGCGCGGCGAGAGCCTTGGTGAGCGGCTTCATCAGCATGGCCGCTCGGCCGACCCAGTCGGCCATCGTCGAGCGGGAGAGTTCGACGCCCTCACGGGCATAGATCTCGGCCTGGCAGGTGAGTGGGAGGTGGTCGCAATACTTCGCCGCGAGAACGTGGGCGACGAGGCCGGGCCCCGGTTTGCCCCGTTCGATCGGCAGGCGTGGCGGCGGCGCCTGCATCGCCCGGTCGCACGAGCGGCACACCACCCGCGGTCGCACGTGCCGGATCACCCGGAAGGACGCCGGGACGTATTCCAGCACTTCCGTGCCGTCCTCGCCGCGTTTCAACACGTCGCCGGCCCCGCAGTCCGGGCACGTCGCAGGAGGCGCGTGCAGGATCCCCTCGCGCGGCAGGTGGTGCGGCAACGGCTGGCGCGCGGGTCGATCGGCCTTCACGCGCGCAGCGGTCGGCACGGCGCGCTCTTCTTCGGCTGCGGCCTCGTCCGCCTCGCACTCGCCGAGCGCCAGTTCGAGCTGGTCGATGATCCGGGCGAGCTTCTCGGACGACGTCCCGAACCGGGCCCGCTTCAGGACCGCGAGTTCGGTCTTCAGCTGTTCGATCACGCTCCCCTTGGCCGCGAGTTCGCTCGCCTTCAGTGCGTCGGGATCGGAGGGCAGCGAATCAGTCCGCATGCCCTTGAATCTACGGAGAATGCGATGGACCGGAAGCGCTTTCCGCCCTCGCCGTCAGGCGACGCGTTGCGGCGGTGCGCTCCACCTCGGGCGGCGCCAGTCGATCCCTTCCCACAACATCGCCAGCTGCGCCGCGGTCAGCCGCGCCGTCCCGTCGGCACGCGACGGCCAGGGAAAGCGCCGGCGCTCCAGGACCTTATAATAGAGGCAGAACCCCTGGCCGTCCCAGGTGAGGAGCTTCAGCCGATCGCCCTGCCGGCCTCGGAAGGCGAACACCGCGCCGGAGCACGGATCCTCCCGCAGCACCTCCTGCGCCGCGGCGGCAAGCCCGGCGATCCCCTTGTGCAAGTCGGGCGGGCCGCAGGCGAGATAGACGCGCACGCCGGTGCCGGGGCCGATCATGCGCTCTCCAGCGTCTGGATAAGCCGGGCCAGCGTCTCCGGCGCGATCTCCGGATCGACACGCAGACGCCGCCCATTGCGCAGCGTCACCTCGACCGCCTTCGTGCGGCAACGCCGCTCCGGTGCGGGATCCTGCACCGGTTGCTCGGCGATCTCGACCGGCAGGAACGTCTGCACCGGCACGGGCGGCGACGACGCCTTCCGCATCATGCTGCGCCAGGCATACAGCTGTTGGGGGTGGACGTCGTGCCGCCGCGCCACGCTCGGCGAGCGCGATGCCCTCGTCTTCGGCCTCCGCCAGCATCAGGAGCTTCTCGTTCTTGCTCCACCGCCGCCGACGCTCTCGTCCCGTCAGGATCTCGATCCGCCCCATCCGCCCACTCGTTTCGAAACAACTTGCCAAGTTACTTTCGAAATCTGGACCAGATCGGGAACGTCACAAACGCCTGCTCACCGGACGGTTACGATAATTTGTTAAATTCTGCGCCAGATAGCGCGTCGAATGACAGCCCGGCTGTTTCGACGAGACGGTTTGAGAGGATCGTTTACTTTTGAACGCTGCTTCGCAGAGCGTCTTCAATTTCGTATAGGAACGTCGCGACGGAGCCGCTGAAGGCAATTGGGTCGACCTCGGGAGAGAAGCGTTCGATGAAATCATCTTCAATATCGGCGGAATGAGCGCGTCTGTACGCCGCAATTTCGTCAAGTAACGCCAGCCTTTCGGCGGAGCGTGATGATTGTACGTACGCGCCGACGATCTCCTCAACAGTCTGCCCGTTTAAATCAAAATCCTGATGGAACCATCCACGGATAAATTCCGAAAAATCCTTGTAATTATCCATAGTAAAATTCTATATTGGGTACGATGTAAGAAGAAATTACAATCTATTGTTGGATTTTTCCATCTTTAAAACAATTTTTACACTCGATGAATCCTGAGGAGTTTTCGTCAGACGAGTTACTCTTCGACCAATTGTCTTGCCAAGATTGAATTCAAAAGTTTTCGTGCTTCCAGCGTTCGCCGTTCTAGTCCAAGTCTTAATAGAGTCGCGATTGGCCCTGAGGCAAGCCGAAACAGCAGCCGCGGCGTCGTCCAACGAGCGAAATGATGAGACGGCGGAAATGCGGTTGTCCTTGCCTAATCGGGCAAGTAGCGCTTCATCGCTCAGACTGATGTGTCTTGCGATCGTGTGGCCCCCTGCCTTTTCAGCCGCATTAAGGAAGAGACGGCCGTTGCGGATAGCTACAGCCCGTAGGACACCGACGAAACCAGCCGCAAGTGGAACCGTGATATCAACGGCAAAGCCCACATTGCGCGCCGTCTCTGAATCGGCACCTGCGAGCGAGGCCGCGACCTCGGCACCTTTCGCGGTGAGCGTGACGCGCGTCTTTCCCGTAACGATCTGATAGATGCCGGTTTGCGCTGTATCAGCCCCGTGCAGGGCGAGTGCCCCGCCGCCGATTTTTGTGACCGTCGTGGGCTCTGGTATTAGGAACAAGGCGGCGCCGCCGATCATTTCGGCGGCGCCGAACACCGCGTTGAACACACCCCAGAGGCGATTATTTAGACTGCTGTCTTCGTCAATCGTTTCGCCTTCAAGCAATGCTGCGAGCTGCAAGGGCGTAAGTACGATCGATAAATCTGTTTCAGACATAGTGAAAATTTCGATTTATGGGGTGCACATCAGACTGATGAATTCTATTTATTCCGAGAAATGTAAATCGCTTCCGCATCATCGTGGGCGTTATTGCCGATCACCGATGCAAATCGTTTTTCCCATGCCGGTGCAATGCTAAAAACAGCCGATCAAGCGATGTATAGAGGAAGTCCGTAGCGCTGGATCTTGGTTCCTCACTTGAGGCCCCGCTACTTTGCCAGAAATTTCGTGAATCACCAACGAATCGTCTAAAGTGCATCGCGCGTCCACTGACGCAACGATGCTGGCGACGAAGCTCGCCAGACCTTGAGTAAGCCCCTTCGGGTTCCATAACCGCCCGTTACGCGTCGGGCGCGTGTAACGGCCATTTAGTAATGTCCCGTTCCAGCCTCGCTGGATCCGAGAGCCTGCGAGGTGCGTGTCGCATCGCAGTCGCACTCGGGGACAAACGGCCCAGCCGGGCGGCTTCACAGCCGTGGTAGCTCTTCTGCGAAGATGGCGCTCGCCCAGTCCAGGAAGGCGCGCAGGCGCGGGGTCGGCTGGCGCGTGCGGGCGTACAGCGCCGAGACTGATGTGGGAGGCGGCGCGTATGAGCCCATCATCTCCACGAGCGTGCCGGCCCGCAGCGCCTCGGCGAAGCGATAAAAGGGCGCCTGGTACAGCCCGTAGCCGAGGGTGACGAGATCGGCCGCCGTTTCGGCGTCATTGGCGCTCACCCGGTACGGCAGGCGCTGCTGGTGCACGTCCTCACCGACAGTGAACTCCAGCGGCATCACGTCCCCCGTTCGCGACGAGATGAAGCCGATCATCGCGTGACCGCCGAGGTCGTCCACCGTCTGGGGCGTGCCGTGGCGACGCAGGTAGTCAGGGCTTGCCACCGTTACCTCCTGCAAGGCGCCGAGGCGGCGCATCATCAGACTGTCGTCGACCGGGTCGCCGACGCGGATGGCGCAGTCCACCCCTTCACGCACCAGATCGACGATGCGCTCGCTCTGGCCGAACGCCACGTCGATCCGCGGATGGCGCTCCAGGAAGGCGGGAAGCGCGGGGATGACCTTGATGGCTTCCACGATCTCGAGAAGGTCATGGAGCGAGCGCGCCAGGCGGTCGTACTTGGTGACCACGATCACGTCGCCCTCGCGTGCGTGGTCGATGATGGCAGCCAGGTTCGGTCGTGATCGGGTCGTGCCGCTGATCTTGTCGGCGAAGATGCGTCCGGCCCCGGCCGCCGTGAGGGCGTCGGTCTGAGCATCGAGGTTCTGTTCGTCCGTCGAGACGCGCGCGTATCCGAGAATCATGCAGCATGATGAGAAAAACGCCCCAAAAACCGCAAAGGTTTTGGGACGGGGTTTTGGGGCGCAAATACGCCAGCGACGCCGCCAAGTGTCGGATTGGGACAGAAACGACCGTTTGTGGCCCCGTCGTCGAAACCCGAATGACGGCCTGCAAGCCGTCGGGAGTGTGCCAATTCCGGTCGTAGCGACGATGGGGAACACTCCTCAGAAGCGGACGCTCGTGGCTCGCAAGTGGGACCGAGGCCGTTGAAACACACCGTCGGTCGGATGGCTATCCGCGGTTCCGTCTGCCAGCGCCGGGCCTCAGGGGCCCGAGTGTTGGCAGCCCGTTGCGGTAGGCCCTTAAGTAGGTTCACGCTGCCAGCAATCCCATCCTCGGTTTTTCTACGGAGAGCCATTAGTGGCAATGGGAAACTGCAAAGCGCTACCACTAGGTGTGGGCAGTTTAACAGTGCGCTGGTCGCCCTCCAGAAGGCGGTCCTTCCGGAGGGCGACCCTCCCGGGACGTAGGCGCTCACCAGAGGCCGTGCAGGAAGGGAGCGGGCGCCAGGGCATGAGGTCGTCGAGCTGACGTCGGGCCAGGCGCCGGCGATGCGCTCCAGGGATAGGATCAGCCAGGTGCCCCGGCCCACGTCAGGACCGACAGATTCCGATAGCCCTGGATCGGCTTTGAACTTCCTTAACCCGAGCCCGGACGACAGGAATGCAGGATGGTCAGCAGCTCCGCATTCGTCGGGCGCTCTACGGACGTCCGCTTCGGAACTCGCTTGACGTCGCGCTGAACGACCGGAATGGGTGCAGAAGCACACAGTCCCCCACAGTCAGTTGCCATAGACCCGAAACCGATGGGCAAAAAACCTTCGTTTACGGGCCATTTAACGAACGCGAATGGTGTTTTCTCATGGTGTTTCTGTCATCCGCGGAATCGACGCTCTTTGAGCGATCCTACGTGATGGAGACTTGTTCGCTTCGTCTGACAGCACCGCCACTGACCCTGCCTAAATCATTGATTTTAAGGCTGAACTCGCCATCACGTCACTCACGGTCCCATTGTGGGTCCCACTGACGTGCATCTTTCCCGCGACACAGACCAATTTCTCATTTTCCGTCCTCACGAATCCGTGCAGAGGACGGGAGATGCTGTCGGAATGCCGGATCTCCAGATCCAGGCAGCGTTCAAGAGCCGGCTGAAATTCTGGCCCGTTTGATTTTGGACCGTACCGCAGAGCCGGTCTCTAGCCGTGTGGGAAAAACGCGTTCAAACCCGAACGCGGAGATTCGCATGTCACCACTCGCATACTCCATCGCAGACACTGTCTGGATGTCTGGTCTCGGTCGAACCAAGCTGTTCACGGAGATCACGACCGGACGCCTGCCAGCCAAGAAGTTCGGATCTCGAACAGTCGTCTTGGCGGATGACCTGAAAGCCTATCTCGATGCGCTGCCCCGAGCCGTCCGAAGAGTAGATGCCGATCGCAAGCGCGGGGGCTGCGTGATGTCGATGCAGACCCGGATCGATCGCAAGGCATTTAACGCTTGGGCCAGTGCAATTGGCGAGGGCGTCGTGGAAGTCACGGCGCAAGAAGGCCGAAACGGCGGGGGCGCCCAATGAGCCGAGCACGCTTCCTCCCCAGTGGGCTCAATGGCAAGGCCGAGAATGACGCGCTCGCATTCCTGAAGTCGCTGGCGGAGTTGCACAGCCACGGGTCGCTGATGGTGACGACGAAGCCGTCATCGGCAAAGAAATCAGGCGCTCAGCCAGAAGCCTCGGCACGACGGTTCGACGGGGCTTTGCCTATGGAGTTAGACCATATCGCGGTCGGATTGTTCACCGCCGATCACGGGCTCCCTTCGAACTGCCTCTGGTGTGGAACAGCGTGGAATAAGGACCCCGCTTCGGGGGTGATCGGCGTCCAAACGGGACCCCACTGAGACGAGGGGTCACGGTGCTTCCAGGGATAATCCGGGAGCCGGACTGGGATGCTGGTGGTGGAGACGGTTGCGAAGATCCGGAGCGCGTATTTCGTAGAGGGCAAGGCGATCAAGGAGATCTGCCGCGAGCTTCGCCTGTCACGAAAGACGGTGCGCAAAATCCTTCGGTCTGAGGAGACGGCGTTCACGTACGAACCGAGCGTCCAGCCGCAACCCAGGCTTGGCCCGTTTACCGATGAGCTCGATCGGCTGCTCGGTGCCAATGCGGCACGCAGCAGCGCCAAGCGTGTGACGCTGATGCGGATCTTCGAGGAGCTGCGCGGGCTCGGCTACGAGGGTGGTTACGATGCGGTCCGGCGCTATGCGTCGTCTTGGCGACGGCGCGAGGGCACCGGAACAGCGGCGGCATTCGTCCCGCTGAGCTTCGACCCCGGCGAGGCGTACCAGTTCGACTGGAGCCACGGACAAGTGCTGATCGGCGGAACGACCGTCACCATCAGGCGAGCGCACATGCGGTTGTGCCATAGCCGCATGCCGTTCGTTCGGGCCTGTCCGCGCGAGACGCAGGAGATGGTGTAGGGCGCCCACGACAAGGGGTTCGCGTTCTTCAAAGGGCGCCTGCACGAGAGGCATCTACGACAACATGAAGACCGCGGTGGACGCGATCTTCGTCGGCAAGGCCGCAACTTTGCGGCGGTGGCAAGGAGCGCGCCTGCAACCGCCGCTTTGCGCAGATGTGCGGCCACGATCTGGTGGAGCCCGTGGCTTGCACGCCGGCCTCGGGCTGGGAGAAGGGCCAGGTCGAGATACCCAGGTCGGCACCGTGCGTCAGAACTTCTTCGCGCCGCGGCTCCGTGTGAAGAGCCTGGAAGAGCTGAACGACTGGCTGGTGGACCGATGCGTTGCCTGAGCCAGGACGCAACCGCATCCGGAGATCCAGGGCAAGTCCATCTGGCAGGTCTTTGAAGAAGGGCGCGCCAGTCTCGTCCCGTATCGCGGCCCGCAGGGCGGCTTCCACGCGATCCCCGCATCGGTCTCGAAGACCTGCCTGGTTCGCTTCGACAACAACAAGGTCGCCGGTCGAGGCGAGTGCGGCCCGCCGGCCGGTGGAGATCCTCAGTACGGCGCTGACCGACGGGCTCCCGGCGGTGGAAGCGGCGTGCGCGAGAGGCGCTGAACGAGGGCGTCCATTCAGCGGACGCAAGTCATCAACATCCTCGCACGTCGGCGCGACCCCGGTGTGTCGGTCACGATCATGACGCCCGAGGCGCTGCGGCTCTCTTGCCCGCCGACGGCTGACTGGGCCCGGCTCACGACAGCCTCAGGAGAACTCCGTGATGGAACGGTCCTACATCCTTGCCGCCATGGGCGGTCTCAAGCTCTACGGCATGCGCGGTGCCGAGGGCAGCATCATCGCCACTGCGGTGAAGCGCCAGCATGAACCTCACCAGGTCGTCGGCGATCTCCTCAAGGCGGAGATCAACGAGAGCCGAGCCCGCTTGACGTTGCCCCTTGGAATGTCCTCGGTCTGAACTGGACTCCGTCAGAAGGAGACGGAGATGAAGAAGAGCCGCTTCAGCGAAGAGCAGATCATCGCGGTCCTGAAGGAGCATGCCGCGGGGATCGGTGTGTCGGAGCTGTGCCGCAAGCACGGGATCAGCGACGCGACGTTCTACACGTGGCGCAAGCGCTACGGCGGAATGGAAGTGTCTGAAGCCAGGCGGCTGAAGGCGCTGGAAGATGAGAACGGCCGCCTGAAGAAGCTTCTCGCCGAACAGATGCTCGATGTGGCGACGCTGCGGGACGCTCTGGGAAAAAACTTCTGACGCCCAGCGCACGGAGAGGCTTCGTGAGTTGGGCGATTGAAAAGAAGGGGTATTCCCAGCGGCGCGCCTGTGCCCTGATCGGGATGCATCCAAGGACTTACCGCTACCGGTCGCAGCGGCCGGACGATGCGACGGTGCGCCAACGCCTGAAAACGCTGGCGAACGAACGGCGCCGGTTCGGCTATCGGCGGCTGCATATCCTTTTGCGGCGCGAGGGTATCGAGGTGAACCACAAGAAGCTGTTCCGCCTATACCGCGAGGAGAGGCTGAGTGTACGACGGCGCGGCGGCCGAAAACGTGCCATCGGAACGCGGGCGCCAATGACCTTGCCGCGAGGACCAAACCAGCGCTGGAGCCTCGACTTTGTCTCCGACCAGCTCAGCGACGGGCGCCGCTTCCGTGTGCTGGTGGTGCTCGACGACTTCACCCGCCAGTGCCTGACGCTCGTTGTCGACACATCACTGTCGGGGGCTCGCGTGGCACGGGAACTCGACCGCCTGATCGTCAGTCGCGGCAAGCCGCTCACGATCGTCAGCGACAACGGCACCGAGCTGACCTCCCATGCCATCCTCGAATGGCAGGAGGACCGCCGCGTCAATTGGCACTACATCGCGCCCGGCAAGCCGATGCAGAACGGCTTCGTAGAGAGCCTGAACGGTCGCTTCCGCGATGAGTGCCTCAACGAGCATCTCTTCCGCAGCCTTCCGGGCGCTCGCCGCATCATTGAGGAATGGCGCACCGACTACAACCACGACAGGCCGCACACCAGCCTGGGCGGCCTCACCCCGAACGAGTTTGCAACCCGGTCCCGATGGGACCACAACACGAACAGAGTCCAGCTATGAGCGGGGACACTTCTGGGGCAACGTCACGCTCCATCAAGTACCAGCTCACCGTTGCCAAACTCCCGCTCGCCAAGGACATTGAGGACTTTGACTTCGACACCGCCGACATCAATGAGACGCTGGTGCGCGACCTCGCCGCCGGCGGCTTCATCGAGCAGCAGCGCGGGCGTGGTGCTCATCGGCGGAACCGGCACCGGCAAGACCCACACCGCGATCGCTTGTCGCCCGCGCCTGCATCCGCCGCGGCTCGCGAGGTCGCTTCTTCAACGTCGTCGATCTCGTGAACAAGCTCGAGGCGGAGATGCGGGCTGGTCGTCAGGGCCGTATCGCCGATCATCTGTCCCGGCAGGGCTTCGTCGTCTTCGACGAGCTGGGCTACCTGCCCTTCGCGAGAGGCCGGTGGCCAGCTGCTCTTCCACCTCGTCGCCGAGCTCTACGAGCAGACCTCGGTGATCGTCACCACGAACCTTGCCTTCGGCGAATGGCCCAGCGTCTTCGGCGACGCCAAGATGACCACCGCACTCCTCGACCGCCTGACCCATCACTGCGACATCGTCGAGACCGGCAATGAAAGCTGGTGGTTCAAAAACCGCGCCTGATGCCTCCGCCGTGCCTCGACAGGCCTGACCCGCCTTCGCCATGGGAGAGCTACGCCGTGTCAGGCCCGTCTCTCGCCACTGCTACAAGCGGGCTCCCTTTTGCCCGCCGATAGGGGGGCCCGATTCAACGCCGTTTGACACTCTTCGATGTCGATTTCGTCATGATGACCCCATTCTCTCAGAAAAGGAGGTCTCTGGGAAAGCGGGTGCGGTTCAAAATGGATACGCTCCGAGTTTACCAGCGACACATGTCCTGAAGCGTTTGGGCAACAGGTTCATCTGGCGTCTGGCACATCATGTAGATGCTACAGCATGCATCCGCGCATGCCAGAAAACTCTGCGCCGGATGCTTGGGTGTGGAAGCGGCGACGTGGCGCCCAAAAGCCGCGCAGGTGCATGGGCACACGGGTGATGCCGCTGCACTTTCACTCGGCTGTTGCGGTGATGGCGCCGGGGTTGCGCCCTTCCCTTCCGGCTCGGGTTCGGCTGAATCAACACCGCGCATGATCTGGCGGACTTCTTTGCGCCATCGCGCGAGATAGAAATCGCCGAGCGCGGTTCCCACCAGGTCCCGGTCAGGTCGGCGCACCCTGTGCTCCAGAAACGGAAAAGTCTGCGTGACGCTGCTTCCGGCAAGGGGTCCCAGCGCGAACGCAAAGCGCAGCGTGACCGAGTTTTCCGCCCGCGCCGTCACCTGCACGGTAGCGTAGACTTCGGGCTCGACCTGGTTGCCAAGGCCCCCCACCATGTCAGTCCGCGCCAGTTCGTAGGACGTGCCCTTTGTCATTTCAGGCCATCGCGCGAGGCGCGCGTGAAAAAGGCCGTCGTCGCGCGGGACCGTGAGGGCGAGTCTGACGCGTTGGGTCTGCGTCATCGGCACGCTGAGTTGCCCGTCGCGGATCGTGTAGCGCATGAAGGCAAGGTCGAAGCCGGAGACGGTGTCGTCGCCTGCGAGGCCCTCGCGCACCTCGCGGCGCGCGCCCCCCCAGTCGACGCGTCTCGACGCAAGCCGCGGCAGCTTCGCCATGGTGACGGGGTCCGCAGCTGTCATCAAGAGCATCTGGATCGCACTTACGGCCACTCGCGACATATCGTTGAGGATCGGGCGATTTTCGGGACCGACAAGGTCCGAGCGCTCATCGTCCCCGAAATCGAAGGGGTTGAAGTCGTTGGGTCCGAAGGCGCGGGTTGTCGGTTCGATCACGACGGCGCTGTGGACGCCGCTGCCCGAAGGCGCCGGGCCGGTGGCCCCCGCCGTATCAGTCAGCTTCAGCGCGATGGCGAGGTCGGCTTCACGCCACGGCGTCTTCTCCGTCACAAACCGCCGGGTCGCCCGGTCCCCCTCGCCAAACCGGCGCATGGGGGACTGATTGTAGACAACCTGGATTTGCTGCGGCCGATCCAGCAGCGGCACCGGGATAACCCAGCGCACGGCGTGGGTTGCACCATCGCGGGTCGGTCCCTCGCGGATCGGCAGGCACGCCCGGCGCCCTTCCTCCAACGACGCGTCGAGCGCGTCGGCGCAGGAGAACACCGGCACCTGATAGGCATCTTCGCCGGCGGTTATCGCGGCAAGGCCGAGGTGAAACCCGTCCGCCGTGGCGAGATCGTCCGCAACCAGCCGGATCATGATTTCCGCCTTGCCGGAGCCGGTAGGGATAGCGATCTGATGGCATTGTCCCGCGTAGTTCATGAATGGCGCGGCGGGCCTATCGTAGCGCAGGTTGTTCTTGGAAAGCTCGACACCCTTGCAATTGAACATGGTGCCCAGCCATTCACTGCGCGTGATGTCTGGCGGGGTGCGCGGAAACCCTTCGAACGAGGTTCCGGGGTAGCTGGCGATATCGGCCATCGCGAGGGTCAGCGCCGGACCGAAGGGAGCCGTGTTCAACCGTTGCCGCATCAGACTATCGAACCAGCGCACCGCGTCGGCCTCGCGCGCCACGGGCCGGAACGGATCGGACGGAAAAATCGTGTCGAGCAGGCTGACGCTGCCATTGCCATACCGCTCGGCCAGATGCGCGAAGAAGCTGCCACCCTTGTAGGCGTTGGACGGGTGGAAGAGACCGATTGCGTAGTTCGCTGCGCCGAAGACCTGCTTGCGGTCGCCGGGTTCGATCGTCTCCGGTGCAGTGCCCCGTGCCGCGATGAAGCGAGCAGCAGCGAACTGTGCGCTGCCTTCGTATAGCCACTTGTCGTCTTCGGTGAGGATGTTGTCGAAACATGGCCGCCGGGCGTTCATCGAACTGCGGATCGTTGTGGCCTGCACAGCGTGCACAAGTTCGTGCATGGCGGTCGCGCCCACATCGTAGGCGGGGTCGACCGCGAGGTGCAGGCCGTTGAAGGCGATGAAACCGGATTGCCCCGCATCGGCCGTCCAGTCGCAGAACGCAAAATGAGCGACGACGTCTGGCTTCATGTTGTTGTCGACGAACACAACCAGCGAAGAGGCCTCGCCCGGTCCGTCGACGACTGGCCCCAGAATATCGGGGCTGACATCGATGCGCTTGGAAAGGTAGCCCATTGCCGCGGACAGTTCCGCCTCCAGGCGAAGCGCGCTGGTGAGAAGCAGTTGCGCGCAGGCATCATGGCCGCGCCGGCTAACCAGCCCGCAGTCAGTGACCACATTGGTCGGCTGCCAATCCGCAATGTTGTTCCATTGGCTTCGCGGTGGCAGACCGATCCGCGATGCGGCGGCGCCGGCCCACTCCGGCGAGTCGGGAAACAGGTTGATGGGCGGCACGCCCGGCCCACGGATGTGGCGGTGTTCGACCGGCTCGGGTGACGGGAGCGAGAAGGCGCCTGTTTCGATCTGCGCCGTTGCGCTCGTCAGCGCGAGAGCAGTCCACAAGGCTGCCACGATCCAACGTGCCGTCATTGGGGTCTCCCGCCGTTTTCCGTGATCCATTGTGTCGTTCCGGCAGCACGGGCGCGCTTGGCGCCGGCAACCGCTGCGCAAGCCGCAGGATCGCCAGGCGTGACCGTGATGGGAACAGCCACCAGGATGCTCGCTTCTGCGCCGCGCTTGTCGATTGCGATGTAGCGGATTTCCACCGGGCCGGGCCGAGCCGGGGCAAACAGCGTCACGGTGTGGAACCCGCTGTAGAGTTCCTGCCAGTCGAGCATGTCGGGCGTTTCGCGCCAGGGGAGCGCGAGCGTGACACGCCGCACCGTCTCGGGCCATCCGAGAGAACGCGTCGGCGTCCGGGGTGTCGCCGGCCCGTGCCAGGTGATCTCGATGGGGCCGCAGATCGGCACGGTGCGGTCAGCGACTTCGAGCCGAGGCGTTTCTCCGTTCGCAGGATCGAACGTCAGTCCCTCCGGCGGTGCGGCCGGTCCGCCCGACTTCAATGCCTCGAAGTCCGGCAGTGGCGGCTCCGCGGGCGCTGCTGGAACCGTGCAAGCCGGCCGCGTGAACGTGGTTGCGGCGAGACTGTGCCCACCGCTTTTGTAGCTTACCCGATAGGCCCCGGCCGCTTCGGGCACGGGAAGATGCAAGGTGTTGCTGCCGCCATCATCAAGGAAGGTGAAGCTTGCAAAGACGTCGCCATCCTGCGTGCTCACGTCGATCCCGTCCCCATGCCAGCGCGGGCCGCGAATGCGCACCGGAAACGTCGGCGCGCAAGGCTCTATGACCGCAGGGGCGGCGATCTTTGCGTCTGACGGCGTCACTTTCACCCTCGCCACCAACTCGCGACCCTTGGTGATGTCGACGATCTCGTAGTCGCCGGGTTCGGCCGGTGCGCGAAAGACCCTTCGCACGGAGTCCGGAAAACGATGTTGCGCGACCGGGCGCACACCGCCGCGTTCCTTCCCGCGCCGCCGGAGACGAAGCCGCTGGTGCCAATCGTTCGAGGTCATCAAGATGGGCGCATGGGCTGGAGTCGGCGGCAGAACTTCGGGCGCGTCCGGTTCTGTCCCCTCCGCGGGGTCAGCGGCTGCGGGCGAAGCCGGTTCATCGCAGCGCCCTTCGGCGAGCGCGAACAGGTCGTCGGCGCATCGGGCGTTGTCGCGCTGCGCCTGTTCGAACAGGCTCTGCGCTGTGGCGCCGGTGCTGACGGCGGCGCTGAAAAGCACGATGGCCGCAATGCGCCCGGCCATCATTCCACGTAATCCTTGATCGCGACCTTAGCGCGTTCGAAATCCTTCAGCACCGCGGGGACATTCTCGTCGAGCCCGGCCTGGCTGGCGTTCTTGCCCATCAGAAGTTCGGTGGCGGTGAAGAACAGCACATCGTTGTCGATGATGAAACCGACGCGGGCGTAGTGTTCGGCAAGGTCGAGCAGCGTCGTCTGCGTCGCGGGTGTGAGGATCCGGTGAAGCGCGAGTTCGTTCGTCGCCCCGTCCGGACCGGGCTCCACGGATGCGTGGTATTTCCCGCTGAACTCGGTGGAGAGCGTGTCGAGGTCCGGGCCGTTGCCGCGGCCGGCGAAAAACGCGTCGGGCGCGATAACG
This sequence comes from Acuticoccus sp. MNP-M23, assembly GCF_031195445.1. Classification (NCBI taxonomy): domain Bacteria; kingdom Pseudomonadati; phylum Pseudomonadota; class Alphaproteobacteria; order Hyphomicrobiales; family Amorphaceae; genus Acuticoccus; species Acuticoccus sp. MNP-M23. Next base: position 734,370 of record NZ_CP133480.1, read on the forward strand.
GCGCGCACGCCGGTGGCGCGGCCGAGCCTGTAAGCGCCGGTGAGCGTGAGCATAACGCCGAGCCGCCCCTTGCCGCCGCGCGCGTCCTTGCGCAACGCAGCAGCACCGAGAGTTGCATCATGGTCGAGCGTGCCGATGCCGAGCCAGAAAGGCGCGCCATCAATGTCGCTTGTGCCCCAGAATTCGCCGTCGATCGGGCGCAACTGCGTGACGAGGCCCGGCTGTTCGTTGGCAATGAGCGTCATGCGCGGCGATCGGCGCCGGGTGTCGCCCCCGCCGACGTCCCGCACCAGCTTGCCGGTGTAGGACCAGCCGAGTTCGTTGGCGAGCGCGATGCGCCGAACGGTGCGGCGACCCTTGGCGTTGGCCAGCTTGTCGGCGCCGAAGACGACCGCCATCCCAGCGGTGAAGAGTGCGATCCCGCCCCATGGATCACGCCCGGCGACAAGATCCCAGCCAACCCAGACGACCGAGGCAAGCACCGCGTAAAGTGCGAAAGAGGTGACGGCGCGCGGGACGGCAAAGCCCTTGCGGATGGATGACGGGTCCGGTGTCGCCACCGATATCCCGCCTGCGAACGGGTCCCAGTGCTCACGCACGACGGTGCCGTCGCGGCCCTCCTCGGCCTCCTCGGCACGCTTGACGAGGGTTGCCAGATCGCCTGCCATCAGTCGCTTGCCTCCGGTCCGATGCCGACGCGGGGCGGCACCGTGACGGTCGCCCGGTTTTCCGCGCCAAGCTCGACGTCGCTGGCCGGCCGGAAACTTCTGCGCACTGCGTTGAAGTTCGCAGGGGTCGACTGGATCAGTGTGATGTAGTCCCGAGCGCTGCCGTTGCAGAACCGCCGCGCCGCCGCGATCTGGCCCTCGGTTTCCTCAAGCTGCCGCTGGAGGATGGCCACGTTCTCGCCCGCGGTGCGCGCCGGGTTGGACAAAGCGGAGACCAGAAGGGCCTGCAGGGAGGCCGAGGGACCGGCCTCCCCGATAATCGAGACCGCCATCAGGGCGCCGGGACCTCGATGGCGAACCGGTCGACCCAGATATGGCTTTCGCCTTTCCTGGCATCGGAATACTGGCCGGGCAGAAACGCCGCCCGTCCCGACACGCGAAGCGCGGTGAGCGTTTCGGTCGTGACGGTCATCTCCTCGGCAGCGCGCTCGTCGTTCGCCGGCAGCGTCATCGTGACGGCTGCAGTCAGTTCGCGGCCGCGGCGTTTCAAAGTGAGCCGTGCGCCGTCAACTTCCAGCGACTGCAGGACCTTTTCGGCGTATGCACTGCCCAGCCTGCAGATATCTCTGGCAAAGGGACCGGCGAAGAGATCCTTGTCGACCACTGTCATCTGGCCGTCGGAGAGCCTGACAGCGGCGAGAATCAGGCGCGTGCCGCAGCCCTTTGTATCCTGGTAGAGCACGGCCGTGTACTGATTCTGCGCATCGTCAAAGAGCGAAAGAAACAGACCCGCGGCCCCGGTTTGCGGCGACATGCGGGCGTCCGCGACGAGGTCGAAATCGCCATCTGGCAGCGGTTCATCGAGAACGTAGCGGTTGAAAGGCTCTTCGTCGGAGTAGACTGTCGTGCCAGCGACGGCGGCAAACAGCGCGCCCTTCCCGTCCAACGAGGCGAGCTCTGGTGCGGGCTGCTCGACCTGCCACGCCGGGTCGAGGGGCCCGTCAAAGGTTTCCTCGAAACGCACTTCGGACGGCATAGCTGCAGGAACCGGCGGCACCTCAGGTTCAGGTGCCGGAACCGGGACGTCGGCGCTGGCAGCTTCAGCGACTTCGACCAGCGCATCCGTCAGCTCTGCGGCGTTGCTGGCCGCAAGTTGAAGCCCGTTGCCTTCCTCTGCGATGCACGAAAGCGCAGCGTTCTGTTCCTCGGTCAGCCCGAAGCCGACGACGTGGACGCGGGTTCTTACCCCGCGGGCGGCCAGGGAGGCCGCCGCCGCGCAGGGATCGCCGCCGCACGTTTCGAGGCCATCGGAAATGACGAGAACATCGGCCTGCCGGTCACCCGGCGAGATGGCGTCGGTGGCCCGCGACAGCGCGCCCGCGATCGGCGTCTTTCCACGCGGAGTCACAAGCTCGGCAAAATCACCGATCACGCGGCTGTCGTGCGCGCCGGTGGCGAGCAAAACCTCGATATCGCTGCAATCGGCCTCGCGGTTGTGGCCATACGCCATCAAACCGAGGTTGAGCGTCCCCGACAGGTCCGCCGCAAGGCCGCGAAGCGCGTCCTTGGCCGTCGTGATTTTCGCAACACCGTCGATCTGCCCCCACATCGAACCCGACCCGTCCAGGATGAACAGCATGTCGCCGCGCGACGGGTCCGGCCTGAAGCCTGGCATATCCCCCTCGATGGGTTCGTCGGCTGCCGGCTCGGCGCCGAGCGCGATCTCAGGCTGGTTCGGGTCACCTCGGCCTGCGTCGACCATCTGGGCGAGGTTCCAGTTGTTTGCCGAGGATGAGATCAGTGAGATCTGCCAGGGCTCACCGGGCGAGCGCTTGACGAGGGTATAGGCGATGCGCTGCGGCGCGCCGAAATTGTCGAACTCGGTCCACACCTGCGCCGCGCCCTGAAGGATCGGCACATCGTCGTCAGCGTAGACCGAAAGGCCGGTGATGTCGAAGTCCTGCGCATCGAACACCGGGTCGAACTCCAAGTTTGTGCGCACCACAGCATCCGCCAGCGGGTCGACCAGATAGCGCCTCAGCGCAGGGCCATCGTTCAAGAGCGATCCGCGCCCCTGCTCCAGGCGCGCAAGGTGTTCGTTGACAAACGCCTCGACAAGGGCGACCGCCGCGCCGACATCGTCCTGCGCGCGGACAGGAAGAGCGGAAAGAACGGAGAACGCGAACGCTCCGAGGAAAGCGGCAAAAAGCTTCACGATGGGCTCCAGACTCAGTTCGCGGTTGCTGCTGTGATTTCGAGGCGCTCCAGCCGCCCCACGGTTTCCCCGCGCGACTTTCCCTGACCGACCAGGAGTGCGACGGGGCCGGGCACCTTGAATGCCGCCACGGCTTGGGTGTTGTACTGCGCAGGACCGCCGGGCTGGTCACCGTTCGCCGGCAGTGTCATCTCAAGGCGGCCGGAATAGCGCGGGCCGCGCCTGGAGAGAATGAGGCGAAACCCGTCGTTCTCAAGCGCGGTGAGGATGGCATCGCCGTAGGCACGGCCGCCTGGGTTACCGCTGCACACGGACTTGACGAACGGGCCATTGAACATCGATCGGGAGAAGCTCGTCGTCACCGACTTGTTCGCGGCGCCGACGGCGCGCGTGTTGTAGATCCCCACATAAAGCTGCGCCCCGCAGCCGCTCGTGTAGATGTACGCGCTCAGCCGGATCACGTTTTCCGGCCCGCCGAAGAGGGCAAGCTCGACTGCGTCGGACCCGGTCTTCGGCTCCAGCTTGGCTGTGAGTGAGATGTCGAAGTCGCCTGCCGGTGTCCCCTCCAGAATGAAGACGTTGTCGGCGTCGGCCTTGGTCAGAGTGTCGTTTCCGCCCGAAGAGATCACCGTCAACGCGCTGCCTTCGACGATGTATGCGCCAGTGTCGGGATTCTGGACCTGCCACGCCGGGCCAAGGTCCCGGCCATCGAAGTCGTCAATAAAAGGGAGTGACAAGCTCGCCGTTTGAGCGGCCCCCCCGGCGGTTACTGGCTCGTCTCCGTCTGCGGCGATCAGCGCCTCTATGTCGAGCGTGGCCGTTTCGCCAGGCGTGTTGCCGGACCGTGCGGCCTCTGTGGCGGGAGCCGCCAGTTGGTCAAACAGGCTCCCGCCGGATCCGCTGGCACTGTCCGACATTGCGGCAACGTTCGCCAGGGTCCAACCATCGCCGAAGATGTCGACGATACGCAGGCCATCAGACCCGTCCTCCAGCCTGAAGTTTACAATTTTGGCTTCGCCGCCCGCCAGAACAGCTGCATCCACGCGGCCACTTTCAACGCTGCGCAATTCATAGCGTTCAATTACGCGCTGGTGACCGCCTGACAGGGGATCAAAACCGGTGCCGGTCTTCGCCAGCGCTTCGGCAACTTGTGGCGAGACGAACGCCTCTGTCAGCCCGGGTGTCTCGGTAATCCGCGCACCGCTCGCGCGAACGCCGATAACAACGTCATAGAACGAACGCGTCAGCTGCAAGAGTGCAGCATCATTTGCGGACTGGGCCCACGCGGGCGATCCGGCGACTAGCAATGTGACAAGCATCAAAGCGCGAAATTCTCGGTTGTTTCTGCTCATTAAGCGCCCCGTAGATATGTACGTTTCTCGACATCAATGCGGCTAGACTATAATCCTACCTCCATAAATAAACAGAGTACATTCCAACTAACTCGCCCGATATGGAAGTCATGCGTAGACGCTCAGAGCGTGTTTGAGAGGGTGGTTTCCGACGGCGATTGCGTCGTGATTCATGGTGTGTCGGAGTCCCTGATGCGAGACGAACGCCGATGCCCCGACGCAAGCGCCGCGCCTATCCGAGCGACCTGACGAACAGCCAGTGGGCCGTGATCGAGCCGATGATCCCCGACGCCGCGCCGGGCGGTCGCCCGCGCCGCTCGCCCAAGCGCAAGATCGTCGAGGCGATCCTTTATCTGCTGCGCGCCGGTTGCTCCTGGCGGCTTTTACCGCACGATTTCCCGCCATGGCAGACGGTGTATTGTTTTCTCCGGCGCTGGGAGGGCGAAGGGGTCTGGGCGCGGGTCCACCACAGCCTCGCCATGGCGGACCGGGAGCGCACGGGGCGCGAGGCCTCGCATTCCGCCGCCATCATCGACAGCCAGAGCGTCAGGGCGGCGGATCAAAAGGGGGTTTCAAAGGCTACGACGTCGGCAAGAAGATCTTCGGGCGAAAGCGCCACATTCTGACCGACACCGACGGTCGCCTGCTCGCGGTCGAAGTCTACGCCGCCGACGTTCAGGACCGCGGCGGCGCGAAGGGCGTGCTGAAACGCACCCGGCGATCATTCCCCTTCGTGGAGACCGTCTTCGCGGACGGCGGCTATGCCGGACGCCTCGTTGACTGGGCGAAGGACAAGACCAACGTCACCCTTGAGATCGTCCGTCGCATGCCCTGGATGAAGGGCTTCGTGGTCATTGGCCGCCGCTGGGTGGTCGAGCGCACCTTTGCGTGGATCATGAAATCCAGACGCCTCGCACGAGACTATGAGCAGCTCACCATCGTCGCCGAAGCCCTCATAGTGATCGCTGCCGCCGCAACACTCGTCAGGTGATGGTTGTGCCCCTTCTCAAACACGCTCTAAGCTTGAAACACAACCAACCCAATCTCTTTCAGATCGATACTCGCTCCACCTCATCAAGGCTGATCTCGTCTGCCCGCCAGTCGTAACCACGCGTTGTGCGCGTTGAGGCGTGGTTCGCCATCTGAGCCGCCTTCTCGAGCGTCCCGTCGTTCTTGAGGTAGGCGGTGATGCCTGTCGCCCGGAACGTGTGGCATCCGATCAGCGTGTCGATATCGGCCGGCCGCGTCCGTCGCCGGATCATCTGCCAGACATTCGCCTGGGGAAGGCGGCGCTCTGAGAGCGTTTTAGTATCCCGGTCAATGGTGCAGAACATATGGCCCGTGCAGTCCTCACACAGGCCGCATTTGTCGAGATAATCGTTCAGATAGCCTTCGAGGATGTGGTGGCGGGGCACCTTGTGACGGTTGCCACGCTTTTCGTGGAGACGCACCCAGAGCTGCTCCCATGCCTCGGCGGTCGAGCACCGGCATCCCATCCCGACGCACGATTTGGCGCTGCCCCCTCCCCCGTCGACGTCTATCGACGAACGCTCGATTTCGCGGTCATTGCGCCGCCATCTGTGCGTTCAGCGTGTCGTGGCGCTGGCGAATTTCCTGAGGCCATCGGCTCTTGATGTAGGAGAGGACGGCGATGATATCTTCGTCGGTCAACATGCCTTCGTATGCCGGCATATTGGAAAAATATGGCTCACCGTTCCCCATCTCCTTTGGCAAACCGTACTTGGTCAGCTTGAACAGGAGCGCATCGGGATGGTGCCAGGTGTGCCCCGTCTCGTCGTGGGGAGGGGCGGGCAGGCGGCCATCCGGCCCTTGCTCGCGCCAGTTGGGCTGACCCTCGAGGTTCGGGCCGTGGCAGGAGGCGCACCGGGTTTCGTAAATGGTTTGGCCGAGTGCCACGACCTGCGCATCACCGGGCAGGAGGCGTTTGGGCGGGTCGATTTTCGGCGGCCAGAGGCCGAATGCGGCAACCGCCGCAAGGCCGATTGCAACGCCAGCGCCTGCAAGAAGTAAGGGCCGCATGAGGCGCATCCGCTCAGCGGCCCGCTTGGTAATAGACAGACGCGCCCTCGGCGGCGTCCCCGCCGAAGCCCAGCACGTCGTACCGGGCGCGCGGATCATTGCCCATGCCCACCGAGCCCATCGGCATGCCGGGCACCGCAATCCCGCGAATGGCCGGCCGCTCCTTCAGCAACTTGGCGATCGCTTCGGGCGGGACATGCCCCTCGATCACATAGCCCTCCACCGCGGCGGTGTGGCACCCCTCGAAACCAGCCGGCACGCCGGCCTGCTGGCGCACGGGAGCAAGGTCCTCCAGCTCCGTGATCTCAACCTTGTAGCCGATGCGATCCATGTGGTCGGCCCAGCTCGTGCAGCAGCCGCACCATGGCGTCTTGTAAACGTGCATCGTGTGGTTCTGCGGCTCCGCGTGCGCCGTGCGCGGCAATCCAGGCATCGCGACAATAGCGAGGGTCGCGGCAAGTGCTGCCGCGTAAAACATCTTCATCTTTCAGGCTCCGGGTTGCGAGAGGTGGATGTCGGCAGGTCGGGGCACACGGGCAAATTATCCTTCACATCGCGCCCGATTGCCGCTCGTCAGATGAGGCTGAACCATTCGGCGAGCATCCACGCGCCCATCACCATCATCACGAGGTTCTCGGTGAGGCTGATGAACCCGAGCGGTACGTTGGAGCCGCCGCCGACGCAGGCGCACTTCAGCTCGCGCTTGTCGATGTAGACCGCCTTGACGACGCTCACCGCGCCGATCGTCCCGATGAAGAGCGAAACCGAAGCGACCGGCAACACCGCCCAGTTCATGTTGGAAATGAGCGCCATCATGCCGAGGCCCGCAAAGGCCTCCGCGTAAGGATAGATATAGCCGTAGGTCACCTTGCGGCGGGCGAGAAGGTCGTAGCCCAGAAAGCCGTTCACGAAGCCGTCGACGTCCTGCAGCTTCTGCAGCGCGAGCGCGACCATGGAGAAGGCGAAGAACCACTTCACCCACGTCGCAATGGGAAAGCCTTCGTAAAGGTTGAAGACGAGCGCCAGCGCCATCAGCGCCGTGGTCGCGAAGATCGCGATGACGGGACGGTACGTCGTTTCGTCCTTGCTCTTCACGTGCTTGCCGAAGTGGCGCTGCAGATCGTCGTAGCCGCCGACGCGTTCGCCGCCGATGAAGGTCTGCGGCGTTGTCTTCACATCGTGCTCGGCCTTGAAGGCGTCCTGCTCCGCGCGGCTCGTCAGGAGGTGATCGTCAACCTCATAGCCGCGCCACTCCAGCAGCGATTTCGACTTCAGGCCGAACGGACAAAGGTGCTCCGGCGTCGCCATCCGGTAGAGCGTGGCGACCTTTTCGCCGCTGCGCCCCGGCTCGGTCGCGCGTTCTTCGGCGCGGGTGTCGCCGGACGGTCCGTCCGCGGCGTGCTCACGTTCGAGATTCTCAGCGGTGCTCATGATGCCCTCGATCTTCAATATACCCCACATAGGTATAGAGGCCACAGAAAGGCAAGGGCTGACGCGAAACCGGCATTGAACCCGGGTTCAGCCCGGTTGTCGCGAGACGCCCATGCGTCCATCTTCTGACCTATAGGCCTACGGGGTATGGGACGAACGGCGCCCAGCGAGCGTGGTTCCTTCTGCAAGGCGGGTTTGGAGGCTGCATGAAACATTGCGACAAGGGTGCGCTCCTGAAGCGCCTCTCCCGATTGGAGGGGCAGGTGCGCGGGGTCGCCCGCATGGTGGAGGAGGAGCGCTATTGCGTGGACATCCTCACGCAGACCGCAGCAATCCGTGCCGCGCTGAAGGGCGTCGAGCGACTGGTACTGGAAAACCATGCGCACCACTGCGTGGAGGACGCCATCGCGGCCGGAGACCCCGAGGACCAGCGCACCAAGTTCAACGAGCTGATCGCTCTGCTGCAAAAGGCGCAGGCCTAGCCAAAGCTGACGCCTGCGGTGACGAGGAGGATGGCAATGGCCGATGCTCGACACCAGCGTCCTCGCCCTCACAGCGCCCGTTGCCCATGCAGGGGACAAGCCCATGATCATCGAGATCCGACGGATCCTCTGCACAACACTCAGGAAACGCCATGAAACATCATATGCTTGCCCTTGTTTTCGCCATTGTCATGGCGCCGGGCCTCGCGCTTGCGCATTCCGCCGCCAAGCCTGGTGCACCGGCGGATGGTGAAACATTGTCCGCACCGCCGGAGCTGGTCCGCCTCAATTTCGGCGATCCGATGCGGATCACCGTGCTCAAGCTCGTCGGCCCTGCCGGCGAGGTGAAGCTGGCCCGCACCGACGGCATGCAGCCGGTCACGACGCTCGAAGCGCGCCCCGAAGGCGAGATGGGTGCCGGCGCCTACGAGATCGAGTGGCGGGGGATGAGCGCGGACGGGCACATCATGAAAGGCACGGTCGACTTTCAGATCGAGCCGTGAGCGAGATCGGCGCCTTCACGATCCTCGCGATTGCGGTGCGCGCGCTGGGGTATGCGGGGAGCCTTCTGGCGGCCGGCAGCGGCCTTTTCCTGCTTGCCTGGGGCACGCGCACCTACCACGGCACCGAACCGTCTGCCGTTGACCGCGTCATGCGGCGAACGGCCCTGCTCGGCGCCGTTGCAGCCGTTGCCACCATTGTCGCCACCCTGCTGGGCCTCGGCATGCGGGCCGGAAGGCTGTCCGGCATGGGCCTTTCGGGAATGACCGATGGGGTGATGCTCCAGATCGTCTGGGAAGGCGCCGTGGGTACGGCGGTCGCGTCACGCATTGCGGGCCTTGCGGCAATTGTGGTCGGCCTTGCGGCGTTCCGGCACTGGCCTGGCGCAGTGTTGATCGGGATCGGCGCGCTCGCCACCGCGGTGTCCTACACGTTCGTCGGCCATGCGACCGAGGCGCCGCGGCTCCTCCTTGCCTTCGTGCTCACCCTGCACCTTTTGATGGCGAGCCTCTGGTTCGGCTCGTTCGCGCCGCTGATTGGCGCAACGCGCAACTTCGCGCGCGCAGATGCCGCAGCGTTGCTGGAAGCGTTCGGCCGCTCCGCCGTGTGGGGCGTTGCCGTTCTGGTCGGAGCCGGTGGAATTTTTGCCGCAGCGCTGATCCGCAGCCCTGCGGGCCTTCTCCAGAGCGCTTACGGCCAGATCATTCTCGTCAAGCTTGGCGTGGTGGCAATGCTCCTCGGCCTTGCGGCGCTGAACAAGTTTCGCCTCGTCCCCGCCCTGGCGTCCGGCCGGGAAGGGGCGCGAACCGAAATCGTGCGCTCCGTCCGCATGGAAGCGGCCGCCATCACCATCATCCTTATCGTCACAGCAACGCTGACATCGGTGGCAACACCGCCTGTCCGAATGGACGCTGCGGACAGCAGTCAGGAGACGGCGCGACCGCCCGAGGAACCAGCGCGCTCAAGCGCCTTGCTGCGGCGTGACAGCTCCCGGTAGAGCGCTTCGGGGCTGGCCGGCAGTTCATCAACTCCTCGCGCCGCACCCGTCCGCGCTTACGGCAAAAACATCTGGCGCAGGATTTGCGTTTGGGGGGACACGGCCAACTCCGGCTCCAGGCGGTCCCATTTGCGCGTACTCGTTATCGATGAAACCCCGCTGCGCGCGTCGATCCTTGAGGAGGGCCTCCGCGAGGCGGGGCTGGAGGACGTCACGATCCTCTCCGAGACGCGCCTTCTGATGCGCCAGATCGTCGAGATCGACCCTGACGTCATCCTCATCGACCTCGAAAACCCGAGCCGCGACGTTCTGGAAAGCATGTTCCAGGTCTCGCGCACGGTGGAGCGCCCTATCGGCATGTTCGTCGACCAGTCCGACGCCGGGATGATCGAGCGGGCGGTGGAAGCCGGCGTCTCCACCTACATCGTCGACGGGCTGCGCAAGGAGCGGGTGAAGGCAATCGTCGAGATGACCGTCTCGCGCTTCAACGCCTTCAACCGGCTCAAAAGGGAGCTGGCCGACACCAAGCGCGCGCTCGCCGACCGCACATCCATCGACCGCGCCAAGGCGATCCTGATGCGGCGCCACACTATCGACGAGCCCGCCGCCTACGCCATGCTGCGACGCGCGGCGATGGATCAGCACCAGACCATCGCCGATGTGGCGCGGGCGCTGGTCTCCGCGTCCCAGCTTCTGGAGAAACGACCGTGACCCCCGTGCGTATCGGCTTCATCCCGCTCATCGATTGCGCCGGCCTCGTCGCCGCCGTGGGACTCGGCTTCGCGGACGCAGAAGGCCTCGATGTGGCGCTGACGCGTGAAACCTCGTGGGCGACGCTGCGCGACAAGCTTGCCGTCGGCGCGATCGACGCTGCGCATCTTCTGGCGCCGATCGCGGTCGCCTCCAAGGTCGGCATCGGCAACCCCAAGCCGCCATTTTCGGCCCTGATGAGCCTTTCGATGAATGGCAACGCCATCTCCGTCTCCCGCGCGCTGTATGGCGAGATGGCCGAGAGCCGTGAGTTTGCCGCGCCGGACGATCTTGCCGGCAAGGGCCGCGCCATTGCGAAGGTCATCGCCGCGCGCAAGGCGGCGGGCGCGCCGCGGCTGACGTTCGCGGTGGTCCACCCGTTCTCGCCGCACAATTACGAACTTCGCTATGTGCTGGGCGCTGCCGGCATCGACCCCGACGAGGACGTCGATCTGGTGGTCGTGCCCCCTCCTTTCGTGGTCGATCATCTGCGCGGCGGCCTGATCGACGGTTTCTGCGTCGGTGCACCGTGGACAAGTATCGGTCTTCAGGAGGGGCTGACGCGCGTGATCGCGGTCAAGCCGCAGATCTGGCGCTTCGGCCCGGAAAAGGTGCTTGCAGTGCGTGAGGATTTTGCCGCGGACCGGGAGGACGTGGCGCTGCGCCTCATCCGCGCGGTCAAGGCCGGCGGGGCGTGGGCGGACGATCCGGCCAACCGGCAACGCCTCGCCGCGATGATGGCCGAGCCCGCACTCCTCGACATGGCGGCGGACACCATCGCCGGATCGCTGGCCGGCCGCGTGCCGCTGGACGACGGCCCGGCCGAAACCATTGCCGACTATGTGGTGTTCGACCGCGACGGGGCGAGCTTTCCCTGGCGCAGCCACGCGCTGTGGTTCTATTCGCAGATGCTGCGCTGGGGCCAGGTGAAGCATTCTGCGGAGGCGATGCGCGCCGCGGCCGGCGCCTACCGGCCGGATCTTTTCCGCCGCGCCTTTGCCGGCACCGACGTCACCCTGCCGGGCGCCAACGCGAAGGTTGAGGGCGCGCTTGCCGCCCCGCAGCCGGCGGGGTCGACCACCGGCCGCCTCGTTCTGCCGCGCGATGGCTTCTTCGACGGCCGCATTTTCGACCCGGACGATGTTGCCGGATACGCGTCCGCCTTCGAAGTGGGCAAAGCGCTGCGGTGAACGGCAAAAGCCGCTGCCTGCAACCTGTGCACGTTATGGCCTTTATTTGGGCTTTCAAATCGGAGGGATTTGTTTAGAAATCTTCCCATCGGATTGGACCGATAAAGAGTTTCGCCCCGTCGTTTTCACGACGCGATGGCAACGGCAACGTCGCCGGCCCCTCGACCTCCCTTTGGGAGAGCATCGAGGTTCGCCAGCGGCGTTTTTTATTGTGCTTTTTCTGGCCCAGCGGGCCGATGACGGAGATTGAACGATGGCTGTCAAGCTGACGCGCCGTTTCACAACAGCACTTCTTGCCTCCAGCATCCTTGTTGCGGCCGGCGCCGCACAGGCGCAGGAGACCGTCTGGCTGGATGTGGAGAAGGACGAACTCACCTTCGGTTTCATCAAGCTGACGGACATGGCCCCGCTCGCCATCGCCTACGAGAAGGGCTATTTCGAGGACGAGGGCCTGTTCGTCACGCTGGAAGCGCAGGCGAACTGGAAGGTGCTGCTCGACGGGGTGATCACCGGCGAGCTTGACGGGGCGCACATGCTGGCCGGTCAGCCGCTCGCCGCCACCATCGGCTACGGCACCGAAGCCCACATCGTCACCCCGTTCTCCATGGACCTCAACGGCAACGGCATCACCGTGTCCAACGAGGTGTGGGAGCGCATGAAGCCGAACATCCCGACCGATGCCGACGGCAAGCCGCAGCACCCCATCAAGGCCGACGCGCTGAAGCCGGTGGTCGACGAATTTCGGGCCGAGGGCCGGCGCTTCGACATGGGCATGGTCTTCCCCGTCTCCACCCACAACTACGAACTGCGCTACTGGCTGGCCGCCGGCGGCATCCACCCCGGCTACTATTCGCCGTCCGATACCTCCGGGCAGATCATGGCGGACGCGTTCCTGTCGGTGACGCCGCCGCCGCAGATGCCCTCCACGCTGGAGGCCGGCACCATCTACGGCTACTGCGTCGGCGAGCCGTGGAACCAGCAGGCGGTCGCCATGGGGATCGGCGTCCCGGTCATCACCGACTACGAGATCTGGAAGAACAACCCCGAAAAAGTCTTCGGCATGACCAGGGACTTTATCGACGAGAACCCCAACACCACGCTCGCCGTGGTCAAGGCGCTGATCCGCGCCGCCAAGTGGCTGGACGAGAACGACAACGCCAACCGCATGGAAGCGGCGGAGATCCTGTCGCAGCCCAATTATGTCGGCGCCGATGTCGAGGTCATCGCCAACTCGATGACGGGCACCTTCGAATACGAGAAGGGCGACAAACGCGACGTGCCGGACTTCAACGTCTTCTACCGTTACTTCGCGACCTACCCCTATTATTCGGATGCCGTCTGGTATCTCACCCAGATGCGGCGCTGGGGGCAGATTGCCGAACCGCAGGCGGACAGCTGGTACGACGAAGTCGCGAAGTCGGTCTACCGGCCGGACATCTACGAGCAGGCCGCCAAGCTCCTCATCGAGGAAGGCTTCGTCGACGAAGCCGATTTCCCCTTCGGCACCGACGGTTACCGCGATCCGCAGGGCGACTTCATCGACGGCGTGACGTTCGATGGCCGCAAGCCCGCCGAATACCTCGAAAACTTCTCCATCGGCCTCAAGGGCGAGCAGCGCGTCGAAGGCGCCTCGGTCGTCGGCGGCTGACCCTCCCCGTCCCGCCGCGCTCCGGAGAGGGCGCGACGCCCCGTCCCTTCGCTGGAGCATAAGGTCCATGGCCATCACCACTGGAACCGACCCCGACGTCATGCGCGCCAGAGAGGCGCGCCGGGAAAAGCGGTTCGCGCTCATCACCCGGTCCGCCGGCTGGTTTTCCGTACTCGGTCTGGGGTTTGTCACGCCTCTTCTGAAGATCGCAGCGGGCGACAGCTTCAGGGCGCAGCGCGGCGAAATCGTGCAGAGCCTCGTGATCCCGCTTGTCGGCATCGGCCTGTTCATTGCGGCGTGGGCGATCCTTGCGCCGCAGGTGCAGACCTCGCTCGGCGCCATCCCTGGCCCCGCTGCGGTGTGGAGCCAGGCCGGCCAGCTCCTTGATGACCATGCAAGGGAGCGCGGCAAGGCTGACGCCTTCTACGCACGGCAGGAGGAGCGCAACGCAAAGCTCACCGAAACGGGCAAGGCCGACCGCGTGAAATGGCGCACCTATACCGGCGCGCCGACCTACGTGGACCAGATCGTCACCTCGCTGAAAACCGTGGTGCTCGGCTTCGTGTTCGCCACCGTGGTGGCAGTGCCTCTCGGCATTGCGGCGGGGCTTTCGCGCTCGGTCGGCGGGGCAATCAACCCGCTGATCCAGATCTTCAAGCCCGTGTCGCCGCTGGCGTGGCTGCCGATCGTGACAATGGTGGTCTCGGCGACCTACATGGACGCGTCCGAGGCGATGCCGAAATCCATGCTGATCTCGGCCATCGTCGTCACGCTCTGCTCGCTGTGGCCGACGCTGATCAACACCTCGCTCGGGGTGGCGAGCGTCGACAAGGACCTGACCAATGTCGGCCGCGTCCTGCAGCTTCCGACGAGGCGGATGATCTCCAAGATCGTGCTGCCATCGTCGCTGCCGCTGATCTTCACGGGGCTGCGCCTGTCGCTGGGGGTCGGCTGGATGGTGCTGATTGCCGCCGAGATGCTGTCGCAGAACCCGGGTCTCGGCAAGTTCGTCTGGGACGAGTTCCAGAACGGATCGTCCGACAGTCTTGCCCGCATCATGGTCGCCGTCCTGACCATCGGCATCGTCGGCTTCATGCTCGACCGGCTGATGTACGCGCTCCAGGCCGCCTTCACCTTCTCCAAGCAGCGCTGAGGGAACGGACCATGGCGTACCTCACACTGAAAAACCTCTCCAAGCACTACGGCGACGGGCCAGACCGTACCGAGGTCCTGAAAGACGTGAACCTCGACGTCGAGAAGGGCGAATTCGTCGCCATCGTCGGCTTCTCCGGGTCCGGCAAGACGACGCTGGTCTCGCTGCTTGCCGGCCTCATTGCGCCGGAAAGCGGCTCGGTCACGCTGAATGGCGCCGAGATTACCGGCCCCGGCCCGGACCGCGGCGTCGTCTTCCAGTCCTATTCGCTGATGCCGTGGCTTTCGGTCGAAAAGAACATTGCGCTTTCGGTGGATCAGGTGTTCCCGAAGGAGAGCCGCAAGGCGCGCAGGGCGCGGGTGAAAAGCGCTGTCGAGATGGTCGGCCTCGGCCACGCCACGGACCGCAAGCCGGCCGAACTCTCCGGCGGCATGCGCCAGCGCGTGGCGGTGGCAAGGGCGCTCGCCATGAGCCCCGAGATTTTGCTCCTCGACGAGCCGCTCTCCGCGCTCGATGCACTGACGCGCGGCAAGCTGCAGGACGAGATCGAGGCGATCTGGGAGAATGACCGCAAGACCGTGATCCTCATAACCAACGATGTGGACGAGGCGATCCTGCTGGCGGACCGGATCATCCCGCTGACGCCCGCCCCGGCCGCAACGCTGGGTCCGGAATTTTGCGTCGATCTTCCCCGCCCGCGTGACCGGGCGGCGGTCAACTCCGATCCGGCATTCACCAGCCTTCGGCGCGAGATCACCGGCTATCTGATGGGCGTCGGCCAGGAGCGAAAGGCGGATGCAGCGGACAAGTCGCTCCCCAACGTCACGCCGATCACGCAGCTCCCCAGCGCCTACCGCGCGGCCGCCGCAAGCCCGGTGGAGCGGCGCTATCTGGAGTTCGCCGGCGTCAAGAAGGTCTACCCGACGCCCAAGGGCCCGCTCACCGTGGTGGACGGGTTCGACCTCAAGATGGACAAGGGCGAGTTCGTCACCCTCATCGGCCATTCGGGCTGCGGCAAGTCCACCGTCCTGTCGATGACGGCAGGCCTCACCGACATTTCCGCCGGTGGCATCGTCCTCGACAATCGCGAGATCGACGGTGCCGGACCCGAGCGCGCCGTCGTCTTCCAGGCCCCGTCGCTGATGCCGTGGCTGACCGCCTACGACAACGTCGCCATCGGGGTCGACAAGGTCTATCCGCGCGCCTCCCGCGCCGAGAAGAACGAGATCGTCGAATATTATCTCGCCCGCGTCGGCCTTTTGGACGCGGCGGGCCGGCGGGCGGCGGACCTGTCCAATGGCATGAAGCAGCGCGTCGGCATTGCCCGCGCCTTCGCCCTCTCGCCCAAGCTCCTGCTGCTCGACGAGCCGTTCGGGATGCTGGACTCGCTGACCCGCTGGGAGCTTCAGGACGTTTTGATGGAGGTGTGGAAGCGCACCAGGGTCACGGCGGTCTGCATCACCCACGACGTTGACGAGGCAATCCTGCTGGCCGACCGCGTGGTGATGATGACCAACGGCCCCAACGCCCGCATCGGTCACATCATGAAGGTGGACCTGCCGCGCCCGCGCACCCGCAAGGCGCTGCTCGAACACCCCGACTATTACCGCTACCGCCAGACCCTCCTCGACTTCCTGGAGGCCTACGAAGGCGGCGCGACCCCCGACCCCGAGCGCCTTGCCACCATGGCGGCGACGGCGGACGGCCGGGACGAGACCCCAACCAGCAAAAAGGCGGAGGCGGCGTGATGGCCATCGACACGGCAGTGCGTTCCGAACGTGACGTCCTTTCCGGCAAGCGCCCGTTCATCCGCGTCACCGAGGTCTGGGTGCCCGGTGCCGATGGCAAACTTTCCCTGAAGGACGGCCTTTATGGCGGGCTCGCCGAGTTCGAGAAGGTTGCCCGCGAGACCCGCTTTGCACGCGACGAGGGCCTTCCCGGCAAGGCCTGGGCACAGGCGCGGCCGATCGTGCTGAAGGATCTCGTCGGGTCCTACTTCAAGCGCGGGGCGGCGGCGGAAGCGGCCGGTCTCACCTGTGCCCTCGCCGTTCCCGTCTTCGAGGGCGAAACCCTCAATGCCGTCCTCGTCCTCTTCTGCGGCGAGGACAGGGATCATGTGGGCGCCATCGAGCTGTGGCACACGCCCGAAGGCTCCTACGAGATGGCCCTTGCCGATGGTTATTACGGCACGGCCGACGTGTTCGAGTGGACCGCACGGCACGTCAATTTCATGAAGGGCAGCGGGCTTCCGGGCCAGACGTGGGAGGCGGAGCGGCCCGTCGTGTTCGCCGACCTGCGCGCCCCGCGCTTCGTGCGCTGGGAGAAGGCGCAGGAGGTCGGCATCTCGCGCGGGATCGGCATTCCGGTCGCAACGCCCGAGCCCGGCGTCTTCGTCCTCACGCTTCTCTCGGCGCTCGCCACCCCCATCGCCCGCCGGTTCGAGGTGTGGTCGCTGGAGGCGGACGGCGGCCTGACGCTCACCGACGGTTTTTGCGAGCGGGCGGGCCTTCTCGGCGCAGCACCGCTGAGGCTCGGCGCCGGCGAGGGCGCCGTCGGCGCGGCGGCCGCAACCGGCATCCCTGCCGTCAGCGCCGACCTTTCGGGCGAGCCGGACGTCATCGCATCCGCGGCCCGGATCGCGGGCCTTGCCACCCTCGTCGCCCTTCCCGTCTACCGCGACACCGGCCTTGCCGCCGTCGCCGTGTGGTATCTGTGAGGATCGCCCCCATGCCCGACAAGCAGCGCCTCGTCGTCATCGGCAACGGCATGGCCCCCGGCCGCGTGCTGGAGCGCCTCTTCGAAGCCGCGCCCGATGCCTACGACGTCACCATCTTCAACGCCGAACCGAGGGTAAACTACGACCGCATCATGCTGTCCCCGGTCCTCTCCGGCGAGAAGACCTACGAAGACATCATCATCCACGACGACACCTGGTATTCCGACCGCGCCATCACGCTCCACCAGGGCAAGCGCGTCGATGAGATCGACCGCGATGCGAAGCGGGTGACCGCAGCGGACGGCACGGTTGCCGACTACGACACGCTGCTGATCGCGACCGGCTCCAGCCCATTCATCATCCCCGTGCCGGGCCATGACCTCGAAGGCGTCGTCACCTACCGCGACCTTGAGGACGTGGAGAAGATGATCACCGCCGCCATGCCCGGCGGGCGCCGCGCGGTGGTGATCGGCGGCGGCCTCCTAGGCCTTGAAGCCGCCGCAGGGCTCGCGATGCGCGGCATGCGCGTCACCGTCATCCACCTTGCCGACACGCTGATGGAGCGCCAGCTCGACCCGGCCGCCGGCTATCTGCTGGAGCGGGAGATCGTCGCGCGCGGCATCGAGGTGATCACCGGGGCAAACACCGAGGCCATCCACGGCGAGACCCACGTCACCGCCGTGAAGCTGAAGGACGGGCGCGAAATCCCCGCCGACATGGTTGTGATGGCCGTCGGCATCCGCCCCGCCACCGGCGTTGCCAAGGCCGCGGGGCTCGAAGTCGGCCGCGGGATTGTGGTGGACGATACGCTGCGCACCTCCGACCCCGCGATCTTCGCGGTCGGCGAGTGCGTCGAGCACCGGGGCACCTGCTACGGCCTCGTCGCGCCGCTCTACGAGATGGCGGCGGTGATTGCCGACCAGCTCACCGGCGGTGCGCGCACCTACCAGGGCTCGGTCACCTCCACCAAGCTGAAGGTCACCGGCATCAACCTCTTCTCCGCAGGCGACTTTGCCGAGGGCGAGGGGCGCGAAGACATCGTCCTGCGCGACGCCGCATCCGGCGTCTACAAGCGCCTGGTGCTGAAGGAGAACAAGGTGCAAGGCGTCGTCCTTTACGGCGACACCGCAGACGGCGCCTGGTATTTCCAGATGCTGAAGGACCATGCCGACATTGCCGAGCTGCGCGAAACGCTGATCTTCGGCCAGGCCTACGCGGGGGCCGGCCCGCTGGACCCTATGGCGGCCGTTGCAGCCTTACCGGCTGACGCCGAGATCTGCGGCTGCAACGGCGTCTCGAAGGGGCGGATCGAACAGGCCATTGCCGACAGGAAGCTCGGCTCGGTGGACGAGGTGCGCGCCCACACCAAGGCGTCCGCAAGCTGCGGCACCTGCACAGGGCTCGTCGAACAGCTCCTCAAGCTGACGCTTGGCGAGGGCTACAACCCGCTTGCCGTGCAGCCGATGTGCGGCTGCACCCGGCTCGGCCACGACGACGTGCGCCGCCTCATCAAGGCAAAGGCGCTGAAGACTATTCCGGCCGTGATGCAGGAGCTGGAGTGGACGACGCCCAACGGCTGCGCCAAGTGCCGCCCGGCGCTCAACTACTACCTCATCGCCGACTGGCCGGAAGAATACGTCGACGACTTCCAGTCCCGCTTCATCAACGAGCGCGCGCACGCCAACATCCAGAAGGACGGCACCTATTCGGTCGTCCCGCGGATGTGGGGCGGGCAGACCTCCTCCAAGGAGCTGCGCGCCATTGCCGACGTGGTCGACAAGTTCGAGATCCCCACCGTGAAGGTAACCGGCGGGCAGCGCATCGACATGCTGGGCATCCGCAAGGAAGACCTCCCCGCCGTCTGGGCGGATCTCGGCAAGGCCGGCTTCGTCTCCGGCCACGCCTACGCCAAGGGGCTTCGCACGGTGAAGACGTGCGTCGGCACCGACTGGTGCCGTTTCGGCACGCAGGATTCCACAGGCTTTGGCGTCCGGATCGAGAAGTTCATGTGGGGCTCGTGGACGCCGGCGAAGGTCAAGATGGCCGTCTCCGGCTGCCCGCGGAACTGCGCTGAGGCCACCTGCAAGGACGTCGGCGTGGTGTGCGTGGACTCCGGCTACGAGATCCACTTCGCCGGCGCTGCGGGGCTCGACATCAAGGGCACCGAGGTCCTCACGCTGGTCGCGACCGAGGACGCGGCGCTGGAGCACATCGTGGCGCTCACCCAGATGTACCGCGAGACCGGGCATTATCTGGAGCGCATTTACAAGTGGGCCAAGCGCCTCGGCCTCGACACCGTGCGCAAGCAGATCGTGGACGATGCCGAGGGGCGCCGCGCCTATTTCGAGCGCTTCGTGCTCAGCCAGAAATACGCGCAGCTCGACCCCTGGGCCGAGCGCGCCAAGGACGAGCCGACAGAGGGCCACGTCAGCGAATTCAAGCACTTCGAGCCGAAGCCGCCGTCCTCCAAGGTGCTGGAGCCGGCCGAATGAGCGGCGAATATGTCCGGATCGGCCGGGTTGCCGACATTCCGCCGCTCGGCGGGCGCTGCGTGAAGACAGCGCGCGGTCCTGTGGGCGTCTTCCGTACGGCGGCAGACGAAATATTCGCCATCGACAACCGCTGCCCCCACCGCGGCGGACCGCTGTCGGAGGGGATCGTTCACGGCACGGCGGTGACCTGCCCCCTCCACAACACGGTGATCAGCCTCGAAACCGGCCTGGTCGTCGGGCCCGACGAGGGCCGCGTCGACACCATCCCCGTGCGCGTGGTGGACGGCGACATCCTGATCGCCCTGCCGGCGGAAATCACCCGCCACCCGGTCGCCGCAAATGCGTCAGACGCAGACATCGCCGCCAGCGCGGGGGCGGTTGTGGCGGAGGGCGCGGCCCCGGAGACGATCCCGAACACCGCCGCCCGGCGCGTCGCGCCGAAGGAAAGCGTGTGATGGACAGCGCCGTGCCGCCGCCGGCCGTCGCCACCACCTGCCCCTACTGCGGCGTCGGCTGCGGGGTGCTGGCGCGCGCCGCCAGCGGCCGCGTCAGCATAAAGGGCGACCCTGCGCATCCGGCAAACTTCGGCCGGCTCTGCTCCAAGGGGACCGCCCTTGGCGAGACCGTCGGCCTCGAGGGCCGCCTGCTGCACCCATCATCAGACGGTCGCCACGTGAGCTGGGACGAGGCGCTGACCCGCACCGCCGATGCCTTCTCCGCCGCGGTGCGGGAGCACGGGCCGGACGCCGTCGCATTCTACGTGTCGGGCCAGCTCCTCACCGAGGACTACTACGTCGCCAACAAGCTGATGAAGGGGTTCATCGGGTCGGCCAACATCGACACCAATTCGCGCCTTTGCATGGCCTCCTCGGTGGCCGGCCACAAACGCGCGTTCGGGTCCGACACGGCGCCCGGCACCTACGAGGATTTCGAGGAGGCCGATCTCGTCGTCCTCGTCGGCTCCAACCTTGCCTGGTGCCATCCCGTGCTCTTCCAGCGCCTCGTCTCAGCCAGGGCGGCGCGGCCTCTGCAAATCGTCGCGATCGACCCCAGGGAGACCGCCACGACAGCTGCCGCAGACCTGCACCTGGCGTTGAAACCCGAGACCGACGTCGCCCTGTTCAACGGCCTCATCAACCACCTGTCGGCAACCGGCCGGATCGACCACACCTACCTTGGCCGGCACACCGAAGGGCCGGAGGCAGCACTCGCCGAAGCCAGAGGCTGGAACGCCGAAAACGTCGCCACCGCAACGGGGCTGGACCGCGGTGCCATCACCGACTTCTACGACATGTTCGCGAAGACGCGCCGCGTCGTCACCGTCTACAGCCAGGGCGTCAACCAGTCCGCCTCGGGGACGGACAAGGTGAACGCGATCATCAACGCGCACCTCCTCACGGGGCGGATCGGCTCGCCGGGCATGGGGCCGTTCTCCGTCACCGGCCAGCCGAACGCCATGGGCGGGCGCGAGGTCGGCGGCCTTGCCAACACGCTCGCCTGCCACATGGACCTCGAAGATGCCGGACACCGCGCCATCGTGCGCCGGCACTGGGGCGCACCGCGGGTTGCCGACCGGCCGGGCCTCAAGGCGGTGGATCTGTTCGAGGCGATCCATGACGGCCGCATCAAGGCGCTGTGGGTGATGGCGACCAACCCGTCGGCGTCGATGCCAGACGCGTCGCGGGTGGATGCCGCCCTCGCCAAGGTGCCGTTCCTCGCCGTCTCCGACGTTGTCTCGGACACCGACACGCTGCGCCATGCCGACGTTGCGCTTCCGGCCGCCGCGTGGGGCGAGAAGGACGGCACCGTCACCAACTCGGAGCGCCGGATCTCCCGCCAGCGCGCCTTCCTTCCCCTCCCCGGCGAGGCCCGGCCGGACTGGGCGATCGTTGCGGACGTTGCCCGGCGCATGGGTTTCGATGGCTTCGACTATGCGAGCCCCGCCGAAATTTTCGCCGAACACGCCGCGCTCTCGGCCGCCGGCAACGAGGGGCAGCGCGACTTCGACATCGGCGGTCTCGCCGACCTTGGCGCCAGCGGCTACGCGCGGCTTCAGCCCCAGCAGTGGCCCATACCCGTACACGGGCCGCGTCAGACGCGCTTCTTTGCCGCCGGCGGCTTCTATCGAAAGGGTCACCGCGCCCGCCTCGTGCCGACGCCCTTCGTGGCGCCCGAGCCGCGCCAGCCGCGCTATCCCTTCATTCTCAACACGGGCCGCGTGCGCGACCAGTGGCACACCATGACGCGCACCGGCCGCTCGCCAACCCTGTCGGCCCACCTTGCCGAACCCTTCGCCGAGCTTCACCCGGACGATGCCGCGGCGCTCGGGATCACCGCGGCAAGCCTCGTTTGCGTGGAAAGCCCCCTCGGCATGGTGACGGTGCGGGCGCTCCTCACGCCGCGGCAGCAGCGCGGCGGCGTGTTCGTGCCGATCCACTGGACCGATGCCACCAGCGCCAACGCGCGTGTGGACAATCTCGTCACCCCGCACACCGACCCGGTCTCCGGCCAGCCTGCGCTGAAGTCGGCGCGGGTCGCCGTGCGCCCTTTCCCGGCAGTCTTTTATGGCTACGCCGTCTCCACCCGGCCCCTGTCGCCCGGGACCGACTACTTCGCCCGCGCCACGCTCAAGTGCGGCGAAGCGGTGGAGTTCGCAGCGCTTGAGGCTCCGGCCGACCTCAGCGCCTTCGCAGCTTCGCTCCTGAAGCGCGATGATCTGTCCGGCGTTGTGGACAGCGTCGCGGGAACCGCGGCCTTCGCAGCCTTCGACGGTGACCGGCTGGCGGGCGCCGTCTACCTCGCGCCGCGGCCGGTTGGCGTGTCGCGGGCATTCGTGGCGCGACTGCTCGGCCAGCCGGCAGGGCGCGCCGCTGTGCTGGCCGGCCGGCCGGGTGCGGACCAGCCCGACCCCGGCCCCACCGTCTGCGCCTGCTTCCAGGTCGGCGCCAACCAGATCCGCGCCGCAGCGCTTGCCGGCGCCGGCACGGTGGCCGCCATCGGCGAGACCCTGTCAGCCGGCACAAACTGCGGCTCCTGCCGCACGGAAATCGCTGCAATCCTCAAGACCGCCACCCCCACCAAGGAAGACCGCCATGACGCTGACGCCCGTGCGCTCGCCCGCTGAGGCAAAGCTGCGCCGCCTCGACGCGCTGACGACGCTGCCGATCTTCGTCGACCTTCGCGGCAAGGGGGCCGTCGTCGCCGGCGGCACGGAGGCCGCTGCCTGGAAGGCCGAGCTTTTGGCCGCCGCCGGCGCGGATGTCATGGTCTACGCAGAGAACGCCAGCCCCGAAATGCACGCCCTTGTCGAGCGGGGCGCCGCCGCGGGCTCCCTCGTGCTCATTCCGCGCAATTGGGACGCCGCCGCGCTGGAGGGCGCCGCGCTCGCCATCGCGGACGCCGACACCGAGGCTGAGGCCGCCCGCTTCGCCGCCGCAGCGCGCGCAGCGGGTGTGCCCGCCAACGTCATCGACAAGCCGGCATATTGCGCGTTCCAGTTCGGCTCCATCGTGAACCGCTCGCCGGTGGTGGTCGGGATTTCCACCACCGGCGCCGCACCAATCCTCGGACAGGCGATCCGCCGCCGCATCGAGACGCTGCTGCCACCGGTCCTTTCCGACTGGGCCGCTCTCGCCGAGCGGATGCGCAGCGTGGTCATCTCCCGGCTCGAACCGGGGCTCCCCCGGCGCACCTTCTGGGAACGCTTCGTCGACCGCGCATTCTCCGGCGCTGCTCCCGCCGCGGCGGACGCTGAAACGATAATTGCAGAGACCGCGCCGAATGCTGCCGGCAAGGTCGTCCTTGTCGGCGCGGGACCGGGGGATGCCTCTCTCCTCACCCTGGCCGCGGTGCGGGCGCTTCAGGCGTCCGACGTGATCCTGTTCGACGATCTCGTCTCCGACGATGTGCTGGAGCTTGCCCGGCGCGAGGCGAGACGCATTGCCGTCGGCAAACGCGGCGCACGGGAATCCTGCCGGCAGGAAGACATCACCGAACTCATGATCAAGCTTGCCAAGGCAGGGCGCAGCGTGGTGCGGCTGAAGGCCGGCGACCCCTCCGTGTTCGGCCGCTCCGGCGAGGAGATCGCATCCCTCAACGCCGAAGGCATTCCAGTGGAGGTGGTGCCCGGAATCACCAGCGCCTCCGCCATGGCCGCGCGGCTCGGCATGTCCCTCACCCACCGCGACCACGCACAGTCGCTGACCTTCTTCACCGGCCACTCGAAGAAAGGCGTGCTGCCCGACAACCTCGACCTTGCCGCGCTCCTCGGCCCCGGTCGCACCGCAATCGTCTACATGGGCGCCCGTACCGCGCACGCGTGGGTCGCTCGTGCGCTGGCCGCCGGCGTCGCCCCATCCCTCCCCGCAGTCGCCGCGGCATCGGTTTCACGCGCCGACGAGACCGTCTGGTCCGGCTCTCTGGCCGCGTTGCCGAATGCTGTCGCGCAACTCGGCGACAAGCCTGTGCTGATTGGCGTCGGCCCGGTGTTCGCCGAAGTCCGGTCCAGCGCGCCAGCCACCGCGCCGCTGTCGACATCTTCGGCGGCATCGACGCCAGCGCAGAGGCGGCCGCACGGGGCCACCCGGAGGTCTCCGACCACAAGACAGCCCGCCAATTTGCGAACCGCCGGACACTGACGCTGCTGGCCAAGGGTCGAAAATGAGCGGACAGGGTTCGGAACGCGCCATTCAAATATTGAACACCGCGAAGATAAGTGGCTGGTTTTAGGAATGATTCTTCAGGGTAGTGGTAGGCCCGGAGGGACTCGAACCCCCAACCAAACCGTTATGAGCGGTCGGCTCTAACCAATTGAGCTACAGGCCCTGACGGTGCAACATTTGCCTGTCTGGAGGCGCGCTGGCAAGTCCGGCACGGGGCGGCGGCCATCAGCTTGAGGGGTTCAGTGCGAGGCCTCGCCGACGGGTCCCGCGTTGCGCGGGGGTTTGGCTTCGGAAAGCGGTTCCCCCTGGTCAGGCGAGCGGCCGGGCCAGAAGCGCACGCCGGGGCGGGCAAGGCCGCCGCCAATGGCGCCAACCGTTCCGTCCGCGCGCCAGCACGCCGCCCCCGTCGCCACACCGTCCGGGCCAAAGGACACCGCGTTCATGCCGCCGCCAATGTGGGGCACCACCTTTAGCGCATGGCCGCCGGAACGCAGCGCATCGGCTGCCGGCTCGCCATAGAGCGCCTCGACCTCCACCTCATGGCCGTCGGTCCACAGGCGCGGCGCCTCCACCGCCTCCTGCACGGACATGCGGTGGTCCAGAAGATTGAGGATCGACTGGAAGGCGGATGGAAAGATGCGCACGCCGCCCGGCAACCCCAGCGCAAAGACCGGTTTGCCGTTCTGCCGCACGATCATCGGCGCCATGGACGTGGGGACGCGCTTGCCCGGTGCCACCGACAGCGCACGACCCGGATGCGGATCGAAATTCATCATGTAATTGTTGGGGATGAAGCCGGCTTCCGGCACCATGAAACGGGCGCCGAAGATGCCGTTGATGGTGTGGGTCGCCGTGACGATCATCCCGTCCCGGTCGGCCACGGTGATGTGGGTGGTGTTGGCCGATTCGGGCGTGTGGGCCATCGTCTGCTCGCGCGCCCCGGCTTTGATCTGCGCCCAGCATTGCGCGGCATATTCTTTGGAGATGAGCCGTTCCACCGGCACGTCCACAAACGCCGGATCGCCGCTGAAGGCCGCACGGTCCGCCATCGCAACGCCCAGCACGCTGACCAGGGCGGAAAGAGCCGCTGGCGTGCCGAAACCTTCGCCTCTCACGTCAAAATGCTCAATCATGTTGAGCATCTGGGCGACGTGCACACCGGACGACGCGGGCGGCGGCGGGCCGACCACCTCGAAGCCGCGATAGTTGCCGACGATGGGCGTGCGCACGACCGCTTCATAATTGTAGAGGTCTTCCTCGCGCAGCCACCCGTCGGTCTCGTCGTCGTTATGGATTCTGGACACCAGAGCGTCGCCGAGCGGGCCGTCGTGCAGCGCGCAGGCGCCCATGGTCTGGATGAGGCGCAGGCTCTCCGCGTAGTCGTTCTGGACGATGCGGGTGCCGGCCGAAGGCAATTGGCCATCGGGCATGAAGACGCTGGCCATCGCCTCGTCGGCGGCAATGTCGGCAGCGCACTCGCCAACCGCCCCGGCCAGATAATGCGTCGCCTGAAAGCCGCGCCGCGCAAGCCGGATCGCAGGCTCCAGCAGGTCGGAGAAGGGGAGCTTGCCGTAGGTGCCGTGCAGTTTGGTCCAGCCGACCAGATTGCCAGGCACGGCCACCGCACTCGGGCCGTAAGCGGAGCGGCGGTTCACCGTTTCCATCCGGCGGGCCGGCTCGTCCGACACTGGCTCGAAGATTGCGGGATGCGTGTCGGCAGGGCTGACACTCATCGCATCGATCACGTGATGGCGCCCGTCAGGCAGGCGCACGTGCGACAGGCCGCCGCCCGCAATGCCAACCATCATCGGCTCGACAACCGTCAGCGCAAACAGCGTTGCGACCGCAGCGTCCACGGCGTTGCCGCCGGCAGCCAGCATTTCAACGCCAGCCGCCGTGCCCAGCGGATGGTTTGCAACCACCACCGAGCGCCCGGATGCTGCCGCCTTCTCGCAGTCAAACGACACAGGTGAGTGCGCCCTCCAGCCGTCATGCGTGCTCACGTCATCTCCTCAGGCTGTCATCAAAATCACTGCCTGCGGTCTAGGCAGTGCGCACGATATATGCAAACGAGCCATTTCAAATGTTGCATTGCTGCATTCTAGTTCGCACTATCCCGCTTTCAACGCGTCAACACCCTGAGGAGCCCGCTTTGAATTTCCATATCCGTGCTTCCAGGCAGGGCGCCTTGCGCCAGAGCGGTTTCGAGCCTGCCCGATGACAGACACCAGCGCGCCAGCGAAACAGGGCCGCCCGGCGCTCGATCTGTTCATGCCGCTGCGCATTGCGATCACCCTCGGGCTCATCGTCGTCGTCATTCTGACGTTAGCGCAGATCTTCTTTCGCTTCGTGCTCGACAGTCCGCTGATCTGGAGTGAGGAGCTGGCGCGGCTTCTGATCGTGTGGATCACGTTCATCGGCGCTGCCGTCGCCTGCTGGGACGGCCGCCATCTCAACATCGACGTTGGCTTCGGCGCGTTGCCTCTGGTGGCGCGGAGCGTCGTGCGGTTGATCAATGCCGCGCTCTCGGTGGGGTTCTGCATCCTTCTCATCTCGCCCACCCTGCGGCTGGTGAAGATCGAGAATTTTTCCGAAATGGGGGCGCTTGAGCTTCCGTCCGGCATCGTCCGGCTGCCGGTTGCAGTGGGGGCCGTGTTCATGGCGCTCGCCATCGTGCTGCGCCTCGTCTATCGCCGCCGCCGCACTGCCCGCACCCGCGAAAATTTCCTGAAGGACGCGATGTGACCCGCACCGTCCCCAGCCTGCAGATCACCCGCCCATGACAACCGGCCTCATTCTCGCACTCCTGGCAGTGCTTCTCGCCTTCGGAATGCCGCTCTTCTTTGCGCTCGGCATCGCCTCCGCTGCATATTTCTGGGCGGTCGGCATCGACCTTGCGCTGCTTGCCCAGCGGATGACCGCGTCGGTCGACAGCTTTCTGATCCTCGCAATTCCCTTCTTCTACCTTGCCGGCGAGCTGATGAACGCCTGCCGGCTGACGGAGCGGATCGTCGACATGTCCAAGGCGCTGGTGGGGCACATCCACGGCGGCCTCGGTCAGGTCAACATTCTGGCCAGCATGATCTTTTCGGGCATGTCCGGCTCGGCGACGGCGGACACCACCGCACTTGGTTCGGTCCTCATTCCGGCCATGAAAAAGGAGGGCTACCCCGCCCCCTTCTCCGCTGCGGTCACCGTTGCCTCGGCCATGGTCGGCCCGATCATTCCGCCATCGGTGGCGCTGGTCATCTACGGGGCGCTCGCCAACGTCTCCATCGGCCGGCTGCTTCTGGCCGGCATCATCCCGGGCCTCGTCATCATCCTCTCGCAGATGGTGTTCACCTACTTCTATGCCCGCGCAAAAGGCTTCCCGCGCTACCCCCGTGCCGATTTTCCGACCGTGGTGCGCGCCACCAAACGGGGCGCTGCGGCGATCCTGTTTCCGGTCATCATCGTCGGCGGCATCCTCTCCGGTGTGTTCACGCCCACCGAGGCGGCCGCGGTTGCGGTCGCCTACGCGCTGTTCCTCTCGGCGTTCGTCTACCGCAACGTGTCGGCGGGCGAGATCTGGCGCGTCTTCCAGAGCGTTTCGCTGGGGTCGGTGCGCATTCTCGTCATCATTGCGGTGGCGTCGGCATTCTCGTGGATCATGGTGCGCGAGCAGGTCCCCCAGGTGATTGCCACGGGGCTCGGCACCGTGTCCGACAGCAGCATCGTGGTGCTCTTCATCATCATCGGGATGCTGTTGGTGGTGGGCCTCTTCATGGTGGCCTCCTCGGCGGAAATCGTGCTGACGCCGATCCTCGTGCCGGTCATCCTCGCCTTCGGGATCGATCCCGTGCACTTCGGCGTCCTGATGGTGTTCTCGCTGATTATCGGCGGCGGCACGCCACCGGTCGGCGTGCTTCTCTTCATCGCGCAGGACATTGCCGAAATATCGTTCGGGCAGATGGTTCGTGCGATGCTGCCCTTCTACATCCCGCTGTTCGCCGCGGTGGCACTGCTGGCTCTCTTCCCGCAGCTCACCCTCTTCCTGCCCAACCTCGTTTTCGGCTGACCCCATGACCACGCAAAAACACCGCCTCGCAGAAATGACCTTCCGCGAGTTCGAAGCCCGCCTTCCGGAAAAGCCGGTCATCATCATCCCGCTCGGCTCGCAGGAAGAGCAGGGGCCGAGCTGCCCCATGGGCGACTACCAGCTCACCGAGGTGATCGCCGACCGCGTCGCCGAACAGGCCGGCGCGGTTGTCGCGCCGATCATGCCCTTCGGCTACGCGGACTATTTCCGCACCGTGCCCGGCGGCATTGCCCTGCGGCCGGAAACGTTCTCCGCCGTGCTGGAAGACATGATCGTCAACTTCCTCGACCATGACCTCGTCAAGGTCGTGATCCTCAACGGCCACAGCGGCAATGCGGCGCTGATCGACATGACGGTCCGCCGGATCAAGAAGGAGCGCGGCATTCTGGTGCCCGCCATCCACCTGTGGCGCTCGGTGCCGGACAGCGTCTTCAACCCGCTCTACGGTGACGACGCACCCCGCGCCAAGGGCCACGGCGCCGACCCGCTGACCTCCGTCTACAAGCACCTCTTCCCGGACATGATGCGCCCGGACCTCGAGGAGCGCCCCGGTGAGTTCGGCACCATGATCGGGCTGCCGACAGCCGGCCTCGGTGCGGTAAAATTCAAGGGCGTGGACGTGACCATGCCCGTCGACGTGACGGACCGCTGCGCCAACGGCATTGCAGGCGGCGACCCTGCCGTCGCCTCCGCCGACAAGGGCGAGGCGATCGTCAATTATCTGGTGACCTTCTGCGCCGACTTCGTCGCGCACCTCGAAGGCGCCGACACACGAACACACAAGGGAGAGTGAGACCTATGAAGCACTTCACACTCAAGCTCACGGCACTTGCCATGGTGGCAACGTTTGCCGGCAGCGCGGCTGCCACGGCGGACGAGATCCGCTACGGCCTCTGGGCCAAGGAAGGCGAAGCCCAGTACGAAGGCGCCGTCGAGTTCAAGCGCGTGGTCGAAGAGGGTTCGGACCACACGGTCACCATCTTCCCGGCCAACCAGCTCGGCACCCCGCGCGAGATGATTGCCCAGCTGGCACTCGGCACCACGCAGGTGATGGCGTCCGGCGACCCCGGCATTAAGGAGATCGAGTATCTCGCCCTCCCCTACCTGATGAAGGACATGGCGAACTACGAGGCCGTGATCGGCAGCGACGTGGGCGCCGCCTGGAACGACAAGCTGATCAACGAGCGCCAGATCCGCCTGCTCGGCTTCATGCCGCGCAATCCGCGCCAGATCAGCGCCAACAAGCCCATCAATGCCATGGCTGACCTTGAAGGCCTGAAACTGCGCGCGCCGGAACGGGACTACTACGTGAAGTCGCTGGCAGCGCTCGGTGCCAACCCGACGCCGATGGCGTTCAAGGAAGTCTACACCGCACTGCAGACCGGCGTTGTCGACGGCCAGGAAAACCCTATCGAAACCATCTACGCCCAGAAGTTCTACGAGGTGCAGAAGGGCGTTGCGATGGTCGATTACATCGTGAAACCGGCCTATGTGATGGTTGGCGAAAGCTTCTGGTCCGGCCTCAGCGACGATGACAAGGCGCTCCTGCAGGAAGCCAACGACGCCTCCACCACCCGCGTTCTGGAACTGCTGCCCGAGCAGCAGAAGCAGTACATCGCCGACATGGAAGCCGCCGGCGTCGCCATCACCTATCCGGACAAGGCCGAGTGGGTCGAAGCCACCCAGGCCGTCCGCGACGAGCTGGGCACCGAAGTGTGGGGCGAAGCCGACTACAAGACCATCGCCGAGATGGGCCAGAAAGACATGTAAGCGACCCGCCGCCCCCTTTTACGGGGCGGCACCACACGAAGGGCGGCGCCGGGCACATCCGGCGCCGCCCTTTCCTTGCGTAGGTCGCGCCGCCTTGCAGCCGCGCCCGCAACACCAGCCTTCACGCCAGATACGCCTCTCAGGAGAGACACCCATGACGCTCGTCATCCGCGTCGGACCGGCCCGCCAAACCTGGTGGCTGGAGCACATGACCACCCTCCTGCCGGAGCTCGACGTCCGCCTCTGGGACGACCCCGGCCCCCTCGAGGCGGTGAAATATGCCGTGGTCTGGAAGCCCCCCGCAGGCGGGCTGAAGCAGTTCCCGAACCTTGAGGTGATCCACTCCATCGGCGCCGGGATCGACCACATTCTGGAGGACCCGGAACTGCCCGCCGGCGTCCCGATCATCCGTGCCACCGGCGACGACCTCACCCAGCGGATGCGCGAATACGTGGCGCTGCATGTCCTGCGCTTCCACCGCAACCTCCCTGCTCTCGAAGAGGCGATGCCGCTGCGCGAATGGCGCCAGAGCGTCAACCCGCCGGCCTACGAGCGCAAGGTCGGCATCATGGGCCTCGGCAACCTCGGTGCCGATTGTGCGAAGGCTCTCAGCGTGCTCGGCTTCGATGTTGCCGGCTGGTCCCGCAGCGAGAAGACCATTGATGGCGTGACCACCTTCCACGCCCCCGAGGGACTGGATGCCTTCCTCGCCCGCACCGAGATCCTCGTCTGCCTCTTGCCGCTGACGGAGGAGACGCGCGGCATCCTCAATACGTCTCTGTTCGACAGGTTGCCGAAGGGCGCGTCGATCATCAACGCTGCCCGCGGCCAGCATCTGGTGGACGACGACCTTCTGGACGCTCTCGCCCGCAACCAGATCGACGGCGCCACGCTCGACGTCTTCCACACCGAACCGCTGCCGGCGAAGCACCCCTTCTGGGAACACCCCAAGGTGCTGGTGACACCGCACGTCGCCTCGCTGATTGACCCCGACGCGGGGGGAAAGCGGATCGCCGCCAATCTCCGCCGCTTCATCGCCGGCGAAGACGTGCCGGACATGGTGGATCTTTCGCGGGGGTATTGAACCTCACATTCAGCTGCGGGGGCACTGCGCGCCCGGCTGTGCGTGGCTCCGGGCGGGGCCTTGACCCCGCCCCTGCCCTTTTTCGTCAGTAGTGGGTGTGGCCGAAAAAAGTGTCCGGCGTCTTCAGAAGGTCGCGGTAGCCGGTGCGGTCGAACATCAGCTCGGTTTCGGCAGCGGCTTCGTCCAGCACCCTGGTCTCGTCTACCGTCAGCACCTTGCGGCCCTTCATCAGAACCTTGCCATCGCAGATGGTGGTGTCGACGTCCGCACCGTTGGCAAAGCACGCGATGCGGTAGAGCGGCATGTTGGGCGGGTAAAGGTGCGGCGCGGCGAGGTTGATGAGGATCACGTCGGCCTTCTTGCCGGGCTCCAGCGAGCCGATCTCCTTTTCCATGCCGAGCGCCTTTGCAGCGTCGATGGTCGCCATCTCCATCACCTTGCCGGGGGGCATGGCGGACCCGTCCTGGAAGTGGCGGCGGTGGTAGTGCATGCACTGCTGCATGTGGCGGAACATGTCGCCGGAGCGGTCGGGCGCCGTGCCGTCCGAGCCAAGGCCGACGACAATGCCGGCGTCGATCATTTCGGGCGCACGGCAGCGGCCCATGACGGACGCGATGGCGCTGGGGTTGTGCGCGATCTTGGTGCCGGTGTCGGCGCAGATCTTGATTTCCTCGTCGGTGAAATCGGTGGAGTGTGACAGCAGCGCCTCGGGGCCGAGGATGCCCAGCTCGTCGAACGCGAACTGGACGGTGCCCTGGCGGTGGCCGTCCTGCGTGAAGATGAGGCCATGCTCGCGCGCGACGGCTGAAGCCTTTTTGGCCTGCTCCACCATGGTCGCCTTGTCCTCGGCGCTGGCGTTGCCGAGGTGCTCCTTGCGCAAGGTCGGCGAGAGCATCGCGATGTTGAGCCGGCCGCCCTCGGTGTTGTGGCGGTCGCGAATCAGCGTTTCGCAGGTGGCAATCTGCTGCTCGAACGTCACCTCGTAGTCGGTGCGCACGCCGTCTTTCCAGGTGCCGTAGGTCCACGGAAACGGGGGCCGCGTCGGGCCGATGGCCATCTGCACGCGGATGCCGAGATCTTTCACGGCGTCGAGGTGGGCATCGCCGCCGTCGCGGGTGTCGGTGCGCATCACGCTGTCGCCGCCGCCCAGGAGCGAGACGCCGGTGGTGACGCCGCCCTTGAGGCGCTCGAGGCCCGCGAGCGCGGCTTCGGCATGCCAGAAGCCGGGGTCGGACGCGAGGGTGTAGACCACGCGGCAGGCGTCGAACCAGGCGTTGCTGTCGCCGCCAGCCAGCGTCTTGATGAGGCCGTGGCCGGCGTGGGCATGAACGTCGATCAGGCCCGGCATCGCGGCCATGCCCTTGGCGTCGATCACCTCGCCGGCGGGGTGCGCGGCGGCAATCTCCGCCGTCGGCCCGACGGCCACGATGCGGTCCGCCGTGATGGCGATCGAGCCGTTGTCGATCACCTGACGCGTTCCGTCCATGGTGACGACAACGGCGTTGTCGATCCGCAGGTCAGCCATTCAGTGCTCCTTGGTGTTGATTGTTGCGATGGCGGTGCGGAAGTTCGTCGATCAGCGCCGTCGTGTAGGAATTCTGGGGGTCGTCGAACAGGGCGTCGGAACCCTGCTCCTCCACCAGCTTGCCGCGCTGGAGGACGCCGATCCGGTCCGCCACCTGCCGCACGACCGGCAGGTCGTGGGTGATGAACAGCATCGCGAGGCCGAGGTCGTCCTTGAGGTCCATCAACAGATTGAGGAGCTGTGCCTGGATGGAAACGTCGAGCGCGGAGGTGGGCTCGTCGCAGATGAGGAGGCGCGGGCGGCCGGCCAATGCGCGCGCGACGGCGATGCGCTGGCGCTGGCCGCCGGAGAACGCATGCGGGTGGCGGTGCATGGCGTCGCCGGGGAGGCCGACGCGCTCCAGCAGTGCCTCGACGATCTTGCGCATGGTCGCCTTGTCCTCCGTGCCTGCGGTGACGATGGGCTCGGCCACCGCATCGCCGACCCGCAGGCGCCGGTTGAGCGAGGAGAACGGGTCCTGAAAGATCATCTGAAGCCCGCGGCGATATTCGCGGATCTCGACCTCCCGCGCCCCCGGCTCCAGCGCGTGCGGGCCGAATGCGATGTGCCCCTTGTCCGGCGTGTAAAGCCCCGCCACCAGCTGCGCGAGGGTGGATTTGCCGGAGCCCGACTCGCCGACCAGCCCGTAGGCCTCGCCGGTGTGGACGGAGAATGACACGTCGTCCACCGCGGTGAACCGTTTGCGCCCGCCGCCGAAGAGGCCCGCCGAAAGCGCGAATGTCTTCGTCACGCCCTCAACTCTCAGGAGCTTTTCGCCCGGCCGGTCGGCACCGCCGGCGCGCAGCCACGTGTCCAGAGAGAAACCGTGCACGGCGGGGGCGGCCACGTCGGCGAGCGGCGGCACCTCAAAGCGATGGATGGTGCGTTCGCCGGGCGGGACCGCCGCAATCAGCATCTTGGAGTAGGCGTGCTGCGGGCGGGTGAGCAGCGCCTCGGTCGGAGCGGTCTCGACGATCTCACCATTCTTCATCACCGCCACCGTGTCGGCGATGCGGGAGACCGCCGCCATGTCGTGGGTGATGAGGAGAACCGCCGTGCCGCGCTCGCGCGCCAGCGCGCGGATGAGGTCGAGCACCTGGCCGCGCACCGACACGTCGAGTGCGGAGGTCGGCTCGTCGGCGATGACGAGGCGCGGGTTGCACGCGATGGCAAGCGCGATGACGACGCGCTGGCGCATCCCGCCGGAAAACTGGTGCGGGTATTGTTTCACGCGCTCGGCCGGGTCGGGGATGCCGACGGCCTCCAGCATTTCCACCGCACGGTCCTGCGCGGCGCGGCCTGAGAGGCCTTCGTGGTGACGCACCATGTGGACGAGCTGCTGCTCGACGGTGAAGAGTGGGTTCAGCGCCGTCTGCGGGTCCTGGAAGATGACGCTGACGTCGCGGCCACGGGTGTGGGTGGTGCGGTAGTCGATCGGCGCGCCATCCAGCGCGATGGTGTCCGCATGCCAGTGGCCGGGCTTGTCGACGAGGTCGAGCAGCGCCGCGCCGATTGACGACTTGCCGGCACCGGACTCGCCGACGATGGCGACGATCTCGCCCGCCTTCGCTTCGATGTCGATGCCATCGACAGCCGGCTTGCCCGCACGCCCGTAAGCGACGGTGAGGCCGCGCACGAGGAGGCGCGGTTCAGTCGATCCGGGGATTGAGGGCATCGCGGAGCCAATCGCCAAAGAGGTTTACGAAGAGGACCAGCAGAACCAGTGCCACCGCCGGGAAGACGACCACCCACCAGACGCCGGAGAAGAGATTCTCGTTGCCGATGCGGATGAGGGTCCCCAGCGACGGCGAGGTTGCCGGCATTCCAACGCCGAGGAAGGAAAGCGTCGCTTCCGCAAGCACCGCCAGCGCCAGGTTGATGGTGGCAATCACGATCACCGGCGACAGGATGTTGGGCAGGATGTGGCGGGACAGGATCCTGCCCTCGGCAACGCCGGTCACGCGCGCCGCCTTCACATAATCGAGGCCTTTTTCCACCATCGTCTGGCCGCGCACGGTGCGTGCGTACTGCGTCCATTCGTTGATGGCGATGGCGAAGATCAGGATGAGGATCGCCCCCTCTCCGCCCGCCGTCTGCGGCGCGACGGACCGCGCGATGCCAGCCACCAGCAACGCAATGAGGATAGTTGGAAAGGAGAGCACCACGTCGGCAAGGCGCATCAGCGCGCTGTCCAGAAATCCGCCGTAAAAGCCGGCGAAAAGGCCGATCAGCGTGCCGATGCCGGCCGAGATTGCAACGGCGGCAATGCCGACGGTGAGCGAGATGCGCATCCCGAAAAGGATGGCGGAGAACACGTCCCGCCCCTGCATGTCGGTGCCCAGAAGGAAGCGCGGGTCGCCGCCTTCCATGAAGGACGGCGGAAGTTCCGAATCCATCAGGTTGAAGGTGCCAAGCTCGAATGGCGAGTGGGGCGCGAGGACGGGCGCAAGAAAGGCTGCGCCGATCAGCAGCAGCGCGCCGACGGCCGAGATGATTGCCTTGGGCGAGCGCAGGAAATCGCGCCAGAGCGAGGGGGAACCGCTCATGGTCTGGAGGTCCTGAGGCGCGGGTCGACAATGAGATAGGTGATGTCGACAAGGGCGTTGAGGGTCACGAACAGGAGGCCGACGAAGAGGAGATAGGCCGCCATCACCGGCACGTCCGCGAACGACACGGCCTGAATGAACAGAAGCCCGAGGCCCGGCCACTGGAACACGGTTTCAGTCACCACCGCGAAAGCGATCAGGCCGCCGATCTGCATCCCCGTGATGGTGATGACCGGCATCAGCCCGTTCTTCAGCGCAAGACGATAGTGGATCGACCGGGATGGCAGGCCGCGCGAGCGTGCAAAGCGGATGTAGTCCGACGAAAGGATCTCGATCATCTCGGCACGGACGAGGCGCATGATGAGGGTCATCTGGTAAAGGGCGAGGGTGACGGACGGGAGGATCAGCGCCTTGAGGCCGGTGACCGTGAGGAGGCCGGTGGTCCACCAGCCAAGGTCGACCGTTTCGCCGCGCCCGAACGAGGGCAGCCAGCGCAGCGTCACCGAAAAGACAAGAATGAGCATGATGCCGGTCACGAACGTGGGCACCGAGATGCCCACCAGAGAGACCGACTGGACGGTGGTCGCGAGCCATCCCGTGCGGTGGACGGCGGTGATGACGCCGAGCGGAATGCCGATGGCGAGCGACAACAGCGTTGCCACCAGAACCAGCTCCAGCGTGGCGGGCAGCCGTTCGGCGATCATGTCCGCCACCGGGCGCTGGTTGCGGTAGGAAATGCCGAGATCGCCGCGCGACAGGCGCGAGACGAAATCACCGAACTGGACGATTACGGGCTGATCGAGCCCCAGTCTGGCCCGCAGTTCGGCGCGTTCGGTGACAGACGCGTCCTCACGCGACATGGTGGCGACGGGGTCGCCGACGTACCGGAACATCACGAAGGAGATGATGGCGATCGCGAAGATTACCACCAGCGCCTGCGCAAGGCGGCGGACTATGAAGACGAGCATGCCCGCCGCCCCTTCGCTCAGTTGACCTTGTAGTGCCAGGCCCGGAAGTAGTTGTCCGGGAACTGGATCAGCTCGACATTGTCGCGCGCAGCCCAAGCCAGCGGCTGCTGGTGGAGCGGGATGAAGGCGATCTCGTCGCGCGCGATGCGGATGGCTTCGGAGATCATCGCAAGGCGCTTCTCGTCGTCGGTTTCCTCGCCGGCGAGCTTGGCGATCTCGTCGACCCGCGCGTTGGAGTAGCCGTTGGGGTTGTTGCCGCCCATCTCGCCGTCACGGGTGGCGAGCATGGCGCGCACGGGGCTGTAGCCGTCCATGGCCGGCAGCGTCGCCCAGCCGATCATGTAAGCGTCGGTCTCGCCATTATCGACCTTGGGGAAGTGGTTGCCCTTGGTCTGGGTGGTGAGCTTCACGTCCACGCCGAGATTCTTCCACATGGACGCAATGGCGAGGCAGATTTCCTCGTCGTTGACGTAGCGGTCGTTGGGGCAGTCGAGGCCCATGGTGAAGCCGTCTTCATAGCCGGCGTCGGCCAGAAGCTTCTTGGCGGCGTCCATGTCGTATTCCGGCTTCACGTCGTCTTCGGCAACGTAGCCGGCAATCTGCGGGGCGATCATCAGGCCGGCGACGCGGGCCTTGCCGCGCATCACCTTGGCGGCGATGGCGTCCATGTCGATGGCCTGCCACAGCGCCTTGCGGACCTTCACGTCCTTCAGGGGGTTGAAGCCGGAGCCGGGGGCAGCGTCCAGCTCGTCGTCGCCCACGTTGAGGCCGAGCATGATGGTGCGCAGGGACGGGTTCTGGATGGCCGAAACGCCGTCCGCCCCGTCGATCCGCGCGGTGTCCTGCAACGGCGCGGGCGTGATCACGTCCACTTCGCCGGACAGCAGCGCGGCAACGCGCGTGGCGTCGGAGCCGATGGGCGTGAATTCGATGGTGTCGATGTTGTGGATCGGCGTGTCCCACCAGTCATCGAAGGCGGTGAGAACGGTCTTCGCGTCCGGCGTGCGGCTTTCGAGCTTGAAGGGGCCCGTGCCGTTGGCGTGATCGGACGCGTAGGTGACGGTGCCGGTGGTGGTGTTGCCCGGCGTCAGCGCGTCGTGCTCCTCCATCCACTCCTTGTCCATCATGAACACGCCGGAAAGGTCGTTGAGAAGAAGCGGCGTCGGGCCGGTGAGGATGAGGTCGACGGTGAGATCGTCCACCTTCTCTGCGGCGGTGACGGCGGACAGGTTGCCGCGCGCACGCGAATCCGGGTCGATCATCCGCGTGATGGAGGCCACCACGTCATCGGCCGTGAAGGGGTTGCCGTTGTGGAAGGTCACGCCTTCGCGAAGCTTGAAGCGGGCGCGGGTCGGCTCGATCAGCTCCCATTCGGTGGCCAGCGCCGGCTCGAAGCCGAGGTCGGCGTTGCGGCGCACCAGCGGCTCATAAAGGTGATGCAGGAACGAGGACGTCAGGCTTTCGGTGTGGGCATAAGGATCGAGGGTCAGAACATCGCCATCGTTCGCCCAGCGCAGGGTTTCAGCCGACACCGCACTGGCGGCAAGCAGCGCAACCGCTGCTGTCGAAAGGTTGAGGATCGTTCGTTTCATGCTCCGCCCACTCCTTTGAATAGTCATGACCATTGGGCCGGATCATAGCCAGCCATTTGGCAAACTGTATACCGCCGGAATTCAATTTGTTTGAACCGTCAGTAAGTTTTTTGCTTCGGCACGCTTCATGCCGCGCATGAAACCGACCGCAGACCCTTGGCGCGAAGCAAGACGCGCGCCGGATTCGCACAATGGGAGAATTTTGGATTTATGCCACGAGCAAGGGTGACCCGCCTGTCCATGGCCGCGCCGGATGACACGGCCCCCATCCGCGCGGCCATCGCCGGAGGCGAGATCGACCCCGGCGCCATCAGGGCGATCTTCGCCAAGACGGAGGGCAATGGCTGCGTCAACGACTTCACGCGGGCCTTTGCCGTCCAGTCGCTGCGGCTGATGCTGGGCGCGCACCTTCCGGCCGATGCCGTCGCCGAAATTGCGATGGTGATGTCCGGTGGCACGGAAGGCGCCCTCGCCCCGCACTGGCTGGTGTTCGAGGCGCTGCCCGACGATGGTCCGGGCGAAAACGCACTCGCCGTCGGCGTCCACACCACACGCGATCTGGCGCCGGAGGAGATCGGCCGCAACGCGCAGGTGGCGCTGGTTGCCAGCGGCGTGCGCGCCGCCATGGCAACCGCCGGTATCGAGAACGCCGAGGACGTCCACTTCGTACAGGTGAAATGCCCGCTGATCACAGCGGAACGCACGGCTGCAGCGGTAGCCCGCGGGGCAACGGTAGCAACAGGCGACACGCTGAAATCCATGGGGTTTTCCCGCGGCGCCGCATCGCTCGGCGTGGCACTGGCGCTGGGCGAGATCGACACGCCAAGCGATGACGCCATCACCACCGACCGGACGCTGTTCAGCGGGCGGGCCAGCGCCTCGGCGGGGATAGAGCTGATGGCCAACGAGATTGTCGTCCTCGGCCACGCGCCGTCGTGGCGCGGACCGTGCCGGATCGACCATGCGGTGATGGCGGACGCTGCCGACGGCCGCGCCCTCGCCGGCATTTTCGCCCGCACCGGCCTTAGCGATGATGCATTTCTCAGCAGCGCTGCCCGCGAACGCGTCATCTGCGTGCTGGCGAAGGCGGAGCCGTCATCCACAGGCCGGCTGCGCGGCCACCGCCACACGATGCTCGACGATTCCGATATTTCGCCGACCCGGCATGCGCGCGGCTTTGTCGCGGGCGTGCTGGCGGGCCTCGTCGGCCACGCGGAGCTGTTCGTGTCCGGCGGCGCGGAACACCAGGGGCCGGACGGCGGCGGGCCGGTCGCCGTCATCTACCGCACGGCATGAAGGCGTCCAATCTCACCCTCCGGCAGCTGCGCCTCTTCATTGCCGTGGCCGAGAATGGCAGCTTCGTCGCGGCGGCTGGGTCGCTCGGCCTCTCTCAGCCGGCACTCAGCCAGAGCGTCCGCCAGCTGGAAGCGGAGGTGGGGGCCCCCCTTTTCGTGCGGACCACACGCAAGGTGCAGCTGACCGCCGTGGGCCTCAGCCTCTTGCCGCAGGCCCGCGCGCTTCTCGCCAGCCTCGACACCATGGCCCACGACATCGAGGACCTTGTGGCCCGCCGCCGGGGCCGCGTTGTGGTGGCGTGCGTGCCATCGCTGGCCTGGCGCCTGATGCCCCCGGTGCTCGCCATGATCACCGACATGTACCCCGGCATCACCATCGAGGTGCGCGACATGCGGATGCGGCAGATCAAGGATGCCGTGCGCAGCGGCGAGGCCGACCTCGGGCTCGGCAGCACCCCTGGCCCCGGTGAGGAGCT
The DNA here is from genome assembly GCF_031195445.1 of Acuticoccus sp. MNP-M23. Taxonomy (NCBI): domain Bacteria; kingdom Pseudomonadati; phylum Pseudomonadota; class Alphaproteobacteria; order Hyphomicrobiales; family Amorphaceae; genus Acuticoccus; species Acuticoccus sp. MNP-M23. The sequence goes on from NZ_CP133480.1 coordinate 774,039, forward strand.
GGCCTTTGTGGAAATGGCACGGGACCGTTTCCATGCCGTGTTTCCGCGCGGCCATCCGCTCGAAACGGCCCCCCGGATGACGTGGCATGAACTCGCCCGCCACCCGTTCATCATGATGAGCGCCGACACCGCCATTCGCGACATCGTCGACGAGATGGGCGGACCCGGCCAGGTCGATTTCAAGATCGTGGCGGAACTGTCCAACCTTGCAACGGTCAATGGCTACATCCAGCAGGGCGTCGGCGTGACGGCGCTTCCGGGCATTGCGCTGCCGCGAGACGATCATTCGCGGCTTGCCCACAGGCTGCTGGTGGAGCCGGAGATCGGCCGCACCATTGCAGCACTTTGGCGCGAAGAGGTCGGCCTCTCACCTGCCGCGGCGACGATCGTGCGATCCATCGCCGCGTGCGGCGCGGCCGGCACAATCGCCGGCTCCGGCACCAACCTCGACTGGCTGGAGTTCGCGCTGCCGGAGCCGTGAGCGGGCCTACGCCGCCGCCATGGCCGCGCGCAGCCTTGCGGTTTCCGCCTCATCGATGGCGAGTGATTTGGGGTCGATCGCAACGCCGTAGTCCGACCGCGCGCGCTCGGCCGACACATAGCCTGCCTCCACATCCGCGCGCACGCTGTCCGCAGGCCGCTCGTGCGGGTTGCCGTAGCCGCCGCCGCCGGGAAGCTCCAGCGTCACCTCCTCGTCGCCGGGGAGCGTGTTGCGGGTTTTGGCGCGCAGCGGGTCGCCGGAGCGGGTGGTGATCTTGCCCACCGCACCCGGCTGGCCGCCGGCAAGCCCGGCCGCGGCATGGTGCATCCGGTCGTAAAGGCCGGAAAAGGTGAACGGCTTGCCGCCGCGCACACCCAGCGTGAACGACTGCGCCAGACCCCCGCGCCAGCGCCCTGCCCCGCCGGAATCGGCAACAAGCTCGCGCTTGGCGATGAAGATCGGCACCAGCGCCTCGATCATCTCGGACTGGATGCCCGCGATGGCCGAGGGAAACGCCGTCGCCGACATTCCGTCCCGCCCGTGGATCGCGCCGACGCCGCCAGCTGCAAACCACACATAGGCAAAGCGCCCGCCTTCCGGCCGGTCGCCGTAGACCTGCGAATCCCAGAGGGCATCGAAGCTCGCTGCCATCACCTTTTCGGGCAGGATTTCCTCCAGCGCGCCGAAGACGAGGCTGGGGAGGAAATGGCCGACCAGATGCCGGCCCGCCACCGGGCTCGGGTGCTGGCAGTTGAGGATGGAGCCCAGGGGGGCCGTCACCTTCACGGGCCGAAAGCTCCCCTCGTTGTTGGGAATGTCCGGCGAGATGGCGCACTTGATGCCGTAGGTGGTGTAGGCGGCGCTGTAGTTGAGCGCCACGTTGATGCCCCGGTCCACCGCGTCCGACGTGCCTTCGTAGTCCACCGTCAGCTCGGTGCCGGCGATGGTGACGGTGCAGACGAGCTTGATCGGCGTGTCGAAGCCGTCCGTCATCATCTCGAAGCCGTAGGTGCCGTCGGGCAGCGCGGCAATCCGGTCGCGCATGGCGGCCTCGGAACGCTCGACGATGGCGTCGGCCACCTCCTCGATATCGTCGAGGCCAAAGTCGGCCATGAAGGCGAGGAGCTGCCGCGCGCCGACCTCGTTGCCGACCACCTGGCTGTGGAGGTCGCCCATCACCTCTTCCGGCGTGCGCACGTTGGCCTTGAGCAGCGCATACAGCGTCTCGTTGGGCTTGCCGGCGTCGTAGAGCTTCAGGATCGGAATCTGGAGGCCTTCTTCAAAGATCTCGCGGCTGTCGGCGGAGAGGCCGCGGCCGCCGATGTCGAGCGCATGGCAGCAATTGCCGAAGAAGCCGACGCAGCGTCCGTTCTTGAAGACCGGCGTGACGATGGTGATGTCGTTGAGCTGGCCGGCCGTCATCCACGGGTCGTTGGTGATGAGGACGTCGCCCTCGTTCAGCGTGTCTACCGGGTACGCACCCAGAAGGTGATGCATGCAGGTGGCCATGGCGTTGATGTGGCCGGGCGTGCCGGTGACGGCCTGCGCCACCATCCGCCCGCGCCGGTCGAACACGCCGGCGGAGAGGTCGCCCGCCTCGCGCACGATGGAGGTGAAGGACGTGCGCATCAACGCGGCGGCCTGCTCGTTGACGGTGGCGATCAGCCGGTTCCACAGGACTTCGAGCTTGAGCTGGTCGAGGGCCATCAGGCGTCTCCCTTGGCGCTGGTCGGCATGTCGACGATAAGGTTGGCGTGAGTGTCGACGGTGGCGCGGCAGGGGCCGTTCAGCACCACGGTGCTTTCCCGCTCCTCCACGATGGCCGGCCCCTTGAAGGTGGCGCCGACGCCCAGCGCATAGCGGTCGTAGACGGCGACCTCTTCCATCGTCTCGCTGTCGGCGCGGAAGATTTTTCTGTGACCCTTGATGGCGGCGGTGGCGTCGCCCGCCGCGGTGGCGGCGCTTGGGAGGACCAGACGCGGCGTGGGGCCTGCGGCAACGACGCGCCACGAGATCACGTCCAGCTCCACGTTGGTGGGGGTCTGGCCGTAGATGGCGCGGTAGGCGTCTTCGAAGGCGGCCTGGATCGTGGCGGCGCTGTCTTCGCCGAGCGTCCCGCCCGGCACCTGGACGGTGAGGTCGTAGCCCTGGCGGCGGTAGCGCACGTCTGCGGTGCGGCGGTAGGTGATGGCGTCTTCCGGCACCGAGCGGCCGATGACCTTGCGGCCGGCGGCTTCCATCTCGGTGAGCGCATTGTTGATGGCGGCCCAGTCCATCGCCTCAAGCCCGGCGGGCATCGTGCGCACGAAGTCGAACGACAGCGGCGCCGCGAGAAGCCCTGCGGCGGACATCACACCCGCGCCGAGCGGATAGACCACCTGCGGCGAGCCGAGGATGGTCGCAACGCCGAAGGCGTGGACAGGCCCCGCGCCGCCGAACGCGAACAGCGGCAGCTTGTCGGCCTCCTTGCCGCGCTCCACGGCGTGGATACGGGCGGCGGACGCCATGTTCTCGTTGACGAGGCGGTGGACGCCCCATGCGGCAGCTTCCGCGCCGATGCCGAGCGGCTCGCCGACGGTTTTGCGCAGCGCCTCGCGCGCGCCGTCCACGTCAAGCGCCATGGTGCCGCCGAGGAAGAAGGCAGGGTCGAGGTAGCCGAGCACCAGGTCGGCGTCGGTCACGGTGGGCTGGGTGCCGCCGCGGTTGTAGCTGACCGGCCCCGGCACGGCGCCTGCGCTCTGCGGGCCGACCTGCAGGCGGCCCAGCGCGTCGCGGGTGACGAGGCTGCCGCCGCCCGCGCCAATCTCGATCATCTCGATCACCGGCACCTTTACCGGCAGGCCCGAACCCTTCTTGAAGCGGTATTTGCGGTCGACCTCGAATTCCGGTGCGATCAGCGGTTCGCCATCCAGAATGAGGCACGCCTTGGCGGTGGTGCCGCCCATGTCGAACGACAACAGGTCGCTGGCGCCGATCAGCTTGCCGTAGGCGGCGGCGGCCAGCGCCCCCGCTGCAGGGCCGGACTCCACGAGGCGGATGGGGAGCGAGGTTGCCGTCGCGATATCGCACGCGCCGCCCTGGCTCTGCATCACGTAAAGCGCGCCGGGGACGCCCTTCTCGCGCAGCCGCTCTTCCAGCCGGTGCAGATACTCGTCGGCGATCTTCTTGACGTAGACGTTGGCGAGCGTGGTGGACGCGCGGTCGTATTCGCGGATCTCGGGGTTCACCTCGGACGACAGCGACACGGCGACCTCGGGCAGCTTTTCGGCGAGAATCTCGCCGATGCGCTGTTCGTGCGCAGCGTTGCGGTAGGCGTGGAGAAGGCAGACCGCCACGGCCTCGACGCCGGCCTCGCGAAGGCCCGGGATCAGCGCTTCGACCGAGGCTTCGTCGAGTTCGGTCTTGACCGTGCCGTCGGCGAGGATGCGCTCGTCGACCTCAAGGCGAAGGTGGCGGGGGGCGATGGGGTCGGGCCGCTCCATCCAGAGGTCGTACATGTCGAAGCGGTACTCGCGGGCGATCTCCACCGCGTCGCGGAAGCCGCGGGTTGTGATCAGCGCCGTCTTCGCGCCCTTGCGCTCGATCAGCGCGTTGGTGAACAGCGTGGTGCCGTGGATGAGGTGGCCGACGGCTTCGGCCGAAACGCCGTTGCCCGCGAGCAGGGTGTCGACGCCGTCCAGCACCGCGCGGTCGGGCTCGGCGGGCGTCGTCAGCACCTTGGCGACATGGAAGGCGGTGCCGGCATCGTCGACCATCACGAGGTCGGTGAAGGTGCCGCCGATGTCCGCGCCGATGCGATAGCTCATGAAGGTCCGTCCTTGGGGTCGTCAGGCGCCTTGTCGGGGCCGGGTGTCAGCGTACCAGCCGCGGGGTCATCGGTGCCAGCAGGCGGCGAGATGGCCGGGCGCCTTTTCGGTCAGCGGTGGCGCCTCCCTGCGGCACTGGTCGGTCGCCAGCGGGCATCGCATTGCATAAAGGCAGCCGGGCGGCGGGTTCGCAAGATCCGGCAGCTCGGCGGGGGCAGCGCCATGGTCGCGCTCCGCACGGACGACGGACGGGTCCGCCACCGGCACCGCGGCCAGCAGCGCCTCGGTGTAGGGGTGGCGCGGCGCCGTGTAGATGGCGTCGCGCGCCGCAATCTCGACGAGGCGGCCGGCGTAGAGGATCGCGATGCGGTGCGAGATATGGCGCACGATGGCAAGGTCGTGCGCAATGAAGAGGTAGGAGAGGCCGAGCCGCTCCTGCAGGTCCTGCATCAGGTTGATGACCTGCGCGCGGACCGACACGTCCAGCGCCGAAACCGGCTCGTCGGCCACAATCAGCTGCGGCTCCAGCGCCAGCGCTCGCGCAATGCCGATGCGCTGCCGCTGCCCGCCCGAAAAGGCATGCGGAAAGCGCGCATGGGCATCGTCCGGCAGGCCAACAAGGCGCAGGATGTCCGCCACCCGCGCATTCGCCTCCGCGCGGGATTTTACCCGGCGGTGGACGATAAGCGGTTCGGCGACAATTTCGGCCACGCGCATCCGTGGGTTGAGGCTGGCGTAGGGGTCCTGGAGCACCAGCTGCATCTTTCCGCGCAGACGCTGGAGCGCGCGGCCCCTTGTGTGGGTGATGTCCTCGCCGTCCAGAAGGACGCGGCCTTCGGCGAGCGGCGTGCGGCGGAGGATCGCGCGGCCAACCGTGGATTTGCCGGAGCCGGACTCGCCCACCAACCCCAGCGTCTCCCCCTTGGCGATGGCGAAGCTGACGCCCTCCACAGCGCGGATTTTGCGCGCGGGGCCGAGAAGGGTGGCGGCCGCCGCGGCGTAGTCGACAGCCAGGTTCTGGGCGGTGACGGCAGGCTGGCTCATGTCGCCGCCGCCGGCTCGGCCCATGCGTCAACGCCCGGACGCAGGCAGGCGACCGTGCCGCCGCCGCTCGCCGGCTCCAGCGCCGGGGCGGTTTCGCAGGCGGGAATTGCGGCGGGGCAGCGGGGGCGGAAGGCGCAGCCGGTGGGCGGCCCCACCAGCCGGGGCGGCGCGCCGGGGATCGAGACGAGCCGCTTTTCCACGCCGTCCAGCGTGGGTGTCGAGCGCAGGAGCCCTTGCGTGTAGGGGTGCTGCGGGGCGGCAAAGATCCGCTCCACGCTCCCGGTTTCCACCACGCGGCCCGCGTACATCACCGCCACGTCACGGCAGAGTTCGGCGACCACGCCGAGGTCGTGGGTGATGAGGATGATCGCAAGGTTGAGTTCGCGCTGAAGGTCGGTGAGGAGGTCGATGATCTGGGCCTGCACCGTCACGTCGAGGGCGGTGGTGGGCTCGTCGGCAATGAGGAGCACGGGGTCGCAGGCGAGCGCCATGGCGATCATCACGCGCTGGCGCATGCCGCCGGAAAACTCGTGCGGGCGCTGGTCGAGCCGCCGCTCCGGCGCGCCGATGCCGACGTGGCCCATCAGCTCCACCGCGCGGCGGCGGGCGTCGGCGGTGGACAGGCGCTTGTGGTAGCGCAGCGTCTCGGTGATCTGGTCGCCCACCGTCATCAGGGGGTTGAGCGAGGTCATCGGGTCCTGAAAGACCATCGAGACGTCCTGCCCCCGCCGCTTCAGCCACGCCTTGCGGTCGTCGAAGACGGACTTGCCATCCCACAGGATGTCACCGCCGACGATTTCGCCCGGCGGATCGATCAGCCCCATAAGCGCCTGCGCCGTTACGCTCTTGCCGGAGCCGGATTCGCCGACGAGGCCCAGCGTCTCGCCTCGGTCCACCGTGAGGGAAACGCCGCGCACCGCTTCCACCGTACCGCCGGTGGTGGCGAACGCGACCTTGAGATCCTGAATGTCGAGGAGTTTGCTCATGGCGCAATCCGGCGGGCGAGCGGCCGCTTGCGCTGGCGCCGGGTCTCATGCCGGGCGAACCGCTTTTCGCGCTCCTGCGGGTCGTTGGTGACACGCAGCCAGCCGGCGAAGAGGTTGATGGAGAGGACCGTGAAGACGATGGCAAGGCCGGGAAAGGTGACCAGCCACCACGCGATGAACACATAATCACGCCCGCCGGCCACATCGAGGCCCCAGCTCGTCGCCGGCGGCTGCACGCCAAGCCCGAGGAAAGAGACGGCGGCTTCGGCCAGCACAATGTTGGTGAATTCGAGGATCGCCAAAGTGAGAAGCGGCGCAGTGAGGTTGGGCAGGATGTGCCGGCCGATGACGCGCAACGGGCCGCAGCCGATCACTTCGGCCGCTTCCACGTAGGCGCTCTGCCGGCTCGCCAGCACAATCCCGCGCACGATGCGGGCGTAGATCATCCAGTTGGTGGCGGCGAGCACCACAACCAGGGTGACAACGCCCGGCCCGATCACAGACACGATGAGAAGGATGAGCAGAATGCCCGGAAAGGAGATCTGCACGTCCACGGCGCGCATCAGCCAGCCATCGGCCCGCCCGCCGAGATAGCCCGCCAGAAGCCCGATCAGGACACCGAACGAGCCGGCAAGCAGGACCACAGTTGCCGCAATGGCCAGCGTGATGCGCGAGCCATAGATGAGGCGGGAGAGAACATCGCGGCCCAGATGGTCGGTGCCGAGCAGATGGTCGATGCTGCCGCGGGCGGCCCATGCCGGGGGCTTCAGCCGCGCCAGCACGTCCTGCGCCGCAGGATCGTAGGGGGCCAGCAGCGGGGCGAACACCGCCACCAGCACAACGGTCACCACGCCGACGAGACCGAGGAGTGCGGCCTTGTCGTGGCGCAGTTCGCGCAGCCATGCCGCGCTGGAAAGGGCACGGAGGGCAGCCATCAGCGCACGTCGATCCGCGGGTCGATCAGCTTGAAGGCAAGATCGAGCGCAAGGTTGATGATGACGATCAGCGCCGCAATGACGAAGACGATGGCCTGCACCAGAAAGAGGTCGCCGCGCTGGATTGCCTGGATGGCGGTCAGTCCCAGCCCCGGCCACGCGAACACGGTTTCCACCACAACCGTATAGCCGGAAAGGGCGAGGATCAGCTCCCAGCCGGCCAGCGTAAGGACGCCGATCAGCACGTTGCGCAGCGCATGGATGCCGAGAACACGGTGCGCCGGCATCCCCTTGGCGCGGGCTGTCTTCACGTAGGGCTTGTTGAGTTCGTCGATCACGGCGGAGCGGGTGAGCATGGTCAGCCGCGCAAGCGGTGCGAGGCCGAGGGTGACGGCGGGCAAGATGAGGTGGGCCCAGGTGGTGGCGCCGGAGGTGGGCAGCCATTTGAGGTTTACCGCAAAGATGGTGATGAGGATCAGCCCGACCCAGAATTGCGGCATGGACAGACCCAGAAGCCCGGCGCTGACGATCAGCCGGTCCACCGGCCCGTCCGGCCGGGTGGCGGCGATGATGCCCAGCGGCAGCGCCAGCAGAAGCGCTGCGCCGAGACCGGCTGCAATGAGGAGCATGGTGTTGGGCAGGCGCTCGAACACCACTTCGGCGGCCGGACGGCGCTGCCACACGCTTTCGCCGAAATCGAGCGTGACGAGATCGCCCACGAAACGGGCGAACTGGAGGGGGAGCGGCTGGTCGAGGCCGATCTGCTGGGCGAAGGCGGCACGCTGTTCAGCCGTGGCCGAAAGCGGCAGCATCAGGTCGACCGGGTTGCCGACCACGCGCGTCACCACAAAGACGACGAGCGTCACCCCGAGGACGACGAGCAGCCCCTGCCAGAGCCGCGCCAGGATGTAACGTGCCACAAACTACCCTTCAGGCCGGGCGCCACGCGGGCGCCCGAACGATTGTCACTCGCTGACCGACATTTCCTTGATGAGGAGCTTCTGGTCGGTGCGGGGCTGCCAGCTCATCCGCTCGGACATGCCATAGATGTCCTGCAGGTTGAAGAGCGGCGCAGTGTAGTTGAGGTCCCGCCCTTTCTGGAAGATGGCGTGATAGAGCGCCTCGCGCTCGCCGGTGTCGGTGGTGACGCGCGCATCGTCGATCATCTTCGCCATTTCGGCGTCCGAGTTGGAGGCGGCGGCCCCCTCCATGTGGTAGATGAACGAGGACTCGCGGTCGGCGTCCATCAGCTCGTTGGAGTTGGCGACGAAGATGGCATCCGGGCGCGGTCCGTCGCCCATCAGGCTCTTCAGGTACTGAGAGAATTCCTGCACCTCGATCTCCACGTTGAGGCCGATCTCGGTCCAGTACTGCGCAACGGTCTCGATCTGCTCGCGGCTCTTCAGCCAGCGGCCGGATTCTCCCACGAGGCGGATGGTCTTGCCCTTGGCACCGGCTTCCTCGATCAGCTCACGCGCCTTTTCCGGATCGTAGGCGTAGGGCTCCAGGTCGGCGTTGAAGCCGAAGGCGCGCGGGTTGATGTGGTGGCCGCCGGCAACCGTGGCATAGCCCTGGAACAGGCCCTCGACCATGGCGTCGCGGTCGATGGCAAGGTTCAGCGCCTCACGCACCTTCGGGTCGCTCATGGGCCCTTCATTGTCGGTGCCGAGGATGAGAACGGAGGTCTCCAGCCCGTCCACCGCGGCGGCGTTGGGAACCGTGGACACGAACTCGGGGAGAAGGTTCGTGATGACGTCGAACTCGCCCGCCATCAGGCCGGACAGGCGCGTGCCGGACTCTCCGACGAAGCGATACGTCACCTTGTCGACAGCCGGTTCGCCGTCCCAATAATCGGCGTTGGCTTCGAGGACGATGTCGTTGCCGCGGTCCCAGGAGACGAACTTGTAGGGGCCGGTGCCCACGGGCTCTTCGCCGATGTTGCCGGTCTTGCCGTATTCGGCCGGGATCATCTTCATCCAGTACATGCGCGACGGCAGGATGGGGTCGGGCCCGGTGGTGGTGATGCGAACGGTGTCGTCATCCACCTTCTCAGCGCCGGAGATGGTGTTGAGGTAGCCCATCTGCTCGGAGTTGTTGGCGGGGTCGATGATCCGCTCCACGCTCGTCACCACGGAATCGGCGTTGAACGGCTCGCCATTGTGGAAGGTGACGCCGTCCCGCAGCTCGAATTCCCAGGTGGTTTCGTCGATCTGCGTGGGTGCAGCCTCGGCAAGGCCCGGCATCAGCTCGCCGGTGGCGGAGCGGGCCATCAGCGTTTCGTAGATATTGTCGTTGACCTGGCGTTCGCCGCCATCGTCGCGCAGCTGCGGGTCCAGCGTCGACGGCTCCGAGCCGATCGCGATGGTGATGTCCTGCGCAACGGCCGGGACGGCAAGGCCTGCGGTGCCAAGCGCCACGGCGCCGGCAAGGCATAGTCTTGGAAGAAGCATGGTCCACCCTTGATCTTCGGCCCTCGCATCCGGGGCCTGTTGTCTGCTGCGAAAAAGCAATTTTCTTGCCGCTTTGCGCCGCCTTGTTCAGGCGGCCGCTGCGGTGATGGCGTCGGGCCCGGTACGGAACCCGTATTTCCGGTCGAGACCCAGTTTGCGCACGATGTCGAGGCCCCTGGAGAGCGCATCGGGTGCAAGCGGCTGGAGCGGTTTGCGCAGCGGCCCCGCCGGCAGGCCGACGGCACGCATCAGCGACTTGACGGCCACCGGGTTGATGGCGCTGTAGGCAAAATGGAGCATGTCGAGATTGTCGAGCCATGCCTCGCGGCAGGCAAACGCGTCCTCACCCGTGCGCCACGGCGTTGAAATCACCGCCATTTCCTGCGGGATGAGGTTGCCCGTCATGTTGGCGGTGCCATGGCCGCCCAGCGCCATCGTCGGAATGACGAGGCCGAGATTGGGCGAGCAGCAGCACATGATCGCAATGTCAGGCTTTGCCGCACAGACCTTGGCCACCTGACCGACCCGCGTGGTGGATTCCTTGAGAACCACCATGTTCTCGTGGCGCGCGAGACGCAGGATATCGTCCCAGCCAAGGTCGGTCTTCACGCGGGGCGGGTTGTTGTAGAAGCCCACGGCAAGGCTGGTGGAGTCACACACTTCCAGCGCGTAATCGGTGATGGCGGCATTGTCGGCGCAGATGTAGGCGGGCGCGGCGATGATGACGCCATCCGCGCCTTCAGCCTCCGCATGCGCGACGTAGCCGATGGTGGTTTCGGTGTTGTTGCCGGTGGACCCGTAATACATTGCAACACCCGGCGGTTTCATCCGCGTCGTGCGCGAGACGATCTCACGGCGTTCTTCCGGCGACAGCATGGAAACTTCGCCGGTCGACCCCATGATGAGCAGCGCCGTGGTTCCGTTTTCGGCGTGCCAGTCGATCAATGTCTTGAAGCCGGCATAGTCCACCGACCCGTCTGCGTTCATCGGCGTGATGAGGGCGACGAAAGACCCTTCGGGTTTGGTGTGGGCCATCGGTTCCATTCCTTGGCTGCGCTTTTGCTTATTTGAACATCGGTTTGGAATGACAGGCAAACCTTTCCTGCCGTTTTCATGCAGGCTTCGTGCCGGCCCTAGAACGTGCCTGGATAACTTCCGCCGTCGATGAGCAGGGATTGGCCGGTGATGTATCCGGCGTGGGCGGACGCCAGAAAGGCGAAATAGGCGCCAATCTCTTCCGGCCGGCCGTAGCGCCGGGCCGGGTTCTTTGCGCCGCGCTCGGCCCAGATCTCGTCATAGGTGGGGCCGCCGGGGGTGACGAGGCCTGCCACATGCTGGCGCTGGCCATCGCTGTCGAAGATGCCGGGAAGCAGCGTGTTGATGGTCACGTCCCGCGAAATGCCCTCGCGGGCAAGGCCTGCACAAAACCCGACGAGACCGGTGCGCGCACCGTTGGACAAACCGAGTTCGGCGGCCGGAATTTTCACCGAGCGCGAGGCGATGTTGACGATCCGCCCGAAGCCTCGGTCGACCATCCCGTCAAACGTGGCGCGGATCATGGCGATGGGCGAAAGCATCATCATGTCCAGCGCCTCGATCCAGTGTTCGCGCTCCCAGTCGCGAAAGTTGCCGGGGGGAAAGCCGCCGGCATTGTTGAGGAGAATGTCGGGCTCGGGGCATGCGGCGAGCGCTGCGGCACGGCCTTCTGCGGTCGTGATGTCGGCCACCACGGGGTGGACCGTCGCACCGGTCGTGGCGGCAATGTCGGCCGCGGTGCGGTGGAGCGCGTCGGCGCCTCGGGCGACGATGGTGAGCGAAACGCCCTCGCCGCCCAGTGCCATGGCGCACGCGCGGCCCATCCCCTTGCTTGCGCCCGTCAGAAGTGCGCGCCGTCCCTTGATGCCCAGATTCACCGCAGATTTCCCCTCTTTTGCAAAGATGTAGAGGGGGTGCGGGTGGCATGCCAACCTTCGCCGGGAAATGAGTTCCAGAGAAGGTGTCCTCAGTCCGTCCGCCGGGCCATTTGGGCGATGTAGGCCTTGTCCTGCGGGCCCGGCGGGCTGTTGCTCCCGGCGTGCGACGGTGCGTCGGAGTCGAGCGCCGCGATAAAGTCTTTCGGGTCGATGGGTTTGATGAGCACGTTGAAGGCGCCGACGGCATCAAGACGGCGCAGGGTGTCGGGCGTCGCCGAGCCGGTGGCAAAGATGATTTTTGTGGCGATCTCGTTCTGGCGGACGGCAGCGGCCACATGCACACCGTCAGCGCCGCCCGCAAGGTTCAGGTCCAGCACGGCGAACGTCGGCTGGTGGGCGGCAATGGCGGCGATCCCGGCCGCCGCGGTATCGCAGACATCCAGAACCTTGATGCCGACCTCCTCAGCCATGGTCCGGTAAGCCGCAGCGATGAGAAAATCGTCCTCGACGATGACGACGGTCGGCACCCTATGCCTGTCTTGTTGCACCAGAACACCTCTTTCGGTGGATCATGAGAGAACGCTGGGAGCGGTCGTGCATTGTGGTGGGCCGATCGCCTGAATCTGCTCCCATTATTTTCCCGTCATCCTGCGCCAGGCTGTGGTTTGGCGCAGCGGCCGCAGCGCCCCCTGGAAGGCCAGCGCAAATTGCGGTCGGCCTATGACAGAAGCGAGTTCTTGAGTTCTTCGGATTCGATGGGTTTGCGCAGGATCCGGCGCGGTTGAAGCTCGTTGAGCTTGCGAAGAGTGTTCGCCTCGGTCGACCCTGTCGCAAAGATGACCACCGTATCGAGGCCCTTCGCCTTGATTTCGCTGGCGACGTAGACCCCGTCCCGAACGCCCGCAAGGCGCACGTCGATCAAGGCAAAGGTGGGCTTCAGGCGGCAAATCGTTTCCACCGCCTCTTCGCCGGTATCACAGATGCCCAGCACCTCAATGCCGGCATCCTCGCAGGTGCACTGATGGGCTGCCGCGATCAGAAAATCGTCTTCGACAATTACGACTGTTCCCAGAGTGCTCATTTCCGTTCGCCGCCCTGTGCGTTGATGGGAAAATGCACCACAGCGGTGGTCCCCCCACTGGTTTGAATATTAACTTCGCCCCGGAGCTGGTTGACCAACCCCTTGATAATCATGGTGCCGAGGCCGCGCTCGTTCGGCACCGCCCCGTCAGCGAGGCCAACGCCGTCGTCCGCCACGCTGAGCTCAAGACCGCCTCGGACAGCGTGATATCCCACCGTGATCAGGCCAGCGCGCCCGTCCGGGAATGCGTGCTTGATCGCGTTGGTGACCAGTTCGTTGACGAGCAGACCGATGGGCACTGCCACGTCGATCGGCAGCGTGAGATCGTCAGCGTCCATCTTCAGCGCAATATCGCGCTGCTTGAGGTTGTAGCCCGTGGCAAGCCCATCCACGAGTTCGCCCAGGAAGTGCGCAACTTCCACGCGGGACGGCGACTTCGAGCCTACCAGCATCTGATGCACCACGCCGACGGAGCGGATCCGGTAGAGGATCTTGTCCAGCCGCTCGCGTTCGTCGGTGTCGGTCACCTTTGACCGCTCCAGCTGAATCATCGCCGACATCTGCTGAAGGTTGTTTTTTACCCGGTGGTAGACCTCGGCAAGCAGCACCTGTTTGTCGTCGTTCAGCGCGCGCAGCTCGACGATGGTGCGGCGAAGCTGCTCGGCATTTCCGAGCGACGCGGTGCGCACCAGCGCAACCATGGACGTGACGACGAATACGACGGCAAGGAGGGAGAAGGCGAAACCGACATCGATCTTCCCCTGCTGGACGAGTTTGAGCGCCACGAGGCAGAAGACCGGCGGCACGACCACCATGATCAGAAACAACCGCCTTGCGGCCCGCCCGCCGGAGTGGGCCGACGTGATGTGCCGCAACCAGGTTTCCTGTCGCCGGACGAGCAGGAAGACGAGAAAGATCAGCCCGAACGCTGTGGCTGTGGGGAGCGACATGGAGTTGAAGAAGCTGATGCCGAACAACGCGTCTCGCTCGAACGCGTAGCAAACGACGGCAAGGAGCGAAAAGATGAGGCCAGCCGTGGCCGCCGCTTCGTAGCTCCGCCTTGCAGCAGGTGTGGGAATGTTGAGGCAGGCAAGGCAGTACCCGGCAATCACCATGCCGGCGGCCGTGGCGACCGCCGTCCCCTCCGAACCGATGGTTCCGGGCACGAGAAAGCTGCTCAAGCCGTTGAAGCCGGTGACGTTCCTGAGGATGATGCTTGCCACCCCCATTCCGATCAGCGTGGCGCCGGACCAGAAGCAGACCGCGCCGCAATTGCGGTCCGGATAGCGTGTGTCGAGGAAGAGCGCACCGGACACGAGAAGCAGCGCCAGCGACGTTGTGGGGACAATGGCTGCCGAATCAGGAAGGAGGCGCTTGGCCAAGTCTATGCCCGCGCCCCAGCCAAGAACCAGCGGCAGCGCGGCGATGAGCGCAACCACAAGGCAGAGCGCCTGTTTCGTCGCCCGCAACCGCCTGCCGGATTGCTCCGCATCGTCGGCTGGCGACATGACGTCCGCCAGCTTTCGGTCAGCCAACGTGAAGTTGCTTTCTGCACCCAACGCATTTTGCACACTGACCTCCTCATCAATCCACAGTCGATCTGTAGTTAAAGAGGAGATTGCTGGTGCGGGGCTGTCGCCGGCACGCCCCACCCGCATCGGCCTTTAGCCCGACAAAAGCCCCGGCAGCCACAGCACCAGCGCCGGACAGGCCAGAAGCAGCGCCACCCGCAGGAGCTCCGCGCAGAAAAACGGTATCACCCCGCGGAATGTCTCGCTCATGGGCGTACCCTTGGCGAGGCTTGAAATAACGAAAACGTTCATCCCCACCGGCGGTGTGATCAGCCCCAGCTCCACGACAATCAGCGCCAGGATGCCGAACCAGATCTTGAGATCTTCGGTGCTCATGCCGAAGCCAGCGCCATCGGTTCCCATGTACAGCCCGCCATTGAGGTCGACGAGAACGGGCCAGAAGAATGGGATGACGAGGAGGATCATCGAGAGGCTGTCCATCAGGCAGCCAAGAACGATGAGTGCGATCAGGAGCAGCAGCAGCACCGTCATCGGCGCGTACCCAGACGCAACGATCCACTGCGCCGTGGCTTGCGGCAGGCCAAGGCGCGAGACGTAGATCTTCATCAGCTCCGCACCCAGAAGGATGAGGTAGATCATCCCGGCGCTGGATGCGGTCTCCTTCAAGGCATCCACAAGCCCGGCGAGGCTCAACTGCCGGGTGACCGCGCCGTAGAGCGCCACCAGCGCCACGCCGACGGCAGCCGCCGGCGTCGGGTTGTAGAACCCGGCATAGATCCCGCCCAGCACCAGCGTGAAAATGACGAGAACAGGCAGGACGCCCAGCGTGGCGGCCCGAAATTCGGCAGAGCCCGGAAAGGGACGGCGGGGCCCTGCCTCCGGCCGCACGGCGGTGTAGAGCGCAACCACCACCAAAAAGAGCAGCACCGCGAGGATGCCCGGCAAGAGCGCCGCGGCAAACATGGTGACGACGTTCGCTTCCACGAGAATGGCGTAGATGATGAGAACGACGGATGGCGGAATGAGGATACCGAGAACCCCGCCCGCCGCCAGCGATCCTGTTGCCAGCGCGCCGCTATAATCCTGCCGCCGGAGTTCCGGCAGGGCGACGCGCCCCATGGTGGACGCGGTGGCGAGCGAGGACCCGCAGACCGCGCCAAACCCCGCACACCCCGCAATGGCCGCCATCGCCGCCCCGCCGCGCATCCACCCGAGCCACGCGCTGGCGGCGCGAAACAGGGCCTGGCTCAGTCCGGTGCGGGCCGCCAGCGCCCCCATCAGAATGAACATCGGGACGACCGAAAGATCGTAGATGGCGAACTGGCCGTAGGCGAGCGTCTTCAGCTGGTTGAGCACCAGCGCCGGGCCGTTGACCGACGCGATGCCGACCCCGCCGACAAGGATCATCGCATAGGCGATGGGCATCCTGAGCACGATGAGAACAACGAGCACACCGAAAGAGACGAGCCCGAGGACGATCGGATCAGACATGCGCCCGCCCGGCCTCCCTTGCGTGCGCGCCAAGCGTGAAAAGCGCTGCCAGCGCAAGCAGCGCCAGCGATACGAGAATGGGGATGAAGGCAACCCAGACCGGCACCTGGAGGATGGCCGTGGTGTAATTGTAGGCCCGCTGGTCGATCGCACCCGCCGACATCCGCCACAAAAGGACGAGGCTGAAGACGAACGCAGCAAGCGAACCCATCAGCGCCAGCCCTGCCCGCGCGCGAGGCTTGAGGCGGGTGGTGAAGATGTCGGCACTGACATTGGCGCCGGTCAGCTCGCAATAGGGCAGGAACGCGAACACCGCGACCGCAACGCCCATCTCGGTCAGCTCGAAATCACCCTGCAGCGGCAGCCCGGCAATGCCGCCGACAACCGCCGCCACGTTGATCGCAACCACCGCCAGAAGAAGGACGCCGCCCAAGATCGCCCATGCGGTGATGACACCGCCAACAAGGCGGCGGACGGGCGAACCCGTCCCCGGCGCCCCCATTCAGCGCGGCGCGGCGTTGGCTTGGATGGCGGCGCGAGCGCTGTCCACCAGCGCGGCGCCGTCGATCCCCTTTTGCGCCATGTCCTCGACCCAGCGTCCGACAACCGGCGTCAGCGCATCGCGAAACGCGTCGGTCTCAGCCTCGGACCAGACGATATGCTCGTTGCCGCCATCGGTGGCGAACCTGATGCCGAATGCATCGGACGCCAGCCAGATCGACCCCACTTCGGCAAGCCAATCCGGACCGGAGGCGTCGCGGAATGCCTGCTGGATCTCAGCCGGCAGACCGTCCCAGCGCGCCTTGTTCATGGAGACCTGAAACGTGGTATTTCCGAGACGCCAGCCATCTGCGCCCTCCATCTGGTAGTCGGTCTGCTCCTGAATGCGCAGGGGCGGAATGATCTCGAACGGAATGAGCGCGCCGTCGACCACACCTTTCTGGAGTGCGGGCGGCAGCTCGGGGACCGGCATGGACACCGGCGTTGCGTCCAGCGCCTCGATCACCCACGCACCGGTGCGGGTGGGAATGCGCAAGCGCGCGCCCGAAAGGTCGGCGGGCGTGCGCACCGGCCGGTCCCGCATCTGGATTGCCTGCCCGGCGTGGACGTGCAGGAACATCACCTCCAGCCCCTGATAATCGTCCGCCAGATCGCTCGCGAACATCTGCGCGATCGCGAGATTTGTGGCGGCGGGGTCGTTCCCGTAAACGGTCGGCAGCTCGAACACTTCGGTGCGCGGGAAAAGGCCGGGGGTGTAGCCGTTCACGGTCCAGATGAGATCGACCACGCCGTCGCGTGCTTGCTGGACCAGTTCGGGCGGACGGCCGCCCAGCGTCATCGAGGGGAAGATTTCGATCTTGACCTGACCGCCGGAATTTTCCTCCACCTGCCTTGCCCAGGGTTCCAGCATCCGGGCTTGCGCCGGCGCCTTGGCTCCCAGGAAATGGTGCAGCTTGAAGGTGTAGTCCTGAGCACTGGCAAGGGAGGCGAACCCCAATGTGGCCGCAAGTACGGTGGCAACCGCGAGCGGTGACGGGCGCATGGTGCGTTTGGGCATCTGGCGTTTCCTGGAAGACCGGCTGAGCCGCTTTTTTTTGCATTCGGGCAGACCAAAGCGGGTGGATGCACGGAACGCAAGACTAGCCAGCGCGCAATCAATTTCGCGCAGCGTCCTGCGATCCCTATTCGATCTGGCCGATTGACGTCACGGCGCCGGCAAGCTCGGTGGCGGCGGTCAGCGCGCGGCCCGCGGCAACCGTCATCGGCGGAAGGGTCAGCCACTCCAGCGTCCAGGCCGCACCGGACCGCTCCTGCTCATGGACAAGCGCTGAATGCATGGCGCCCACCTGCGCCGCATTGTAACGCGCAAGCGTCACGAGCAGCTCGGCATGGACGGGGTTCTGCTTGTGCGGCATGGCCGACGATCCGCCGCCACCTGCCAGCCTGATCTCGTCCACGCCCTGCTGCGCCATCAGCGTGACGTCGGCACCGAACTTGCCGAGCGTGCCCGTCAGCACCGACAGCGCAGACGCGAACTCAGCAATGGCCGTCCGGTCGGTGTGCCAGGCGGCTGGCGCACGGGAAAGGCCGAGGCGGTCCGCCACCCCGTCGGCAATCTCCGCCGCGGCCGGGCCGAACCGGTGCCGGTCGCCCACCGCGCCGCCCAGCTGCACCCGTGCCACCCGCGGGCGCATCGCCTCAAGCTGCGCCCTGACGTGCGCCACCGGGTCGATCCAGGTGCGGATCCGGCTGCCTGCCAGTATGGGAAGCGCCGCCTGCATCCGCGTTCGCCCCATCAGGCGCCGGGTCCCGTGCTCGGTTTGCAGCGCGCGAAAGGCATCGGACAGCTTATCGAGCCGGCCGAGATACAGGCCAATGAGGCGGTCGAGCGTCATCGCCAGGGCGCTGTCCAGCACATCCTGCGAGGTGGCGCCGGTGTGGATGATCTCCGGCACCGGTGCCCCCTCGCGGATCATCCGCGCGAAGGCCGGGACGACGAGGCCGTCTGCCGCAACGCCGCCGGCCAGCAGTTCAAAATCCGGCGTCCAGGCGACCAGATGGGCATCGGCGGCCAACGCATCGGCCGGGCTGATCTGCCCGACCGCCGCCCGTGCCGCAACAAGCGCCCTCTCGAACGCGACCATATGGGCAAGCTGCGCCGACGGCGACCACAGGGCTGCCACCGCATCGTCACCGAAGAAGGCCGCCAGCAGCGGGTCGTCGAAGGTCACGGCGCACGCCTTCGGGCTGGTTGACGCGGCAGTCTTCGCATCAGTCGAGCGCTCCGAGCGACGCAATGGCATCGAACACGATTTTCGGCGTCTCGATGCACGGCAGGTGGCCCACCGCCGGAACCACGGTGAGCGCGGCGTCCGGCAGCGCCTCGGACAGCGCCGTCACCATCGCGACGGGGGTGGACGCATCCGTCTCACCGGCAATGCAGACGGTGCGCTGGTGCAGCTTGCCCGCATCCGCGGTGAGGTCCGCATCGCGGATGGCCTCGCTCACGCGCGCATAACCCTCGGCGGGGGTGCGCGTCAGCATGGCGCGGTAGCCGGCAAGGTCGGTCGCCTGCCCGGCGACATAGCCGGGGCTGAACCAGCGGGTGATGATGGCGTCGGCCATGGCCTCAAGGCCCCTGGTGCGCGCAATCTCGATGCGCTCGTTCCACATTGCATCGTTACCGATCTTCAAGCCCGTGTTGGACAGCACGGCGGTCGCCACCAGATCCGGTCGCGACGCCGCCAGTGCCTGCACGATCAGCCCGCCCACCGACACGCCGCAGGCGCATGCCGCAGTGAGGCCGAAATGCGCCATGGCCGCTGCCATATCCTCCGCCAGCGCCGCAATGGTGACCGGCCCCATGGCGCTCAACCCGTGGCCGCGCTTGTCGAGCCGCAGGATCGGCGTTTGCGCCGGCAACAGCGCCACAACCCCATCCCAGATCCGCAAATCGGTGCCGAGCGAATTGGAAAAGACCACCGGCGTGCGACCGGCCGCGCCGGGCCTGAATTCACAATGCAGCGCGCGACCGTCGATCTCGATGAAGTGGGGCATCGCCTTCTCCCGTTTATGATTGTTGCCTGCCGGAAGCGCCTGTCACGACAGCTCGACACCCATCTCCCGGTACGTTTCCTTGATGATCTTTATCGCGTGATTGGCCTTCGGCACACCGCAATAGACCGCAACGTGAAGCATCGACTCGATCAGGTCCTGCGGCGTTGCCCCGGTGCTTTCGGTCGCGCGCACATGCATGGCGATCTCGTCGAAATTGCCGGCGGCGGCGAGGAGCGCCAGCGTCAGCATGGAGCGTTCGCGGTGGGACAGGTGCGGCCGTGACCAGACCGTGCCCCAGGCGCCCTCGGTGATCAGCGTCTGAAATGATTCGTCGAACGCGGTCTTGGCTTTTTCCGCGCGGTCCACGTGGGCATCGCCGAGAACGGCTCTTCGCGTTCGCATTCCCTCGTCGAAACGGTCGGTCATGGGGATCTTTCTGTCCGGGTTTTGAGGCTGTGGGGCTTGTGCCCGCGCCTTTCCTGCCACCGCACCACGGTGGGCGAAAGGCGCCCCTCCCCGGCAAAGCGATGCCAGACCGCGCGGTGCGCGCGCCTAACGTGTGGCCAGTGCCATGGTGTCGCCGTTGCCCGGTGTCGTGTCCCGGCCTTCGGCCCAGCGGCGCTGGCGGGCAACGGCGACACGGTGGACGCCGACGATCGCCGCGACACTCACCGCCATCACCAGCATTGCCCCCCACCGCACCCAGGCCGGCGATCCCAGCGACAGGAGAGCAGCGCCCACCAGCGGCCCGGCTGCCACACCGGCAAGGCCCATAGTGGGGATCATCCGCTTGACGAAGGGGCTGCCGACCCTTGCAACCTCGGCCATGGCCGCGGAACCGCCGATGTTGAGCGCAATTTCAAACGCCACCAGAATGACCAGCGAGATGGCAACGCCTGCCGCGCCGTCCAGCAATCCCATGGAAATGATGAGCGCCGTTGCCGTGACGAGAAGGCGCGCGGTGCTGTCCCGCCCCCAGAGCGCCACGGTAAGCGAGAGGATCACCCCGGCAGCAATCTTGGACAGGCCGACCGAACCGGCAGTCCGGTCGATGAGGCTCTGGCCGGCATCCAGAAACGTGCCTATATTGGAGACGAACATCAGCGCCGCCATGAAAAAACCGAGGAGACCCGCAAGCGCAACATATTGCTCGCCCCGGTTACTGGCGATTTCCGGCCGGGAGGGAATCTCTGCCGAAAGGATACGCCCGTCCGGCCTCAGGATCAGAGCGACGGCCAGAATGACGACGGCATACGCCACGCAAAGGCGGGTGTAGGGCACGCTGGCGTCGATCCACTGCACGGCCATGGCGATGATTCCTGCCAGAACCATGGCCGCCGACAGGCGCGCCATGAAGCCGAGAAACTTGCTCGCCCCGCTGGCCGCTGCCACCATACCGTTGAACATGTAGATGCCGCTGATCCAGCCCACCGCAAACCAACCGGCCAGCGAGAGCGGGCCGGTCAGGAAAGGCAGGGCCAGCAGAACGCCGACATGAAGGCTGATGGTGACGAACGGATGGCGCACGATGGAGCGCAATTCGTCAGCCCAGAGGCGCCAGAACCGCTCGACGACCCCGAAAGAGCGCAGGCTGGATGATGCGAACAGGCCGAGAAGCGCGGCACTGGCGAGAACACCGGGGGCGACGCCGCCAACCCCGCTGGCGGTGCTGGCCAGAACTGCCGTCAGATGCAGCGGCAGCGAGCCCACGGCCGAAAAGAGGACGACCCGCGATTCAGCCGAGAACCAGACTGCGCGGGCCACGGATCAGGCGATCTTTCGTCTGTCGGCCGCGTAGCGTCCCGGACGGCGCTGATCCCGTTCACTGGACTTGCGCATGATCCCGCCGAGGCCTTCCCAGTCGAACGGGGCGCCGGGGTCGTTCATGTCGCTGACCACATCAAGCTCGCGATCACCGTCAGTGTAGGACGCGCGCAGGATCGGCTGCATCTGAAACAGCGGCCGGTCGCGCGGCAGGAAGATTTCCGTGTCCGTCTTGACGATCTTGAAGTTGATGAACAGGGGGCAGGGCTTGAAATCGGCGGTCTCGATAATTCCCTCGTAGTGGGAAATCGAGCTTCTGATGTCGTAATTCACCGGCGAGCGGACACCGAGGCTCCACCCCGGCGCGGTCTCGACAAAATAGCCGGACCAGATCTGGATCCCGCCGGGCACGAAAAGTTCGGTGATGAAAGGGGGGTTCAGAAAGGCGAGGTCGTCGGGCGCCTGCTCGTTCCACTCGGCCTGAAAATCGGGACCGAACTGGGTCGACTTGACCGGGAACCACTGGTCGTCTTCGTAAAAATAGCTCTCGCGCCCGTCAAAATAGAGCGACATGTCCTTGGGCGGGTAGATGTACCAGCCGAAACCGGAGGCGACGCGCATCGCCTCGCAATACTGGAACGCGCCGGCCGGCATGATACCGGCTGCACTTTTCTGGGCTTTCAGAATATCCGGCGCCGGCTTGTAGGCCTTCCAGATCCGCACGGGGGGCTTTTCAGCCGGCGCAATCGCCGCTTCTGCCGTCATAGTCTTCGACCTTTTTTGTACCGCTCCCGGCGGAGACGTATCGACGCCGAGAGATGCACCGAAAGGACGTTCTGTCGAGGGTCAGCTCTTCAGGCAGCAAGGAGCGGCTTCACGCGGGGCGGGTTCATGCCACCGGCGATTTCGATCTTGGACACCGGCTTCACGCGCGGCGGGTTCATGCCGCCGGCGATCTCGATCTTGGACACCGGCTTCACGCGGGGCGGGTTCATGCCGCCGGCGATCTCGATCTTGGACACCGGCTTCACGCGCGGCGGGTTCATGCCGCCCGCGATTTCGATCTTCGACACCGGCTTCACGCGGGGCGGGTTCATGCCGCCGGCGATCTCGATCTTGGACACCGGCTTCACGCGGGGCGGGTTCATGCCACCGGCGATCTCGATCTTGGACACCGGCTTCACGCGCGGCGGGTTCATGCCACCGGCGATTTCGATCTTGGACACCGGCTTCACGCGGGGCGGGTTCATGCCGCCTGCGATTTCGATCTTGGACACCGGCTTCACGCGGGGCGGGTTCATGCCGCCTGCGATCTCGATCTTGGACACCGGCTTCACGCGGGGCGGGTTCATGCCGCCTGCGATCTCGATCTTGGACACCGGCTTCACGCGGGGGACCGTCAGCGAGCCATCAACTACAGCCTGAAGTTTAAGGTTTGCGTTCGACATACGTGTTCCTCTTGAATTCGAATTACGCGACGCCGCTTCAGGCGATTTCGAGTAAAACTATTCGAAATTTTTTGAACACTGACGTGAAAAGCCCGGAAAAAAAGCGTGAATCACGCCTAATTCGCACCGCACCTCGATTCCGATTGTTATTTCTTGGTTGTTCTCCGGCGTAACTCAAGTAATTATCAGGATAAAATCATGAACCATTGTAGGTCTATCAGGTCAGATATTAGCGTGGCGACCAATCCTCTCCGCGTTGCGCTAATTCCATTCACGGGAATCGACCCTGAAAATGATGGATCTTCATTCGGGTCAAAAATTGCACGACGGGCGACTAATTTTTTGAATTCATCGCCGATTCTGGACATTGTTGTTCACGGATCGTGCAACAATGTCTGTATGCGCTACCTCAGCATGGAAGAAATACAGCGAAAAGCCAGCCTCGACTATATCATCGACGGGACCGTCCGCGTTTCATCGACTCACTATATTATCGATGTCGACTTCACGGATTGCACAACAGGTGGACTGATCTTTTCAGAACGGTTCAAGCACGCGAAGGACGATCCGGATATCGACGGTCTTGCCGAAGAAATCATCAATCAACTGATGATCACCTTCAATTTCCTGTTCATTGCGCAGATGCCGGATCGACTTCACGCCTGAACGTGACCGCTTGGGATCGAGCGCAATTGGTGCTGTGTTCACCCGCAAACCGGTGATGCCTTGCAATAATAAAAGTCCGTGAAAGCGAGGCATGCCGGTTCGTCGTTGGATTTTCGCCCGTGAATGCCGCGGTCAGCGGCCCCCTTCAGGCCACCCGCAATGAAAGCTTCATTCGACCCGATAAAATTCCAATGTATGGTGGGGCGCCAAACGAAGGCTCATTCTGGAGGACCGCCAATGACGACGTTTCGCGTGTTTACCGCTGCCCTTTTGACCACCTGCGCAGTTTCGGTCGCCGCCGCTCAATCCGACTCGCCGCAGGCCCAGCGCCACATGCTGATGGAAGAGATCGGTGACAGCACCAAGGTGCTCGGCGCCATGGTGAAGGGTGAAACGCCCTACGACACCGCAAAGGCGCAAGCCGCGCTGGATGTTCTCATCGCCAACGGCAAGGAATTCGTCACCCTGTTCCCCGAAGGTTCGGAAACCGGCGAAGACACCCGCGCCCTGCCCGCGATCTGGGAAAACTGGGCCGACTTTGAGGCCCACGCCGCCGCCATGGTGGACAACGCGGAAGCGGCAAAGGTGGCGGCCGATGAGGGGCAGGAGCCCTTCAGCGTGGCATTTCGCGAAGTGGGCGGCACCTGCCGCGCCTGCCACACCGATTACCGCGCAGAAAAATGACGCATCACAGCGGGGCTGGCGGCTGAAGCCAGCCCCGCACCGAATGGCGGCCGGGCGACGGACCCCGGCCGCAGTGAACCGCCTTGCACGGATTGGCCCATGACTTCACGCATCGTCATTGTTCTTGCTGCCATCGTCGTCGGTCTTGGCGGTCTTTTCCGGTGGCTGAGCGCACCGGACCGGGTGGACGCCGCAACCCTTCCCGCGCACACGCCGGATGCCGGAAACGGGGAAATCCTGTTCAACGAAGCCGGCTGCGGGTCCTGTCATGGGGCCAAAGCCGCAGGCGATGCCGCGAACCCGGAGGGCGGCCCGATTCTGGCGGGCGGCCTGGCGCTCGAAACGCCGCTGGGGTCGATCACGGTCCCCAACATCTCGCCGGATCCGGCCCACGGGATCGGCGCCTGGTCCGCTGCCGACTTCGTGACCGCCATGAAGGAAGGCGTTTCCCCAGATGGCACCTACTTCACGCCCGCGTTTCCGTGGACGTCCTATCGCGGCATGACGGTGCCCGATATTCTGGACCTGAAGGCCTATCTCGACACGCTGCCTGCCTCGGACAATGCGGCGGCAGCCACCGGGTTGCCCTTCCCGTTCTCGTGGCGCCGCCCCATCGGCATCTGGAAAAGATTTCTGCTGCCGGATTTGCCCGCAGCGCCGGACGGCGCCAGTGCGGAGGTCGAGCGCGGGCACTACCTCACCGTGGCGCTTGGCCATTGCGGCGAGTGCCACACCCCGCGCACGCTGGCGTTTGCGCCTGACCCTTCGCGCTGGCTCGCAGGTGCCCCGGCGCTGGAGGGGGACGGCGGCGTTCCCAACATCACCCCCTCCGCGGATGGCATTGGCGACTGGAGCGCAGCGGACATTGCCTACCTGCTCGAAAGCGGGTTCACGCCGGACTACGATTCCATCGGCGGTTCGATGGGACCCATCGTCGACCATTGGTCCAAGGTGCCTGATGCCGATCGCGCCGCGGTCGCCGCCTATCTGAAGGCAATCCCGGCACTGCCCGACCCCTGAGGCTTTGCAGCGTCCCTCGGGGCATCCCGCGCTGCTGCGATGCTCAGTCGGCCGCGTAGCGGGCGATAAGCTCGGGGTCCGGCGTCACACCGTGGCCGGGGCGGCGCGGCACTTTGGTGCGGCCCGTCCTTGCCACCTCCGCGGCAATGGGCAGCCCCTCCAGCGCAAGATCGTCGCGGAAGGCGTTGTGCGTCGTGTCGAATTCCAGCATCGGCTCGTCCGGGTGAAGGCCGCCGGGCAGCGGCGGCATGGCGGCCAGCAGCTGCAGGTTGGTGGCCACCGCCACCGCCGAACCCCAGACGTGGTTCACCATGACGTTGCCCCTTGGAATGTCCTCGGTCTGAACTGGACTCCGTCAGAAGGAGACGGAGATGAAGAAGAGCCGCTTCAGCGAAGAGCAGATCATCGCGGTCCTGAAGGAGCATGCCGCGGGGATCGGTGTGTCGGAGCTGTGCCGCAAGCACGGGATCAGCGACGCGACGTTCTACACGTGGCGCAAGCGCTACGGCGGAATGGAAGTGTCTGAAGCCAGGCGGCTGAAGGCGCTGGAAGATGAGAACGGCCGCCTGAAGAAGCTTCTCGCCGAACAGATGCTCGATGTGGCGACGCTGCGGGACGCTCTGGGAAAAAACTTCTGACGCCCAGCGCACGGAGAGGCTTCGTGAGTTGGGCGATTGAAAAGAAGGGGTATTCCCAGCGGCGCGCCTGTGCCCTGATCGGGATGCATCCAAGGACTTACCGCTACCGGTCGCAGCGGCCGGACGATGCGACGGTGCGCCAACGCCTGAAAACGCTGGCGAACGAACGGCGCCGGTTCGGCTATCGGCGGCTGCATATCCTTTTGCGGCGCGAGGGTATCGAGGTGAACCACAAGAAGCTGTTCCGCCTATACCGCGAGGAGAGGCTGAGTGTACGACGGCGCGGCGGCCGAAAACGTGCCATCGGAACGCGGGCGCCAATGACCTTGCCGCGAGGACCAAACCAGCGCTGGAGCCTCGACTTTGTCTCCGACCAGCTCAGCGACGGGCGCCGCTTCCGTGTGCTGGTGGTGCTCGACGACTTCACCCGCCAGTGCCTGACGCTCGTTGTCGACACATCACTGTCGGGGGCTCGCGTGGCACGGGAACTCGACCGCCTGATCGTCAGTCGCGGCAAGCCGCTCACGATCGTCAGCGACAACGGCACCGAGCTGACCTCCCATGCCATCCTCGAATGGCAGGAGGACCGCCGCGTCAATTGGCACTACATCGCGCCCGGCAAGCCGATGCAGAACGGCTTCGTAGAGAGCCTGAACGGTCGCTTCCGCGATGAGTGCCTCAACGAGCATCTCTTCCGCAGCCTTCCGGGCGCTCGCCGCATCATTGAGGAATGGCGCACCGACTACAACCACGACAGGCCGCACACCAGCCTGGGCGGCCTCACCCCGAACGAGTTTGCAACCCGGTCCCGATGGGACCACAACACGAACAGAGTCCAGCTATGAGCGGGGACACTTCTGGGGCAACGTCAACCACCGGCGTGAAGTGCGCGTGGCAAAGCGCCAGCACCTTCAGATATTCGCTGATACCGCCCAGCGCGCAGACTTCGGGCTGCGCGATGTCGAGCGCCCGCGCCTCCAGGAGCCGCCGCCAGCCCCAGCGCGTAAACTCCGCCTCCCCGCCCGATATGTTGACGGTGAGCCCTGCGCGCAGTTCGCGGTAGCCCTCAAGGTCCTCAGGCACCACGGGCTCCTCGAACCAGTGGACGCCGAGGCCGCCAAGCGCCCGGCCCACGGCGAACGCATCGGCGGTGTGGTAGGCATGGTTGGCGTCCACCATCAGCCGCGTGTCATCCCGCAACGCGCCGCGCACCGCCTCCACCAGCGCGATGTCCGCGCGCACGCCAAGGCCCACTTTCATCTTGAGCGCCGCAAATCCACGGGCCTCCAGCATCGCAGCCTTCTCGGCAAAGCGGGCGGCAAGGTCCGGCACCGGGCGCAGCATCATCCCGTAGCCATAGACGGGCACGGTGTCGCGGCAGCGGCCGCCGATGAGATCGGCAATCGGCCGGCCAAGGATCCGGCCGGCCAGGTCCCACAGCGCGATGTCGATGCCGGACAACGCCTGCAACGGCATCCCCTTCTGGCCGTGGTCGCGCATCCTGTTGTAGGCGTCGTGCCAGAAGGCTTCGCGCGCAAACGGGTCACGGCCGATCAGAAGCGGCGCCAGCACGGTCTCGATGATGGTGCGGTTGACCCGTGCAACCCCGCCGGGACCGAAGCACTCGCCCCATCCGACGGCGCCATCGTCGGTCCGCACTTCCACCAGATGGGCGGTGCGCTTTGAATAATATTGCTGCGAGTAGCCGAGCTGCTCCGGCAATTCATATTCAAGGACGTGGCTGGTGACGCTTTCGATCTTCATCCCGCTCTCTCTTCGAAGCTACCGGAATTCGGCCGCCCAGCCGCGCGTGTGAAAATTGCTCTCGATCAGCCATTCGCGCAGCACGTCCAGCATCTCTGCCTTGATGGGCGCATGGTCGGCGCTGTCCCACAGCGAGTTCACCTCACGGGGATCTTCCTCAAGGTCAAACAGCTGACCTTCATCCAGCCCGCGGAAATGAACCAGCTTGTAGCGGCTTGACCGCACCATGGTGATGAACGACGCACCGGTCAGGTTCACGTCGCCGCCCTGCTCGCAGAACACATGGTCGCGCGGAACGAACTCACCGTCCGGCAACAGCGCGCCCATCAGGCTTTTCGCCTCGAAGCTCGCCGGCACCTCGCACTCGGCAAGCTCCAGAATGGTCGGCCCGATGTCGAAGAGCTGGCACAGATCGTCCACCGTCCGCCCTTCGGCAAACCGTCCGGGCGACCACACGATCAGCGGCACGCGGACAATCTCCTCATACATCGACCATTTCTGGATGAGGCCGTGGTCGCCGAGGCAGTCGCCATGGTCGGACGTGAACATGACGACGGCGTTTTCGAGGTAGCCGCGGTTCTTCAGCGACGTCAGCAGCGCGCCGATCTTCTCGTCGATCATGGTCACGTTGGCGAGGTAGTGGGCCCACAGGCGCTTCATCTGCTCTGGTGTCGGGTCGAGCGACCAGGCGACGGAATCGTGGTCCACCTCCACATCGTGCTGGCGCTTTTCCTTGAACGGGCCTGGCAGACGGTCCAGCTCGTCCTCTGTCGGGTTCGGCAGCGGAATGTCGTCGCGCGCCATGTACCGCTCGGCCATTTCGGGCGTGGGGTCGTAGGGCGGGTGCGGGCCGGGAAAGCCCACCTGCAAGAACAGCGGCTCGGTCGGCGGGTAGGTGTCCACCCACCACTTGGCCAGATTGCCCACGAAATTGTCGGACTGAAGGTGCGCCGGCAGCTCCCACTCAAAGGCACCGAGGCGCTCCTTGTAGTCGTCCCGCAGGCGGTAGAGTTCGCGCTGCTGCTTGACGAGGCCGTTGGCAGCAAGCGCCTTGTCCCACTCGTCGAAATAGTAGCGGCCTTCCATGTAGCGGTCCTTGTTCTCGACCACGTAGCGCTCATGGAAGCCGGAGTCCGACTCGTAGGGGATGGTGTGCATCTTGCCGATGTTCACGCAGTGGTAGCCGGACGTGTTGAGCTTTTCGACCCAGGTGCGCTGCCACGGCTGCCCGTTGGCGACCACGCCGGTGGTGTGCGGGTAGTAGCCCTTGAAGAGGCTTGCCCGGCACGGCACGCACGACGCCGCGGTGATGTGGCAGTTGGAAAAGCTGGTGCCCTCGCGGGCCAGCCGGTCGAGGTTCGGGGTTTCGACATGCGGGTAACCCAGCGCGGCAATGGTGTCGTAGCGCTGCTGATCGGTCATGATGAGGATGATGTTTGGGCGCTCGGTCATTGCGGGTCCTGGGTTGCGCGGCTGGCCTGGCGGCGGGCAGCCACGAAGGGCCACACCAGCGTTGCCAGCGAGATGATGAGAAAGGTTGTCGCGAATGGCCGCGTGAAGATCGCGGTGAAGTCCCCGCCCGACGACATGGCGGCGGAGCGCAGCTGTTCTTCGGCGATGGGCGACAGGACGAAGCCGATGACGAACGGGCCCAGCGGCACCTTCACCCGTTCCAGCAGATAGCCGATGGCGCCGAACGCCAGCATCACCCACACATCGAAGAAGCGGTTGTTGAGCGCGAACGTGCCGACCACGCAAAAGAGCAGGATTGCGGTGAGAAGGTAGGCCCGCGGCAGATACATCAACCGAGCGATGTACGAGATGGAGGCCAGCATCATCACCACCATCACCACGTTGGCAGCGAGGTAGGACGCGATCACCCCGTAGGCGACTTCCGGGTTGGTGATGAAAAGGAGCGGGCCCGGTTGCAGGTTGTGGATGATGAGGGCGCCGATCAGGATCGCCTCCGTCACCGAGCCTGGAATCCCCATGGTGATGAGCGGGATCAGCGCCCCGCCGATGGAGGCGTTGTTTGCGGTTTCGGCCGCCACCACGCCCGGCTCGTGCCCCGTGCCGAACCTTTCCGGCGTTCTGGAGACCTGGCGCGCGGTGGCGTAGGACATCATGGCGGCGATATTACCGCCAATGCCCGGCAACAGGCCGATCCACGTGCCGATGACGCCGGAGCGCGCAAGGTTGCCGCCGTGCATCCGGATGTCGGACCAGCGCAAGGCAACACCCCTGCGCGAAACCGTCACCCTTGGCAGCTTCTTCTCGATGGTGAGCACGTCCTTGATGATCTGGCTCACCGCGAAGGTTCCGATCAGCACCGGCAGGAGGCTGAGGCCGCCGGTCATGTCGTTGAAGCCGAACGTCAGCCGGAGCTGGCCGATGGACGGGTCGATCCCCGGCATGGCGAGCAGAACGCCGAGACAGGCGGCAATCAGCCCCTTCAGCATCGACCCCTGAGACAGCGAGGCGAGCATGACCAGCGCCATCAGCACCAGCGTGAAATATTCCCACGGGCCGAAGGTGAGCGCGAGGCGCGCCAGCGGCGGCGACAGCAGCGCCAGAAAGCCCCACGAGATGAGCCCGCCGATGAACGAGGCCATCACGCCGAGGCTCAGCGCCCGTTCGCCCGCGCCGCGCTGGGCCATGGGAAAACCGTCGAACGTGGTCATGATGGACGCGGGCGTGCCCGGCATCCGCATGAGGGTTGCCGCAATCAGGCCGCCGGAGATCCCGCCGACATATTCGCCGATGAGCAGCGTCATCGCGTTGGTCGGGCTCATGGAAAAGGTGAGCGGCAGGGTCAGCGCAATCAGCATCGAGGCGGTAAGGCCCGGTATGGACCCGACAACGATGCCGAGCGCCGTGCCGATGATGAGATAGAAGACCGGCCAGGGCGCGGCGAGCGCGAGGAAGGCATCAAGCATGGGGGTGCCGTCCGGTCATGGCAGGTCGATGTAGAAAAGCTGCGTGAAGATGAAGTGCAGCGCGAAGGTGAGGATGGCGGCAAAGACCAACGCGATCAGGGCGTTGCGCCAGTTGAGCCCGCCGAGAAGCACGCCGCACAGCGTGAGGAACGGAACCGTGGCAAGGCGGAAGCCGGCAATGCCCGCATCCATCAGCGCCACATAAAGAAGCGTCGCCGCCATCAGCACCACGGTGGTCGCCAGCGCGCGGCGCGACACCGCATCCCCGCTTGCCGAGGATGCAGCGCCGGTGCGCAGCGCGCGAACGCCGACGATGAGCGCAAGGCAGGCCATGATGAGGGCGACGCCGCGCGGGATCGCGGCCGAGCCGATCGGCTCGTAGCGCGGCGGCGGCAGACCTGCGGTCCCGACCCACACCACCGCGGCCAGCGCGATGATGATGCCGGAAAAGACGAGATCGCCCGTTGCCGGCGCCCTTTGGGGGGCGCCGGTGTCTTGAGGGTTGGCGTTGTGTGACATTGGCTGCGGTTCAGCGAATGTCTTTGGCGACAGCCTGCAGCTCCGTCAGCAGCGCGTCGGACTGCGCCTGCGCGTCCGCACCATCGGTCCAGTAAAGGTCCAGCGCGTTCTGCGCGAAATAGGTCTGGACGCTTTCGTCCTCCATTGCCGTCTTCAAGGCAGTGGCGAGCTTCTCGACGTTTTCGTCCGGCATGCTGGCGGGGGCGAGCCACCAGTTGGGGTTGGCCCAGGTCACGTCGTAGCCAAGCTCTTTGGCAGTGGGCACGTCCTTGATGTTGTCGATCCGGTTGGGGCCGAAGAACACCAGCGCGTCGAGGCCGGAGCCCACGTCCTTCATGTTGAGATATTCGGATGCGGCAAACAGCGCGATGTCGGCGTTGTTGCCGGCAATCATCTTCAACCGGTCGGCGCCGGAGTTGGCTTGCACCTTCCGCGTTTCGAAGCCGGCCTTGTCGGCAAGCAGCGCGCCGACGAAGTGCGGGATCGAGCCGATGCCGATGACCTCGACCATGGAGTTGGGCTCCGCCTTCAGCTTGGTCACCAGCGTTTCCAGGCTGTCGATGCCGGCATCGCTGCGCACCACCCACACGGGGCTGCCGCCGCCGGTGAAGCCGATGGACTTGAAGTTTTCCGGGCCGAACTGGATGACGCCCATGGCATTGGCGATCAGCATCTGGTGATGCCAGTGGGCAATCGTGTGGTTGTCGTCCGAATCCAGCACCGCCTGTCCGGCGATCGCGCCGCCGCCGCCCGGCATGTTCACGATGATAAGCGGCTGCCCGAGAAGATCCTTCTCCTCGATCACCTTGGCGGCAAGGCGAGCGACCGTATCGGTTCGCCCGCCGGGCTTGAACGGCACGATGACACGGACCGGTTTTGTGGGCCAGGCCTCCTCGGCCTGCGCGGCCGGCGCGCTCAGCGTGGCGACGCAGGCAACGGCGCCGGCAATGGTCAGCGCCGCAGCGCGGCCCAGAAGAGTTCGACGTGTGGTCATGGTGTTTCCTCGATTTTATTGTTTTGGGGAACGCATTTTACAAACCTCATCGTCCGCAAGCCGGCCGTATGTTCGCGGGTGAACCCACGGCGGCCGGTTATTCAGCCATCGCGCACTCCCCCTGAGAGACGCGGCGCCTGCTGCGCGCGGACGGACAAGAACCCGGTCACAGGCTGACCGCGTGGCTTGCCTGCCAGACCAGCGCAGGGTGGCTGAAGTCGAGCCGGATCCCGAGACCCGGCGCGTCGGTCATGCCGATCGCGCCGTCTTGAAAATTGTGTGCACGGGCGGCGACGATCTCGTCGTAAAGGGCGGATTCGTCGAACTGGCGTTCCAGCGAAACCAGCGTCGGCATCGCGGCTGCGGTGTTGGCGCTCGCCATGTCCATCACCGGCCCGCACGGGTTGTGAAGGCTGGCGCCCACGCCGAACGCGGCTGCAAGATGGCCGATCCGCACCACCTCGCGCGGGCCGCCGGCCAGAATGATGTCGGGCATGACGATGTCGTAGGTGCCGCCCACCACAAAGGGCAGGAACTCGGCAAGGTTCCCGGCGCTTTCGGCGCCTGCCGTCACCACGCCGAGCGCGCTCGCCTGCGGGCGAAGTGCTGCCAGCGCCGGCCGGTTGGCCGCCGTCTCGGCCACCGGCTCCTCGAACCAGCTCACCCCGCACCCGGCGGCCGCCTCCAGCATGGCCGCCGCCTCGTCAGCGCGGAAGCGGGAATGGCAGTCGATCTGTACGCCAACGCCGGAAGGCACGGCCTGCGTTACGGCCCTGATGCGCGAAAGCCCGTCCGCCAGCAGCGCCTCGCGGGCCGCATCATCGGTTGCCGCCGCAGTCACCGCGTCGAACGGGGCAAGTTTCACGGCGGTGTAGCCGGCGGAAGCCGCCTTTCGCGCGCGGGCGGCAAATTCCTGCGGCGTGCGGGACAGCGTGCCACGATTGATGTTGGCATAGGCCGGCACCTTGTGCCGGAACGCGCCACCAAGGAGCGCGTGGACCGGCAGGCCGGTCCGCCGGCCGGAAAGATCGAGAGCGGCCTGTTCCAGTCCGCTGGCAATGGCCCGGCCGACCGCACCGTCGATCGCCGCGATCACCGCCATCCGCGCAGCCTCGGCGGACGTTGCGCCCGCCGCAGCCGCAGCGGCAGGTTCGACCGCCGCCAGCACGGCAGCAGTTTCGCGGTTGAGTGTCGCCTCGCCGATGCCGACCCAGCCGTCCGGCCCGGTCAGGCGCAGCACGATCCAGTCTGTCTTGTCCGAAACGTGGACTGTGAAGACATCGAGCTGCATCGCGGCGCCTTTGCGGTCTGCGGGCATTCTTGCAAGCATTGCTTGCGAGGACCTCTATTGAGGCACAATGCTTCGCATCTGTGCAACATGTCTTGCGAGGAACAGCCTGTGACTCACGCCACCACCACGCCGAAAGCCCCGCAGTGGGATGCCATCCGCCTCACGCGGGCGGACACCGTGGCCACCGCGCTGCGACCGCTGGGGGCCGGAGACCAGCCCCGCGTGGTGGACGAAGCCGGCACGGCGGTGGCCGCACCAATGCTGATTTCGGCCATCCCGCGCGGCCACAAATTTGCCCTCGGTCCCATTGCCGCCGGCGAAACCGTGCTGAAATATGGGGCGCCCATCGGCGCAGCCACCGCCGCCATTGCAGCAGGCGCCCACGTCCACCTGCACAATCTGGAAGGCTTTGCCGGCCGCGCCGCGCGCCGTTCCGCGGCCGGAGCAGACGCCGCATGAGCGCACCGGACACCGCATTTCTCGGCTACACGCGGGCCACAACGCCGCCCGGCGTGCGCAACCATGTTGTCATCCTGTCGCTCAGCGGGCTGGAGCACGGGGCCGCACGCGCCCTTCACAGGCTGTTTCCGCAAACGGTGCTGGTGGCCTCCACCTACGGGCGCGGCCATGTGGGCGACGATCGCACCTTTCAGCGGCAGACCATGGCGGCCCTCGCAACCCACCCCAATACCGGCGCCTGTCTCGTCCTCGGGGCGGACAACGCGATGGTGGCGGACGTGGCCGCTGCACTGGCGCGCGCCGGCCGCCCGCACGCTGCCCTCTCGCTTCAGGGGATTGGCGAGGACCGGTTCCGCCTGATCGACGAAGGGGCGCGGGCGCTGACGGCGCTCATCCGCACCGCATCACAGGCGCGGCGCAGCGCGCATCCCGTGTCGGCGCTGTCCATTGCGGTGGAATGTGGCCATTCGGACGCCACCTCCGGCCTTGTCGCCAACCGGCTGTGCGGACGGCTGATGGAACAGCATGTGGCCGCCGGTGGCCGCGCCGTGTTCAGCGAAACGCTGGAATGGACGGGCACAGACGAAATCCTGTGCGAGCGCGCCGCATCGCCGGCGGTCGCCGATGCAATCCGCGCCGCCATGGCCCGTCGCCACGCGCTGGCCGCGGCCGCCGGGCATGACGTGCAGGCCGGCAACCCCGGCCCGCAGAACCACGATGGCGGCATCACCACGCTGGAAGAAAAGTCGCTCGGTGCCATCGCCAAGGGCGGCGACCAGCCCATCAGCGGACTTCTGCGCGAGGGGGACCCGCTCGGCGGCGCACCCGGCCTCTATCTGATGGACACGCCCTGTTTTTCGCCAGAATCCATCACGTCCATGGTGGCAGGCGGCGCGCAGCTCGCCCTCTTCACCACCGGCGCCGGCAACCCCTACGTCTCCGCCCTCGCCCCGACCTTGAAGGTGAGCGCAAACCCCGACACGGCCGCCCGCCTCACCGGGCAGATCGACTTTGACGCAAGCCCGGTGGTCACGGGCCACGCGCCGCTGGACGCCTTGATCCCGCCTCTGGCGGCGCTGGTGGCCGAGACGGCAAGTGGAACCCTCACCCACGGCGAAGCGGCCGGCGAAGGCACGGAAAGCATCAGCCGCCTCGGCGCTTCCATCTGAGATGCCGATCAGCGTAACCGGCGGCAGACGCAGGACAGGGTCGCACGGCAGGTTTGGTGAATTCGGCCGGAGGGTTTAGCCCTACTATCCGTCCTGATCCGAACTCACCGAACGTATCTGCCCATGTCCAGTCCACGCCGCGCGGACCCGCTCGTCCGTCCCTCGAATGCCGGCTGCGCGCCTCCCCACCGGGCAGTCCGCCGGGAGCAAGACCGCTGAACGCCCCTTCCCCCGCCGGCAGTGTCGGCCCGCTCGGGGTGCCGCAGAGCCGCACGAGCGGCGCCTCGCCCCTCGTCGGACTGCTGATCGTCCTCGTCACCCTCCTTGTCGTGATTTCAGACTGGGGCGGTTCGGCGTTCGTCGGCATGGTGACCCCCGTCGCAACGGTGGCGCTGGCGCTGGTGCTTGCGTTCAAGGTGCGTGCGGCGCGGCTGGCTTTCATTCTTGCTGCGGCCGGGCTTACCGTCGCCGTCGCCATTTTGCATGACGATTGGCAGGATGACGTCCTGCGCGGCCTCGGCGTTACCGCCTTCATCGTGGCGTTCTTCTCGGCGCTCGCCACGTTGCGCAACGCTGCGCAGACTTCACCCGCCATCCGCACCTGCGGTGCCTTTCTGGCCAGCCAGCCGCCAGGGCGGCGCTATGCGGCGCTTTCGGTCGGCGGGCAGCTTTTCTCGTTGCTGCTCAACTACGGCGCCATAGCGCTTCTGGGGAGCCTCGCCGCCACCAGCGCAAGGGAAGAGCCGGACCTCGAAATCCGCACCATTCGCCTGCGCCGGATGCTCCTTGCGATCCAGCGCGCCATGGTGTCGACGCTGCCATGGTCGCCGCTGTCCTTTTCCATCGCCATCTCCACGGCGCTCATTCCGGGCACGGCGTGGGCAAGCGTCGTGGTCCCGAGCCTCGTTTCCGGCCTCATTCTGGTCGGCACCGGCTATGCCATGGACACGCTGTTCAAGCCCCGCCTCAACCGCCCGCGCCCGCAGCCGCGCAAGGTCGAGGG
The DNA here is from genome assembly GCF_031195445.1 of Acuticoccus sp. MNP-M23. Lineage (NCBI taxonomy): Bacteria > Pseudomonadati > Pseudomonadota > Alphaproteobacteria > Hyphomicrobiales > Amorphaceae > Acuticoccus > Acuticoccus sp. MNP-M23. The sequence goes on from NZ_CP133480.1 coordinate 809,671, forward strand.
CGGCTGGAGTTCGCTCTACCCGCTGTTGATGCTGCTCGCGATCCTGTTCGGGCTGGTCGGTGTCCTGCATGTGGCAACGGGCGTGCGCACCGTGGGCGTCGTCACGCTGGTGGTGCCGCTGGTCTCACTCCTGTGGATTGGCGCGCAGGCGGAGCCCGGCAACCGGGTCCGCCACATGGTCAGCCGCTCGCGTGAGTATGTGCGCAGCGAATTGCCGAGCTACCGCGGCGAGATCACGCTGTTGTCGATGGCAGGCTACATCGGCACGCTCGGCGGCGTTCTCCTTGCGCCATGGATCGCCGAAGCCGGGATCAGCTTCGAAACGATCCCGACCGCGGCCATTCTGGTCGGGCTGATCTGGATCTTCCCCATCGCGGGGCAGTTTGCGATGAACCCGCTTCTGGCAGCCTCTCTCCTGTTGCCGCTGTTGCCCACGCCAGCCGCCATGGGCATCTCCCCCACGGCCTTGCAGGTGGCGGTCACGGCAGGCTGGGCGCTGACCGGCGCGTGTTCGCCGTTCACCGCAACTACAATCATCACCGGCTCGTTTGCCGACAAGAGCGCATGGCATGTGGGCCTTCGCTGGAATGGCCTCTACACGGTGCTGTGCGCCCTTGTCCTGTCCGGCTGGGTGCTGGTCTACGCCTACGTGCTCTGAGCCGCCGCGGTCTCCGCCGCCGCGCCCAGCGGCGCAGCGAGGCGCGCAAGGTAGGTGCGCACGTCCGCCGGCCAGTCCGCCATCAACGTGTTGAAGCGGGCGATGTCGGCGGCAAAGAGTGCCCGCGTCGCCTCCTCGTAATTGGGACGGTCGCCGGCGAGCACTGTCATCGCATGGTAGGTTGTATCCTGCGCAGCGCGGGCAGTGTCGGCGCCCGCGGTGCCGCGGCGCTTCTCATCGATCAGGCGCCGTAGCGTGGCAGAGGCGCCGCCCTTCTGGGCACCAAGCCAGTCCCAGTGGCGGGGCAGCAGCGTCACCTCCCGTGCAACCACGCCGAGCTTCGGCCGGCCCCGCCGCCCGGACGCCGCGGGCGCATCCGCCCCGGCGCTCTTGCCGGAAGCACCCGCCAGCCGGGCCGCAATTTCCTCCCGGTCGCCGCGCACATCCACATCGATGACGGCGCCTGTGGCGTCGTCCAGCACCAGTAGCCCGGTCTCTCCCGCATCACCGGCCGCTTTCACGCAAAGCGCGACCTCAAGCAGCGCGCCTTCCGCAACCATCCGCCCGCCAGCAAACGCTGCGGCCGCCCTGTTCCATTCTTCCGCCAACGAACTCACTCCTGATAGATCCAGAAGGGCTTTTACCCGGGTATAATCAGCGTTGTCAATTCTACCCGGATATTATTTTTGCCGCCAGCGCGACGGCGGCGCTGGCATCGTCTGTGCATGAATGCAGCGTGCGCCGGCCTTCCAGCCGGCATCAGGCCTCACCGAACCGGATACCCATGCCCATGACCATTCTTCGTGCTGCCACACGCCTCGCCGCTGCCGGGGGCATGCTTGCAACCCTCGGGCAGGCTGGCGCGCTTGCTGCGGATGTCGACCTGCGCGTCCTCGGCTGGTACGGCAACCAACCCCAGCAGCAGGACATCGAAGCCCCGTTCTGGAAGGGGCTCGAAGAGCGGACCGATGGCACGTTCTCTGCGCAGTTCCGCACCATCGACGAGCTTGGCCTGACCGGCTTCGAGGCGCTGCGCACCCTGCAGACCGGCGCGTTCGACGTGGTCTCGATCCAGGTGTCCCACGTCAGCGGTGACGATCCGCTGTTCATGGGCGCTGACCTGCCGGGCCTGTCCTACACCTTCGACGAGCTTGGCGAACTGCTCGAAGCCTACAGCCCCGTGCTCGACGCACGCCTGCAGGAGCGTTACGGCGCCAAGCTCATGGCGGTCTGGGCCTACCCGCCGCAGATTCTTTTCTGCAAGGGCGACATCACCAGCCTGAAGGATCTCGCGGGCCAGAAGGTGCGCGTCTCCAGCGCGTTCAGCGCAGCGGCGGTCGAGGAATTCGGCGGCGCTTCGATCACGCTGGCCGGCCCGGAAGTGTATCAGGCACTCCTGCAGGGCGTGGCGGACTGTTCGGCCACCGGCAGCGTCTACGGCAACGTCAACGGTTGGCACGAGGTGACGGACACGCTCTATCCGGTGCCGCTGGGCGGTTCGGGCGTCGCGATCCACACCATCCGGCTCGACAGCTGGAACAAGCTCACGCCCGAACAGCAGGAGGTGCTGACCGCGGAAATGAAAGAGCTCGGCGATGCTCTGTGGCAGATGGGCGTTGACGACAACCAGGACGGCATCAACTGCAACATCGGCGCCGAGCCCTGCAAGAACGGCATCGTCGGCAAGATGAGCCTCCTCGAAGTTACCGACGAGGGCCGCGCCGAAATGAAGGCCGCGCTCGAAAACGTCATTCTGCCCACCTGGGTCGAGCAGTGCGAGCGCGTCGTCGACGACTGCCGCGCCCAGTGGAACGAGACCGTCGGCAAGATCCTCGACATCCAGCTCTGAGCCGCGCGCCGGGGCCTCCCGGCGACGGATCGACACTCGGGCGCGGGCCTTTGCCCAACCCCTTGAGGGCGTCTCCGAGAGGGGGCGCCCGTCTCTCTTTCAAGCGGAACACAACGCCATGAACGGGCTCGACCACGCCATCGAGAAGGTGACGCGCACCTTGTGCATTGCAGGCGGGTGGGTGCTGATCGCACTCTCGCTGGCCACCGTGGCGAGCGCGATCCTGCGCAAGTTCTTCGGCACCAGCCTTCAGGGCGTCGACGAGTATGGCGGATACATTCTGGCCGTCGTCGCCGCCATCGGCTTTTCCCATGCGCTGGTGAAACGCGCCCATGTGCGCATCGAACTCCTGCGCCAGCCCCTGCCGCCGCGCGCGCAGGCGCTGGTGGACCTGTTTGCGCTACTCGCGCTCCTCTTCACCGCAATCGTTTTGGTGTGGGTTGCCATCGGCGTGGTGCGCAGCACGGTGGCAATGGATGCGCTGTCCAACACGCCACTGCGCACACCGCTCGTGATTCCGCAGTCGATCTGGGCCGGGGCGCTCGGCTTCTTTGCGCTGATCTCACTCATCCTGTTCGTGCGCTGCGTCGCCGCCTTCATCCGCGGCGACATCGACTTCGTGCGCCGCCGCCTCGGCTCCGAAACGCTCGACGAAGAGATCACGCGCGTGAAGGGCGACCTTGCCGCGCGCGGCACCGCTGAGGAGATCCGCAATTGAGCGCGTCCCTCCTTTATTTCGGTGCCATCCTCGTGGTGCTCGGCACCAGCGTCTACGTGGGTGCGGCGCTGGTGATGCTCGCCTTCGGGGCGGATGCGATGTCGCTCGGCATCCTGCCCAACATGGTGGGCAACATCGTGTGGAGCACGATGAATTCCTACATTCTCATTGCCGTCCCGCTGTTCGTGCTGCTCGGCGAAATCCTCTCGCTGAGCGGCGTGGCGGACCGGATGTATCGCAGCCTTGCCAACTGGGTCGGCTGGCTGCCGGGGGGCCTCGTCCACGCCAACATTGCCACCTGCGCGCTGTTTGCTGCGGCCTCCGGCTCCAGCGTCGCCACGGCGGCAACCATCGGCACCGTGGCACAGCCGACGCTCCTGCGCCTCGGCTACGACCAGAAGCTGGTGCTGGGCTCGATCGCAGCAGGCGGGACGCTCGGCATCCTCATTCCGCCGTCAATCAACATCATCATCTACGGCGCCCTCACCAACACCTCCATCGGCCGCCTGTTCGCCGCCGGCATCCTGCCGGGCATCGTCCTTGCCATCACCATGTCGCTGATCGTGATCGTCATCTCGCTCATCAAGGGCTCCAAGGCCGAAAAGCTGGAAGACCAGCTGACGCTAGCCCAGCGGATCCGCTCGCTGGTCAACATCCTGCCGGTGATGTTCGTTTTCGCGATGGTGATGGGCAGCATCTATCTCGGCATCGCGACACCCACCGAGGCCGCCGCCATCGGCATCCTGGCAGCGCTGCTGCTGGCCGCGCTCAACGGCACCTTGTCCATCAGGATGCTGCACACGGCGTTTGAGTCCGCCCTCAAGACCACGGCCATGATCCTCCTCGTGATCGTCGGCGCGTTCATTCTCAATTTCCAGCTCAGCGTTACCGGGGTGCCGCAGGATTTTGCCAACTGGGTCGTCTCGCTCGACCTCGGCAAATATGGGACGATCTGGCTGCTGGTGCTGTTCTACGCGGTGCTCGGCTGCTTCCTCGAAGCGGTCGCCATGCTGGTGACCACCATTGCCGTCGTCTACCCGCTCGTCATCGCGCTGGGGTTCGATCCGGTGTGGTTCGGCATCTTCATCATCGTTTTGATGGAGATGGCGCTGATCACTCCGCCGGTGGGGCTCAACCTGTTTGTGGTGCAGAATATCCGCATCAAGCAGGGCAGCATTCTGGACGTTTACATCGGTGTCCTGCCATTTGTGCTGGCGATGGTGATCTTCCTCGCCATCCTCATCTACGTGCCGCAGCTTGCGCTGTGGCTTCCTTCGGTTCTCTTCTGACAGGACGGCCATGATTGACCCGACCGCGACGCTCCAGGCGCGCGCAGCCACTGCGGAAAACTTCGCCCCCTTCGGCGCCATCGTTCCGGCGCCGGCCGTTGGCGACCGGATCCCGCTGCCGCTTTCATTCGATGGCGAACCCACAGACGGCGAGGCGCGCATGTCGCTGAACTCCGTCCTGCCGCCCGAGGCGGCGGTGCCCCTCACCATCGAGCGGCATCCGTTCAGCGTGCAGGTGTTCGTACCGCTGGGCGACGAGCCTCTTCTGGTGGTCGCCGCCCCGCCGGAGATCGAAACGCCCGGTGCGGGCGATTTCACAGCCTTCGCCATCCCGCCGCGCCACGCCGTCATCTACCGTGTGGGCACCTGGCACCTTGGCATGGCCTCGCAGACGGCACCGACCACCGTTGCCGGCTTCATCCGCCGCATCGCGGACGGCAGCGACACCGAGATCCGCCAGCTGGAAGGAGCCTTTGCCATTGTCGTCTGAACCAGCCCTCCCCCGCGACTTCGTCGGCTACGGCGCCAATCCGCCGGATCCCAGATGGCCGGGCGGCGCCCGCCTTGCGCTCAACATTGTCGTCAACGTGGAAGAAGGGTCCGAACCGTCGGTGCCGGACGGCGATGCGGTCTCCGAGACCGGGCTTGCCGAAGGCGGCGGTGCTGCCTTCGAGGGTCGCGATCTCGCCGCTGAATCCATGTTCGAGTATGGCAGCCGTGTCGGCTTCTGGCGCCTTCTGCGCATCCTCCGGGCCCATGATGCACCCGCCACCTTCTTCACCTGCTCGCAGGTGCTTGAGCGCAATGCGGAAATTGCCGCCGCCATCCGCGATGCCGTGGCCAGCGGTTCCGGCGATGTGTGTGGCCATGGCCAGCGCTGGGAACGCCACCAGACGCTGAGCCGCGAGGCCGAGGAGCAGGCGATTGCCACCGCGTTCGCCTCGCTGACCCGCCACACCGGAACCGAGCCGATGGGCTGGTACTGCCGCTATGCACCCACAGTCCACACCCGTGACATTGTGGTCGCCCACGGCGGCTTTGCCTACGACAGCGACGCCTACAACGACGAGCTGCCCTACTGGACCCACGTGCGGGACCGGGCTCACCTCGTCATTCCCTACAGCCTCGCCATCAACGATGCGAAATTCGCACGCGGCGCCATCGCCACGGCCGGCCAGTTTTTCGAGTATCTCAAGGACAGCTTCGACATGCTTTACGCCGAGGGCGAAACCGCTCCGAGGATGATGTCCGTCGGTCTTCACTGCCGCGTGGCGGGGCATCCCGGCCGGGCGGTCGCGCTGACGCGCTTTCTGGAACATGTGGCGGCGCACGAGGGTGTGTGGCTCTGCAAGCGCGGCGACATTGCGCGCCACTGGGCCCGCAATTTTCCGGCTCCTGCCAAAGGAGTGGCGGCATGAGCCGGCTTGAAGGCAAGAAGGCCGTGGTGATCGGCAGCGGCACCGGGATCGGCCGCGCTGTGGTGCAGCTCTTCGCCAGGGAAGGCGCCGACATTCTGGCAGCCGACCATGGCAAGGACGACGAGCTTGCCTCGCTGCGGGCCGAGGTGGAGGCCATGGGCCAAACCTGCCTCACCGCCGCAGTGGACGTGCGCAACCCGGCCGAGATCGACGCTGCCATCGCCCGCGCCCACGAGGCGTTCGGCCGGATCGACGTTCTGGTGAACAATGCCGGCGTGTCCGCGCCGAAAAAGCCGTTCCAGGAGCATGACGCTGCGGTGTGGGACGCTGTCCTCAGCGTCAACCTCATGGGGGTGGCCCATGCCATGCGCGCCGTGGTGCCGATCATGCTGGCGCAGGGCTCCGGGTCGATCATCAACACCGCGTCGCAGCTGGCCCACAAGCCTGCGCCCGGCAACAGCATCTACTGCGCCTCCAAGGCTGGCGTTGTGGCACTGTCGGTTTCGGTGGCGCAGGAGGTTGCGGCGGATGGCGTGCGCGTCAACATCGTGTGCCCCGGCCCCATCGACACGCCCATGTGGCGCACCGGCGCGGCCGGCAACCCCGCCTGGGCCGAATGGAAGCTGAATTCGCTGCCCGCAAAGCGCCTCGGCACCCCCGAAGAGGCCGCCCACGCCTACGTCTACCTGGCGTCGGACGAGAGCACCTACATGATCGGCCAGAGCGTTTCGCCCAATGGCGGCGACGTGATGTGGTAGCGCCGTCGCGCCGGGCGCCTTAGCGGCCCCCGGTGCTCCCCGCAACAAGAAAGCCGCCGCCCGAAACATCGAGCGTCGCGCCTGACACGAACGACGCCTCGTCCGACAGCAGGAACAGGATCGGCGCCGCAATCTCGGCCGCCTCCGCCGGGCGCTTCATCCCGATGGTCGCCACAATCTCAGCCATTACGGCCGGGTTTTCCCGCAGCGCTGTCGTCATGTCCGTCATCGTCACGCCCGGACGCAATGCGTTGACGCGGATGCCCTCGGCGGACACCTCCTTGGCAAAACCGACGGTGAATGCATCCACAGCCGCCTTGGACGTTGCGTAGGCGCTCGCCTCGCGCCGCCCGCCGATGGTCGCCGCCATCGACGATACATTGACGATGGCCCCGCCCTTCCCGCCATTGGCAGTCGACATCAGCCGCGCCGCCTCCCGGCAGCACAGCATGGTCCCGACAACGTTGACCCGCATCAGATGAGCTAGCGCGTCACCGTCAAAATTCTCGACGCGCCCGTGGACGCTGATCCCGGCTGAATTGACGAGCGCAGTCGGCACGCCAAGCTCGGAAACAACGGCCTCGAACATTGCGCTTATGGCTTGTTCATCCGCAACATCAGCGCCGACGGCCATGGCACGGCCACCGCCATTCCGGATCTCCGAAACGATGCTGTCCGCCGCGGCGCGGTCGGCGCGGTAATTGACGGCGACCGCAAAACCCTGCCGCGCCGCGAGCCGGCAGGTGGCAGCGCCGATGCCCCGCGATCCACCTGTGACGAGAATTATCTTTTCCAAATTAAGCCCTCCTCCGCGCCTCTTTCACCCAGAAGATGCCACATCACGCGGCAACGCCAGAGGGTTTGGACGGCGCGCCGCGCCGGAGTCTCACTTGAAAGAGCGAGGGTGTTCCCCCTCGCGCTCCCCCCGTTCGCCACGTGGCAGGGGTTCAGGACAGATCAGCCGCTTCGCGTCTGCCTTGCCTGAACCCCTGATGCGAGCGTTTCGCGGGCAGCCGCGGGGTCAAGGCCCCGTCCTCGCCATGCTCGCCGCCGGCTGCGCGTGGCTCCGGGCGAAGCCTTGACCCCGCCTCTACCCTCATTCGGCTCCCACCGCTTTTATATCGTATTTATATGTTGCTTCTGTAATATTTTTATGGGAGCTTCCAGGCAACGAAGAACAAGAACGTCCGGGGGGACCCGTCAGGAGCGGCCGGATTTGCGCGTGGCATCGCTGCGCCCACTGCCGCCTTCCCGTCATTCTTGTTTCTCGCGGCGCAACCTCGCGCTTCGGATCAATGCAATTTTTTCGTGCAGGCCAGCCTGCGCGCTTGCCGGGAGAACAGAGCTTGCGGATCACCGGGATCGACGCGCTGGTGTGCAATGCGGTCATGCGCAACTGGATCTTCGTCCGGGTGAAGACCGACGTGCCGGGCCTTGTCGGCTACGGCGAGGCGACGCTGGAGTGGAAGACCCGCGGCGTCGTCGGCACCATCTCCGACCTTGAGCCGCTGCTCGTCGGCAAGGACCCGCGCGACATCGAGCATTTGATGCAGACGATGCTCAAGCACGGCTTCTGGCGGCTCGGCGTGGTTGGCATGTCCGCCGTCTCCGGCATCGAGCTTGCGCTTTGGGACATTCTGGGCAAATCGCTCGACCAGCCAGTCTGGCGGCTTCTGGGCGGCAAGTGCCGGGATTTCTTGCGCGTCTACACCCACCTTGGCATGGGCGAGATGGGCTCGGTCTACGAGACGCTGGAGGGCGAGCGGCTGGCGCAAAAGGGCCGCGAGGTGGTCGACGCCGGCTACGATGCCGTCAAGGTCGTGCCGATCCCCTACACCCACTACACCGCCTCCAACCGGAACATCGACGCTGTCGGCCGGATGCTGACGGGCCTTCGCGGAACCGTCGGCCCCGACGTCGACATCATGGTCGATTTTCATGGCCGCCCCGCGTCGCGCCATGCGGCGCTCGCCTATATCGAGGCGCTGGCGCCTGCCCGGCCGCTGTTCGTGGAAGAGCCGGTGCCGCCGGAGGATCTGGACGGCACGGCCTTCCTCACCGCCCATTCGCCGGTGCCGATTGCAGCAGGCGAACGGTTTGTGGGGCGGCGCGAGTTCGCCCCTGCCGTCGCGCGCCACGCATTCGACATTGCGCAGCCGGACATCTGCCACACCGGCGGCATTCTGGAGACCAAGAAGATCGCGGCGCTTTGCGAGACGGCGGGCATCGGCCTTGCGCCGCACAACCCGCTGGGGCCGATCGCGGGGGTGGCCGCGCTGCATTTCGGGATCTCCACGCCCAACTTCATCATCCAGGAAGAGATGGTTGGCGCCGTGCCCTGGTACGACGATGTCGTCGGCTGGCCCATCGCGCGCACGCCCGGCCGCTGGGATTGCCCCGAGAAGCCCGGTCTCGGTATCGAGGTGAACGAGGCCGAGATCGCGAAGCACCCCTTCGAGCAGGAAGTGCTGCACACCGCCAACGCCGTCATGCCCGACGGCACAGTCGTGGATTGGTGAGATGATGGATCGCTTGAAAAACAAGGTGGCGCTGGTCACAGGCGCCGGACAGGGGATCGGCGAGGCCATCGCGCGCGCGTTCGCCAGCGAAGGCGCGAAAGTGGTGGTCGCCGAACGCAACGAGGCGACCGGCGCGAAGGTCGCCGAAGAGATCGGCGGGCTTTTCGTGCGCACCGACGTGACGGTGGCCGCCGACGTTGCGGGCGCCGTGCAGGCCGCACAGACGCTTGGCACGGTGGACATTCTGGTCAACAACGCCGGCGCCAACGTCTTTTACCGGCCGCACGAGATGCCGCGCGCGGAGTGGGCGCGCTGCATGGCGCTCGACCTGGAAGCCTGCTGGGCGATGGCGGAGGCGGTGCTACCGGGGATGCGGGCGCAAAAGCGCGGCGCCATCGTCAACATTGCCAGCGTGCACGGGTTCAAGATCATCCCGCACACCTTCCCCTACCCCGTCGCCAAGCACGGGCTGATCGGGCTCACGCGGTCGCTCGGCGTCGAGTACGCACCCGAGGGGGTGCGGGTGAACGCCATCGCGCCCGGCTACATCGATACTGAGATTGCGCGCGACTACTGGGCGGAGTTCGACGACCCCGCCGCAGAGCGCGCACGGGCCGAGGCGATGCATCCCGCCCGGCGCATCGGATCACCCGAAGAAGTCGCAATGACCGCGGTGTTCCTCGCCTCCGACGAGGCGCCCTTCATCAACGCCGAGACCATCGTCATCGATGGCGGACGCTCGGCGCTTTACCACGACTGACCCCAACGGGAGGAAAAACCACATGAAGAAACAACTTCTTGCCGGCATCGCACTCGCCGCCCTGACCACCGCCGCCTCGGCGCAGGACGACGTGAAGATCGGCTACATCAACAAGATGGGCGACCACCCCTGGTTCGTCGCCGAAGTGGACGGCGCCCGGAAGGCGGCCGAGGCCGGCGGCGCCGAATTCGTCAGCCAGGACGTGCAGTTCAACGCCGACCTCACCATCACCACGCTCGACACCATGATCGGCGACGGCGTGAAGGGCATCGCCATTGTCGTGCCCGACAAGGCGCTCGGCCCCGTGGTCGCCGCCCGCGCCAAGGAAGCCGGCGTGCCGCTGATTGCAGTGGACGACGACATCAACTTCGAGGACGGCACGCCGGTGCCTTACGTGGGCCTCAACGCCTACTCCATCGGCCGCAACGTGGGCGAGGAGCTGGCGCGGCTTTACAAGGAAGAGGGCTGGGCGGACGAAGAGGTGCGCGTTGCCTCCATCGAGGACCGCAAGGCGGACACCTGCATGCAGCGCAACAAGGGCGCCGAGGAAGCCTTCCTCGAGAACGTGCCGGACTTCGACCCCGAGAACGTCGTCCGCGTTCCCTACGACAACACCATGGTCAACTCCATCGACGTGATGACCACCACGCTGACCGCCAACCCGCAGGCGACCAAGTGGGTGTTCTTCTCCTGCAACGACGACGGCGTTTTGGGTGCCGCGCGCGCCATGGAGAACTCCGGCTATGCGGCGGCGGACGGCATGGGCGTCGGCATCGACGGCAGCCGCGCCTGCGATGCGTTCGGTTCGGGTCGCGATTCGGCGTTCCGCGGCACCATGTGGCTGAACTCGGCCAACCACGGCCGCCAGGCGGTGGAGCTGTTGCTGGCCTCGATCAAGGACGGCACCGAGCTTCCGGCGGCGACCTACTCGGACCCCGAGCTGATCAGCATGGACAACTTCGCCGACTACAAGGACCGCCTCTGCAACTGAGGCCGTCCGGGCGGGCCCGTCGCGGCCCGCCCCCTTTCCCGACAATCACCGAAAGGCTTGACCCGTGAGCGGTGAAACCATTCTCAAGGTCGATGGCATCGGCAAGACTTTTGGCGCGGTGACTGCGCTGGAGGGACTGACGCTCGACTTTCGCGCCGGCGAAGTGCTGGCGCTGGTGGGCGAGAACGGCGCTGGCAAATCCACCCTGATGCGGCTGATCGAGGGTGTCTTCGGCCCCTCTTCCGGCACCATTGTGGTGGACGGCGCGGCGGTCTCGTTCTCCGGCCCCAGCGATGCGCACGGGCACGGCATCCGGGTGATCCACCAGGAGCCCGAAATTGTCCCGCACATGAGCGTGGCGGAAAACATCTATCTCGGCCACCTCCCCAAATTCGCCGGCGTCTTGCTCGACCGGCGCAAGCTCAACCGGATGACCGACGCGCTGCTCGCCGAATTCGGCATGGCAAGCGAACTCTCCGCCAGCCGCCACTGCGAGGGCCTTGGCCCGGCGCAGCGGCAGATGATCGAGATCATGCGCGCCGTCCACGCCGGCGGCCGCCTGATCGCGTTCGACGAGCCGACGTCTTCGCTGACGGACGACGAGGCGCGGCGCCTGTTCAAGATCATCGACCGGCTGCGCAGCGAGGGCGTCGCGGTCATCTACATCTCCCACCGCCTTGCCGAGGTGAAGGCGCTCGCCGATCGCGTCGCCGTCCTGCGCGACGGCCGGCTGGTGGACGTTGTGCCCGTCGACACCGTCACCGAGGAGACAATCGGCGAGATGATGGTCGGCCGCGCGCTCAGCGACCTCTACCCGCCGCGCGATCCCTCCACCGGCGCCGTGGTGCTGAAGGTCGATGGCATGACCACCGACCATGTCACGGACATCTCGTTTGACCTCAAGGCCGGCGAAGTGCTCGGCATCGGCGGCCTGATGGGCGCCGGACGGTCCGAGCTTGCCAAGGGCATCTTCGGCTTCCACCGCCGCAAGGCCGGCACCGTGACGCTCAACGGCAAGGCGCTCCCCTCGGGCGACACCGCCGCTGCCATTGCCGCCGGCATCGGCTTTGCGCCGGAAGACCGCAAGGAGGAGGCGCTTCTCCTGATGCAGTCCATCCTCGACAACGCGGTCCTGTGCATTCCGGACAAGGTGTCTTCCGCCGGCTTTTACTCCCGCGGCAAGGCGCTCGGCGTCATCCGCGCCATTGCGGAGCGGCTGTCGGTCAAGGCGCCGTCGCTGGACACGCCCGTTTCCAGCCTGTCCGGCGGCAACCAGCAGAAGGTGGTGCTCACCCGCTGGCTCGCCGCCGAACCCTCCGTGCTCATTCTGGACGAACCCACCCGCGGCATCGACGTCGGCGCCAAGGGCGAGATCTACCAGACCATCCGCGCGCTCACCGACAACGGCCTCGGCGTCATCGTCATCTCCTCGGAAATGCCGGAGCTGATCGGCATGTCGGACCGCATCCTCGTGATGTCGGACGGCCGCATCCGGGCCGAATTCAGCGCGGACGACGTGTCCGAAACCGCCATCCTCAACGCCGCAATGCCCCATGGCGCACCGGCGCGACCCCTCGCGGAAGAACTCGCATGACCCTTTCCAGCCCTGCCGAAGCCCGGCCCACCCCCACGCTGACCCGCATTGTGGAGCGCGTCGGCATCCACAATCTCAGCCTCATCCTGGCGCTGGTGGTCCTGCTCGTCATCTTCGGGACGCTCCGGGGCGACGTGTTCTTTTCCACCCGCAACATCCTCAACATCGGCATGGGGGTCGCGATCCTCGGCGTCCTCGCCATCTCGCAGACGGCGGTGATCGTGTCCGGCGGGCTCGACATCTCGGTCGGGTCCATCGTCGGCCTTTCCACCGTCGCCACCGCCATGGCGATCCAGCAGACCGACGCTGCCGGTGTCGGCATTGCGGCAGGGCTTGCCATCGGTGCGATGGCCGGGCTCGTCAACGGCCTGCTCATCACCTACGGGCGGATCAACGCGGTGATCGTGACGCTGGGCACCATGGCGATCTTCCGCGGCGTAGCGTTCATCCTGTCCAACGGGCAGTCGATCTCCATCTTCAACGATGCGTTCCGCTGGATCGGCATCGGCCGCGTCATGGGTCTGCCGGCGCCGATCTGGATCCTGATCCTCGTCGCCGTCGCGTTCTACATCTTCATGCACAAGTCCATCAAAGGGCGGAACCTCTACGCCATCGGGGGCAACCCGGTGGTGGCACGGCTTTCGGGCATGAACCTCACCGCCTACCGGGTGTCGATGTACATCCTCTCGGGCTTTGTCGCGGGAATTGCAGGCATCCTTCTTGCCGCGCGCACCGGGTCGGGGCAGCCGATTTCGGGGTCGCAGGGGCTGGAACTGGAAGCCATCACCGCGGCCTTCCTCGGCGGCTGCGCCATGCAGGGCGGCAAGGGAACTGTGGTCGGCGCGCTTCTGGGTGTTGCGATCATCGGCATTTTGAACAACGGAATGATCCTGACCTCCGTGCCGACCTTCTACCAGATGCTTGCCAAGGGAACGCTGTTGATCCTCGCCGTCTTCCTCGCCGAATACCGGCTCAACAAGAGCTGATGGATGGAAGACCAACGCGCTGACAAGACGCGCGCCGAACGCCCGCGCGCCCATGTGGTCTCCACACTCGCCAAGCAGATCCTCGGCGGCACGTTCGTGCCCGGCGAGAAGCTTCCCTCCGAGGCTGATCTCAGCGAGCGTTTTTCCGTCAGCCGCACGGCACTGCGCGAAGCCATCCGCACCCTCGCCGGCAAGGGGCTGATTGCCAGCCGAACGCGCTCCGGCACCGTGGTGCTACCATCGACCCAGTGGAACCACCTCGACCCGGAGCTTCTGGCCTGGCGGGAGATGATGGAGCCGGACTACGCGTTCATCCGCAGCCTCAACGAATCGCGGATGGCGATCGAGCCCGCGGCCGCGAGGCTTGCCGCCGAGCGCGCCACCAGCACGGATCTCGGGCACATCGATGCGGCGTTCGCGTGGATGAACCGAGCAACGACCAGCGACATCGACGACGCCGCAAAGGCGGACGAGGCCTTTCACTTCGCGGTGCTGGTGGCCAGCCACAACCCGTTCTATGCCAGCTTCGGTGCGGTGATCGGGTCAGCGCTGCGGATGAGCTTCCGCCTCACCACATCCGCCTCGGCCAACTACCGCAAGACGCTGCAGATCCACGGCGAAGTCCTCGAAGCGATCCGGATGCGCGACCCGGTTCTCGCTGGACAAGTGATGCATCAACTGGTTGCCATGGGCAGTTCCGACCTTGCCCGTATCACAAGGCTCAAGGAGGGTGACACCTGATGGCTGAAATCACACTGGCTGCCCACACGGACGATGTGCTGGGCGAAGGCCCCGTCCACGACGCCGCCGACAATTCGTTCCGCTGGGTCGACATCATGACCCGGCGCTGGCACCGGCTGGACCTTGCCTCCGGCGCCGTCACCTCGCTCACCTTCGACACGGCGCTGACCGGCTTCGCGCCCGCGGCCTCCGGCAACTATGTGGGCGCGTTCTGGGACGGGATCGCGCTGTTCAACGCCGACGGCCAGCGCAGCCCTTTCCTGCACCAGCCGGAAGCGGACCGCGCCGACAACCGCTTCAACGATGCCGGCACCGATTCCGCCGGACGCTTCCTCGCCGGCACGATGAACATGGCCGGCGGCAGCGACGGCACGCTCTACCAGCTCGGCGCAACGGGCCGCCTCGAAATCCTGCGGACCGATATCGGCATCGCCAACACCATCGCCTTCAGCCCCGACGGCAAGATCCTCTACAACGCCGACACGGCCACCCGCGACCTCGGCGCCTACAATTACGACCCGGACACCGGCACGCTGGGCGACCGGATCGACAGCTTCCGTCCAGACCCCACCCTGCCCGGCTCGCCCGATGGCTCGGCCGTGGATGCCGAGGGCTACCTGTGGAACGCAAGGTGGGATGGCGGCTGCCTCATCCGCTTTGCGCCGGATGGCTCGACCGACCGCATTCTCGATCTGCCGGTGGAGAAGGCCACGTCCTGCGCCTTCGTCGGCACGAGCCTCTACATCACCACCGCCACGGTGGAGATGACCGATGCCGCGCGCGCCGCGCTTCCCATGTCCGGCGGTCTCCTGCGGGTGGATGTGGGGATCGAAGGCGTGCGCCGAACCCCCTACGCCCGCTGACCGGCGAAACAGGCGGCACAATCAATTCATTGCCGCAATGCTTTGGACTTGCAGCCGGGCAAGCTGCCTGACACCTTGTCGGTGCAGGCGATGCTGTTTGCATGCAAACGCAGACCGCGGCAGCCGTGCGTCAATGTCCACGGATAGACTGGGGAGTGAGAGATGCGCCCACAACTGGCTTCCATCGCCATTGCACTGGCGGTTGCCGGCGCCGGCAGCACTGCGGCCACCGCGGAGACGATCCGCGTCCTCAACTGGCAAGGCTACGGCACGGATGAAGACTGGGCCGTCAAGGCATTCGAGGACGAGACCGGCCACACCGTCGAGCACGAATATTTCAACTCCGAGCAGGAGATGCTCACCAAGCTCCGGACCAACCCCGGCGGCTACGATGTGGTGCTGATCAACAGCGCCTACACCCCGCAGGCGGCAAGCGAGGGACTGATCGAGCCGCTCGACATGGCCAAGCTCACCAACGCTGCCGACGCGATTGCCGACCTGCGCGACAACCCCAACCTGATGATGGACGGCAAGCACTACGGCGCCGCCTGGGTGTGGGGTGCCACGTCCTTTGCCATCAACACCGACAAGATGGCCGCGCCCGACACCATCGAAGTGCTGTGGGCGGACGACATGGCAGGGCGCATCGGCTGGCGTGACGACGCGGTGGAATCGGTACAGCTCACCGCAATCGCGTTGGGGCAGGACATCAACGACCCCAAGGACATGGATGCCATCCGCGAAAAATTGCGGGCGCTGAAGCCGCAGATCCGCACATTCTGGACATCCGAGAACGACTGGAACCAGTACATGGCATCCGGCGAATTCGACGCTGCCACCTACTGGAGCGGCTCGGCGGCCCGGTCGGCCACCAATTTCGAGCTGCCGGTCGAATTCGTCATTCCGAAGGAAGGCGCCATCGGCTGGCTTGACGGCCTCTCCATCGCCAAGGATGCCCCGAACCCGGACGCAGCCTACCAGTTCATCGACTGGATGATCGACCCGGACTTCTACGTGAAGTGGGACACCGACGTGGGCGCACCGGCCTCCGCCAATGCCGCCGCCATGGACCAGCTGCCCGAAGGCGCGTTCAACCGCGAAGTGCTTGCCAAGGCCGCCGACGAAGGCCGGCTCCAGTTCATGGGGCCGATTGCGGACGACACCCGCAAGAACATGCTTGAGCTGTGGCAGGAAACGAAGACCTACTTCCAGGAATAGGCCGGAGCTTCGGCGTTGAGCACCAGCACGCCCCACCCCGCGCGGCGCCCGTCCGCCGCGCGGTCCATCGCCATGCTGACCGGGCCGGCCTATGTGTGGCTGACGCTGACGGTGCTGTTGCCCATAGCCGCAATGCTCTATTTCAGCTTCCTGACCGAAGCGCCGCTGGCCGGCGGCACCGGCACCTTGACGCTGGATCAGTATCGCGCCTTCTTCGAGAAGGATTTTTACGCAACCCTTCTCCTTCGCTCCCTGAAGCTCGGCGCGGAGGTGGTGGCGATCTGCATCGTCCTCGGCTTTCCCTGCGCCTACGTGCTTGCAAAAACGGTGAAGGGGCGGTGGCGCGAGGCGCTCTTCATCCTCGTCATCATCCCGTTCTGGAGCAACGCGCTGGTCCGCGTCTTTTCGTGGACCATGGTCCTGCGCGGCAACGGCGTTCTGGAAACCGCCATCCATGCCGTCTTTCCGGACGCAGAGCTGAACCTGATGTTCACCTACGAGGCTGTGGTGATCGGCCTCGTCCACTCGTACCTGCCGTACATGATCCTCACCTGCTACATCTCGCTCCAGGCAATTGATGACGACCTGATCGAGGCGGCCCGCTCGCTGGGGGCCGGGTGGGGCACCATCCTGCGCCGGATCATTCTGCCGCTGTCGCTCCCCGGCCTTGTCGCCGGGGCCGTGCTCATCTTCGTCCCGGTGATCGGGTCCTTCATGGAGCCGCGCATTCTGGGCGGACGGCAAGGCACGTTCCTGGGCACGGTGATCGAGGACCAGTTCACCGCCGTCTTCAACTGGCCGCTGGGGGCTGCGCTCTCGTTCATCCTGCTGGCGTGCGTGCTCGTGATCTTTGCGCTGTTCGCCCCCATCCTGAAGCGGGCGGCGTGATGCTGGGCGTTGCGGGACGGATCTATCTCGGCCTCGTTCTGGTGTTCCTCTACGCGCCCATTGCCGTGATGGCGGCCATGTCGTTTAACAAGTCGCAATTCTATACCCTGCCGATCCAGTGGTCGCTGCGCTGGTACGACGACCTTGCCGGCAACGAGCGCCTTCTGGAGGCCGGCTTCAACAGCATCGTCATTGCAATCATCACCACCGTCATTGCATCGGCGCTCGGCACCGCGGCGTCGCTTGCCTTCTTCCGCTACGAGTTTCGCGGCAAGCGCATCCTGCAACTTCTCCTGTTCCCGCCCATTGCCATCCCCTGGCTGATCACGGGCACGGCGATGCTTCTGTTCTTCTTCTGGACGGGGGTCGGCCGCGGCCTCCACGCCATGGTGCTTGGCCACGTGGCGCTGGCGCTGCCCTACGTGATCATCGTCGTCTCGGCCCGGCTCAAGGCCTTCGACCCCGACCTTGAGGCCGCCGCCCGCTCGCTGGGCGCAAGCCCGTGGCAGGTGGCGCGGCACGTCACCCTGCCCTTTCTGGCACCCGGCATCATTGCCGCGGCACTGTTTGCCTTCGCCGTGTCGTTCGATCAGTTCGTGATTTCCTATTTCCTTGCGGTGCCGGGTGTTTCCACGCTGCCGGTGGAAATCTACACATCCATCCGCAAGGGTTTCACGCCCGAGATAAACGCCATCTCCACCATCGTCATCGTCTCTTCCATGGTGATCCTCATCATCGTTTCACGCTTCTATCGCTTCGGGGGAGACCGCTGATGGCGTCCGTTTCGGTCAAGAATCTCTCGCGGCACTTCGGCCCCGTCACGGCGCTCGACGATGTGTCCATCGAGTTTGCCGACGGCGGCTTCTACGGCCTCCTCGGCCCCTCCGGCAGCGGCAAGACCACGCTCCTGCGTGCCATCGCAGGGTTCGAATTTCCGGACGCCGGCACGATCGAGATCGGCGGCGCGCCCATCGAGAGCCTGCCGCCCGAAAAGCGGGACATCGGGCTGATGTTCCAGAGCTACGCGCTGTTTCCAAACATGAGCGTGTTCGACAACGTGGCGTTCGGCCTCAAGGTGCGCGGCGTGCCGGGCGGAGAGATCAGGCGCCGGGTGAAGGATGCGCTGGCGCTGGTGCGCCTCACCGAGCACGACCGCCGCCGGCCGCATCAGCTTTCCGGAGGCCAGCGGCAGCGCGTGGCGCTCGCCCGTGCGACGGTCATCCGCCCCAGCGTCCTGCTGCTCGACGAGCCGCTGTCCGCGCTGGACAAGGCGCTTCGCACCGGAATGCAGGTGGAGCTGAAACGGATCCAGCGCGAGATCGGCATCACCACCATCTTCGTCACCCACGACCAGGAAGAGGCGCTGACCCTGTCCGACAAGGTGGGCGTCCTGCGCGATGGCAGGCTGGTGCAGGAAGGCCCCCCGCGCGAGATCTACGACAGGCCGAAGACCGCGTTCGCTGCAACCTTTCTCGGCGAGGCGAACCTCTTCGCCGGCAACGCCGACAGCGGCATCATCCAGCTTGAAGACGGCGCCCGGATTGCGCCCGAAGAGGCCGTGCCCGCCGGTGCCGCCACTGTGGCCGTGCGGCCCGAGCGCATTATCATCGCGCCATCCGCAGGCCCCGCCAGCGGCACCAACGCGCTCAACGGAACGGTGTCCGAAGTCATCTTTCAAGGCAGCAGCGTCAGCTATCTGGTGGCGCGCGGCGAGGAGACCATCAAGGTGTTCACCCAGAACAGCGGCGGCGCATCCCTTGCCGCCGGAACCCCCGTGGAGCTGAGTTTCAAGCCGGCCGACGCGGTCATCGTCGCGCCGTGACGGGCCTCACCTTCGGCCCCTTGCCGGACGACACGCTCGTCCTGTGCATCGACATGCAGCGCCTGTTCATGGAGCCCGGCGACTGGTTCTGCCCGGAGGCACTCACGATCCTGCCGAACGTCGAAGCGCTGGTGCGCGCCCGCCCGGCGCAGACGCTGTTCACCCGGTTCATCTCCGCCGATCGTGCGGAGACTGCATCGGGCGCCTGGCAGCGCTACTACACAAGGTGGGCGAGCGTGACGGTGGACCGGATTGGCACGGCGCCCTTCAATCTCCACGAGACCCTTCGCCCCCACGCCTTGCCGCACAACGTGTTCGACAAGACCACCCACGACGCGTTCGATGCGCAGCCCTTCGCAGATCGCGTCGGCATCGACGGGCCTGCCTCGCTGGTTTTTTGCGGCGTGGAGACCGATGTCTGCATTCTCGCTTCTGTGCTGTCCGCCATCGACCTTGGCCACCGCGTGGTGCTGGTGCGCGATGCAATGGCAAGCTCCGTTCCCGCTTCCCACGACGCCGCCCTGACGCTCATGCAATCGCGCTTCGACCAGCAGGTGGAAACGGTGGACACGGCCGAACTTCTGTCCGCCTGGGGCGCACCATGAGCGACCGCGGCTGGGGCACATGGTCGGCAGACCGGCCAGCGGCACTGGTGCATCCGCCAAGCGGGCTGACCGTGACACCGCTGCTTTATTCGGCACGGGCCGGTGCGGTCAGCCAGATCGGCATGGGGCCGGACCTTGTGCTGGGCGCCCGCCCCCGCAATGACAGCAGCGCCACCTTCCGCGTCACCCATGCCGGCACCACGCTCACGGTCCGCTACGGCTTCAACGGCCCGGCGGCCACCATCGACTGGTGGACCGACACCTACGGTGAATGGGGCCTGCGCTTCTGGGTGGTGCTGTGCGTTTCCGGCGCGGGCGCGCTCACCTACGACCCCGCCACCGGCATTCTTTCCGCGCCGGAGGCATGGCTTGCCGTCGCCGCGGCCAAAAAGCCGCTGATGGCTACCTTCCACCGGAGCATCGACGCGGTGACGGCCGAGCTTCACGAGCACGGCTACTTCTATCTCGCCTCCCGCGGCACGGCGGGCACCGTCGCAGCCCTTCGCTTCAACCTCGAGGAAGCACCCGCAATGGCGCTTTCCATTGCCCCCGGCACACCAAAGCGCCCGCCGTTGCCGGCCGTTGCGCTGCCCCTGGCTGGCGCCAGCACGGAGGCCAACGGCCCACTGGATGCCGTGCACGACGTGATGGCCTGGAACCATGTGTGGGACAGCGTCAACGACCGCCCCTACACGGTGCTGACCCGCTACTGGAACACGCGAAAATTCGGCGGCTTCGGCGTATGGCTGAACGACATCGTGTTCAACGCGATGATGTGGTCGCCGTTCGACCTTGCACGCGCCCGCGAAAACCTTGCGGCGGTGTTCGCGTGGCAGACGGAGGCCGGCAACTTTCCGTGCCTCATCACCGGCAACGATGCGTGGCTGGACCGTTCGCAGCCCCCCATCGTCTCCTACGCGGTGTGGACCATTGCCGCCCGCCACGGCGACACCGCGCTCCTGGAATGGGCCTATGACGGCCTCGTGCGCAATCACGACTGGTGGTGGGAAAAGCGCAGCGCAGGCGAGGCCGGCCTCGTGGTCTACGGCACCAGCCTCGACGCCGGCGACGGCCTCTACAAGGGCACCAAACTCGCCGCCAAGGACGAATCGTCCATGGACAACATGGCCATCCACGACCCCGCCCCGTTCGATGAGGCAACCGGCCTCCTGATGTCCTACGACGTCGCGCTCAACTCTCTCCTCGCGCTCGACGGCGAGGTTCTTGCGATGATTGCCGAAACCCTTGGCAAATCCGGGGACGCCGCCCGCCTCACCGCCGCCAGCACCACCCACAAAGCCGCCATCAGCACCCATCTCTGGGATGCCTCGCGCGGGATCTTCGCCAACCGCCTCGTCGGCGGCGGCTTTGTGGAGCCGCTGGCGCCCACATCGTTTTTCCCCATGGTGGCGGGCGCAGCGACGCCAGAGCAGGTGGAGAGCCTCACCCGGTGGCTGGCCGACCCTGACATGTTCGGCGGCTTTCCCGGTCTGCCATCGGCGCCGCGCAACCAGCCCGCCTATCAGGACAACGTCTACTGGCGCGGCCGCATCTGGGGTCCGCTCAATTACTGGACCTATCAGGGCCTTGCGCGCGCCGGACGCACCGCCGAGGCGCGCGCACTTGCAGCCATGAGCTGGCGCCTGTTCGACGAGCACGGCTGGCAGGACCGCCTCTGCGGCGAAAACTACAACGGCGCCACCGGCGAAATCCTCGACCAGTCCGACACCGACCCGTTCTATTCCTGGGGCGCGCTCCTGCCGTTGATGGCCACCGGCGTTGCCGCCGACGTGACCCCGTGGGACGGCCTCTCGCTGGGCGCGCCGCTCGGCGATGGTGTGCTCGGCCCGGTCGCCATCCCGGCCGGAACCTTGCGTGTGGCCGCTGGCGGCGGGCTGATTGTCGACGGCCCGGATCTCAGGATCACCACAACGCTGAGCCGGTTGTCGGACGTCGTGTTCGAGGCGGATGCATTCGAGGCGATGCTGCCGGCTGGCCCCACGGCGCGCTTTGCCGTCTCGGGCAAGACCGTCGCGTCGGCGGCGCTGGACGATGTGCCGCTCGGTGTCGGGCCGGACGGGGCGGTCATGCTGCCGCCGCGTCAGACGCCGGCGCGGCTTGTGGTTCGCTTCAGCGGCATCTGAACACCGGGGCGCACGGTGACGCTCTTAACGGCGGCGAGAGTGTGCCGCGATAGCATCACGCGGCGTCATTCACGGTGGCGTCGGCCCATGCGCAGCGGCGGCTCGGCCGGCCGTCGTGCTGCGGAATGAACCGCTTTCGCGCAATCTCGCTGGGGCGCCCCGCGTCCCGTCCGGGCGCGTCACCGCAAAGGCGCTCATCAGCGGCCTCGGATCGGGCGGTGGTTGCCCGATGGCGCGGGGTAGTCCTCCGCCGGTTGCGCCGCGATGGCGGTGATGCGGGCCTCTGCGCCGGCGATGGCATCGGTGTCGGGGAGGATGCGCATAACGGTGTCGTAGCGGCGGCTTTCACCGTGCTCGAGCCAGATCAGCTCGCCCTTGTCCGCTGCGTAGCCGTGGCCGAGAATATGATTGGTGGCAGGCTCGATCCCCATGGTGTACTGGCCTTCTGCAAAATTCTGCCACTGGAACTGGCAGGGGAACTGGTCCTTGCGCGTGACCAGCTCAAAGCCGATCCCGAGCTTGTCGTTGACCAGCGCAACCGGCACCTCGCCATCCGTCGCCGCCATCTCGTGCTGCCACACCTGCTCGTGGAAACCGGGCTTGGGGCCGGGGAGCGTGCGATAGCCGACCCCCTGTTTTTCGTACGCGCCGGCGTGGGCGGCCCACACCACGTCCTCGATCGGGGCGATGTAGCGCGAGCCCTCCGCCAGCACCGGGTGCCCGACATTGATGTGGTAGCACAGCATGTGCGGCGTCTTGTAAAAGCCGCGGTTCTCTATCCGGTCGGTCAGGCGGATCTCGTTGGTGCCGACGTTGATCTCGATCCGGCGGGTAAGGGTCAGATCCTCGCCGAACACGGTTGCCTGCCGCACCTCACCCTCTGCCCACAGGACGCACTCGTCGCCGTCCCACGTTTCGCCGTAGCCGGAGAGACGCGCCGGGATGGTGCTGACCCTGCCGTGGATCGAGTGCTTCACCGTCTTGCGGGGGCCGTAGATGAAGTGGCTGGCGTCCTCCTCGTGCATGAAGAGGATGTGGTCGAGCCCGCAGGTGACGAGGAGGCCGGAGAAGGAGCGCAGCCAGGCAAGGCCGCCCTCCCCCTCATATTCGTGGAGCGCGGCGTTGCGGAAGCCGGCGGGCGAGTGCCAGCCGATCGCAAGGCCGCGATAATTGCAGTCGGCAATGTCGAAGCCGCGGTCCACCAGCACGGTGAAGACAAGGCCGCTGCCTGTGCGAAATTCCAGCATGCGGATGCCGCGCTCCACACCGTCACCCAGGGTCATCAACCGCACGCCGGCGAAGGCGGAGAGGCCGCCGGCCCGCGCCATCACGTCGCGCCGCGTCAGGGTTTCATCGTAAAGCTGCACCATCGGGGTTCTCCGTTGTTGTTCTTCTTGAGGGGGGCGGACGGCACCCATCCGGGATTAGAGCCCGCGAGTGCGCAGCTTGTCGTCGATGAATTTGTCGGCCCCCCGGCACATCCGCCTCGGCAACCATCCGCAGCGTCTCGTCCGCCGAGGCGACCACGGTGTTGACGCCGGCTTGGAGCGGGACCGTTGCGCCGCGGCTCCGGGCGTGCTGCGCGGGAATATTCCGAAGGGAAACGCCCTACACCGCACCGGTGGCGATGAACGCTGCAAGGTCCACCGTCGCGCCGGTTTCTGCGGAGCGATAGGCCGCCAGCGCCATCGCCAGGGTTTCGAGGTTGTGGGCGCCGGAGGGTTGCGGCTCCGCGCGGCCGTCCAGCACGTCGACCACATGGGCTTGGAACGCCACCACGGAATCCTGCACTGCGTGCCACGGCCGGCCGCCCCAGGCGGGCGTATCGGGCTCCACGTTGCGCGCGGTCAGCTCGCCTTCCTTGTGGAGGCGGAGCGTGTAGTCGCCGGTCAGCTCCAGCGTGCCGTCCATGCCCTCGATCCAGGCCAGCGTCTGCGGGAACGGGTCCGGCACGATTTTAGAGAAGAACGAGCACTCGATGGTGGAAACCACGCCGCCTTGATGGCGAAGGGTGGCGACAAAGGCGTCCTCCCCGGCAATGCCCGGTTTCAGGCTCTGGGTGCGGCAGTGAATGTCGCGGACATCGCCGAGGAGATAGCGTGCGGTGTCGAAGAGGTGCAGGCCGACGTCCATCAGCGCAAACTGCTCCGTCTGCGCCAGATAAGGCTGGTTGGCATAAACGTCGTAGCCATGCCGGAATGAGAGGCGCGCATAGGTGGGCGCGCCGATGACGCCGCTGTCCAGCGCCGCCTTCAGCGCCATCAACGGCGCCTCCCAGCGAAAATTCTCGTGGATGATGAGCGGCTTGCCCGCAGCGTCCGCGGCATCGACCATGGCTTTGGCGTCCGCGTAGGTCTCCGCAAACGGCTTCTGGCACACCGTGAGCGCGCCGTGGCTGAGCGCAAGTTCCACCAGCGGCCGGTGGGAGGGGACGGTGGTTGCCACGTCCACGAAGTCCGGCTGCTCGGCTGAGAGCATTTGCGCAGCGTCGGTGTAGACGGCCGGAATGCCGAACCGCGCCGCCATCGCGTCCGCCTTGGCACGGTCCAGATCACAGACGGCGACAATCTCGGCGCCCGCCGCATCGGCCCAGCCGTGCATGTGGTTTTCCGCAAAGAAGCCGCAGCCGATGAGGGTGCCGCGGTGGGTCATGGGGTCGCTCCATCGGTGAAATGCCGCGCCGGCGTCATGGGCGTGAACGGTCAGCCACGCCGCGCACGCCACGCCGCGCTTTCCAGCACCGCGCGGTTGGCAAGGCCGTGTGGAACTTCGCCGCGCCGCACGGCTTCCACGGCGTCGATGTTGCAGGCGCCAATGTCCGCGAAGCACTGGTCGGTCCAGCAGATGGAGTGGGGCGACAAGATGACGTTGGCCATCTGCATCAGTGGATCGTCCGGCGCGGTGGGCTCGTGGTCGAACACATCGAGCCCGGCGCCGGCAATCCAGCCCTCGCGCAGCGCTTCGGTGAGGGCGCGCTGGTCGACGATGGGGCCGCGCGCGGTGTTGATGAGGAACGCCGTGGGCTTCATCCGCGCCAGCCTGTCGGCGTTGACGATCCGGCGGGTTTCGTCCGTCAGCGGACAGCTCACCGACAGGAAGTCCGAGCGTGCAAACAGCTCATCCAGACCGACGAGGCGCACGCCGCATACGCCTGCGGACTTGGGGTCGGCAAACGGGTCGTGGGCGATGTGCTCCATCTCCAGGGGCGCGGCCAGGCGGTAGAGTTCGGCGCCCACGTTGCCGATGCCGAGCGAACCCAGAACCCGCCCCTTGAGGCCGGTGCCGATGTGGTGGTCCCGCGCCGCCCACCCTTCGCTGCCAAGGCGGGTGATGCGGTCCTTGATGCCAAGCCGCTGGGACAGGGCCAGAATGTAGGTGAGGATCGACACGGCCACCGGCCGGCGCACCCCGTCCGGCGTGATCGATACGGCAATGCCGGCTTCGGTGCAGGCGTCGAGGTCCACGTTGTCGGTGCTGACGCCGTAGCGGGCAATCAGCGCCAGCCGTCCGTCCGCCGGCACGCTTTGCGCGGTGAAACGCGGTGACATCAGGATCAGCGCGTCGAACCCTTCCAGCGCCCCCGCCGGGATGATGCCGCTGCGGGGACCCACCACCTCAAGGTCGATGTCCAGGTCTGAGTGAAGGGACGACATGTCGAAGTCGAAGAAAGCGGGAGACCCATCCAGGTTGATGAAATCGCCGCTGATTGCGACACGGAAACGCGCCATCAGTCCTCCCTGCCGCGCCGCCGGTTGCCCACGGGCGCGCTTCGATCCTGCCTTATCCGCCGCGTTGCGGCTGAGCAAGGGTGCCGCGGGATTGTGCAGCCTGTCCAGCCCCGTGAGTGTCCACTCGGGTGTTTCCGCCAGCTCTGGCTCAGCCGCCGTCCCCCAGAAAGGCGCGGATCTTGCCAAGGCTGCTGTTGCCCTCCATCGGGCCCAGCCGGGTGACAGCGAGCGCGCCTGCCGCATTGGCGAACCGCGCCGCCTCCGCAACGCTCGCCCCGGCTGCACGCGTGGCGACGAAGGTTGCAGCAAACGCATCGCCCGCCCCGGTGGGATCCACCACGTCCACCGCGTGCCCGTCCAGCGCCAGCTCGCCGCCAGGGTGAAACACGCGCACGCCGCCCGCGCCGCAGGTGACGGCCACGGTGTCGATCCCGCTCTCTCGCAAGCTGGCAGCGGCTTCGGCAACGCTCGCCCCCGGCATGAGTGCGGCAAGGTCTTCTTCGCTCGGCGTTGCAAAATCGGCCCCCGCAAGAAGGGCGTTCAGCGCAGAGGCCGCCCCCGGCTCGCGCATCAGCTCCGCGCGCACGTTGGGGTCCACCGCAATCCGGCCGCCGGCCTTGCGCACCCGCACCGCGGCATCCAGCACCGCGGCGCGCAAGGCGGGAATCCCCAGCGTGGAGCCGGACACCATCAGGATCGCGCCGGCCGGAACAGCGGGCACGAGGCAACGCTCGGCCGCGCTGCCCTCGATGTGGAACACGAACGCGCGGGACCCGTCGCCATGATAGGCGACGTGTGCCGTGCCGGTCGGCGCATCCTGCGCAATCTCGATGCCGGACACGTCCGTGCCGCCCTCTTTCAGCCGCGATACGATGGCCCGGCCGAAAAGATCATCCCCAACCGCGCCGAACATCTGCGTGGGGGCGCCGCACCGGGCGGCCTGGTCGGCGGCAATGGCCGGCGCCCCGCTGGGAAAGGGTCCGGCGTAAAGCTGCGGGTCCTGCCCGGACGCGTCGATGGGCACACCCGCAGCGTCCACAGCGATGAATTCAGCCAGGATTTCGCCTGCGGATACTA
This sequence comes from Acuticoccus sp. MNP-M23, assembly GCF_031195445.1. Taxonomy (NCBI): domain Bacteria; kingdom Pseudomonadati; phylum Pseudomonadota; class Alphaproteobacteria; order Hyphomicrobiales; family Amorphaceae; genus Acuticoccus; species Acuticoccus sp. MNP-M23. Next base: position 836,297 of record NZ_CP133480.1, read on the forward strand.
TTGTGACGGCCGCGCCCAAAGTCACCTCCTGCTCGTTTTGTTTGCACTCTTGCAAACGTCATCCTTGCCCGACAAGTCCAATGATTCGTCTTGCTAACCGCCATGACCGGCGCGTAGGTTTCACGAACAAAACAAGGCACCACCATCCTGATCGCGCGAATAGATTGCGGCGGGCAAGGCGGGCCACCCAAGGAGGAGACAAGAATGCTCAAGACGATGACGCTTGCCGCAATGACGGCGCTCGGCGCGCTTACGCTCGCCGTCCCTGCAACCGCGCAGGACAAGGACGTCACCATCACGCTGGTGCCCGGCCTGACGACGGACGCCTTCTACATCACCATGAACCGCGGCGCGCAGGCCGCTGCCGAAGCTCTCGGCATCACCGTCGACTTCCAGGGCGCCGAAGAATTCGATCCCGTCCTTCAGACCCCGGTGCTCGACGCCGTGATCGCCCGCGGCCCCGACGCGATCCTGATTGCGCCGACGGACACCACGCAGCTCATCGAGCCGCTGCGCCGCGCCGACGAGGCCGGCATCCCGGTCATCACCGTCGACACCTTCATCGGTGACGGCAAGTATCAGGACGGCTCCGGCGACGGCGACTTCCCGGTCTCCTACATCGCGTCCGACAATGTCGGCGGCGGCCGCATGGCAGCCCGCTTCATGGCCGACGCCATCGGCGGCAAGGGCTCGGTCTACGTCTCCAACGTGCGCCCCGGCATCTCGACGACCGACCAGCGCGAAGAAGGCTTCAAGGCCGAGATGGCCGAGAACTATCCGGACGTGACCGTGCTCGACACCCAGTACAACGAGAACGACGCCTCGCTCGCCGCCTCGCAGTTCAACGCCGTCTTCGCCCGTGACCAGGAGATCAAGGGCGTGTTCGGCGCGAACCTCTTCTCCGCCATCGGCGCTGCCAACGGCGTCCAGGGCGCCGACAAGTCCGGCGACATCACGGTCATCGCATTCGATGCCCCGCAGTCCATTGTCGACAACATCTCGTCCGGTCTCGTCGATGCTGCCATCGCGCAGCACCCCGCCGAAATCGGCTATTACGGCGTCATGACCGCTTATGCCCACCTGACGGGCCAGTCCGTGCCGCCTGCAATCGGCACCGGCTTCACGGTCATCAACGCCGACAATGTCGACGACGAAGCGACCAAGAAGTTCATCTACTCCGAATAATCGGCCCTTCGCCGGCAACGGGGGCGCGGCACGCCGCGCCCCCGTTCGCTGTCTCTCTTATTGCCAGTTCCGCGAAGGCTCAGATGTCAGCCCCCAATCGCTCCGACGGCTCGGCTTCGCCAAGTGCCGTCAAATCCATCGTCAAAACTCTTCTCAACGGCTGGTCCTGGCTGTTCCTCGCGCTGATCCTTGCCTTTTTCGAGATCTACGCGCAGCGCAACGTCGGAACGACCTTCATCTTCCGCGCCTACAACATTCAGGCGATCGGGGTCGCCGCCGCCCAGATTCTGGTGCTTGCCCTTGGGCTGACGATGGTTGTCGTCGCCGGGCATATCGACCTTTCCATCGCCTTCTCCACCGGCCTTGCCGCCGTGCTGATGGCCCTCGTCATCCGCCTGACCGACCCCATGGTCGGCGGCCTTCTCGCGCTGTTTCTGGGCATGGGCGCAGGCATTCTCGGCGCCATCGGTGTCGGCATCGTCAACGGGTGGCTGGTGGCGAGCCTCAATGTGCCATCGTTCATCGGCACGCTGGGCACGTTCGGCGTTGCGCGCGGCGTGGCGCTGATTGTCGCCGGCGGCGCCACGGTCTCCATCCGCTCCGAGGAAGCGCGCTTCTTCGGCAATGGCGAGGTCCTCGGCATCGAAATGCCCATCGCCGTCGCCATCGTGCTCGTCATCGCGTTCTATTACCTGCTGGCGCACACCAGGTTCGGCGTCCACACCTACGTCATCGGCGCCAATCGCGCATCGGCCGAGCGGGCGGGAATCAACGTCAAGCGGCACCTGATGATGCTGTTTATCCTCTCCGCGTTCACCGCGGGCGTGGGCGGGCTCATCTACACCGGGCGCTTCTCGGCGGGTGCAGCAAACGCGGGCGAACCGATCCTGCTTTATGCCGTTGCGGCCGTGTTCATCGGTGGCGCATCGCTCACCGGCGGACAGGGCACCATCATCGGGACCGTCATCGGCGCCATCATCATCGCGACCATCCAGTTCGGCCTCGTGTTCTCGGGCCTGCCGCCCTACTGGCAGTTCGTGGCCGTCGGCCTCGTCATCATCGTGGCCGTTCTCGTCGACCAGTCGCGCGACAAGCTGACGGGGCACCTGTCATGAGCGAACCCATTCTGGTTGCAGAAAACCTCTCCAAGCGGTTCGGCGGCGTGGAGGCGGTGCGCGATGTGTCCTTCTCCGTCTACCCCAGCGAATGCGTGGTGCTGGCGGGCGACAACGGCGCCGGCAAGTCGACCGTCATCAAGATGCTGTCCGGCGTCTACGAGCCGAGCGGCGGCAGGGCCCGTTTTCAGGGCAAGGTGATTTCCGGCCGCCCGCCCGCCGAGGTGCGCGATGCGGGCATCGAGACCATCTATCAGGACCTTGCACTCGCCGATAACCTCGATGTCGGCCTCAACCTCTATCTCGGCCGCGAGAAGACGAAGCGCATTGCCGGCATCCCGTTCGTGGACCGTGCGGGAATGCGCGAGGAAGCCGCCAAGGTGCTGGAACGGCTCGGCATTGTGGTGCCCAACGCGGCGCTCCCGGTGCACAACCTCTCGGGCGGCCAGCGGCAGGCCATCGCCATTGCGCGCGCCATCCACTGGAAGGCGCGGCTTGTCATCATGGATGAGCCGACCGCCGCGCTGGGCGTGCCGGAACAGCGTGAGGTGATGGCCCTCATCAAGCGGCTGAAGGCCGATGGCGTCGGCATCATCCTCATCAGCCACAACCTGCCAGACATCTTTGCGGCGGCAGACCGGATCATCGTGCTGGCGCGCGGCAAGGTTGCCGGCGAACGCACGCCCGACGAAACCAGCGACGAGGAAATTGTCCGCCTGATGATGGGCGGCTGATGCGCCTCGCAATCCTCACTTCGGGCGGCGATTCCCCCGGCATGAACGCCGCCGTCTGGCGCCTTGACCGCGCCGCCGCCGCCAGAGGGTGGACAGCCCTCGGCATCCCCGGCGGCTTTGCCGGACTGCTCGCGCGGAGCGCCGCTCCCATCGACCCCGCCATGGCCGCACGCTTTGCCCGGCTGGGCGGCACGTGGCTCGGCACCTCGCGCCTACCGGACCTGCCGGCGCGGCTCGGCGAGATTGCCGGGGCGATCGACGCGCTCGGTATCGGTGGCCTCGTCATCCTCGGCGGCAACGGGTCGCTGGCCGGCGCGGGGCGGATTGCCGAGGCGGCCGGCATTCCGGTGGTCGGCATCGCAGGCACCATCGACAATGACGTTGCGGTCACGGATCTCTCGCTGGGCTTCGATACTGCCGTTGCCTACGGCATGGAGGCGGCGGACAGGCTGCGCGACACCGCCGAGAGCCTGCCGCGCTTCTTTGCGCTGGAAACGCTGGGCGGCCCCACCGGCCACATTGCAGCGGCGGTCGGCCGGCTTGCAGGCGCCGTTGCAACGCTGATCCCCGAAGAAGACGCCGACCTTGGCAAGGTGACTGACGCGGTCGGCGAGGCTCTGGCCGCCGGCGATCACGCCCTTGTCGTTGCCAGCGAAGGCGTCGCCAGTCTGGAGGCGACGCTCGGCACCATCGCCGAAGGGGTGGCAACGCGGCTGAGGATGGTCCGCCTCGGCCACGCCCAGCGTGGCGGCTCGCCCTCGGTGCGCGACCGCGCCGCCGCCGCCGCCTACGCCGCACTTGCGGTGGACGCCATTGCCGAAGGGACAAGCGGCATTGCGGCGCTGAAGGCCGGCAGCCTGACCCTTGCCACCTACGCCGAGCACCGGGACGCCGATGCGCCGGATCCCCGGCGCTGGCGCGGCTTGCTCTAGCGCCGATGGAGCCGGTTTCGTCCTCCACCAGCCTCGGCCCCGGTGACACGCTCGTGGCGGTGGATGTCGGCGGCACCACCACCCGCGTGGGCGCCGTCACCCGTGAAGGCGCCGGCGACATGGACCGTTTCTCGAGCAGCCGGCTCGGCGGCGAACCGCTGGACTCGCTGGCTGCAATCATCCATGCAGCCGTCCCCCACGGCAAGACGCTCATCGGCGCCGTCGTCGGCCTTCCCGTCTCGTTCGACGCGGCGTGCATCGTGGCGCTGTCCTCGCCCAACCTTGCCGGCTTCGAGGGTGTGGCGGTGGCAAAGGAGCTGACAAAGAAGCTCGGCGTGCCGGTGGTGGTCGACCGGGACACGGTGCTGCTGGCAACCGGGGAATGGATTTCCGGCGCAGGCGCCGGTGCCGCCTCCATGCTGGGCGTCTTCATCGGCACCGGCATCGGCGGCGCAATGCTGGTGGCGGGCGTTCCCTATCGCGGCGCATCCGGCGGTGCGGTGGAGGTGGGCCATCTGCCGATCCGCGACCATGGCCGCCGCTGCATCTGCGGCAACATCGATTGTCTGGAAGCCTACGCCTCCGGGCACGCGCTGGAGGCGATTGCCCGCGATGCCGGCGTCCCGGTGGCGGACGTGTTCACCCACCCTGCCGCGGCCGAAGGGGTTGCGACCTATGTCGGTGCCCTCGCCCATGGTCTTGCCGCGGCGGTCAACATGCTGGACCCGCATGTGCTCCTGCTTGGCGGCGGCCTCCATGGCCGGCCCGGTTTTCCGCGCGATGCCCTCGCTGCGGCCATCCGGCAGCACCTGCGCGCCCCGGTGCCAAGCACCAGCGTGGAGATCCGCCACGCCATCCTCGGCAGCGACGCCGTCCTCCACGCCGCCCCCGTTCTGTTTGCACGCGCACAGACCGGGCGGCGGTCAGCTCCCCTCCCAGTCCCCTGTTAACAAGGAACCTTTCATGCTCACGCTCGGCAAACTGCGCGGCCTCGACTCCATGGCCGCTGCCAACGGCACCTACTCCATGCTGGCCCTCGACCACCGCAACTCCTTCGCGCAGCTGACCGCGGAAATGTTCAGCGGCAATGCCACCTGGGAACAGGTGGTTGCCGAGAAGGAGCGTCTCGCCCGCGCCATGGCGGGGCACGCCACCGCCGTCCTGATGGATCCGCTGTTCACCGCTGGCCCGCTTGTGGCGAGCGGGGCAATTCCCGGCGCCATCGGCGTTGTGGTGGCCGTCGAACGCTCCGGCTTCGACAAGAGCGACGGCGGCCGCCTCAATGTGCTGGAACCGGGCTGGACGGTGGACGCGGTCAAGCGGATGGGCGCCGACGGCGTGAAGCTCCTCGTCCAGTATCACCCGTCCGAAGCCGCGGCTTCTGCGCAGGAAGATTTCGTGGGCAAGGTCGCCGACGCCTGCCGCGATGCCGACATCGCGCTCGTGCTGGAGCCGATCTCCTACGCCCCGTCCGGCAAGAAGACCGACCCGGCGTTCAAGGAAGCCCTTCCCGGCCTCGTTGCCCAGATCGCTAAAACCTTCGATCCCTACGCCGACATCCTCAAGCTCGAATACCCGCTGCTGGACGATGCGCCCTTTGAAGACATGGTTGCCGCCTGTCAGGCGGTGACCGACGCAACCCGCCTTCCCTGGGTCGTTCTTTCCGGCGGTGTTCCGTTCGAGGATTTCATGATGCAGGTGCGCGCCGCGTGCGAAGGCGGCGCGTCCGGCTTCCTGGGCGGCCGTGCCATCTGGAAGGAGGCCATGAACATTCTCGACGTCGACGGCCGTGACGACTTCCTGCGGCGCACCGCAGGACCCCGGATCGCGGCACTACGCGCCATCTCCGACGCGTCCGCCACACCATGGCGCGACCGGCCGGTGGCCAGGGAGGCAACCCGGATGGTGGATGGCTGGCACGGCACCTACGCCGGCGGCAACCAGGGCTGAGGCCGGAGCCAGCAGATTGAGGTCGGCGCTGCGCGCCGGCATCTCACTTGAAACGGTGCGAGGTGTTCCCCCTCGCGCTCCCCCATCTCGCCGACGGGCAGGGATTCAGGGCATCCGGCCGCTGCGCGTCCGACTGTCCTGAGCCCCTGATGCGAGCGTTTTTCGGGCGTCACCGGCGTCAAGGCCACGTCCTCGCCATGCTCGCCTGCGGCTGCGCGTGGCTCCGGGCGCGGCCTTGACGCCGGCGATGCCCTATCTTGACGGGTGACCGAGGGGGAAGTGGCAGGCGCTGGTGTGGCTGCCGTCATCGCCGTGCGCTGCGAGGGGGGGCTGTTCGCGCTGGCAGACGGGTTCGGCTGCGGGGCAGCGCGCTGCGAACGCGCAGCCTTGCGGGGGGTCGTATGGGTCGGGGAGCTGCATGTCCTCGTCTTCGGCAACGTCCAGCGGGCGGCCGGGGGCTGGCACGCTGCGCAGGAGAAGTGCCGTGTAGTGGTGCTGCGGGCGGGCAAACACCGTGCGAACGGGACCCACCTCCGCCACCTTGCCGAAATAAAGGATCGCAACGCGGTCGCTCACGGCCTCGACCACCGAAAGGTCGTGGCTGATGAAGACGAATGTGAGACCGAGCCGCGCCTTCAGCTCCGCCAGAAGGTTGAGCACCTGCGCCTGCATCGAAACGTCCAGCCCTGAAACCGGCTCATCCAGCACAAGAAGCTGAGGGTCCGCTGCAAGCGCCCGCGCAATGCCCACCCGCTGCGCCTGCCCGCCGGAAAGCTCATGCGGATAGCGCTCCAGAAAGGACGGGTCGAGATTGACCAGCGCCATCAGCTCAGCGAGCCGGTCCTTGCGTTTTTCGGCGCCAAGCGCGGTCAGGTGACGCAGTGGAATTTCGAGCGCGGCTCGGATGGTCTTGCGCGGATTGAGGGCGGCCGAATTGTCCTGAAAGACGTATTGGGTGACGCGGGCAGTTTCCGCGCGGCGGGCACCTGGCGTGATTGCGCCGCCCTCGCCTTCGATGCGGATGGTGCCGGCCGTGGGCGCATCAAGGCCCACCATCATCCGCGCGAGCGTTGATTTTCCGCAGCCGGATTCTCCCACCACGCCCAGCGTTTCGCCCTTTCGGACGGCAAGCGATACGCCGCGCACTGCGTGAACCGCCGGGGCCGAACCGCCGAAGAGCCGGCGGCCGCCGCCAAAGGTGCGCACCAGGTCTGAAATCTGCATCACACTGTCAGACGGCATCGGACGCCTCCAGCGGGTGGATGCAGCGCACGGCACGGCCTTCGCCGAAGGGTGCAATCTCGATCGGCGCCTTGCGGCAATCGTCCTTTGCGCGGGGGCAGCGGGCGGCGAAGGCGCACCCTTGCGGCAGGTCCGCCAGCGAGGGCGGACGGCCCGGAATGGTGGCAAGGTGCCGGTCCGGCTGGCCAAGCACCGGCACGCACGCCACCAGCGCTGCAGTGTAGGGGTGGGCCGGGGCCTTCAGGATGTCGGCGGTGGGGCCGGTCTCGACGATGCGGCCGGCGTACATCACCGCCACCCGGTCGCAGACCGCGGAAACCACGCCAAAGTCGTGGGTGATGAAGAGCACGCCGACGGTGCGCTCCCGGCGCAGGCGGTTGAGGAGCGACAGGATCTGCGCCTGCACCGTCACGTCGAGCGCGGTGGTCGGCTCGTCTGCGATCACCACCTCGGCACTGCCGGCAAGTGCCATCGCAATGCCGACGCGCTGGCGCATTCCGCCCGACAGTTCGTGCGGGTAGGCGGCAAGGCGGCGCGCGGGACTGGAAATCCGCACCAGCGTCAGAAGCTCCGCGGCGCGGTCGGCTGCCGCCTTCCGGCCCATCGGCTTGTGGAGGCGGATCGCTTCGATCAGCTGCTGGCCGATGGTGAACTGCGGGTGCAGCGTGGACAGCGGGTCCTGGAAGACGTAGGAGACCGCCCCGCCGCGCAGGGTCCGCAGCAGCCCGGTGGGCATCGCGAACAGATCGCGCCCCTTGAAGTAGGCCGCCCCGGCCGAAATCCGCCCCGGCGGCGAGGGCACCAGCCCCATCACCGACATGGCCGTCACCGACTTGCCGGACCCCGATTCCCCCACAAGGCCGACGCACTCGCCCTCGCCCACATGAATGTCGATGCCGTTGACGGCCTTGATGGTGGCGCCGCCGAGGCGGAACTCGGTGGACATGCCAGCAAGGTCCAGCGCCGCATCGGGGTGGCTCGATGCAGGCGGTGCAGCGCTGCGAGCCACCGCGGTGCGGGCGCTCGGCCGGGCAACCGCGCCTGAGCGCAGGCGCGGGTCGAGCACATCGCGCACCCCGTCGCCCAGAAGATTGATGCTCATGACGAGGACGAAGATCATCACCCCCGGCACCACCGAAACGTGCGGGGCGTTGAACAGGACCTTGCGCCCCTCCCCCAGCATGGAGCCGAGATCGGCCTGCGGCGGCTGCGCGCCGAGGCCTAGGAAGGAGAGGCCCGCGGTTTCCAGGATCATCCAGCCGACCGTGGTCGACATGGTGATGACGATGACCGGAAGAACGTTGGGAAGGACTTCGCGAAACAGGATTGCCGCGTCGTTCTGGCCCGAGAGACGGGCGGCATCCACGAATTCGCGGCGCGAGAGGCCGAGCGCGAGGCCGCGCACGTTGCGCGCAAAGAACGGGATGTTGACCACCGCGATGGCGTAGAGCGCATTGATGAGGCCGGGGCCCAGCACCGCAACAATGGCAAGCGCCAGGAGGATGTAGGGAAAGGCCAGCACCATATCGATGCCGCGCATCAATATGCTGTCGACCCAGCCGCCGGCATAGCCGGCAACAAGGCCGATCACCGAGCCCACCAGCGCCGCAATCAGTGTGGCCGATGCACCGACCGCGAGGCTGACCCGCGTGCCCCAGACAAGGCGGGAGAGAATGTCCCGCCCCAGCGCATCGGTGCCGAAGAGGTGGCCATCGGTAAAGGGCGGGATCAGGCGCCGCGCGGGTGCCGTCGCGTCGGGATCGGCCAGCGGCAGGAGCGGGGCGAAAAGCGCAATGGCGACGATGAGCACCAGAAGGACAAGCCCGGTGGTTGCCAGCGTGTTGCGCAGGAGGAGCGACCATGCGCCCGGACGCGTGACAGCGGCGGCGGACCCTGCGGCGGCGGCCATCAGCGCAGCCTCGGGTCGATCAGCATCTGCACCACGTCCGCGGCGAGATTGAAGAGCACATAGGCGGCCGCCACCACCAGCACGCCGCCCTGCACCAGAAGGATGTCCCTCTGCGCAATGGCATTGACCAGCATGGAGCCGATGCCGGGCCACTGGAACACGGTTTCCACGTACACCGCGCCGCCAAGGACGAAACCGGCCTGAATGGCGATGACCGGAATGACGGAGACCAGCGCTGCCTTGAAGGCATGCTTGAAGATGACCTTGCGCTCGGACAGCCCCTTGGCGCGCGCCGTGCGGATGAAGTCCTGCCGCAGCACCTCCAGCATGGCCGTGCGGGTGAGGCGCGCAATGACGCCGGTTGCCACGATCGCAAGCGTGAGGGCCGGGAGAACGAGGTGGTAGGCAATGTCCGCCGGTCCGCCGCCGCCATAGATCGCGACCATGCCGCTTGCCGGAAATAGCCGCCAGGTGACCGCAAAGCCGAGGATGAGGAGAAGCCCCAGCCAGAAGGCCGGCATGGAAATGCCGACAAGCACCAGAAATGTCAGCACCTTGTCGGTGAGGCCGTACTGACGCACGGCAGAGACGATGCCGGCGAGAAGGCCGAGGATCGACGCGATCACCAGCGCGGTGCCGGCCAGAAGCAGCGTTGCGGAAAGGCGCTCCAGCACCTCGTCCAGCACCGGGCGGTTAAGGGCGTAGGAGCGGCCGAGGTCGCCCTGCGCGAGGTTGCCGAGCCAGATGGCGTATTGCTCCGGCAAGGTCCGGTCGAGGCCGAGCTGGCGGTTGAGCCGCTCGACATTTTCCGGCGTGGCGTAGGAGCCGAGAATGGCGGTGGCCGGGTCGCCGGGGATCAGCGCCATGATCACGAACACGATCACGGTAAGGCCGAGCAGCACCGGGATTGCGGCGAGGAAACGCTTGAGGATTGTCGCGCTCATGCCGCCCCCCCAGCCGACTCGCCGCGATGCGCCATCACTGGAGCGACATCGGGCGCATGCCGCCGGCACCAAGGCCGAAGCGGGCACGGATGAAATCGAGCCAGATGCCGTAGGGCCTGCCGACCAGCATCATCAGAACCGCAAAGCCGAGGCAGCCGCGCAGGATGGCGGCGCCGGACGCCCCGCCCATGGCGACGATTGCGGCATAGATCGGCACCTGGAAAACGAGCAGCGCCACAGCGTCCGCCACGAACTGCGGCAAAGGTGGTGCGGTGCGCGCGACAAACCAGTCCCGCCACAGGCCGTAGGGGCGCGCCGTCAGCACCATCAGGGGCGCGCCGATCATTCGTGCGGTGGCGACCTCGTCCCACCCCATCCCCGCGACGAAGCGCTCGTTCAGCGCCCCGACGATGGTGAAGAACACCACCAGCGCCAGCGTGTCCGCAATGAAGCTTCTCACGCCTCAGCGCCGGACGGGGGAGATGGGCGGCCACCGGCACCATGCACCCCGCCTCAATTCTTCGCCACGTCCTGCAGCATCAGGAAGAAGGACGGCTGGAGCTTGAAGCCCTCCACCCTGTCGTTGGTGACGGCGTTCTGCTTCCAGTTGGCGACGAACACCCAGGGCGCATCGTCCGCAACGATCTCCTGCATCTTTTTATACAGCGTGGCGCGCTCGTCCTGATCGGTGGCACGGCGGGCTTCCTCCAGGAGAGTGTCCACCTCCGGGTTGGAGTAGTAGCCGGAGTTGAAGCCGCCTTCCGACGGGAGCGCCTCGGAGCGCAGCGTGAGGAAGGGGAGCGTGTCGGGGTCGTTGGTCATCCACGCCATCTCGGCCATGTCGGCCTTGCCTTCGAGGCCGGGGTTCACGAGGCCGAGATAGGTGTTCCACTCGTAGGTCTCGATCTCGGTCTTCATGCCGACGGCTTCGAGGTCGGCCTGGATGGCCGTGCCCATGGCGACCGGGTCGAGCATCCCGGAGCCGCCCTCGGTGACGTAGAAGGTGACGGGGGTGCCGTCGTAACCCGCCTCCGCCAGCAGCGCCTTGGCCTTTTCGGGATCGTAGGGGTACGGCTCCAGCGTATCGTCATGCGCCCAGGCGAACGCGGGCGGCGTGGGGCCGGCGGCCACCTCGGCAGTGCCCTGAAGGATGTCCTTCGTCAGCGCACCCTTGTTGATGGCGTAGTTGGCCGCCTGGCGGATGCGCTTGTCGGCGAACGGGCCTTCCTTCGTATTCAAGATGAGGAACCACAGGTGCGGGCCGGCCTGCTCGTACACGGTGAAGGCCGCGTCATCGCGGAACTGGGCGACGGCGTCAGGCGGGGTCTCGACCATCACGTCGATGCCGCCGGACAGCATCTCGGCCAGCCGCGTGTTGGCGTCGGTGATGGGGCGGAACACGACGGCCTCAAGCGGCGGGGCGCCATCCCAGTAGTCGGCGTTCTTTTCCAGAACCACGCGCTGGTTGGGCGTCCAGTCGGCAAACTTGAAGGCGCCGGTGCCGGCGGGATTGCGGCCGAAGTCCGCGCCGCCCGCTTCCACCGCGGCGGGCGAAACGATGAGGCCCGTGGGGTAGGCAAGGTTCGACAGGAACGGGGCGTAGGGTTCCTTCAAGGTGAAGCGGACGGTAGCATCGTCCACCGCCTCGACCTTGTCGACCGCGGAGAAGAAGAACGACAGCGGGAACGGGCCAGTATCGTGGAAGGGATGATCTTCGTTCAACATCCGCTCGAAGTTGAACACCACAGCCTCGGCATTGAACGGCGTGCCGTCGTGGAAAGTGATGCCATCGCGCAGCTGGAACGTGTAGGTGAGACCATCGTCCGAGACGTCGTAGCTCTCGCTGAGCGCAGGCTCGACCTCCAGCGTCCCGTCCTTGAAACGGACCAGACCGTCGTAGAGGTTCACCAGTATCCGAAAGTCGTTGACCGCCGTGACGGCGTGCGGGTCGAGCGACTTGGGCTCGGCAATCTGGCCGACCACGAGAACGCCGGGCGGCGTTTGCGCGCTTGCGGGGCCGGCGAACATTGCGCCGGCAACAGTCGCAATCGCCAGAACGACCGCGGAAAAGATGCGGGCCATGGGTTCGCTCCTTCTGCGTTGTTTGCCCAAGCCAACCACACCACCGGCGCCGATGACAACCGGACCGGACAATTCGGCACCCACGCCGCCGGGGCCGCAGCATGACCAGTGCCCCCCTCGCCATCGACCCGGCGCGCCTTGCCGCCCTCATCGGCGGCATCAACGCCTTCGGCCGCAACGCTGAGACGGGCGGCTTCGACAGGGTGGCGTTCTCGGAGGCGGACATGGCCGCCCGCGCGTGGTTTGCCGACGAGATGCGACGGGACGGGCTGACCGTCAGCACCGATGGCGCTGGCAACCTTTTCGGCCGCTATGGCCCGGCGGACGGCTCGTGCATCATGGCCGGCTCGCATCTGGATACCGTACCGGACGGCGGGGCCTTCGATGGCGTGATCGGCTGCGCTGCCGCGCTGGAGGCTGTGCGGACCATGCAGGACCGCGGCATCGTCCCCGCCACCGCCATCGAGGTGGTGGCGACGGCTGACGAGGAAGGCCGCTTCGGCGGCATGCTGGGATCGCAGGCGATCACCGGCACCGCCACAGCCGAATTCGTCGCCGCCGCAGTGGCCGCCGACGGTGTGCGGCTGACCGACGCGATGCGGCAGGCCGGGCTCGACCCAGCCGCGGTGCCGGGTGCGGCGAGAGCGCCCGGCTCGGTCCGCGCCTTCATCGAGCTGCACATCGAGCAGGGTCCGGTGCTGGAACAATCCCGCGCCGAAATCGGCATTGCGGGCAGTGTTTCGGGCGTTTGCGTTCTGGCCGTAACGCTCACCGGGCGCGCCAACCACTCCGGCACCACGCCTATGACCATGCGCGCCGATGCCTTTCAGGCGCTCGCCGAAATTGGCGCGGCCCTGCCGGACCTTGCCAGCCGCCACGGCACGGACCAGACGCGGATCACCATCGGCCACGTGTCGCTGTCACCCAATGCGGTTCACACCATTGCCGGCGAGGCGCGGTTCACCATCGTCCTGCGCGACACGGCGCGCCCGGTCATGGTGGCGCTCATGAAACGCATTGAAAATCTTGTGGCGAATGTCGGCGAGAGCCTTGGCGTGATGCCCGGAATGGAGACGGCAAGCTGGCTCGACCCCGTGCGGCTCGACACCGCGATCGTGGATCTACTCACAGCCGAATGCTCGCGCCTCGGCTACCGGATGCAACATCTGCCGTCCGGTGCCGGGCACGATGCGCAGACCATGGCGGCGCTCTGCCCCACCGGGCTCATCTTCGTGCCGAGCCGCAACGGGATCAGCCATGCCCCGGCAGAGTTCACAGGCGATGCCGAAATTGCCCGCGGCGCCACCGTGCTTGCCAACGCGCTTATGCAGCTGTCGTCTTAGGCCGGCCGGGCTCTCTGGCGGCGGTCTCGCCTTCCGCCGCCTTGGCGCGGGCCGCTTGTGCCTGCCGCCACCCTTCTTCGGGCCGAGGCCCGCGCCCTGCCACAAAATTGGCCCAGCTGATGGTCTCGATCAGCTTGTAGTCCAGCGCATTGAGGCGCAGGAGCAGGCGGCGTGTCCGCGGCGTCAGCATCTCGGGCGATGCCTTCACGAACGGGTGGTCCGCCTTGTAATCGCTGCTGCGGTTGACGTGTGGCAGCGTCTTGCCGGGAATCACGACGTCGTTCTCCGACAGCCACGTCTCCACCACGTCCAGCGTGCCCGTCACGAAGCGGCCCGCGCTCATATCATCCAGAAGGCGGGTTTCCAGCGCATCATATCCGGCTTCCGTAACCTCCTTGCCGGCAAAGTGCCGGCAGATGAGATTGGTGAACTGGGCGCGGAAGCCAGGCGTGCGCTCGATCCAGTGGGGATTGATGGCGTTGATATCCGGCAGCGTGTTGGCGATCCGCTCATGGGCCGGGTGACCTGGCTGGAGGTGGACGTAGTTGAAGAAACTGCACAGCCGTTCGAGCGGATCGCGCACGACGGAAATGTAGATCACCGGCCGCGTGAACTTTTCATGCATGCCCCAGACGATGTGGCCGGCGACACAGTCGTATGCGGCATCCCGCTCGCTTGCGGGCATCGCCTCGAACCTGGCCATCTCGTCGCTGTGCTCTGCGCTGAGCATGCGCAGGCCAATGCGCTCCTTCAAACTGAACTTGATTGAAGTTCCTGCACATTTCGGGACGTGCAGATGGATGATAACGGGAATTGTGCTCATCAGACCTTCAACCGGAAACTGTAGGCGAATTGCCCGCGGCGGCACGGTAGTGAGCTTAAATCCGGGTGGTCAAGGGTGGATCGGCATAGCGCCCCCCGGAATAAGCCGTCAGATGACCGGGCGGCCTGATTTTCGGCGGGGCCGCCAGCTCGCAGGCGAGACCAGCGCAGTCTTTCGGGCGGCCGAGCCAACCCGGCACAGTGCTGTTATCACGAGCGGATGGAGATCTGACGGTCAGATCGACCCGCCGCCGCGATGGGCGATTTGCCATCGGGCCTTTGAACGCTAGAGTCTCCGCGCCGCGACATTGCCGCCCCACCACGCCCGAACGGAACCGAAATGCACTGGATCGTCGCCCCGTCGAACCCGCGCGAGTCCCATCACACATGGTTGCCGCACTTTGCGCCCGAGGATTGCGGCCACACCTTCGAGACGGTCGCTGCCACCTACGACCACGACCGATCGCGCGCCTCGACCTCGCTCGGCCAGTGGGGGGATTATTTCGGGCAGGCACGCGCCGTGCTCGCCGCCGCCCGCCGGCACCGCGGCCCGGTGGGCATCATCACCGTGTTTCCGCAGCTTGCCATGGCGGTGGGGCTGTTGAAGCGCCTTACCTTGTCCCGCGTCCCGGTGATCGCCTACTACTTCAACACCGGCGCGCTTGGCTCGCGGATCAAACGCCGCGTGGCGACACTCGGCCTTGGCGGGATCGACCGTTTCGTCCTGACCACTCACCTCGAAATTCCCGCCTACGCCACGGCGCTGGGGCTGCCCGAAACGCGGTTCGCGTTTGCGCCGTTCACCGTGCGGCGCGAGGTGCGCAGCCTGAAGGTGGACGAGGACGCGCCGTTTGTCGTCGCCATGGGCTCTCACCACCGGGACTATGCGACGCTGTGCGAGGCGCTGCGCGGCTTTCCGGGCAATGCGACCATTGTGGCCGGCCCCCATGCCACCGAAGGGCTGGACCTGCCGGATAACGTGACCGTCCGCTCCGGCCTGCCGCTGGTGGAGTGCCACGCGCTCGCCCAGCGGGCCCGCATCAATGTGGTGCCGCTGGATGGCGCGGCCATGGGCGCCGGCACCGTCACCATTGTGGAGGCGATGATGTTCGGCGCGGCGGTGATTGCCACAAACGCCAATGGCGCGGACGATTATGTGGCGGACGGCACGACCGGCATCCTCACCCCCTTGCGCGATGCGGCTGCCCTTCGCCGGACACTGGACGCGCTGTGGACCGACGAGCCGCGCCGCACCGCCCTTGGCAACGCCGCCGCAAATGCGGTGACCGACGAATTTTCGCACGAGGCGGGAGCGCGGCGGCTGATCGAGATCTGCAACAGTTTCGAGCCGCCACGCTGACGGACCTCAGCCGCCTTCCGTGATGCGGAAGTTGTGGAGGTGCTTTTCGCTCAAGTTGAGCCCCATGCCGGGCTTGTTCGGGTCAAGCCGGATGGTGCCGTTTTCGGCCAGCGGCTCACCGTCGAAGATGTACCAGAACAGCTCGTTGCCGACCTCGATCGGGCACGGCGGGAAAAACTCCGCCATCGGCGCCGCATAGCTCGACATCACCACCTGATAATTGTGCATCTGCCCCGCGTGCGGCACGAACTCCACGCCGAACGCCTCCGCCAGCGTCGCGATCTTGCGCGCAGCCGTGATGCCGCCGACGCGGTTGGTGTCGAACTGCAGATAGTCCACCGCGCGTTTTTCCACCAGCGTGCGGAAGCCGGCCAGCGTGTGTTCGTGCTCGCCGCCCGCAATCGGCACATGGCCGAGGCGGTTGAGCTCAGCGTAGCCCTCGATCTCGTCCGGCAGCAGCGGCTCCTCCACCCAGCGCAGGTTGAACTCGGCAAGGCGCGGCAGGATCTGCCGGGCGTAGTTGAAGGTCCACCCCATGTAGACCTCGACCATCAGATCCACCTCGTCGCCGATGGTTTCGCGCACGGCGCGGATGTTGGCGATGTTCTTTGCCATCCCCGCTGCCCCGTCGCGCGGGCCGTAGCCGAGCCGCATTTTCACGCCCTGGAAATTCTGGCGCTTGTAGTCCGCCGCCTCGGCAATCAGCGCGTCCAGCGGCTGATTGTAGATTTTCGACGCATAAACCGGGATCGCATCGCGCGTCGCGCCGCCGATGAGGCGGTACACCGGCTGGCCTGCCGCCTGACCCAGAATATCCCACACCGCAATGTCGATGGCGCTGATCGCTGCCAGCACCGCACCCTTGCGCCCGAACGCGATGGTCTTGCGGTACATCAGTTGCCACAGCCGCTCGATGTCCCACGGGTCTTCGCCGACCACGATGGCGCGCAAATGATGGTCGATCACCGCGCGCGTCACCTGCGGCGAGAGGGCCGCGTTGCCGATGCCGACGATGCCGTTATCGGTTTCCACCTCCACAATCAGCCAGTTGTGGAAAGCGAAGCTCTTCAACGTGTTGCCGCCGGCTTCGGACGAGGTCTCGAAGATGTCGAGCGGATTGTTGGACAGCTTTTGCGACGGGGCCTCGGTGGGTCCGGTCCACTCGTACAGCTTGGTGCGGACGGCTTTGATCTTCATCGGGGTCAGGACCTTCTTGAGGGGAGCGCGGCTTGTGCGGCCCGGCGCCGCCGCTTAACGGTGGATTTATTCGAAACGATAACAAGCGCCTCCGGCGCAAGGGAGAAAGCGCAATGAACGGCGCCACCATGTTCCGCCTCGACAACGAAATTGCCCTGGTGACGGGCTCCAGCCGCGGGCTCGGCTCCTTCATCGCGCGCGGCTTGGCCGAGGCCGGCGCCCGCGTCATCATCCATGGCACCAACATTCAGGGCGCGGAGGCGACTGCCGCAACCTTTACCGCGGACGGCCTGTCGGCCGTTGCCGCAGCGTTCGACGTTTCGGATGCGGGCGCAGTTGCCAAAGGCGTTGCGGCGCTGGCCGCGCAGGGGGACGTCCCGTCGATCCTCGTCAACAACGCCGGCATCAACATCCGCAAGCCGCTGGTCGAGTTCGGCGATGACAACTGGCACAGGATCATGGGCATCCACCTCGATGGCGCCTACTTCCTTGCCAAGGCCTGCGCGCCTGCGATGCTGAAGGCGGGACATGGCAAGATCATCAACATGTGCTCGCTGACCAGCGAGGTCACGCGCCCCAACGTTTCCGCCTACGCGACCGCCAAGGGTGGCCTCAAGATGCTGACCCGCGCCATGGCGGCCGAGTGGGCCGACAAGGGCATCAACTGCAACGGAATCGCGCCGGGCTTCTTCGCGACCGACATGAACCAGCCGCTGATCGACGACCCCGAGTTCAATGGCTGGGTGAAAAAACGCACGCCCGCCGGCCGCTGGGGCGATCCCACCGATATTGCGGGCGCTGCAATCTTCCTCGCCAGCTCCGCAGCGGCCTACGTCAACGGGCACATTCTGGCAGTGGACGGCGGCTTCCTCGGCTCCATGTAGCGCACTCACAGCGCAGGCTCGATCAGGCGTTTCAGGCTCACCGTCTCGGTGAGCACGTCGTCGGACAGCGTGTTCATGTACGCCTGGTGGACGTACTCCAGCGCGAGGTAACCGTCGTAGCCCGCTGCGCGCAGGGTCTCGATCATCGCGACAAAATCGAGCGTCCCTTCCCCGAGCTTGGCCTGAAGCGCGCCGGGGCGGGCCTGCCTGAGGTGAACGTGCCCCGCGTGCGGCGCCAGCCTGTCGATCTCCGCCTGCGGATAACCCATCGCCACAAAGTGCGCATAGTCCAGCGTGAGCTTGAGGCCGGGCACCGCGTCCACCAGCTGCTCGGCCATCTCGGGGCACGCGATCAGCCCGCCGACGTGCGGCTCCACCGTGAGGAGCACGCCGGCTTCGTCCGCCACAGGCTTCAGCGCAGCGAGCGCGCGGACCGACGCCGCGAACGCATCGGAAAGCCGCGTGCCCGCATGGGCGACACCGGGCAGGACGAAGATCGACGGCGCGCCGATCGCCGCGGCAAACGCCACAACCTTGCGAAAGTCGGCAAGGTTCTCGTCCAGCGCGGCGGGATCGCTGACCGCCCTGTCGAACGGCGAAGCGCCGAACAGCCAGTACAGGTTGGAAACACTGATCCCGATGTCGCGTACTTTGGCGGCGGCTGCTTGCGGGTCGGCAAGGATGGCGGCGCGGTCCAGCGCCGGGCGATGCAGAAGCCCCAGATCCATTGCGCCAAGCCCGATCGCCTGCGTCACGCCCCACGCCTCGCGGAGCGTGAGTTCGGTGAACGACCACGCGGTGATCGTCAGTTTCATGCGTCTCTCCCAGTCCGGCTTATTGTTCGTCCGCGCAGCAACCGCCGGTATTGCCGCGCGCCAGTTTGCCAGGGGTGAGCGCCATCCAGAAGCGGCGATCCCCCTGGCGGATCTTCACTGACACCCGTTGTGCTGCCGCCACCTCGCCGCGTCGTGCCCCTCTGGTACCGTGTCGCATGGGTCTTCGGCATAGCCGCGCAGCACCGCGTAGCGGCGGAGCTGCGCCTCGGTCAGAAGTGCCGGCGTTTCAATATGGCGAGACAGGTGGACGAAGCGGAGCGCAGCGCGACTGGCTTCCGCAGCTTCGATCAGGTTGGACAGCATCGCCGCATCCGGCGTCCCATCACGGAACGCATCGGTCAGCGCCGCTTCCGTTTCAATCAGCCGCTCGCCAGCGGCGATCGCATCGGCGCGCATCTCCTCGTAGATTGCGCGGATCTCCGAGACCTGCTCCGCGCCGAGCTGGAGCGCATCGGCATTTTCCAGAAGATGCGCCGGACCCGGCACGCCGTTCAGCTCGGCCGGCAGCGCCAGCCCCCAGCCCCCGCCTCGCCGGATCTCGCCGATATCGTCCTCTGAAAGGCTGGCGATCCTGCGATCCTGAAGACCCGAATAGGGCGCTTGGGGCGCCTGCGCGAAGGCGACGGACGGCAGCATAAGGCAAACAATCGCGAAGAGACGAGGCGTCAGCATGTGATGGCTCCTGCGCATCAGGTTAAACTTTCGCCAGTCGCTAGCATCGGCCACCGCCGGCCACACTTACGCACGTCGTCACGGCCCGGTCCGTCGGCCTGATTTCGGTCGCCCAATTCCATGGTTGACACAACTGGCACCGCGCTGTGAAGTGGCCTGACCAATTTGCACCACCACAGAGGCCGAAAACGGCCCGGCAATTGGGAGGGAACATTTAGAAAATGACACGCGCAAACCGTATTCGCACCGTATTACTTGGGACCGTGGCCGCCGTTCTTCTGGCCGCTCCAGTGACCGCCCAGACGGTCGTGGCCGAGAAAGGCAAGGAGGCCAACATGGTCCTCCTGCCGAAATTCCTCGGCATCCTGCCGTTCGACCAGGCCAACAAGGGCGCCGAAGAAGCCCACGCCGAACTCGAAAACCCCGGCAAGCTCCTCTACACGGGCCCGACGCCGGAGAACTCGGTCGCCGGCCAGATCGAGATCATGACCACCTCCGCCTCGCAGGGGCAGAACGCGGTGATGCTGTCCAACAATGCCGGCGAGCAGATCGTCCCCGCCGCCAAGGCCGCGATGGACGCCGGCACCACCGTCGTCACGTGGGACAGCCCCATCGGGTCGGCTGAGGGCGAACAGGTGTTCGTGGCGCAGGTGGACTTTTCCGACATCGGCACAGTGATGGCCGACATGGCGCTCTCCATTCTGGACGGCGAAGGCAAGATGGCGGTCCTCTCCGCAACGCCGGACGCTGCGAACCAGAACGCCTGGATCGCCGCCATGAACGAGGCCCTGAAGGACGAGAAATATTCCGGCATCGAGCTGGTCGACACCGTCTATGGCGACGACCAGTCCGAGAAGAGCTACAGCCGCGCGCTCGCGCTGGTCGACAAGCACCCCGACCTCGGCCTCATCATGTCGCCGACGTCGGTGGGCATCGTCGCCGCCGCCAAGGCGATGCAGGACGAGGGCCTTTGCGACGAGGTGAAGGTGTCCGGGCTCGGCGTTCCGGCCGAAATGGTGAGCTACACCATGAACGACTGCGCGCCCGAGTTCGCGCTGTGGGACTTCGTCGACCTTGGCTACCTCACCTACTACGTCTCCTACCTGATCGCGACGGACCAGATGGAAGGCGTCGAGGGTGACAGCTTCACCGCCGGGCGGATGGGCGACTACACCATCGAGAAGGACCCCACGCGAGACGCCGGCCGCCGCGTCCTGATGGGGCCGTTCACCGTCTACAACAAGGACAATGTCGAGGCGGCCTCCAAGTAGGCTTCCCACCTCGCGCACCGGCTCCGGCCGGTGCGCATCCTTCCGCTCAATCCCATCGAGGCGCCATGACGGCCCCTGTTCTTCAGATGCGCGGCGTGTCGAAGTCGTTCGGCTCCACGCGGGCGCTCGACGATTTCTCGATCACGCTGGAGCCCGGCACCATCCACGCGCTGGTGGGCGAGAACGGCGCCGGCAAGTCGACCCTCATCAAGATCATGACCGGCTTTCAGGCGCCCTCCTCCGGCGAGATGCTGGTGGACGGCAAGCCGGTCACCTTCCGCTCCACGCAGGAGGCGCAGGCGGCTGGCGTTGCCGCGATCTATCAGGAACCGATGGTGTTTCCGGACCTCGACGTTGCGGAGAACATCTTCACCAGCCACCACAACCGCCCGTCTTTCGTGCGCTGGGGTGCGCTCTACCGCGAGGCGGAAGCCGTCATCGCGCGGCTCGGCGTCGCGCTCGACCCGCGCCGCCTCGCCTCCGGCCTGTCGCTGGCCGAACAGCAGACCGTGGAAATCGCCCGCGCCATCTCGCTCGACGTGCGCGTCCTCGTGATGGACGAGCCCAGCGCCTCCCTGTCCGAGCACGAGGTGCAGCGCCTCTTCGGCATCGCCCGTGCGCTGCGCGATGCCGGCGTCGCCGTCCTCTACATCTCGCACCGGCTGGAGGAGATCTTCGCCATTGCCGACACCGTGACCGTGATGCGCGACGGCAAACACATTTCCACCAACCCCGTCGCCGCGGTGACGCGCCAGTCGATGGTGGCCGAAATGGTCGGCCGCGACATGGTGGACGCCTTTGCGCGTGCTCCTTCCGCCGCCACCGGCAAGGTCGCGCTTCAGGTGGAGGGGCTCGGCCGGGCGGGCATCTTCGCCGGCGTCTCATTCACGGTGGAACGGGGCGAGATCGTCTGCTTCTCCGGCCTCGTCGGCGCCGGGCGGACGGATGTTGCCCTTGCCCTCTTCGGCATTGCGCCGGCCGACAGCGGCACCATCACCGTGGACGGCACGCCGGCAACCATCCGCTCACCACGCGAGGCGAAGGCGCTGGGCATCGCGTATGTTTCCGAGGACCGCCGGAAGCTGGGCATCGCCATGGCAAAGTCCGTCGCCTCCAACATCACGCTGGCCCGGCTCGACGACTACGCCAGCCGCCTCGGCCTCATCGATGCGCGGCGCGAGATGGATGACGCAGCCAGGTTCCGCGACCGGCTGTCCATCAAGGCGCGCAACCTTGGCATTGCGGTGGGCACCCTTTCGGGCGGCAACCAGCAAAAGGTGATGCTCGCCAAATGGCTCAACACCGGACCGCGCATCCTCATTGTCGATGAACCCACCCGCGGCATCGACATTGGCGCCAAGGCCGAAGTTCACCGCATCATCCGCCAGCTGGCCGCAGAGGGCGTTGCCATCGTCATCATCTCGTCGGACCTGCCGGAGGTGCTTTCGCTGGCCGACCGGGTGCTCGTGATGCGCGAGGGCCGGCTCGTCGGCAGCTTTGCCGGCAGCGAGGCGAGCGACGAAACCGTGATGCGCATGGCCGTTGGCGCCGACGGAAAGGCCGCCGCGTGAAGACCCTGATTGCCCGCCTCGGGCCCGACACCGTGCGCGTCCTTGCCCTCCTCCTGGTGCTGGCGGCGGTGGTCGCCTTCTTCGCCTCGCAGATCGACAATTATTTCAATGCACGGCTGTTCAACCGCATCTCCACCTCGGTTGCCATCATCGCCGTCATTGCGGTGGGTCAGGCCTTTGTGGTGCTGACGCGCAACATCGACCTTTCGGTCGGCTCCATCGTGGGCTGCGTCGCGTATTTTCTGGGTGGACTGGTGGCGGCCTACCCCGGCATTCCGGCGCCGCTGGTGCCGCTCATTGCCATGGCGTTCGGCATGGCATTCGGCCTGGTGAACGGCTTTCTGGTCGCCCGGTTCAAGCTCCCCTCCATCATCGTGACACTGGCAACGCTTGCGATCTTCCGCTCGCTTCTGGTGGAGTTTTCCGACGGGTCGTCCATCACCACCGGCTCGCTGCCCCCGTGGCTGGTGGAATTTGCACGGATCGACGCCTTCGAGATCGGCGGTCTGCGCTTCCGCTGGCTGGTGGTGATCGCACTCGCCGTGGTGATCGTCGCACACATCTTCCTCACGCGCTTTCGCGCCGGCCGCCGCTTTTATGCTGTCGGCTCCAATCCGGATGCGGCCCAATTTGCCGGGATCGACGTTGCCGGAACCGTGATGCGCGCCTTTCTGATTTCCGGCGCGCTGTCCGGCCTTGCAGCATTCCTGTTCCTCTCGCGCTTCGGCAACATCACCGTGGTGGCGGGGCTGGGGCTGGAACTGTCTGCGGTGGGGGCGGTGGTGGTTGGCGGGGTCAACATCTTCGGCGGGTCCGGCACGGTGATCGGCGTTCTGATCGGCGCCACGCTCATCAACCTGCTCGACACGTCGCTGGTGCGGTGGGAGCTGGTCTCCGAATTCTGGCGCGATGCGGTGCTGGGGCTTCTCATCCTCCTCGCCGTCGCGCTCAACACCTTGCTGACCAAGCGCCTTCTGGCACGGCCGAAAACTGCGTTGCCGCCACCTTCAACAACGCCACCGCCTGCAACAAATGCCGCGAAGGACGCGCCATGAGTGTCGCCGCAATCCGCCGTGCGCTGGTGTCCTGGGAAGGGTTCCTGCTTCTGGTTCTGGTGGCGCTCATCACGCTGAACGCGTTCGCCTCGCCGTTCTTCCTCACCCTGTCCAACCAGATCAACCTGTTCCAGCTCTCCATCGAAAAGGTCATTGTTGCTCTGATCATGACGCTGGTGATCATCAACGGCGAGATCGACCTGTCGGTCGCCTCGATCATGGGCCTGTCGGCGTGCGCGTTCGGCTTTCTCTTTCAGATCGGCGTGCCCGCCTCGGTCGCAGTCGCACTGGTGCTGGCACTCGGCGTTTTCTGCGGCGCCTTCAACGCGTTCTTCGTGACAGTGGCCGGCATCCCGTCGCTGGTGGTGACGCTGGCGACCCTCATCGCGTTCAGGGGTTTTGCGCGCGTGCTGGTGGAAGACCGCGGCATCGGCGACTTTCCGGACTGGTTTGACGCCCTTGGCCAGAACGGCCTTCTCGGTCCGCTCCCTTTCGCCATGCTTCTGTTCTTCGCGCTGGCGGTGTTCCTGTTCGTCGTCCTCCAGCGCTCGGCGTTCGGCCGCAAGCTCTACTTCATCGGCTCCAACGCCGATGTGGCGGCCTATTCCGGCGTGGACGTCAAACGCATCAAGGCGACCGTGTTCGTGGCGTCGGGCCTGGTATCAGCGCTGGCGGGGCTGCTGTTTGCCGCCCGCGTCGGCGCGGTGCGGGGCGACGTTGCGCTGGGCTTCGAGCTTGACATCATCACCATCGTGCTTCTGGGCGGTGTCAGCATTTTTGGCGGGACGGGCACCATTGTCGGCACTGTTCTGTCCATCCTCATCGTTCTCAACCTTCGCAACGGGATGGCGCTGGTCAACATCACCGGGCATATCCAGACCGGCGTTCTGGGCGTCCTCCTCATCCTCTCGGTGCTGGTGCCCAACATCCAGCGCTGGTTCGGCAGCCTCTTTCCCCGCGAGCGAACCGAGCCATGACCGAACTGCCCCCGCTGGCAAGCCCGCCCGAGACCGGCGGCCGCAAGGCCATCTCCGAGCAGGTTGTCCAGCACATCCTCAGCCTCATCCGCTCCGGCCGCCTCAACCCCGGAGACCGCCTGCCGCCCGAGCGCCTGCTGGCCGCAGACTTTTCCGTGAGCCGGCCCACGGTGCGCGAGGCGCTGCGGGCGCTTTCCATCCTCGGCGTTCTGGAAATCAACCATGGCGGCGGCGTGTTCGTCTCGGCGCTCGACAGCGCGGACCTCCTCAACCCGCTCGACTTTTTCATGTCGCTCGGTCCCGAAAACATCGCCGAGCTGTTTGACGCGCGCATCCACTTCGAGCCGACAATTGCGGTCCTCGCCACCCCGCGCCTGACAGATGCGGAACTGACGGGCCTCGCCGCGCTGGTGGATGCGCAGGTGGCCGCCCCCGGCGATGCCGAGCTGTTCTTCGACACCGACGCCGAATTTCACAAGACCATCGTCGCGGCCAGCGGCAACCTGTTCCTGGCGCGGATCGGCAAGCTGATGCAGGTGCTGGGCGAAACCTCCCGTCGCAGCTTCCTCCAGCACGACATGGTGCGCCACCAGTCCATCGCGGACCACAAGACGATCATGGCCGCTCTCGCGAGCCGCAATGCTGACGCCGCCGGTGCTGCAATGCGCCAGCACATGATCAACGTGCGCAAGGGCTACAGGGAGACTGTCGGTGTCTGACGAACGAGCAAGGATCGGCGTGATCGGCGCAGGCTGGTGGGCCTGCGAAACCTACCTCCCTGCGCTGACCGCAAACCCCCGCGCCGAAATTGTCGCGGTGAACCGGCTCGGCGAGGCGGAGCTGGAAGAGGTGCGCGCCAGGTTCGACGTGCCGCGCGCCTACACCGACCATGCCGCAATGCTGGCCACCGAGACGCTGGATGCGGTGGTCATCACCTCGCCCCACCCGCTGCACTTCAGCCATGCGAAAGACGCGCTCACCGCCGGCTGCCATGTGCTGGTGGACAAACCGATGACAACATCCGCCGACGACGCGCGCACCCTCGTCGCGCTGGCGGCGGAAATGCAGCGCCAGATAATCATCCCCTACGGCTGGAACTTCAAGGATTTCACCCGCCGCGCGATGGCACTGGTGGAAGAAGGCGGCGTCGGCGAGATCCGCCATGTGGCGGTCCAGATGGCCTCCCCCACGCGCGACCTCTTCGCCGGCGAGGGGCTGGTGGAAACCGAGGGCCACATGTTCCGCCCGCCGCCCTCCACCTGGGCCGACCCGGACAAGGCCGGCGGCTACGGCTGGGGCCAGCTTTCGCACGCGCTGGGGCTTCTGTTCGCCGTTACCCGCCTCACCCCGGTCGAAGTTGCCGCCATGGCAGGCCACTCCCCGGCCGGGGTCGACTTCTACGATGCGGCAATCCTGCGCTGCGAGAACCGCGCCACCGTCAGCATTTCGGGCGCTGCCACCGTGCCCAAGCAGTGCGGCTACCAGCTCGACCTCCGCATCTTCGGCACCGAAGGGATGCTCCTCCTCGACGTGGAGCGCGAGCGCATGGCCCTCCACCGCGACGATGGCCGCGACACGGTGATGGACATTGCCCCCGGCGCGGGCGCCTACGCGTGCACCGAGCCCACCGAACGGCTGGTGGAAATCGCGCTGGGGCACACCGCCACCAGCGAGGCGCCGGGCCTCGTCGGCCAGCGCGCCGTTGAGGTACTGGACGCCATGTACCGCTCGGCCCTCTCCGGCCGGACGGAGGCGGTATGACCGACCGCCCCACCTGGCAGCGCAACACCACCGCGCACATAAGGGCGCCGGGCTTCTCGACGCCGCTTGATGCGCCCACCATCCCGCCCTTCCCGTTCAAATTCCGCGACTGCCGGATCGTCACGCTGGTCTACCGCAGCACCATGGACGCCATGCGCCGCCTCCTGCCCGAACCGCTGGAGCCCACCGGCTCCGAAGTGATGATCCACTTCTACGAGATGAACGACACCGACTGGCTGGGCCCCTACACCGAGGTCAACGTGATGTTCGGCGCCACGCTTCCCGGCGGCCCGGCAGGCTCCTATTCGCCCTACCTGTTCCTGTCGTCGGACGTTGGCGTTGCCCATGGCCGCGAGGTCCACGGCCAGCCGAAAAAGCTCGCCGACCCGCGCGTCGACTTTCGCGGCGACCTCATCGTCGCGACGCTTGAGCGCAACGGCATCGAAATTGTCACCGGCACCATGGCCTACAAGCAGACCCCCGCGGACATTGCGGACCTCTCGGCGATCTTCCCGTTCGCCACCAACTTCAACCTGAAAGCCGTCGACCATATCGACGGGCGGCCCGCAATCCGCCAGCTCACCTCGCGCAGCCTTGCCGACGTTGCGGTGAGCGAATGCTGGCGCGGCCCCTCCACGGTGGAGCTGCGGCCGAACGCGCAGGCGCCGGTCCACCGCCTGCCGGTGGTGGAGATGCTGGACGGCTATTTCTGGTCCGCCGGGTTCACCCTGGTGCCCGGCACCATCCTTCACGATTATCTGGCGGAGAGCTGACCATGGCGCCCTATGCATGGGTTCTGAAAGTGCGTCCCGGCTACGAGGACGAATACAGGCGACGGCACGACGAGCTGTGGCCCGAGATGGACGAGGCGCTGCGTGCGTCCGGCATCACCACCTACACCATCTTCCGCCACGGGCTGACGCTGTTCGGCTATTTCGAAACGGATGACCTCATCGCCATGCAGGCGTATCTGGCGAAAAGCGAGACCAACGCCAAATGGGGCGAATGGATGGGGCCGATCATGGAGGTCGACATCGACCCCGCGACGGACTTCCCCTTCCTCCTGCCCAAGCAGTGGAGCCTCAACAAATGACCGATCTTTCCACCCGCACCGCCCTTGTCACCGGCGGCAACCGCGGCATCGGCCTCGAAGCCGTGCGCGCACTCGCCGCCGCCGGCGCAAGCGTCACCTTCACCGCCCGCTCCGCCGAAAAGGTGGACGAGGCGATGGCCGCGCTCTCCGACGTTCGCGACCGCGTCTTGGGCGAGGTGGTGGACGCCACCGACCGCGCCGCCGTCTCGGCGCTCTGCGGCAAGGGATTCGACATTCTGGTCAACAACGCCGGGGTCGTCGGCCCCATCGGGCGCATCGGCGACGTTGCCATCGCGGACTGGGCGGCCAATATCGAGACCAACCTTGTGGGCGCATTCCACGCCATCCAGCAGGCGCTGCCGCCGATGCTGGCGCGCGGCGGCGGCACGGTGGTCAACCTTTCGTCGGGCGCCGCGCGCAATGCGATGGAAGGCTGGAGCGCCTACTGCGCCGGCAAGGCGGGTCTCGCGATGCTGACGCGCTCCGTCCATCTGGAGTTCGGCGACAAGGGCATCCGCATCTTCGGCTTCGCGCCCGGCGTGGTCGACACCGACATGCAGGTTTCGATCCGCGCCTCCGGCATCAATCCCGTGTCCAAGCTGAAGCGCGAAGAGCTCGCCCCCGCCGCCGAACCGGCGCAAGCCATCGCATGGCTCTGCACCCCGGCCGCCGACGGCTACTGCGGCGAGGAGGTGGACGTCCGCGACCCCGAGCTGCGCGCCGCCTGCGGACTGCCGCCGCAATCATGAGCAAGGTCCGCTCGGTCGAAGCGATCCCCATCGCCTACCCCGAACCGAACGACCACAACCGCCACCGCTCGGTCTGCCTCGTCCGCATCACCGACGAGGACGGCCGCACCGGCTGGGGCGAATGCGCCACCTACTTCCCCGAAGCCACTCGCGCGGCGGTGCCCTTGGTGGAAGCCCTCGGCACCCTCATCACCGGCGCCGACCCGGTGGAGACCCATCGCCTGTGGCATCTCATGCGCGAGCAGACCTGGTGGTACGGGACCGGCGCGGGGATCGCCTCGATGGCGATTGCCGGGATCGACATCGCGCTGTGGGACCTCAAGGGCAAAGAGCTCGGGCGCAGCGTACTCGACCTTCTGGGCGGTGCGGCCCACGAGCAAGTGGAGGCCGTCGCGTCGATCCACGCCACCCATGCCAGCATCGACAAGATGGCAGACGAGATCGCAGAGCATCTTGCGGGCGGGATGCACGGCATCAAGGTCGGCTTCGGCAAGCGCGGCGACGCGAACCTCGGCTTCGACCATGACCGTGACGTGGCGTTCGTGAAGGCGGTGCGCGAGGCCATCGGCGACAAGCGCCTGATGATCGACCTCGGCGTGAAGAATTTCTGGGACGTGCCGACCGCCATCGCCAGAGCCCGCGCCTTCGAGCCCTACCGCATCCACTGGCTGGAGGAACCCCTCGGCCACGACGACCCCGCAGGCTACCGCGCCCTGCGCGCCGCCACGTCGCTGCGGCTCGGTTATGGCGAGCGCGAGTCCACCCCGCGCGGGGTGCAGACCATCGTGGAAACCGGCACGGTGGACGTGGTGGGGCTGGACCCCGGCCGCATCGAGGGCATCACCGGGTTCATGAAGGCGGCGGAAATCTGCTGGCTCCACCGCCGGCAGGCCAACGCGCACAATTTCTCCACCGCCATCGTGGGCGCCGCCAGTGCCGCGCTCGCCTTCGCCGCCCCCGCCAGCCGCGAGCTGGAAATTCAGCCCGTCTACGGCCCCGCCCAGCGCGACTTGGTGGACGTGCCGCTGTGGAACCAGGGCGGTTTCGTCAACAAACCCGCCGGGCCGGGGCTCGGCATCATCGTCAACGAGGAGCTCGTCACCCACATGCGGCTTGATCGATAATGGGACTTCTGGATCTCGGTCTCGAAGGCCGCACCGTCATCGTCACCGGCGGGGCCGGCGCCATCGGCCGCGCCGTGGCGGAGGGCTTTGCCGAAGCCGGCGCAAGGGTCGCGGTGGTGGACATTGCCGCAGAGCGCACCGCCGCCGTCGCCGCCGAACTCGGCCCCGAACACGCGGGCTTTGCCGCCGACCTCCGCGATATCCCGAGCCTAGACCCGCTGGTCGGCCGCATTTCCGAGACGCTGGGGCCGGTGGACGTGCTGGTCAACATTGCCGGCATCATCAAGCGGACGGACAACCTCTTCACCGTCACCGAGGCGGACTGGGACGCGCAGCACGACATCAACCTCAAGGCCCTGTTCTTCCTCAGCCAGGCCGTGGCCCGGCGGATGGTGGAGGAGAAGCGCGGCGGGTCGATCATCCACTATACCTCGCAGGGGTGGATGTCGGGCGGGTTCGGCGGCTCGGTGGTCTACAATGCGTCGAAGGGCGGCGTGACCACCATCACCCGCGGCATGGCGCGCTCGTGGGCGCCGCACTCCATCCGCGTCAACGCCGTGGCGCCCGGCCTCGTCGAAACGCCAATGCTGGTGACGCCCGAGACGCCGCCCGAGTCCGTGCAGGCGCTGATCGATTCCATCCCCATGAAGCGGCTCGGGCAGCCGGCGGACCATGCCGGCGCCACCGTCTTCCTCGCCTCCAACATGGCGGCCTACATTACCGGCGCGACGCTCAACGTCAGCGGCGGCTTCCTGATGTACTGAAGGTGCCTCAAATGCCCCAATATCCCGACGTCACCGCCCCGCCCGCGCCAAAATTCCCCGAGGACTGGCCCAAGCTCGGCCTCGGCTGCGCCCCCCTCGGTGACCTGTTCGACCCCATCCCCGAGGTGGACGCTTTCGCCCTCCTCAACGCGGCGTGGGCCGCGGGCGTGCGCTTCTACGACACCGCACCGTGGTACGGCCACGGCATCAGCGAGCACCGCCTCGGCGCGCTCCTGCGCCAGCACGACCGCGCCGATGCGCTGATTTCCACCAAGGTCGGCCGCGTCTACACGCCCGCGCCGCGGGGCGAGGACGTGCGCATCACCTGGAAGGGCGGCCTCAACTTCGCCCGCCACTTCGACTATACGGCCGACGGTTTTTCCGCCTCCATCGCCCAGAGCCAGCTGCGTCTCGGCACGCCGGTGATCGACATGCTGGTGATCCACGACCTCGACGCGCCCCACCACGGCGACGCCATGGAAGGCCACGTCGACGAGCTGATGCGCTCCGGCTTTCCCCATCTTCAGGAGCTGAAGGCCACCGGGGTGATCAGCGCCATCGGCATGGGCGTCAACCGCACGGTGGAGTTCGAGCGCTTTTCGGACGAGATCCCGGTGGACTATTTCATCGTCGCGATGCCCTACACGCTGCTCGACCAGGGGTCGCTGCACGGGCCGATGGCGCGGTGCGTGGAGCGGGGCATCAAGGTGGTGATCGGCGCGCCACTGGCGTCCGGCATCCTCTCCAACCCGTCCGCCCCCGGCGTGCGCTACGCCTACGAGCCGGCGCCCGAGCCAATCGTGAAGAAGGCGCTCGCCATCGAGGCGGTGTGCAAGCGGTACGATGTGCCGCTGACAGCGGCGGCGCTGCAATTCCCGCTGCTGCACCCGGCGGTCACGTCGGTCATTCCGGGTGCCAATGTCGCCGCGCACATCGAGGCCAACGTGCGCAACGTGTCGATGCCGATCCCGCCCGAGCTGTGGGCCGACCTCAAGCGCGACGGGCTGATCGCCGAGGACGCGCCCACCGGCTGACGCCTAGTGGCGCGTGAGGCCGAGGGTCGCGCGCGCCTCTTCCACCGTCGCGGGACGGCGGCCATACTTGGCGAGCTTTTCCTTGCACAGCTCCACCAGCGCGGCGTTGGAGGCCGCCAGCGTGTTGCGGTCGACGCGCACGTTGTCTTCCATGCCGGTGCGGCAGTGGCCGCCAAGCTCGGCGCACCATTCGTTGACGATGATCTGGTTGCGGCCGATCCCCGCCGCACACCACGTCGCCTCCGGCATCAGCCGCTTGGTGGTGCGGATGAAGAATTCGAACGCCTCCCGGTCCACCGGCATCGCGTTCTTCACGCCCAGCACGAACTGGACGTGGAGCGGGCTTTTCAGCCGTCCGTCCTCCACCATCTTCGCCGCCTGGAAGATGTGCGACAGGTCGAACGCCTCGATCTCCGGCTTCACGTCGTGGGTCAGCATTTCAGCTGCCAGCCAGTCCACCAGCTCGGGGCTGTTTTCGTAGACGCGGGTCGGGAAATTGTTGGACCCCACCGTCAGCGACGCCATGTCCGGCGACAGCGGCAGCATCCCGCCGCGCTCGCGTCCGGTGCCGGAGCGGCCGCCGGTTGAGAGCTGCACGATAAGCCCCTTGCAATGTTTCTCCAGCCCCTCTTTCAGGCGGGCGAAGCGCTCGGGGTCGGAGGTCGGCTTTCCCTCGTCGTCGCGCACGTGGCAGTGGGCGATGGTCGCCCCCGCCTCGAACGCCTCGTGCGTGGACTCGATCTGCTCGGAGATCGTGATGGGAACGGCCGGGTTGTTTTCCTTGGTGGGCAAGGAACCGGTGATGGCGCAGCAGATGATGGCGGGATTTGTCATGGCGACCATTCTTTCTTGAGCCGTCCGGGGGAGGCAAGGGGCGATCCGCTCAGGAACCCCGCGCGGCGCCCTTTTTCAAGGCACTTCGGCATGAATTTCAATCTGGCACCAACAAAGCCTTGAAACGCGTGGCACTACACGCAATCTCTCCCCCAACAGTCGCCTGGCGTTCTGCGCCTCACTTTGCCTGAACCGGCGCAAAAACCGAATGGACCCGTACTTTGAGCACCGAGACAAAAGACACCGAGCGGCTTGACGCCGAAGCCCGTGCCGCCGTGCGCGCAACGCGCAAGAAGATCACGCGCGCCGACCCCGACACGCTCGACCTCCTCCTCACCGAAGCCCGCACGCACTATGGCTGGCAGGACCGCCCGGTCGCAGACGAGACCCTTCGCGAAATGTACGACATCGCGAAGATGGGTCCCACCTCCATGAACCAGCAGCCCATGCGCATCCTGTTCATCCGCTCGGCCGAAGCCAAGGCGAAGCTGGAGCCGCTGATGATGGAGGGCAACCGCGCCAAGACGATGTCAGCCCCCGTGGTCGCCATCGTCGGCTACGACACGAACTTTTACGAAAAGCTGCCCGAGCTGTTCCCGCCCGTGCCGAAGGCGAAGCAGATGTACGAGGGCAACGACGCCATGATCGAGGATCACGGCTTTCGCAACGGCACGCTGCAGGCCGCCTACCTGATGATTGCAGCGCGCGCGGTGGGTCTGGACGTCGGCCCGATGTCCGGCTTCGACAAGGGCGGGGTCGATGCGGCCTTCTTCGCCGGCACGGCGATCAAGACCAACTTCATCATCAACCTCGGCTATGCGGACGAAGACAAGCTGTTCCGCCGCCTGCCGCGCATCCCCTTCGAAGAGGCGACAACCACCGTCTGACGGTTCAGCGGCAGCAATCGTCCACGACCCGTGCGATGAACGTGAGGCCGGCGGCAATCTGGCCGTCGGTGATCCACTCTTCTGGCTGGTGCATGGCGGCGAACTCGCCGGGGCCGAACACCACGGTGTCGATCCCGGCGGCCTGCAGGTAGCCGGCATCGGTGCCGAAGGAGACGACGCCGGGCGCCTCATCGGTCCACAACCGCCGGACAAGATCGGCAGCCCGGCAGTTCGCGTGCGGCGCGAGGCCGAGACAGCGCGCAATCACCTCGGTCTTGATGCTGGCCTCACGGTCCCGCGCGTGAAGGCGCTGCGCAAGCGCCGCGGCATGGCTCTCGATGCCGGCAAAGATCGCATCGCCGTCCTCGTAAGGCAGCGGGCGGACCTCCCAGTCAAAATGGCAGATGTTGGCGATGGCGTTGCGCGCCTCGCCGCCGGCAACCCGCCCGATATTGATGGTGGCGTAGGGCGGCAGAAACGGCGTTTGCGCGTGCGGGCTTTGCGACAGCGCGTCGGCACGGCGGACGATTTCGGCCATCAGAAGGGAGGCTGCATGAACCGCGCTCACCTTGCCCGTGGGGTTGGAGGCATGCCCGCTGGACCCGGTGACCGTGGTGGTCAGCTCAAGCAGCGCGCGGTGCGCACTGACCGGCACCATCCCCGTCGGCTCACCCACAATGGCGGCGGCCGGTGCAATGCCATTGGCCGCCAGAAATGCCCCCACTTGCGCCGCGCCGAAGCAGCCCTCCTCCTCGTCGAAGGTGAAAATGAAGTGGATCGGCCGCTTCAGCCGCCCGGCCTCGGCTGCAATCAGCGGTGCTGCGGCCAGGCACATGGCCAGAAAGCCCTTCATGTCCACCGCGCCGCGCCCGATCAACCGCTCACCGTCGCGCCGCAGCCGGAACGGATCGGCGCACCAGCCCGCCGGATCGGCCGGCACCACATCCATGTGGCCGCACAGGACCACGCCGCCGGACAGGCCGTCGCCGAAGGTGGCGACCACGTTGGCGCGCGTGCCGTCCGCGTGGCGGTCGATCAGCGTCGTTGCGCCGAAGCACTCCAGCCGGGCGGCGATATAGTCGACAATGTTGCCGTTGGGGAGGCCGGATACCGTGGGAAACCCCACGAGATCGGCCAGAATTGCCGCGGCCTCCGCCTGCATGCCGGCGTGGTCGGTGGGCGCGGTGTCATTCAACGACATGCACGTCTCTCGGAAAGCTGGTGAGGCAGATGGCGTCATTCTCGCGCACGTGGATGGTCTCGCTGATTTCCATGCCCCAGTCCGCCATCCACATGCCGAGGATGATGTGGACCACGGCGTTTTCCGGCACGGTCACCGTGGCGCCGGGCCGGAAGCTCAAGGTTCGCTCGCCCCAGTCCGGCCCGTAGCCGACGCCGATGGAATAGCCGATGCGGCTTTCCTTTTCGAGGCCGTGCTTGTCTAGCACCCGCTGCCAGGCGGCGTGGACGTCCTGCGCCATCACGCCCGCCTTGAGGCTCGCCAGCACCGCGTCCATGCCTTCCTCCACGGCGGCGGCGGTGTCGAGCAGGGTCTGCGGCGGCTTGCCGAGGTGGGCGGTGCGGGCAAGGCCGGCATTGTAGCGCCTGCGGCAGCCGCCCAGCTCGAACCCGATGGTGCGGTCGTTGACGAACGGCTCGTCGTCCCACAGCGGATGCGCGGTGGAGCCGCGGTCGCCGGGCATCACCAGCGGATGCACGGCGGTGAGGTCGCCGCCGAATTCGGCCGTCCCCCTGAGCTGGGCCGCCACAACCTCTGCCATCAGCGAGGCTTGCCGCACGCCGGGGCGCAAATGGTCGAAAGCGGCTTGCATGGCAAGGCCGGCAAGGGTCGCCGCCTCGCGCATCATCCGGAGTTCCGCCGGGCTTTTCACGAGGCGGCACCAGTTGACGACGAGGTTGGCATCGGTGAAGCGGGCGTTCGGCAGGCCGGTCCGCAGCGCGTCCAGCGTCCGCGGCGTGAAGTGGTGGCCGTCGCTCTCGTAGCCGATTGTGGCAGTGCCGAGGCCGAGCTTTTCGATCTCACCGGCCATATGGTCACCGGGGTGCCGGTCGTCCCGGTGGACGAACGTGTCCGGGTAGGGCCGCACATCCGCTTCGTCGATGTAGGTGGTGAACCTGGTGGCGCCGGAATCCATCATGCGGCCCAGCCAGAGGGGCCGCTCGCCGGGGCGGAACACCACCATTTGCGGCATGTAGAAGGACCAGGCATCGTAGCCCGTCAGCCAGTTCATGCTGGAGGGGTCGGTGACGAGAAGCGCATCGAGCTCGGCCGCCTCCACCGCCGCTGCGACCTTCGCCTCACGCGCCGCATATTCGGCTCTGGAAAATGGGGGCGCCATGGGTCTCTCCCGCTCGGTTGTTGCCGCTATCCGGCGCGGTCTGCGCCGAAGAGGCCGATCATCGCCATGGCCATGGTCGCCGCCGCCAGCGCGGTGATCTCCGCATGGTCGTAGGCGGGCGCCACCTCCACAATATCCATGCCGACAATGGGAAGACCCGCCAGCGCCCAAAGGATGCGCTCCGCCTTGTTGGTGGACGGGCCGCCGCACACCGGCGTGCCGGTGCCGGGCGCATACGCCGGATCCAGAAAGTCGATATCGAAAGTGAGGTAGAGGGGGCCTTCGCCGGCCCGCTTGGTGATGGCGGCGGCAAGGCTTGCGGGGGTCTCGTCGGCAACGCGGTCAGCGTCGATGATCGCCATCCCGTGGGTATCCGCGTTGCCGGAGCGGATGCCGATCTGCGCGGAGCGGGCCGGGTCTATGATGCCCTCTCGGA
Source organism: Acuticoccus sp. MNP-M23 (assembly GCF_031195445.1). Lineage (NCBI taxonomy): Bacteria > Pseudomonadati > Pseudomonadota > Alphaproteobacteria > Hyphomicrobiales > Amorphaceae > Acuticoccus > Acuticoccus sp. MNP-M23. Next base: position 871,420 of record NZ_CP133480.1, read on the forward strand.
TGGCGCGCCGGAACATGGTGCCATGGTCGAGCCGGTCGCCATCGTCCACCCAGGTATCGGAGTGGGAATCGAACTGAATGAGGCCGAGCGGGCCGTGCTTCGCCGCATGCGCCTTGAGGAGCGGGTAGCTGACGAAGTGGTCGCCGCCGAGCGAGAGCAGCCGCGCGCCGGTGGCAAGGATCTCGGCAGCGCGGGCCTCCACGATCTCGGCAAGGCGGTGCGGCTGGCCGGTGACGATGGCAACGTCCCCGGTGTCGACGACCGCCAGCGTCTCGAACGGGTCGCCGCTCCAGCGCCACGGGCCGCCGGGCCACGCAAGATTGGTGGAGGCGGCGCGGATCGCGCGGGGGCCGAATCTCGCGCCGGGGCGGTTGGTGACGGCCTGATCGAACGGGATGCCGAGGACGGCGACGTCCGCGCCTGTGGCGTCGGCGCTGTAACGGCGGCGGAACAGGCTGGTGGCGCCGGCGAACCAGTTTTCCTCGTCCGTGCCGTAGAGACCGCCGCGAAAGGCGCGGTCCTGCCCTTCCCCGCTCACCGCGCGTCACGCCTTGCGGTGTGCCACTTGCCGGCAAGGGTGGCGGCCATCACGCCGGATGCCACCAGCGCAATGAGGATGGTGCAGGCGGCGTTGATCTCCGGCGACACGCCAAGGCGCACGGACGAGAAGATCCGCATCGGCAAGGTTGTGGAGCCGGGGCCGGACACAAAGCTCGCGATCACCAGATCGTCCAGCGACAGGGTGAACGCCAGAAGCCACCCGGCAATCACCGCAGGGGCGATGTTGGGGAGCGTCACCGTGAGAAACGCCAGCCAGGGCGGGGCGCCAAGGTCGCGCGCGGCCTCTTCAAGGCTGTTGTCGAACGCAATCAGGCGGGACTGGACGACGACGGCCACATAGCAGAGCGCGAACGTGGTGTGGGCAATGGTGATCGTCCAGAACCCGCGGTCGAAGCCGATGGCGACGAATAGCAGGAGGAGCGAGAGGCCGGTGATGACTTCCGGCATCACCAGAGGCGCATAGGCCATAGCGGCAAAAAGAGTCTTGCCCGGCAAGCGGGTGGCGCGCACCAGCGCGACGGCGGCGAGCGTGCCGAGCACGGTCGCAAGCGTCGCGGTGGTGAGCCCTACCAGCAGCGACACCTTGGCGGCATCCAGCAACTGCGCGTTGTTGAAGAGCGAGACGTACCACTTGGTAGAGAACCCGCCCCACACCGTGACGAGGCTGGAGGCGTTGAAGCTGTAGACGATGAGGATGACGATCGGCAGGTAGAGGAAGGCAAAGCCGACCGTCAGCGAGACGATGTTGAAGGCGGAAAAGCGCTTCACATCGCTTGCCTTGACTGGGCGCGCTGGAAGAGCGCGATCGGCACCACCAGCACCAGCACCAGGATCACCGCCACGGCGCTGGAAAGCGGCCAGTCCCGGTTGAGGAAAAACTCGTCCCAGAGCGTTTGCCCGATCATCAGCGTCTCGGAACCGCCGAGAAGGCTCGGGATGACGAACTCACCGACGGCGGGGATGAAGACGAGCAGGCAGCCGGCAAAGATGCCCGGCAGCGAAAGGCGCACGGTGATCTGCCAGAAGGCAAGCCAGGGCGGGCTGCCAAGGTCGGACGCGGCCTCGATCAGCGAGCGGTCCTGCCGCAGGAGCGAGGCGTAGATCGGCAAAATCATGAATGGCAGGTAGCCATAGACGATGCCGATATAGACCGCGACGTTGGTGTTGAGGATGGTCAGCGGCTCGGCGATCACGCCCAGCGACAGCAGGAACTCGTTGAGGAGTCCGTCGCGCTTGAGGATGCCGATCCACGCGTAGATGCGGATGAGGAACGAGGTCCAGAACGGCAGCACCACCAGCGCAAGGAGGACGGTGCGCCACCCTTCCGGCGCGCGCGCCATGGCGTAGGCGATGGGGTAGCCGGCGAGGAGCGTCAGCACCGTGGAGATGGCGGCGATCCTGAGCGACGACAGGTAGGCGTTCACGTAAAGCGAGTCGGACGTCAGGAATTCGTAGTTGTAGCTGGTGAATTCGCGGAAGCTGGCCCAGAGGCCGGCAACGCCGTTTTCCAGAGAGAAGTTGGGCGTATAGGGCGGGATCGCGATCGCCATCTCGGAGAACGAGATTTTGAGGATGATCAGGAACGGCGCCATGAAGAAGAGCAGCAGCCACACATAAGGCGGCAGCGCTGCGATGAAGGCGCCGAGGTTGCGCCGCTTCGGCGCGGCATCGCTCATCTCAGCGGTCCAGGAAGATGGCGTCGGCGGGCGCGAACGTCAGCGCCACGCGGTCGTGCCAGGTGATGGGGTCTTCTTCCACGCGGCTGCGGTTGAACCGGCTCGCCTCGATCAGCGCGCCCGACGCGGTGCGCACCCGGTAGAGCGTATAGTCGCCCATGTAGGCAATGTCGTAGACCTCGCCGGCGAGGCGGTTGGGCGCATCAGGGGCGATTTCGTCCTCGCGCCGCATCGTCATCTTCTCGGGGCGGACGGCGGCGCAGCCGGCCATCCCGCTCTGCGCCCGCTCGTGCGGCGGCAGGCTGATCGCGGCAGCGCTCTCGCCGGTGTCCAGCGTCACGCCATCGGGGCCTGCGGCGATGACGGTGCCTTCAATGAGGTTCACGTCGCCCACAAAGTCCGCAACGTAGCGGGAGGCGGGGGATTCGTAGATGTCGCCGGGCGGGGCGACCTGCTCGATCTTGCCGTCACGCATGATGGCGATGCGATCGGCCAGCACCATCGCCTCTTCCTGGTCGTGGGTGACGATGAGGAAGGTGATGCCGATGTCTTCCTGCAGGTTCATCAGCTCGAACTGGGTTTCGCCGCGCAGCTTCTTGTCCAGCGCGGCGAGCGGCTCGTCCAAGAGCAGGACGCGCGGGCGCTTGGCGAGCGAACGGGCGAGCGCGACGCGCTGGCGCTGGCCGCCGGAAAGCTGGTCGGGCTTGCGCCGCCCCTGCGCGGTGAGCTGGACGAGGGTCAGCATCTCGTCGACGCGGGAGGCGATCTCCTTTTTCGGCAGCCCGTCACGGCGGAGGCCGAAGGCGATGTTGTCCCAGACCGAAAGGTGCGGAAACAGCGCGTAGGACTGGAACATCATGTTGATCGGCCGCTTGTGCGGCGGCACTCCGACAAGGCTCTGGCCATCCAGCCGCACGTCGCCGGCAGACGGCGCCTCGAAGCCCGCCAGAAGCCGCATCAGCGTGGTCTTGCCGCAGCCCGATGGCCCCAGCAGTGCAAAAAACTCGCGCGGGAAAATGTCGAGCGAGAGGCCGTCGACGGCGACGGTATCGCCGTAGACCTTGGTCACGCCCTCGAAGCTGATGAGGGGCTCCACAGCCGGGTCTTCCCACGGCGCGAACGCCCGCTTGGGCTGCGGACGGCGGGCGGCGGCGGGCGTTGCGGCGGTCTGGGGGTTGGTCACGGGCTGAGCCTTGCAAGGGGGCGCCGAAGCGCCCGCCTCCTATTACTGGCCGGATTTAACGCGGGTCCACTCGCGCGTTGCGACTCGCTGGGCGCGCGGCTCGAGCGCCTTCACGGTGAAGAGGTTGTCCATCACCTCGTCCGACGGATAGACGGCCGGGTCGGTCCGCACGTCTTCGTCGATCAGGTCGAGCGAGGCGGCGTTGGCGTTGGCGTAGCTCACATAGTCGGTGACCTTGGCGATGACGTCCGGCTTCATGATGAAGTTGAGGAAAGCATGGGCGTTTTCCCTGTTGGGGGCGTCAGCGGGGATCGCCATCATGTCGAACCACATCTGCGCGCCCTCCTTGGGGATCACGTATTTCACCGTCACGCCGTTGTCCGCCTCATCGGCGCGGTCGCGCGCTTGCAACACGTCACCCGACCAGCCCACCGCGAGGCAGATGTCACCGCCCGCAAGGCCGTTGATGTACTCTGAGGAGTGGAATTTCTGCACGTAGGGGCGGATCTTCTGGACCAGGTCCGCCGCGGCCTTGATGTCGTCCGGGTCGGTGGAGTTGGGATCCTTGCCGATATACTGGAGCGCTGCGGGCAGGATGTCGGACGGGGAGTCCAGAAGCTGAACGCCGCAGTCGGCGAACTTGGAGACGATTTCGGGGTCGAACACCATGTCCCAGCTGTCGACCGGCGCGTCCGGCATCCGCTCCAGGATCTTGTCTTCAACGTAGCCGAAGCCCGTGGTGCCCCACATGTAGGGGATCGCGTGCTCGGCGTTGGCGTCGTACTTGTCGGTCTGCTTCAGGATCTTGTCCCAAAGGTTCTTGAAGTTGGGCAGTTCGGCCTTGTCCAGCTCACCGAACACGCCCGCCTGGATCTGGCGTGACAGGAAGTAGGCGGTCGGAACCACAACATCGTAACCGGAACCGCTGGCGAGAAGTTTTGCTTCGAGCAGCTCGTTGGAATCGAAAACGTCATACTGAACCTTGATGCCGGTTTCTTCGGTAAACTCGGCCAGGATCGAGTCGTCGATGTAATCGGACCAGTTGTAGACGTTGACGACACCGTCAGCCATGGCCGGTCCGGCGCCGATGAGAAGGGCGGCAACGGCCGCCTGCATGGTGCGCTTCATGATGAATTCCCTCTGGCGCCCGCTGAGGCGCGCATTCCGTCGATTGTGCAGCAAGCCGGATGCCAGGGTCTGCCGCGTTGATTGCGGCCACTCTTCCCCATGCACCGGCAACGATCAAGCCGGGATTATCCTCATGCTGCGCGCAATTCCGCGGCAAGTTCGTCCAGCGTCCGGCGGGCGCGCTTCACCAGTTCGTCGCATTCAGACTCGGTGATCACCAATGGCGGTGCAATCACCAGGCTGTCGCCCACCGCGCGCATCACGAGGCCGTTCTTCACCGCAAGGTCGCGGCAGCGGCTCCCCACATCGGCTTCGGCGGAAAAGCGCGTGCCGGTCGCCTTGTCGGCCACCAGCTCCAGCGCGCCGATGAGTCCGGTCATTCGCGTTTCGCCGACCAGAGGGTGATCCGCCAGCGTTGCCCAGCGGGCCTGAAGGGCGGGGCCGGTGGTCTCGGCCACCTGCGGCACCAGGTTTTCGCGGTGCATGATGGCAAGGTTGGCCAGCCCCGCGGCGCAGGCCGCAGGGTGGCCCGAATAAGTGTAGCCGTGGAAGATCTCGCCCGCGGTGGCGAGCACGTCCGTTACACGATCCGACAGGAAGACGCCGCCAGCAGGGATGTAGCCGGAGGTCATCCCCTTGGCGATGGACATGAAATCGGGTTCGATGCCGAAGGTCTCCGAGCCGAACCAGTTGCCGGTGCGGCCGAAACCGCAGATCACTTCGTCGGCCACAAGCAGGATGTCGCGTTCGCGGCAGATCCGCTGCACCTCGGGCCAGTAGGTGGCGGGCGGAATGACGACGCCGCCCGCGCCCTGGATCGGCTCGCCGATGAAGGCCGCCACGTTGTCGGCGCCGATCCGGTCGATCTCCGCCTCCAGCGCGCGCGCCGCCTCCAGCCCGAACTCGTCCGGCGACAGCCCGCGCGGCCGGCCCTCGCCGAACCAGTAAGGCTGGGCAATGTGGCTGATGCCCTCGATGGGAAGGCCCGACTGGCCGTGCATCGCGCCCATGCCGCCAAGGCTCGCGCCGACGACGGTGGACCCGTGATAGCCGTTGCGGCGTGCGATGAAATGCTTCTTGCCGGGTTTGCCCTTCAGGTCCCAGTAGATCCGGGCGAGGCGAAACACCGTGTCGTTGGCCTCCGAGCCGCTGCCCGCGAAAAAGACGCGGTTCATGTGCTCGGGCGCAACGGCGCACAGCGCCTCGGCAAACTCGGCCACCGCCGGGTGGGTGCACTGGAAGAAAGTGTTGTAGTAGGGCAGCGTTTCAAGCTGGCGGGCCACCGCGTCGACAATCTCCTGCCGGCCGTAGCCGACGGCGACGTTCCACAGGCCCGACATTCCGTCGAGGATCCGGTTGCCGTCCGAATCTTCGAGCCAGACCCCGCGGGCACGCACGATGACGCGAGAACCCTTGGCGTTCAGCGCCTTCATGTCGGTGAAGGGGTGCCAGTGGTGGGCGGCGTCGATCGCCTGATAATCTGCGGTGGAACGGAAATTGTCGAACTGCATGGGACCCTCGCACCGCACCGGCGTGTGGCGCGGCTCTAGCGGTCAATCGCCAAAAGGTCTACTGCCGCGCAACTCATCCCCCGGTCCCTGCCAGAGGCATTCACGATGACGGGCGCGCCCGACAGTTTCGACATCCAGCCCTTTGCCGACAAGCTGGCGCAGATGACCGCCCAGCATCCGGACGTTGCCCTGGGCGAGATCTTTGCGGTAAACCTCAACGGCGCCCTCCATGGCAAGCGGGTGCCATTGTCGACCTTGCTGAAGCTGGCGGCCGATGGGCCGCGCGCCCTGCGCTTCCAGCTCTCGCTCGCCGGCCTGGACGTGTTTGGCGATGATGTGGCCGAGGCGCGGATCGCCATGGAGATCGGCGACCCGGACGGCGCCTTCGTGCCGGTGGCCGATACGCTGGCAGTCGCCCCTTTCGGCGCCACACCCATGTTCCTGCTGCAAGGCATGTTCGGAGCCCAGAGCCAGGACGTGCTCAGCCCGCTCGACCCGCGCAGCATCCTGCTGGCACAGGATGCCCGCGCCCGCGCCGCCGGCCTGACGCCCGTGATGGCGCTGGAGATCGAATTCTACCTCATCGACCCGAAGGCGAACACGCCGGCGTGCCATCCAAGCCGCGGCACACCGCTCGGCCGCTCGCAGGTTCTCGACGTCGACCTTCTGGAGGCGTTCGACCCGGTCCTGTCAGACATTCGCGACAGTGCCGCGCGACTAGGCTTGCCGGCCGACACCATCCTCGCCGAGTTCGGCGCCGGGCAGTTCGAGATCAACCTCGCCCACACCGATGCAGCGCGCGCATGCGACCAGCTGGTTGCGCTGAAGCGGCTCGTAAAGGTCAAGGCGCGGGCGCACGGGCTGGATGCGACGTTCATGGCAAAGCCCTTTACCGGCTGGTCGGGCTCGGGCCTTCACCTCCACCTCAGCATGCTGGACGGAGACGGGCGCAACGTGTTCGACGAACCGGGCACCCCCGTCGGCCCGCGCCTCGGGCATGCCATCGCGGGGCTGGCCGGCACCGCGCGCGAAACCTTCCTGATGGCAGCGCCGCACCTCAACTCCTACCGGCGGCACCGCCCGGGCTCCTATGCCCCCATCGGCGCCACCTGGGGGGTGGACAACCGCGGCGCTGCCATCCGCGTGCCCACCGCCACAGGCCCGGCCGCCCGGCTGGAGCACAGGATTGCCGGCGCCGATGCCAACCCCTATCTCGTCGCAGCCACGGTTCTGGCCGGGGCGCTGCACGGGATGGAAAATGCGCTGACGCCGAGCGCGCCTTGCGAAAGCGATTTCGGCGAAGGCGACCGCTTTCCGGAGGCGTGGACCGAGGCCATCGACCTGTTCGAGGGCTCGGACCATGTGGCGAACACCTTCGGCACGGAGTTCGCGCGGGTGTTCGCGGCCATGAAGCGGCAGGAGGCGGCCGCCCTGCGTGCCCGCGTCACCGACGTCGAGCACGCCGTCTATCTGCGAAACGTCTAGAGCGTTTCTCGCTCCTATTGCCCCACCCGATGGCCCGCTGACGCAGGGTGGCAAGGAGCGTCGTGCAGCCGGTAGCGGGAGTACCGGCAAGCGGCGTGACGCTGTCCACCCTGCGTCAGCGGGCCACCCGGAGGGCGCCGCCAGGGCGTTCGCCGGACTGCGTTGCAGCGCTTGGCCGTGCGGCCGGCACGCCCGGCGCGCTGCGCCTCGCCGGCAAACGCCCTGACGACGTCGAGTGGGCCAATACGAGCGAGAAACGCTCTAGCCTTCGTCGGCGCCATCCTCGCGCGCGATCCGCAGCGGCTCCTTGAAGGTCATCGTGCGGTAGGGGAACGGGATCTCGATGCCCGCATCGTCCAGCGCGCGCTTGACCGCGGCAACCACCTCATCGCGCGAGGTGCGCACGTCGACCGGCTTGGAGCCGGTCCACCACGTCACCTCGAAGTTGATCGACGAACTGGCAAATTCCTGCGCGAAGATCTGCACCGGGCGGCCCTCGGTGATCACCGTGCTGCAGGCCTTCACCGCCTTGGCAATCACGTCGCGCGAGGCGTCCACGTCCTCGCCATAGGCGACGCCGCAGATGAAAGTGGTGCGGCGCTGTTCCTGGTCGGTGATCACGGTCAGCGGGTTCTTGAACACCATCGCATTGGGCAGGATGACGAGCTGGCCGTCAGTCCGCCGCACATAGGTCTCGCGGATGGTGATGCGCTCGACGCACCCCTCGTGCCCGTTGCTGTCGACAAAATCTCCGATCCGCATGGACGCGCGAAACAGGATCATGATCCCGGCAAAGAAATTCTCGAACACGTCCTTGAACGCAAAACCGATAGCGACCGAGCCAAGGCCGACGCCGGCCAGCGCAGACGCCGGTGTAAGGGTGGGAAACAGCACCACCGCTGCGGTGGTGAGGCCCACAACCCAGGTCAGAATGGAGGCAAGGAGCGTGAACAGCTCCTGGAGCGACTGGCGCAAACGCGCCCGCCGTGTGGCCGACTGGACCGCCCTGTGGACCAGCTTGGCCATAAGCCAGGTGAGGAGGATCACCGCAAAGGCTGCGGCAACTTCGGGCAACAGCTCAATGGCGTTGCGCCCCAGCCGCGTCATCTCGCGAACCAGGATCGTGATGGGTTCCATTGGTGTTTCCTCAGCCGGCCGTTTCGGAAATAACCCGCGGGCGGCTCCTTGGTTCACCACTTTGTCACAGGACCAGGCGACAGGATGCGCTTGCCTTGGGCAAGCCTGCCGGGGCACCCTCCCCGCCCCAAGGAGATTGAAGCATTGACGCGCGCATCCAAGACAGACCATCGGCCCGTGAAGGCTGGCGCCGCGCGGTTCCCGCAATGACGCACGCAACGCCGCTGCCGTCCGAGGCGCCGCAGGAGAACCCGCGCGACCTCAGCGCCTTCGCCCATGTCGACACATGGATCTTCGACCTCGACAACACGCTCTACCCTTCGCACACGGACCTGTTTGCCCAGGTCGACCAGCGGATGGGCGACTTTGTGGCAAAGCTTCTCGACATGGAGCGCAGCGCCGCCCACCTTTTGCAGAAGGACTATTACAAGCGCTACGGCACCACGCTGCGCGGCCTGATGGTGGAGCACGGGATCAACCCGGACGGTTTCCTCGAGTTCGTCCACGACATCGACCACTCGAAGGTGCTGCCCGACCCTCGCCTCGGCGCGGCGCTGGAGGCGCTCCCGGGCCGCCGCTTCATCATGACCAACGGCACCACTGCCCACTCCAACGCCATCACCGGACGCCTTGGCCTGGACGCCCACTTCGAGGACGTGTTCGACATTGTCGCAGCAGACCTCATCCCCAAGCCAGCGGCGGAAACCTACACGCGGTTCTGGGACAAGCACGGGATCGACCCCGCCCGCTCGGCCATGTTCGAAGATCTTTCGCGCAACCTTGTGGTGCCGGCTGAACACGGGATGCGTACGGTGCTGATCGTGCCGGAGGGAACGCGCGAGGTTTTCCGCGAGGACTGGGAGCTTGAGGGACGCGAGGCCCCGCACGTCGAATATGTGACGGACGATCTTGCCGGCTTTCTGGAGCGTCTTCCGGGCGCCCTCGCGCCCGCCGCGCCGGATTGAAGCGCCGGCCGCCACCACCCGGCCCTATGATTTTCACAGCCGAGCCATTATGTCTTCGGCGGACCCACACGCCTTTGGACTTTCGATGCAAATAAATTCCGCCGAGCGCGAGCGCCTGGAAGCCACCATTGATGCCGCGTTCGAAGAGCGCAGCACCGTGACAGCCCGCACCACCGGCCGCGTGCGCGATGCCGTGGACAAGGCCCTCGGCCTTCTGGACCGCGGCGTCCTGCGCGTTGCCGAGCCTGACGGTGCCGGCGGCTGGAAGATCAACGAGTGGCTCAAGAAAGCCGTCCTCCTCTCGTTCCGCCTCACCCCGATGGAAACCATCGAAGGCGCCGCCGGCAACGCAAGCTGGTGGGACAAGGTGCCTTCCAAGTTTGCCGGCTGGTCGGCGCTTGATTTCGAGCAGGCCGGCTTCCGCGCCGTTCCGGGCTCGATCGTGCGCCGCTCGGCCTTCATCGCGCCCGGTGTGGTGCTGATGCCCTCTTTCGTGAACCTCGGCGCCTACGTCGACGAAGGCACCATGGTCGATACGTGGGCGACCATCGGCTCCTGCGCACAGATCGGCAAGAACTGCCACATCTCGGGCGGTGCCGGCATTGGCGGCGTGCTTGAGCCGCTGCAGGCCGCGCCCGTCATCATCGAGGACAACTGCTTCATCGGCGCCCGGTCCGAAGTGGCCGAAGGCGTCCGCGTCGGCACCGGCTCGGTGCTCTCCATGGGTGTGTTCCTCGGCGCCTCGACCAAGGTGATCGACCGCGCCACCGGCGAGACCTTCATGGGCGAGGTGCCGCCCTACTCCGTGGTGGTGCCGGGCAACATCGCCACCAAGTCCGGCGGCGGGCACGACCTTTCCCTCGCCGCTGCCATCATCGTGAAGCGGGTGGACGAGCGCACGCGCTCGAAGACGTCGATCAACGAGCTGCTTCGAGACTGACATGGCCGGAGCGCGCCAGCCGACATTATTGTGGGCCCTTCTGGGCCTCGACGGACGTGTCAGCCGGGAGGTGTTCTGGCTGGGCAATTTCGGCTGCGGCTTTATCGGCGTCGCGCTCCTGATGCCATCCCTCGACCCGGACACCGGGGCCCTGGTTCTGGCGCCGACCTCGCCGGTCGTGTTTGCGGCCCTGTTGTGGACCGAGGTGGCGTTGGCGGTGAAACGCCTGCACGACCGCAACCTGACCGGCTGGTACGCCGCGGCGTTCGGCATCCCTGTTCTGGGCCTTGCTGCCTTCTTCGTCATCGGGCTTCTGCCCGGCGACCGGGGCGCCAACAAGTACGGGCCTGCCACCAACACACGCGGACCGGTTTGACGGGCCGGCGAAGAGAACTCCCATGAGCCGCACGCCAAGCGCCACCGTCGACCCTGTCGCCCTCGCCAAAGACCTCATCCGCGTCAACTCGGTGACGCCGGCCGGCCCGGCCTGTTTCGACATTGTCGAGACCGTGCTCGCTGGTGCGGGCTTCACCGTGGAACGCGTGTTCTTCGACGAGGACGGCAGCGGCCCCGTCGAGAACCTCTTTGCCACCGCTGGCGACGGCAACCGCCATCTCGCCTTTGCCGGCCACGTCGATGTCGTCCCCCCCGGCCCCGCCGAGGCCTGGACCCACGACCCTTTCGGCGCCGCCACCGACGGCGACACGCTTTATGGCCGCGGCGCGCAGGACATGAAGGGCGGCGTCGCCGCAATGATCGCGGCCGCCGTGTCCTGGCGCGCCGAGGGCGGACCGGGTCGCATCTCGTTCCTCATCACCGGAGACGAGGAAGGCCCGGCCCTCAGCGGCACCCGGCCGCTGATGGCATGGTGCGCCGAACGCACCAGTTTCGATGCCGCCATTGTCGGCGAGCCCACCTCGCGCGAGGTTCTGGGCGACACCATCAAGATCGGCCGGCGCGGGTCCCTCTCCGCCACCATCACAATCAAGGGCAAGCAGGGCCACGTCGCCTACCAGCACAACGCGGAAAACCCCATCGCGCACGCCGTTGCCATCGGCGCTGCGCTGATGGCGCCGCTTGATGAAGGGAGCGCAGCGTTCGCCCCCACCAACCTTGAAATCACCTCGATGGATGTGGGCAACACGGCATTCAACGTCATTCCCGGTGAGGCGGCTCTGCGCTTCAACGTGCGCTTCAACGACCACTGGACCGCCGACACGCTGAAAGCCGAGCTTGGCGGCAGGATCGAGCGCGCCGCCCCCGGCGCCAAAATGAGCATCGCCTGGCAACCCGGCATCAGCGACTGTTTCCTCACCCGCGATGACGCCCTGATCGAAGCGGTGACCAGCGCCGTTGCAACCGTCACCGGCGTAACCCCCGAGGCGACGACGGGCGGCGGCACCTCGGACGCACGCTTCATCAAGAATTATTGCCCGGTGATCGAATTCGGGGCTGTGGGATCGACCATGCATCAGGTGGACGAGCGCACGTCCGTCGCCGAGCTGGAAACGCTCACCAAAGCCTACGGGGCAATCATCGCCAGCGTTCTGGCCCCATGAGGGCCATGTTCGCTGCGGCTCCTGCGGCCGTGCCATGCTGAGCGCGGCGGAAATCAACCGCTCGCTGCGCGGCGCGTGGCTCCTGTTCCTCGGGCGCGAGGAAGGACTTCAGGCGCTCGACCGTTCGGTCGACGGCTTCTGGCGTTCGTTTGCGGTGATCGTGCTCGTGCTGCCGCTGACGGCAATCAGCGTCGTCGCCGTCACGCGCGGCGATCCGGACCGCGCCTTCAGCGACATTTTCCTGTCACAGATCCCCCTGCTCCTCCTCGACTGGGTGATTTTCCCCCTCGTGATGGCGCTGGTGGCGCGGCCGCTCGGCGTCTCCGCGCATTATGTGTCCTATGTGGTCGCCCGCAATTGGGCAGCGCCGATCACGGCCGCCATCCTCACCGTGCCGCTGGTGCTGGAGGGGGCTGGCTTCTTGCCGGTGGAAGGCGCCAACCTCCTTTCCATCATCGCGCTGCTGATGGTGCTCTACTACCATTTCCGGGTCTTACGGCTGGCGTTGAAGACGCCGGTATCGCTGTCGATCGGGCTGGTGGTTGCCGACTTCTGCGTGACCATGGTGCTGATCGGCATGTTCGGCTGAGGCTGGCAACGCCAGCGCCGCATCAGTGGCTGGCGAGATCGGTGCCGGCCACCTCTTCCAGATCCGCAAGCAGCGTGTGCAGCGAGGCAAGGCGCGACGCGCCGTATTGTTCTTCGAGGCCGTCCGCGGTTTCGCGCCAGCTCTGGCGGGCGGCGTGGAAGGTCTTCATCCCGTGCGGTGTCAGGCTGAGGCGGCGCTCGCGGCGGTCATCGCCCGGACAGGCGGCAATGAAACCCGCCGCCCGCATCCGCTCGACCGTGCGCGACAGGGTCGTCCGGTCGGTTCCCACGGCAACGGCCAGTGCCGACAGCGTCAGCGGAGATTCGCGGTTCAGCGTCGACAGCACCGCGTAGGTGACGATGGACACGCCATGCGGCTCCAGCGCCGCATCATAAACACTGGTGATCTGTCTCGCGACGCGGCGCAGCCGGAGACAGGTGCAGGGGAGAGATTTCTCCTCCTCGCTGCACCGCTTCTCTTCGATGGCTTCTATCGCTTCGGTCGGGCTATCGGTCATGTTGGATGATAACATGGCGTCTCGGGTCCCAAGATCCAAGATGCACCGAGCGATGGATCAAAAATTGCTACGCTTTCCCTCCAGCCTTCCCGACGATGTGATTGACCGGCTGACCGGGCTGGAACAGCTGCGCGGCATTGCCAGCGGCGAATTCCCGATGCCTACGATGCTGGAAACGCTGGGGTTTCGGCTTGTGGAGGCAACAGCGCGCACTGTCGTGCTTGTCGGCGCGCCCGGCGAAAATGCGCTGAACCCCATGGGAAAGATTCACGGCGGCTGGGCGGCCAGCATTCTGGATTCGGCCATGGGCTGCGCCGTTCACGCCACCCTTGCCCCCGGCGAGCGGTTTGCCACGCTGGAACTGAAGGTGAACCTCACCCGCGCACTTTTGCCTGGCATGGAGCCGCTCACCGCCACGGGCACCCTTGTCAGCCGCGGCCGGCGGACCGCGGTGAGCGAGGCGAAGCTGGTGGGGGCGGACGGCAAGACCTACGCCGCCGGCTCGTCCACCTGCATGATCCTGCCGCCGGAGCCTGCCCGCTGATCAGCCTTTCAACGCCGACAGGCGCGGCGACGGGGCATCGCGGATCGGCAGATGCACCAGTGCAGCCAGTACGCCCAGCAGCACGCCAATCCACCACAGCATGTCGTAGGAGCCGGTCCGCGCGTAGATCACGCCGCCGAGCCACACGCCTATGGCCGATCCCACCTGGTGGGAAAAGAACACGATCCCGAACAGGGTCGCCATGTAGCGCGGTCCGAACATCACCGAGACGAGGCCGGAGGTGAGCGGCACCGTGGAGAGCCACAGGAGCCCCATGGTGGCGGAGAACACGATGACCGTCGCCGGTGACACGGGCAACAGCACGAACGCGGCAATCACGACCGAGCGGAGCAGATAGAGGATCGATAGCGAATAGGACTTGGAAAAGCGCTGCCCGATCCACCCCGCCCCCAGCGAGCCGATCACGTTGAAGAGGCCGATCAGAGCAATGGCGATCCCGCCGAGCCGCGCGCCGAAGCCAAGGTCGACAAGGTAGGCGGGCATGTGGGCAATGATGAACGCCACGTGGAAGCCGCACACGAAAAAGCCGATCACCAGCAGCACATAGCTCCTGTAGGCCATGGCTTCACGCACCGCTGCGGTCAGGGTCTGGGGCGGCGCATCGGGGTCGGCCACCGAGCGGCCCTGCAGCGGAATGGCGAACGGGATGACCAGCAACGACAGCGCGGCAAACGCAATCAGCGCCGAATTGTAGCCGTGCTCGGCAATGAGCACAGCGCCCAGCGGGCCGAAGACGAACATTCCCAGCGAGCCGGCTGCCGTACCAAGGCCGAACGCCAGCGTTCGTTTGGCAGGCGTGACGGTGCGGCCGAATGCCGACAGCACCAGCGTGAACGAGCAGGCGGACATGCCGAAACCGAGGAGGACGCCAAACACCATCTGCAGGGCAAAGGCGCTTTCGAGCTGCGCCGTGCCCACAATGCCGAGCGCATAAAGGATGCCGCCGCCCATCAGAACTTTCATGGTGCCGAAACGGTCTGCAAGGGCGCCGGCGATGGGCTGGCCGATCCCCCAGATGAGGTTCTGCAAGGCAAAGGCGAGCGCAAACGCTTCACGGCCATAGGGTTTTGCGGCAACGAGATCGGCCTGGAACAGGCCGAATGCAGAGCGTTCGCCGAGCGAAAGCATCGCGATGCCGCAACCGCAGGCAAGCACCAGCGGAAGGGGGAATGAGCGGGCCATCATGACCACCTTTTACGGAGTTGCCTTGACGCTCTAGGCCCGAAAGGGTGCCAGCGCAAGTATGGCCGGCTCAGGTCCAGCCGCCACCGCGCGTCAGATAGAAGATGTGATCGTCGATGGTTTCGACCTTGCGCATCAGCCCGGCCCAGCGCGGGTTCACGCGCTTGGCATGGTAGTGGGTGGCCGCGCCGATCTCGTTCATCCACGCCGCGCCGCTGGCATATTCGGTGGCAATGGTGGCGGCCAGCGTCCAGGCGTCCTTGTTGCGCACCACGTCACGCACCCGGTCGCAGGCGAAGGTGAACTGGCAGCGGTTGCGCCACCCCTTGTTCTGGTAGACCACGCCGCAGACATCATCGGGATACGCCGGGTTCTTCACGCGGTTGATGACCACCTGCGCCACCGCGCGCTGTCCGGTTTCGGACTCGCCCCGCGCCTCGAAATAGATTGCTTCGGTCAGGCAGCGCAGCGACTTCTTGCCGGCAATGTCCTGCGGCAATGGCCGGTCGGACCACCAGTGGTCGAGCCCACCGCCCGAGACGCCGGGGGTGGCGACGGGCTGCGGCGCTTCGCCGAGGAGGAGCTTGAACGGGGTGTCGATGTCGACCCGGTCCGGCGCGTAGGCCGAGAGCATGGAGGTGAGCGCGGCCCGCGCGGTATCGGATGGGGCACGGGGGTCGCGGTGCGTTCCTGCCGCACGCGGCGCCGCCACGAAGCTCACCCGCGGCAAGGCGGCGGGCGTCGCTTCGGTGAGAAAACCGGACAGCGGCGAGAACATCGCCCGCTCCACGCCACCGTGAGGCGGCGCAAGGCTCCCGGCCTTGGCGGCGGGCGTGTCGTCGTGGGGGACCGCCAGCGCAACATCCCCGGCCCCGCCCAGTTGCGGCGACAGGGTCATGCCGCTTTCCGGCGCACGAAGAGAGAGCGCCCAGGCGGGACGATCCATCGTGAGCGCGGCAAGACCGGAAAGGTCGCCAAGATTTGTGGACAGGATGCCAAGGATGGGGGCCACCAGGACAAGGGTGGCTGCGATCCGGCGGATGCGGCCGCGACGGTGATGACGGACCGGCGGCACATAAAGGCTGCTGGTCAGAAAACCGCGGCGGGCAAGGCCGTGGGGAAGGTCGAATACGCGCAACGCGGCCTCTACTCCACACAGTGCAGCGTTGGCGCCGCACCCAAGCGTTGTGCAGGGTCGTGGTTGCTGAAACGTAAAGCGCCGCGCAAAAAATGCGCGGCGCAATTTATCTTCTTATTTTACAGGCTTGTGCGCCTCGATGAACCAGAGCGACCGGTCCGCCATCCGCACGATCTCGGTGAAGAGATCCGCTGTGGCCTCGTCGCCCGCCTCGTCAGCCTCCTTGATGGCGTCGCGGTTGTTCTTGGCGTAGGCCGCCAGCGACTTGGAGAGCGCCTTGACGTGGTCGTCGATCTTGACCGCATCCAAGGGGTACTTGGGCAGGCGGGAGGCCTGGGCGGAGGCGTCAACGGTGCCTTCGGCCTGGCCGCCCAGAACGGCGATCCGCTCGGCAACCAGGTCCACCTTGTCCTCGACCTTCTCGTGCAGGTCATCCAGGAGCTCGTGAAGTCCGATGAAGTTCGGGCCGCGCAGTGTCCAGTGAGCCTGCTTGATCTGATAAACCAGGTCGATCCCGTCGGCTAGGTTGGCTTGCAGGAGGCCGCATACAGCCTGGCGCGTCTGCTTGGGAAGGTCGTGGCTTGTCGGATGCATAAAAGTGTCCTTCGTGATCGTCCGCGTTATGGCGCATCAATGCATGGCCCGGCGTTGTCGTTGCATGCCGATTGTTGCGGGTGACGCTCCGTCGCAGATTTCTGGATGGCACTATACGCCCGGCCGGCAGCCGCATGGCCTCCCCCCGCGCCGGTTCACATCCAGCGCCGCCAGTGGAAAATCAGCCACACGCTGATGGCTGCCATCACCATGCCCGCCACGCACAACAGGAAGCCGTGGTGCCAGGACAGGCCCGGCATATCGACGAAGTTCATGCCGAAGATCGAGCTGATGAGGGTGGCCGGCAGGAACATGGCCGCAATCAGCGACAGGACCATCATGATCTGGTTCTGGTCGAGGGTGATGAGGCCAAGCAGCGCGTTCAGCAGGAAATCCACCTTGCCGTCCAGCGCATTGGCAAGCTGGTTAATGGCGTCGATGTCCGAGCCGAGGACGTTGATGGCGTTGCGGTCGTCAAGGTCCGGCGCAATCAGCCGGCGGTGCTGTTCCATGAACAGGACGAGCCGCTTGTTGCTGGTGAGCGCATCCTGCAGGCGCAGGATCTCGGTGCCGATGCGCCCCAGATTGCGCATGATCTCCTGCACTTCGCGCCGGGTGCGGCGGTCCTGCGGATCGGGGTGGAAGACGTCGCCGGAGATCCGGTCGATCTCGGCCCCCAGCGCTTCCAGACGGTCTGCCAGATAGCCCACCGTGGCATCAACGAGGACGATGAAGAGGTCGTGCGGCTGGGCGCCCGGTGTGCGCTCGGCATAGGCGCGCACGGTGGCGATGGCGTCGTCCTCCGCCGTGCGCAGCGTGATCAGATAATTGGGGGCAAGGATGCAGGTGACCCGCTCGTTGCTGCCATCTTCGCAGCGGGAGGCGCCCGAATACGTCATCGCGACGTACTCCTGCGCAACCACCAGACGGTTGGACGGCTCGATCGACCGCATCCGCACACGGCTGGGCAGGGTCAGCTCCAGCGCGCTCTCCACCGCGGCCCGCTCGGCCGCGGTGGGTTTGTCGAGATCGATCCAGGAGGCCGCAGGCTCGAGGCCCTCCTTGAGGGAGGGGCCCTCCAGCCCGGCGACAAGGCTCCAGATCATTCTCCGTTCGCCCTCAGCCCTTCTTGCGCAGCGCCGCCTGCGCCGCAGCCAGCCGCGCGATCGGCACGCGGAACGGCGAGCAGGACACATAGTCGAGGTCGACGCTTTCGCAGAACGAGATGGATGCGGGGTCGCCGCCATGCTCGCCGCAGATGCCGAGCTTGATGTCCGGCCGCGTCTGCCGCCCGCGCTCGGCCGCCAGCTCCACCAGCGCGCCCACGCCGTCCACGTCGATGGAGACGAACGGGTCGATGTCGATGATGGATTCGCGCAGGTAGGCGCCGAGGAAGACGCCGGCATCGTCACGGCTGATGCCGAACGTGGTCTGCGTCAGGTCGTTGGTGCCGAAGGAGAAGAACTCGGCGGATTCGGCGATGGCCTTGGCGTTGATCGCGGCGCGCGGCAGCTCCACCATGGTGCCGACCTGGTAGTGGAAGTCGACCCCCGTCTCCTCGCGAACGGCCTTTGCGGTGGCGTCGATGCGCTTTTTCACGAAATCGAGCTCGGTCTTGAGGCTGACCAGCGGCACCATCACTTCCGGCTCCACCGGGGCGCCGGTTTTCTTCGCGGCGGCAACGGCGGCCTCGAAGATCGCGCGGGACTGCATCTCGGCGATCTCGGGGTAGCTGACCGCGAGGCGGCAGCCACGGTGGCCGAGCATCGGGTTGAACTCGGAAAGCTCACGCGAGCGGTTGCGCAGCTTGTCCGGCGAGACGCCGAGCGCTTCGGCCACTTCGAGGATCTCGTCCTCGCCGTGGGGGATGAACTCGTGAAGCGGCGGGTCGAGCAGTCGGATCGTCACCGGCAGCCCGGCCATGATCTCGAAGATCGACGTGAAGTCCTCCCGCTGCATGGGAAGGAGCTTGTCGAGCGCAGCCTTGCGGCCTTCGGTGTCGTCGGCGAGGATCATCTCGCGCATGGCGTTGATGCGCGCAGGGTCGAAGAACATGTGCTCCGTGCGGCAAAGGCCGATGCCCTCGGCGCCGAACTCGCGCGCGGCCCGTGCGTCATGCGGCGTGTCGGCATTGGTGCGCACGCGCATCCGCCGCGCGCCGTCGGCCCACTGCATGATGCGCTGGAAGTCGCCCGAAAGTTCCGGGTTGAGCATCGGCACTTCGCCCATCAGGACTTCGCCGGTGGCGCCGTCGATGGTGATCTTGTCGCCCACCTTCAGCGTGCGGCCGCCGGCGATCATCGTGCCGTTGGCATAGTTGATCCGCACGTTGCCAGCGCCCGACACGCAGGGCTTGCCCATGCCCCGCGCCACCACGGCGGCGTGGCTGGTCATCCCGCCGCGGGTGGTGAAGATGCCGGCCGCCGCATGCATGCCGGAAATATCCTCAGGCGAGGTCTCGATCCGGCACAGGATGCAGGTGCGGCCGAGCCCGGCGATGCGCTCGGCTTCTTCCGACGAGAACACAATCTCGCCAGCCGCCGCGCCCGGCGAGGCGGGCAGTGCCTTGGCGAAAAGGTCGGTCTTCGCTTGCGGGTCGATGGTGGGATGGAGGAGCTGGTCGAGCGAGGCGGGCTCGATCCGCTGAACCGCTTCGGCTTCGCTGATGACGCCCTCGTCCACCATGTCCACCGCAATCTTCAGCGCAGCCTTGGCGGTGCGCTTGCCGGTGCGGGTCTGGAGCATCCACAGCTTGTTGCGCTCGATGGTGAATTCCAGATCCTGGACGTCGCGGTAGTGGCCTTCCAGCTTGTCGCAGACCGCCTTGAACTCGGCGAACGCCTCCGGCAGCGCCTTTTCCATGGACTGCTTTTCGGACCCGGCCTCAAGCCGCGCCTTTTCGGTGATGTCTTGCGGCGTGCGAATGCCGGCGACGACGTCCTCGCCCTGCGCGTTGATGAGGAACTCGCCGTAAAGCGCGTTCTCACCGTTGGAGGGGTTGCGGGTGAAGGCAACGCCGGTGGCCGACGTTTCGCCCATGTTGCCGAACACCATCGCCTGCACCGTGACAGCGGTGCCCCAGCGCTCCGGGATCCCCTGGAGGCGGCGGTAGGTGACCGCGCGGTCGTTGCGCCAGGAGCCGAACACGGCGCCGATGGCACCCCAGAGCTGATCCCTCGGGTCCTGGGGGAACGGCGAGCCGGTCTCCTTCTGCACGAGGGCCTTGTAGCTCTCGATCAGGGTGCGCCAGTCGGCGGCGGACAGATCGGTGTCGAGTTCGACATCCTTCTCGTCCTTCATGGACTCAAGGTGCTCGTCGAACAGGCGCATGGGGACGCCAAGCACAACGTCGCCATACATCTGGATGAAGCGGCGGTAGCTGTCGTAGGCGAACCGCTCGTCGTCGGCGTTTTTCGCCAATGCGGGGACGGTGGTGTCGTTGAGGCCGAGATTGAGGACGGTGTCCATCATGCCCGGCATGGAGATGCGGGCGCCGGAACGCACGGAAACCAGCAACGGCATGTCCGGATCGCCGAACTTCCGGTCCGTGGATGCGGCAATCTGCTCCAGCGCGGCGTCCACCTCACCTTCGAGCTCGGGCGGATAGGTTTCGCCGTTCTCGTAATAATAGGTGCAGACCTCGGTGGTGATCGTCATGCCGGGGGGCACCGGCAACCCGAGGCTCGACATTTCGGCAAGATTTGCACCCTTGCCACCCAGAAGGTCACGTTGGCTTGCATCGCCTTCGGCTTTGCCGTCACCGAACGTGTAGACCCATTGCCCCATTAGACCATTCCTTCATCAAACTGATGTGATGTATAAAGCCCGCGGGGCTGTTCGCAAACGTCCTTGCTCGAATTGCGTTGGTTCTGTGCTAAGATGGCGCCTTGCAACGATCGCCGAAGCACCACACGTTTTCAAAATGCCGAGCAGACCTTGCGAGCGCATCGCGAGAGCCGCATGGCCCAGGACCGAAGCATCTCAAGCCGTGCCGGCAGCCCGCGGCACGCCTGGAGAGAGGAAGGATTGCCCTTGTTGAAGCTCATCTCTCGAGCGGCCCTTGCCTGCGCTGTCGCGTCGGCGTCGTCCGTGGCAATGGCATCTTCCGGTGCCGTCGAGCTGGCGCCTGCCGCGCAAGACGAAACTCTGATCGTTCAGAAGGATCTTGCATCGCTCTCCGGCTTCTACCTTGCCGCCCGGCAGGCCGGAATCAGCAAGGACCTTTCGGCAGCCGCAGGCTTTTACGCCAGCGCGCTGCAGGCCGACCCGGACAATGCCGAGCTGCTGGACCGTTCGGTTCTCCTCAACATTGCCAGCGGCAACATCGCCAAGGCGGCCGAACTTGCCGAACCGCTGCTCGAAATCGAGCCGGACGACCAGCTTGCCCTGCTGGCCTCCGGCGTCGCGTCCTTCCGCGCCGGTGACACCGAAGCGGCCCTCGCGCACACACAGGCGCTGAGGGACCTTGGCGGCCCGCTGCAGGCACTCGTCGGCTCGCTGCTTCAGGCCTGGACCATTGCCGGTGACGGCCGTCCGGCCGAAGCCATCAAGCTTCTGGACGATCTGGAAGGCCCCATCTGGATCGACCCGTTCAAGAAGATCCACGCCGGCCTCATCGCCGACCAGTTCAACCTTTATGAAATCAGCGAAGACAGGTTGCGTCTTGCCTACGAGCAGGATGCGACCGACGTGCGCCTCGTGGAGGCGTATGCCCGCACGCTTGCCCGCGCCGGCAAGACCGACCGCGCCGTCGCGGTGCTCGACGCACTGGCCGAGCAGGTTCCCGCCATCGTCAAGCTGATCGACCCGGTGCGCACGGCCGTTGCCGGCGACGGCGAGGTCGCGCCGCTGGCAGACAATGCGCGCGCCGGCATGGCAGAGGCGCTCTACAGCCTTGGCCGCGGGATCGGCAGCAACGATACCACGCTGTCTGCATCGCTCCTCCAGCTCTCGCTTTACCTGCGGCCCGAAGCCGATTTCCCGGCCATGGCGCTGGGCGGGATTCTGGAAGGGATGCGCCAGCACGAGGCCGCCATCCTCGTTTACAGCAGCATCCCGCAGGATACGCCGCTCTACCGCGAAGCGCAGGTGCAGGAAGCGCTGAACCTCAACGTGCTCGAGCGGCACGAGGAGGCGATTGCCGCCCTCAAGTCGCTGCTGGCCAACGATCCGTCCGACGTGCAGGTCGCCCTCGCACTCGGCAACGTCTACCGCCAACTGGAAGACTTCAAACAGGCGGGAGAAATCTACACTGCGTCCATCGACAATCTCGGCACCGTCCCCGAAGAATACTGGACGCTGTATTATTATCGCGGCATCGCCAACGAGCGCACTGACAACTGGAAGGGCGCCGAGGCCGACTTCCGCAAGGCGCTGGAACTTTCGCCCGAGCATCCGCTGGTGCTCAACTACCTCGGATATTCCTATATCGACCGTGGCGAAAACCTGGATGAAGCGGTCTCCATGGTCCAGCGCGCGGTGAAGCAGCAGCCGGACGATGGCTACATCGTCGACAGCCTTGGCTGGGCGTACTACCGCCTCGGCCGGTACGAGGACGCGGTGGAGCAGCTGGAGCGCGCCGTGTCCCTGCGTGCCGGCGATCCCGTCATCAACGACCATCTGGGCGACGCCTACTGGAAGGTCGGCCGCAAGCTCGAAGCCATGTTCCAGTGGAACCACGCCCGCGACAGCGACCCCGAGCCGGACGATCTTCAACGGATCCTGACCAAACTCGCCGTCGGCCTGGATGCCGCGGACGCGGCACCGCACAAGGCCACCGCCGTGGCCGAGGATACCGGCGCCGAACCAGAACCCGCCACCGCACAGTAGAGGCGGCGGGCGGGCATGAATCCGGGCGCTGGCGCCGCGTCCGTCACGGTGACGGCGCGGGCGAAAATCAATCTCGCACTGCACGTCATCGGGCAGCGCGGCGACGGCTATCACCTCCTGGACAGTCTCGTTGCCTTCGCCAGCCTCGGCGCGGCGGCGGGCAGCGACGCCGCGCCGCCCCTCACGGGCGACCGGCTGACGATCACCTTCGGCACTGCTGACGGGCCGCCGCGCCTGACGGTGGACGGCCCTTTTGCCGGTGCCGTGCCCGCGGGGTCCGGCAACAGCGTGCTGGCTGCGGCCGCGGTTGCCGCTGGGATCAGCGCCATCCATCTCACCAAGGCACTGCCGGTTGCAGCGGGCATCGGCGGCGGTTCGGCCGATGCCGCGGCCGTGCTTCAGGCAGTGGCAAACCACCGCGGCATTCCCCGCGACCGGCTGAACGGCGTTGCCCTCTCTCTGGGCGCGGACGTCCCCGTATGCTTGCGCGGCGAGCCTGCGCGGATGCAGGGCATCGGCGAAACGCTGACGCCCCTTGCGCTGCCCTCGCTCCCCTGCGTTCTCGTCAACCCCGGCATCTCCGTCTCGACGCCGGATGTGTTCCGCGCGCTGACATCGAAAGCCAACCCGGCTCTTCCGGCAGGAGCGCCCCCCGCGGGCGCCGAAGCCCTTGCCGCATTTCTCGCCCGGCAGCGCAACGATCTGGAGGCCCCGGCCATCGCCCTTGCGCCCGAGATCGGCGCTGCGCTGGATGTGCTGAGGCGCCAGGCGGGATGCACACTTGCCCGAATGTCAGGCTCCGGGGGCACCATCTTCGGCCTGTTTGCCGACGACGATGCGCGCACCGAAGCAGTCGCCGCGCTCCGTGCCCACGCGGCAAAGCACGTATTGCCCTGGTGGATAGAGCCGGCGCGCCTTGAAGGCTCGGACGGCGCACCGCACCCATGAGCGCCGCAGCGCGGGCTCAGACCGAGCCGTCGACCCCGGCGTCCCGCAGGAGCTGCCGCGCCTCATCGGCCCGGCCTTCCTCCACCAGCATCCGCCGCGGCAGAACGCCGAGCGACCCCTCGACCATGCTCATATGCTGGTCCAGCACCACGTGTCCGATCCTGGCATCGGACAGCAAAGCCTCCACAAACGAGATCAAAACCATGTCGTTGGTCCGCAAAAGCTCTTCCAAAACACAACTCCGGTTGAATTTTTTTGGCTGAAACGCTGGGAATTCGGTGCATCTGGCGTGTATGTGACCGACGCGGCGTTCGGCCCGCTTGCCGCAGCGCGAGGCCCGGCATAATGTCCCCCACCATGGCGGACCCCGAAGGACTATTCTTGTGACGGCGCAACTGAGTGCAGCGCCCCCACCCGCGGGCGATATCGACCGCCTGATCGCAAGCGTGGCCGATCGCATGGCGAAGGTCAACGCGCTGATCGTCTCCCATGCCGGTTCGGACGTGGCGATGATCCCGGAAATTGCAGACCATCTGGTCTCCTCCGGCGGCAAGCGAATCCGGCCGATGCTCACCCTCGCGACGGCGGCAATGTTTGGCTATTCCGGCGAGGGCGACGTGAAGCTCGCCACTGCGGTGGAGTACATGCACACCGCAACCCTTCTCCATGACGATGTGGTGGACGAAAGCGGGATGCGACGCGGCAAACCCACCGCGCGGCTGATCTGGGGCAACCAGGCCAGCGTTCTGGTGGGCGACTTCCTGCTCGGCCAGGCGTTCAAGCTGATGGTCGAGGTCGGCTCGCTCGATGCGCTGGACGTGTTTGCGCGCGCCGCCGCCACCATCTCCGAGGGCGAAGTGCGCCAGCTGGCCGGGGCAAAGAACCTCTCGGTCGGCGAAGACCACTACATGGCCGTGATCGAGGCGAAAACCGCGGCGCTGTTTGCCGCGGCCACCGCGGCCGGACCCATTGTGGCCGGCGCGCCGGAGCACCGGGCTGCGCTTTCGTCCTACGGGCGCCAGCTCGGCCTCGCCTTCCAGCTCATCGACGATGTGCTCGACTATGAAGGTGACGCCGAAACCCTTGGCAAGAACGTCGGCGACGATCTGCGCGAGGGCAAGGCAACGCTGCCGGTTCTGCTGGCCTACGAGCGCGGCAACGAGGCAGATCGTGCATTCTGGCGCCGCTGCATCGAACAAGGTGACGTTCAGGACGAAGATGTTCAGGCCGCTGCCCGGCGCGTAAAGGATACAGGCGCACTCGATGATTGCCGCGAGCGTGCTCGTGGCTTTGCGCAGCAGGCCATCAAGGATCTCGTGACCACGCCGCCGTCAGATATCCGTGATATACTTGAAGGAGTGGTGCATTTTACGCTATCCAGATTGAACTAGAGGATTCAATGGGTTGCGGAAATGCAAATAGAACAGCCGCCCTCAATCCATTTGCGAACAATTTGTGATGCGATAACGCGCCCCTACCCTCGTTTAACCGCGCCATGAAGCGCCCGGAGGGTGAATCAGCCCTGCCGGTCGGCGTTGCATTGGAGCAACTCGACCGTCCGCCACCGGATCAGGCCGACCCGCTCGATCCGCGAATCAGGCGTCCCGAGATCTGGGGCCTTGCCGATATTGGCGGTCACAACCTCGAATGCCCGACCAGTTTCATCCACACCGTGGTGGACGACGTGCTCCACCCGGCCGAAGTATTTTGCGGTGGCAAACCCGTACAGGCGGCGGAAACCCTTGCCCGTGCTGTGATGACCAAGCGCGACGTGGTGATAATTCGCGACACCTGCCGCGACGAACGCTTCAAGCTTCTGCCGGAAGTTCTGGCGTTTCCCATGTTCCGCTACCTTGTCGGCGTACCGCTTATCAGCGGCTACAGAATGCTCGGCACACTGACCTTCGCCGACTATCGGCCGCGCCCTGCCCCCCCGAACGAGGCGTTGGCTGATATAAGGTGTCTTGCCGATGCAATGGCGTTTTTATTGGCGACGCGCGGGTTCTGCGTTTGAAGTGTCAGCACCGCTGCGCTAATCCTCTGGGCAATTATAAGAACCTGGAGGAAACAAGAATGACGATCAAATCCCTGATGATGGCCACGGCCGTTCTGGCGCTTGGCACGACCGGCGCGCTGGCGCAGGACTGCGACTGGAAGCCGGAGCGCGCCGTCACCTACGTGGTGCCGTGGGGCGCCGGCGGCGGCACGGATGCAAACTCGCGCATGCTGGCCAGCATGCTGGAGAGCCACTTCGGCGTGCCCTTCAACGTCGTGAACCGCACCGGCGGCAACGGCGTGACCGGCCACTCGGCCATCGCCAATGCGGAGCCGGACGGCTACACCGTCGGCGCTGTCACCGTCGAGATCAACACCATGCACCATGTCGGGCTGACCGAGATGGACCGCACCAACATCACCCCCATCGCGCTGGTCGACATCGTGCCGTCCTCGGTGCTGGTCAAGGCTGATTCCGAGTTCGACTCGCTGGCGGACCTCCTCACCTATGTGAAGGCGAACCCGGGCGAGCTGACCGCTTCCGGCACGTCGCAGGGCGGCATCTGGCATCTGGCACTTGCCGGCCTTCTCAATGCCGAAGGCATGGACCCTGCCGCAATCCGCTGGATCCCCTCCAAGGGCGCCGCCCCTGCGATGCAGGAGCTGATGGCCGGCGGCGTTGACGTTGCGACCCCTGCCCTGTCCGAAGGCAAGGCGCTGGTGGATGCCGGTGAGCTGAAGGCGCTCGCCTACATGTACGACACCCGCATGGCCGCATTGCCCGACGTGCCGACCACCAAGGAATCCACCGATTCCGGCTGGACGCTGGCTGCGTGGATCTCCATGTCCGGCCCCGAAGGCCTGCCCGCCAACATCGTCTGCTCTTACGAAAAGGCGGCGCTCGAAGCCTTCGAGACGCAGGAATGGGCTGACTTCAAGGCGTCGCGCGGCGCCGACGTGGTCAAGATGGGTTCGGCCGAACTGACCGACTACATGGCAACCTCCGACGAAGCGCTGGGCGAGACGATCCAGGCCGTCGGTCTCGCAAAATAAGCGGCGCGGCCGGGGGCTTGCCCCCGGCCGTTCGCACTTTGCCATGCACATCGACGACCGCTTCCTCGGGCTGATCCTCGTCGGAATGGGCACCGCGATCTATCTGATCGCGCGCACTTTCCCGCTGATGGCCGGCATCCCCTATGGCCCCGGCTTCTTTCCATCCATTGCCGCGGTGGGCCTCATCGTGTGCGGCATCATCATTGCCGTCACCGGCACGCTGAAGAGCCGCGCCGCCCCCGTGATCGGGTCTGGCGCCTCGGTGGGCAGCGCTGCCCGCGGGGCGCTCCTGCGGCCCCTCATCATCTGCCTCGTTGTCATCTTCTTCGCCCTCGCCCTCCCCGTGCTCGGCTTTCATATTGCCGCCGTGCTCACGGTCGGGGCCGCGGCCTTCGTTTTCGGCGCACATCCGCTGGTGGCGCCTGTCCTGGCGCTCGCCGCAGCATTCGGCACGCACGCCGTCTTTTATTCGGTGCTGCGCGTTCCTCTTCCGTGGGGAATTCTCACCCCCTATGCATGGTGACGCTGCCTTGACCCATCATCGCTCGGGGTGCGCCCATGTCGGCTGACGCGCTCGCGGCCGTCTTCACGGTCGATAATCTCACCGTCATTTTTCTGGCGACGCTCTACGGCACCTTCGTCGGTGCCATGCCCGGCCTCACCGCCACCATGGCGGTCGCACTCCTGGTGCCGTTCACGTTCTTCATGGACCCCGTGCCGGCGGTCTCTGCGATCATCGCCACCACCACCACCGCCATCTTCGCCGGCGACATTGCCGGCGCGCTGCTTCGGATGCCGGGCACGCCCGCCTCCGCAGCCTACGTCGACGATGCCTTCCGGATTGCCCAGAAAGGGGCAGCGCGGCGGGTGCTGTTCGTCTCGCTGATGACGGCGTGTATCGGTGGCCTTGTGGGTGTCGTCATCCTCGCGGTCAGCGCCCCGCAGCTGGCGCGTTTTGCCATCGGCTTTTCGTCGTACGAGAATTTCTGGCTCGCAACGCTCGGCATCACCTGTGCCATCTTTGCGGGCACGGGCACCGTGGCGAAGAACTTCGCCTCGCTGTTCTTCGGCCTGTTCGTCGCCTCCATCGGGATCGACGTTGCGGTGGGCCATCCGCGCTTCACATTCGGCAATGTGGAGCTGATGGACGGGGTCAACTTCATCCCCGCGATGATCGGCCTCTTCGCCATGTCCGAGGTGCTGCGCAACGCTTCGAGGGGCAAGGCCGCGGTCCGTCTCGATGTGGCTCTCGACGGGGTTGGCAGCGCCTTCATGGGGGCGGCCCGGTCGCTGCGAAACTTCAAGCGGGTGATCGCGCAATCCAGCGTGCTCGGCACCCTCGTCGGCGCTCTCCCCGGCGCCGGCGCCGATATTGCTGCCTGGATCGCCTACGCGCTGGCGAAAAAAGGCTCGAAGACGCCCGAACAATACGGCAAGGGCTCGCTGGAAGGCATCGCCGCAGGCGGCTCGGCCAACAATGCCGGTGTTGCGGGCGCGTGGACGCCTGCCCTGGTATTCGGGATTCCGGGTGACAGCGTGACCGCCATCGCCATCGGCGTTCTGTTGATGAAGGGGCTCACGCCGGGGCCGCAGATCTTCACCAACGACCCCGTTCTGGTCGGCGCGCTGTTTGGCTCGTTCTTCATGGCCAACATCGTGATGCTGTTCACTGGGGCGCTCGCCATTGCGCTCGCCACCATGATCCTCAAGGTGCCGCGCTCGGTGCTGATGCCGCTGATCCTGCTCTCCTCGCTCGTGGGCAGCTTTGCAATCACCGGCTCCGTCCTTGCCATCTGGATCGTGCTTGTCCTCGGCGTGGTCGGCTACTTCATGGAGGAAAACGGCATCCCCATGGCCCCCGCCATTCTCGGCATCGTTCTCGGACGGGTGCTGGAAGACAATTTCATGCTCTCGATGATGAAATCGCAGGGCGCGATGCTGGACTTTTTCGAGCGCCCGGTCGCAGGCGTTCTGGGCGGGCTCACGGTTCTCTTGTGGGCCCTCCTCCTCTACCGCGCGCTGCGGCAGCTCCGCCGCGCCGGCTCCACCCCCAAGGAAAGACCCGATGTCGCCAAATAACATCAAGGCCGCCATGCTGCGCGGCGAGACCGTCGTTGCCATGTGGAGTTCGACCGGCTCGGCCGATCTCGCCGAAGCGGCGGTCCATCGCGGCTGGCCCACGATCCTCATCGACAACGAGCACGGCGTCGGCAACCTCGATACGGCCGTTGCAATCCACCGCGCGGTCCTGGCCGCCGGCGGCGACTGCATCATCCGCGTTCCCTCGTCCGATCCGACTCACCTCAAGCTGGTCGCCGACCGCGGCTTCCGCTCCATCATGGTGCCGATGATCAACAATGCCGCCGACGCAAAGATGATCGCCGACGCTACGCGCTATCCGCCCCGCGGCATGCGCGGCTATGCGGCCCCCGTGGTGCGCGGCTCCTACTTCGGTGCCGACGGCGCCTACATGCGCACCGCCCACAAGGACTTCCTGCTGATCGCGCAGATCGAGCACAAGGACGCGGTCGACAACATTGCCGAGATTGCGGCGGTGGACGGGATCGACTGCCTGTTCCTCGGCCCCAACGACATGGCCGGCTCCATCGGCAAGCTTGAAGAACTCGACCACCCGGACGTTCTCGCCCTGTGCGAGCGCGTGGAGAAGGAGACGCTGGCCGCCGGCAAGCTGTTCGGCTCGATCTGCCGGCCGACCCGCTCCGGGACGGAGCTGAAGGAGGTCGGCTGCACGCTGATCGCGGGCCCGTCCGACCTCAGCATCTTCCTGAAAGGGGCCGTCGACGCACGCGCCGACTTCCCCTTCATCGCCAACCCCGCCGGCTGACGGGGCGGCGGCGCG
This sequence comes from Acuticoccus sp. MNP-M23, assembly GCF_031195445.1. NCBI lineage: Bacteria > Pseudomonadati > Pseudomonadota > Alphaproteobacteria > Hyphomicrobiales > Amorphaceae > Acuticoccus > Acuticoccus sp. MNP-M23. The sequence continues at coordinate 900,835 of NZ_CP133480.1, forward strand.
TCACTCGACGGTGACGCGCCCGTCCGTTGCCGGCGTAAACGCGCCGCGCTTGGTCAGATACTCGGCGACGACGTCTTCAAGGCCGGGGCCGTAATCGTAGGCGTCGGTTCCATCGGTCTCGAACACAGAGTAGCCGTCGCCGCCCTGCCGCATGAAGTTGTTGGAGACGACCATGTAGGTCTTCTCCGGATCCAATGGCGCCCAGCTGTCGCCGTCCTTTACTTCCACGCTCTTGATGCGGCCTTCACCCGGCGCGACCGACGTGTCCGCCGTGTAGCGGATGCCCGCCACCTGCGGGAACCGCCCGCCGCCGTCCTCAATCTGCGAAACGCCGTTTTCGAGCGCAGCCACGACGCCAGCGCCGGTCAGCCCGAAGGTTGCGAGCGTGTTCTGGAACGGCAGCACCGTGAGGACATCGCCCATGGTGATGGGTCCCTCATCGATGGATGCGCGCAGGCCGCCACCGTTCTGGATCGCGATCGTCACGCCCTGCGAGGCGGTGCGGTCGAGCATCGCGTCGGCGACGAGGTTGCCCATGGGGCATTCCATCGCCCGGCAAACCTCGCGGCTGCCGTCGATAGCGGACGCGGTCTCGCCGACCACCTGGCTGCGGATCTCCTCCAGCGGTACGGCAAGCTCCTTGATCCGCTCGACGAACTTCGGGTCCTCTTCGATGCTGGCATCCAGCAGCAGCGGCTCGCCTTCGGCCGCGGTCACGTTGCCGGCGTCATCGAACGTCAGCGCAAGGGTGCCGAGATAGCGGCCATAGGCGCCGGCCTGGACAACGGGGGTCGGCCCGTCCGGTCCGTCGATCATTTCAGGATAAGGGCCGGAGGCGCCGTCCACCGCGTTGGACAGAAGCGTGTTGGTGTGCCCGCCAACGACAAGATCCACGCCGTCGATTGCGGCGATCCCCTCGTCGGGGCCGATGCCGGAGTGGCTGAGGACGATGATGCGGTCGACCCCGTCGGCCGTCAGCTTTGCGACTTCGGCGCGCACCGCCTCGGCGGCGTCGGCAAAGGTGATCGTGTCACCGGGCGAGGACAGTTCGCCGGTATCCTGCGCTGTGATGCCGATGATGCCGTAGCGGTAACCATCCTTCTCGATCACCGTCGAGGGGGGCACTGCGCCGGCGATGGGCGAGTTGTCCGCAATGTCGAGGTTGGCGCTGACCACGGGGAACGCGACCGCATCGACGAAGCTCTTCAGCGTCTCCGGGCCATCGTCGAATTCGTGGTTGCCGACCACCATGGCGTCGAAGCCGATGGCGTTCATCATCTCGGCCGCCACCTGGCCCTTGTACTGGGTGAAGAACAGCGAGCCCTGGAACTGGTCGCCGCCGTCCAAGAGGAGCAGCGGGCCATCGGCCGCCGCGCGCGCGGCAGTGACGGCGGTTGCAAGGCGGGCCGTGCCGCCGAAGCACTCGCCCGCCGCGTTGTCTTCCGGCGCGCAGGTGTTGTCGTATTTGGTGATCGGCTCGATCCGGCTGTGAACGTCGTTCACATGCAGGATCGTGACGGTTTCGGCGGCAGCTGCCGTCGGCAGCGCACAGGCGAGTGCAAGGGAAAGGTGACGCAGCTTCATCGAGAACTCCTTCTCAAACGGCCTTCAAAGGCCAAGCATCTTGCGGACGGCGGCCTGATCGGTTGATCCGCCGGCAAAATCATCAAACGCTTTTTCCGTGACCGGAATAATGTGGTCCTTCACGAATTGTGCCCCTTCGCGGGCGCCGACCTCGGCGTCCTTCAGCGCGCACTCCCACTCCACCACGGCCCAGCCATCGTAGCCATGGGTGGCAAGCGCCGAGAACACCGCCTTGAAGTCCACCTGCCCGTCGCCCAGCGAGCGGAACCGGCCGGCCCGCTGCGCCCACGGCTGGAAGCCGGAGTAGACGCCCTGCCGCCCGGTCGGGTTGAACTCGGCGTCCTTGGCGTGGAACGCCTTGATGCGCTCGGCGTAGATGTCGATGAACGCCACATGATCGAGCTGCTGCAGGACGAAGTGAGACGGGTCGTAGTTGATGTTGCAGCGCGGGTGACCGTCCAGCCGGTCGAGGAACATCTCGAAGGTGGCGCCGTCGAACACGTCCTCGCCGGGGTGGATCTCGAAGCACATGTCGACACCCTCCTCGTCGTATGCGTCGAGGATCGGCTTCCAGCGCCTGGCAAGTTCGGCGAACGCCTCGTCGATCAGCCCGTCCGGCCGCTGCGGCCACGGGTAGAGGAACGGCCACGCGAGTGCGCCCGTAAAACCGACCGCAGTATCGAGGCCGAGGTTGCGCGAGGCCTTGGCCGCAAAGCGCAGCTGCTCCTCTGCCCACGCCTGCCGCGCCGCGGGATTGCCATGCACTTCGGGCGGGGCGAATGCGTCGAACGCGGTATCGTAGACGGGGTTCACCGCCAGGAGCTGGCCTTGCAGGTGGACCGAGAGGTCGGTGATGGCGAGGCCGGCCTCACCGCAGATGCCGGCCACCTCGTCGCAATAATCCTTTGAGCTGGCGGCTTTGGCGAGGTCGAACAGGCGCGCGTCAGGCGACGGGATCTGCACGGCCACATAGCCGCAGTCGGCAGCCCACTTGGCGATGGCGGGGAGCGAGTTGAACGGGGCTTCGTCGCCGGCAAACTGTGCCAGGAACAGGCCCGGTCCCTTCATGGTTGGCATCGCGCAGCGTTCCTTCAAGATGTTCTTTTCGGGATGCTGCGCAGCGCTTCAGGGTCGCGTCAAGGTTGGGGGGTGGCGCCGTCCTCACCCACAGCTCGGGCCAGGCGGGAGAAGAATTTCTCGATCAGCGTCGCAGCGGCCTTGTCGAGGAGGCGGCCGCCAGCTGCTGCGACCATGCCCTTGATGAGCAGCGCGTAGCGGTAGCGCACCTCCGTGCCGCCCGCCACCGGCGCAAGATCAATCCACCCCTCACCGCTGGAGCGTCCGAACGGCCCCTCGGCCCCGCCCAGAAGAACGAGACTCTCGGGCTCCGCCATATCCGCGAAAACGGCGCTGACACGGTAGATGCCCTTCAGCCGGCCGACGCCGATGCCAACGTCCGCTGCATAGGCGCGGCCTTGGCCCTCATCCACCCGGCGGAGGGTCTCGGCCCCCGGAATGGCCGCGGCAAGCCGCCGCTCATCCATGATGATGGCCCAGAGTTCAGCCGGCGCGACCGGAACGACGGTGGAACCCGCGCCCGTCATTTTGTAGCCGCGGCCCGCCGGCATCTCCGGCCCGTCACGGCCCTCTCGGCTTTGCTCACTCATCATGTACATCCGTCGCTGATCACACTGTTCATATGGGTTGCGCGTGCATAAGCAATGTGTTGGCGAACTTCACCGCGGCCAAAAGCGTTAAGCCTGCAAAGGAAGTCTGTAGATTCATGAACCTGCCGTCCCGTGAAGAACTGCTCGACCGCTCCACCGGTGCCGGTCACATGGACAAGGACGCCAGCCCGCACAGCCACGTTTTCTCGTTCATCTGGGCCGTCAGCTGGCGCCAGCAGATCTTCATCATGCTCCTGGCGCTGACGGTGGCGGGTCTCGATGTGGTCCCGCTGGAAATCCAGCGCCGCATTGTGGATGGCGCCATCGACACCGGCTCCATCCCCGTACTGGTGCGCCTTGCGCTCGTGTACCTCGGCGTGCTGGCGGTCCACCAGGTGACAAAGCACGTCCTGCGCGTCTTTCAGGGCGCCGTTGCTGAGGATGTTCTGCGTGCAGCCCGTGCGCGGCTTTACCGCGACAGCGCGCCGGACACCGAGGTCGAGCTGGATTCGGACGACGACGAAAGCGTCGGCGAGCGCAAGAAGGGCGGCACCCGCGTGGCCGTTCTGGGCCAGGAGATCGAGGCGATCTCGGTATTTTCCGGCAATGCTTTCGGTGAGGCGGCGGTGCAGATTGCCACCATCTGCGGCCTCGTCTTCTACATGATCTTCACCGAGCCGTTTCTGGCCGCCATCTCGCTGCCGTTCCTCATCCCGCAGGCCCTGGTGGTGCCGATGGTTCAGACCCGGATCAACCGCTTGTCCAAGAACCGCGTGGAGGAGCGCCGCGCCCTCAACGCCGCCGTGATGAAGGACGACGACCAGCGCTTTCTGAAGAGCGGCCGCACGCTGCGCACCCTCGGCGTCAATGTGGCGTGGTGGAAGAGCGTGGCGCGTTTCATCGTCAACAGCCTGAATGCGCTGGCGCCGCTCGCCGTGCTCAGCTTCGGCGGCTATCTCGCCATTGAGGGCGAAACGTCCATCGGCACGATCGTGGCGTTCGTTTCCGGCTTCCAGCGCATGTCCGACCCCGCCAAGCACCTGCTCGACTATTATCGCTCCGCGTCCCTCACCCAGACCCGCTACCGCCTCATCCGCGATTTCATCGCCAAGATGCCGCAGCGGGACGAGAGCGCGGTGTCCGACGAACCGGACGAAACGGCAACCGCCGCCACCGGCAGCGAAGGCGCGGCCGGCACAACGACCGACCACGCCACACGCCCCTGACGGATCAACGCGCCGGCTGGGGGATCCATCCCGGCATCGCCACATCGGCGTGGGAGAACTGCGGAAGTTTCTCGGCCAGCTGTTCCATGTTGGTGATGTCCCCGTCGTTGAGCGCCTTCTGCGTGATCAGCGTGGGCGGGACCACAACGCTGGCACCGGGGTTCTCGCCGGCCAGCATCATCGCCAGCGCACGGACAGAGACCTCGCCCACAACCGCGGGGTTGGTGGCCGCCGTTGCCACCCAGGCCGAGCCCTGCTCGCGCATGGCGGCGATGTCCGCCGTGGAGACGTCGGCCGAGTAGATCTTGATGTCCTGGCTGAGGCCGGCCTCGTCCACGGCAATCTTCACGCCCTTGGCGAACTCGTCGTAAGGGGCGAACATCACGTTGATGTTCGGGTTGGCGCGCAGCACTGCGGCCGCCTGGTTGGCCACCGAGTTTGCAATCGGGTTATCCAGCGTGCCGAAGCGGGCGACTTCCTCGATGCCGGGATAGCGGGCCTTGAAGTCCTGCCAGGTCTCGTCGCGCCGGTCGAGCGGTGCAATGCCTGCGACGTAGACGTAGCCTGCCTTGAAGCTCTCGCCATTGTCGGCCACGGCCTGCTCCAGGGCGAGCCGGGCAAGGTCGCGGTCGGACTGCTCGATCTGCGGCACCGCCGGATTGTCGACGTTCACGTCGAACGCGACGACCTTGATGCCGGCATCCAGCGCGCGCTGCACGGCCGGCTGCATGCTCTCGGTCAGCCCGTGCTGGACGATGATGCCCTCCACGCCAAGGCCGATGGCCTGGTCCATCATGTCGGACTGGAGAGCGGCGTCCTGCCGGCTGTCGAACACGCGAAGCTCGATGCCGAGCGCTTCTGCCTGGCGCTGCACGCCCGACAGGTAAGCCTGGAAGAAGTCGCCGGTGGAAAGGTAGCGCACCAGCGCAACGCGCGGGCCGTTGTCGCCATCGAACGGGGCCGGTGCTCCGTCCAGCGCAAGCGCCGGTGCGGCATAGACAGCCGGCAGCGCGATGGTCGCGGCAAGCGCGGCCAGTGTACCCCTGCGGGTCATTTTGATCATTGTTGGTCCTCCCTCTTTCTCTACGAACGCCGGACCGAAAGTCCGAACGTGAACATCAGCGCGCCGACGAGCACGGCACCCTTGACGAAGTCCTGCGCATAATAGGGTGCGTTCATCATCGTCAGCCCGTTGAGCAGCAGCCCCACAAAAAGCGCGCCGATGGCCGTGCCGATGGCGTTGGGCTTGCCAGCGCCGAACACGGCAAATCCGATGAGCGCCGCCGCAACCGCATCCAGAAGGAGCGAGTTGCCGGACGACACGTCCCCCCGGCCGACACGGGCGGCCAGCAAGATGCCGCCGATCGACGCGAACACGCCGGAGATCATGTAGGCCGCAATCTTGTAGCGCTCCACCGGGGCGCCGGCGAGCCGGGCAGCCTGCGCGTTGGAGCCGATGGCGTACATGATCCGCCCATAGCGCGTGAATGTCATGAACACGGTGATGATGACCGCAAGCCCCAGCATCACCAGAACCGAGATGGGCACCAGATCCGCCACGCGGTAGCGGCCGAGCGCCAGGAAGGCGGCGGTGAACGAGCCGTTGGCGGTCGACCCGTCGGGCAGCATCATGCCGGTTGCGATGGAACGTCCCGCGGTGGGAATGAGCTGCAGGCCGAGGAGCAGAAACATCATCCCGAGCGTGGCCAGAAGGTCCGGCACCCGAAACCTGACGATGAGCATTCCGTTGCAAAAGCCGACCAGCGCGCCCAGCGCCAGACAGGCGGCAACCGCCGGCACCGTGCCGGCATCGAACACCACCATCACGTAGGACGACGTCATCAGCGCGGTGGCGGCGACGGCGCCGATGGACAGGTCGAACCCGCCCACCACAAGGGTTGCGGTCACGCCAAGCGCCAGAATGGCAACGATGGAGACCGACTGCAGCACGATCACCATGTTGCGCACGGACAGGAACGCCGGCTCCATGAAGCCGAAGAAGGCAACCATCGCCACCAGCAGCGCGACGAGACCGTAGCGCACGGCAAAGGCGCGCAGCGTGGTGCGGGGGCGTGCGGCGGGCTTGCGCTCCGGCGCGTTGTCAGTGGCAGTCATGTAAGGTCCTGGATCGGTGGGGTCGTGCCGGGGGGGTGGAGCGTTGCGCGGGACGTGGCGATCGTCAACGCCGTTCGCCGCGGCGAGAAAGAGGGCAATCCGGTCAGGCAGGGACTGGCGCAACCGGCGCGGTGGACATATGCGCGACCACCGCGTCCCGATCCAGCGTATCGGAGGCATGTTCGCCTACAATCGTGTGGTGGGCGATCACCACAATGCGGTCCGCCACCTCAATCGCCTCGTCGAGATCGGCGCACAGGACCAGCGTGGCTCTGCCCGCTGCCGTTGCGCGCAGGGCAGCGCCAATATCCCGCCGCGCCGCAATATCCACACCCTGAAACGGCTCGTCGAGAATGAGGAGCTTCGCCGGTTTCGACAGCCAGCGCGCCAGCACGACCTTCTGCTGGTTGCCGCCGGACAGGGTGCCGATGGCGTCCGTCTCGCGCCGCGCGACAATGCCGAGCCGGTCGATCTGGGTTGCAGCATGGGTCCGCTCCGCCCCGCGGCGGATCATGCCGAACGCCGAAAATTCCGCGGTGAAGGGCAGCGTCATGTTCTGGCTGATGTCGAAGTCGGGCACCAGCGAGCCGCCGGAGCGGTCCTCCGATGCCATGAACACGCCGGCCGCCACGGCATCGCTCGGCGCGCGGGGGGCGTAGGTTTCGCCATCCAGCTCCATCGTGCCGCCGGCCGCGCTGGCGACACCATAGGCCACCTGCGCAAACTCCGTCTTGCCCGCGCCGACAAGGCCCACCAGCGCCGTCACTTCGTCCTCGCGCAGCGCAATGTCCATCGGCGGGCTCATCGGCGCCAGTTTCAGCCCCTTGGCGGCAAACATCGTCCGGCCCGGCGCTTTGCGCGCGTGGCCCGCCTTGGCGAGCGCTGCGCCCAGCATGGCATCCACCGCCGCCTCATAGTCCAGCGGCGGGCGGAAATCGCCGGTGATCACACCGTCGCGCAAGGTGACGATGCGGTCCGCCAGACGGCGGATATCGCCCATCCGGTGCGAGATATAAAGAACCGGGATGCCCCTTTCCTTCAGCGTCTCAATCACGCCGAACAGACGCTCCGCCTCAGTGTCGGACAGCGCCGAGGTCGGCTCATCGAGGATCAGGAGTTTGGGTTCGTGGGCGAGCGCACGGGCGATGGCGACCATCTGCCGGTCGGCAAGCGAGAGGTCCGCCATCGGCCGGTCGAGCTTCATGTCGAGGCCGACACGGTCGAGCATCCGCTGCGCGTCGGCCCGCAGCCGGCGCCGGCCGAACCACATCGACCCGCCGCGGCAAAGCTGGTCGATCATCAGGTTTTCGAGGACGTCCATGGTGAGGACGACGTTGTCGTTGATGGCCTGGTGGACGACGACGACGCCCTTCTCCAGCGCATCCGACGGAGAATCCGGTGCAAAGGCGACGCCGCCCAGCGTCATTTCACCCGCCGTGGCGGGGTGGACGCCGGCAACGATCTTGACCAGTGTGGACTTGCCCGCACCATTGGCCCCCATGAAGGCAGTGACCTCGCCGGGTGTCAGAAAAAGATCAACGCCCCTGAGGACGCTCGTTTCCCCAAAAATTTTCACGAGACCGGCTACCGAGAAAACCGCCTTTGATTTGTATGCGTCGTTCACGTTTTGCCTTGTATTATAATCTGCTTTGCAGAGTTTTTTTTATTGAGCTGAGGCCCTGCGTCAGGCAGTGCGTCAGCTCCGGTTTCTAGAGTAGAGCGTCAGAGGGACTTATGGGTCATATCCCGTCGGGTCACACACGCAAAGAAGACATCGTGGCCGTACCAGACTTTAAAGACTACAAGCCGCTTTCCCTCGACAGCGTCGCAAAGCGTCTCGCCACCTACCCCGGCGTTCAGGAGCGCCTCGGCGGCAAGCCCGAGAGCTGGACCGTGCGCGAGGTGGGCGACGGCAACCTCAACTTCGTCTACATCGTTACGGGGCCGGACGGGTCGCTCTGCGCCAAGCAGGCATTGCCCTATGTGCGCCTTGTGGGTGAGAGCTGGCCGCTCCCCCTGTCCCGCTCCTTCTACGAGCATGCCGCCCTGGTGCGGCAGGACAAGGCCAACGGCTCCGTGCCCGAGATCTTCAATTATGACGGGCCGCAGGCGCTGATCGTGATGGAGAATCTTTCGCCGCACGTGATCTGGCGCAAGGCACTCATCAACCGCGAACAGCACGACGTGGCCGCAAAAATGGTCGGCGAATTTGCCGCCGAATGCCACTTCCGCACATCCGACCTTGCCTTGTCCGCCGAGACCAAGAAGGCGGAGATTGCCATGTTCGCGGGCAACACCGCGCTGTGCAAGATCACCGAAGACCTCGTCTTCACCGACCCCTATTACGATCACCCCATGAATTCATGGACCTCGCCCGAGCTGGACGAGACGGTGCGTGCCGTCCAGGGCGATCCGCAGTGGAAAGCGGCGGTGCAGGAGCTGAAGTTCATCTTCCTCACCCGCACAGAAGCGATGCTCCACGGCGACCTGCACACCGGGTCGATCATGGTGCACAAGAACGAGGACGGCACCGAAGACATTCGGATCATCGACCCCGAGTTCGCCTTCTACGGCCCCATGGGCTTCGACTGCGGCGCGCTGATCGGCAACCTTCTTCTGAACTTGTTTGCGCAGGACGGCTATCCCGGCCGCGCGTGCGTCTATCAGGACTGGCTGCTGGAGCAGATCGAAAACTTCTGCCACGCTTACGCGTCGCGCTTTTCGGAGCTTTGGCGCACGGAACGGACCGGCGACGCCTACGCCCGCAGCCTGTTCGAAGACCAGAACCATACCGATGCGTCGGAGATCGCGCTCACCAACTTTCTCCACCGCGTGGAGATGGACTCGCTTGGCTTTGCCGGCGCCAAGATGACGCGCCGGATCATCGGCCTTGCCGGCGTGGCGGACCTGCAGGGCATTGCCGACCCCGCGACGCGGGCTGCCTGCGAGCGGCGGGCGCTGGCGCTGGCACGGATGATGGTGGTGGAGCGCGTGGAGCTCGGCTCGCTTGGCCGCACGCTGGAACATGCAGAGCGAATTCTGAAGGACGTGAAATGAAGGTCAACGGCAAACCGACCCGGACCATCTGGGTCGAAGCGGCGCCCGCAGGCGGCCCTGGCGCGGTCGGCATCATCGACCAGACCCGCCTGCCCCACCACCTCGAAACCGTCACGCTGACGACGCTGGAAGATGCGGCCCACGCCATCAAGGCGATGCTGGTGCGCGGCGCGCCGCTGATTGGCGCCACCGCCGCCTACGGCTTCGCCCTCGCGCTCCATGGCAACGCGTCCGACGCGCGCCTCACGGCGGCCTACGACACGCTGTATGCCACCCGCCCCACCGCCGTGAACCTGCGCTGGGCGCTGGACGAGATGGTCCGCGTCCTGACGCCGCTCGACCCCGCCGCCCGCGAGGCCGCCGCATGGACCAGAGCCGGTGAGATTGCGGACGAGGATGTCGAGATCTGCCGCCAGATCGGCCTCAACGGCCTTGAGATCATCAAGGAAATTGCCGCGCGGAAAAATGGCGCGCCGGTCAACATTCTCACCCACTGCAACGCCGGCTGGCTGGCGACTGTGGACTGGGGCACCGCCACCTCGCCGATCTACCACGCGCACGATGCCGGCATCCCCGTGCATGTGTGGGTGGACGAGACGCGGCCGCGCAACCAGGGCGCTGCGCTGACGGCGTGGGAGCTGAACAACCACGGCGTCCCGCACCATGTGATCCCGGACAATACTGGCGGCCACCTCATGCAGCACGGCATGGTCGACATGGTGATTGTCGGCACCGACCGGACCACCGCCGACGGCGACGTCTGCAACAAGATCGGCACCTACCTCAAGGCGCTGGCGGCCCACGACAACGGCGTGCCGTTTTATGTGGCACTCCCCTCGCCCACCATCGACTTCGGCCTCTCCTCGGGCTTCGACATTCCCATCGAGGAACGGTCCGGCGACGAGGTGAGCCACATCTGGGGCCGCACCCCGTCCGGCGAAATCACCACCGTGCAGATCACGCCCGACGGCTCGCCGGTGGCGAACTACGCGTTCGACGTGACGCCCGCCCGGCTGGTCACGGGGCTCGTCACCGAAAAGGGCGTTGCCGCGGCCAACCGCGAGGCCATTGCCGCGCTGTTCCCCGAGCGCGTGCGCGCGGCGGCCTGATGGCGGCGCGGCTCACCAACGTCAACCTGCGCAAGGCGATCATCGAGACCTGTCTGGAAATGAACGCCAGCGGGCTCAACCAGGGCACGTCCGGCAACGTCTCGGCGCGGGTGCGCGGCGGGATGCTGATCACCCCTTCCGGCATTCCCTACGGCGACCTTGCGCCCGACCAGATCGTCTTCGTGCGCGACGACGGCCGGGCGGACGGGCCGTGGCGCCCTTCGTCCGAATGGCGGATGCACCGGGACATCTACACGGGCCGCGCAAAAGCGGGTGCGGTGGTTCATGTCCACTCCACCATGGCAACCGCGCTCTCGTGCCTGCGCCGCGGCATTCCGCCGTTCCACTACATGGTGGCGGTGGCAGGTGGGACGGATGTGCGCTGCGCCGACTACAAGCTGTTCGGCACGCAGGCGCTGTCCGATGCGATGCTGAAAGCGCTGGAGGACCGGAGCGCGTGCCTTCTCGCCAACCACGGCCAGATCGCCTTTGCCCCAACGCTCGGCAAGGCGCTGTGGCTTGCGGGCGAGATCGAGACGCTTGCGGCACAGCTGGTTGCCGCCAGCCAGATCGGCGACCCGGTCATCCTGGACGATGACGCGATGGCCGAGGTCCTCGCCGCGTTCAAGGACTACGGCAAGCAGCCATCGGCAAAACAGAAAGCCGGCGCCTGAGGCGCCGGCCAGGTCAGATTGCCAATGTGCGGGTCAGACCCCGTTCGGCGAAATCCGCATCGAACTCGGCTCGATTGCAATGCGTCCGTTGGGCGTACCGATGGCGACGCTGTAGGGAATGGCAAGACCATTGCCCACGGGCACCATCGTAACCTCCAGGTCCTTGTTCTTGCGCAGGTACTCCACCTCGGGCTTGCGCGGGCGATGGCCGGCAACAGGCACCCAGCGCGCGGCACACACGGCAACCGACCCCTTGAACCCTTCGGTCGACACGTTGCGCTGGCCCTTGTAGCGCAGCTTCACGTCATAACGGGTCCAGCCGTCGTAGATCTTCAGCGTGCGGTTGCAGGCATCGCGCGCGTCGGGCCGGCTGATCGGAAAGAGGCCGGCCGACAGCGGGTCGACGATGCCGCGCTTGTGGGCGCTGGTGACCGGCACGCGGCCGGGGCGCTCTTTCAGCGGCGGGCGGGCCTTCACGCCAGTCACCGTGCCCGCGCGCATGGACATGTCCACTGTGACGGGCTTGTCGGTTTCCGTCGCGCGGACGCTGTAGGACGAAGGCTCCACCGCCTTGCCGCGCACACGCCCCGCCGCCCCGACCGCGGTCCGCACGGCAGTGACGATCCGCGCAACGCCCTTGGGCCGCATCTGAAGGTCTGCCACATATTTTCCGTTGTTGACGGAAAGGTCGAGTGTGGCGCGGGCAAGGCCCCAGCCGGCAATCGAAATCTCGTAGGTCGCGTCAACCTTGACCGTTCCCGATTGCGCTGCCGCGCCGCCGCTGCCCTGTGCGGTAAACGCGATCAGCACGATGGCGGCCGAAAAAGCGGAAATGGCGTTCACGTCATTCTCCCTGCGAGCATTGTGCACTCTTGCCCGAACCGGCCGGTGCGTGTTGCTTTATGGTAGCCCGATCCCCAGATCAAACGCCAAGGGTTGCGATTTGTTCGCGGATGCGCCAAGAACACGCACTCTTGACGGTGCTGGGCGTTCCGCCTATCCACCGCCACTCACATAAATTCTCTGGAATGAAGGCGTCGGCTCGCCGGCGAATGAACCCATGGCGCGGCGCTGTGAACTGACTGGCAAGGGCGTGATGACTGGCAACAATGTCAGCCACGCCAACAACAAGACCAAGCGGCGGTTTCTCCCGAACCTCGTGGACGTCACTCTCATCTCCGACAGCCTCGAGCGTCGTGTGAAGCTGCGCATCGCCGCATCTTCGCTGCGCACGGTCGAGCACCGCGGCGGTCTGGACAAGTTCCTGATCAAGGCGAAGGACGTGGAGCTTTCGGAGCGGATGCAGCGCATCAAGCGCGAAGTCGTCGCCGCCACCGCAGCGAACACGACCGACGCTGCCGGTACCCCTGCCGAAAGCTGATCCGATGACAGCCACGCCCCGTGCGGCGCTGATTGCCGCGGTTGCGGCGATGGCGGCGGTTGTCGTTGCGTCCAACATTCTGGTCCTGCACCCGGTGCAGGGCACGTTCGGCGGGATCAACCTTGCCGACATGCTGACCTATGGCGCGTTCACCTACCCCTTCGCCTTTTTGGTGACGGACGTAGTGAACCGCACCTTCGGGCCGGCCATGGCTCGGCGCGTTGCGCTCTGCGGCTTTGCAATTGCGGTGGTGATGTCTCTCTACCTCGCCACGCCGCGGATTGCTCTTGCGTCGGGCTCGGCATTCCTGCTGGCACAGATGTTCGACGTGTCCATGTTCAACCGGCTCCGGCACGGGCGGTGGTGGCGTGCGCCGCTGATCTCGTCCTTTGCCGCTTCGCTGCTGGACACGGTGATCTTCTTCACCCTCGCCTTCTCGGTGATCCTGCCGTTCGGCCTCGACGCATTTGCAACCGAGTCTGCACCGCTTCTGGGCCTCGCCGGTGCGCCGGATGTGCCGCGCTGGATTTCGTGGGCACTGGCCGACTTTACGGTGAAGCTCACTGTGGCGGCCTTCGCCCTCGGCCCCTACCGGGCGCTGACGGCGCGGACGTCCAGAGCCTGAACAACCATTTTATGCCGCGGCGCAGCTGAGCTGCCGCGACTTTAGACCGCAAAACCGGCGCAAGGCATCAGCCTGCGCCGGTTTTTTTTTGTGCCTTGCCTGCGCCCGTCCGGGTCATGGCGCACTAGTTTCGTCAATGCGGAATGTCTGCGGACGGCGGTGCGAGGCCGTGGGTGGAAAGGCGGGCCAGCATGGGTTGCAACTGCGCCTCGTAACGGCGCCATGCGTCCGAGCTGCCCTTGTAGATGGCACCGCGCACCTGAAGTGCGCTGGTGGTGCGCACGGCGCGCGTGGACGTCTTCGCGTCGAGACAGGACGGGTCGAACGGCAGGTCGCAGGCCTGGAGCAGACGGCGCACTTCAGTTTCCGGGTCTTCGGTCAGCGCCTCGTAGGACTGGGTGTGGATGGTCCCCGGCCAAAGGCCAGACAGAAGCGTCATGAGGCTCTGGTAGTGATTGAAATAATCGGCCGCAGCTTCCATGTCGTAGGCGTAGCCGAGCCCGTGAACGCTGAAATAGCTGCGATAGAGCGACCAGCACACCGCAGCCGGTGAGCGGCGCATGTCGATCACCTTGGCCTCCGGGAAGGCGAGGCGGATAAAGCCGGTGAAGCGGAAGTTGGCGGGCATCTTGTCGGTCACCACACCGTGGGGCGCATCGATCTCCTTCAGGTCCAGAAGATAGCGGCGGCGCACATCGCGGATCATGTCTTGGCTGAGCTGGCGGCCGTGGGTCTCTCCGGCATGGCTGACGGCGCGCCGCATCGATTCCAGCTCGCCCGCCCCCCAAACCTCGGGGTGCCGTTGCAGGATTTCCTCGCACAGCGATGTGCCGGACCGCGGCATCCCCACAATGAATATTGGCCGGTAGGGGATCGGCTCGAACGCCAGCGGCGGCAACGCATGCTCGGAAAACAGCGTCTTGATCAGCGCAAACCGCTTGTTCTCGTGGTCCGCATCGTAGCCGATCTGACCGAAGCGCAGGCGGTTGCCTTCCCGCCAGCACTCGAACGCCTCCTCCCGCGCATCGATATCGTCGAACGCCTTGGCCCGTCCGAACGCAAGGTGGGTGCGGTCTTCGACGCCGAAGTCGTCGCGGGCCGCGAGCGCTGCCATCTCGTCAATGTGCGGATCGCCGGCGCGGTATTTGTGGACGATCGAAAATTCGCGGTGGGCGGGGCAATAGTCCGGCGCGATGTCGATAGCGCCCCGCAGGGCTTCGGCGGCCTCGTCGGCGCGGCCAAGCTCCAGAAGAGTCGTGCCGATGTTCTTGCGCACCTGCGGCCCGTCTTCCCGCTCCTGCACGCTTCTGAAGCAGCGCAGCGCATCCTCGTGCCGGTCAATGTTGCGCAGGGAGGAGCCGAGGTTGTTGAGCGCTCCGATGTCCCCCGGCGAAAGCGCCAGCGCCTGGTTGAGCGCAACGGTGGCCTGCCTGTGGTGGTTGGATTCCGCAAGCGCAGTGCCGAACCCCACCCACCCGCGCGAATAGGTCGGTGCCTGCTGGATCACCGCCTTGAACAGCGGTAATGCCTCGGATGGCCGCTGCGCCTCAACCAGCGCGAACCCGAGGAGAACGAGGACGAACACATCGTCCGGCAGGGCTTTGGCGAGCTGCGTGCCGAGCGCGATCGCCGCATCGCAATCTCTCGCTTCCAGCAGCGTGCGAAGGCGCTTGACCTCTCCCGCCAGCGCAGCCGGACGTGGCGGCACGGCCGGCATGTCGATCTTGCGCAGCACACTTTCAAGCCGTCGATTTTTGGGGAAGCGGCGGATGCCGTCCACCAGCAGGGCGCGTGCAGCGTCCGTCTCGCCCCGTTTTGCAAGGGATTTGGCGCGCGCGATCGCACGGTCCGGCGGCAGTGAGTTGAGCATTGCCCCTCCGTCTGGCTGCGCGCCGGAACGCGCGCGCCACACCATCGCGATGCTTGCTTGCGTGAGGCTGAAATCTCTTGCTAGCCGCGGCGCGGGTTGGGGCGCGGCAGCGGGTCCGCCACCGCAAAGCGCAGGAGGAGCGAGCGCTGGTAAAATTTGTGATTGTCGTCCGAAGCGAGGGTGAGGATGATCTCGCCATCGTCCACTCTGGCGGCAATGGCTTCCATATTGTCGATCTCGGCGGAGAAGCCGGCTTTCAGGAGCACCGGGCCGTCGGCCACACCCTCGCGCGCCACCGCATCGGCGCCGATCCGCCGCACCTGCATCCCAACGTCAATGCCGCCGCCGTAGCGGCGCTCGACCAGCATCAGGTCGCCTCCCGGCAGCGCATCGGCCCCGGTGATTGCAAAATCTCCGTGGGCGCGGATCGCGAACGCCTTGCCCGAGGGCAGGTGGAATGCGGGAATGGTGTCGGCCCCGCGGGCCCCTTTCTCGGCGATGACGATGAGGCTGCCGTCCGGCAGACTGGCGAGCGATTCGAGGCCGCGCCGCCCGGCCTTGCGGACGGGAGCCGGCACCGGCATCGCGTCCGGTGCAGCGTCCACCACAGCCAGCCCGTCAGCCGCATAGGACAGGAGCTGGCCGGCCTGCTCCACCAGCACGACCACCTTGCCGTCCAACTGCGCCAGCGCCTCTGCGTCAGCCGGAGCCTTGGATGTGATGGCTTCACCGGCAAGGTCGCGCCGCGCCGTGATCGACACATCGTCAACGCCGGTGAGCCGCTTGCCGTCCAGCACCATCCGGCCGGTGACGAAGTGCCCCGTATCGGTTGCGGCCAGAAAGCGCGCATCGTTCACCAGAAGTCCGGACAGACCGCCGAAAGCCTTGGGACCGCGCAGGACGAGCCCACCCCGGAAGGCAAGCCGGTCCGCCGCGTCGAACGCGCCAAACCGCACAATCTCGCGCTGGTAGAGGTCCGCCGGCTCGGCCCTTGCCGGAAAGCCGGAGAGGGCCAGCGCCACAGCTGCGCCGACGATGCGGCGCAAGGACGGGCTGCTCAAGCGGCCCGGCGCCGGGGACGGTTGCCGCGCGGCTTTTCCACCTTGTCGTCAAACAGATCGGCCAGCTGGTCGACCATGGCGCCGGCCAGTTCCTCTGCATCCACAATGGTGACGGCGCGGCGGTAGTAGCGTGTCACGTCGTGGCCGATCCCGATGGCAATCAGCTCCACCGGCGAGTTGGTCTCGATATCGGCAATGACGCCGCGCAGGTGTTTTTCCAGATAGTTGCCGGCGTTGACCGACAGCGTGGAGTCGTCCACCGGCGCACCGTCGGAAATCATCATCAGGATGCGGCGCTGTTCGGGCCGGCACATCAGCCGGTCGTGCGCCCACTGCAGCGCCTCGCCGTCGATGTTCTCCTTGAGCAGCCCCTCGCGCATCATCAGGCCGAGATTGCGGCGCGCGCGGCGCCACGGCGCATCGGCGGCCTTGTAGATGATGTGGCGGAGATCGTTGAGGCGGCCCGGCGCCGGCTTCTTGCCGTGCTGGAGCCAGTGGTCGCGCGACGCACCGCCCTTCCACGCGCGTGTGGTGAAGCCGAGAATCTCCACCTTCACATGGCAGCGCTCCAGCGTGCGGGCGAGAATGTCCGCACAGGTGGCGGCCACCGAAATGGGTCGCCCGCGCATGGACCCGGAATTGTCGAGAAGCAGCGTCACCACCGTGTCGCGGAAATCGCTTTCCCGCTCCACCTTGAAGGCGAGCGGCTGCATCGGGTCGATCACGATCCGCGTCAGGCGCGCGGTGTCGAGCACGCCCTCCTCCTGGTCGAACTCCCAGGAGCGGTTCTGCTGGGCCATCAGCCGGCGCTGGAGACGATTGGCAAGCCGGGCGACGGCGCCTTGCAGGTTGCTGAGCTGCCGGTCGAGGGCCGCGCGCAGGCGGTCGAGTTCGGCGGTATCGCACAGCTCCTCGGCAGTCACCGTCTCGTCGAACTCGCGAGTGTAGACGCGGTAGTCGACGCCGGGCAGCGCACGGGGGTCCACGTCGTCGACGCGCACGCCGTCCATCGCCTCTTCGGCGTCGCCCATCTCGTCTTCGCGCATGTCCTCGGCGGTGTTGGCCGCGTCGTCCATCTCCTCGGCGCTGTCGTCTTCGCCGGAGCGCTCGGATTCCTGCGGCGCGGAATCTTCGCCCGCATCGTCCTCGCTGACGTCGGCTTCCGCCTCGTCGGGGTTATCGGCGTCGCTCTCACCCTCGGACTGCTCGTCGCTTTCGCTGGCCTCCTGGCTGAGCTCCTCGGCCATGTCGAGTGCGGCGAGAATGTCGCGCGTGGCGGTGGCAAATCCGCTCTGGTCGGAAATCCGGTCGGGCAGATTTTCGAGGTTCTTGCCGCAGCGTTCTTCCAGCCACGGACGCCACAGGTCCACCAGCGTACGCGCGCTTTCGGGCGGCGGCGCGCCGGTCAGCTTCTCGCGCACCAGCAAGGACAGCGCGTCCGAGATGGGCGCGTCGGCCTTGTCGGTGATTTCGTGGAAGTTGCCGCGGAAGTAGCGGTCTTCCAGCATGGCGTTGAGGTTGGTGGCAACGCCCGACATTGCCTGCGCGCCCAGTGCATCGCAGCGCGCGTTCTCCACGGCATCGAACACGGCGCGGGCATCGGCGCCCTGCGGCGCGTACTTCGTGTGGACGGCGCTGTCGTGGGACGCCATCTTCAACGCCATGGAATCGCCGATGCCGCGGGTGACGGCAACGTCCTTGGCGGACAGGCGGCGCGGCGGCTCGGGCAGCCGCGCCTTGTCACCGACCAGGGCCGGCTTGTCGCTGGAGTAGGTAACCTCAAGCTCCGGATTGCCGGAGATGGCACGCATGGTCCCCGCCACGGCGGTACGGAACCTGTCGTGCCGCGTGTCCACCGGCGCGTTCTTGCGTGTGTTGTCTCCGGCTCCAGCCATTCAGTCCTCCGGACTCAGCTCGTGAGGCTCGGCGAAGCGGCCTTCAGGTCCTTGCCGAACGCGCGCTGATAGAACTCGGCGACGATGGCCCGCTCGGTCTCGTCGCACTTGTTGAGGAACGTCACCTCGAAGGCGAATGCCACGTCCTCGAAGATCTCCGCATTCTGCGCCCAGGTGATCACCGTGCGCGGGCTCATCACGGTGGACAAATCCCCGTTGATGAAAGCGTTGCGGGTCATCTCGGCAACCTTCACCATCTTGGTGATCGTCTGGCGTCCATCGTCCGTGTTGTAGCTTGTCGCCTTCGACAGGACGATCTCGCACTCCACGTCGAGCGGCAGATAGTTCAGCGTCGACACGATCGACCAGCGGTCCATCTGGCCCTGGTTGATCTGCTGGGTGCCGTGATAGAGGCCCGACGTATCGCCGAGACCCACCGTGTTGGCGGTGGCAAACAGGCGGAACGCATCGTGCGGGCGGATCACGCGGTTCTGGTCGAGCAGCGTGAGGCGGCCTGAAACCTCCAGCACGCGCTGGATCACGAACATCACGTCCGGCCGGCCGGCGTCGTATTCGTCGAACACCAGTGCGGTGTTGGTCTGGAGCGCCCAGGGCAGGATGCCGTCGCGGAATTCGGTCACCTGGTGCCCGTCACGCACGACGATGGCGTCCTTGCCCACAAGGTCGATCCGCGAGATGTGGCTGTCGAGGTTCACGCGCACGCACGGCCAGTTGAGCCTTGCGGCCACCTGCTCGATGTGGGTCGACTTGCCGGTCCCGTGGTAGCCCGAGATCATCACGCGGCGGTTGTACTTGAACCCCGCGAGGATCGCCTTGGTGGTGGGCGGGTCGAACACGTAGGAAGGGTCAAGATCGGGCACGTGCTCGGATGTCTCGGCAAATGCCGGGATCTCCATGTCACTGTCGATGTTGAATGTCTGGCGAGCCGACAGCGTAATGTCCGGCGTGCGTTGCGACGCGGCGAGCGTCTCGGCCATGTCGTGCGTCCTCGAAGTCAGTCGCGGCGGGGAGGCGCAAAGCGGGGTGGCTTCAGCAATGGCCGTTCCGACGCAGTGCGTTGTAGGCGTTGATGACGCTGCGGAGGCGATCCTCCGAGCTGCGGTCCCCATGGTTTGCGTCAGGATGGTGACGTTTTACAAGGGTTTTGTATCGCGCCTTGATTGCTTCTTTCGACGCATCCTCTTCCAGACCCAGGATATCCAGCGCATTTCGCACCGCCGCGCTGATCCTTCGGCGTTCCGGCGGGGGCGCCTGAGGCTGCCCCTTGTCTTCGCCAAAAAGGCCGAACGGGTCTTCGTAGGCGCTGTTCCACGCCGATTTGCTCTTGCTGGCGCGGGCCTTCCGGCCGGTCACGCCGATGGGTGAGGTGGGGCGGTGGCCGGTGAGGGAATCGCGCTGGTAGGCGATCACGTCATCGTCGGTCATGCCCTCGAAGTAGTTGTAGCTCTTGTTGTACTCGCGCACATGGTCGAGGCAGAAGTGGAAGAACTGCCCCTCGTGGCCACGCCCCTTGGGCGCACGATACTCGGCCTTCCCGTTGCAGCCTTCCCACGCGCATTCGCGCTGGAGCACGGCCGCGCCGGCACCGGCATCACCGCGACCGCCCCCGCGCCCACGACGGCGGGAGGCCCTGATCCGGTCATAATCCTTCGACGAGAAATCCATGGTGGCAATTATGGGCAGCAGCGATTGCGCGAACAAGGACTTGACTTTCCGTCCTTCACAGCCCTGATCCCGCGCGCCGCAATCGCCCGCCGGGAAGCGCCGCAAACAACGGCCCGAACCCTCACCACAAGGTCGCTTTTGCCGCAGCCGGCCACTCGGCATCGAATGTGTCGGCGTCGATCTCGTTCTTTGTGGCGCTGGCCACCAGCGCGCCCATGGTCGGCAGACCCTCGGTCATGTCGCGCCCTTGCCACAGACCCGAGCGAACGACCGCCTTGGTGCACTGGAAATAAACCTCCCCCACCGTCACGACGACGACGGAGCGCGGCGGCTTGCCGTCCCGCGCGTAGCGCGCGCACATCGCTTCATCTGCGGTGATCCGGGCGCGGCCGTTCACCCGCATCACGACACCGGAGCCCGGAATGAGGAACATCAGCGCCACGCGCGGGTCGCGCACGATGTTGCGCAGTGAATCGATCCGGTTGTTGCCGAGCCTGTCGGGCATGACCAGCGTGGTGTCGTCTTCCACCAGCACCACCGGCCCGTCGTCACCGCGGGGCGAACAGTCGAGCCCTTCGGGGCCGACGCTGGCGAGCGCACAGAACGGCGATGCCTCGATCATGGCGCGGTAATCGGGGGTGATGCGGGCCGAAACCTTGGCGACCGCCGCGAGCCTGGGCGTCCCGTAGTGGGTTTCCAGCTCGGCTTCCGTTTCGATCCAGTGGGTCATTCCGCCCCTCCATTCATCCATGCCGTGCATCGGTGCAATTGCGCCGGCAGCATCACTCAACACTCGCATCAGACGGCGCAAGCGATTATCGAGGGCTCACACAACCACCGGTACGGCGCGGCAACATGCCGCGCGTGTTGGAGTATAAGATGACGAGACCCGCCCGGTTCAAGCCGATTGACACCGCAAGCGCCCAGCAGATGACCGCGGAACAGGCAATCCAGTACCACTACGACAACGACACCACCTTCTTTTCGCTCTGGCTCGACGAGACGCTGTGCTACTCGAGCGCCCGCTGGCGCGACCCCCTCGGCCTCACCCCGCCGCAGCCGGACCTTGCCAGCGCCCAGAAGGCCAAGATCGACCACCATCTCGATGCAGCGGCCCTTCCGCCCGGCGGCCGGCTTCTGGACGTTGGATGCGGCTGGGGTGCCGTGCTGGCTGCGCAGGTGGCGCGCGACCCCAACGCCACCGCCATCGGCCTCACGCTCAGCCAGGACCAGCACGACCACATTGCCGCCAAGGGCACGGCCGGTGTGTCCGTGGAGCTGCGCGACGTGTTTGCCTATGATGCCGGCGTGCCGTTTCAGGCCGTGGTGTCCATCGGCGCGTTCGAGCACTTCGCCCGCCCGCAGATGACACGCGCGCAGAAGATCGACGTCTACCGCATCTTCTTCGAGCGCATTGCGGCGATGACCACACCCGGCGCGCGCTTCTCGCTCCAGACCATCGTCTGGGACAATGTGGACTTCGACACGTCCAAGGCGCTGCTTCCGCAAACGGTGTTCCCGCAGTCCGACATTCCGTTCATCGAGGAGATTGTCGCAGCCTCACACGGCACGTTCCGCCTTGCCTACCTGGAGAACGATCCGGACGAGTATGCGGCGACGCTTGCCGACTGGATCAAGGGCCTGCGCGCGGTGAAGAGCCATGTGATCGAAACTTGGGACGAAGAGAAGTACACCTTCTTCGAGCGTTATCTTCGCCGCTCGCGCTTTGCCTTCAAGCAGCGCTACAACTCGCTGGCCCGGATGGTTCTCGTGCGCCGCTAGGCCACGCGCTCAGTCGGCGTGCAAAATCCGGGTGGCGTGGATCGGCAGGCCATCCACAGCCAGCGTGCGGTGATCGTTGGCGTTGAGCGTCACCTCCAGATGGACCCGGCCTTCGGGGAGTGCCGGCACATGCACCCATGGTCCGTAAAGGCGGGCGACCTTGGCACCGTTGACGTAGAGGTGCGCGTGGCCCTCGCCGGGCTTGTCCGGCTTGCCGGCATTTTCGGGCGCAAAGCGGAAACCGGTTGTCTGAAGCGCAATGTTGTAGCCGCTCACCGTGTCGGGGGTGACGGTCATCGTCACGGCTGGCGCGTTGCCGGCGGGGCGGTTCAAGAGGCCATGGTCATGACCGCCACCGCCCGCCGCCGCGCCGTGGTGGGATAGGTCGCCATGGTCGTGCCCGTCCAGCGTGATGCCGTTACCGGCGGCCACCAGAAAGCCGATGCCCCCGCCAAAAATCAGGCCGATCGCAAAAAGCGCCAGTCCGCGTGCCATGTTCCGTCCTCGCAATGGGCTTGCTTCGTCGCCGGCAGATTGCGGCGGACAAAGCTGCGCCCGCCGCAAGATTCTGTCAGGTGCGCGGCTGAAGTGTTGACGCCTTCGCGGACGCCGCCTGCTCGCTGCGCCAGAACACGGCGGCAAACAGACCGAGAAGCCCCCACGCCATCGCGCCAACGCCCAGCGCGCGGGCGGCAAAGGTGGCGCCCAGTTCGGTGGGCACCGGGCCGGTGAACCCGTCCGGCTCCGGCGCACCGATGAGGTGCGGTGCGAGAAGCAGCACCACCGCACCCACAACGCCAAGCCAGTTGCGGCTGAACGCAATCAGCCACAGCCCCGCGCCGGCGGAAATCACGGTGGCCCACCACCAGATTTGCCGCAGCACGACATCTGCCGCCGCAACGCCCGGCACTTCGGGCGCCAGCGAGAAGGCCGGCGCGAACTGCACGGCTGCGAACCCCGCAAGGCCCCAGACGATGCCGCGGCGCGCGGTGACCGCCACGCCGCGTCGCTCCGCAACCGCCATCAGCGGCAGCAGAACCAGCGCGTAGCCAGTGTAGACGAGCATGCTGAACAGAAGGCTGAGGCCATCCCTCAGCACGTCGATGCCACCGGCAACAGTGGCGGTGCCGCTGGCCCCCTCGGCGCCGAAGTGGACAAGGGCGCCGGTTTCATAAAGCTCGGCATGGAGCAGCACCGGCTGGACGAAGATGAGCTGCAGCACGCCGGCCACAAGCCCTGCGAGCGCTCCTGCGAACAGGGCGCTTGTCAGAATTTTCGAGAACATGGTTTTAACTGGGTCCGGCGGCTCAGTGGCAGGGGAAGCCGGCGGCGTGGCGCGTGTCGTGCGCCGCGTCGTGCAGGACCGAGGCCTGCGAATGGCCGGTGACCCAGATGGTCGCGATGCCGATGAAGGCGGCAGCGGCCAGCGCCAGCACGTCCTTTGTGGCAAGGCGGGCGGTGTGGTTGCCGGAAATCGGGGCGGTGGCGCGGGTGGTCATGGTTTCGGTGGTCATGGTCGTTTCTCCTTCGCCGTCATCCCGACAGCGTTCGGTTGCACTTGCCCGGCAGGTCTCCTGGCTCGCGGGTCGTCATGCTCCACCGGCCTTCCCGGTCCGCCCTGCAAAGAGCATCCCAGTGACACAAGATGGCAAAGCACTCGCCGCACACAGTCGCGGGAGCGGCTCCGGCTGATCGGCTTTTCCTTTCACGAAAAAAGCCGGGCTCCGGATTCCCTCTTCGGTTTCGGCAGGCGGTGAGGCCGCACGAAACACCAAGCCTCCCTTTAATAGGGCATCATGCCGCAACGCACCAGCGTTTCCTCATCCGGCGCCATTCGGGCGGCATCCGGCGGTCAACGCAGATGGCGGCGCAGTTTGCGCATCATCTTTTCGGCATCGTGGGCGCTGGGCCATGGCTGCCGGCCCGGCCGGCGCACCATGTAGACGAGCGTCCGCCGTTCGCGGGCGACCACCAGCTTGGCACCGGCCGACTCGCCGCCCGAATTCTTGGTCACCAGCGCATCGAACCCGTAGCGGTCCCAGAGCGCCCTCTCGTCCTCGATGTCGAACGGACCGCGCTGCTGGATCACCACGATATCGCGCCGGTTGCCGAGGTTCGGCGCCTCGATGGAGCGCACGATGAGCTTGAGATCGCGCCGTGGCAGGAACGGCGCGAGACCGCCGGCCCCCACCGCCAGAAACACGGTCGAGCCACTGTCGAGCCGTTCGGCCGCCGTTTCCAGGCTGTCCACGTCCACCCATCGGTCTGACTTGGCGCGGCGCCAGGGCCGGCGCTCAAGCCGGTAGTACGGGATTTTCGCAAGTTTCGCGGCGCGTTTGGCGTTGACGCTCATGTGGGCGGCAAACGGATGCGTGGCATCCACCAGAACCTCGAAGCCATCCGTGCCGATGGCGTCGACCAGACCGTCGACACCACCAAACCCGCCGACCCGCATCGGGCCCGGATAGGACGCGGCCGTGCGGCCTGCCAGCGAGACGACAAAGTTCGCGCCCGCCTCATCCAGCATCTCGGCCAGTTCCCTGGCCTCCTCCGTTCCCCCCAGCAGCAGGATCTTCTTGCCCATGGTTCCTTTCAGCCGCTTGGCTATGCCCGCACGTAAACGGCAACGTCAGAGGCCGCCCGCGCGGTATCGAAGCACCTCGACCCGTCGGCGCCGAAGCCCCGATCGTGCCCTGAGGCAAAGCCGCCACACCGCCTTGCCCCCAGGACCAACGCATGGGCTACAGAAAGCGTGCCATCTCCCGCCGCACGGATTGCTCCTCTTGCGCGATCAGGCGCCGACAGCGTGGAGCGCCCGTTCGTTGTCGGTGTTCACCACCGGGGCCGAACGCGGGACCCCGCCCCAGACATTGTGCGCACCCAGCGCGTTGATGTCGGTCTCTCCGCACAGCGCCATGGTGATGTCCATCTCGCGGCGGATGATCTCGAGCGCGCGGGTCACCCCCGCCTCGCCCATCGCACCCAGCCCGTGAACGAAGGCACGGCCGATGGAGGTGGCGTGCGCGCCGAGCGCCATTGCCTTCACGACGTCCTGGCCGGAGCGGATGCCGCCATCCATGTGGATCTCGATCTTGTCGCCGACCGCCTCGGCAATTTCGGGCAGCATGTGGATCGAGGCCGGCGCCCCGTCGAGCTGGCGGCCGCCGTGGTTGGAGACGGTGATGGCGTCTGCCCCGGTATCGGCAGCAATGCGCGCGTCATCCACATCGCCGACGCCCTTCAGGATCAACGGGCCGTCCCAGTGCTTGCGCACCCAGTCGATGGACGACCAGTCGAGCGTCGGGTCGAACTGGGAGGCGGTCCAGTCGGACAGGGACGACATGTCGTCGACACCCTTCACGTGGCCGACGATGTTGCCGAACTGGCGGCGCTTGGTGCCCAGCATCTTCATGCACCAGGAGGGATGCATCATCAGATCGGAGATCACCTGCGGCGTCATCTTGGGCGGGGCGCTGAGGCCGTTGCGCAAATCCTTGTGGCGCTGGCCGAGGATCTGAAGGTCGAGCGTGAGCACCAGCGCCGAGCAGCCGGCGGCCTTGGCACGGGCGATCAGATCAGCGGCAAAGCCGCGGTCGCGCATGACGTAGAGTTGGAACCAGAACGGCTTTTCGGTGTGCGCCGCCACATCCTCGATCGAGCAGATGCTCATGGTCGACAAGGTGAACGGGACGCCGAATTTTTCCGCCGCACGCGCAGCCTTGATCTCGCCGTCGGCCCACTGCATCCCGGTCAGGCCCACCGGCGCGAGATAGACCGGCATGGTCGCCGGCTTGCCCAGGATGGTGGACGCCACACTGCGGTTGTCGATGTTGCGGGCAACGCGCTGGCGCAGCTTGATGGCCGAAAAGGCGGTCTCGTTCTCGCGGTACGTCCCTTCGGTGTAGGAGCCGGAATCCGCGTAGTCGAAAAACATTTTCGGCGTATGCCTGCGGTGCATCTCCTTGAGGTCCGCTATCGTGAGAACCGGTGCCATCGCTGCCTCCGCTGCCGGGGACGGTCCCGGCGCTGCTTATTTTCAGAGCGCGGAGTTAACGCGTTCGGGCGAGCCCATGCAATGCGCGGGAGCACCGGCGGCACAGAAGGCGTTCGGTCAGGCGAAAGCGTTGTTCACGCGGCAGCGGTGTGATGGGGGCGGCGCCATTCAACCGGTGCTGCGCACCGGGAGGCTAGCCATGATGCGATGCATCAAATGGTACCGACGGCTGGTCTCGAACCAGCGACCTCTGGATCCACAATCCAGCGCTCTAACCAACTGAGCTACGTCGGCCTAGTGTCGGCGGGGTGTTCAACCCGCCGGCGCGGCATATGGCACAAAAAAAGCGCGCCGGAAACCCCGGCGCGCTGTTTCAACAGCCTGACTGCAAAAAGATCAGCCGTTGTACTTGTTGACGGACTTTTCCCAGGCTTCCTTCATCGGACCGGTGGTCTCGGAGGCGAGCTTGGAAGCGGTTTCCTGCATGTCGCGGGCCTGGGAGGCGAATGCCTCGAACTGCTCGCGGGCAAATTTGGTCTGAAGCTCGACGGCTTCGGAGACGGTCTTGGCGCCGGCAACTTCCTTGGCGAATGCGAACACGCGCTCGGTGTTGCTCTGGGCCTGGTCGATCAGGCGCAGGTTCATCTCGGTGAAGGACTTGCGGGCCTGCTCGTAAGAATCTTCGATCATATCAGTGGCATCCTCTGCTGCGTTGCGGGCATTTTCGTACATGTTGCGAGCCTGCGAAACGGACTGTTCGGCCATTTCGCGGACCATGTTCGGCATCTCGGCACCAGGCAGACGGGACGCGAAGTCTTCGGACGCGGTTTCCACGGCCTTGAACGTGCTATCCGCGACCTGGTCGGACTGCTGGGTGAATTCGTTGGTCGACATTGTGACCTCCTTATGAGTGCTTCCGGCTCTGCGGTACGCGGTACGTTTCCCCGCAGATCGTCAGCGCCAAAACGTATATAGGGACGCCATTGTGCAGTGCAACATTTTTTTTCGCACCCGCGAACGATTTGCGCGCATATCGCGGCGGATACAAATTCTTAACGCAATGCTGCGTCGTTTGGATCGGTATGTCCAATTTTCGGCCAATGTGAGGCGGCTTGCGCGCGGTGACTGAGGCGAACCCCAACAATATGGCAGGCGAGCCCATCGACCTCGGCCTGATCGCACGTCCGGATGCGGAGGCATTCCGCTACCTCGCGCGCTCGCTCGGGGCCCGCTATGCCGGCGACGACGCACCCGATCCGGTGACAGAGCCGGATGATGGCGGCGCCGTGGCCCGTTTGCCCGTGGCCCACAGCCGCCAGCCCGCGGGCGACCCCCGCGCTGCCGAAATCATCGATCAGGTGCCAAGTGCAGTCATCGTCAGCGATGCCGGCAGCGTGGTGTTTCTGAACCGGGCCGCTGCGGCGCTGCTCGGCCACAGCGCGGCTTCGCTGGAGGCTGCCGGCGGGATCGGCGCCCTCGTCACCGGCGCACCGCCGCACAATGGCGCGGTGGAGGTGGTGACCGCCACTGGCCAGCTCCTGCCGGCGCGCGTCACCCTCAGTGCGATCGCATGGGCCGACGCCCGCGCCATCATGGTGACGGTAACGCCGGTGGATGCCACCACGGGGCCGCGCGATGATGACGGCGCCGCCGACGCGCTTACAGACCTCCTCAGCGCCAACCCGGACCCTGTGGCCATCGTCAGCCGCGGCGGCCATGTGGAAGCGGCCAATGCGGCTTTCGAGGCGCTTGGCGGCAAGGTCGGCCGCAACCTGCACGACCGGCTCGACGCTGATGGGCTCGCCGCCGTCCTCCAGGCGCTCGCAATGGCGCTGACTGCGCGCGACACACCACCCGCGCCGGTGGAGATCCGCGTGGAGGGCGAGGCCTGGGTGGTGACGGTGGGCGCACTGCAACACGCCGATTCGGCGTGTCTCGTCTTTCACCCCGGAACGCGCGCCTTTGGCGGCGAGAATGACCCGGCCCCGCTGGAGCGCGCGGCAGACACCGCACGGCGCCTGGTGCAGGACGCAGGCGTCTCGGTTGCGGTGGATGGAATGGCGGTGCAGGCGCTGGAACTCAGGTTCGGCACGGAGACCGAGCGCTTTTTCCGCGCGCTGCTGGTCGCGGCGGGCGCCCGTGCCCCTGCGGGCACAATCATCCGCGTGACGCGGGACGGCGCGCGCTACAAGGTGGCGCTCGACCCCCACCGGCCGGATGTTCTGTGTGACATCGCGATGTCATCGCGCATCGTTCTTTACGGACTGGAGGCCGGGCTTGCCGCACACAGCGAGGAAAGCGGACTGGTGATTGCGCCGCTTCTGGCTGCGGAGCCGGCCGGACGCGGCGAGAACGCGGCGCCAGCGCCCGGCGCGCCTAGCCGGTGGCCTTGAGCTGGACCACCCGGTCCTCATCCTCGATGGCATCGATCGGCACCCGCGGCTCGGCCTTCGATTGACGGATCGTCAGCGAGGTGCGGACGCTTTCCACATTTTCGGCGGCCGTCAGCGTTTCGATGACGAAGGTCTGGAACGAGCGCAGCGTGTCGGCAATACAGAAGAGGACGAAGTCGATCTCCCCGGAGACCATCCACGCCTCCCGCACAATCGGCCAGCCACGCAGCTCGTCTTCGAAGCGCACCAGCTCCGCCTCGGTCTGATTCTTCAGTCCCACCGACGCAAAGGCCGTCAGATCGAACCCGAGCTGCTTTTCGTCGAGCAGTGTCCGATAGCTTTCGATGATACCGTTCTGCTCAAGCGCACGCACACGGCGCAGGCACGGCGGCGCGGATATACCGGCGCGGCGCGCGAGCTCGACATTTGTCATGCGCCCGTCTGACTGGAGAGCCCGCAGGATTTTCCAGTCTACTGTATCAAGTCGCACCTTCATAAGCGAACGTTACACCCATAATCGGAATATTTGCACATGGGATGAACGTGCGGGACACGAAATGTATCCCAATAAAAGTAGTACGCACCCGAACGACGCCAGATGAGCATTTCAATCCGACCCAATCCCCCTTTCCGCTGCCTGATTGTTTCGGCCGAGGGCAAGATCGGTCACACCCGGCAGGCAGAGGCCATCGCAGCGCGTCTGGGCGCGGACACAAGCGTTGTGCCGGCTCTTGACGCGCGCCACCTGCAAGCCGGCGACGATGCGCTCGCCGCTGCCGACATTATTCTGGCGGCAGGACGACAAAGCATCGCACCCGCAAGGCGAATTGCACGCTTTTTCCGAAAGGCACCGCAGCGACCGTTGGTGGTCGTTCTGCAGCCGGTGCTGTGGCGCCCGCAGGATTTCGACCTGATCTGGGCCCCGGCTCACGACCGGCCGCCCCGCCTCCTGCCGCGCCCGCGCAACCTCGTCCAGACGCTGACGGCGCCTGCCAGTGCCGATCCCGCCGCGCTGGCGGCGGCTGCCGCACAGCTTGCCGCCACGACCGACGTCGGCCCGCGGCCCCGGGTCGGCGTTCTCGTGGGCGGGCCGAGCGCAGCGCACCGCTTCGGCAGCGCGGAGGTGGACGAACTGGCGGCACGCCTCGCCGCCTTCGCCGCGCTGCACCATGTGAGCCTCATGGTGTCCACCTCGCGCCGGACACCGGCTGGCACGGCGGAAACCATCGCCGCACGACTTGCCGGCGAACAACACTTCGTGTTCGACGCGGCGCGCACCGGCCCGCTGGCGCCCGCGACGGTGTTTTCCGCAATCCTGCATCTTTGCGATGCGTTCATTGTCACCAACGATTCGGTGGCAATGCTGAGCGAGGTCGCAGCCACCGGGAAGCCCATCTACGGCTGGCGGCTGCCGGGCGGAAAAGGCAAGTTCGAACGGCTTTACACGGGTCTTGAAGCCCATGGTGCCCTGCGCTGGTTCGACGGGGGCTTTGCGCAGTGGCATTATCGCCCGCTGGACGCCGCGGGAGACGTCGCGGATGCTATTGCGCGCCGGATGGGCTTCACATTGGATGATGCAGGGCGCATCTGAGGCAGAATTGGAACGGAGAGCAAGAATGGGCGAGACCGTCAGAACGAAGCTGCTGATCATCGGTTCCGGCCCGGCCGGGTATACCGCTGCGATCTATGCCGCCCGTGCGATGCTCAAGCCCGTGCTCGTCGCCGGCATCCAGCCCGGCGGCCAGATGACCATCACCACCGAGGTCGAAAACTATCCGGGCTTTGCCGACGTCATCCAGGGCCCGTGGCTCATGGAGCAGATGCGCGCCCAGGCCGAACATGTCGGCACCGAAATGCTTTACGATCACCTGACCGAAGCGGACCTCTCTCAGCGCCCCTTCGTTCTCAAGGGTGATTCGGGCAAGACCTACATTGCCGACAGCGTCATTCTGGCAACAGGCGCGCAGGCCAAGTGGCTCGGCCTTCCCTCCGAGGAGCAGTACAAAGGCTATGGCGTGTCCGCCTGCGCCACCTGCGACGGTTTCTTTTATCGCGGCAAGAATGTTGCGGTGATCGGTGGCGGCAATACTGCGGTGGAGGAGGCGCTCTACCTCACCAACCACGCCGCAAAGGTCACGCTGATCCACCGGCGCGACACCCTGCGCGCCGAACGCATCCTGCAGGAGCGCCTGTTCGCGCACGAAAAGGTCGACGTGATCTGGAACGCGGAGCTTGCGCACGTGGAAGGCGGCGGCACGCCCCCCGGCGTCACCGGAGCCCGCATTCGCGACCTTCAATCCGGCGAAGAGCGCAGCCTTGCGGTGGATGGCATCTTCGTTGCAATCGGCCATTCGCCTGCGACTGAACTCGTCGAAGGTCAGCTCAGGCTCAGACCGTCCGGCTACGTGTGGACCGAGGCGGACAGCACGCAGACGAGCGTGCCCGGCGTCTATGCCGCCGGCGACGTGACGGACGACATCTACCGCCAGGCCGTGACCGCTGCTGGCATGGGCTGCATGGCTGCGCTGGAGGCAGAGCGTTATCTGTCCGCACTGGAGACGGCCCCGCAAACGGAAACCGTCGCCGCCTGACAGGGGGCCATCGTTCAGGTGGCCTCACTTAACGTTCAACCCCGGCCGCATCGGCCGACGGAGGTTCCCATGGACTGGGACAAGCTGCGGGTGTTTCATGCAGCCGCGCAGAAGGGCAGTTTCACGCACGCTGGCGAGGAGCTGGGGATCAGCCAATCCGCGGTGAGCCGGCAGGTTCACGCGCTGGAGATGCAAATTGGCGTCACCCTTTTTCACCGACATGCGCGCGGCCTGCTCCTCACCGAGCAGGGCGAGCAGCTGTTCCAGACCACGTCGGGCATCGCCCGCGAGCTGCAGGCCGTCTCCGGCGCGCTGGTGGATTCGCGCGACAGGCCGCGCGGCGTTTTGCGCGTCACCACCACAATCGGCCTTGGCTCGTCGTGGCTGTCGGCTCGCGTAAAGGACTTTGTCGAACTCTACCCCGACGTTCAGCTCGAACTGATCTTCGACGATAATGAGCTCGACATCGGGATGCGCGAGGCGGACATCGCCATTCGCTGGCGCCAGCCCGTGCAGCCCGATCTGGTGCAGCGGCGCCTGTTTACCGTGCATTTCCACGTCTACGCCTCCGCCGGCTACGTCGAGCAGTTCGGCGCGCCGCGCACGGTCAAGGACCTCGACGACCACCGCCTCGTCACCTTCGGCCCCAACCCGCCAGCGTACCTGCGCGAACTCAACTGGCTGGAAACGGCGGGCCGCGAGGACGACGAGCCGCGGCAGCCGCGCGTGCGCGTCAACAACATGCTGGCCATGCGCACGGCCATCTCCTCCGGCGCCGGTGTCGGCGTTCTGCCGGACTTTGTGGTGGATGAGGACAAGAGCCTCATCCGGCTCGACCTCGTGGCCGAACCGCCCAGCTACAACCTTTACTTCGTGTACGCTTCGGAGCTGCGCAATTCGGCCCGTGTGCAGGCGTTCCGGGACTTCGTGCTCGCCAAAGCCGAGGCATGGCGGTACTGAGCCCGCGCGACCGCCGCGCGCTCTGGGTCGATGTCGGGCGCGGTATCGCCATCGTCGCGATGGTCGCCTACCATTTCTCGTTCGACCTGCTCTACTTCGGCTTCGTCGACTGGAACGTGACCTCCGGCACGTACTGGCGGGCGTTTGCCGAGGCGATCGCCAGCAGCTTCCTGTTCCTTGTCGGCGTCAGCCTCGTCTACGCCCACGGCACGCGGGTGCGCTGGCGGCCTTTTTTGTGGCGGCTCCTGCTTGTCGGCGGGTGCGCCGCGCTGGTCACCATCGGAACGACGTTCGCGATGCCGGCGCCGATCTATTTCGGCATCCTCCACGCGATCTTCACCTTCAGCGTGCTGGCGCTCGTCTTCCTGCGCGCCCCGTTGCCGATCACGCTGGTTGTGGCGGCGGCGGTCTTCGCCGCGCCGTACATTTTCACGGCGCCGGCCTATGATACGGCGCTGCTCTACCCGCTCGGCCTCGGCGCCACCAAGCCGTTCACCTTCGACTATGAACCGATATTCCCGTGGTTCTCGGTCACGCTGCTCGGCGTTGTGGCGGGGCGTTTCATCAGGCGGCCGGAGCCCGGCGCTTCGGGCTACAACATGGCAGGACCATTCCTGCGCGCGGTGGCAGCGGCGGGGCGCAACAGCCTCATTATTTACATCGCGCACCAGCCTGTGCTGTTTGCACTCTTCATGCTCGCCATCGCTGTCCTCGGCCAACCTGCACCGGCGTGAGGCGACGCAACCCGATCAAGCCGGCGCAAAGGCTGCGCCGGCTTCCCGGCGCCTGTCGCCGATGTGTACACTTCGAACCACGGCCCGTAAGATCCGCTCAGAATCAGGCCGTCCCTGTGGAAGCAGAATATTATGCAATCAGTTAATCTCGCAGCATTCGACGAGGCAGAGGTTCACCACGAACCTTACGATTTTTTGCTGGGCTCCAATGCCATCAAGCCGGAAATGATCGACGAGCTGCGCGAGTCCTTTCCGCAGATCAGCAAGCCCGGCTACCTCACGGTCAATGACGTGGACATGAAGGGCCGGTTCAAGTCGTTCATCGACGAGCTGGAGGGGCCGGAGGTCACCGAGGCGCTCTCCAAGCGGTTCGGAATCGATCTGCACCCCTACCCGCGCATCACCACCATCATGAAGCAGTCGCAGGCGAAATACGGCGCAATTCACACCGACGGGCCGTCCAAGGTCATGACGATGCTGGTGTACATGAACGACGATTGGGAGGTCAGCGAGAGCGGCCGCCTGCGCGTCCTCCACAGCAAGGAGGCGTTCGAGCCCTACGCGATGGAAGTGCCGCCAACCATGGGCACCGTCTTCGCATTCCTGCGCGCCGACAATTCCTGGCACGGCCACAAGCCTTTTGTCGGCGAGCGGCGGGTGGTGCAGATCGCCTGGCTGAAGAGCAAGGAAGACCTTGAGCGCAAGACGAAGCGGAACAAGTTTGCGCAGGTGCTGAAGGGCGTCTTCGGCCGCTAGTCGGCAAAAACACGACCCGGCGCGCGGCCCTTCCAGGAGATCAGCGCGCCGGCAGGCGCGCGATTGCGTCAGGGTGTGGCACCATAGGCCGCAGACCGCTCTTTGAAGCGCACGCCAAGTGCGCCATATGATGACCCATGGCAGACGATGAACACGACCGCGGACTCGAAGAGAGGCCCCAGCGCGCGCTGACCGGCGCCCCGCTGAAGGGCTCGATCGCCGATTGGGCCGACGAGATCGCCTCGGAAAGCAAGGACGAGGCGCCGGCCAGAACGCGCGCGAAGAAGCCTCAGTCCAGCAAGGAAACCCGCGGCCCGGAAACGCGTGCCCGCAAGGCTGACGCGGGCGAGAAGCCGGCCAAGGCGAAAAAGGCTGCCACGAAACCCAAGGCCAAGCGCGGCAAGGACGAGGACGCCCCCGTCCGCTCCTCCCGCGGCACCTCCATGGGCGGCAAGGCGAGCGCGCGCGAACGCGCCGGCGCCGGCCTCAACCCCGTGGCCGGCCTCGACATCACCATGGAAGAGGCCGAGGCGCTCACCCCGTCCGGCGCCACAGCCACCGTCGCCGCGCTGGAAGACCTCATCACCAAGGGTCGGCCCGAGTTTCGCGCCGGCGAGTGGGAGCCCCACCGCCCGCCCCGGCCCGACAAGTCCGAGGGCGGCTACACGCTCACCCTCAAGTCCGAGTACGAGCCGAAGGGCGACCAGCCCACCGCCATCGCCGAGCTGGTGAGCGGCATCAAGGACGAGGACCGCTGCCAGGTTCTCCTCGGCGTCACCGGCTCGGGCAAGACCTACACCATGGCGCAGGTGATCGAGCGCACCCAGCGCCCCGCCCTCATCCTCGCGCCCAACAAGACGCTGGCCGCCCAGCTCTACGGCGAGTTCAAGTCCTTCTTCCCGGACAACGCGGTCGAGTATTTCGTCTCGTACTACGACTACTACCAGCCGGAAGCGTATGTGCCGCGGACGGACACGTACATCGAGAAGGAATCGTCGATCAACGAGCAGATCGACCGGATGCGCCACTCCGCCACCCGCTCGCTGCTGGAGCGGGACGACGTCATCATCGTCGCCTCGGTGTCGTGCATATACGGTATCGGCTCGGTCGAGACCTATACGGCGATGACATTCGCCATCAAGCTCGGCGAACAGCTCGACCAGCGCCAGCTTCTGGCCGACCTCGTGGCGCTGCAATACAAGCGGTCCGACATCAACTTCGTCCGCGGCACCTTTCGCGTGCGCGGCGATACCGTCGAAATCTTCCCGGCGCACTATGAAGACCGGGCGTGGCGCGTCTCCCTGTTTGGGGACGAGGTGGAATCGATCACCGAGTTCGACCCGCTGACCGGCCGCAAGCAGGACGACATGGAGCTGGTGAAGGTCTACGCCAACTCGCACTACGTCACGCCGCGGCCGACGCTCCAGCAGGCGATGAAGTCCATCAAGGCGGAGCTGAAGCACCGGCTGGTGGAGCTGAACAACGCCGGCCGCCTGCTCGAAGCGCAGCGGCTGGAGCAGCGCACCCAGTACGATCTCGAAATGATGGAGGCGACCGGCGCCTGCAACGGCATCGAGAACTATTCGCGCTATCTGACCGGCCGCAAGCCCGGCGAGCCGCCGCCCACCCTGTTCGAGTATCTGCCCGACAATGCGCTCGTCTTCCTCGATGAGAGCCACGTGACGGTGCCGCAGATCGGCGCCATGTACAAAGGCGACTTCCGCCGCAAGGCGACGCTGGCCGAATACGGCTTCCGCCTGCCGTCCTGCATGGACAACCGCCCGCTCCGCTTCGAGGAGTGGGACATGATGCGCCCGCAGACGGTCGCCGTTTCTGCCACCCCGGCAAACTGGGAGATGGAGGAGTCCGGCGGCGTCTTCGTGGAGCAGGTGATCCGCCCCACCGGCCTCATCGACCCGCCGGTGGAGATCCGCCCCGCAAAGCACCAGGTGGACGATGTGCTGGGCGAGATCCGCGCCGTTGCCGACGCCGGCTACCGCACGCTCGTCACGGTCCTCACCAAGCGCATGGCCGAGGACCTGACGGAGTACCTGCACGACCACGGCATCCGCGTTCGCTACATGCACTCCGACATCGACACCATCGAGCGCATCGAGATCATCCGCGACCTGCGGCTCGGCACGTTCGACGTGCTGGTCGGCATCAACCTTCTGCGCGAGGGGCTGGATATTCCCGAATGCGGCCTCGTCGCGATTCTCGACGCCGACAAGGAGGGGTTCCTGCGCTCCGAAACCTCCATGGTGCAGACCATCGGCCGTGCGGCGCGCAACGTCGACGGCCGCGTGATCCTCTACGCCGACAAGATGACCGGCTCCATGGACCGCGCCATTCAGGAAACCAACCGCCGCCGCGAAAAGCAGCTCGCCTACAACGAAGAGCACGGCATCACGCCCGAAAGCGTCAAGCGCAACATTGGCGACATTCTGGAAAGCCTTTACGAGCGGGACCACGTGTCGGTGGACAAGGGCTCGTCGAAGGAGACGCGCGGCATCGGCCACAACATGCGCGTCACGGTCGAGGATCTGGAAAAGCAGATGCGCGACGCCGCCGCCAACCTCGAATTCGAGACCGCGGCGCGGCTGCGCGACGAGATCCAGCGCCTGCAAAAGACCGAGCTTGCCATCGCCGCCGACCCGATGGCCCGCCAGCGCGACATCGAGGCTTCGGCCGGCCGCTACTCAGGCGACCGGGACTACAACGCCTCCGCCAATCTCAAGACGCGCGCCAAAAAACCATCGCTCGACGACATGGGCCCCGGCACCGACCGCGCCAGGGTCAAGCGCGACGAAGCGCCGTTGCCCCCCACCCGCGCCCGCAAGAACGACCTTGACGAGATGACGGTGAAGCGCACCGAAAAGCCGCTGCAAAAGCCGGCGCCTGCGCGGCCCGAGACCGACGACGCCGGCACCATCCGCCGCCACAAGGTCGGCATCGGCAGCCACGAAGACCCGGCCGACGTGAAGAAGGCCGGCCGCCGCAAACGCAAGACCGGCCGGCCCGGCAGCTAGAGAGCATTCAGGAAAAGTGGGGCCGGTTTTCCGCCCGGAATGCGCGACCAGAAAACAGACCAGCGCTCAAAGGTTCAGTCATGAGCAGCACAGACACCGAACTCAAGACGCGGGTGAAGCCGAAGGTGGAGCGGCCCAAGCTCCACAAGGTGATCCTGCTGAACGACGATTTCACACCGCGCCACTTCGTCGTGCGCGTGCTCCAGGCCGTGTTCCGCATTGGCGAGGATCAGGCCGCGCGCATCATGTACGTCGCCCACACCAGAGGCGCCTGCGTGGTCTCGGTCTACCCGAAGGACATTGCCGAGACCAAGGCCGACGAGGCGACCGACCTTGCCAAGGAGGCCGGCCACCCCCTCCAGTTCACGACGGAACCGGAAGAGTAGGCGTCAGGCGAAGTTCGACGGGAAGAGCGCGCGGCGGGTTTCGTCGTCGAAATCTGTCTTGAACGTGAGGCGCTGGGGGAGTTCGCGGGCCTTGGCGACCGCGGGACGGGCGCTCACCGCGTCGTACCAGCGCTTGAGGTTGGGGTAGGCGCCGAGGCCGCCTTCGCCCAGAACGCGCACGTTGCGGTCCACCCAGCCCCATGCCGCCATGTCCGCAATGGTGTAGCCGTCGCCGACGATGAAATCGCGGCCGGCAAGGTGGTCGTCCAGCACCCGGTAGTGGCGATGGGCTTCGAACTTGTAGCGGCGCTTGGCGTAGTCGCCGCCGTTTTCCGCGCCTGCGGTCTGGAAATGGACCCACTGGCCGGAGAACGGGCCGAGGCCCGAAGCCACCCAGAACAGCCAGGACAGAAGCTCGCCCCGGTCGGCCGGATCGCCGAGGAAGGCGCCGTGCTTTTCGGCGAGGTAGAGAAGAATGGCGGTGGAATCGAAGACCCGGACCCCGTCGTCTTCGATGGCTGGCGCCTTGCCGTTGGGGTTGATCTTCAGGAAGGCACCGCTGTGCTGGTCACCCTTGAAGGTGTCGAGCGCAACCGGCTCGTAGGCCGCGCCGAGCTCTTCGAGCAGGAGCGCCACCTTCATGGGGTTGGGCGTCTGGTGAAAATAGAAGCGGATCATCGGGCTATCCTCATGCGGCAAGATCGCAGAGGTGTAGCGCCATGCCGCACGGCAACCAACTATGCGGCATGGCACGTTTTTGTGTTCGACCAACTCCGGAGAGCGTTCTAGCGGGCGACCGGTCGGCCCTCCACCGGATATTGCGGGTCGAAATAGTGGTGCACGACGGTGGAGCCCGTTGGCACGATGCTCTCGGCAAACGCCTCGTCTTCGGCGGTCCACTCAACGTCGGTAGCGCCCAGATAGGCCTCGAACTGCTCCAGCGTGCGCGGCCCGGCAATGGCGCCCGTCACATGGGGGTTCGCCAGCACGAAGGCGATGGCGTAGGCCGACGGCGACACGCCCCGCGCCTTGGCCCGCGCCACGAATTTGTCCGCCGCCTCGATGGTTTCGGGCCGGAACTCGGTCTGCATGATGCGCATGTCCTTGGACGCAGCGCGGCTTCCCTCCGGCACCTCGCCCGAATATTTGCCGGACAGGACGCCGCGGGCGAGCGGGCTGTAGTTGAAGACGCCGATGCCGTAGTGCGCGCAGGCCGGCAGGAGCTCGACCTCGATGACGCGGTAGAGTGCGTGATAATAGGGCTGGCACACCACGGGGCGGGTGATGTTGGCCTCGTCGCACCAGCGGACGATCTCGGCCACGCGCCAGGCGCGGTGGTTGGAAACGCCGATATAGCGGATCTTGCCGGCGCGGGTCAGGTCTTCCAGCGCGCGCACGGTCTCCTGCAGCGGGGTGTCGTGGTCTTCCTTGTGGAGGTAGAGAACGTCCAGATAGTCGGTCCCGAGGCGCTTGAGCGAGCCGTCCACCGCCTTGTTCAGCCACGAGCGGGACAGGCCGCCAAGGTTGGACGCGTCGCCCATGGCATTGGCCGCCTTGCTGGCCACAACCACCTTGTCGCGCTCGGGCGCGATCAGCTTGCCCACCGCAACCTCGGACGCACCGCCGTTGTAAACGTCCGCCGTGTCGATGAAATTGACGCCCGCGTCACGGGCGGCGGCGTAGATCCTGCCGGCCTCGGCGTCATCCGTCCGGCCGCCGAAGGTCATCGTCCCAAGGCAGATCCGGGAGACCGAAAGGCCGCTTCGCCCCAATAAGGTTGTCGGAATCATGTTGCTCGCCCTCCCCTTTGCGCACTCTATGACTTAATCATTCTGGCATGAGCGTTACGGATCACACCGCCCCCGTGTCCAGCGTGAAGTTTTGCGCCGAAGGGCTCGTGCGTCCCGAATGCGTGCTGGCCCACCGCAGCGGGCTCCTGTTTGCGGCGGACTGGACCGGCACCGGCGGCGTGACGGTGATCGACCCGCAATCAGGCCACATCCGCCGCCATCTGGCCAAGGGGATGACCCTCAAGCCCAACGGCATCTGGCTGGAGCCGGGCGGCACGTTTCTGCTCGCCCACCTTGGCGACAGCGATGGCGGCGTCTTCCGCCTCTGGCCGGACGGGCAGGTGGACCCCGTGCTGACCGCGGTTGACGGTGTGCCCCTGCCGCCCACCAACTTCGTGGCTGTCGACAGCGCCGGGCGGCTATACGTGACCGTCAGCACCCGCCACAGCCCCCGGCATCTCGCCGCCCGGCCTGACGTGGCCGACGGTTTCATCGTGATGTTGCCGCCCGGCGGAGACGCGCGCATCGTCGCCGATGGGCTCGGCTACACCAACGAGTGTCTGTTCAGCGCCGACGGCCGGACGCTTTTCGTGAATGAGACATTTGCCCGGCAGACCACCGCGTTCCATGTCGCCGCTGACGGCAGCCTTGCGGACCCCGTGGTGTACGCCCGCTATGGCGACGGCATCTACCCGGACGGGATGGCGCTCGACACCGCAGGCGGGCTTGTGGTGGTGGCGATCATCTCCAACACCGTGGTCCGGGTGACCGGCGAGGGCGCCGAAACGCTCCTTCTGGCGGACCGGGACGAAGCGCGCGTCAGCGCGGTGAACGCTGCCTATGCCAGCGCCTCGCTCACCCGCGCCCTGCTGGACGCGCCGCACGCCGGTCCGCTGCAGAACGTCTCCAGCATCGCCTTTGGCGGGGCCGACATGCGCACGGCCTATCTCGGCTGCCTTCTGGGAGACCGGATTGCATCGTTCGGCGCGCCCTTCCCCGGCGTCGCACCGCCGCACTACGATGTCGACCTTTCCCCGCTTGCCGCAGCTGGCCTGATTGGCGGCAGCATCGCAAAAGGATTTCACCTGTGAGCAATGCGCTTCGCATCGCGGTCCTGCCCGGCGACGGCATCGGGCTGGAAGTGACCCCCGCGGCGCTGGCGGTGGTGGATGCCGCGCTGGCCGCAGCCGGCGCCCCGCCCCTACAGCAGATACCGCTCAGCGTCGGCGCGCAGGCCTTTCTAGACACCGGGACCGACTTTTCCGACGAGGCCAGGCGCACCTGCACCGAGGCCGACGCGATCTTTCTCGGCGCAATGGGCCTGCCCGCCGTGCGCAAGGCGGACGGGACGGAGATTGTCCCGCAGATCGACCTGCGTTTCCTCCTCGACCTTTATGCCGGCGTGCGGCCTACCAGAGCCATTCCGGGCGTGCCCACCCCCCTTGCCGACCCGCGCGCCGCAACCATCGACTTTGCGCTGGTGCGCGAATCCACCGAGGGTCTGTTTGCCTCCCTCGGCAAGGGCTACGTGGAAGACGACGCGCGGGCGTTCGACACGCAGATGATCACGCGCGCGGTCACCGAAAAGGTGAGCCGGTTTGCGTTCGACCTCGCCGAACGCCGCGCCGAGCGCCCCGCCGGCAAATCACGCCCGCCAAAAGTCACGCTGATCGACAAGGCCAACGTGTTCGTGTCCTTCGCCTTCATGCGCAAGGTGTTCGACGAGGTGGCCGCCACCCGCACCACCGCCGCGGACCGGATGTACGTCGATGCCTCCACGCTGTCGTTCCTGCAAAGGCCCTGGGATTTCGACGTGATCCTCACCGAGAACATGTTCGGCGATATCCTGTCCGACCTTGCCGCCGGGCTGATCGGCGGGATGGGCTATGCGCCCTCGGCAGACATTGGCGATGGCCATGCCGTGTTCCAGCCGGCCCACGGCACCGCGCCGGACATCATGGGCACCGGCAAGGCCAACCCCACCGCCGCCATCTTGTCCGGCGGGCTGATGCTGGACTGGCTGGGCACCCGCCACCAGCTTCCGGCACTGCTGGATGCGGGCCATATCATCGAGCGGGCGGTGGATGCAGCCTTTGCCACCGGCCGCCTGCGCACCGCGGAGCTGGGCGGCACATCGGGCATCCGTGAGGTGACGGACGGCGTCCTGGCCGCGGTCCGCGCCGGCGCATGACGCCTGCGCTCAAGGTCGCGACCATCGGTGCCGGCTATTTCAGCCAGTTCCACCATGCGGCGTGGATGGCCGAACCGCGCGTCCACCTCGCCGCCGTCTGCGACCTCGACCCCGCCCGCGCCGCAACGCTTGCCCGAACCTACCGCGCCCCGCGCAGCTACACCGACCCGGCCGAAATGCTGGCGGCCGAGCGGCCCGATCTGGTGGACATCATCACCCCGCCAGACAGCCACCGCGCGCTCGTTGCCCTTGCCGCCAGCCACGGCATTGACGCGGTGTGCCAGAAGGCATTCACCCGCTCGCTCACCGAGGCACGGGAGACGGCCGCACTTGCGGAGGCCGCCGGCATCACGCTGGTGGTGCACGAAAACTTCCGCTTTTCGCCATGGTATCGCGCCGCGCACGGGCTGATCGGGAGCGGAGCGCTGGGCGAAGTCTACCAGGCCGCCTTCCGCCTGCGTCCCGGTGACGGGCAGGGCCCGCAGGCCTACCTCGACCGGCAGCCCTATTTTCAGACGATGGAGCGGTTTCTGGTCCACGAAACCGCAATCCACTTCATCGACACGTTCCGTTATCTCCTCGGCGAACCGGACACGGTCTATGCGGACCTGCGCACTCTCAATCCGGCAGTCAGCGGTGAGGATGCGGGGCATATCCTGTTCGGTTTCGGCAACGCGCGCGCCCTCTTCGACGGCAACCGCCTTGCGGACCATGCGGCAGAAAACCGGCGCCTCACCATGGGCGAACTCACCATCGAAGGCAGCGCCGCGACGCTGCGGGTCTATGGCGACGGCACGCTCACCGTGCGCCGCTTTGGCGAAAACGTGGAGGAGGCAAAGCCGTTGCGGTTCGACGCGGCCCTTTTTGCCGGCGGTGCGGTGGCCGCGCTTCAGGCCCACGTGGTCGACCATTTTGTCAACGGCGCGCCACTGGAAAACACGGCGCGGGACTATCTGCGCAACCTGGAGCTGGAGGACGCCATCTATCGCTCCGCGGCAACGGGCGCCAGGCTCGCAGTCGGCTAGCCAGCGCCCACGATGATGGCGGGGTCGGTAAGCGGTGGCTGCGGATAGTGGATGCCGCGCTGGCCGGACAGGCCGCGGTTGACCACGGCGGGCACCGGCGTCGGCCCCCGCCCCACAAGTCGCCCGCCTTCCACCGCATCAAGGTCCTCGCCGTAAAGATTTTCAATGAGCACCGCCGTCAACCGCGCACGGGTATCGGTCACGGCAGCGTCGGCGGAGAGGTCGCGGCATTCGTGCGGATCGCCCGCAAGATCGAAGAGCTGGACCACGTTGCCATCGGGATACCAGATCAGCTTGTAGCGGCCGTCGGTCACCATCCGGGTCGCCTTGGGGCCTTCGAGCGCCTCGCAGTAAAGCGTTTCGCGCGGGTCGCCCAGCATGGAGCGGCCATCGCAGCTTTCGGGAATGGGGATGCCCGCAATGTCGAGCATTGTGGGCATCACGTCGGCAAGGCCCACGGGGCGATGGTCGACCTCACCGGCCGCGATGCGCGAAAAGCCCTTGGGTCCGGTAAGGATCATCGGGACGCGGGCCGAACCTTCGTACATCAGCCGCTTGGCGTAGAGGCCGAAGTCGCCCAGCATGTCGCCATGGTCGCCGGTGACGAGGATGACGGTGTTGTCCAGCACCCCCTCCTCGCGCAGCGTGCCGATGACGAGGCGCAGTTGCGCGTCGATCTGGGTGCACTGGGCGTAGAACGCGCGGCGCATGTCGGCCAGCGCCTCCGGGCCGAGCTGGTGCCAGAAGGTGCGCACGGCCTCCAGCGCGTAGGGTTGCGGCCCGTCCGCCCAGTCCGCCCGCAGCGCCTTTGGCATGGTGCGCCGCGCATAACGCTCGAAATAGGCCGCCAGCGGCACGATGGGCGGGTGCGGATGGGTGTAGGAAAGATACCACAGCGCTGGCCGCGTCGGGTCTCGCCGCTTGATGGTCCGGCACATGGCCGCCGTCGTCCAGTTGGTGACGTGGCAGTCCTCCGGCAGGTGGAAGGTGCGCCAGCCATAATCGTTGTTGGACATGGCGTGGGCGTAGCCCTGACCCACATGGCCGCGGTCGGCCAGGTGAATGTCGTAATCGTCCACCGCGCCCAGCTGGGGGCGGCCTTCCTCGGCAATCAGCGCATCGTCGAAGCCGATCCGGTCGCGCGGCGGATAGGCGTGCAGCTTGCCGACGGCAAAGGTCTGGTACCCGGCATCGGAGAACGTGCCGGCGAGGGTCGGCACGTCCTTCGGCATCGTGAGTGCCGGCTGGAAGGTGCGGTCACCGTGGGTGCGCGGGGTCTGGCCGGTCATCAGTGTGCGCCGCGCGGGAATGCAGATGGGGCACTCCGAATAGGCGCGGTCGAAGCGGGTGCCGGCGGCAGCGAGCGTATCCAGCGTCGGCGTTTCGATGGTCTCGTGACCCTGATGCTGCATCAACGGCGCCGGCCACTGGTCGAATGTAATAATCAGAATATTGGTGGGGTCGCCTTCAGAATATTGCATTCGGCTCTAAGCTCTCTCGCTTGTCAGCGTGGGGTCCGACGTTTAGCCTAACCACCTCAAAGGTCCCGCGTAAGACGGGACAACAACGACAAGCAGGGAGAAACACCATGAAATTCGTGGTCAAAACTGCGCTCGCCGCAGCATTGATGCTCGGCACGTCCGGCGGTGCCATGGCCGAGTGGCCGGAAAAGCCGGTCAAGGTCGTCGTGCCGTTCGGTGCCGGCGGCACGTCGGACCAGATCACCCGCGCCTTCGCGGCCGCCATCGAGGAGAACGACCTTCTCCCCGAGCCGATCACCGTCATCAACGTCGGCGGGCACTATTCTGTCGGCGCGCGGCAGGTGATGGAGGCGAACGCCGACGGCTACACCTTCCTCACCCTGCATATCGCGCTGATGGGCGGTGAAGGGGGCGGCGTGTTCGACTTCGGCTACCGCGACTACAAACCTGTAGCGACCACCGGCGAGTTCTGCGTCATCCCGATGGTGCGCAAGGACAGCGGCATCGACAGCGTCGAGCAACTTCTGGAAAAGGCGAAGGCGGAGCCCGATACGCTGATTTTCGGGGCCAACCTCGGCGCCATCAACCACATGGGCGGCGTGATGCTGCAGAACCTGGTGGACGGGGCGAAATTCCGCTTCGTGCAGATTGGCGGCGGCACGGCCAACTACACCGCGCTCACCGGCGCGCAGACTGCGGCCACGGTGCTGTCTGCCGCGGAAGTCGCCAACTTCACGATGGGGCCGGACGGCAAGCCGCTGGAAGACGCGCAGATCAAGCCGCTCGCCTACACCGGCGCCGAACGGGTGAAGCACCTGCCGGACCTGCCGACCATGAAAGAGCTCGGCTACGACATGAACTACTGCATCCAGTCGTGGTGGTTTGCGCCCAAGGACACACCGCAGGAGGCCGTCGACGGGATGGCCAATGCCCTTGAGGCGGCCATGGGGACCGAGCGGATCGAAAAATTCTTCGATT
This sequence comes from Acuticoccus sp. MNP-M23, assembly GCF_031195445.1. NCBI lineage: Bacteria > Pseudomonadati > Pseudomonadota > Alphaproteobacteria > Hyphomicrobiales > Amorphaceae > Acuticoccus > Acuticoccus sp. MNP-M23. Next base: position 944,875 of record NZ_CP133480.1, read on the forward strand.
CCAAGATGTTCGCCCCGGTGTTCCTGAAGGGCGAGGCGATGCAGGCCTCGCTGGACGAGACCTGGGAAAAGATCGAGCCCATCGCCAAGCAGGCCTCGAAGAAATAGCGCCGGCCCGGCGCGCGCCAACGCAAAGCCCGGCGGCCCTGCCGCCGCGCCTTCGGTCCCGCGCGCCGCCCCTGCCATAAGGCGCCCGGTGCGGCTCGACCGCCCGTTCGGGCGCGCCGGACACTCTCACCGGACGTCCGTCTGAAACAGCCTGCCGGCGATCGCCGGCGGATTTTCCGCGCCGCCAACCACAATCTGGAACCAAGATGCCAAGCCGCACTGCACGCTGGGAAATTGGGGTGGCCGCTGCGTTCATCGCCGGCTGCCTCGCCGTGCTCTGGGAAACGCGTGACATTCCGCCAGGCACGTTCGAGCCGCTGGGTTCGGCCCCCGTCCCGCAGGGGGTTGCAGCGCTCATCATCGCGCTGTGTCTCGCCGTCATTGCCCCCGCGCTGCGCCGTCCGGCGGAAGTGGCGCCGGACCCCGGCTATACGCCGCGCCCGCTGGATGCAGCCATGGTGGCCGGCCTCACCATCGCCTACGTCGCAATGATGCAGGCGCGGCTGTTGGATTTTGCCCCCCTGACCGCCCTCTTCCTCTTTGTGACGATTGCGTTTCTGACCCGGCTTCGCCTGCGCGCCATGCCCACAGCCGCGCTGGTGGCCGTGGTGACCGGCTGGGGCTGCCAGTACGTGTTCACCCGCGTCTTCGTCGTCGACCTTCCGGGGCTTTAGCAACCATGTTCGATGCCCTCTTCGGCGCGCTGGCCAACCTTGCACAGCCGCTGCCCTTTGCGCTGATCCTGCTCGGCACCGTTCTCGGCATCGTCGTCGGCGCCATTCCGGGCCTCTCCGGTGCCATGCTGATTGCGCTCACCCTGCCGCTCACCTTCTACATGGAGCCGGTCAACGCCATCGTCCTCCTCATCGGCATGTACGTGGGTTCCATCACCGGCGGCCTCATCACCGCCACCATGCTCCGGATGCCGGGCACGCCCTCCAACGTCGTCACCACGTTCGACGGGCATCCGATGGCCGAATCCGGCCGCCCCGGCCGCGCGCTCGGGCTTGGCATCTCCGCCTCGTTCGTCGGCGGTCTGGTGTCGTGGGTGGTGCTTCTGTTTCTCGCCAAGCCGCTTTCGGTCTGGGCGACACGGTTCGGCCCGTTCGAGTATTTCACCCTCATCATGATGGCGATGGTGCTGATCGCGTCCGTCAGCCAAGGCTCCATGGTGAAGGGGCTGATTGCAGGCTTTCTCGGCATGCTCGTCTCCATGCCCGGCGTCGACCCTTCGGCCGGTCAGCCGCGGATGACGTGGGACTGGTACATGCTGAATGGCGGGCTGAAGCTCCTGCCCGTCCTCATCGGCGTTTTTGCCGTCAGCCAGATCATTGGCGACATGGTGGCCATCGGCAAGACCATCAAGCGCGTCGAATCCTCGATGACCGGGCTCTTCATGTCCCTGAAGGACTGGCGCGATCAGGCGTTCAACCTGATCCGATCGTCGCTGATCGGCACGTTCGTGGGCATTCTGCCCGGCATCGGCGCCTCCATCGGGTCCATTCTGGCCTACACCTCCGCCAAGAACATGAGCCGCACGCCGGAGAAGTTCGGCAAGGGTTCGGAGGAAGGCATCGTCGCCTCGGAAGCGGCCAACAACGCCACCGTCGGCGGCGCGCTGATCCCGCTGATTGCGATGGGCATTCCGGGCTCGGTGATCGACGCGATCCTGATCGGCGCCCTGATGATCCACTCCCTTCAGCCGGGGCCGACGCTGTTCATCACCAACCCCGAGGTGGTCTGGGCGATGATCGCGTCGTGTCTGGTCGCCACCATAATGATGTACGGCGTGATGATGGGCGCCGTGCGCTACGTGGCGATGGTGATGTACATCCCGCGGGTCTACCTGCTGCCGGTCATTCTGGTGTTCTGCATCGTCGGCGCCTTCGCGCTCGACAACACCATGTTCGACGTGTGGGTCATGCTGATCTTCGGCGTGGTCGGCTTTGCCATGGAAAAAGCCGGATTTCCGCTCGGCCCGTTCGTCATCGGCTTCGTTCTGGCGCCGTTGATGGAGTCCAAATTGCGGACCGGGCTGATGATGACCAATGGCTCGCTGGAACCGATGTTCACACGGCCCCTACCTATTATCTTTTTGATTATAGCTGTTATTCTTCTAATAATGCCTTTCTTCCGGAGCTGGCGCGAGCGACAGTTTCGGGGACGGGCCGCTGCGACCACAGACGAAACGGCTGAATAATGCACGATCTCGCCTTCAGTATCCGCACTGTTCGCGCGACCTGCCTGCGCGCCCCGCTGGACCGCCCGATGCGCAACGCCTTCGGCGCCATCGACAATCGCCCCGCACTCCTGATCGAGCTTGAGCTCGACGATGGTGTGACCGGGCTTGGCGAGGTCTTCTGCAACTTCCCCGTCTTCTCGCAATTCCACAAGGCGCGGATCATCAACGAGATGCTGGGGCCGATGATCACCGGCGCCTCGTTCGATTCGCCCGAAGCGATGAGCAACCATCTCGCCCGCGTCACCCACCGCATCGCCCTCCAGTCTGGCGAGCCTGGGCCGTTTTCGCAGGTGATTGCGGGGCTGGATGTGGCCGCGTGGGATGCTGTCGCCCAGCGCGCCGGCACGCCGCTTTGGCGCCTCCTGGCACCGGACGCGCACAGCCGCGTTCTGACCGCCTACGCCAGCGGGATCGACAGTGTCGACATTCAGACGCTGATCCCGCCGCTGCAACAGGCCGGCTGGCGTGCCTACAAGCTCAAGGTCGGGTTCGGCGCCGAGGAAGACCGCCGCGGCCTTGGTGAGCTTCGCGCGGCGGCAGGCCCGGATGCGAGCCTGATGGTGGATGCCAACCAGGCATGGGATTTTTCCGAAGCCGAGCGGCAGATCCGGCTTCTGGCCGACGAGGGCCTGCACTGGATCGAGGAACCCATTGCGGCCGACCGCCCGTCCGACGAATGGTCCGTCCTGGCCGAAATCGGCCCGGCGATCGCAGGCGGCGAGAACATCCGCGGCGATGACGGCTTCGAACTTGCCATCGACGCCGGGATCGAGGTGCTCCAGCCCGACGTCATCAAGTGGGGCGGCATCTCCGGCACGGTGCGGATTGCGCAGATGGCGCGCAAAGCCGGGATCCTGTGGGCACCGCATTATCTGGCCAGCGGGGTTGGCCTTGCCGCCAGCGCGCACGTGGCGGTGGCCTGCGATGCCGGGTTCATGGAATTTGACGTGAACCCCAATCCGCTGCGCGAGGGGCTCCTCGGCGGGGCGGTTCTCGTCGAGGACGGTCAGATCCATCTGGCCGACCGTTCCGGGCACGGCGCTATTCCCGATCCCGAGGTGATCGCGCGCTACCGCGTCTGATTCAGCGCATCGGCTGCTGAAAAACGATACGAAATTCGCCTGTTGCAGGCGCAGCCGGTTGTAACGCCGGTCTAAATTTGTTCGATTGAACACCATCGACGATCGCTGATGCAGGCACACCACCTGCTTTCCCCTTCCGCATGGTCACACCACGCGGCGGGAAAAGTGCTGTTTCGTGGTGCTGCGCGGCGACCCACGGTCGTCATGCGCCTCTTTCAGCGACGCCTAATCACAAGGAGACGTCAGTCATCACACTCAAATCAACCCAAGTCCTGAAGGAGACCATGCATGGCCTCATCTGACAACACACCACCCGTCCCTGAACCGTCGACCATCACCGGCGCACCGGAGACCGACTACGAGGTCGGGCAGGACAACATCCAGGTCATGGGCCTCGATGTTCATAACCCGGTGTTCTTCGTCTCCGCTATCGTGATCGTCGCGTTCGTCATCCTGACGCTGATTTTCCAGGAAAGCGCCGACCATTTCTTCACCTGGCTTCGGCCCACGCTCACGAACATGTTCGACTGGTCGCTGCTGAGCATCGGCAACATCTTCGTCCTGTTCGCGATTTTCCTCGTGCTCAGCCCGCTGGGGTCCGTGCGGCTCGGCGGTGCGGACGCAAAGCCCGACTACACCTACGCGGGCTGGTTCGCGATGCTGTTTGCCGCCGGCATGGGCATCGGCCTCATGTATTTCGGCGTCTCCGAACCGCTCTCGCACTATAGCTCGTCGTTCGGCGGTGTCGTTTTGGGTGACGACGGTTTGCGCACCGACTGGGCCCCGCTCGGCGGTGCTGCCGGCAACGCGGACGCTGCGCGTGAACTTGCGATGGGCGCGACCATCTTCCACTGGGGCCTTCACCCGTGGGCGATCTACGCCATCGTGGCGCTTTCCCTCGCCTTCTTCGCCTACAACCGCGGTCTGCCGCTGACCCTTCGGTCGGCGTTCTATCCGATCCTGGGCGAACGGGTCTGGGGCTGGCCGGGCCATGTCATCGACACGCTCGCCGTGTTTGCGACGCTGTTCGGTCTTGCCACCTCGCTCGGCTTCGGCGCGGAGCAGGCAATGGCGGGTCTCGAATATCTCTTCGGCATCGAAGAGACGGACGTGGGCAAAAGCGTTCTGATCCTCTGCATCACCGCAGTCGCGCTGGTCTCCGTGGTTGCGGGGCTCGATGCCGGCGTCAAGCGGCTGTCCGAGATCAACATGGTGCTGGCAGCCCTTCTCCTGGCGTTCATCTTCTTCGCCGGGCCGACGCTCGTCATCGCCACCGGCGTTCTCGACAACACGGTGGCCTACTTCAAGACGCTGCTACCGCTGTCGAACCCGTTCGGCAGGACTGACCAGAACTTCATGCAGGGATGGACAGCGTTCTACTGGGCGTGGTGGATCTCCTGGTCGCCGTTCGTGGGCATGTTCATCGCCCGCGTGTCGCGGGGGCGGACCGTGCGTGAGTTCGTCATCTGCGTGATCCTGGTGCCGACCATCGTCTCGATCATCTGGATGAGCACGTTCGGTGGCGCGGCCATCAACCAGGTGATTGCGGAAGGCCACCAGGCCATCGCGGACGCCAGCCAGGACACCAAGCTGTTCCTGATGCTGGAGGACTTCCCGTTCACGCAGTTTGCCTCGTTCATCGGCATCACGCTGGTGATCGTGTTCTTCGTCACCTCGTCGGACTCCGGCTCGCTGGTGATCGACACCATCACCGCGGGCGGCAAGATCGACGCGCCGGTGAGCCAGCGCGTGTTCTGGGCAACCTTCGAGGGGGTGGTGGCGATCGTCCTGCTGCTCGGCGGCGGGCTCAGCGCCCTTCAGTCCGCAGCGGTCGCGACGGGCATCCCGTTCGCGTTCATCTTGCTGGCGATGATGATCTCAACGCTCAAGGGGCTGACCCAGGAGCGTGCCGAGCTGAAGGCGCACCGCAAGCTCACGAAATCGTCCCAGCCGGCCGAATGATCGGCTGACGCCTAACGACGCTGCGCCTCGGGGATAATCCCCCGGGGCGCAAACCGCAGCACCAGAAGCAGCACGACGCCCATCACCACCAGGCGCATCTGCGCCGCGTTGTCCAGAAGGTGATTGCGGACGGGGCTGTCCTCGCCGAGCCAGAAAGTGGCGTTGTCGATGAGGATGGTGCCCATGGGTTCGGCCTGCACCCAGGTGAACCACACCACGAAGGCGCCGATGGTGGCCCCCCAGTTGTTGCCGGACCCGCCGACAATCACCATCACCCAGATCAGGAACGTGAAGCGCAGCGGCTGGTAGGAGCCCGGCGTGAACTGGCCGTCGAGCGTGGTCAGCATCGCACCGGCAACGCCGATCACGCCGGAGCCGATGACGAACACCAGAAGGTGCAGCTTCTTCACGTCCTTGCCCATGGCACCGGCCGCGGTCTCGTTGTCGCGCACCGCGCGCATCATCCGGCCCCAGGGCGAGACCAGCGCCTTCTGCGCCAGCCACAGGATGGCGCCCAGCACCGCCACGAACAGCGCGATATAGCCAAGCTTGACCACGAGCGACGACAACTCGATGGAGCCCAGAGGAAGCGAGGCGGCAAGGTCGGCAAACCAGGCCTCTTCGCGCAGCTCCACCTCATAGGGGACCGGACGCGGCAGGCCGACGACGTTCTTCACGCCGCGCGCCATCCAGTCTTCGTTCATCAGGGCAGCGATGATGATTTCGGAGACGCCGAGGGTGGCAATGGCGAGGTAGTCGGCCCGCAGGCCAAGCGCGATCTTGCCGATCACGAAGGCGGCCGCGGCAGCGAACAGCCCGCCGACGATCCAGCTGAGAAGCACCGGCAGACCCGCGCCGCCGAGGAAACCGGCAAAGGACGGATCAACGTCCTCGATCGCCTCCGTGGCTGGCCCCAAAACGGATGCCGCCAGAATGAACGCCGCAATGGCGCCCGCCACAGTGAGCAGGCCGCGCAAAAAGCCCGTGGACACCCGGCGCAGCGCCAGGATCGCAACGGCAAAGCCGACGATGACGAGAAGAGTGAGAAGCACGCCGTGGCCGCCGGCGGCCCAGGCTTCGGGCACCGGCTCGGACGCCACCAGCACAACGGCGAGGCCGCCCAGAGCGGTAAATCCCATGACGCCGAAATTGACGAGGCCGGCGTAGCCCCATTGCATGTTGATGCCGAGCGCCATGACGGCCGACACCAGACACATGTTCAGAATGGAAAAAGCGAACGACCAGCTCTGAAAGATGCCGGTGAGCGCTACAAGACCAAAGAAGATGATGAAAGGAAGGACGGACCTGAGATTGGAATTCATGCCCGCCCTGCCATCATATTGTCAGCCTTTGCTGGATACGGGGTCGTTCCCGTAGGTGTTCCGTTCGCGGATCTTGCCGTCCATGCCCTTGAGGAAGGCCTCGCCCATGGATTTCTGCGCCATTTCCTTGGTGTAAGCCCAGGATTCTGCCTGCGTGTCGAACACCTTGGACGCGCGCTCGGCGCCTTCCTTGAGGGTCTCCCAGCGGCTGTCGTCGCGCTGCTGGGTCCAATAGTTCTTCTCGTTGGCGGCCATTGAATAGCTCCATGATAGATATGCGACATAAGCGCTCTATCATCCAACCGCATGGCTGCTGATGTGGTTCCCATTTCAGGCCGAATTGGGATAGTTTTCTGCAAAACAGCCACTTCTATCCCGTCCTCTTGTTGAAGAGACCATAGGGTCTGAGGAGAAGTGTCAGCACCAGAATGACGAAGGCGACGGCAAATTTGTATTCGGTCGCCAGAAGCTGGACGAGACCGTCCGGCATCCAGTCTTCGGGGAGCAGGTGGCCGAGAAAACGCTTGTAGGCATAGGTGATCAGCACCTCGGCGAACGCGATGATGTAGCCGCCCACAATGGCGCCGACGGGCGAGCCGAAGCCGCCGACAATGGCCGCCGCAAAAATCGGCAGCAGCAGCTCCTGATAGACGAACGGCTTGTAGCTCTTGTCGAGCCCGTAAAGCGTGCCGGCGATGGTGGCGAGCGCCGCCGATAGCGTCCACGCAATCAGCACCACGCGGCCAGCGTCGATGCCGGACAGCGTGGCAAGGTCTTCGTTGTCCGCGTAGGCGCGCATGGATTTGCCGGTGCGCGTCTTCTGCAGAAACCAGAACAGGAACGCGACGCAGATGCCCGCCGTGACCAGCGTAATCACCTGCGTGGTCTTGATCGCCAGCCCCTCGCGCAGCCCCGTCAGCTGCTTGAATTCGCCCGCGGAAATCACGAAGCGGGCGCCATCGGTAAAGTTCTGGTCGCTGGGGCCGATGATGAAGCGGATCAGCCCCGCCATCACGAACATCACGCCGATGGATACGATGATGAAGATCACCTGATCCGACTTCTTGTCCCGGTAGAAGCGGTAGATCACCCGGTCGGTGAACAGCACGAAAAGGACGGTGCCGAGGATTGCGAACGGCAGTGCCAGAAGCGCCGTCGGCAGCGGATCGATGGACACGCCCATCGACTGGAGCAGCCACGTGACGAAGATCGCCAGCATCGCGCCGAACGACATGGTTTCGCCGTGGGCAAAGTTGGAGAAGCGCAGAACGGCGAACACCAGCGTGACGCCGAGCGCGCCGAGCGCCAGCTGGCTCCCATAGGCAAGGCCGGGGATCAGCGCAAAATTGGTGAGCGTCACCAGCGCGTTGAGAACATTTTCCATGGCCTCAGCCCCCCAGGAACGAGCGGCGGACGTCGGCATTGGCGAGCAGCGCCTCGCCGGTGTCGGTGTAGGCGTTACGGCCTTGCTGGAGGACGTAGCCGCGGTGGGCGATCTCCAGCGCCTGCTTGGCGTTCTGCTCCACCATCAAGATGGCAATCCCGGTGTTGGCCACGTCGATGATCCGGTCGAACAGCTCGTCCATCACAATGGGGGAGACGCCCGCGGTGGGCTCGTCCAGCATCAGCACGGAAGGCTTGGTCATCAACGCGCGGCCGACGGCGACCTGCTGGCGCTGTCCGCCTGAAAGCTCCCCCGCCGGCTGGCGCCGCTTCTCCTTGAGGACGGGAAACAGGTCGTAGATCTCCTCGATGGTCTCGGCGATGTTGTCGCGACGCAGGAAAGCGCCCATCTCGAGATTCTCCTCCACCGTCATCGACGGGAAGACGTTGCGCACCTGCGGCACGAAGCTCATCCCCTCCGACACGCGCTCGGTCGGCTTCATGGTGGTCACGTCGCGCCCATCCAGCGTCACCCTGCCCTCGCGAAGGTTCAGCATCCCGAACACGGCCTTCATCGCGGTGGATTTTCCCGCGCCGTTGGGGCCGACGATGACGGCGATCTCGCCCTTGTCGGCCTCCACGGTGCAGGCGTGGAGGATGTCGTCGTTGCCATAGCCGCCGGTCATGGCCTCGGCTTTGAGGAAGCTCACGCGGCGGCCCCCGGCTTCTTGTGCTTGGAGCCGGTGCCGAGATAGGCCTCGATCACCTGCTCGTTCTTCATTATCTCGTCGGCGCTGCCTTCGGCGAGCACCGCGCCCTCCGCCATCACGATGACGGGGTCGCAAAGGCGCTGGATGAAGTCCATGTCGTGCTCGATCATGCAGAAGGTGTAGCCGCGCTCGGTGTGAAGCCGCTGGATGACATCGCCGATGGTGGCAAGCAGAGTGCGGTTCACGCCGGCGCCGACCTCGTCGAGGAAGACGATCTTGGCATCCACCATCATCGTGCGGCCAAGCTCCAAGAGCTTCTTCTGCCCGCCGGAGAGGTTGCCGGCGCGCTCGTCCGCCAGATGCGTGAGGGTGAGAAAGTCGAGGATCTCGTCGGCCTTCTCGCGCACCTTGCGTTCGCGGGCGGCGACGAGGCCGGGGCGGAACCAGGCGTTTCCCAGCGTCTCGCCGGGTTGGCCGGGGGGCACCATCATCAGGTTTTCGCGGACCGACAGGGAATGGAATTCGTGCGCAAGCTGGAAGGTGCGCAGGAGACCGCGGCCGAACAGCTCGTGCGGCGCGAGTGACGTGACGTCGTCGCCATCCAGCGCAACCGTCCCGGAGGACGGCTCGTAGAGGCCGGCGATGATGTTGAAAAGCGTCGTCTTTCCGGCGCCATTGGGGCCGATGAGGCCGGTGATCGTCCCCTTGCGGATATCAAGGGTGACGTCGCGGACAGCATGGATGCCGCCGAACCATTTGGAGACGTTGCGAACTGCAATCATGGGGTCGGACGCACCGGCCGGGGCGTGAGCCCCGGCCGGATTGGATCGCGCGATCAACGGTACTTGAGGGTTTCGATCTTGCCGTCCTTGATCTCGATTTCGCGGAAGTTGCCGGCGCTTTCGCCCGGACCGATCAGCTCCACCGCGGAACCGCCCACATAGTCGATATCGCCGCCATTCTTGACGATTTCCAGCGCCTTGCCGAGTTCGCCGGGCAGGATCTGTTCGCCGGGGGCGTTGGCAAGGTCCATGATCTTGCCCTTGAATTCGGCCGGATCGGTGGAGCCCGCCGCCTGCATGGCCAGCATGATGAGCGCAGCACCATCATAGGCTTCCGGAGCGTAGACACCCGGCTCGAAGCCGGCAGCCTTTGCAAGCTCGGCAAATTTGGCGGACCCGTCAGAGTCGGAGCCGGGCAGCACGCCGAACGAACCGTTCAGCGGATCGCCGATGGCTTCCACCAGCGCTTCGCCGACCATGCCGTCGGGCAGCAGGAACGTGTCGAATGCACCCGAATCCAGCGATGCCTGGATGATGCCCTTGCCGCCCTGGTCGAGGTAGCCGGCCACCACCAGAAGCTCACCGCCGGCGGATGCCAGCGCCGCCACTTCGGCCGAGTAGTCGCCCTTGCCGTCTTCATGGGCGGCGTTGATGGTGATGGTGCCGCCCGCCTTCTCGAACGAGGAGGCGATCGCGTCGGCAAGGCCCTTGCCGTAGTCGTTGTTGGTGTAGGTGAGCGCCACGTCCTTGATGCCGCGCTCGGTCAGCATGTCGGCGATGATTTCGCCCTGGCGCGCGTCGGACGGCGCGGTGCGGAAGAACTGGCCGTTGTCGTCGATGGTGGAGAGCGCCGGCGACGTGGCGGACGGCGAGATCATCACGGTGCCGTTGGGCAGGGCCGCGTTCTGGAGCGCTGCGGTGGTGGCGCCGGAGCACATGGCGCCAACCATGGCCGGCACGCCGTCGGACGTGATGAGGCGCTCTGCGGCTGCGGTTGCGGCACCAGCGTCGATGCAGGTGGAGTCGGCGCGCACCGGCGTGACGGTCCCGCCATCCATGAACTGGCCCGAATCGGTGGCTTCCTTCATCGCCATTTCGGCGCCCGAAGCCATTGCCGGAGACAGGCTCTCAAGCGGGCCGGTGAAGCCCAGCAGAACGCCGATCTTCACATCTTCCGCAAGCGCCGGCGCGGCGACAAGAAGAGCGGCGGCACTTACAGCGGCAACAAGCGATTTTTTCACGAAGGCATCTCCCAGAAGAACAGAACTTTTTGACTGTTGCAGTGGGAGCATAGTGTGATTTTTTTCGCAAGACCCGGGCAAGCTTGCCCGGGTCGAAGTTCGCATACTATTTGCGCAGATCAGGCCACATCGCGCATCGCGGCGCCGGCGGGCCGGACCTTGTCGGCATAGTCCTGCATCAGAGCGCGGGTCATTTCGCCGGGCGTATAATGGTGGGGGCCGATTTCGCCCACCGGCGTCACTTCGGCCGCCGTGCCGGTGACAAAACACTCGGAGAAGGTGCCAAGCTCATCCGGCAGGATCGTCCGTTCGATGACTTCGATGCCGCGCTTGGCCGCCAGCGCCATCACCGTGCGCCGCGTGATCCCGTTGAGGAAGCAGTCCGCCACCGGCGTGTGGATCTTGCCGTCCTTGATGAAGAACACGTTGGCGCCGGTCGCCTCGGCGACGTGGCCGCGATAGTCCATCATCAGCGCATCGGTGTAGCCCTTGGCTTCCGCGGCGTGCTTGGACAGCGTGCAGATCATGTAAAGGCCGGCAGCCTTGGCGTGGCACGGTGCGGTCTTGGGGTCCGGCCGCTGCCAGGACGCGATGTCGAGGCGGATGCCCTTTTCCAGAAGCGCCGGGTCGAAATAGCTCGGCCACGCCCATGCCGCGATGGCGACGTGGATGGTATTGAGCTGGGCGGAAACGCCCATCATCTCGCTGCCGCGCCAGGCGACCGGGCGCAGGTACGCATCGGTCAGCCCCATGCGGGCGAGCGTTGCGCGCTTGGCTTCGTTAATGGTGTCCTTGCTATAGGGGATGGCGAACCCCAACGCATCGGCGGAGGCGAACAGGCGATCGGTATGGGCTTCACACTCGAAAATCTCGCCGCCGTAGGCGCGCTCGCCTTCGAACACGGAGCTGGCGTAGTGCAGTGCGTGGGTCAGGATGTGCACCTTGGCGTCCGCCCACGGCACAAACACGCCGTCGAGCCAGATTTCGCCCTCGCGCTGGTCGAATGGGATAGCCATGCTCACTCTCCTCCTGGCGCCCGGCTCCTCCGAAACGCCAAACCTAGTTTCTCGGCAGACGCACAAAACTGCGCCACTGCGAAATATTATTTCCTCGAACCGCCATATCGCGACATGAATGTGCGAATTCGACGACCTTCATGTACCCCTTGTTACGAGATACGTCAACATGGTTGACTTAAAAAAATGCAGTGCGCACCAGCCGGACAGCGAGCCTCTCGCCCTCGACCTCATCGAGCGGATGTTTTTCGGCTATCGCGACTTTGTCGGCGTTGCGGATGAATTGCTGGCGACCATCGGCTATGGACGCGCCCACCACAGGGTGCTCCACTTTGTCGATCGCAATCCGGGGCTGACGGTGGGCGACCTTCTCGGGATCCTGAAAGTGACCAAGCAGGGGGTCGCGCGGGTTCTGAAAACGCTGGTGGACGACGGCTTCATCACCGTGCGCCAGGGCGTCGCGGACCGGCGCGAGAAATGCCTGGCCACCACCGCAAAGGGGCACGATCTGGCGCGCACCATCACCGCAATCCAGACCGAGAAGATCCACGCCGCGCTGGAGGCGGCGGGACCGGCGAACCGGGACGCCATCGCGATGTTCCTTGCAGCCCTCGTGGATGAGGACGAACGCGCGGACGTGCTGTCGCGCATCGCAGGGGGCGTGTGACCGATGGCATTGCGTGACGGCGGCGAACCGGCCAGCGACGACGAGGCCCCGCACGTTCTGCTGGTGGACGACGACCAGCGGATCCGCACGCTTTTGCAGCGCCTGTTGCGCGCCCAGGGCTTCCGCGTCACCGCGGCCAGGGATGCCGCCGAAGCACGGCGGAAGCTGGAGGGGCTGGTGTTCGACGCGGTGGTGCTCGACATCATGATGCCGGGCGAGGATGGTCTGTCCCTGCTCGCCTCGCTCAAACAGACATACACGATGCCGGTGCTTCTCCTCTCCGCCAAGACCGAGGCGGACGACCGCGTCGCAGGGCTGGAGCGCGGCGCGGACGATTACCTGCCCAAGCCATTCGAGCCGCGGGAGCTGGCGCTTCGCCTTGCCAACCTCCTGCGCCGCCGGCCGGAGACCGCACGGCGCATCCGCTTCGGCGATTTCGTGTTCGACATCCGCCGCGAGGAGTTGACCCGCGCAGCCGAGCCCGTGCGGCTGACGGACCGTGAGCGGCGCCTCCTGCGCCTTCTGGCCAGCCGCCCCGGCGCCACCATCCCGCGCCACGAACTGGTGGCCGATGAAGACCTTGGCGACCGTGCTATCGACGTGCAGATCAACCGCCTCCGCCGCAAGCTGGAGGACGACCCGGCCGAGCCAAAATATCTGCAGACCATGCGCGGCCAGGGCTACCGGCTTCTGGCCGATCCGGAGCATGCCGGATGAGCGTTGCCGCCGAACCGCGCCGCCAGCGCCCGCTGTGGCGCCGGATCCTGCGCTGGCTCGGCCTGCCGCCGCCGCTGGAGCGCTGGCTGCGCCGCCGCCTGCCGCGGCGCCTGTTCGCCCGCTCCCTGCTCATCATCATCCTGCCGATGCTGATCCTTCAGTCGGTGGTGGCGTTCGTGTTCCTGGACCGCCACTGGGAAAACATGACCACCCGCCTTTCGGTCGCCACGGCAACGGAAATTGCAGCGCTGGTGGACATTCTGGAAACCGCGCCGGACGAGCGCGGCGCCGAACTAGTCGCAGTCGCCGGCGCGCGCCTCTTCACCGAAGTCACCCTCCTCGAAACCGACCATCTGCCCCTGCCGGGACCCAAGCCGTTCTTCTCCCTTCTGGACCGGACGCTGTCGCGCCTCATCAGCGTGGAGGTGAACCGCCCGTTCTGGATCGACACTCTGGGCAGCAGCCGCTTTGTCGAGGTCCAGGTGAAAACCCATGCGGGCATCCTGCGCATCGTCACGCGGCGGAGCCACACCTATGCGTCGGACGCCCACATCACGCTGGTGTGGATGGCGGGCACGTCGCTGGTGCTGATTGCGGTGGCGATCCTGTTCCTGAAGGGTCAGGTGCGGCCGATCCAGGAGCTGGCGGCCGCCGCCGAGCGGTTCGGTCAGGGCCGGCCGATCGGCCCGCTGCGCCCCCACGGGGCAATCGAGGTGCGGCAGGCCGGCTGGGCCTTCCTGGAAATGCGCCAGCGGATCGAACGCCAGATCGAGCAGCGCACCCAGATGCTGGCCGGCGTCAGCCACGACCTGCGCACCATGCTCACCCGCTTCCGCCTCGAACTTGCCGTGCTGCCCGAGGGCGAGGACGTGGACGCGCTGACCGAGGACGTCGACCAGATGCAGGCGATGCTGGAGGACTACCTCACGTTCGCCCGCACCGACGTGGACGAGCCGGTCGCCGACGTATCCATCGAGCCGCTCATCGCCAGCGCGGTGCGCGGCTTCGACAATGTGCGGGTGGTGGTGCCGCAGGATATTGCGGCGCACATTCGCCCCAACGCGACGCTGCGGCTGGTGGCCAACCTCGTCTCCAACGCCGTCGCCTATGCGCCCAACGTGGAGGTGGGTGCCACCAGCGACGGAAACCGCCTTTTCATCACCGTGGACGATGACGGCCCCGGCATGCCGCCGGACGAGTACGAGGCCGCGTTCCGCCCCTTCTACCGGCTCGACAATGCCCGCAACCAGGACCGGGGCGGCACCGGCCTCGGCCTCACCATCGCGCGGGATATCGCCCTGCGGCAGGGCGGCAACGTCACCTTGTCGAAGAGCCCGCTGGGGGGGCTGCGCGCCCGCGTCCGCCTGCCGCAATAGGCCTCAGCCGCGCACCATCTTGCCAAACGCCGCCAGCTTCTCGTCCGACATGTAACCATAGCGGTTGACCCACAGCCTGCCTTCGGATGCGGTCCAGGCCGCCTCCGCCCGGCGCATCACGTCGGACAGCGGCCCGTAGGCGTGGGTGAAGGCGTAGACCGGCGTGTCGCCAGCCGCAGTGCGCGCCGCCGACAGCTTTTCCGCGATGGCGTCCGCCCCCACGGCGTGGGCCTCTTCGGGGTCCGGATAGCGCAGGTCCGCCACCGTTTGCGGGCGCGCTCCGCCCGTTCCCAGAAGTTGCGCAAGCAGCGGCGCCAGCGCATCGTGCCCGCCCATCGCTCTGGCAAAGTCCGCCAGGATCATCGGCCAGTGCATGGTGTAGAACTTGATGCCGATCCCCTCCACTTCCGGCGCTATGGCTTCGATGTCGAAGCCGGACAGTGCGTTCAGCGGCGGCGGAAAAGCCTGCGGCACCAGCGCCATTTCCGGCGGCAGCGCGCTGCGCATCCGCGCCACCAGCGCCGCCGACAGATGCCGCCGCAGCGCAAGCAGATCGGCGACGCCGGGGTAGCGGCTGAGCGCATCGAGTGACGGGACCGTCGCCGGAATGTCGCCGGCTTCAAGCGTGGTCAGGCGGGTGCGCAGCGCCAGCGCATCGGCGCGCATCCGCGCGGTGTCGATGCCGAGGCGGTCCGCCGCCGCGAGCGCATGGGGCGAAAAGTCGAAGAACAGCGAGCCGAAGGTGTAGGGCGGATATTCCGGCCAGTCGATCCGGAAGCCGGCGACGTCCGGATAGGCGGCGGCAAGGTCCTTCAGCAGCGCCTCGGTGTAGGCAAGAATGTCCGGTGCGGCCAGCGAGGCGTTGGCGTCGACGCGGCCGTGGATCGGCTCACCGTCCGGCCCCAGCGCCTCGTCCTCGGCACGAACGCCGGAAAACTGCACGCGGTAGCCGGGCGGGATCGCCGCCTGCACCTGGAACCAGACCTTGAGCCCCCGCGCCTTCGCCGCCGCGATGAAGCGCGCCACCGTGTCCCCCTCCGCCGCCGTCAGCGCATCGGGTTCCGGTGGCTGGTAGGCAAGGCCCGCGTAAATTGCCTTGTCCGGTGCATAGCTGGGGGCGGTGCGGATCATCAGCTGGCGCTTGCCGAACAGCGGGCGGTCCAGCACGCGCACGCTGCCGTGGCCGCCATCGGCCGGCGGCTCGCGCGATCCGCCGCTCTCCGCCGGCGCCATCACGTAGGGGCTGGTGGCAATGTCGGTGGCACCGGCGGCCTCCACGCGGTCCAGAACCGCGTCAATGCCCTCGGCCTGTGCCCATTCGGGCAAAACGGTGATCCCTAAATTAGCCATTGCCTCCCCTTCCGCTCTCGTTTTGTTACGGCAGAGTTCTCTTTGCGAATACAAAAGGTCAAACGATGGATCCGGTGAAGCAGATCACGGTGCGCGTCGTCGCCCGCGAAATGGGCGGGGCGGTCTGGAACCCCCGCACGCGGTGGACGTCCAAGGTGATGCTGTTCGCCTTCGTCGAAGACACCGCCGGGCGGATCGGCGTGGGCGAAGCGTGGCTGAACGAGGGCGGTGCGCGGGCCGTGCGCGCGGTGATCGAGGACGACATGGCGCCGCTGGTGGTGGGGCGCTGCCCGTTCGAGGCCCGCGGCATTGCCGAAACCATGCGCCGCGGCACCGAGATTTCCGGCCGCGTCGGCATCACGGCTGCGGCGTGGAGCGCGGTGGACATCGCGCTGTGGGATCTTGCTGCCCGCCAGGTCAACCTGCCGCTGGTCGATCTCCTCGGCAGGGCACGCAAGACCGTGCCGGTCTACGCCAGCGCCGGCCTCTACGGCACCGACAAGAGCGCCGACGACCTTGCCGCCGAGGTGAAGGGCTGGGTCGACGACGGGTTCGATGCGGTGAAGATCAAGGTGGGCGGTGCGCCGCTGGCCGAGGATGTGCGCCGCATCGCAGCCGTGCGCGAGGCCATCGGCCCCGACGTTCGCTTCATGATCGACGCGCTCTACAACCTCGATGTTGCGGGCGCCCTTGCCCTTGCCAACGCCGCCGCGCCCTACGACATCCATTTTCTGGAGGCTCCGGTCTCGCCACTCGATATTGCGGGGCAGGCGCGGGTCCACGCCCAAAGCCCGATCCCCGTATGCGGCAACGAGAGCATGGCCTGGGCGTCGTACTTCCGCGACCTCATCACCGCCGATGCGGTCCACTACGTGCAGTTCGACCCGGCGGCGTGCGGCGGTGTGACCGAGGCCAAACGCATCGGCGAGCTGGCGCACGCCTTCCACCTCCCCGCCACACTGCACGCCTCATCATCGGTGGTGACGTACGCCGCATCGCTCCACGTCGCCTGCTCGCTGCCCAACGCGCACTCCACCGAACACCACATGCTCCACCAATGGTTTTGGGAGAAGGCGCCCGCCGGAACGTTCGAGCCGGCGCAAAGTGCACTGGCGCCGCCCCCCGGCCCCGGGCTCGGCATCGACCTCACGCCCGACGACCTCTGAGTCTCGCACCGGCCGGCGCCCGCAACATAAAGTGATCGGAGCGCACCAAGCGCGCTTAATTGTCCACTTGACCGCACACAGCGCGGCTGAGACCCTTCCTGCATGACATCGGGACGACGGGCGCAGCGCCCCGCGCGCGGCCCTGCCTCTTGGCGGCGGACCACCGTGCCGCCTGTTCATGCACCCGGAGGGCCTTGCCGCATGGTTCGATACCTGACGCTGTTTTCTCTACTTATAATTGCGCCCATGGCTGCAAGGGCCGAATCGCCACCCGTGGTGGACATCGAGCTTGTGCTTGCGGTGGACGTGTCGTGGTCGATGGATCTTGAGGAGCAGAGGCTCCAGCGGGAGGGTTACGTCGCGGCGCTGCGCCACCCGGATGTCCGTGCCACCATCGCCAGGGGAGACTGGCAGCGCATCGCCCTCACCTACGTGGAATGGGCCGGCAACGAGCTCGACCGCGTGGTCGTCCCCTGGCGGATCATCGAGAGCGACGCGGACGCGGAGGCCTTTGCCACCGATCTGGAGGCAGCCCCCATCGGGCGGATGCGGCGCACGTCCATCTCATCGGCAATCCGCCGCTCGGCTGCCCTGTTCGACAATGGCATCGACGGGATGCGCCGGGTGATCGACGTGTCGGGCGACGGGCCCAACAACATGGGCATTGCAGTGACGGCCGCGCGCGACGAGGTGCTGGCGCAGGGCATCGTCATCAACGGCCTGCCCCTCATGATCAAACGCTCCAACCCCGGCGGCTATTTCCACCTGGAAGAGCTGGACATCTACTACGAGGATTGTGTGATCGGCGGCTTCGGCTCGTTCATGATCACGGTGAACAGCGCCAGCCAGTTTGCCGCCGCAATCCGCCGCAAGATCATCCTGGAGATCGCGAGCGCGGAACCGCAGGTGATCCGCGCGGCATGGCGGCCGCCGGGCAGCCCCCCGCGGATCGACTGCATGGTCGGCGAAAAACAATGGCAGCAATACCGCCGGTACGACCGCTGGTGACAGCGGCCGCCCGGCGGTGCAGGGCGGGTTCTAGCGGCGGATGTCGTCTTCGAGGAAGTAGCGCACGTTGTCCTCGAAGGTGCCGTCAGTGACGAGGCCGAGCTTCAGGGCCTTCTGCGGGTTGATGAGCGGGCGCCAGCCGGACACGATGTCGATGATCCGCTGGTCCTTTTCCCACACGATGCGGTTGACCGGCTCGTCCCCGGCAACACGGCGCATGCACTCGATCATCTCGCCGATGGAGGCGACCTTGCCCGGCATCGCGAAGCAGCGCTGTTCGCCAAGGTCCTCGGCCTTCACCTCGGCGGTGCGGATAAGGTTTTCCACCGTCACGCGCGGCGAGGCGTACCAGACCTCGTAATCGGGATCGACGGGGCAGATGGCCGCCTCGCCCTGCAACGGCTCGCGGAAGATCGACGACATGAACGACGATGCAGCAGCGTTCGCCTTGCCGGGGCGGATGGTGACCGTGGGCAGCCGCGGGCCGCGCCCGTCGAAGAAGCCCTTGCGCGAATAGTCGGTGACGAAGAGTTCGGCAGCGGCCTTCTGCGCGCCGTACGACGTCTGCGGGTTGTTCTGCGTCCAGTCCTCGATCTGCTCGGGGATCTCGCCGCCATAGACCGCGCAGGAGGAGGAGAACACCAGCACGGGGCAGGTCCCCAGCGCCCGCGCCGCTTCGAACACGTTGAGCGAGCCCATGAGGTTCACCATCATGCCGACGTCGAATTCCGCCTCGGCCTGCCCGGAGACGATGGCCGCCAGATGGAAGATCACGTCTGGCTTCACCTCGAACAGCGCGTTGACGCTGGCGCGGTCGGCAATGTTGCTGGCGTGGACCGACACCTCGAACGGGGCGTCCATCGGCGCCGGCTCTGCAAGGTCCGCGAGCGCCAGGTGCGTGATCGTCTGGCCGCGCAGCGTTCCGCGCTCCGCCAGACGGTGGGCAATCTTCTGACCCACAAATCCACCACCGCCGATGATCAGAACTCTCATCCGTCCACTCCCTCTTTGCATTTTGGCCTGTGTAGCTGGTGCGGCAGGCTGACCGCAATTGCCCAATTGCCAGAGCGCTGTGTGCGGGCTAGGCATTTGGAAGCGTTCCAGCAGCCCTGATGAGAGTTGTCGTCCAGCCGATGCGCGAACCTTTGTGCCCACTCGCCCGCCCCACCCCGGCGGCAATCTCCATCCGCGGGGCCGCACGGTGACGCGCAAGGGGCCGGCCAGCGCGGCACAACCCGGCGGGATCGGCCGTTTTATGCGCCTGTTCCGCGGCACGCCGGAGCGGCGCCAGCCGCCAGCACCCCAAAAGGTCCCCATCTATGTGGTCGGCATGAGCCACACGCGAGCGCTGGCCGCCGCCATGGACCGCGTGGGCGCCGACGATATCGCCATCGGCCGTGTTTCGCGCGCAAGTTCCGGCGATGACCATCCGCTGGACCCCGCGTCGCTGGGGAAGCTGGCGCCCACGGTGGCGATCTCGATGATGGGCGGCAACCAGCACAACCGGCTGGGCCTGTTCGAGGCGCCCGAACCGTTCGACTTCTACCTCCACGCGGACGACACGGTCCTTCCCGGCCGGCGGATCATCCCGCACGCGCAGATGCGTCATGCCATGAGCGAGATGATGCAGCGCGCCTTCGAGCGGACCACCGAGCTTGCCGCCTACTACAAGGTGCCGACCGCCCATGTGGCCGCCCCGCCGCCGGTGGATGACGAGGAGCATCTAGTGACGTCGCTCGCCGACAAGGCCGAGGAAATGGGGCTCAGCCTCGTTTTCACGCCGCCTTCGGTGCGGCTGAAGATTTACCAGCTGCAGAACCGCATCCTGTCTGCATGGTGCGAGGCGCACGAGATCGACTTTATTCCAGCACCGCCGGAAGCGCAGAATGCAGGCGGCTTTCTCGCCAAGCGCTACCGCCGCAACGACCCCACGCACGGCAATGCCCAGTATGGCGCGCTGGTGCTGGACCAGATCCGCGCCTATGGGAGAAGCCACGGCGCTGCCGTTGCGCAAGCTGGCACCACGAATGAGGGCGCGCCGCAATGACGACACCGCACCCCTACAGCGATATTGCCGACTACCGCCACTGGCGCCGTGCGCCCGGCGTGGAAGATCCCGCCGCGCTGGACCCTGTTGCGGCGCCAAAATTCACCATCGGCAGGGACGAGGCGGTGGCAACCGCTGGCAGCTGCTTTGCCCAGCACGTGATGCGCCATCTTGCGGCATCCGGCTTCAACACGCTGGTGGCCGAAGAAGCGCCCGCCATCCACCGGACCAATGGCGGCGCGCACTTCCACTACGGCGTGTTCTCCACCCGCTCCGGCAACGTCTACACCGCCCGCCAGCTGCGCCAGCTGTTCGCGCGCGCCGCTGGCGAGTTCGTGCCCGAAACCAACGCCTGGGAAACCGCAGAGGGGTTCATCGACCCCTTCCGCCCGTCGGTGGGCCCGTTCCTGTCGCTGGCCGAGCTTGAAGCCGACCGCGCCTATCACCTGTCGCGGGTGCGGGCGATGATGGCGGACCTTTCGGTCTTCGTGTTCACGCTGGGGCTGACGGAAGGGTGGATGGACCGGGACGGCGCCGTCTTTCCGCTCGCCCCCGGCGTGTCCGGCGGCACCTATGACCCTGCCCGCCACACCATGAAGAATTTCACCGTCGACGAGACGGTGGCCGACATGCGCGCGGCCCTTGCCGCCTTGCGCGCGGTGAACCCGGCGGCGCGGGTGATCCTCACCGTATCGCCGGTGCCGCTGATGGCAACGGCGGAGGACCGCCATGTCCTCGCCTCCACCACCTATTCCAAAGCCGTCCTGCGGGTTGCCGCGCAGATGCTGTCCGACGCGGACGAACGGGTGGACTACTTCCCGTCCTACGAGATCATCACGGCGCCGCAGGTTCGCGGCCGCTACTACGGACCGGACGCCCGCGCGGTAACCGAAGCCGGCGTCAGCCACGTGATGGGCGTGTTCCTCAAGCACTATGGCGGCATTGTCGCGGCGGATGTGCCGGGCCACGACCCCGCCGCCGGCGTTCAAGATCGCACCCACCTCGACAAGACCGAGGAGATTGTGGAGGTGCTTTGCGACGAGGAGGCGCTGGATGCGCCGCGCGCCAGCCGCCGCGCGCAGAAGACCGGCCGGCAGCAGGACGACGCTCGGAAGCCGCGCAAGCCAGAGGCGCGCCCCGCCGCGGAGAGCACGCGCGACCCCCGCGAACTGCGCCGGATCAGAAGAGAGCGTCGGTCAAAAGCTTGACGCCGACGAGGGCGAGCAACCAGTAGATCAGCGTGTAGAACCGCTCCGGCGCGATGCGGGACACCAGCCTCGCGCCCAGCCAGGTGGCGCCGAGCGCCAGCGGCGAGGCGATGAGCGCCGCCATCAGCCCCTCGCGCGTCAGCTGACCGAGCCAGATGAAGCCCGGCAGCTTGATGAAGTTGATCAGGAAAAAGAACGTCACGCCGGTGGCGACGAATGTGTCGCGCGGCAGGCGCTGGGGCATGAGATACATCTGGAACGTCGGCCCGCCCTGATGGAGCACGGTGGACGTGAGCCCGCTCATCATGCCCAGAAACACGCCCATGGGCCGCGACGGCACGCGCGCCGGCGCCTTGGGCCCCAGAATGCCGCGCAGCGCAAACGCCAGCGTGATGGTGCCCAGAACGCCCAGCATCGGCCCCGTGGGCAGCAGAGCAAACAGCGAGAAGCCAAGCGCAATGCCCAGACATGCCGATGGAACGAGAAGCCTGAGGTTGGGCAGGCTCCACTTGCCGCGATAGATCCAGACGCTGAGAACGTCCTGGATCATCAGGATCGGCAAGATGAGACCGGCGGCGGGTCCGGGCGGCATCACCAGCAGCATCATGGGCATGGCGAGAACACCGATGCCCGCAAGCCCGCCCTTGGCCAGCCCCAGAAGGGTGATGGAAAACAGGAACACCGCAACGGTCGGCAGATCCCAGTTGAAGTGGACGATATGCTCGCTCATGCGCGCAAGGGCGGCCACGCGAAATGCGCGGGGAGGCTATGCATAAAACGTCCTGTTGGGATCGACGGATGCGCCGGAGGGATGTTTTTCGGGTATCAGGCGCGGCAGTTTGTGTCCAGCCGCAGACCACTTGCAGCGATCGGCGGCGCGCACCATGCTTTGCGCCCGAAGCCAGACCGGAGCGCACCACCCATGAACCTTGGCCTCAGCGACAGGGCCCGCCCCCTCCTCGATGCAGTCCGCACCATGGTGGCAAACGACATTGCGCCCCTTGATGCCGAATTCCAGAGCGAGGTGGGGCGTCATCCTTCCGGCGACCGTTTCAAGCACACCGCGCGGCAGCTGGAGATAATTGACGGGCTCAAGGCGCATGCCCGCGAACAGGGGCTGTGGAATTTCTGGCGCACCAACCAGCCGGACGGGCCGGGACTCACCAATGTGGAATACGCCTATTTTGCCGAGGAAATGGGCAAGGTCCGCCTCGCGGCAGAGTGCTTCAACTGTTCCGCGCCCGATACCGGCAACATGGAAGTGTTCGACCGGATGGGCACGGCAGCGCACAAGGAGAACTGGCTGGCCCCGCTTCTGGCTGGCAGCATCCGCTCCGCCTACCTGATGACCGAGCCGGCGGTCGCCTCCTCCGACGCCACCAATCTCGTCCTGTCCGCCGTGCGCGACGGCGACGACTATGTTCTGAACGGAGAGAAGTGGTGGGCCTCGGGTGCCGGCGATCCGCGCTGTGCAGTCTATATCGTGCTCGCCGCCACCGATCCTGCGGCGCACAAGCACGCGCGCCACTCGATGTTTGTGGTGTCGGCCGCAACGCCGGGGATAGAGGTCCTCAGGCCCATGCAGATCTTCGGGCACGACGATGCCCCCCACGGGCACATGCACATCCGCTTTACCGATGTGCGGGTGCCTGCCGACGATCTGGTGCTGGGCGAGGGCCGCGGCTTCGAGGTGGCGCAGGCCCGGCTGGGGCCCGGGCGCATCCACCACTGCATGCGCTCCATCGGGCTGGCGGAGCGGGCGCTGGAGCTGTTCTGCCGCCGCGGCCTGGCGCGCGAGGCGTTCGGCAGGACGCTGACCGAGCTTGGCGGCAACATGGACCGGATTGCAGATGCGCGCATGGGGATCGAGCAGGCGCGGCTCCTCTGCCTCAAGGCCGCGCACGTGATGGACACGGAGGGCGTGCGCGCCGCGCAGCCGTGGATCAGCCAGATCAAGGTGGTGGCGCCGGAGGTGGCGCTGTCCATCTGCGACGATGCGATCCAGCTCCACGGTGCCATGGGCATCAGCCAGGACACCGAGCTTGCCGCAATGTGGACGCACCTGCGCACCATGCGCCTGGTGGATGGCCCCGACGAGGTGCACCGGCGCCAGATCGCAAGGCAGGAGCTGAAGCGCTACACCGCCTGAGCGCGGGTCAGACTTCCGGCGGGGCCGTCTCCATCGCGCCGACGGTCACGATGGCCGGGTCCCCCGCAAGGGCCGCAGGAACCGCGGGCGTGGTCGTGATATGGGCATATACCGAATTACGGTCTCCCGACACGATGGACGCAGGCAAGCCGATATAATCCTGCGGATCGTCGAGCCGGCCGACCTTCTCGACCACCCCCTCGAAGCGGTCGCCCGAATAGGGGAGCGCCACGGAAACCAGAGCGCCGAGGTTGGGCGCCGTGCCGAACGGGAACATGGCCTGCACGTGCCCCTCGGCATCGCGCGGATAAAGGAGCGCGATGGGGTCGCCCTCCACCACCCTGTCACCGGCGTCCACCAGAATGCGCGCGAGGTTGCAGTCGCAGGGGCTCTGAATCACCGAACGGGTCTCCTCGCCCGCGGCGGAAAGGAGGAGCGAAACGAGCGCATCCCCCTCGTCCACCGTCTCGCCCGGCGCGAAGCCCCACTCCAGCACGAGACCCGTGGCATCGGCGGCCAGCGTCTGCCGTGCCACGGCGACGGCGGCATGTTCGGCCCGCACGGTGCTCGCAGCCATGCTGCCAACGCTCTGCGTGCTTTCGGTGCTGCTCCCGTCCGGCAGTGCAATGATGGCAAGCCCCGCCACCAGCGCAATGACTGCGGCGTTGAACGGCAGCGACATCACCGCCGCAATCGGGCTGAACCGCCCCACGGACCGGCGGGGCACCGCGTCACGGCCGGACGTGTCGATCATCTTTGGTGCGGGCGTGTTGTCGAGCGGCGGGGCAAAGCTGCGACCCTGGCATGCCGCGTTGGTGAGCGACCGCAGGACCTGCCGCTGCCTGTCGTTGGGGCTGACAAACCGCCACCCGATCCGATCCTCGGTGACGTTGACGGCCTCGCCCTCCATCTGGAGACTGACCGAATAGTCCCGCATGTCGATCTCGACCTCGAGGGTGCGGCGATCGCCGGCATGGATATCCTGGCGGCCCGGCGGCACGGCAATGCCGCCCATCGACCAGTCGAGCAGCGGATAAAGCGCCTCGTCGATCATCACGGTGCCGCCGCCGTCGATCCGCTGGGACCGGCGATTGTGCGATGCTGCTTTGGCGCCGTCCGTGTCATCCCCGCGCGGCCGGTTCCGGTCGGCACGCGGTCCCGCGCCGCTGCGGCGCGGCGGCAACACGAGTGCGCGCTCGGCGCTGGCGGCCGGCTCATCCGGCTTCGCTGCGGCGGCTGGCGCTGCTGCGGGCTCGGGGGCGGGTTCTGGGGTGGGTTCCGGGGCAGGTTCGCCCGCCGCCTTGCCCGCAGCGGCCGCCTCCGCGGATGCATTGCGGCGGCGCAGGCGGTCCCGCGCTGCAACGAGCTCCGGCGCATCATCGGTGGCGGTCGGCGACGGCTGCGCAGGTTCGGGGTTTGTCGCGGCGACGGTGTCGGCGGCGCTCTCCTGCGTTTCGGTGCGTTCAGTTTGCGGGTTTCGCTGGCGCAGGCGTTTTTTCAGGCGTTCGCCAAGCCGCGCCTTTGGGGCATTTTCCGCCGGGGTGGGGTCCCCCGCTTGCGGACCGGTCGTCTCCGGCGCGGCATCGGCCGCCGGCGTGACCGTCCGAGGCGCATCGCCGATGCCACCGACCGTTGCCGTCCACCCGCCATAGCCGTGATCGTAGGCCGTGTCCGGCGCTGCACCTGCGCTGGCCGCGGTCTCGACCTGGCCCCATGGCGCACGTGCGCGCCCGGCGCGGCGGTCCCTGATCCGCTCGCGCAGCTTCGCGTTGCCCGTCTGTCCCGGTTCCTCGCTCATCGGCTCTGCCTCACTCGCGGTCTGTCGGCACCGTGCCACCTGCACAAAGCGCGCCGCAAACCACGGACGTTTTGCCTGCCATCACCAACCATATGGTGAGTTTTGCGAAATTTGTCAGTAATCCTCTTTAACCGAACAGACGATTAAAGGGGGTTGCAATGAGAAACCGGCTTTCTATCGGTGACCGCTTCCGTAAAGCGACGAGCCCTTGGTGCGCCACCAGCTGAGCTTGCCGAGCCCGCTCATGAGAAGGCCGGTCGACCTTGTGGGCCACGTGCCGCCCATCCGGCCGGCAAGGGCCACCGGCGCCATGGCGGCGGCGGCCACCGCGCCCTTGGCCATGTGCTCCAGCATCTCGCCGCGCCGGGGCGGCTCCAGCATCATCGGCACAATGCAGCGGTGCTGGCCGGAGAGATAACGCCGCCTCAGGATGAACCCGGCATCCAGCCGCGCTGGCGGAATGAACTCCACCATCTTCGCATCAGGCGCCCAGACGAAGCGGCGACCGGCCTCCACCAGCTGGCGAAACAGAAGCACGTCCTCGCCGCCAATATTATCGAGCCGTGGGTCGAACGGCGCCGGCCCGGCCAGACACCGCGCCTTGACGAACGCTGCTCCCGGCAGCGGCAGATAGGCGTGCTGGTCGCTCACATCGCCGCCGGCAGGTGCGCCGAGATCGCGCGAATAGGTATCCAGAAAGAAGTCGGCGCCGGGCGGGGCCGTGCCGTCGATCTCCGCAACACGGGGGCCGAAGCTGCCGTCCGCGCCGGTGGTGCGCAGCGCAGCCACCTGCGCGGCAAGCCAGCCGGGGTCTGCCGCGCAATCGTCATCCACAAAGGCGACGATGTCGCCGGTTGCCGCAGCCACACCGGCGTTGCGCGCGCTGGAAACACCGGGCCGCGGCTCCCTGAGGCACCGCGCCGCGAACGGCAAGCTTGCGGCTGCCACCACATCCGCCGCCGTGCCATCGGCCGCATTGTCGACCACCAGCACGTCGACCGAAAGGTCCGCCGGCACATCGAGAGCGGCCAGGCTTTCGAGCGCCCGCGCCAGGGGACCCGGCCGGTTGCGGGTCGGGATCAGGATGGTGACCGAACTCATCTTCCGCTCCGTCACTCGGTTTGCAGCAGCGTGTAGACGAAGTTCTGATTAAACGGAATGACACCTTCGATATATTGCGCGATGAAAAGATTCACCTCCGCAATCTGCGAGCGCGGCACGAAAATGATGTCGAATGGCTCCAGCAGCGTGTTTTCGGTCGGGACGCCATCCCGGGCAAAGGCCTTCAGGTCCAGAAAGCGCATCATCGGCAGGTTGTCCGGCCCGCGGCGGATCAGCACCACATGCTCCCGCTTGGCGGTGAACTCGAACCCGCCAGCCTGGAACACGGCCTCCAGTACGCCCGTCGGCCCGGTCAGCGGATAGACGCCGGGGTTCTCGACCTCGCCGCCCACGTAGACCTGACGGCTGGCAAACGCGGTCGGCACCACGCCAACCTGCGGAAAGCGCAGATACTCGGAATATTTCTGCTCAAGCTCGGCCGACAGCGCCTCCGGCGTCCGCCCATTGGCGAGAACCGCGCCGATCAGCTCCAGATAGATGTTGCCATCGGGCGCCACCTGCGTCGTGACATTCTCTTCTTCGTAGAAGGGAAGCGTGATGCGCACTTCATCGCCGATGACGAAGCGGAGCGACCCACCGAACCCCTCCGCCCACGGCAGAAAGCCGTTGGGGATGGCCGGCGCAATGGCCGTGCCGGACGCGCCAGCCACGCCGCACCCGGTGGTGCCGGCGCAGGGGCTCTGCCCTTCCGGCGACGCACACGACGCGACGATGAATGTGAAGGCCGCCAGAAAGGCAAACCGCTGCATAACAAAAACCGATCCTGCGGATATCGCCCCCACACGTTCGGCCGTTAACCTTAAGAAGGGGTAAAGGGCACGTCAGCAGGCTTCATCACGGGACAGTTTCCGGCGGATGTTCAGCTCAGTAGGCGTTGCGCGAGCGGAACAGGAGGGACAGCGGCGTGACCATCAGAATGTAAAGATCGAACCAGATCGTCCAGTTCTCGATGTATTCGATGTCGTAGCGCACACGCACCAGAAGCTTGCGGTTGGTATCGGTTTCGCCGCGCCAGCCATTGACCTGGGCCCAGCCGGTGATGCCCGGCTTCACGCGGTAGCGCAGCATGTAGTCGGCCACCGCCTCGTCAAACGGCTTGCCCTCGGCCTTGGTCCCGAGCGCATGCGGGCGCGGACCGACCAGGCTCATGTCGCCGCGCAGCACGTTGAGCAGCTGCGGCAGCTCGTCGATGCTGGTGCGCCGCAGGAACCGGCCGACGCGGGTCACACGCGGATCGTTCTTGGTGGTCTGCTTGTCGCCCGCAACGTCTTCCATGTCGGTCCGCATGGTGCGGAATTTGGTGATGGTGAAGATACCGCCATTCCAGCCGCGGCGGGGCTGGTGGAAGAAAACCGGCCCCGGCGAATCGAGCCGGATTGCGAGCGCCGCCAGCGCCAGCACCGGCGAGCAGAGGAGCACCAGCAACCCGCCCAGAATGCGGTCCTCGAAAAACTTGGCGACGCCTTCCCAGCCCCTGATGGGCTTATCCAGTGCGCGCAGCATCGGCGCTCCGCCAATTATTTCGACCGGGCTGTCGAAGAAGCGCCACATGGGAAGGTCAGGTGCAAACAGCACGGTCACCGAGAAGCGGGACAGGCGATCCATGATGTGGGCCAGCCGCTCGACCGCGGCCAGCGGCAGCGCGACGATCACTTCGTCGACGTAACCGCGCTCCACGGCATCTTCCAGCTCGGCCAGCCCGCCACGGCGATGGTAGCCCTGAATTTCGGTCGGCACGCGCTGATATCGGTCGTCATAATAACCGACGAGGGCGTAGTGGGCATCCTCGCTGGCGGCCAGATGCTCGATCACGGCAATGCCCTGCGTGTCGGCGCCATAAAGGGCAACACGGCGGCGAAGCCGTCCCCGGCGGATGGCCATGCGCACGAGCCCTGCCACCACAAGCCGGAACGCCAGAAGACCTCCCGCCGTCCCGGCCAGCCACAGCGCCAGCCACCCGCGTGATGCGGTCTGCTCGATGGCAAACCCGAAGGCGGCAGCGGTCACCATCGCAAAAGTGAGAACGAGCGCCTGCGCCAGCCGGCGCAACAGGCTGAACTGCACATTGTGGGCCGCGGTCTTGTAGACGTGGTTGCCTTCCAGCATGCGCGAAAAGAGGAACGTCGCCAGCGCAACGGCGGGGACGTAGGTGGAGGCGGGCTGCGTCTCCCCGATCATGAAATAGGACGAGACGAGCCCGGCGATGAAGAAGCACGCGAGATCGCCGACGATCAGCGCCCGGTCGATGTTCTGAAGATAGAGATAGTCCGGCCGGCCGTGGCCGGGTTCAATGAACTCGACGGCATTGAGCGTGTTGTTTCTGGCTTTGGCGGCTGCAATCCGCGCGGCGGCAACCGTTCCACGCGGGGTGAGCGCCCTGCCGCTGTCCGCACCGCCTTTCGCCGCCTCGCTGCCGCGTTCGCTCTCCGTGGTTGCCGTTTTCTCAGTCATGCCGTGCAAAACGCTTTCGATAACGCCCAGCCGGGGCGTGCAGGGCCGACCGTTCCGGACCGATCCACACTTTCAGGGAATACATGGTTGTTTAAGCCTATCAAAACCACCACACAAATCGGACGGGGGCAAAAAAAGCGGACGTCATGCCAGGGGGGGTCGCTTCAAATAGCATGCCAAAGCGTCCAGGCCCGGAAAGCGCGCGCCAAGGGTTCCATTTTTCGGCTTGGCGCGCCTGAGATTCACCAGCCAGCAAAGACACGACCGCATGTCCGGCCAATTGATCTGGTCATGTAATTTCCTTTGCCGGCAAGTCTCTCAACATAGCACACATCATATGCGATTTGCCGCGCAACTTTTGCCCATCGCATTCGTCATTTCTGTGAATGAACGTGTGCCAACGTTTGACGCGTTGCCCGAAGACCATAGGTCTGTGCAAACATCAGCCGCGCGGGTCCGGCCATCAGCGCAGCTTGGTGCTAGTGTGGGTCCGGAATGGTCGTATCACCGACACGGCAGAACGAGTGGCGCGTGCGCCGTATCATGGAGGACTGTCCCGGTGCACGGCAATCTCGACACGCTTGAGGTGCCCCGGTGGCAGTGACCGACAACGCCGGCAACGCGCGCCCCCCGGCCGTGCCGGCGGCCAACCCGTTCAACCCGGTCCTCTGGTTGATTTCAGCCCTGTGGCAGTACAAATGGCTGATCGTTGCCATTGTGGCGGCCGGCGTTGCGGGCGCCACCGTGCTCGCCTCGCGCATGCCCGATGTCTACAGCGCCAGCGGCCTTCTGGAAATCGACCCCGAGCCGAACACGGTGCTCAACGAGCAGCAGAGCAGCCGCTTCGTCCCGGCCGAAACAATCACCGAAACCGAAGTTGCCGTGATCCGTTCGTCGCGCGTGTTGCAGCAGGTGGTCGCCCAGCTGAACCTGGAGTTCAGCAGCGCCAACCCGCTCCTGCGCGAAGAGGCCGAACGGGACATGCCGACCGACCGTGGCGCTGCGCGCCGAGCGATCGCCAGCAACCTCGCCCGCAACCTGTCGGTCGCGCCGACCGGGCGCTCGTTTGTCGTCCAGGTATCCTACGAAAGCGAAGATCCGGACTTCGCCGCGCAGGTGGTGAATGCGGTGATGGCCGAATATCTCGGCGTTGAGGTGGACACGGCACGCGACTTCTCACGCGAATCCGTCGCCCTCCTGTCGGACCGGCTGGAAGACCTGCGCCGGACGCTCACCGAGCGCGAGAAGGCCGTACAGGAATATCTGCGCCAGAACCGCAATACGGAGGCCGCCGGGACCACGGCTCTGGCCGAGCGGCTCAACCGTCTCAACGAGCAGCTGAGCCTTGCGCAGGCGCAGCTGGCCTCCGCTGCGGCCACGGCAAGCTCGTCGGAACGTTCGGACGACCCGGCCGCGCTGCCCGAAGTGGTCGCGTCGCCGCTCATTCAGGCGCTGCGGGCGCAGGAGGCGACCCAGGCCCGCGAGGTGGACGAGCTCCAGACCCTTTACAAGCCCACCCACCCGCGCCTCATCCAGGCGCGCAGTGCACTGGCCGCCATCCGCGACACAATCGCCCAGGAAACCGCAAAGATCGCGTCCAGCCTGACGACCTCCGAAGCGGTGCAGCAGCAGCGGGTGCTCTCGCTGGAAGCTGACGTGGAGGATGTGCGCGGCCAGCTCAACAGCCAGCGCGACGCCGAGTTCGAGCTGCGGCGCCTCCAGCGCGAGGCCGATGCCGCCAAGCGGATCTACGAGTCCTTCCTCGACCGGTTCAATCAGGTGGACAACACCACCGGCTTCGAGCAGGCGCAGGGGCGGATCATCGCGTCGGCCCTGCCGCCGGTGCAGCCATCCGGCCCCAACCGGCTTCTGGTGCTGGCGGGCGGCGGCGTCCTTTCGGGCGCTCTTGCGTTCATGCTGGTCATCGGGCTGGCGCTGATGGACCGGCGCACCCGCTCCGCGTCCGACGTCACGCGGGCCACCGGCCTTTCACCGGTCGCGGTGATGCCGCCGGTGCCAGGCCGCGGGCGCGGGCTGAGGGGCAAGCTCTTCGCCGAGCGCCGCAACGCCCGTTTTGCCGATGCCATCTCGCAGCTCCGGGCGGCGCTGCTTCTGGGGGCGGGACGCGATGGCGCGCTGGTGGTCGCCATTACCACACCCGACCGCAAGAGCGACCACGCTGCACTCGCCGTCGCGCTGGCGCAGGCCGCGGCCGTTGCCGGCGACGAGGTCGTGCTGGTCGACGCCTGTTTCGACAGGCCGAGCGTCCATCTGATGCTGGGCGGCGTCAACGAATACGGCCTGTCGGACGCGGTTTCGGAAAATGGCGAGATCGAAGGCGCGTTGCAGGTGGATGGCCAGACCGCGCTCCTGTTCATCGCCGCGGGCAAGGAGGCCGACCCCTCGCTCTACCGCGCGAAGGGCATGGACGACGTGGTCGACGAGCTGGCCGAGGCGTTCTCCCGCGTGATTGTGGTGCTGCCGCCAATCTCGGACGTGCCGGACGCGCAGGCCCTTTCCGCCATTGCCGATGTGACGGCCATTGTCGTGCGGGCGGCGGTCACCGAGCGCAGCGAACTGACCGATCTGGTCTCTCAGCTGCGCTACGCCGGGTACGCCGGAAAAATTGCAACCGTGCTCGTGGACGGTTGACCGCAAGGCGCACGACAGCATCTCAGGTTGGAACAATGAGCGAGAGCCCACCGTTGCAGTTCAGATGCCGATAAAACGCCCCCCAATGGCCACCCGGACCCGGCAGGCTTTCAGCCTGGCAGGTCTCGCCGCGTCCGTCGTCCGCCGCACGGTCGCCCGCCCGTTCCCGGAGCTTGATCTGGAGGGGCGCCTCGCCTCCCTCCCCCAGGCCGCCCACACCCTGAAAGAACCCATCGATATCCGGTGGAACGCGCAGCACGTGCCGATGGTGCAGGCTAAGTCGATGCGCGATGCCGCCGTGGGGCTCGGGATGGTTCACGGCCACCTGCGTCTGGCACAGATGGAGGTGATGCGCCGCGCCGCGTTCGGCATCGTCTCCGAAGTGGCCGGCAAGGCCGCGCTGGAGCTTGACCAGCTTCTCCGCCTTCTCGACTTTCCGCGCGCCACCGAGGCGTCACTCGCGATGATGCCGGCGGAAACCCGAGACTGGATCGACGGGTTTGCCGAAGGCATCACCACAATTGCGTTCGAGACGCCGCCGCCGCCCGAGTTCGAGATTTTCGGCATCCGCCCCAGCCCCTTCATTGCGGAGGATCTGTTTGCCATCTCGCGCCTCTGCTCGGCGGACTATTCGTGGAAGGTGTGGCGCACGCTGAATGCGCTTCGTCAGGAAGACGACTGGGCCGAGATGTGGGCCGACCTCATCGGCGTTGCCGCCGTTGCCGACGAAGACATTCCCTATGGCGCCGAGCAGCTGGACGAGATGCTGCCCACCGCGTTCACCCGCGGCAGCAACTGCTACGCCGTGGACGGCACGCGCACGGCCACGGGCAAGCCGATGCTCGCCTGCGATCCGCACCTGATGATCGCAACGCCGCAGCCCTGGCTGATTGCCGGGTTCGAGGTGCCGGACCTCACCGTCTGGGGCCTGATGGTGCCGGCTCTCCCCATCTTCGGCGCAGGCCGCAACGGGCACGGCGCCTGGGGCGGCACCAACCTGCACGCCACGTCGTCAGAGCTGGTGAACGTGGCCGACGAGGACGTGGAAACCGAAGAGATCATCATCCCCTTGCGCGGCAAGCGGCGCGTCAAGCGCAAGCACCGCCAGAGCACGCTGGGGCCGATCATTTCGGACGCGAAGCCGTTCCGCATGCCCGCCGAAACCGTGGCGCTGCATTGGCTCGGCCATCGCCCCAGCGACGAATACACCCCGTTCCTCGACCTGATGCGCGCAGAGAACTGGGACCAGTTCGAGAGTGCGGTGGACGGCTACGCGCTCCCGGGCCTCAACATGCTGTGGGCCGGCAACGAGGGCGGCATCGGCAAGATGATCGGCGCCCATGTGCCGCGCCGCCCGCTTGCCACACCCAAGGACATGGTGGTGAGCCGCAAGGTTGCCGAAGACCACTGGCGCGATCTCGTCACCGGGCGGGACCTGCCCAAGGTGGTGAACCCTGCCTGCGGTTTCATTTCCAGCGCAAACGAAGAGCCGAAGGACCCCGAAGTCACCATCAGCCTCTTCTTCTCCGCGCCCACCCGCGTGGAGCGGATTGCCGCGCTGATCGGCGACCGGCAGGACCTCACCTTGCAGGACTTCCGAACCTTCCACGCCGATGTCTATCTCGCCCCGGCCCACACGCTCGCCAGCGCGCTTGCGGTCGTTGCGCGGGATGTGCGGCCGGACGCCAGGGTGACCGCGGCGCTTGCCGATTGGGACGGGCGGTACGAGGCCAGCTCCGCGGGCGCGCTCGCCTTCGAACTGGTGGCGAAACCGCTGATCGACAGCCTGGATTTCGTCTCAGAGAAGCGGCGTGCAACGCCCTACTGGCGCCCGTTCGCGCGGCTGACCAACCTCACCGACCACGCGACGCCCGAAGAGCTTGCCACGGCTCTGGCAAAGGCCATCGACAGCGCGGAGCCCCTCCTGGAGCGTCATCGCACCTGGGGCCGCATTCACCGGCTGCGTCTGGCGCATCCGCTCACCAAACTCCCCTGGGTCGGCAGCCGCCTTCCCACAATTGATCTGCCTACGGGCGGCTCGAACGACACGCTGATGAAGTCCATGCACCCGTTCACCCAGAAGGTTCATGGCACCAATTTTGCCGCCAACGCGCGCTTCCTTGCCGACCTTTCGGACCCCGACGAGACGTATGCCTGCCTTCTTGGCGGGCAGGACGGCTGGCCGGGCTCGCGCACCATGTTCGACATGGTCGGCCCATGGCGGCGGAGCGACTATGTGCGTCTGCCGATGACCGCAGCCGGGCTGGACGCCGATTTCGCGCACGTCACCCGGATCGAGACTGGCGCCCCCGATGCTTGATGCAACTCCGTTCCTGCGCGCCTACGCCTCGCTGCGCAGCCAGAAACTTGCCCGCAAGAGCGCTGCGGAACATCAGGCCCAAACGCTGCGCAAGCTCGTCTGGCACGCCCAGAACACGAAGTTCGGGCAGGACCACAACTTCGCCGAAATCCGCTCCGTGGCCGATTATCAGGCGAGCGTCCCCTTGCGCAGTTTCGAGGATTTCCGGCGGGACTATTTTGCAGCGTCCTTTCCGCTGCTGGATGACGTGACGTGGCCGGGCCGCATCCCGTATTTTGCCGCATCGTCCGGCACCTCGTCCGGCCGAACCAAGCATATCCCCATATCGGCCGAGATGATCCGCTCCAATTCCCGCGCAGGGACGGACCTTCTGGCCCACCACGTCCGCTGGAAGAAGGACAGCGACGTTCTGGGCGGCAAGAGCTTCATGCTGGGC
Source organism: Acuticoccus sp. MNP-M23 (assembly GCF_031195445.1). Classification (NCBI taxonomy): domain Bacteria; kingdom Pseudomonadati; phylum Pseudomonadota; class Alphaproteobacteria; order Hyphomicrobiales; family Amorphaceae; genus Acuticoccus; species Acuticoccus sp. MNP-M23. The sequence goes on from NZ_CP133480.1 coordinate 979,189, forward strand.
GGTTCGGTGGGGATGGAGGACCTTGGCGAAGGGGTGATGAGCGGCGACCTTTCGGGCATCGCCCGGCTCAACAACCCACGCTGGTCCGCGCCATACGTGTTCCCCAACATCGAAGAAGCGCTTGAGGCGGACTGGGAAAACAAGATCGACCGGCTGGCGCGCCTTTCGCTGGACGAGAAGATCCACTGCATTGCCGGCACGCCAAGCTGGCTCCTCCTTTTCTTCGAGAGGCTGCGCGCTGTCACCGACGCAGGCAAGAACGTGAAGGCGTTCTACCCCGCCCTCGACCTGATGGTGTACGGCGGGATGAGCTTCGCGCCCTACCGGGATATTTTTGCCGAGTGGTTTCCGGACGACGACGTGGACTGGCGCGAGGTCTATTCCGCCAGCGAAGGCTTCGTGGCGAGTGCGGACAGGGGCATCGATGACGGGATGCGCCTCAACCTCGACATCGGCCTCTTCTTCGAGTTCGTGCCCATCGCCGAATGGGACGACCCGAACCCCACCCGCTACTGGATCGGCAACGCCCCGCCGGGCGAGTACGGGCTGATCCTGTCCACCTGCGCCGGCCTCTGGGCCTACAAGATCGGCGATGTGGTCGAGCTGATGGACGCCGATCCGCCGCGGGTGAAGGTGACGGGCCGCACGTCCTACTACCTCAGTGCCTTTGGTGAGCACCTGTCCGGCCACGAGCTGGAGGCCGGGGTTCTGGCAGCCGCCCGCGAAATCGGCCGCAACGTCTCGGAATTTTCGGTCATGCCGCTTTATCCGGGCGAAGCGCGCAGCAAGGGCCAGCACCTGTTTGTGGTAGAGCTGGACGAGACGCCGGACGCTGGCGATGCCGCACGTTTCACCAAGGCACTCGACGCCGCGCTTGCCGCCGGCAACGAGGACTACGAGGTGCACCGCGCTGGCGATGTTCAGCTGTTGCCGCCCGACGTGGCCTTCGTCGCTGCCGGCGGATTTGCCGACTGGATGCGGGCTCGCGGCAAGCTCGGCGGGCAAAACAAGGTGCCACGGGTGCTGGTGGACGGGGACGTCAGGGAAAGTTTGTTGAACTTTGCACAAGAGAAACGCGTTCAGTTCTAGACGCCGCCTTTATCGGCAGACCCCGTCTCGAAAAAGGTGACGCCCCATGGATGACGTGAAATACGCAAAGGTCCACATCCCGACCGCCAACCCCTTTGTGCTGAACGACTTCAAGCTGGGCGAAACGCCGGCGCTGCTGAAAGCTGAGCTCTACCTTCCAGCCACGGCCAAACCGCCCTTCCCGGCGGTTGTGGTCAACGAGGGGCTGGGCGGCGTGAAGCATGCGCGCGAGCGGCGCTACGGCCGCTTTCTGGCGCAGAACGGCTGCGCCGCGCTGGTGGTGGACAGTTTCGGGACGCGCGGCTACGGCAAGGCGCCTCACCCGATCCGCGCCATCAACGTCACCGAATCGATGATGCTGGCCGACGCGTTCGGCTCCCTCACATGGCTTGCGGCACGAGAGGACGTCGACTCGCAGCGCATCTCCAACATCGGCTTTTCCTATGGCGGGATGATCTGCATCCTCACCGCCTACGAGCAGATGCGCCGCCACTTCGTTGCCGGGGACGAGAAGTTCGCGTCCCACGTCAGCTACTACGGGCCGACGGTGCCGCGGCTGGTGGACTACACCACCACCGGCGCTCCGATCGCGATCCTCAACGGCAAGCTCGACCAGAACTTCAGCCCCGAGCGGCTGGAGCTGATTGTGGAAGACCTGCAAAACGGCGGCTCCGCGGTGGAGAACATGGTGTTCGACAATGTCTATCACCAGTGGGATTCCGACGACCACGAACGCCGGTTCGACCGCTTCAACATCCAGAACCTCAAGACGCGGATCGATCCGGACAACCAGATCATCAGCGAGCGGAGCGGCAACGTGATCCGCGGTTTCACGTCACGCCTGGCGCTGATTGCCCGCGCTGTCAGCCTGAGCGGCTTTCACCTCAAGCGGGACGCCGAAATCATGGCGAAGACCGATGCGCTGCTTCTGCGCTATCTGAAAATCCGTGCCGACGAGACCACGCCCGTTGGGGCCACGCCCTCGAAGGATCATCCCGAGGCGTCCGAGCATCTGCCGCCGGCCGGGCCGACCGAAGCCTCCGCCGCCGTCTGATCGAAAGCGCCCGCGCCAAGGCTGGCGCCGGCTTGGCGGATCATTCAAACTCCGTGTGAATTCAAACGGCGGAGGATTGTTATGTCACGGGATCTGCCGAGCCTTCGGTCCCGATTTCCGGCCGCCTACGTTCTTGCCACCCGGTGGGCGGACAACGACGTTTACGGCCACATCAACAACGCAGCCTATTACGGACTGATCGACACCGCGGTGAACCGGTTCATGATTGCGCGGGCGGGGATCGACATCCACGCCGGCCCGCTGATTGCGCTGGTGGTGGAGACCGGCTGCCGCTACCACAGCGCGCTGGAATTTCCCCAGGACATTGAAGTCGCTCTGCGGGTGGAGCGGATCGGGCGGACCAGCGTGACGTGGAACGCCGGGCTGTTTGCAGCCCCCGCCGCGCCGGACGATCCGGCTGCGGCCGATGCGCATTTCATCCACGTTCTGGTGGACCGCAACACGCGGCGCCCCGCCCCCTGGCCCGATGCCATGCGTGATGCGCTGGCAGAAATGATCGGCTGACCGTCCCCCTTCCGCCTCTCGCAAAGAGACCCCGGAGCAGCAAGGCTCCGGGGCAAGTCTGAGGCATTGGATGGCGGCCGCATCGCGCCGCGACGCGGCCGTCGGTCGTGCGGCCCGAATGGTCGGGCCGGTTGCCGGCGGGCGAACCCGCACGGCAATGGCGTTTGTCAGTTGAGGCCCACCACTCGGACCTGCGGGGTGCCCTGACGGGCATCCTGCTGGTTCGGCAAGATCAGGCTCGGTCCGGCCGGCGGCGGTGCCAGCGTCCGCGGTGCCGACGGCGTGATGACCGCCGGTGTGCCTTGCCGCGGCGAAGCGGGCAGCGGCACGGTCAAGCCGGTGGGCGCCCGCGGTGCGATGGCCGGGAGGTTGGAGCTGTCCACCTCTGGCTCGCGCAGATTGGTGTTTTCCGGCCGCGGGACGACGGCGGCACCGGGCACGGGCTGGTTCAGAACGGTGGGCCGCGTCACGGTCTCCACCGTAGACACCGTGCGCACCGGGGCCGACCGTCTGCGGCGACGCGGGGCCTTGATCGTCGGCCGGGCCGTCGCACCGAATGCCACCGGCGCAACCACCGAGGGATCGACCGGCTGCTCCGGCAGAATGACGGCGCCGGGCTTGCCGATCCGCGGGTCGGGCTCGGGCGGCGGGCCATACGGGTCCCAGCGCTGGGACTTGAAGTAGCCGCTGACGGTAAAGCCGTAGGAGATCAGCAGCAGATCCCGCGTGGACGTATTGGGATCGCACAGGCGAAGGCGCCAGTTGATGGAGCCGTTCTTGAACCGGAACAGCCCGGGCTCGGCGGCAATGCGCTGCCAGACATAGATGCAATTCACACCGGAGCGGGACCGCCCGGTGGCGTAGCTGATCGCCCCGTAGTGATTCTGCGCGTAGAGGCCGGACACTTCCATGTGGATGCCGGGAAAACGCTCCGAGAGTTCGCCGCGAATATCGGAAAGCTGCAGCCGGTCGTCGGTCAGCGTCGCATCCCCTCCGTCGCGCCCCATGGGACCGAACGCCCGCACGTAAAGGACGTTCTGGCCCGGCGTGCCGGTGTTGTTTTCGAGGATGATGTCCTGGGCAAGTGCGTTGCGATAACGTTGCTCCAGAACGGCGATCACGGCAGGACCGCCGGGCGGCGGCACCATGAACGCTTCGGTGATCGGTACCTGACGGCCTGTGGAAAACGTACCGACGCCGCCCCCCACATTGTATGCGCAACCACCAACGGTGATGGCAAACAGAACCGCCAATGCGCGATGCGCTTTGCGCGAGTTCAGAAACATTCCCATCCAGCCCCATTTTTTCCAGGAAACCGGCCAGATTGACTCCACTTGCTGGAGGCAGCCCGGCCCGAATCGGCTTCTATGAAAACGAGGTTGTCTGAGAAATCTTGATCGTTTGTTAACTATGGTTTGCGTTAACGTTAATGGGTAGAAGGGGTCCGGTCGCAGACCCTGCCGGGCCGGCCGGACGAGCCATTAATCGTGGATTAAGGCAATCTTTGTTTAACGAGCACAGAAATTTCCTGACGGGCATGCGCGGATCGATCCAGGCAGAATCGGACGGTGCGTTGATGAACAGGTCAAATATGAGCACTCGTCTGGCGGCGAGGACTGCATTAAACTACAGGGGCGTTATGGCCGGTGGCGCGAAAGCAGCCAGGACCGGGCATGACGCCGCGGGCCATTGGCCTTCAAGGCCCGCAAATGCCCTCTCGGCCATGATGAAGCAGCGCCCAATTCGACGTGAAGGACAGGCGAAATGAGATTCCTGGTTTTGCTACTGTGGCTTTTCGTCGCTGCAATTCTTGTCTTCATGGTGACGCAGCCGGTCAGTCTGGATACCCACTTCGTCACCTCGATGGTGATTGTGGTCATCATCGCCATCCTGAAAATGTTTGACCGCAAGGGCGCGCTTCGGGCGGTTGTGCTGGCGCTCGGCACCGCCGTGGTGCTACGCTACATCTACTGGCGGACCTTCACCACCATCCCGCCGGTGGAAGAACTCGGCAACTTCATTCCGGGCGTCCTCCTCTACATTGCCGAAATGTACTCGGTGGTGATGCTGTTCCTGTCGCTGTTCGTGGTGGCTGACCCGCTCGACCGCACGCGCAAGGTGCTGTCCAAGGATTCGCCGCGGCCCACGGTGGATGTCTTCGTCCCGTCGGTGAACGAGAGCCCGCAGCTTCTGGCGACCACGCTGTCTGCCGCCAAACAGATGGACTACCCGGCGGACAAGCTGACAGTATACCTCCTGGACGATGGCGGCACGGACGAACGCACCGAATCGGCCGACCCCGAGCGCGCAGCCGCCGCGCAGGAGCGCCGCCGCGAACTTCAGCAGCTGGCCCGCGACCTTGGCGTCAACTACCTGACGCGCTCGGCCAACATCAACGCCAAGGCCGGCAACCTCAACAACGGCCTTGCCCACTCGACGGGCGAATTTGTGGTGGTGTTTGACGCCGACCATGCGCCGACGCGGGACTTTCTCACCGAAACGCTGGGTTATTTCTACGACGATCCGCGGATGTTCCTGGTGCAGACGCCGCACTTCTTCATCAACCCCGACCCGCTGGAGCACAACCTCGAAACCTGGAACCGGATGCCGTCCGAGAACGAGATGTTCTACGGCATCATCCAGAAGGGTCTCGACAAGTGGAACGGGACGTTCTTCTGCGGATCGGCGGCAGTCCTGCGTCGCACGGCACTCGAAGAAGTCGGCGGTTTCTCCGGCCGTTCGATCACCGAAGACGCGGAAACGTCGGTCAACCTGCACGCGCAGGGCTGGAACTCGGCATTCGTCGACCGCCCGATGATCGCCGGTCTCCAGCCGGAAACGTTCGCAAACTTCATCGGCCAGCGGTCCCGCTGGTGCCAGGGCATGATGCAGATCCTGCTGCTCAACAGCCCGCTGTTCAAGTCCGGCCTCAGCATTCCGCAGCGCATCTGCTACATGTCGTCGATGTTCTACTGGCTGTTTCCGTTTTCGCGGCTGGTTTTCGCGTTTGCGCCGCTGTTCTACCTGTTTTTCGGCCTGTCGATCTTTGATGCATCCGGCGCGGAATTTGCCGCCTACACGGTCACCTACCTTCTGGTGAACATATTGATGCAGAACTACCTGTGGAACAGGGTGCGCTGGCCGTTCATCTCGGAACTCTACGAGACGATCCAGTCGGTGTATCTGATCCGCGCGCTGGGTTCGGTGATCGTCAATCCCACCAAACCCACCTTCAAGGTGACCACCAAGGGCGAAACCAACCGGACATCGCGTATTTCCGAGCTGGGCGGCCCGTTCTACGTCATCTTCTTCATCCTCACCGCTGGTGTCGTCGCCACCATCTGGCGGCTGATCGCGCAGCCCTTCGCGGCTGACGTGACGCTGGTTGTGGGTGGTTGGAACCTGTTCAACATCCTCCTGTTCGGCGCAGCGCTGGGCGTGGTGGCCGAGCGGCGGCAGCTGCGCTCCTCCCAGCGCGTCTCCATCGACCGGCCGGCCGAAATCATCTACGGCGACCGCGTGATCCCCGCCAAGATCGACGACGTTTCCATCGCCGGCGCCCGTATTCTGGTGCCGGCCAACGTGCTGAGGCAGATCAAGCCTGGCGAGCAGATCATCATGCGCTTCCAGCCCTTGTCGCCGCTGGCGTCCAACGAGCTGCCGCTGACCGTGCGTTCCGTGGTGCGCGACGAAGGCGGCGTCGCGCTCGGCTCCGAGTTCTCCGTGGTCGACCCGCGCCAGTACGAACTGGTGGCCGACCTCGTCTTCGCAAACTCCGACGAGTGGGTCCGCTTCCAGAACCGGCGCCGGAAGAACATCGGCGCAATTCGCGGAATCGTCGAATTTCTGTCACTGGCCGTCTTCCAGACGGTGCGCGGTCTCTCCTACCTGTTCACCGCAGCGCCGGGCAGCCGCCGCGGCAAGGAAAGCGCGCCGACCAGCGCACAGCAGACCATTGCGCCCGCCGCCAAACCGGAGCCGCCCCGCTCGCGCTACATCGGCGCGGACCCGGATGCGGTCGTCTCGTCCGGCGCCGGCTCCACGGCAGCGCTCCACGGAGTGCCTGTCACCCGTTCCGCCAATTCCCGTCCCGACCGCTGAGGATCGCCCAGATGCGCAAGTCCCTTCTTGGCACCGCAGTTATTGCCCTTGGCCTGATGGCACCGGGCTTGGCGGGCGCACAGGTGGCCCCGTTCCAGATCCGGGGCAACGAAGGCGGGCCCAACCTGCCCGGTTCGGCCTCGCCGAGCCGCCTGCAGAACCTTGCTGCGGACGAAGCCCGCGAAATCTCGCCCGACAGCCCGGGGATCCGCACAAACGCCCCGCCGGGCACACCTCTCTCGGCGCAACCGGCGGCGACGGTGAATGCGCAGCAGGGCAATCGCGCTTTGCGGTCAACCCCGGCCCCGTTCGACATCAACCAGGACGGCACGTCCCCCGTCCTGGTCATTCCTGAAGAAGAGGAAGAAATCTTCCAGCAGTCGACGACCGAGTCGCCGCTTTCCAACGGCCAGGGCCTGGGCCTGGTGGTGCCGGTCGATGCCGTCAACCAGGAGCAGCGGAGCAATCTCAACCGCCTTCTGAAGGAAGAGGGCGACCAGGTGCGCGAGCTGCGCGTCAATGTCGAGAACTCGGAGGCATGGGTCGATTCGGTGGTGGACCGCCCCATCGTGCCCGACCGGACCTTGCGGCTCGACGGCGAGATCGACTACGCGTCCTGGGGCTTTTACCTCTCCGCCACGGAAGCCGCGCGGGGCGGTACCCTTTCTATCGCCTTTACCAACTCCGTGCTGGTGCTGCCGGAAGCGTCGCGCATGCGGGTCTACCTCAACGGCCGCGAACTGGCGCAAACCGCCATCGACAGCCCGGACCGCACCAAGGTCATTGCGCTTCCCATCAGCCCCGAACTGCTGCGCGCCGGCGAGAACGCCCTGCGCATCGAGACCGAGATGCGCCACCGCATCGACTGTTCGCTCGATGCCACCTACGAGCTCTGGACCCGCATCGACACGCGCCTGACGGGGTTCACCTACCCTGGCGGCCGGGCACCGCTTGCAGGCCTTGGCGATCTGCCGGGCGTCGGCGTCGGCACCAACGGTGCAACGCGCATCCGCGTTTTCCAGGCAGCCCCGGCGTCAGCCACCAACATCGACCGGATGCTTCGCGCGGTGCAGGCCGCATCGGTGCGCGGCCGCTACGTGCAGCCGCTGGTGGAGGTGGTCGACCTCAGCGCCAAACCGGAATCCGCGCAGGGTACCCTCACGGTGATGATCGGCACCTACGAGCAGCTGCGCCGCATTTCCGAGGACATTCCGCCCGAAGCCGGCGTCGGCCCCTTCGCCACCCTGATTGACCCCAGCCGCCTCGGTCCCACGCTCCTCATCTCCGGCCCCAACGAGCGCGCGGTGGACACCGCCCTTGCCCGCCTCGACGTGACCGAAGGCAGCGGCGCGCCGCGCTCCCCCATCGCTGCAACGCCGCCCTGGCTGGTGCCGGACAGCGTTCCCATCGACGGTGCGGGCACGGTGTCGCTGCGCAAGGCGGGTGTGGAGACCATCAACTTCTCGGGCCGCCGGTTCGTGACCGATTTTCAGGTCACCCTGCCGCCGGACTTTTATGCCGCAGCCTACGGCGAAGCGCGCCTGCTTCTGGACGCGGCCTACTCCGGCGACGTGAACCCCGGCAGCCGTCTGTCGGTCTTCGTCAACGGTGTCCTGTCGACGGCCATCAGCTTCACGTCGTCCAGCGGCGAAGTTTTCGACGACTTCCCGATCGTGCTGGTGATGAAGCAGTTCCGGCCGGGCATCAACAAGATCGAGATCGTCGCCGACCTCAACACCGACTCGGACGCCGCCTGCCTGCCGGGCGGCACCGTTCCGGCGCGTGACCGGTTTGCGCTGTTCTCGTCCACGCGGCTCGTCTTCCCGTCCTTCGCACGGATCGGCCAGTTGCCGAACCTTGCCTCCTTCGCCACCAACGGCTTCCCCTACACGCTCACCGACGCGCCGGTGCGTGTGCGCGTGGGCGGCACGTCGCTGGACACCATCGGCGCGGCCGGCACGCTCCTGGCCCGCGTTGCGGTGAGCCGCGGCGCACCGCTTGCCACCAACGTGGTGGAGAACGTGGGCGAATTTGCCGATGCCGGGGCCATCGTCGTCGCGCCGCTGGAGGAAGTGTCCAACATTGCGCTGGAAGCCACAGGCGCGTCCTCGGTCATTCCGGCGAACTGGCTGCAGCCTTCGCAGCGCGGCGGTTCCGTCACCGGCGAGCCGGAGGGGCTGGAGCGCTACGACGAGGTCCTGCGCCGCCTGCGCCAGCAGCTGCGCCAGGAGGAAGTACGGCTCGACCGTGATGCGGCCGAGAGCGACGAGGACACCACCCGCGGCAGCCTCGCGCGCGACCAGCGCAACGAGACCGAACGTTCGCGCGACCGCTGGTTCGAGGAGCTGCAGGGCAGCAGCGGCATCACGGGCATGATCAAGGACGGCATTGCCTATGTCCGCAATGCCATCAACCTCAACATTGACTTCTCGCGCGATGACGGGATCGACGAGGTGGACGTGACACCGATCCCCGACAGCGCCACCTTCCTGATGGCGCAGTCCGCATCGCCGGAAAATGCCGATACGGCCTGGACGTTGATCACCGCGCCTTCAGCCGGGCTCCTGTCTGCGTCCACCGCGGCCATCACATCGCCCGATCAGTGGCGCCAGATTGGCGGCAGGATCACCGCCTACGATCTGGAGAACAACCGGGTGAACACCATTGCGGCGGAAAATGTGAGCTACCTCGCCACCCTTCCGCTGTCCTTCTCCAATATCCGGCTGATTGCGGCCAACTGGTTCTCACTCAACAACGGCATCTACTCGATCGCGCTGATCTTGATTGCCATGGTGCTCGGTGTCGTCACGTTCCTGCTGGTCACGCCGCTCGGCCGCAAGAGCTGATGATGCTCCGGCAGGCGGTCGGCTGATCGGGTTTTCCGGCGCCGCCAGCGTGCGCCGGGCGGCGGATCCGCGTTGCAAATGGCGGGGTCGACGGACACGAAAGAAACTGCGCTATAACCGTTCATTAACTGTAACGGTTCATAGTTCGGGCAGTATCGACAGGCGGTTTGCCTGCGCTGTGCAGCACTTCTTTCCGGCTGCAATGGCATGTTGTGATTGCGCGAGGGACGTATGGTTAAACACTCGATCGAGACGTACGGGATCCAGCCGCCGCTCGCGTTGCGCCCCAAGGAACCCCTCCGCATGGACGTGAGCGCAAGGTATCTGGCGCGAACGGCAACGGAGGCCAGCCGCGCCCTGCCAAGGAAATATACGCCGCGGCTGAAGCCGCTGTTGCTGGGCGCGACCGCCGCACTGATGTTCGGTTTCGTGTTCGACATCGGCCCGTGGAGCGGGTGGACGGGTCATCTCCTCGGCACGGCCGACGCGCAGGAAGCACCGCGCAACACTGCAATTCCCGCCAACACCGGCGATACGGCCGTTCCGTCTGAGGCCGACCGGGCGGCGCTGCGCTATTTTGCCCGCGAAGGGGCGGTGGAACGGCTGGAGGCCGAGCTGCGCCGTCTGCGCGCGCTCTACCCCAACTGGCAGCCCCCGACCGACCTGCTGGACCCCGATTTTGAAGACGCCGAACTGCAGCGCGTCTACCAGCTTGTGGGCGAACAGCGCTACGCGGAAGCTCGCGAAGCCATCGCCGAACGCCGCCGGCGCGACCCGACCTATGAGCCCCCGGTCCGTCTGATCGACATTCTCGACCTTGCAGACGTGCGCCAGGAGCTGCGCGCGGCGAGCGATGCCAACAATTTCACTCAGGTTCTGTCCATCGCGGAAGCCAACGAGCGGATCCTCACCTGCGAGGATGTGGATTCGATCTGGCGCGTGGCGCAGGCCTTTGCCGAAACCGGCAGGCCCCAGCGCGCCTACGACGCCTACGCCTACGTCATCAACAGTTGCACCGAGGGTCAGGCCGAGCGGGCAGCGAGCCTTCAGAAGGCCGCGCAGACGCTGGATCAGGCGTATGTGACCCAGTTGTTCGCTCTCGGCAGCACCGATGCGGCGGGCGTGAACGAATTCGACAATGCCCGGCTCGAGATCATCCGCGGCGCCGTCGCCCGCGGCGGCGAGCAAGGCGGCGAACCTGTCTCCATGGAGTGGCTGGAGCTTCTGGCGGCTTCGGCCCGCACCGGCAACAATCTGCAGGATGCCATGCTGGTCGGGTTCTATCTCTACCGGCAGAACAATCCGGCAGAAGGCGCCCAATGGTTCAGGTTCGCGCTTGATGGCGGGCTCGGCTCGGATGCAGCCGAAGCCTACATCACCGCGCTGCGGGCAACCGATGTGCGCGAAGACGATTTCCTGGCACGCGAAGTGGCCTATCAGTGGCGCGAGCAGACCCCGGAGCTGATGGAGTCCTATCTCGACGCGATGTCGACGATCCTCACCGCGGACGAACTCGGCGAGCGCAGCATCGAAGACGTCGAGCAGGATTCGGTCGACCGCTTCGTTCCGATCGTGATCAACCAGCGTGACCCCAACGGCGCGCAGGCACTGGGCTGGTACGCCTTCAACACCTGCCAGTTCATCATTTCCGAAGAGTGGTTCATCACCTCTGCAAACTGGGTCCCCACCGAAGCGGCGCTGTTCGGTCTGGCGCTGTCGCGGCTGCGGCTGGGCGATCAGGCCGGGTTCCAGGAAGTGGTCGACGAATGGGGTCCGCTTTATCCGGCGGTGCGTGCGCTGGCCGTTGGCGGCGACGTCGATCCCGAGGCGCCCGTTTCCGGAGACATCGACGACCCGACCCAGGAAACCGGCGTCTCCTCCGTCATCTGCGACCCTGAAGAGCGTGAACGTCTGCGCAACCTGATTGTCGAGCAGCAGAACCAGCGCCGCGCGCAGCAGGATCCGCTGATCATCACCGAAGCCGGTTCCCTCACCGCGGCACCCATCCGCGTGCGTGCGCTGACCCGGCGGCCCGACGGTTTCGCAACGCCCGAAATTCCGCGCCGGTCCGTGGTCATCCAGCCGCACACCGAGGAGAGGCGCGGCCTGCTTCATCGCATCCAGGCCAACACGCTGGAGCCGCTGCTGCCGCTGAACGCGCCGCAGCCTATCGACCCGGCGCCCCAGCCCACCGTCCGGCAAGCGGCCCCCCAGGCGGTCGCCCCCGTCCGGCGTGCTGCGCAGCCCAGCACCTCGGTCGTGCGCTCGCCGGTGCGGCTGCGCGATGGCAGACTGGCAAACCCGGTGCGGCGCCAGACCACCGTTGTCAGCGCCGCAAACCGCCCGCTGGACACCGGCGGCGCAACCGTTCGCCGGCGCGTGCGGCAAGGCCTCAGCACGACTGTGGACGACAATGTGCGCGACATCGTCAACCGCTCCACCCCCACCCGGCGCGTGCGCCGGCGCCGCAGCGGTGGCGGTGGCGGCGCGCAGGCCGCGCTTGGCAAGCGCAACTTTGCCGGCTGCGTGAAAGCTTCCGACAGAGCCATTCGCAACGGCACGCTGTCTGCGGCAGACGCGTCGGCACGCGGCTATTGCCTCCTGGAGCTGAAGCGCCCGGTGGAAGCTGCACAGGCCTTCCAGCTTGCCCAGTTCAAGGCGCGCTACGGCACCAGCGCCGCGGCGGACGCAGCCTACGGCGCCACACTGGCCGCCATCGCCAACAACATGACGCAGGAAGCAGCGCTTGCCGCAGCCTCTGCCCCCATGTCGCGGCCGCGGCGGACCGAAACGCAGATCAGCATTCTGACCCAGCGCGCCATCGCCGCCAACGAGGCCAAGCAGTACACGGCGGCGCTGCATTTCCTGGAGCAGCGCAACAAGATCGCACCGCTGCAAAAGGACCTGATGCTCCTGCAGGGCTTCGCCTACCAGAATGTGGGCGACTACAAGAACGCCAAGCGCATGTTCGACGCGGTCAACAAGTCCGGCTCGACGTCAGCCAGCCGCCGCGCATCGCAGGAGTTCTTCGTCCGCGGCCTGCCGCCGTCGGTCCGCGGCAACTACGGCAACAGCCTGAACTGAGCCGTTCACACCGCCACACGAAAAAACCGGGCCCTGTGCCCGGTTTTTTTTTGCTTCGCCCAGAGCTTCCGGCGTCAGAAGACCATCGTCCCCTCAGCCATAAGCACCACGTCGCCGGACAGCCGGACTTCCGTCACGGCGCCGTCTGCAATGTCGATCCCGAGCCGCAGCACGGCGCGGTGGCCCATCTCCACGCCCTGCAAAAAGGTGAGTTCGTGCGTACCGTCTCCGGCACCGCCCCATTGCGCAAACAGCGCGGCAAACGCCACGGCAGCGGACCCCGTCGCCGGGTCTTCGTAGATGTTGTGCTCAGGCGCGAACATCCGGCACTGAAAAGCCCCCTCGCCGGTGGGGGCAATCACGTAAAGGCTCTCATAGCCCGCACCCAGCGCCTTGATGGCGTTGGTATCGAGCCGGATGGCCGCCAGCCGGTCGGCCGACGCAACAGGCGTCACCGTCCACCGCGGACCGCTAGTGGCGCGCACCGGTTTGTAGGCGCCGAAGCCGAGCTCCGCTTCGTCCAGCCCCAGAACCCCGGCCAGAACGCTCGTGGAAACCACACCGTCTTCAAGCGCTGGAATTTGGGGCGCGACAACTGTCGCACCGCTGGCGTCCGGCGCAATGGTGCAGCGGGTTACGCCGGCCGGCAGCTCCAGCGACACCGTGGCAAGGCCGCCGGCGCGCCGCGCAGCCGCCACCGCGCCGCCCACCGTGGGGTGGCCGGCAAACGGCATTTCCATGGTTGGCGTGAAGATCCGCGCCTTGTGCGTGTTGGCCGCATCCTCGGGCGGCATGAGAAAGATCGTCTCGGACAGGTTGAAGGCCTTCGCAATCGCCTGCATCGCCTCGCCCGGCAGGTCGCCTGCGTCATAAACGACCGCGAGCGGGTTGCCCTCCAGCGGAGCAGACGCGAACACGTCAAAAATCTGATAGGAATGGGTCATGGGAGCATTTGTCCTTGCAATGCTCTCCTCTGCGTCAGGGAAATTGTCATGCGCAAGACCTTTTATCGTGCGATCGCCGCGGGCTTTGTCACCGCCGTCCTTGCCACGCCGGTGGCCGCCGCGCCGTGCGGCAACACTTCAGCCGGCTTCAACGCCTGGCTGGCCGCCTTCAAGCAGGAGGCCGTGGCCAAGGGCATCCGCCCGTCCACCGTTGAATCCGCACTGGCAGGCGTCAAATATTCCAGCCGCGTGATCGGCTTCGACCGCAACCAGAAATCGTTCAAGCTCTCGTTCGATCAGTTCTGGAAGCGCCGTGTTAACGACGCGATGATCCGGCGCGGCCGCAAGTACATTGCCGACAATGCCGCCATGATGAACCGCATCGAGCAGCGCTTCGGCGTTCCCGCGGGGCTCGTGGTCGCGGTCTGGGCGCTGGAGAGCGGTTTCGGCCGCGATTCGGGCAACCTGCCGATCATCCGGTCGCTTGCAACGCTGTCCTATGATTGCCGCCGGAGCGAGTTCTTCACCACCGAGCTCATCGCCGCATTGAAGATCATCGACCGGGGCGACATGCGGGCTGCCGACATGCGCGGCGCCTGGGCCGGTGAAATCGGGCAGACGCAATTCCTGGCCGAGCGCTATCTCAGCGACGCGGTGGATTTCGACGGCGATGGCCGGCGCGATCTCGTCAATTCCGTGCCCGATGTCCTGGCGTCCACGGCCAACTGGTTCGCCAAGCACGGCTGGCAGCGCGGCCAGCCATTCGGCCCCGGCACCGCCAATTATGCGGTGATCGGGCAGTGGAACAGAGCCACCGTGTACCAGCAGACCATCGCCCGCCTCGCTTCCGAGCTTGATTCGTAAGCCCGGCGCAAGATTTAACCTCGCCCCGCCCTAGATGGAAAAAAAATAGGGCGGCGAACAGGACCTCGCGATGTGGGCGGGGCCTTGAGCCTTCATCACCGGAGTAGAGTTCATGTTTCTGGAAGGGCTTTGCGTGACTTTGATGCTGTGCACCGCCACAGCGACTGCCGCCGACGAGATTTCGCGCGAGCAGATCATCGCCGACAAGGGCTGCGCCGACTGCGACCTCGTTCTGCGCAGCCTTCGCGACCTCAATATCGAGAATGCGGATTTTTCCGAAGCGACCCTGCGCGAAGCCGACCTGAAGGCCGCCATGCTGCCCGGCGGCAAATTTCGCGAAGGTGACCTGCAGCGGACCGAAGCCGAAAAGGCCGTTTTCACCGCGGCGGACTTCACCCACGCCAAGATGCGCAACATCGACCTCGAAAAGGCCGTGCTGAAGGACGCGGTTCTGCACAAAGCAGACCTGCGCGACGCCGACCTGTCGGAGGCTGACCTGAGCGGGGCGGACCTGACCGACGCGGACCTGCGCGGCGCGCTTGTCCGCCGTGCGAGCCTCATGGGGGCGCGGCTGACTGACGTGCTGGCGCGCGATGCCGACTTCGAGCGCACGGATCTGGCCGGCGCCGTCCTCGTCGACGGGGACTTTCAGCGCTCCGATTTTGACAGGGCCGACTTGTCCGGCGCCGTTCTTTCCGGAGCAGACCTCAGCGGCGGTCGCTTCACCAGCGCCAATTTCAGCGGTGCTGATTTTGGGAATGCCAACGTCGACGATGCCCTCCTCCGCCGCACGAACCTTGCCGGTGCGGACCTGTCGGACGTCCGCGGCTTGACCAAGACGCAGCTTCGGCTTGCCTGTGGCGACGACAAGACGCGGCTGCCTCGCGGGTTTACCATCGCCAAGTGTCCCGCCATCATGCTCGACTGACCGCGGCGCAAGGAATGCACAAACATACTTTCAGGTAACAATTCTTGCACCGGCCGGAAAAAGCACCAGATCAGTACGGGACGCGGCGAGGACGCCGCTCATTCCCGCTTCAATCGAAGGGCAACGCCATGAATGTTGTTAATGCCGCCCGTTCCGCTCTCGCGATCGTCGCTGTCACGGCAGTGCTGATTGCCGCCTTTATGGTCGGCACGGTCGTTGCGATCTGTCTCGCCATTGTGGGTGGGGCTGCGATGCTTCTCTCGCCCCGGCGCGAGGAAGAGCCCGTCCGCGCCCGTGTTCACGCCACCCAGCGCCGCCCCGCGACGATCATCGATGGCGAATACGAAATTGTCTCCGGTCACCATCGTCAGGACTGATCTTTCAGCCGCGATTGCCGAAACCCTCTTCACAAGCGCACGGGTTTTGAAAGAGACATAGGTCTGCCACCGGGCGCATCCGCGCCCGTCATGGGAGATTGTGCGTGAACCCGTCGGACTTGCTCATTCTGGCGGGCGCCGTGCTCGCCTTTTCGCTGCTGTCGAAAAAAGCCGAGGACAGCCTCGTCACGCCGCCCATGGCGTTTGCAGCGCTTGGCGTTGTCGTCAGCGGTGCCGGCCTTGGACTGATCGAGCTGCCGGCGACCAGCGCACTCATCCACGCGCTGGCTGAAATCACCCTCATCCTGACGCTGTTCACCGATGCATCGCGCATCGACGTGACCGAGCTCAGCGTCCAGCACGCCATCCCCATCCGCCTCCTCCTGATCGGCTTGCCTCTGGCAATCATTGCCGGCACCGGCGCGGCCTGGCTGCTGTTTCCAGCGCTTGGCCTCTGGGGCGCTGCAATCCTTGGCGTCATCCTGGCACCGACGGATGCCGCGCTCGGTCAGTCCGTGGTGGCCAACCCGAGGGTGCCCCAGCGCATCCGCCAGGCCATCAACGTGGAAAGCGGCCTCAACGACGGCCTCGCCTTTCCGGCCTTGCTGGTGGTCGCCGCCCTTGCGCAGGCGAGCGTGGACAAGAGCACGGCCGACTTTGTCACCTTTGCCGCATTGCAGATCCTGCTCGGTCCGGCAGCGGGTGTTTTTGTGGGCTGGGCCGGGTCATGGGCGGCTGAGAAGGCGCTCGCCCATGACTGGATGGCTGAGATCTACCTCAAGATCGGGACACTGGCGCTGCCGCTGGTGGCCTACGGCGGCGCCGAGCTCATTGGCGGCAACGGCTTCATCGCGGCCTTTGCCTGCGGGCTGGTGGTGGCCGCCCGCTCCAATGCGGTGCGGGCCGCCGCAGGCGCGTTCGGGGAGGCCGAGGGCCAGCTTCTGACGCTGATCGTCTTCACCCTTTTCGGTGCTATCCTGCTGCCGGACATTGCGTCCGACGTCGGCTGGCGCCATCTGCTCTACGCCGTGCTGTCGCTCACCGTTCTGCGGATGGTGCCGGTTGCGCTCAGCCTCGTTGGTGCACCGGTGCGGCCGGTCACGGTGCTGTTCATCGGCTGGTTCGGCCCGCGGGGGCTCGCCTCGATCATCTACCTGCTTCTGGTGCTGGAGGAATACGACGTCGGCGACATGACCGATGTGAAGGCCACCGTCATTCTCACGGTCGCCCTGTCGATCATCCTCCACGGCATCAGCGCCAGTCCCCTCGCCAAGGCCTACGGCGCGAACGCTGATGAAGACCACCCCGAGAGCCGTCCCCTGAAGGGCTTTGCGCTGCGCCTGCGCAGCCACGGCGGCAAGAAGCACCCGCGCTGAACTGAAGGCTAGCGCAGATAGCTGAGGACCACGTCGGCGATGTGCTCGCGCCGTGCATCCAGCGCCTCCGGCGCATTGAGGTCGCGGACAAAGATGGTCGACAGGGTGTGGCGGTTGGAGAGGTAGAAGAACCCCAGCGCGGCGATGGAGATGTAGATCTGCACGGGGTCCACATCCTTTCGGAAGATGCCCTCCTCGGCGCCGCGCTTGAGAATGGTCGCAATCATCCCCACCAGCGGCGAATGCATGTCCCGCACCCGCTCCGATTTTTGCAGGTGCTGCGCCTTGTGCATGTTTTCGGTGTTGAGAAGGCTGAGAAATTCCGGATGGGCGACAAAGTAGTCCCATGTGAAGAGGACGAGGCTCCGCATCGCTTCCACCGGCGGCAGGTGGCTGAGGCGGAGCTTGTTCTCGGCGCTGCGGATGCCGGCGTAGGCCTCCTCCAGCACGGCGAGGTAGAGCCCCTCCTTGTTGCCGAAATAATGGTACAGCATCCGCTTGTTGATCTGTGCGCGGGCCGCAACCTCGTTGACGCTGGCACCGGAAAATCCGTGTGACGTGAACTCGACGGTTGCCGCGGCAAGAATGGCGGCACGGGTCCGCTCGGCATCCCGCACCGGGGTTTTCTTCCGCGCGGCGGGGGTGGAAACGGACAACGGGCAACCTTCGCGACAGCGTCAGAGTGTATCAGCAACGGCTGCGCCGGTTGCCTGCGTACCGTCACGTTAGCACTTCATACTGCATCCGTTCGACCCAAAATCGGCGAGGCTGAGCCCATGTTCGACAATCCCGCATTCGACGGACACGAGACCGTCGTTCACACCTACGACCAGAACAGCGGGCTTTGCGCCATCGTTGCGGTCCACAACACGCAGCGCGGCCCCTCGCTCGGCGGCGTGCGGGCGTGGACCTACGCCAACGCCACCGGCGCACTGACCGACGCGCTGCGTCTCTCCCGCGCCATGACGTACAAGGCGGCCATGGCCGACCTGCCGCTGGGGGGCGGCAAGGCTGTGCTGATGCTTCCCGGCCGGGGCGCGAAGACGCCCGGCATGTTCGAGGCGCTGGGCGAGATGGTGGACGGTCTCGGCGGCCGCTACATCGCCGCAGAAGACATCGGCTCCACGCCGGACGACATGAAGCGCATTGCCGCCCGCACCCGCCATGTGACCGGCCTTCCCCTGGCTGCCGGCGGCAGGGGCGACCCCTCCCCCGCAACGGCGGACGGGGTGTTTGCTGGCGTTGCGGCCACCGCGCGCGCCATCGGGCGGGACCTCTGCAACCTTCACGTCACCATCCAGGGCCTCGGCAATGTGGGCTTCGGTCTGGCCGCGCGGCTGCGCGCTGCCGGGGCACGGCTCACCGTGGCGGACATCGACCGCACCGCAGTGCGCCGCGCCGTGGCCGAGCTTGGTGCCACTGTGGTGGACGTGCGCGACATTGCTGCCGTGGAGGCAGACATTTTCTCCCCCAACGCACTGGGCAGCGTCCTGAACCGGCAGACAATTGCGCAGCTGAAGGTCGCCGCCGTGGCGGGCGCTGCCAACAACCAGCTCGCGACACCTGAAGACGGTGAGTTCCTGCGCGCCCGCGGCATCCTCTACGCGCCGGACTACGTGCTGAATGCCGGCGGCGTCATCAAGATGTGTGCGGACTATTTTGGCTGGGACGATGCGGCCGTCCGCTCACGGATCGACGGGATCGGCGACCGTCTGGAGGCCATCTTCGCGGAAGCCAGCCGCCGGAGCGAGCCCACTTCAGCCGTGGCGGACCGGATGGCGGAGGCCCGCTTCCAGCCGCCCCGGCTCCTCGCCCGCACCGGCTGACAAACCCGGCGGTCCGCAAAAACGCCAGCCCGCCTAAAGCCTTTTGGCGAGGACGAGCCGCTCTTCCTCGCCATAGCCGAGAGCGCGGTAGAAAGCCGCCACGGCACGGTTTTCCGGCCGAACCATCAGGTTGAGCTTTGGCGCGCCGTGCAGGCGCAGCCACGCTTCCACGGCTGCCATCATCGCCGCGCCGTGCCCCGCTCGCTGGTGCCCGGGAGCAACCGCCATGTAGTAGACCGCGCCGCGATGCCCATCGTGGCCGACCATGGCGGTGGCCACAGTGTCCGCGCCAATCCGCCCCACCAGCAAGGCCGAGGCCGGCCCATTGACCGCACGGACAATATCCGCGCGCGGATCATTCCAGGCGCGTGTCAGACCGCACGCCTCCCACAGGGTGACGATCGCGCCGATCTGCGCCTCATCCGGCGTGGAAAGCGGCGCGATCTCCACGCCTACTCTCCGTTGAACGCCTTTTCGCGCAGCGGCGACACCGCGTTGGCGTGGGCCTCGAAGCCTTCATACTCGGCAAAGCGGCGCACCTGCGGGGCGAGGCTGTCGTAGCCCTTCTTCGTCACGTGGGCGATGGATGTCAGCTTCAGATAATCGTGCACACCCAGCGGCGAACGGGTCATGGCGGTGGCGTTTGTGGGCAGCACAGCGTTGGGGCCCAGCGCGTAGTTGCCAAGGCAGATGGCGCTGTGCTCGCCCAGCAGGATCTCGCCGGCATTCTTCAACGCGCCGAGATAGTCGTAGGGGCTCTTGGAGTGCACCTGCAGGTGCTCGGGCGCATAATCGTTGGTGAAGGCGATGGCGTCCTCCATCGTCTCGCACACGACGATGCCGCCCCGCGCGCCGCACAGCACAGCCTGGCTGTAGCCGGTGCGCTCGTCGCCCATGTGCGCCCAGTAGCCCGGAATGGCGGCCAGAACCTCGTCGGCCACCCGCTGCGAATTGGTCACCAGATAGGCCGACGAGTCCGGGCCGTGCTCGCTCTCGTTGAGAAGATCCAGCGCGGCGACGCGGCCGTTGGCGGTCTCATCGGCCAGAACGATCGACTCTGACGGGCCGGCGGGGGGGCCGGGGTCGATCATGCCCGACAGGAGCCGCTTGGCGGCAATCACCCACGGGCTGCCGGGGCCGACGAATTTTACGCACTTGGGCACGGTCTGCGTGCCGTACGCAACGGCGGCGACGGCCTGCGCCCCGCCGCACTTGAACACGCGCTCCACGCCCGCAAGACGCGCGGCGACCAGCGTTGCAGCGTCCACCTTCCCGTCCGGCCCTGGCGGCGTCACGATGATCGGCAGCGGCACACCGGCCACCACCGCCGGCACCGCCGTCATGTTGACGACCGACGGGAACGAGCCCTTGCCGCGGGGCACGTAGCAGGCGACGGACGGGATGGGGCTCGACCGCTCGCCGCAATGGATGCCGGGCGCCATCTCCTTCATCCACATTTCCGTCGGCATCTGCGCTTCGTGGAAACGGCGCACATTGTCGACGGCCATCTCCAGAACGTCGATCATCTCGCGCTCGACACTGTCGAACGCGGCATCGAAATCGGCCGGTGTTGCGGCGATCGCGTCTTCGGTGACGGGTGACTTGTCGAATTGCTGCGCAAAGCGGGCGAGCGCGGCGTCGCCTTCGGTGCGCACCGCCTCGATGATGGGAGCGGCCTTTTCCATGAACGGACCGAGGTCGCCCTCCACGCGGGTGAGAAGTTTTGCGCGGGCCTCCGCCGACAGGGATTTGAGGACGTGGACGCTGACTTCAGGCATTGGCGGTTTCACTTCGATTTCAGAAAGATGTCGAGGCCGACGAGACGGTCGAGGAGCCACACGGCCACGAGTGCGATGAGAATGTATAGCACCGAGACGGCCGCAAGGTCGGGCGTGATGACGCTGCGGATGGAATTGTAGATCTGCACTGGGAGCGTGACTGTGCGGCTGTCGGTCAGAAACAGGCTCACCAGAAACTCGTTGAACGCCAGAATGAACATGAGGAGCGCGCCGGTGATGACGCCGGGCGCCACCGCGGGCAGCGTGACCGTGAGGAAGGCCGCCAGCGGCCCCGCGCCGCAATTGGCCGCGGCGTTCTCGATCTCGGGGTCGAGCGCGTTCACCGATGCGGCCACCGCCCAGATCATGAAGGGCAGGTTGATGATGCAAAGCCCCACCCCCACCGGCCAGAGCTGGCCCAGAATGCGGATCTCGCCGAACAGCAGCATCATCGCAATGCCAGAGACCACCAACGGAATGGTGAATGGCAGGAGCAGGTAGACCTGAATGGCGGTTCGCGCCCGGAAGCGGTAGCGCGCCAACGCGATTGCGGCCAGCGTGCCAGCTGGGATCGCCACCAGCGTGCAGATGATCGACACGTAAAAGGTGCGCCCCAGAGCCTGCTTGAAGCTGTCCAGCGCCCACATCTCGCCGTACCAGCGCAGTGACAGCCCGTCCGGCGGAAACGCGATGATATCGCCCGCCGTGAACGACGCGCCGATGACGATGAGCGTCGGCAGGCTGAGCGTGATCAGCGAGAAGGCGGTGAGCGTCCACAGGACGATGGCTTTGGAAAGGTTCATGGACAGCTTTAAGGTGACGTGCCGGAACTATGCAGGTTTTTTGCCGGAATGTTGAGGGCGCGGATCGCCGCCCTTCCCCGTGCCGGCCCGCTCAATCGCTTTGCCTGAAGCCCAGCGTACCCGTCCCCGCCAGCGCAAAAACCAGCGCCACGATGAGGCTGCCGATCAGCGTGAGGACAATGGCTAGGGCAGCGCCGAGGCCGGAATTGGAAATCTGGAAGAACGCGTCGTAGATGGCGCTGGCGAAGAAATCCTGCGTGCCGCCACCCAGAATCTCCGGCATCGCGAAGTCGGTCAGCGTCAGCGTGAACACCACCACGGATGCGCCGATGAGGCCGGGCCGCGCCATTGGCAGGACAACGTGCGCGAATGTGGCAACCCAGCTTGCGCCGAGCCCTTCGGACGCGCGCTCGATATCTTCCGGGATGGCCGACAGCGCGGGGATGATGAGAAGCACCGCAAAGGGCAGCATGTACTGGATGAGGCCGAACAGGACCGTGCCGTAGGTGAACAGCATTTCCTGCGGCGGCAGCCCGAGCCCGGTGAGCGCCGAATTTACCAGCCCCTCCCGGCCCAGAATGATGAGCCAGCCATAGGCGCGGACCACCTGTCCGATGAAGAAGGGCAGGAACAGCGCCACCAGCAGTGCCTTGCGCACCCCAGCCGAGGCGGTGCGCACAAGAAGATAGGCGTATGGGAAGGCAAGCAGCAGCGTGACCGCGGTGACGATGGCAGCACCCGCCAGCGTGCGCGCCAGAATGCGCCACGTGACGCCGCGGCCAAGCGCCGTCTCGTAGTTGGCGAAGGTGTATTCGGGCTTCAGGCGGTAGGTGGAAATGTCGAGCTCGTGGAGCGACAGCTCCAGCATCCAGCCAAGGCCGATCAGAAGCACGCCCACCAGAAGGAGGGCCGGCGCCAGAAGGAGCCAGCCGGCGAAGCGGCGTTTGGTGGGCGTATCTGTGTTCATGTGCAAATGGAGGGGCCGCCGGGGTGGCGGCCCGCCCGGATCAGCCCTGGAAGATTTCGGAGAATTTGGAGAACCAGATCGGCTGGTTTTCCACCAGGATCGGCGTCGGCACCGACACCAGATCGGCAAAATCCTCAGGCTTTGTGGGATAGGACGGGTCGCCCACAAGGTCCGCCGGGGGCGCGATGCCGGGGTAGACCGGCGGCAGGCCAAGGGCGCCGCACCAGGCCTTCTGCGCTTCTTCGGTGAGGGCGTAGTTGACCAGTTCCTTGGCCCAGTGCTCCTCGTTGGCGGGCAGGCCCTTGGGGATCCACAGCCCGTCGGTGTCGACCTTGCAGCCTTCCTTGGGGACGGTCCACTCCACGTTGATGCCGCTCTGCTTGGCCGCCCGCGCATTCACCGAGATAGTGCACGCAAGGTCGATCTCGCCATTCTGGAACCAGGACGTGAAGTCCGGATCTTCACCCAGAAGCGGCGCGTTGGCCTTCAGCTTGCGGTAGAATTCCCATGCGGGCTCCATGTTGCCCGGAATGTCGTCGAACGTGCCGCCACCGGCAAGGACAGCAATGGGGTTGAAGCCGATCCCGTCGTCATACAGCGCGACCCGGCCCTTGAACTTGGGGTCCAGCATCACCGTCCAGCTGTCGGGCGGGCCATCGGGGAAGGCTTCCGGCCGGTACGCGCAGACATAGACATAGGCGTAGGTGTTGACGAGCGGGTAGCCTTCGAGGCCCACCGGCTTGGCAAGCGGCAGCAGACCCTTGAGGTTGGAGAGGTCCGACAGGTCCACCGTGACGCCGCGCAGCGCCGAGATGGTGGCGTTGGTGGAGGTGTCCCAGTTGACGTGGATCGGCGGGATCCGGCCCTGGTCGACGGCGGCCCAGATCTTCGGCTTGATTTCGTTGTCCTCGGTAAAGTCGAGGCGGACGGGAACGCCGGTCTTTGCGGTGAAGGGATCGGTCACGCCGGACTTCAGCGCATCGCCCCAGGCACCGCCCCAGGCGCGGACGATCAGCTCGGAGGGCTTGTCCTGCGCCCGCAGGATGGACGGCATGGCCAGCACGGACGCGCCAGCGGCGGTCCCCGCAAGCACGGTACGACGGGTCAATTTGGTCATGTGATGCTCCTTGGTGTTTTCATTTTGGGAACGCGAACAGATGCGCCTTGTCGAAGCCCACGGTGACCGGGTCTCCGACGCTAAAGGGGGCATGGCTGGCGGGGTCGAGGTCGAACGCCTGCACCGATGGGCCGCCGAGCGCCGAGACGTCCACAATCAGCGCGGTGCGCTCGCCCTCGAACACCACCTGCGCCACGCGGCCGTGCAATTCGTTGTCCAGCCCCAGCGGGCCGTCTCCTGCCACAATGGTGACGTGCTCGGCACGGACCGCGCAGTCGACCTCTGCGCCTGCATCGGCGGCGCCCCGCGCCAGCAGCGTCGTCTCGCCGATGCGCACGCAGAGGCTTTCGCCGTCGGCCTTTTCGACCTTGCCCGGAAGCATCGAGGTAACGCCGAGGAACGTCGCGACAAAGCGGGTTTTGGGGGCGTGGTAGAGCGTGTGCGGGGTGTCGGTCTGCTGGATGCGGCCCTCATTCATCACCACAATCTTGTCGGACATCACCAGCGCTTCCCGCTGGTCGTGGGTCACGTTGATGGTGGTGACGCCGAGGTCCTGCTGGATGCGGCGAAATTCCAGCTGCATGTCTTCGCGCAGCTTCTTGTCGAGCGCCGACAGCGGCTCGTCCAGAAGGAGAAGATCGGGCCGGAAGGAAAGCGCACGGGCAATGGCAATGCGCTGCTGCTGGCCGCCGGACAGCTCGTGCGGGCGCCTGTCGCCAAGGCCGGGGAGCCGCACAAGGTCCAGCATTTCGGCAACACGGGGGCCGATTTCGGCCTTGGGGTGGCCGCGCCGGCGCATGGGGTAGGCGATGTTTTCCGCGGCCGTCATGTGCGGAAACAGGGCAAGGCGCTGGAACACCATGCCGATGGCACGTTTGTGCGCCGGCACCGCCGAAACGTCGTCCCCGTTGATGCGAATGCTGCCGGCACTCGGCCGTTCGAACCCGGCGAGCATGCGGAGCAGCGTGGTCTTGCCGCAGCCGGACGGGCCGACAATCGTGAGGAACTTGCCGCGATCCAGCGTGAATGCGGCGTCCGCCACCGCTTCGAACGTGCCGAAGCGCTTGGTCACTCCGTCGATCGCAACCATTTCAGAACTCATGCGATCTGCCCTTCCGGCTTGGTCCACGCCATGATCTGGAACCACGGCACCCGGCAATAGCGCGCCACGCGCGCCGGGTCACCGCCTGTGGGCACCGGTTCTTCAAATGCGCGCAGTATCAGCCCTCCGGCCAGAAAGGCGTGCATGTACTGGCCGAGCGGCCGGTGCCAGTTGCGCACGCGGATATCGTCCCACGCCACCCATTCGGCGCGCGGGGCCAGGTAGTCGTCCACCGGCCAGATGCTGTTGCCGTCCGCCTCCACAAAGCCGTGGTGCGGGTTGGCAGTGACCATCGGCGCGAGGTTTGCCACCAGCAACGTGCCGCCGGGCGCAAGAACACGGATCATCTCGGCAATGGCGCGGTCGATGTCGTCAATGTCGATCAGGGTGAGGTAGCTCACCACAAGGTCGAACCGCCCGATCTCGAAGGGCAGGGCTTCCGCAGTGCCGATCACGTACTGGCCGAGCGTGTCGCGGGTGCGGGCCTCGTCAATCAGCGCGGGCGTGGGGTCGAGCCCGGTTGCCGCAATGCCGGCATTGGCGAGCATCCGGCAGAAGCGGCCCTCACCGCAGCCCACATCCAGCGCACGCCGGGGCGGCTTTGCCGTGGCGTGCGCCATCATCGGGCCGTCGAGCACGTGTTTGCGCGCAAAATCGCCGCCGCCCTGCTGCGCTGCGATCCATCCCGCGGCGGACGATGACCAACCGCTGGCGGTCATTGCACACGCTGGGCGCTGGTGGCGACGGGTGGTTTCTTCGGGGTCGGACACATGGGTTCAGAGCGAAGCAAGAGTCCCGCCATCGACATAAATGATCTGCCCCGTCACATACGCCGAAGCGTCGCTCACAAGGAAGACTGCAGCGCCGCTGAGGTCGTCCATCTGGCCAAAACGCCGCATGGGGATTTTCGCCCGCATCGCGTCCTGCCAGGCGGGATCGGCGTAAAACCCCTCCGTCATTGCGGTGCGGAAATAGCCCGGGCCGAGCGCATTGACGCGGATTGCGGGCGCCCATTCGGCCGCTAGTGCGCGCGTCATCCCCAGAATGCCGGATTTTGAGGCGGTGTACGGCGTTGCGGTGGGAATGCCGACGGCCGAACTCAGCGAGCCGAGGTTGAGGATGGCGCCGGCCTCGGTCTGCCGGGCGAACGCCTGCGCCACGAAGAATGCCGCCTTGAGGTTGGTGCCGACGATGGTGTCCCACTGCGCTTCCGTCACGTCGCGCGAGGGGGCGACGTCCTCGGTGCCGGCATTGTTGACGAGGATGGTGGGCGTCAGGCCGTCAGCCGCAAGGTCGGCGAACAGGCGGTCGATCCCGCCCGGCGCGGCAAGATCGGCGGCCTTGGACACGCAGGTGCGCCCTGCCGCAGTGACCGCTTCGGCCGTCCGTTCAAGGCCATCTTGAGAGCGGGCGACGGCCACGATGTCTGCGCCCGCCTCGGCAAGGCCCACAGCGAGTGCCTGCCCGATCCCGCGGCTGGCTCCGGTGACAAGGGCAACGCGGCCGGCAAGACTGAAGCGATTGGTGATGGCGGAACCCCGGTCAAGCATATTTGCCACGAGGTTATGCGACCGTCTCCCCCCCTGCAACGCCCCCGCGTTGAGGCGGCAGAGGCTGTCAGTGCGCGGCGGACTGGTGCTCCGGTGCGACGGGAACCTGCAGCGTGCCCAGCTTTTTCTGCCAGGACGCAGCCAGAGAGCGCACGCTGTCCACCACGGACGCGAGGGACGCAACGTCGATGTTGCTGGCCATCTGGGCATAGCGGATGGTGCCGGCCGCGTTGATGAATGCGATCTGCTCGGCGGTGTAGTGGACGTAGGCCTTGCCGTTGCGCGAGTTGGCAACCGCCTGCTCGATGTTGCCGATGCTCTGGCGCAGGGTGTGCCCGCCAATTCGCTTCAGGAGGTTGCGGTCTTCCAGATAGACCGGGATCCAGCCGCGCATGGGGTTGAAGCCCATGGGCACGCCGTGGACGTGGCGGTAGGCCGGCACGTCGCTCCGGTAGCCGCCGAGTTCGGAACGCGCCCAGTCCACAACGTCCATGTGGCCGGCGGCGTCGGCCGCCACCGCAAGCTCGGACAACACATGGACCAGCGAGGAAGACGGGTGCTCAGGCAACATGGCGGTACTCCGGGTTTTACGCCACCATTCACTACCCTGCCTATCCTGCACGGGCCTTGTTCGGCCCTTGCCCCTCCGTCTGGCCGGTCAGCCGCCAAACAGGCGGCGCAGGAAGCTGCCGCCCGCATTTTCCGGCTCGCCCGCCCAGCCGCGCGCGCCCCGCGCCACGCCGGCATCGGCCCCCGGCGGCGCGGTGCTGACGGCCGGTGCGTTCCACGGATCATCGGCCGGGATCACGTCCATCGCCAGCGTGGCGGCTGCAGCTTCCGGTGCGCCGGGCAGCTCGGCGGGGCGCATGCCCTCGTGCACATTTTCCATCAGCTGCTTCCACAACACCGCCGGAAGCGTGCCGCCGGTGGCGCGCTTGGTGGGCGAATTGTCGTCGTTGCCGAGCCACACCCCCGCCGTAAAGAACGCCGTGTAGCCGACGAACCACGCGTCACGCCAATCCTGGCTGGTGCCGGTCTTGCCCGCCGCCTGCCACCCCGGCAGCTCCGCGCGCCGCGCCGTACCGGATGTGACGGTCGCTGCCATCATCTGGTTCATCTGGCCGGCGTGCTCCAGCGTGAGCACCTCGCGCGAACCGCCATTGCTCCGCTCGTAAAGGAGGTTTCCTTCCGCCGTCTTGATCCGGCGGATCACATAGGGGACGACGCCGACCCCGCCGTTGGAAAACGGAACGTATGCGGTGGTCAGCTCCAGCAGCGTCACTTCGCTGGTGCCGAGCGCGATGGACGCATTGGGCTGAAGGTTCGAGCGGACACCCAGCCTGTGCGCCGTGTCCACCACCGCCTGCGGGCCGACCTCCATCGCCAGCTGCACCGCAATGGTGTTGAGCGACAGCGACAGCCCCGTCTGCAGCGAAACCGGGCCGCGATACTTCTTGTTGTAGTTCTGCGGCTTCCAGTTGCCGATCTGGAGGGGCTGGTCGATGCGCATGGTCTGCGGGCTCAGCCCGTCCTCCAGCGCCGCCAGATAGACGAACGGCTTGAACGCGGAGCCCGGCTGGCGGGCCGCGTCCACAGCGCGGTTGTACTGGCTGTCACCATATTTTCGCCCGCCAACCAGCGCCTTCACCGCGCCGCCGGAATCCAGCACCACGACGGCGCCCTGGCTGACACCCTTTGCCGCACCTTCGGTGTCGAGCGTGTCCTGCAGCGCAGCCTGCGCCAGATCCTGAAGCTCCAGGTCCACCGATGTCTCGACAATCACGTCCTCGGTGATGGAGCCGACGAAGCCGGGAAGCACATCCGCCACCCAGTCCGCCACATAGCCGCCGGACGTGGCCACCTTTGGCGCGCGGACCGTTGCCGGGTTTTCCCGCGCCACCAGCGCGTCCATGTCCGTGATGTAGCCCTGCTCGCGCATTGCCTCGACCACGATGGCCGCGCGGGCCTGCGCCCGACCGATGTTGTTGGTGGGCGCGTAGTAGGACGGGGCCTTCAGGAGGCCGGCCACCATGGCGGCCTCGGCAATCGTCAGATCCTCGGCCGGCTTGTCGAAATATTGCCGCGCTGCGCCATCCACGCCGTAAGCGCCTGCGCCCAGATAGACGCGGTTGAGATACATCGAGAGGATTTCGTCCTTCGAGTACTGGATCTCCAGCCAGACGGCGAGGATCATCTCCTGGATCTTCCGCTCGATGGTGCGGGACGGGCTGAGGAACAAATTCTTCGCCAGCTGCTGGGAGAGAGTCGAGCCGCCCTGGCGCAACTGGCCGGACGAAAGGTTGGTCGCCATGGCGCGGGCAAGGCCGATGGGGTCCACGCCAGGGTGCGCGTAAAAGCGGCGGTCCTCGATGGCAATCACCGCCTGCGGCACATGGGCCGGGAGGCTCTCCAGCGTGACGGCACGGCCGCCGGTGTCGCCGCGGTTGGCGATCAAGGCGCCATCGTCGGCCAGAATGGCGACGTTGGGCGGCCGCTCCGGCACGGCCCATTCGGCAATGGGCGGCATGGTGGCGGCGTAGTAGGCGATGATGCCCCCCACCGCGACGATCCCGAGAAGGGTGAGCGTGACACCCATGCGGAACACAAAGCGCACGAAGCTGAATTTCCGGCGCGGCTTCCGGCGCGGGGCCGGGGCTGCGGGGCGCGCCGGGGCGGCGCGGACGGGCGCTCCGTCGGCACTGCTGCGGCGCGGGTTGGTCGCGCGCGACGACGCTGCCTTTTTCGGCGCTCCGGTGGCGGCTCTTGGCTGACCGCCGGCTGCCTTGCGCGGGCGCTCGCCGGACGCTGCATCCTGCGCGCTGCCAGCTTGCGGCCGCGCTGGTGCATTGGCCGCCGGGCGCAGCGGAACGGTCTTGGCGCCTGCTGCCCCGGCGCGGCGGGGCGCTGCCTTGCGGGACGCCTTTTCGCCCGTGGCAGCGGCAGGTTTGCGCGTCCCTTCGTTCGCTGCCGGTTCGCGCAGGGTGCGCGCGCCATCATCGGCGGCCCGTCCTGCGGGCTTTTTGGCGCGGGGCGCGTCCGCGGCCTGCCGCGGCGGCTGCGTCCGGCCTGCATTCTGCGGCGTTTCGGCGGGCGGTGTCCTGTCGCGCCGCGCATCCTTCGCGCGGTCGCCAGGCCTGATGCCAAGGCGGCCTTTGTCATCTGCCGGCAAGAAACGTCTCCATCGTTACGCAACACTACGGGGATCGCCGGCATCATTGCGGCACATCCCTCATTAACATCCGGTGAGTGCGCGGTGCGATGCGGCGCTGAACTCCGCCGGCCGCCCTGTTAACACGGGAGCGGCGCGCCGGGGAGGTTGATCGCATTGCGCGCGCCCGCCAATGTCGCGCTCCGCGAAGGAGAACCCCGATGGCCGCCGCAAAGAAAGCACCTGGAATGCCCGGCAAGGGCGACACCGTCTTCCTGGTCGACGGCTCATCCTTTGTATTCCGCGCCTATTTCCAGTCGATGAACCAAGACCGGAAATACAATTATCGTGCGGACGGGCTTCCCACCGGGGCGGTGCGGCTGTTCTGCAACAAGATGTACCAGTTCATTCGGGACGGTGCGGCGGACCTCAAGCCCACCCACATCGCCATCATCTTCGACAAGTCCGAGAACACGTTTCGCAACGAGCTGTATCCCGAATACAAGGCCAACCGCTCCGCGCCGCCGGACGACCTCATCCCCCAGTTCCCGCTGATGCGCGCGGCGGTGGAAGCGTTCGGCCTCATCCCCATCGAGAAAGCGGGTTTCGAGGCGGACGACATCATCGCCACCTACGCCCGCCAGGCCGCCGCCAAGGGCGCCGACGTGGTGATCGTGTCCGCCGACAAGGATCTGATGCAGCTGGTGGACGAGCGCATCTCCATGTTCGACCCTGCCTCCGGCGAGGGCCGCAAGGCGGGCGCCAGCAAAATGGGCGTGCGGGCCGAGCGGCGCATCGGCGTCGACGAGGTGGTGGAGTATTTCGGCGTGGCGCCGGACAAGGTGGTGGACGTCCAGTCGCTGATCGGCGACGCGACCGACAACGTGCCCGGCGTCCCCGGCATCGGCAAGAAGACCGCGGCGCAGCTGATCGACGAGTTCGGCGACCTCGACACGCTGCTCGCCGAAGCCAGCACCATCAAGCAGAACAAGCGGCGCGAGAATCTGATCGAGTTTGCCGATCAGGCGCGCCTGTCGCGCAAGCTCGTGACCCTCGACGACAAGGTGGACGTCGAGCACCCGCTGTCCTCCCTCACCATGAAGGCGATGGATGCCACGCCGCTGGTGGCGTTCTTCAAGGCGATGGATTTTTCCACCCTCACCCGCCGCATTGCCGAAGACTATGAGATCGACCACGCCAAGGTGGCGCCTGATGCGCGCTATCTGGCCGGCCCCGCCGAAGAAGACGCCCCCGCGGAGATTGCCGACGACAGCCCGAAGACGCCTGAAACGCTTGCCGCCCGCATGGAAGCGGCGCTGCGCGACGCCAGCTTCGACCTTGACGCCTACGAGACCATCACCGACCCCGAAACGCTGGCAGAGTGGCTGGCGGTGGCAGCAGAAACGGGCCAGCTCGGCATTGCGGTGCGGATGGTGGACGGGGCGCCGATGGTTTCCGAAATTGCGGGCATTGCCATTGCCATCGGCCCCAACAAGGCCGCCTACGTGCCGCTGAAGCACGCGATGCGCGACCTGATGGCCGAAAGCAACGGCATGCCGCCCGAGGAGGCGCTCCCCCTCCTCACCGCCGCGCTGAAGGCCCCCGGAATCGCCAAGATTTCCGGCGGCATGAAGCGTGACTTTCTGGCGCTCCAGCAGGCAGGCATCGAAGTGACGCCGCTGGACGACACGGGTCTCCTCTCCTACGCGGCCGAAGCCGGCGCCGGCCCCCACGACCTTGCCACCCTGTCCAAGCGCTACCTCGGCCACACCCCGATTGAAGACCGCGATGTCATGGGCACCGGCAAGTCCCGCGTGCCGTTTGGCGATGTTTCGCTGGATGCCGCCACCCGGCACGCCGCCGAGGAGGCCGACATTGCCCTGCGCCTGGCGCCGCTCCTGCGCCAGCGCCTCGTCGCAAGCAACGTCACCACGGTCTACCAGACGCTGGAGCGGCCGCTGCTGCCCGTTCTGGCGCGGATGGAGGCAGCCGGCATTCTGGTCGACCGCAACGTCCTGTCACGCATGTCGAGCGACTTTGCGCAGACGCTCGCCCGCATCGAGGTGGAGATCTACGAGCTGGCGGGGGAGCGCTTCAACATCGGCTCCACCAAGCAGCTGTCGGAAATCCTGTTCGACAAGCTCGGCTACCCCGGCGGCAAGAAGACCAAGAAGGGCGCATGGTCCACCGGCGCGCAGGTGCTGGACGAACTGGCTGCCGAAGGCTTCCCGCTGCCCGTCAAACTCCTCGAATGGCGCCAGCTTACCAAGTTGATGAACACCTACACCGACGCGTTGCAGGAAGACATCAACGCCGAAACCGGGCGGGTCCACACCACGTTTTCCATGGCGGCGACCACCACGGGCCGCCTGTCCTCCACCGACCCGAACCTCCAGAACATCCCCATCCGCACCGAGGAAGGCCGCAAGATCCGCACCGCCTTCGTCGCCGCGCCGGGCACCAAGCTGATTGCGGCGGACTACGGGCAGATCGAGCTGCGGGTGCTGGCCCACATGGCCGACATTCCGCAGTTGCGGCAGGCCTTTGCCGACGGGCTCGACATTCATGCAATGACGGCGTCCGAGATGTTCGGCGTGCCGGTGAAGGGGATGGACCCCTCGGTGCGCCGCCGGGCGAAGGCCATCAATTTCGGCATCATCTACGGCATTTCGGCGTTCGGTCTTGCCAACCAGCTGGCCATCCCGCGCGAGGAGGCGAGCGCCTACATCAAGCGCTACTTCGAGCGCTTCCCCGGCATCCGCGACTATATGGACGCCATGAAAAATTTCGTGCGCGAGCATGGCTACGTGACGACGCTGTTCGGCCGCCGCGCCCATTATCCCGAGATCGGCACGAGCAACCCCTCGCTGCGCGCATTTTACGAGCGCGCGGCAATCAATGCGCCGATCCAGGGGTCGGCGGCGGACATCATCCGCCGGGCCATGGTGCGGATCGAGCCTGCGCTGGCCGAGGCGGGCCTGTCGACAAGAATGCTGCTGCAGGTCCACGACGAACTTCTGTTCGAGGCCCCGGAAAGCGAAACGGACAAGGCCATCGACATCATCCGCAGCGTGATGGTCGGTGCCGCAGCGCCCGCGGTTCAGCTTGCCGTGCCGCTGGAGGTGGATGCGAGAGCCGGCAAGAGCTGGGCCGAAGCGCACTGAGGTTCTTCGGGCCGGGCGGCGGTCTGCTTAGCGGTTCACGCCGCACACGGGGCGTCGCCCGTCAGGGGCAGCCCTGCTCGGCCCAGGTTCGGATCGCCTGTTTGAACTCGCCGCCATAGGGGTGCTGTTTCTTCAGCATCGCGGCGCGTTCCGGCGTCAGATAGCTCTTGCCCTGGTCGCAAAGGTTGGCCCGCTCCCACTGGTGGCACCCCGAACAGGTGCGCGTTGCCCAGAAACTCTCCGGCAAACCCTCGATCGGGGGATAGACCGGATGGCCCTCGATCAGCGTTTCGAGTGACTTGCCGCCAATTTCCGGAAGGGCTGCGGCAAGCGGGCTGTCGAAGGTGATTTCGCCGCTGGTGTCAGTGGTTTCTGCAACGTCCGGCGGCGGCAGTGCGGAAAATTCGATGCCCGGCGCATCGGCGGCCGGGGGCGGCGCCGGCGCAGCGTCCGCCAGTGCCGCAATTTCGGCGCGCGCCAGGCTGGCAAACACGCCAGCCGGATAGGCGGCAAGGTAGGCCTCGTAGTCAGCGCGCAGACCGCTTTCTTGTGCTCTTGCCAGAAGGGTCTCTTCCGGTTCGCTGGGGATGACCGGGGCGGCCGCGGGCGGCGCGGGGGTCACGTTCAAAGCACGCTCTGCATCGGGTGCCAGCGCGGCGACCTCGGGCGGTGCGAGCTCGGCCCGCAGCAACCGTGCCGCATCGGCAAACCGTCCGCTGGGATATGCGCTCAGAAACAGGTCGATCTGCGCAAGGTCGCGCTGGGCCGAGACACTGGCCCAGAACCGCTCCTCCGCCAGCGCGGCGGGGTCCACCGGTGCTTCCTCCACAAAGGTGAACTCGCGGGTGAGCGAGGACGTATCCCACGGGGTCTGCCGGCCGCCTGTCGTCTCGATCACCTTGATGCGCACGTTGCGGAACACCTCCTCGATGGGTGCGCCGGGCTCGATCATTTCTTCGGCCAGCGCCGCGGTGAACGGGCTGTTGTCGCCCGCACCGTCGAACGCGACCGCGCCCGGTGCCGTCGCAAAGGCGAGAAACGAGCCGGTGGGCGCCCGCATTTCGGCAAGGCCGTTGTCGTCGAACGCCGGAATGGCGGAAAACGGGTTGTTGCGGCACGCGTCGAGAATGAAGATGTTGGTGCGGTTTCGCGCCGAACTCATCTGCCTCAGGATGGAATTGGCCTCCACCGCCACAAGGTCGAGGTCGGCCGCGTCGGCAATATCGGTCTCGACCGGCAGGAGGTAGTTGGCGCCGAACGACTGGACGGCGTGGCCGGCATAGTAGAACAGCCCCGTCGCATCCGGCCCCGCACGGCGCAGTGCCCGGCCGAATTCAGCCACGGCCCACTTGAACCGCACCAGCTGCGCATCCTGCACCAGCGTCACGTCAAAGCCTGACGCGCGCAGGCGTTCGGCCACCAGCGACGCATCGCGCGCCGGATTTTCAAGCTCCGGCACAGGGCCGGCTGCATAGGCCGAGTTGCCGACCACCAGCGCAATGCGCACCGGTGGTTCCGCGGCAACCGCGCTCGGCTGGCCGCACATTAACAACGCGATCGAGCAGACAATGCCTGCAAAAACTGAATTTTGGATCATGGCGTCTACTTTATGGACAGCTTTCATCTTACCCGATCCAGTTGGACACATCAAAAACAGCAATGCGTGACGCTTGTCACCACGTGGCCGATGTTCGAAACTTCAAGCCTCGCAGGTAAGCGACAGGGCCTTCATATTCCACCGCAGAATGAAAACACGGCTGGGGGTCCACCCATCTGTGACGCGCTCGTTATTTATAGGAGGAAATTGATGTCACATCGTATTTTTGCCGGAGTTGTTGCGGCTGCGCTGGCGTTTGCGGCACCCGCATCAGCGGCAACGCCGTTCGAAGGCGGGTGGACGCTGGATGCCGCCAGCTCCGGGCTGCGCTTCCAGTCGGTCAAGAACGAGACGAAGGTGGAGACCAGCTCGTTTGCCACCCTTCAGGGCGCTATCGACGAGAGCGGCACGGCCACGGTCACCGTCTTTCTGGATTCGGTGGACACCAAGGTGGACCTGCGCAACGTGCGCATGCGGTTCCTCCTGTTCGAGACCTACCAGTTTCCCGAAGCCAGGGTGACGGTGGAGATCGACCCCGCAATGCTGGACGATCTGCCGCAGGTGCGCCGCAAGGTGATCGAAGTGGACTACACGCTCGATCTTCACGGCCTCCAGAAAGAGCTTCAGACGGAAATTGCGGTGACCCTTCTGTCCGACGACATGGTCTCCGTCGCCTCCCATGCGCCCATCTCGATCGCCACATCGGACTTCGGGATGGACCTCGGCGTCACCAAGCTGGAGGAGGCGGCCAGCGTCGAGATCATCCCGTCGGCCAGCGTGAGCTTCGACTTCATCTTCCGCCGCAGCGGACCTGCGCAGGAAGAGCCCCAGGTTGCGGCGGCAACGCGCGGCCAGCCGTCCGGCGCGGTAGTCACCCCTGTGGCCGCCGCAGCGTCGCCCGCGGCACAGCCGGCCTCCCTTGCGCTGGAAGCCGAAGGGAATTTCTCGCCAGAGGCCTGCATCGGCCGCTTCGAGGTGATGAGCGAGGCCAACGACATCTACTTTGCCGTCGGCAGTGCCCGTCTTCAGGCCAAGAGCCGCCCGTTCCTGGACAGCATCGTCGCCATTGTGGAGCGCTGTCCGGGCATGAATCTGGAAGTGGCCGGCCACACCGATTCAGACGGCAGCGCCGCCAAGAACCAGACGCTTTCGGAAAACCGGGCCGCCTCCGTGCGGCGCTATTTCACCGACAGCGGGATTGCACCGGAGCGGATCCTGACCGTGGGCTACGGCGAGACCAGACCCGCCTTCCCCAACAACACGAAGCGCAACAAGTGGCGCAACCGGCGGATCGAGTTCACCGCCCTCCAGTAAGCGCACCTCGGCTGGCCGGGCCTTGCGGTCAGGCCAGCGCCGCCACCAGCGCTTCGGCCAGCGACGGGTCGCCCACGGCAAATCCGTCGCCCTTGTAGCCAGACAGGATTGTCGGCTCGATGTCTGCCCCATGGCGGTCGATCAGCGCGCCGCCCGCCTCCCGCACAATGGGCACGAACGGGGCAATGTCGTAGGGCTTCAGCCCCGTGTCGATCACGATGTCCACCAGCCCGGCGGCCAGCAACGCGTACCCGTAACAATCGGTCCCGTAGCGGACCATGCGCACGGTATCGGTCAGCGCCTGCATCTGCCGCGCGATGGCCGGGTCGAAGTTTTTCGGGCTGGTGCAGGCGACAATGGCCTCCGACAGGTTGGCGCAGCGGCGGGTCCGGAGCGCAGTGGTGCCCCGCACCCCGTCCAGGAACGCGCCGTCGCGCGAGGCATAGAAGCGCTCGCCCACGAAGGGTTGTGCCATCATGCCAAGGTCGACCCGCCCGCCCGCGCCGAGAGCGATCAGCACGCCCCATGTGGGAAGGCCCGCCATGAAGCCGCGGGTGCCGTCGATCGGATCGAGCACCCATGTGCGGCCGCTGGTGCCGTCCACGCCGGCAAACTCCTCACCCAGAATGCCGTCGTCCGGCCGCTCGGCCTGCAATCTGGACCGGATGGCCTTTTCCGCGGCCCGGTCTGCGACCGTCACCGGGTCGAAGCCCGCCGCGTCCTTGTTCTCCACCTCCGGCAGGGCACGAAAGTGGGGCAGGATCACATGGCCGGCGTCATCGGCGAGCAAATGGGTAAGTTCGAGGTCGTTTTCTGAAGTGTGCATACGTGCCATGCGTTTGATGCAAATGGGAAATATTAGGCGGCGCGTTGATAGCCCGCCATTTCAGGCGCTTGATTTTACTTTCATTTTTTTGGTCGCAAATTAAATCGCCCGCTTTTCGACCTTGATTGCCTGCCATGCAGGCAGAAAGACGCAATGTTCACGAAAGCGGCGGCTTGACGATCGCGGCTCACGGGGCCAATTGTTGCAGCGCGGCACGACGGTTGTTGTGTCGCTGCCCTCCTTGGGCGTTTCCTCCCTAGACTTCGGGCCGCTCTTCGGAGCGGCCTTTTTTTTGCCCGATAAAAGAAAGCCGGGTAAGAAGGTGCAGCGGACGCCCCTACTCCGCCGCCAGCGGCCAGTCGGCATCCGACGAGCCGCGCCGCCTGAACACATCCATCACCGTTTCGCACACTGCCGTCATCTGGTCCTGCATCCGCCCGAAGGATCTGGAGCGGGTGTAGTACGCCTCGTCCATATAAAGGGCGCGGTTGATCTCCAGTTGCACCGCGTGGACCAGCGGCGGCCGCCCGTAGTGCTCGGTGATAAAGCCGCCCGCATAGGGCCGGTTGCGGCCCACCACAAAGCCCACTTCGCGCAAGGCGGCAGCCAGCGCATCGGTCAGCTCCGGCGCGCAGCTGGTGCCGAACCTGTCGCCGAGGATCACGTCGGGCCGGGGACCGGCGCCCTCCCCCATTGCCCGCACGGCGCCCGATGGCATCGAGTGGCAGTCGACCAGCACGCATGCGCCGAAATCGTCCACGGTGGACTCGATCAGCTGCTCCAGCGCGTGGTGGTATGGGTCGTACAGCGTCGCGATCCGTGCGCTGGCCTCGGACGCCGGCAGCTTGGCGCCGTAAATTTCCTGCCGCTCGCCCACGATGCGGGCAATCACGCCGAGCCCGCCGGCCACGCGCGGACTGTCCACCGCCACGGCGAGATCCAGCGGCGCGTCGAACATCTCCGGGTCGAGTTCGTTGGCAGCGCGGTTGAGATCCACGTAGACGCGCGGAAAATTCGCCTTCAGCATCGGCGCGCCCAGCTCGATCACCCCGGCGAACAGGCCGTCGACAAACGTATCCTCGGAGCGGCGGATGGTGTGCCGGTCCAGCCGCGAGCTTCGGATGAGGCTGCGCGGATAGGCATTGCCCGAGTGCGGCGCATTGAAAACAAAGGGCGATGTCCGGCGCGCCGGTTCCAGAATCTCGAACGGGGGGATCTGCGTGTAATCGTCGACGAGCCTCATGGGCCTCCCTTCCAGCCGCGGCCTGCCGCGTTATGTGACTCTAATGTAGGGCAGGCGTGACCGAACAGCATCGATTTTGATCGAAGCCGGTAAGCGACGCTTTAGCGACCTTCCACACGGCGGTTTCATACCCCCTCCCCATTAATGTGCGCCTGACATTGAGGAGGCGCGGGACCGATCTCGCGAAAACGCCGTGCGCATTTTACTGGCTGAAGACGATGGCGACATGCGTCGCTTCCTGGAGCGGGCGCTGGAACGGGCGGGCTACGACGTGGTGGCGGTCGGCGACGGCCAGGCGGCCTACGAGCGACTGCGCGAAGAACCGTTCTCGCTCCTCCTGACCGACATCGTGATGCCGGAGATGAACGGCGTGGAGCTTGCCCGCCGCGCCACCCGGCTCGACCCCGACCTTGCGGTGATGTTCATCACCGGTTTTGCCGCCGTGGCGCTGGACGGCGACGACGCTGCGCCGCGCGGTTCGAAGATCCTGTCCAAGCCCTTCCACCTGCGCGAACTGGTGCGTGAAGTGGGCCGGATGCTGGAGTACGCATAATCGATGCGAAACGGCGCTTGCAGTTGGCGGCGAACCCTTTTATACGGGCCGCTCCCTGCACGGTTTCGGGCGGTTAGCTCAGCGGGAGAGCACTTCGTTGACATCGAAGGGGTCACTGGTTCAATCCCAGTACCGCCCACCATTTTCCCAAAAGTGCTGCTGTTGTCCTCAACTTGGCTGCTTTCAGTGGTCCACGGCTTAGCGGCTTCCCCAGTACAGCTTGTGGCAGTTGTGGCATCATAGTCCGATGCCGCTTAAATTTCCGCCCAAGCTCGGCCAGCTCTTGATCTGTGATTTTGATAAAGGCGGATTTCTACCGCCGGAGATGGTCAAGCGGCGCCCTGCGGTCGTGGTATCGCCCCGTCTTCGCAGCAGAACGCTCATCACGACCGTGGTTCCGCTATCGACGACGCCACCAGACCCCCCGGAGCCGTTTGTCGTTGAATTGAATTTCGACGAACCGCTGGCGAAGCGCTTCAGGGCGACAACCATGTGGGCCAAATGCGACATGATCGCCGCCGTATCTCTCGCGCGACTTGACCTGTTTCGCGTCGGCACCGACGCGCAGACCGGCAAGCGACGCTATTCTGACCGGACGTTGTCGCCGCAAGAGTTCGCCGCTGTGAGAGCTGGAATCATCGCCGCAATCGGCGAGGTGCGTTGACGGGGCGCCCGCATCGCACCATATTCACAGTGTTGCTCGCGGGCATAAGTCCGCCGAGCCTTAGACCTCCCCTTGCGGGAGGCGACCCCGCCGAGGCCATCGCAAGCCTGGCGGGGTTTTTGTTTGCCCAAATTTCCGTCAACGGATCGTGCGCTGATTGACTCCCCCGAATCGCGCCCATAATGTAACCGCATGGTTACTCCCGTAGCGACGCAAGATCGCGCGGGCTTCGGGAGGTTCGAGGAAGGCGAGAATGACAGAGCACGCGCACACCGCGGCAGCCGATAAAGGCCTGCCCACCCCCACCCGGCTCGGCATCGTGATGCACGGCATCACCGGCCGCATGGGCATGAACCAGCATCTCATCCGCTCCATCGCGGCAATCCGCGCCGATGGCGGCGTCGTGATGCCGGACGGATCGCGCGTCATGCCCGACCCCATCCTCGTCGGCCGCAATGCCGAAAAGCTCGCGACCCTTGCCGCCGAACACAACATCGAGCGCTGGTCGACCGACCTTGAAGGCGCGCTCGCCAACCCGGACGACACCGTCTTCTTCGATGCCGGCACCACGCTCATGCGCCTCTCCCTGCTGGAGAAGGCAATCAATGCCGGCAAGCACGTCTACTGCGAAAAGCCCATCGCCGACGATATGGACGAGGCGCTGAAGATCGCCCGCCTTGCCCGCGAAAAGGGCGTCAAGAACGGCGTGGTGCAGGACAAGCTTTACCTGCCCGGCCTTCGCAAGCTGAAGCGGCTGATCGATGCCGGCTATTTCGGCAAGATCCTTTCGGTGCGCGGCGAGTTCGGCTACTGGGTGTTCGAAGGCGACTGGATGCCCGCACAGCGCCCGTCGTGGAACTACCGCACGGCCGATGGCGGCGGCATCATCCTCGATATGCTGTGCCACTGGCGCTACGTGCTCGACAACCTGTTCGGCGACGTGAAGTCCGTCTCCTGCCTCGGCGCCACCCACATTCCGACAAGGTGGGACGAGAACGGCAAGCCCTACGACGCCACCGCCGACGATGCCGCCTACGCCACGTTCGAGCTTGAAGGCGGCGCCATCGCCCACATCAACTCCTCCTGGGCCGTGCGGCCCCGGCGCGACGATCTCGTCACCTTCCAGGTGGACGGCACGGAGGCTTCCGCCGTCGCGGGGCTGACCGAGTGCTGGACCCAGCACCGCGCCAACACGCCAAAACCCGTCTGGAACCCGGACGTGCCGCAGACCATCGACTTTTACGACACCTGGGCCAAGGTGCCGGACAACGAGGTCTACCCCAACGGTTTCCGCGCGCAGTGGGAGGACTTCATCCGCCACATCGTCGCCGATACGCCGTGGAAGTTCGACCTGATGGAGGGCGTGAAGGGCGTGCAGCTTGCCCAGCTCGGCCTCCAGAGCTGGAAAGAGCGCCGCTGGCTCGACGTTCCGGCCGTCTCCGCATGACCACAGCATCGGCCACCCGCTTCCGCGTGGCCGATGTGCCCGCGCTGCCGGGCGTCCCCTGCCCGTGCGGCACCGCGCGCCGTGCGTTTGGCGATGTGCCGGGCGGCGTCGCGACATTGCACCAGACCACCATCAGCGCGGACAGCCGCACCCACTACCACCGGCGGATGACCGAGCTTTATTATGTGCTGGAAGGCGAAGGGACGATGGAGCTGGACGATGAGCGCGTGCCGCTCCGCCCCGGCATCAGCGTCTACATCGCGCCGCAATGCCGGCACCGCGCCGTCGGCGATCTCAAGGTGATGATCGTCGCAATCCCCCAGTTCGACCCTGAAGACGAGTATTTCGACTGATGGCGACCATCGACCTCCCCACTCCCGAGCGGACCCTTGCC
This sequence comes from Acuticoccus sp. MNP-M23, assembly GCF_031195445.1. Taxonomy (NCBI): domain Bacteria; kingdom Pseudomonadati; phylum Pseudomonadota; class Alphaproteobacteria; order Hyphomicrobiales; family Amorphaceae; genus Acuticoccus; species Acuticoccus sp. MNP-M23. Next base: position 1,019,870 of record NZ_CP133480.1, read on the forward strand.
CCCTACACCACCGGCGAGCCGCTGGACTTTGCAGCGCTGGTGAACGGCAAGCACGACTTCAACCGCGTTGCCTTCGCCGCGGCGCACGTCGTCGCCGACCCCTATGCGGCCAACGATCCGTGGCTCACCCCGGCGATCGACTGGGAACGCACCATGGCGTTCCGCGAATACCTCTGGGACCTCGGCCTCGGCATTGCCGAAGCGATGGACACCGCCCAGCGCGGCATGGGCCTCAGCTGGGAGGATGCGCAGGATCTGATCCGCCACGCCGCCGCCGCCTCGAAGGCGCGCGAGGGCGCGCTGATCGCGTTCGGCGCCGGCACGGACCATCTGGCGCCGGGGCCGGACGTCACCATCGACGACATCATCCGTGCCTACGAGGAGCAGTTCGCCTTTGTGGAAGGCGAAGGCGGCCGCATCATCCTGATGGCGTCGCGCGCCCTCGCCAAGGCCGCGAAGGGTCCGGACGATTATGCCCGCGTCTACGACCGGCTGCTGTCGCAGGTGAAGGAGCCCGTCATCATCCACTGGCTGGGCGAAATGTTCGACCCGGCGCTGGAAGGCTACTGGGGCCATGCCGACCACATGGAGGCGATGAAGGTCTCGCTCGACGTCATCAAGGCCAATGCCGCCAAGGTGGACGGCGTGAAGGTCTCGCTCCTGTCCAAGGAGAAGGAAGTGTCGATGCGCCGCCGCCTGGCCGAAGGCGTGCGCATGTATACCGGCGACGACTTCAACTACGCCGAGCTGATTGCCGGCGACGCGGAAGGCCACTCCGACGCGCTCCTCGGCATCTTCGACGCCATTGCCCCGGCCGCATCGGCGGCGCTTGGTGCGCTGGCCGAAGGTTCGGACAACCGCTTCTTCGACATTCTGGCGCCGACCGTGCCGCTGTCGCGCCACATCTTCGCGGCGCCGACGCGGTTCTACAAGACGGGCGTCGTCTTTGTGGCCTACCTCAACGGCCTCCAGGACCACTTCACCATGGTGGGCGGCCAGCAGTCGGCCCGCTCGATCCAGCACCTTTCCGAGCTTTTCCGCCTTGCCGACAAGGCGCGCATCCTGCGCGACCCGGACGATGCGGCAATGCGGATGAAGAAGGTTCTCGCCGTCCACGGGATGGCCTAGATTTTTCACGCGGCAAGCGCACGGCAGAGGCGCGCCGCTCAACACGGGAGGAACTATAATGAAGCTCGTTCTCGGTCTCGCGGCCGCAACCCTGATGGCCGCCCCCGCGGTCGCGCAGGACTGGCAGCCCGACAAGCCCATCAACATCATCGTGCCCTGGTCCGCCGGCGGTTCGACCGATCAGGTCACCCGCGTCGTCGCCCCGCTTCTGGAAGAGGCGCTCGGGCAGACGGTCGTCGTGGTCAACCAGCCGGGTGCGTCCGGCTCCATCGGCACCAAGGCTGCGCTGGATGCCCCGCGTGACGGCTACACCTGGACCGCCAACGCCATCGCCAACAACGCCACCTACTCGGTGACCGGCCTCGTCCCCGACACGTCCATCGACGACTACCGCGTCTATCTCCACATCGCGAACGTGCCCGTCGTCTCGGTGAACCCGGACAGCGACATCAAGACGTTCGAGGATTTCCTTGCCAAGATGAAGTCGGGCGACCTCAACGTCGCGACGGCCGGCATCAACTCCTCCGGCGGCATGGCGCTTGCGGCGCTGAAAGAAGCCTCCGGTGAGACCGGCGGCCGGATGATTGCTTATGATGGCGGCAACCCCGCCGTGCTGGCAGCAGCGTCGGGCGAAGCGCAGGCGACCACGCAGCTTGCCTCCGAACAGGCCGAGCTGATCCGCGCCGGGCGTCTGCGCCCGCTGGTGGCCCTGTCGTCATCGCCGCTGGAGATCGAGGGGATCGACGCCATCCCGCCGATCACCAACTATCTGGAAATGGACGTTGCGCCTGACTATTTCGGCGTCTTCATCCCCACCGGCGCGCCGCAGGAAGTCTACGACACCGTGGACAAGATCTGGCAGGACAAGGTCATGAACGCGCAGGCGCTGAAGGACTACGCCAAGAACCGCGGCGCAACCTTCCAGCCCGCCTACGGCGACGATGCCAAGGCGATGGCGATGCCCGTCGTGATCTCCGAGGCTTGCGCCAAGGTGTCCCGCAAGGAAGCGGTGATCGACCCGTCCGAAATCGGCATCACCTGCCCGGCCGAATAAGCCTCACTGCGAAAACCGGGGGCAGCCATGCTGCCCCCGCCCATCGCGGCCCAACCATCTCCCTGACCGGAAAGGCGAACGCGCTTGAGCGCTGATCCTGTGAGTCCCGCCGGCACAAAGCCGGCCCGCGCCGACCTGTTCACCGGCGTCCTGTTTCTGGCGCTCGGCCTTGCCATGCTTTACGGCGGCTACACCATGGACCGGCTGACCATCCGCCAGATCCACCCCATGTCCTTTCCGGGCATGGTGCCGATGGCACTGGGTGCCGCGCTCGCCATCTGCGCGCTCGTTCTCATGCAGGGCGCCATCAGGTCTGGCGGCCTCAGGGCCGGTTTCCACTTCGGCCATCCAAGTGGCCTTGCCCGGCTCGCCATCGCGCTGGGGCTCTGCCTTGCCTACCCGCTCGTTCTCATCGGGCTTCTGCCGTTCTGGCTCGCAACCGCGCTGTTCGTCACCGTTTTCATCGCCTTTTTCGAATGGACGGCACGCCCGCCCGCGCGCCACGCCATCGCCCTTGCCACCGCGCTGTTGCAAGGCGTTTTGATCGGCGTCGTCATTGCCTACGTGTTTTCCGAACTCTTTCTGGTCCGCCTGCCATGATCGCCAACACAACCCGGCAGGAGCGCTGACATGCAGGGCCTCGAAATGCTGGCATCGGGCCTCCTGAGCCTGATGAGCTTCACCACGCTCTTCAACGTGGCGTGGGCAACCGTGCTTGGGATCATCGTCGGGTCGCTGCCGGGGCTGACGGCCACCATGGGCGTCGCCCTCCTCACCACGCTCACCTACAAGCTGCCGCAGGAACAGGCGATCCTGATCCTCCTTTGCATGTACGTCGGCGCCATCTACGGCGGCTCGCGCTCGGCAATCCTCCTCAACATTCCGGGCACCCCCGCCAACGCGGCAACCGCGCTCGACGGCTTCCCCCTCGCCAGGCAGGGCCGCGCCGGATACGCCATGGGGATCGCCACCACGTCGTCCGCCATCGGGACCCTGATCGGCATTGTCGCGCTGGCCATCGTCGCGCCGCTTCTGGCCGAAGTCGCGCTGGACTTCGGCTCCTACGAATTCTTCTGGCTTGCCCTCTTCGGCGTTGTCATCTCCGGCCAGCTCACCGCCTCCGGCCAGCCGATCAAGGGCTACATTGCCGGCATCCTGGGGCTGATGGTGGCGATGGTCGGCATGGAGGGGCTCCATGCCCACGTCCGCTTCACCTTCGGCATTCCGGAAATGAACGGCGGCATCGGCCTCATCCCGGCCATGGTCGGCGCCTTCGGCTTCGCCGAGGTGCTGACGGTGATGTACGACAAGCGCGCCCAGATGGTTTCCACCGCGGTGGACCGGATCATCCCGCGTTTTGTCGATGTCTGGCGCTACAAGATCACCGCGCTGCGCTCAGGCATCGTCGGCACGTTCATCGGCGTGATCCCCGGCGTGGGCGAAGATATCGGCGCCTGGGCGTCCTATGCGCTCGCAAAACGCACCTCCCGGGAGAAGGACCAGTTCGGCAAGGGCTCCATTGAGGGACTGACGGCGGCGGAGACCGGCAACAGCGCGGTGGTACCCGGTGCACTGATCCCGGCGCTGACGCTTGCCGTCCCCGGCTCGGCCCCCGCGGCGGTGCTGATTGCCGCCCTCTTCATCCATGGCGTGCGGCCCGGCCCGATGATCATGATCGAGCAGCCGCAGTTCGTGTACCTCGTTGTCGCGATGATGCTTCTCGCCACCATCGCTGTCACCATATTCGGGCTGATGCTGGCCCGGCCGCTCCTTCTGGTGCTGCGCATCTCGCGCGAGCGGCTGATGCCGGTGGTGTTCGTCCTTTGCGTCATCGGCCCCTATGCCATCACCCAGCGGATGTTCGACGTGTGGGTGATGCTGTTCTTCGGCGTCTTCGGTTTCCTCCTGCGCAAGATGGACTACCCCATGGCGCCGCTGGTGCTCGGCATCATCCTCGGCGACCTGCTGGACAAGAACCTGCGACGCGGGCTCACCTTGTCGGACGGGGAATTCTCGCCCTTCTTCACCCGTCCGATCAGCGCCGTGTTCTGCGGGCTGATCGTCCTTACCATCATGGCTTCCATCCCGACCGTGCGCCGCAGCGCCGCCCGCCTCCTGAAACCGAAGACCGCATGACCCTTTCGATCAATTTCGCGACCATCCGTGAACAGTGCGACATGCGTGAGGCCGTCGACGTGTGCCTCAAGCACGGCATCACCGCCATTGCCCCCTGGCGTGACCAGGTGGCCAAGATCGGCCTTGCCGAAGCCGCCAGGCTCGTGCGCGAAAACGGCCTTCAGGTAACGGGCCTTTGCCGCGGCGGCATGTTCCCGGCTGCCGACGGCACCGGCATCAAGGCAGCGCTCGAAGACAACCGCCGCGCGCTGGAAGAAGCCGCCGAGCTTTCGGCGGACTGCCTCGTGCTGGTGGTCGGCGGGCTGCCGGAGGGCTCGAAGGACATCAAGGGCGCCCGCCAGATGGTCGAGGACGGCATTGCCGCGCTCACCGAAGACTCGCGCGCCATGCGCATCCCGCTCGCGATCGAGCCGCTGCACCCGATGTATGCTGCCGACCGGGCGTGCGTGAACACACTGGGGCAGGCGCTCGACATCTGCGACAGGGTCGGCGTCGGTGTCGGCGTGGCGGTGGACGTCTACCACGTCTGGTGGGACCCGGATCTTGAGACGCAGATCGCACGGGCCGGCTCGCGCATCCTTGCCCACCATATCTGCGACTGGCTGGTGCCGACCACCGACCTTCTGCTCGACCGCGGGATGATGGGCGACGGCGTGATCGACCTTCCCGCCATCCGCCGTATGGTGGAAGCCGCCGGCTTCGACGGCCCGCAGGAGGTGGAGATCTTTTCCGCAAACAACTGGTGGAAGAAGCCGGCCGACGCGGTGATCGCCACCTGCAAGGACCGCTACGAGCGCCTCTGCCAGGCCTGACGGACACCGCCGCGCGGGTTCAGCCGGCCAGCACGACCACATCCTCGGGCGGCACGGCAAATGCCTTCAAGACGGCAAAGCAGGGGCTGCCCGGCGCAAGACCCAGCGTGCGCACCGACCGCTGGGTCAGCCGCGCCATGATGCGGTCCTCCCCCACCGCCAGCGACACCAGCGCGCCCGGACCGTCACCGGCCACAATGCCCTCCACCACCGCAGGCAGCACGTTGCGCGTGGAAAGCCCGCCCGGCGGCTCCAGCGCGACGATAACCTCGCTCGCCCGCAGCCTGATGCGAACCGGGGTGCCCGCCGGCGCGTCAATCGCGGGCAGCACCAGCCGGCAGGCCGAGAGCGCCACTTCGGTCAGCCCGTCGGCGGGGTCGTGGGCGAAGACGCGCCCGGTCAGAAGTGCGCCGGCATCGCGGAACCCCATGACGGCGGCGGCCTCCACGTCGGTGAACACCGTGCTCACGGCGCCTGTGGCAACGCTCCGTCCGCTCCGCATCAGGACCACGCGGTCCGCCAGCCGGGCCACCTCCGGCAACGCATGGCTGACATAGAGGATCGGCATCGACGCATCGCGCGCCAGACGCTCCAGATAGGGCATGATCTCGGCCTTGCGCGCGTCGTCGAGCGCGGCGAGCGGCTCATCCAGCAGCAACGCATCGGGCTCAGACAGGAGCGCGCGGGCGATGGCAACGCGCTGCTTCTCCCCGCCGGAAAGCATGGCCGGGCGCCGGGTAAGAAGCGCCTCAAGCCCCAGAAGCGCAATCAGCCGCTCCCTCTGGGTCGCAGGGCGCGCGGCAAAACGCTCGGCAAATTTGAGGTTGCCGAGAACACTCATGTGCGGGAACAGGCGCCCGTCCTGAAACACGGTACCGATCCGGCGCCTGGCCGGCGCCAGGTTCACGCCGCTGGCCGCGTCGAACAGAACCCGGCCGCCCGCCACGATGCGGCCCTCCTGCGGCGTCATCAGGCCGGCAATGGCGCTGAGCACCGTGGTCTTGCCCGCGCCGGACCGCCCGAACAGCGCCGTAACCCCGGCCGGCGCCTCGAACGCAACGTCGATCACCGTATCCTCGAAGGCGTGGCGGACGCGAACCTCGATCATCGGCCCGCCACCCAGCGCGCAATCCGCCGGGACACCAGCTCCGCCGCAAACAGCGCCACCAGCGAGAAGGCGACGGCCACCAGCACCAGCCGCCCCGCCGCCGCCTCGCCGCCGGGGATCTGGAGCGCAGTGTAGATGGCCAAGGGCACGGTCTGCGTTTCGCCTTCGATGTTGGAGACGAATGTTATGGTGGCGCCGAACTCGCCCAGCGCCTTGGCAAATGCGAGGATCGCGCCCGCCAGGATGCCCGGCGCAATGAGCGGCAGCGTCACCCATGCAAAGGTCGCGATCCGCCCGGCGCCAAGGCTTTGCGCGGCGCCTTCCAGCCGCGGGTCCACAGCCTCGATGGACAGCCGCATGGCCCGCACCATCAGCGGAAACGCCATGACACCGGCCGCCACCGCAGCGCCCGTCCAGTTGAAGGCGAAGACGATGCCGAACTGGTCGAGCCAGCTGCCGACGGCACCGCGCCGGCCGAGGAGCAGAAGAAGCGCGTAGCCCGTCACCACCGGCGGCAGGATGAGCGGCATGTGGACGAGACCGTCAAGCAGGATGCGGCCCGGAAAGCGGCAGCGCGCCAATAGCATCGCCGTGGCAAGGCCGAACGGGAGCGTCACCAGCGTTGCCCAGAACGCCACCTTCAGGGACAGGAGGATCGCGGTCCATTCGGCAGCAGTCATGACGGGTGCGGTCGGTCCTGTGGTGTGGGCTGGCGCAGGCGGCGCGCGCCGGCGCCTTGCGCGCCTAGTCGCCGTCCCCCGGGGCAGAGGCAAAGCCGTAGCGCGCAAACGTCGCCTGTGCGGGCGCGGACTGCAAGATCTTTAACAGGTCGCGCGCTGCCGCCGTATCCCCATCGGCGACGATGGCAGCGGGATAGACGATGGGCGGGTGGGTTTCGGCCGGGAATGGACCGACCAGCGCAACGCCGGGCTCCAGCGCGGCATCCGTTGCGTAGACGATGCCGAAGGGCGCTTCGCCGCGGGCAACCAGCGCCAGCGCGCTGCGCACATTATCGGTCTGCACCACCTGGGACGCCAGCGTGTCCCACAGGCCGAAGCTGATGAGGGCGGCCTTGCCGTAAAGGCCGGCGGGAACCGCGTCCACCAGCGCCATGGCAAGCCGTTCGGCCCCCACAGCGCCTTGCACGGCATCCGCCGTCAGCGGGGCCGGTGGCAGATCCCATGCAGCGGCCACCAGCACCAGCCGGTTGCGCAACAGGTCGACTCTGCTGCTGGCGATAACGTCGCCGTCGGCAGCGAGAGCGTCCATCCAGCCGACATTGGCACTGATGAAGATGTTGGCCGGGGCGCCAGCGCTGATCTGCCGGGCCAGAGCAGAGCTCCCGGCGTAGCTGACGCGCGCGGTGACGCCTGCTTCGTCCAGCACGGCGTCCAGCGCACCGCGCAGACTGGCGGCGGCCAGAACGGTCAGCGGTTCAGCACGCGCGGCGGGCGGTGAAAGAAAGGCGCACACCAGCACCGACGCCAGACAAACGAAAACCGCGCCCTTCCGGGCGCGGCCAGAAAGCATGGTCATGCGCAGCGCATCAATTGACGAAGACAGCCTGCTCATGATCGCGCAACAGCGCCGAGCGCAGCTTCTGCAAGGCGCGATTTTCGATCTGGCGCACCCGCTCTTTGGAGATCCCGAGCTTCTCGCCCAGCGATTCCAGCGTGGCACCTTCTTCGCTCAGGCGGCGTTCGCGCACGATGCGCAGCTCGCGCTCGTTCAGCTCGTGCAGCGCCCTTTCCAGCCACCGGCTGCGGCGGGCCGTGTCGATGTGTTCCGATACGGTCTGGTCCTGCAGCGGCTGGGCGCAGGGGATGAAATCCTGCCGGTCGGCGGCCCCGGCATCGCCTTCGACCACCGGCGCGCTGAGCGACGTATCGGGCGCGGAAAGGCGGGAGTTCATGAGCTCAACATCGGCCTTGGAGACGCCGATGGCTGCCGCAATCTCGCTGTACATGGCCTGATCGGGCGCCGCTGCGCCGTTGCGGGACATCTTGGCCCGCAGTCGGCGCAGGTTGAAGAACAGTGCCTTCTGCGTGGACGACGTACCGCCGCGCACGATCGACCAGTTGCGCAGGATGTAATCCTGAATGGACGCGCGGATCCACCATGTGGCGTAGGTGGAGAAACGAACCAGACGCTCAGGTTCGAACCGGGCAGCCGCCTCCAGGAGGCCGACATGACCTTCCTGAATAAGGTCCCCCATCGGCAGACCGAAGTGCCGGAAGCGGGCAGCAATGGAAATGACGAGACGCATGTGCGACGCGGTCAGCTTAGACAGCGCCTTCTCACATTTGTTGTTGCGCCAATCTAGCGCCAGCTGGTGTTCTTCTTCCCGTTCGAGGTAGGGGGCTTTCATAGCGGCCTTGACAAAGTGCCGCGGCGATCCATTTTCACCAGCCATATCATCCCCCAATTTCATCGTGGTCTTGGCGAGGCAACACGTCGGTCTGCTTTTTGGTTCCGTTCGGGCGCCGAGCGGCGATGAACTTTTTTGACGCAGATTAAAATCCGGGCATTTATTGCCGTGCGCGCCACTGACGACCCAACCGCATCACGCGTGGCTTGCACGCCGCTGTCCGGCCGCCTCGGATCATCCGGCGCGATGCGGTCAGCATGGTTGCCGGACCCGTCATCCCGTGCCGCGGCACACGTGGACACGCTTTCCGATCGGACGCGGGCAGGCAGCGTATTTTTGTTGGCATTCGCCGGCGCGGGTCTCGCGACCGGCGCAAAAAAAAGGCCGCAGCGCTGGGCTGCGGCCTCGTTGTGGTGGACACCAATGGTCCGGAAGGGCAGCGCCGTGAGGCGCTGACCCAGCCGACTTACTGGTCGGTGTTGCGGGCGCGGAGGGCCGCGCCGAGGATATCGCCCAGCGATGCACCGGAGTCGGTGGAACCGTACTGATCGACGGCTTCCTTCTCTTCGGCAATTTCCAGTGCCTTGATCGAGACCTGCACCCGGCGCGCCTTGCGGTCGAACTGGGTGACGCGGACGTCGAACTTGTCACCAACCGAGAAGCGGCTCGGCTGCTGGTCGTTGCGCTCACGGGCAAGCTCGGAGCGGCGCATGAAAGTCGAAAGCTCGGTGCCGACGATCTGCACTTCCAGACCGGCTTCCTTCACTTCCTTCACTTCGCAGGTGACGATCGCACCGCGGCGGACTTCAGAGCCGCCAGCACCTTCGGCTGCATCCGTGAACGGATCGGAGCCGAGCTGCTTGATGCCGAGCGAAATGCGCTCCTTGTCGGGATCGACTTCAAGCACGACCGCCTTGACGGTTTCGCCCTTGTTGTAGTCTTCCATCGCCTCTTCGCCCGGACGGTTCCAGTCGAGGTCGGAGAGGTGGACCATGCCGTCGATGTCGGACTCGAGGCCGATGAACAGGCCGAACTCGGTCTTGTTCTTGACTTCGCCTTCGACGGTGGTGCCCGGAGGATTGGCGTCGAGGAACGCTTCCCAGGGGTTGTCCATGACCTGCTTGAGACCAAGCGAGATGCGGCGCTTCTGAGCGTCCACTTCCAGGATCATCACGGTGACTTCCTGAGAGGTCGCCACGATCTTGCCCGGATGGACGTTCTTCTTGGTCCAGCTCATCTCGGAGACGTGGATCAGGCCTTCGATGCCCGGCTCCAGCTCCACGAACGCACCATAGTCAGTGATGTTCGTGACACGGCCGGTGAAGCGCGCGTCGATCGGGTACTTGGCTTCGATGCCTTCCCACGGGTCGGACTGAAGCTGCTTCATGCCGAGCGAGATGCGGTGCGTCTCCTGGTTCACCCGGATGACCTGCACTTTGACCGACTGGCCGATGGACAGGATCTCGGTCGGGTGATTGACGCGGCGCCATGCCATGTCGGTGACGTGGAGGAGGCCGTCGATGCCGCCAAGGTCAACGAACGCACCATAATCGGTGATGTTCTTGACCACGCCTTCGATGATCTGGCCTTCCTCGAGGGATTGCACGATCTCGTGGCGCTGCTCGGCGCGGGTCTCTTCCAGGACGACGCGGCGGGAGACGACGATGTTGCCGCGGCGCTTGTCCATCTTCAGGATCTGGAACGGCTGCGGGGTGTTCATCAGCGGCGACACGTCGCGCACCGGGCGGATGTCCACCTGCGAGCGCGGCAGGAACGCCACGGCGCCGTCGAGGTCGACGGTGAAGCCGCCCTTGACCTGGTTGAAGATCTTGCCGGTCACCTTATCGTTCTTCTCGAACGCGGCTTCCAGGCGGATCCACGACTCTTCGCGGCGTGCCTTCTCGCGGCTGAGGACAGCCTCACCGAGCGCATTCTCGACGCGCTCCAGGTAGACTTCGACCTCGTCGCCGATGGCAATGTTTTCTTCGCCCGGCCGGCCGCCGAACTCTTTGAGGGGGATGCGCCCCTCGACCTTCAAGCCGACGTCGATGACGGCGAGGTCCTTCTCGAATCCGACGACGGTCCCCTTGATAACGGAACCTTCAACCATTTCTGTCTGGTTGAGCGAAGCTTCGAGAAGCGCCGCGAAATCTTCACGGGTTGGTGTTGCTAAAGACATTCGTTCTCCGGGTGCAGCGTCTCACGACGCTTGCGGCGTGGGTTTGATGTTGGTCGCACACGATGAGGAGCGGCCTGCCGCCCGTCGCCCGTCACCGCGCTTTTCATGCAACGAAAGCGGGATCGGCAATGCCGGACCCCGTTGCAGAGGCCTTATCTACTCAAGGTAAGCGCCATTCACAAGGGCGATTGCCCTCTCCAGCGCCTCTTCGATGGTGAGGCGGGTGGTGTCGAGCGTGTGCGCGTCCGCCGCCGGACGCAGCGGACTGTCGGCGCGGCCCATGTCGCGTTCGTCCCGCGCCTTGAGCGATTTCAGAAGGACATCGTACTGCGGCCCTTCGACAAGGCCGAAAAGCTGGTGCGTGCGGCGCCGTGCGCGCTCCTCCACCGAGGCGATGACGAAGAGTTTTACGCGCGCGTCCGGGCACACCACCGTGCCGATGTCGCGCCCGTCGAGCACCGCACCCTTGCCGGCACCTTGTGCAAACAAACGCTGCCGCTCGACCAGAACCTTGCGCAGGGCTGGCATCACCGCAATGCGCGAAGCCCCCTCGCCCACTTCGTCCGAACGCAGATCCATGTTGCCCAGCATCGTGAAATCAAGCGCGTTCGCGGCGGCGACGGCGGCATCCACGTCGTCGAACCCGTGGCCGGACTGGTGCATGGCGTGGGCGACACCGCGGTAGGTGAGACCCGTGTCGAGGTACCGAAGGCCGAAGTGCGCCGCAATCTGGCGTGACAGCGTGCCCTTGCCCGATGCTGCCGGACCGTCGACCGCGACAATCATGCTTCCACCCGAATGTCGGCCCCAAGACCTTCCATCAGCCCCATGAAGCCCGGAAAACTGGTGGCGATGACGTTGTGATCATCCACGGTGACGGGCTTGTCGGCGGCAAGGCCCATGATGAGAAAGCTCATGGCAATCCGGTGGTCGAGATGGGTGACGACCTTGCCCCCGCCAACCGGGCCCGTGCGGCCATGGACGCTCAGCCAGTCCGGCCCGCTCTCGTGGGCAACGCCGTTGGCGGTGAGGCCCGCGGAGACGGCCGCCAGGCGATCGCTTTCCTTGACGCGCAGCTCGCCGAGGCCCGGCATGTGGGTCGCACCGTCGGCAAACGCGGCCGCTACGGCGAGCACCGGGTACTCGTCAATCATCGAGGGCGCGCGCTCGGCCGGCACGGTGATGCCCTTGAGGCGGGTTGCCCGCACCCGCACATCGCCAATGGTTTCGCCGCCATCTTCGCGGCTGTCGATGATCTCGAGGTCCGCGCCCATCTCCTTCAGCGTCTCGATCAGGCCGGTGCGCGAGGGGTTGAGGAGAACGTCGCGCACGGTCACGTCCGAGCCCGGCACGATCAGCGCCGCCACCAGCGCGAACGCGGCGGAGCTGGGATCAGCCGGCACGGTGATGTCGCAGGGTTTGAGCGGTGTCTGCCCCGTGACGGTGATGCGGCGCCCCTCGGGGCTCTCGGCAATGCGGATGTCGGCGCCGAACGCTTTCAACATCCGTTCGGTGTGGTCGCGGGTAGCGACGGGCTCGATCACGGTGGTCTCGCCCGGCGCGTTGAGGCCTGCCATCAGCACCGCGGACTTCACCTGCGCCGAGGCGACGGGAAGCGTGTATTCGATCGGCGCCAGCGTCTTCGGTCCGCGCAGCGACAGCGGCACCCGGTCGCCCTCGCGGGCCACCACGGTCACGCCCATTTCGCGCAAGGGGTTGAGGACGCGGCCCATGGGGCGCTTGGACAGCGACGCATCGCCCACGAACGTCGCCGCGACAGGGTGGCCGGCAACGATGCCCATTGTCAGCCGCGCGCCTGTGCCGGCATTGCCGAAGTCGAGCGGTGCATCCGGCTCTTTCAGGAGGCCGAGGCCTGCGCCGTCGATGGTGACCACCTCGCCGCCTGCGATGCTCGCACCGAGAGCGCGCATCGCGTTGCCGGTGGCCATCACATCCTCGGCGGTGAGCAGGCCGCGCACGGTGGACCGGCCGATTGCGAGGCTCGCAAACATCAGCGCACGGTGCGAGATGGATTTGTCACCCGGCACCCGGATACGCCCGCTGAGGGGGCCAGAGGCGTGCGCGGTGGCGGCGGTTGGCGTTGCTTGCATAGCTGATCCCGATCTAGCGGCCCTCTTTAAAAGGGCCAAACGGGAAGCGCCAGCTTTACAGCCCCCCATCCATGTGCCATGCGACGCGCCGCCCCCAAGTACTATGACAAGAAGACGGAGTGTTCCGTGGCCCGAGCCGAACTTGGCACAAAGCGTCTTTGCCCCAATTGCGGCGCAAAATACTACGATCTCAATCGGGATCCCGTCGTCTGCCCGCAGTGCAATGCCGCTTTTGCGACTGGCATTGTCGGCAAGGCACGGCCGGAAACCGCCAAGGCCGTGGCGGACGAAGACGAGGATGATGATGAAGACGAAGGCGTCGAGCTGGTTTCGCTCGACGAGGCCGAGACGTCCTCAGACGACGATGACGACGAAATCGAATCGGACGACGTGGTCGTCGCGGACGACGACGACGTGGTCGTGATCGACGATGACGACGAGGACGGTGTCAGCGAAGTTGTGGTCGGCGACGACGACGAAGACGACACCTGAGCGCCAAATCCGATCGCGTTTCAAAAAAATTGGGACGACGCGCGATCGGGGTTTGCATCGCGGGAGATTTGGTCTATCTCCCCCGAACGGAACGGGGCCTTAGCTCAGCTGGGAGAGCGCCTGCATGGCATGCAGGAGGTCAGCGGTTCGATCCCGCTAGGCTCCACCACCCGTTTTCCACCCGGAAAGAATCAATGATTTTAAATCGTTGACTCTGACCGAAGACCGGGTGCGTACTGAAAAGCACCAGATTGGTTTGGCTTTTTCGTCAGAGGATTTGCCTCTGCCGTGCCGACCGGTTCTGTTCTCCCTACGAAAATCCATGCTGCTTTGATCCGTGCCTTTTCGGCGTCTTGACCGCTTCGCAGCCCTCCCCCTTGTCAAAACTGAGGATGGCCCATGAGCGACCATTTCCTCGTCGTGACGGGCGGCCCCGGTGCGGGCAAGACCAGCCTGATCACCGAGCTTGCCCGTCGCGGCTTTTACACAATCCCCGAATCCGGCCGAGCGATCATTCGCAAGGAGATCGCCAGCGGCGGGGGCGCCCTCCCTTGGGGGATCGCATGGCCTATGCCGAGCGACTGGCCTGCTGCCGGTTCCGTGGACACGAAGATAAGACCGTGACCATGGAACTGGAGAGTGGATATGACGAGACGGAAGTTCAGCCGCGAGTTGAAGATCGAGGCGGCGAAGCTGGTGACCGAGCGAGGCGTTTCGGTCGCCCAAGCGTGCCGTGATCTGGACCTGGCAGAGAGCGTGCTGCGACGCAGGATGCGGGAATTGACGGCAGCGCCTGCTGCAGCCTTTCCCGGGAACGGGCAGATGGGAGCTGATCTGGCCGAGATTGCAGCGCTGAAGAAAGAGGTCGCCCCGCTCCGGGCGGAGCGTGATATCCTCAAGAAAGCGGCGGCGTTTTTTGCGCGTGAGGCGACATGAGGTTCGCCTTCATTGCCAGACACCGACATATCTGGCCAGTGAGTTGGCTTTGTGAGGTGATGGAGGTCTCGCGTTCAGGCTTTCATGCTTGGCTCCATCGTCCGGTCAGCGACCGCACCTATGGCGCCCGTCGTGTCTGGCGCGATGTGCTCGAAGACGGGCTTGCCTGCGGGTTGCACCGGATCAAACGCCTGATGCGGTCGAACGCCATGAGGGCGCGGCCGAAGCGGCGCGGGAAGCCCAAGGACGATGGCGAACGGTCGATCATCGCCGACAAGATCCTCGACCGCGACTTCGAGGCCGACCGTCCAAACCAGAAGTGGCTGGCCGACTTTACCTAAATCTGGACCGCCCAAGGCTGGCTCTATGTCGGAGTTGTGCTGGACCTGTTTTCCAGGCGCGTTGTCCGCTGGTCCATGAAGGCTGATCGGGATGCCACGCTGGTCATGGATGCCCTGATGATGGCTGTCTGGCGCCGCGCCAAGGCCGACGCGCTGTTGCACCATTCAGATCAGGGATCGCAATATACCAGTGAGCAGTTCCAAACCCCTGCTGCTCGACAATGGCATCACCTGTTCGATGAGCCGAGCCGGCAACGTCTGGGACAATTCGGCGATGGAGAGCTTCTTCTCGTCGTTGAAGACCGAACGGATAGCCCGCAAGGTCTACCGCACACGCGACGCGGCCCGTGCCGACGTGTTCGACTACATTGAGCGCTTCTACAATCCGCGACGACGTCATTCGAAGCTGGGCTATACAAGCCCCATGGCGTTCGACGCCCGCGCTATGAAACCTTAACCCGGTGTCCACGGAACCGGCAGCAGGCCAGATCGCGAGCCCGTCGTATGTGGCGGTCGACGGCAGCCACATACGGGTATCGGCGGCGCAGGACCATTGCGTCGCGGCCGTCAGCGAGCTCCCCGGCGCGGATTGCGCCTCGCGCGCCGTGCGCGAATACCTGAGCGATCTCGACGAGGCCTCCTCGGATCTGGAAGCCGTGTGCCGTTCTGCGGTCAAGCGCGTGTTGTTGACCGACCCGGCTGCCGCCCTCAGCCGTAAGCACGGCAAGGCGCGGTTCGCCGATGGCATGAACGCGCTCGTTGACACCGGATCAGGCGTCGTTCTGGGCGTCCAGGCGGCACCGGAGCGCTTTGCCGACGAACCCGAAGCCGCCCGCCGGATGGTCGAGCGGCTGCGCGTTCGGCACAGTGCGGTCCCCGAGATCCTCACCGCGGACAAGGCCTACGGATTGGGCCCCTTCCTGGCGTGGATCGAGGAGCGCGGGATCGAGGCGCATGTTCCCATCATTGATCGCACGCACCAGACCGCCGGACGGATGCGTGAAGCACAACGATGGTCTCCACCGCCTTCAGCTCCGCGGCCTGCGCGGCGCCGACGAGCAATTCGTGCTCGCGGCCACGGCGCAGAACCTGAAGCGGATGACGAGGCTCCTCGCCACAGGGGGACCGAGGATTGGAATGGTGGCAGCGTGAACCCGCCTGAGGACTACCGGAAGAGCCCACGCCAACGCTCGCGCACCGAGGGGTGCGGTGCCGGTAGACCGGAACCGCCAATAAGCGGCCCGACCAACGGTGTTTTTCAACAGCCTCGTCCGTTTTCGAGACTAAGCATGTCCGCTTTTCGGTGCCGATTCAACCGATGCTCGTTTGAGAACAAAGCGGCTATTCGTTGCGGTGGTCTATCAGATTTAGAGCCCGTTTGAGAATGGTGGGCGGCTCCGATTTTTCTTTCCGTTGGCCGGTGACCGGCTCGAAGGGGCGCGATTGTTCTGGCTGCGAACGACGTGGCCACGCCAAAATTACCGAGATTGGCGTTGCTCAAAAGGACTTTTGAGAGCACCAAATTTCGCATGGTTATTTGACCCCAAAAACCTTCTTAAAGAAATATCTCTTCGCTCTTTGAATGCTTTAGTTTCCGATTTAATTTCTAGAATTCAAGAACACCCGCGTTTCTTCTTCGGGGAGATTTACCCCCATAGCGATCAATAGTTCTCTGACCACCGAACGGCTATAGTTAACAACTTCAACATCGCCAAATTCGTCCCGATAAACTTTCTCCAATTCTTCATACTTGAGCAGCCATGTGTCGGACTCAACGTAGAGCGCGGAGTCTGGATCCGATGAAGGCATTCGACCAGGTTTCTTCAAAATCTGAGCGCGGTACGATGCCAAAAAGTCAATTTTGTTTCGGAGAGCAAGAAGTATCTTGAACTTGTGCTGATCCCCAAAAAGTAACTTCAGGGCGCGAACCTCTGAGGGTGTGCGCAACAAACTGAGTCCCTCACAACTAAATATCAAACGATCGCACGAGCTTTCATTGATGAACTGTTGAACATCAGCCTTTACAACGCCATACGTCACATTATGCCGTGGATTAGCGGAGAGCCTGCCAAATGTCTCCACTCTTTTTCTCAAGGTTACTAGGTATAGTTCAATATGGTTGTTCTCATTAATGGACCCAAAGTAGTAGTCTTTGCCTTGACGTCGCAGCTCGATGCGGCTGGAACCCAGTATTGACTGAAGCGACGTCGAGCCCGTTTTGTGTGTTCCAATATGGATATGGATTTCTTTTTCCATTTATTTGCTCGCTCTTTGATGCGCGACTGTCGCAAAACGGAACGTTTTTGCGATGCCGGCCAGGGACCACGGAACGGTTCGTTTACGCGGGGCCCGACAGGGGTCACGAAATGGCTGGAGCGATCAAAGTTCCTCCGCAAACCCTCGAATCCCGCGTTGGTGCCGCTTCGCGCCTCTATGCCTTCGGCTCGGCCGCCGTGTTATCGGGAGATGCGTTGTCGATCGTGATCGTCAGCTCGCAGTGGAGGCCGTGTTCGTGGAAGCTGCGGGTGAGGTTGATCTCGCGGCGGGTCTCGATCGCCCGTAAGAGCTTCGAGCCGGCGCCCTCTGCCCCCACCGCGGCAATCGGGTTTGGCGACTGTTCATTCCAGACCATGCGCACGGTGCCGCCTTCGCTCTCCAACGCGATCTCGACCGTGCCGCCGTCCTGGCCGAGCGCGCCGTGCTTCACGGCGTTGGTCACGAGTTCGTGGATCAGCAGCGAAACGTCGATCGAGAGGTTGGGTGACAGCCTGGCCGTGGACTGGCCTTCGACCCGGATGTTTTTGCCGGTCGGGTCGTAGGGCTTCAATTGGGTCGCGATAAGCTCGCGGATGTCGACCTTGTCGTCGTCGCGGCGGAAGTTGAGGTCGTGGGACAGCGCAAGCGAGCGCAGGCGATGCGTGATCCGTTCGACAGTCTCGTCGCCGACGCCACCGTCGCGCAGGGAGAACCTCACCACCGACTGGACAACCGCGAGGGTATTCTTGACCCTGTGGCGCAACTCGTCGAGGAGCAGGCGTTTTTGCGTATCGGCTGCATCCCTGCGAATGGTGGCGGCGAGAATGTTCGCAACCGTCTCCAGGAAGGAGATGTCGTCCTGGGTGAACTCGTAGAAGCCGCGGTCGTGAACACCGATCACGCCAAGCGGCTCGCGCGGTGATCCGACGATCACGCTCATCCCGCTGCGGATGTTCTCATCGGTCAGGATGGACGGGCCGCTGAAACGCGTCTCCGTGTTGAGATCCCGCACGATGACCGGCTCCTTGACGTTGAGCGTATAGCCGGCCTGGCTGTCGGAGCCGATGTCGACCGTGCTGCCGATGGGTGCGCTGAAGGCGTAGGCGGCGGCAAGTTCCAGGCTCCCGTCGTCGCGCAGGATGAGAACCTTCGCAAAATCGGTCTGCAGGAGCGTGGCAAGCTCTTCCGGCAACAACTCGATCATCTCGCGCGCGGAAAGCCCCGCGACGCCGCGCCGGCCGAGGCGGGCGACAAATTCGTGCTCTTCCGCACGGCGTTCCGACAGATGACGCGCGTGGGTGAGCGGCGTGATGTCGACAAATGTCGCCACCGTCCCCTCGATCACGTTGGCCGCCGAACGGTAAGGCAGGATGCGCATCATGAAGGTGCTCGATCCGTCGCGCGCCGTCACCTCCCGTTCGATGGGCTTCAGGTTCTCCAGCACCTGCGCAACATCGGACTCCATGTCGATGTCCACCACCCGGGTGGAGATGTCGTCGATGCGGCGTCCGAGGTCCGTCTCGATAAGGTTGAAGACCTGTCGCGCCACGGGCGTGAAGCGGCGCACACGGCCATCGGCATCGAGGAACAGTGTCGCGATCTCGGTGCTGGAGAGAAAGTTGGTCAGGTCCGCATTGGTACGGCTCAGTTCCTCCACCTTGTTGATGAGCTCGGCGTTCACCGTTTCCAGCTCTTCGTTGATGGACTGCAGCTCCTCCTTGGAGGTCTCCAGTTCTTCGTTGGAGCTTTGCAGCTCCTCGTTCATGCTCATCAGCTCTTCGTTGGCCGACTGCAGCTCTTCGTTGGAGGATTCCAGCTCCTCCGTGGTGGTCTGGAGAAGCTCCCGCGTTGCCTTGAGCTCCACCTCCAGCGCATTGATACCGAGATCCCCGTCGCCCTCGGTCCCGTCGCCGTCCAGCTCTGCCCGCACCGTGCCGAGATCGTGGAATGCGATGAGGAAATGCTGCTGGCTGCCCTCCAGCTCCAGCGGCCTGCCAATGATGCGCACGATCGCCGTCGTCTCACCTTGCCGGAAGGTGACCGGATCGCGAACCACCGGCTTGGCGTCCGTGGTCAGGCGGTGCCACAGCGAGCGCACCTCCATGCGCAGGTCCGGGTGCAGGAGGTTGAAGAAGTCGAGCGAGGCCTGGCCCTGCACCATTTTGAGGTAGGTGCCGATGGCACCGCCCGAGAAAATCAGCTCCCGGTTGACATCCACCACCGCGAAGGCGGGGCTGAGGTCGGCCAGCACCACCGTCTGCGCCGCTTTGACGTAAGCGGCAATACCGCCTCGCGTGCCCTTGGGAGCGGCGGCGCGGCTTTGAGAGGAGGCCGCAAGGCCCATCAGGGGAAACCGCGGCTGCGTATTGGGCACGCTCGGCCGCCTGCGGAACAACCGCCAACGCTGGTTGATGGTGTCGAACAGCGCTTCATGCCCGGTGACGCTCTCGGAGGGTCCAAGGAGCAGGCATCCGTCCGGCTGCAGCGCGTAATGGAAGATCGGCAGGACGCGCTCCTGCATCTCCGGCTTCAGGTAGATGAGGACGTTGCGGCAGGACAGGAGGTCGAGCCTTGAAAAGGGCGGGTCCTTGACGAGGCTCTGGGTGGAGAAGATGCACATTTCGCGGATTTCTTCCGCAATCTGATACTCTTGGTGGTTCTTGCGGAAGTAGCGCCGGAGATAGCGCTGCGGCACGTAGGCCTCGATGGGCTCCGGGTAGATCGCGCGCCGGGCGGTGGCGAGGGCGCCCTCGTCGATGTCGGTCGCGAAGATCTGGATGCGCGGCGGGTTCGGCAATACGCCGGTCTTCTCCGACAGGAGGATCGCCAGCGAGTAGGCCTCCTCCCCCGTGGCGCACCCGGCGACCCAGACGCGCACCGGCTCGCCCGGCTGCTTGCGGGCGAGAATTTCGTCGACCGCGGTCTCCAGCGCCTCGAATGCGTCCGGGTCGCGAAAGAACGCGGTCACAGAGATCAGCAGTTCGCGGAAGAGGTGGCCGGCCTCGTCGCGGTCGTCGCGCAGGCGGTCGGCGTAGTCTGACAGGTTCTCGATGGACAGAACCTGCATCCGGCGCTGCACCCGCCGGCGCATCGTCGGCTCCTTGTAGTGGCGGAAGTCGTGCCCTGTCGCGAGCTTGAGGTGCTGGCAGATGCGTCCGATCTGGCGTTCCGCCTCGGCGGCTTCGGTCCGGTCCACGGGGCCGCCGGAGACGAGTTGCGCAAGGTAGGTCTTGATCGCGGCCGGGATTTCACCTGGCGGCAAGACCTTGTCGATCAGCCCGGTGGCGATGGCGTTGCGCGGCATGGAATCGTAGGCGGCCGATTCCGGCTCCTGCGCGATCAGGAAGCCGCCGGTTTCCTTGATGAGCCTCGCGCCCTGGGTCCCGTCGCTACCCGTGCCCGACAGGATGATCGCCACCATGTCCTCGCCGCGTTCCGTCGCCAGGGAGCGGAAGAACGTGTCGATCGGCGTGCGCACCGCACGCGGCGGTGCCGGGCGTTCGACCTTGAATGCACCGTGCTCGACGGTGAGCGTGGCGTCTTCCGGGATCACCACGATGGTGCCTGCGGCCGGGATCATGCCGTCCTGCGCCACCGTCACCGGCAGTTCGGTGGAGCGGCTGAGAAGCTCGGTCAGAAGGCTCTTGTGAGTCGGATCGAGGTGCTGGACGACGACGAAGCAGGCCCGCGTGTCGGTCGAGAGCGCGCCGAACATGGTGCGCAGCGCGTCAAGCCCGCCAGCAGACGCGCCAATTCCGACCAGCGGCACAGTGCTGGTGCGCGGTTCTGGTGCCGTCACTTGATCCATTTTGAACGATCTATGGCCTGAGGGCGTTTCAACCAGAGTAAACCAAGAGCGCAGCGCTCCGTAACCCCACACGTCAGCGCTTTGAGCCATCTTCAGGGATTGCCAGGCACCGATGGAGTATATGGCCCAGCAACTGGATTGGCGGAACAGAAATATCGTCGTAATCGGCGGGTCGGCCGGTTCGCTGGACGCATTGTCGCAGATCGTGCGCCACCTTCCGGGCGATTTCCCGGCAGCGGTGCTGTTCGTCCAGCACCTGCCGGCGACCCACACCTCCGCGCTTCCAGACATCCTTGCCCAACGCACTGCCCTCACAGTGCGCGAGGCGACCGACGGCGCGTCACTCACGGCCGGAACCCTGTCCACGTGCGTGCCCGATTACCATCTCGTGCTCAGCGAAGCGAACATGCACCTCACCAGGGGGCCGCGCGAGAACCACTCGCGCCCGGCGATTGACACCCTGTTCCGCTCAGCGGCGCGGCACTATCGCGGCCGCGTCGTCGCGGTGCTGCTCAGCGGCTACCTGTCGGACGGGCTTGCGGGCCTGTCTGCCGTGCGCCGGTGTGGCGGCCTCACCGTGGTGCAGGACCCCGCGGACGCCAGCGTCGCCGACATGCCGCAGAACGCACTCGACCGCCATGAGGCGGACTTTGTCGCGGACGCGCGGCGCATCGGCGATCTCTTGCGCGAAATCGTCACCCAGCCGGCGCCGAGTGATCCCGATGTGCCGGACGACGTGATCCTCGAAACCGAAATGACCGTTGGCAGACGCATGACCATACGATCAGAAGACCGCATCGGCGAGCTCACCCCCTTCGCCTGCCCGGACTGCAGCGGCAACCTGTGGCGCGTCCACGACGACGTGTTGCGGTTTCGCTGCCATGTGGGCCACGCCTACACCGCGGCCGACTTTGCCGCCGCCGAACAGGAAAAGCTTGAAGAGGCGCTGTGGACCGCGTTGCGGGGCCTGCGCGAGCGCGCCGAACTCCTGGCCACCATGGCGTCCGACGCCAGGGCCGCAAAGCGCAGCGCCAGCGCCGACCGCTTTGCGGCCAACGCCAGCGAGATCGAGGAGCAGGCCAACAGGCTCCAGGACTTCATCATGACGCGGACGAGCGTTTATGCGTGATGGCGGCGCGGGCATCCCGCCGCGTGTTCTGGTGGTGGAAGACAACACGCTGATCGCCATGGAGCTGACGTTAATTCTGGAGGAGGCGGGCTACCTTCCGGTGGGGCCGGCGAGCGACGCTGCGACCGCGCTCTCCCTCATCGACAAATCGGCACCCCACTGCGCCGTGCTCGACATCAACCTCGGCCCGGCCCTGACCTCCGCCCCCATCGCGCGGCGCCTCAACGCCCTTGCGATCCCGTTCGTCTACCTGTCAGGCTACACCGAGACGTACAGCCCGGACGAGCTGCCCGCTGGAACGATCCTGCCCAAGCCCGTTGAACCCGACACGCTTGCGGCCGCCCTCGCCGCCCTCACCGAAGCCACCTCCGAGTCCGAATGCCCCTAGAGTAGGATTCTGCAGAAACTCCCACGCAGCACCGAAAAAAATGGAAGCGCTGGCTCATCCTCGGGGGCGGCGGATTCCGCGCTGACGGACTCCAGCTGAAGCGGATTGCGTTTTTGCCTTAACTGGACGAACGGCAGGGGCAGGTCAGTTGGCCAGGGCCACCAGATGCTGCTCCGCCTGCGGCGTAATCGATTTAGTGACCACGTTCATAACCCGCCCCGCAGGAACCCTTCTTGTTCGCATGAGCATTTCACGTAAATCGCAAATAATGCGATGATGACCAACAACTTGAATATGACTGACAATCATTCAAGGGCCGCATTCTCAGCTCTAACCAATATTTCGCGCCTGTGAAATGAAGTGTTTTATTGCAGTGTTGATATATTGATGGGGTTCTCTAGCCGCGTCTAACAACCGGTTTCGAGCCCTTCAGATGGCAGCTTTGCGTCTCTGCCATTGCGTGTGGGTCTGGATCTCGAAAATACTTGAGGCTGTTGAACAACATCGTCGGACGATGGCCGCCGGGCTCCTCATCTGGATCGATGCTCCGCCGGTAAGCGAAAACGGAGCAACGCAATGATGGATCGGAAGATCGGGCAAGCATCACTGTTCTACGAGTTCAATTTGGAGGATCGGGTGCCGGCCGGCCATCTCATTCGAAGGGTCGATGCGGTTCTCGACCTCAGCTCCAGCTTCGCACCACCGCATCAACGCCGCTATGGTCCGCTCGTCGTCCGCCCGGGTGCGCGCCTTCACCTGACGCTCTGCGAGGAATTGTGGGTGGTGAAGAAGGATCGGTGTCGCCATACCGCGCGCGATGCGGACAAACTACCAGCATTGCGAGAACGCACAGTGTCACAGCGAGGCATCATTTCGCCACTCGGATGGTAGTACTCTCCTACCTATCCACCAAGGAGTTGATCCGCGATGATGTCGATATCGTCGATGGCCTTCTCGTGCTCCTCATCCGTCTGTGCGGATCGAAGCGCCTCGCGAAGGTCCAAGGCAAGCGCCAAAATAGGGTCTTCGATACCCCCCGTCCGCTCTTTGTTGATCCGGTCTCTTAGCTCGGCAATCACTCGCCACTTGAGCCGGTTCGCAACGGTAAGGCTGTCCGTACTCAGGGACTGCTTCAGGTTTGTCGGAAGCCTTGTCGTGAAGCTCGCGGGGGACGGGGACCACAACACGCCACTTGGCGCCATCGCGTTCGAGGAATCCTTTATCGTTATCGAAAGATCGAGCGATGTTAGCCCAACCAAAACTCAAGCAGCGTAACCAGTAACGCACCCACTTTGCGCATCCAGCGCCGGAAAAAACGAGAGATTACAGATATGTATGGAACTTTCAGACAGGTAAAAGAGGCCCCGCTAGGCTCCACCACCCGTTTTCCTGAAAATCATTCAGCATTGGCCAAGGCCAGCCCGGCCTGACCATCAGGCAGCGCCGCCGCCGGCGCGTCCGCTGGCGGCCGGACGATGCGCCCGCCATTAGTCACCGCTGTAGATCTCGCAGCCCGTTGGGTCGAACTCCTTTTGGGCCTTGGCGTGTGTCTCCTTCGAGACGACCAATCCATCAATATCGGCAAGGCGCGCCACCGCGAACGAGGACACCGCCCCCAGCTTCTCGGGCGATGCCAGCACGATCGCTGATCCCGACTTCGCGATGACGGCCCGCTTCACTTCGGCCTCTTCACTGTCCCCGGTGGTGATGCCCTCCGCCGTGTGAACGCCGGTTGCGCCGATGAAGCAGATGTCGGGCCGGTATCGGTCCAGCCAGGCGAGCGTGGCTGCCCCCGTGGTCACGACCGAGTGCCGGAACAGCCTGCCGCCCACGATCTCGATGGTCAGGCCCTCGTGCTCCAGCAGCGCCATCGCCACGTTCGGGCTGTGGGTGATGACCGTGGCCGCAAGGCGCGGCGCGAGATGCCGCACAAGCTGCAACGCCGTCGTGCCACCATCGACGAACACCACCTGACCGGGCTCCACCATGCGCGCTGCGCGTTTGCCGATGGCAACCTTTTCGGGGCTGGCGATGGCGACGCGGCTCGGGAACGGCGCATTGGCTGCGGCCAGCGGAACCGCACCGCCGTGGACGCGCTTCAGCAGCCCGTCCCGCGCCAGTTCCCGCAGGTCGCGTCGGATCGTGTCCTCCGAAAGGCCGAGATCGCGGCTGACATCCTTGGCCACCACGCTGCCGGTGGCCGCCAGAAGGGAGAGGAGATGCGCTTTTCGGTCGTGGGTCAGCATTGCACGCTATTTCTTGACTCTGCATGTTTTTGCACGATACGGCCATTCATGCACTGGAGCAATGCAAATGACCGAAAACACCGTGTTTCGCCCGATCTCGACAGAAGTCCTTTCGGACAACTGGGGGATTCTGACCCGGCACGAATACGAGCTGCGGCGCCGCAATGGCGCGTGGCAGCGGATGACCCGCGAAACTTATGATCGGGGCAATGGCGCAACCTGCCTTCTTCACAACCCGGACACTGATTGCGTGCTTCTCACCCGTCAGTTCCGGCTCCCCGTGTTTCTGAATGGTGGGCTGGACTCTCTGGTGGAAACGCCGGCCGGGCTGCTGGACGGGGCCGGCGCGGCCGAACGCATGCGCTGCGAGCTGGTGGAGGAAACCGGGTATGAGATCGAAGCCCTCACCCACCTCTTCGATGTCTACATGAGCCCCGGCTCGGTCACCGAATATCTGGCCTTCTTCGCAGGGTCCTACGGCGTGAAGGATCAGACCTCCGAAGGTGGCGGCAGCTATGAGGAAGGCGAGGACATCGAGGTCATGCATGTCCCGCTGCCGGAGGCGATGGCCATGATTGCGCGCGGCGAAATCCGCGATGCCAAGACCATCATCCTCCTCCAGCACCTGACCATCTCGAAAATGAAAAAAGCCACCTGGGGGTAGCGCCGGCGTCGGGTTTCACTTGCACCAATTGCCGCAATATGAAGTATCCAACCCGGATGAACACCTCATCAGACTTCGCCGACCTTGATGTCGGCTACGATGTGCCGGCCCGCCCCGGCATGGACGAATCCGAGATCCAGACACCCTGCCTTGTCCTGGACCTCGACGCGCTGGAGCGTAACATCCGCAAGATGGGTGATTATGCGCGTGCCCACGGCATGAAGCATCGCGTCCATGGCAAGATGCACAAGTCGGTGGATGTGGCGAAGCTGCAGGAGGACATCGGCGGGGCCGTCGGCGTCTGCTGCCAGAAGGTGTCGGAGGCCGAGGCCTTCGTGCGCGGCGGCATCAAGGATGTGCTGATCTCCAACCAGGTGCGCGACCCGGCCAAGATCGACCGGCTCGCCCGCCTGCCGCTGATTGGCGCCCGCACCATCGTCTGCGTCGACGACATCGACAACGTGGCCGAGCTTTCGGCCGCCGCAGTCCGCCATGCCACCGAGATCGAGTGCCTGATCGAGATCGACTGCGGCGCCGACCGCTGCGGCGTGACCGATCCCGCAGATGTCGTCGCCATTGCCAAAGCCATCGATGCGGCGCCGGGGCTGACCTTCACCGGCATCCAGGCCTACCAGGGCGCAATGCAGCATCTGGACAGTTTTGCGGCCCGCAAGGAGAAGCTGGACATTGCCATTGCGCAGGTGAAGGAAACCGCCGCCGCGCTGGAGGCAGAGGGCCTTCCGCCGAGCCTCATCTCGGGCGGCGGCACCGGCTCCTACCAGTTCGAGAGCAATTCGGGCGTCTACAACGAGCTGCAATGCGGCTCATATGCGTTCATGGACGCCGACTACGGGCGCATTCTGGACGAGGACGGCAACCGCATCGACAAGAGCGAGTGGGAAAATGCGCTGTTCCTTCTCACCAGCATCATGAGCCACGCCAAGCCTGACATGGCGGTGTGCGATGCGGGGCTGAAGGCCCAGTCGGTGGACAGCGGCCTGCCCGTGGTCTTCGGCCGCGACGACGTGAAATATCTCAAATGCTCCGACGAGCACGGCGTGATCGCCGACCCGGACGGCGCCTTGAAGATCAACGAAAAGCTGCGCCTGGTGCCGGGCCATTGCGACCCCACCTGCAACCTGCACGACTGGTATGTGGGCGTGCGGGCCGGCAAGGTGGAAACCGTCTGGCCGGTTTCCGCGCGCGGCAAGGCATACTGACCGGCTGCGGCAATTCCATTGCCTTGCGGCAGCCCGCCGGCCGGAGACATTCGCCAGCTTTTTGGCCGCCATTCGCCTGCAATTGTTTGAAACTAAATTGCTATTGCGCCCTCGACACGGGCGCAATTGATGCTCCAATCTGCACCGGATGGGCAAATTTCTGGCAACCGGAGTGGTCAATCATTCTGGGTGTCATCTCACGAAGGCCCTTCGGCACGCAGCGTCTGCGGTGCCATGAGGAGATGATGTGAGCGTACTCGACCGGTTTCGTCTTGATGGCAAACGCGCTCTCGTCACGGGCGCCAGCCGCGGCCTCGGCCGCGAAATGGCGCTGGGCCTGGCAAGCGCCGGCGCCGATGTGGCGGTGGTGGCCCGCCCCTCTGCCGAACTCGACGCCACGGCCGATGCCATCCGCGCCCTCGGCCGCACGGTGTGGACCTTCGAAGGTGACGTCGGCGTGCCCGAAACCGCCGAAGACATCGCAGCCCGCGCCCTCACCGAAGCCGGCGGCATCGACATCCTCATCAACAATGTTGGCGGCCGGCGCGAGAGCATTCCCGTAGAGGACGTCGCGCTGGACGACTGGCGCAGGCTGATGGACCTCAACCTCACCAGCGCTGTGGCCTGCACCAAGGTGATCGGCGGCGCGATGATCAAGGCAGGCCGCGGCGGCCGGATCATCAACATCGCCTCCGTCAATGCCATGATTGCCGGCAAGGGGATCAACGGACGGCACTATGAGGCGGCCAAGGCCGGGCTGGTGCAGTTCACCCGCGCGGTCGCAGTCGACTGGGCGCCCCACGCCATCACCGCCAACGCCATCTGCCCCGGCCTTTTCATGACCGAACCCAACCAGCGCTGGGAGCGGGAAAAGCCGGAGGTCATCGAGAACGTGGTCTCGATGATCCCGCTCGGCCACGCCGGCGCGCCGGAAGATCTCGGCCCGCTCGCAGTCTACCTCGCCTCAGATGCATCGCGCTTCATGACGGGCGCGACACTGGTCATCGACGGCGGCTCGACGTGCTGGTGATCTGAACCAACCACAAAATGAACAAGAACCAACGAGGGATGAGATGACAAAGAACCGTCCGACCCGGTCTCTTCTGGCCGGTGCCGCTCTTGCGATCACGCTTGCTGCCGGCATCGGCGCAGCGCCTGCGATGGCGGAGACAATGCGCTACGCCACCATCGGCGAGCCGCCCAGCCTTGATTCGCAGATGGGCACGGCCAACGTCGCCACCATCGTCTCCCAGCACATGTTCGAGCCGCTCTACGCGCTGGACTCCAAGTCCCTGCCGCAGCCGCTTCTGGCCGAAAGTGACAGCGTCTCGGACGACGAGAAGACCATCACCATCAAGCTGCGTGAGGGCGTGCCCTTCCACAACGGCGACACCATGAACGCCGAGGACGTGGTCGCCTCCCTCACCCGCTGGGCCGAATACGGCGCCAGAGGCGGCACGCTGAACCTCGACAAGGCCGAGGCCACCGGCGAATACGAAGTCACGCTCACGCTCAACGAGCCGAACGGCGCGTGGAAGCAGATGCTCTCCTACGTCAACGGCGGCGGCGTGATCTACCCGGCGGAAATCGTCACCGCAGCCGGCGGCGAGCCGATCAAGCCGGAAAACTATGTGGGCACCGGGCCCTACAAGTTCGGCGAATGGCGCCCCAACCGCTACGTGGAAGTGGTGAAGTTCGACGACTACGCGTCGCGCGAAGAGCCGTCCGACGGCTGGGCCGGCAAGCGCGAGGCGATCTTCGACAAGATCCAGTTCGTGCCCGTGCCTGACGTCGGCACCCGCGTCAGCGGCGTGCAGGCCGGCGACTACGACTACGCCGAGTACATCTCCGGCGACCTCTACGGCCTCCTCAAGGACGACGCGTCGATCAAGCCGTACATCAGCGCCGGTCCGATCTTCGGGCTGATGTTCATGAACTCGTCGGACGGCATCCTGAAGGACAACTACGCCCTTCGCCGCGCCATCCTCGAAGCGCTGAACATGACCGAGGCGCTCCAGGTCTCCGTCGGCGACCCCGAGCTGTTCGACGCGCAGGGCTCGTTCTTCACCGAAGGCTCAGTCTGGCATTCGGACGCCGGCACCGAGCACTACAACCAGGGCAACGCCGAGAAGGCTGCCGAGATGGCCAAGGCTGCCGGCTACAACGGCGAGCCGATCAGCCTTCTGGTCTCCACCAACTATCAGCAGCACTTCGACCAGGCCAACGTCTTCAAGCGGCAGCTTGCCGATGCCGGCATCAACCTCGAACTCAACGTGGTCGACTGGGCGACGCTCCTGAAGCAGCGCGCCGACCCTGCGGCGTGGGACATGTTCATGACCCACCACAGCACGCTGCCCGAGCCTGCCCTCCTCACCTTCATGAACGAGAACTACCCCGGCTGGTGGACCTCGCCGGAAAAGAAGGCGCTGGCCGCCGAGCTGATCGGCACGTCGGACATGGAAAAGCGGACCGCAGCATGGGCCAAGCTCCAGGCGCTCGCCTATGAGCAGGTTCCGGCCGTAAAGGTTGGCGACGTCTACTCCTTCGACATCGCGGCGCCGGGCCTTGAAACCCCGTGGGAGAAGGCACCCACCTTCGCCTACTTCTGGGGCGCATCGAAATAGGCGCGATCGGCCTCCAACGAGGACCTTGCCGCTGATGTGGGGCTATGTCCTGAAACGCACGGGTGCGGCGCTGGCGACGCTGGTCGCCGCATCCGTCATCATCTTCATCTTCATCCACCTCATTCCGGGCGACCCGGTGTTCGTCATGCTGGGCGATCAGGCGACGCCCGAGCAGGTGGCGAAGCTGCGCACGCGGCTCGGCCTCGATGAGCCGCTGGTGCTGCAATATTTCTACTGGGCCGGTTCCGCGCTCCAGGGCGATCTCGGCCGCTCGATCTTCTTCGACCAGCCTGTCACCGAAGTCATCGCCGACGGCGCCGAGACGAGCTTGCTGCTCGCCGCCATCACCATGGTCTGGGTGATCCTGATCGGCGTGCCGGTCGGCGTCATCGCTGCCGTGAAGCGCGGCACGTGGCTGGACCAGACGCTGTCGGGCGCGGCCATGCTGCTTGCCTCCGTGCCCACCTTCTGGGTCGGCCTCTATCTCATTTTGGTGTTCGCGGCGCAGCTCGGCTGGCTGCCGTCGTCCGGCTACCCGTCCATCTTCGAGGAAGGGGGCCTGTCCAACTTGCGCTACCTGCTCCTGCCGAGCTTCGCGCTCGCCGCGCCCAACGCGGCGCTGATCCTGCGGCTGACCCGTGCGTCCATGCTGGATGTGTCGAAGGAGGACTACATCCGCACAGCGCGCGCCAAGGGCATCAGCCCGCGCCGCGTGGTGCTGCGGCACACCTTGCGCAACGCGCTTCTGGTGGTGGTGTCCGCGTTCGGCTTCACCCTCGCCGCGCTGATTTCCGAGGCTGTCGTCACCGAAACGGTGTTCGCGCTGCCGGGCGTCGGGCGGACGGTCGTCCAGTCGATCCTGCGCCGGGACTATCCTGTCATCCAGGGCGTGATCCTCGTGATCGTGTGCCTTTATCTGGTGATCAACCTCTTGGTCGACATTTCCTATCGCTTCCTCGATCCGCGCGTGGAACTCCAGTGAGCGTCTCCACCCGCCGCATCCTTGAGCCAATCGCCAGGCGCCCGCTGACCGCGGCGGGGCTCGTCTTCCTGGCGGTGGTGATCGTGTTCGCCCTCGCCTCGCCGCTGATCGCGCCTTACGCCCCGCTGGACATTGCGCCGACCGAGCGGCTGCAACCGCCCAACGCGGTCCACTGGTTCGGCACCGACCACTTTGGCCGCGACACCTTCTCGCGCATCGTCTACGGCGCGCGGCTGGCGCTGATGATCGGCATCGGCGTGGTGGGCTTCGCGCTGGCGACGGGCATTCCCATCGGCGTCCTCTCCGCGCTCTACCCGCGCCTTGGCCGGGTGCTGATGCGGCTGGTGGACGTGCTGATGGCCTTCCCGTCGCTCCTTCTGGCGCTTGGGCTCATCGTCATCCTCGGCCGCGGCGTGGAGAACGCCATCCTTGCCATAGGTGTCGTCTACCTCACCACCACCGCGCGCATCGTCTACGGCGTGGCGCTGCGGCTGCGCGAAGAAACCTATGTGGAGGCCTCCCAATCCATGGGGGCGGGCACCTTCTGGATGATCCGCAAGCACATTTTGCCCAACATGATCTCGCCGCTTCTGGTGCAGGCGAGCTTCGTGTTCGCATTTGCGCAGCTGGGCGCCGCCTCGCTGGACTTTCTGGGCCTCGGCACGCCGCCGGATGTGCCCTCCTGGGGCAACATGCTGGCCGAATCGCGCATCTACATCACCCGCGCGCCGTGGCTCCTGTTCTTTCCGGGCGCAATGATCGCGCTCACGGCCTTTTCCCTCAACCTCACCGGCGACGCACTGCGCGACCACATGGACCCGCGCTTCCGCGAAGCCATGGGCAACCGGAGGAAATGACGATGCTCAATGTCGACGACATCGTCGTTTCGGTCGGCACCCGCGGCGGCATGCTGGACATCGTGCGCGGCGTGACCCTTGCCATCGAACCCGGTGAGATCCTGGCGCTGGTGGGCGAATCCGGCTGCGGCAAGTCCATGACATCGCTGGCCGTGATGGGCCTCCTCCCCCAGCCCGAGGCGCGCGTGCGCGAGGGCCGCATCACCATCGACGGTGCCGATATCACCCACGCCACGCCCTACGAGCGCGTGCGCAAGGGCCACGGCGAGGTGGCGATGATCTTTCAGGAGCCGATGACCTCGCTGAACCCGGTGATGCGCATCGGCGACCAGATCGCCGAGGCCGTGCGGGTGCACGACCCCAAGGCCAACCTCGCAGCCCGCACCCGCGAACTCCTGGAGCTCGTTCGCCTGCCCGATGCCCAGTTGCAGCTCGCCGCCTACCCGCACGAACTTTCCGGCGGCATGCGCCAGCGCGTGATGATCGCCATCGCGCTCGCCTGCCGCCCCAAGGTACTGATTGCGGACGAGCCGACCACCGCGCTCGACGTCACCGTCCAGCTCCAGATCCTCGGCCTGGTGCGCGACCTTTGCGACCGGCTCGACATGGGCGTCCTCTTCATCACCCACGACCTTGGCGTGGTCTCCCAGCTCGCCGACCGCGTGGCGGTGATGTACGCCGGGCGCATCGTCGAAACCGGCACGGTGGACGAGATCTTCTCCGCCCCGCTCCACCCCTACACCCACGGGCTGATGGCCTGCGTGCCCGACCCGGCGCGCGGGCAGGAGGCGATGGTGACGATCCCCGGCCATGCGCCAAAACCCTACGAGATCCCGCCCGGCTGCCCGTTTTCGCCGCGCTGCGTGCGGGCAGCCGACGCCTGCCGCAGCGGCCCCGTGCCCGTGGTGACGGACGGCGCGCACACCGCGGTCTGCCACTTCCCCATGAATGCGGAGGTCGCCGCATGACCGATGCAACGGCCACCTCCGAACCGATCCTCTCGCTGCGGGACGTCTCGAAAAGCTTCAGCGCCAAGCGGAAGGGGCAGCGATACAAGGTCAAGGCCGTCAACGCGGTATCGCTGGACGTGACGCGCGGCGAGGTGCTCGGCATTGTCGGCGAATCCGGTTGTGGCAAGACCACGGTGGGGCGGATCGTGACTGGCCTCACCGATGCCGACGGCGGCGAAGTGATGTTCGGCGGCGGAGACCTTCTGAAAGCGCGGGGCGGCCGGCTGAAGACCGCGCGGCTCAAGCTGCGCATGGTCTTCCAGGACCCCTACGCCTCACTCAACCCGCGCCGCTCGGTCGGCGACTCGGTGGCGGAAACCGGCGACATCCACCGCATCTTCAACGGCCGGCAGGACCGTGCGGCGAAGGTCGGCGAAGCGCTGACGCAGGTGGGCCTCGACCCCTCCTACGCGCCGCGCTTCCCGCACGAGCTGTCAGGCGGCCAGCGCCAGCGCGTCGGCATTGCGCGCGCGATCCTGCCCGTGCCGGACCTCATCATCGCCGACGAGCCGGTCTCCGCGCTCGACGTGTCGATCCAGGCGCAGGTGCTCAACCTTCTGGCCGACCTCAAGGCGCGGCTCGGCCTCACGATGATGTTCATTTCGCACGACCTCGGCGTGGTCGCGAAGATCTCCGACCGGGTGGCCGTCCTCTACATGGGCCATGTGGTCGAGATCGGCGACGGGCCGTCGCTGTTCGAAGATCCGCAGCACCCCTATACGCAGATGCTGATTGCCTCGGTGCCGCGGCTGGATGTGAGCCGCCGCGTCACCGGCGCCGTGGAGCGCGGCGAGCCGCCGAGCCGGTTCCGCCAGCTCGAAGGCTGCCCCTTCCAGGACCGCTGCCCCAGGCGGACGGATGTGTGTGAGACCATGCCGCCGCTGCGCGCAACCACCCAGAACCGCCGCGTCGCCTGCCACAATCTGTGAGGCGCCGGCCTACGCCGGTTCGGCGCCGTCGCTCCACCATTTGCCGCCGATGACGGTGCCGACACAGGCAAGCCGCTGGCTGCCGGTGAGTTTCTCGCCCACAACGTCGGTGTGCTCCACGGTCTCGTCACGCAATTCGATCACCGTTGCATCGCCGGGGGTGCCGGCGGCAAGGCCGCCAAGTTCCGGCCGGCGGATGATCTTTGCCGGATTCTCGGTGACGCAGCGCACCACGTCGTTGAGGTCCATGCCCAGCGCCAGAAATTTGGACATGACGGCCAGAAGATCGTGCGCCGGACCCTCGACGCACAGGACATGCACGTCGCTGGAGATGGCGTCCGGCAGGATGCCCTCGGCGACCATTGCCCGGCAGGAGGCGAACGAGAAGCCGCCCTGCCCGTGGCCGATGTCGAAATAGACGCCGCGCTCCTTGGCGGCCAGCACCTCGGCGCGCACGTTGCGGTTGGCGTCCACCGGCGCGTTGGGCCAGGGACGGAAACAATGGGTCAGCACGTCGCCCGGCCGCAGGATCTCGATCACGTCCTTCTGGCTGGGGGGTCGGCTGTCGATATGGGCCATCACCGGGAGGTCCAGCATGTCCGCCACCTCGATGGCGAGCTGCAGCGGCGCAATACCCGACGCGCCGCCCGCCTTGGCCCCGATCCGGCACTTGATGCCGACGACGAGATCCTTGTTGGCCTTCGCGGCGGCCATGCACTCGTCGGGATTCACGAGGCGCATGTCGCCGCATTCGCCGACCATCACGTTCTTCGAGAAGCCGAAGATGCCGGCATAGGAGATATTGACGTAGGCGAGGATCCGCGGCTCGGTCCGCTCGATCACATGGGCGCGAAAGCCCGGAAAATTGCCGGCGCCGGCGCTGCCCGCGTCCACGAATGTGGTGGTGCCGGAGCGTTTGGCGATGGTTGGCGCATCCACGCCGAGCGACGTGCCGCCCCAGTAGACGTGGGTGTGCAGGTCGATCAGGCCGGGGGTCACGATCTTGCCGGAGACGTCGCGGATCTCGGTGCCGGCGCTCTGCGCAAGGTCGGGGCCGACGGCGGCGATCTTGCCGTCCTCGAAGGCGACGTCCGTCACCGCGTCGAGGCCGGCCGCCGGGTCGAGGACCCGTCCACCGCGCAGGATTAGATCAACCATCTGACAGCCCTTTCGATTGTGCCATGTGCCGTGTGCGTTCGGTCTGCGAACCGATGCTCGGCCCATGAACAATGTGAACTGCAAACTGCATTTTATTTGCAAGTCTATTTGCGAGCCTGCGCAGCGCAATGGCCGCGAAGGAGAGCGTCCGCCCACGCCGCAACGGGTGGGCGCGCCGCGTGAAGCTTTGGCTCAGCTGTTTTTCACCACAACGCAAGGGGCGAGCGCCCTGGCGATGCGGCGGCAGAGCGCCTGCGCTTCGCCGCGGCTCGGTGCGGCAAACTGGACAGCGTGGATCGGCAACCGGCCGCGGGCGGCGAAGCGGCGCACGACGACGCTTGGCCCCTTGGCCACCAGATCGCCGGGAAGGCGCGACTTGAGACGTGCATACTGGCGCATCGCGATGCTGCGCTTGGGGTGGCCGGCCACCTGCGCGCCCCATGGTGTCCATCCGCCACCGGTCGGCGGCCGCACATCGCGCGCACGGCCCAGCCGGGCAATGAGATCCGGGCAATCCACGGCCTGCGGCCTGTATTCCGGCCGGGCGGGCGGCGGGTAGGCCAGCGCCACCTCCACCGCCTGCACGGGCGGTCCGGCACGTTCCGGCACAGAGGGCGCCGGCGGCCCCGCCGTCTCCGTCAGCACGGCGTCTGGTTTTGCCGGGGCTGGTGCGGCAAGGTCACCGCTGCGGCGCCATGCGGTCACAACGGGCGGACGGTCCGGCAGGCCGTTGGCGCGAATGGCCCAGTGCTTTGCCGTGCGCCCGGTGATGGAATAGACGTAGTCGATGGTTTCGTAGGGAAGGCTCCCCTCGCCGGCCACAAAGCGGGGAATCCGGTTCGGCCCGCCATTATACCCGGCCGCCGCGAGCCCCCACGAACCAAGCTCCGCCTTCAGATCCGCCAGAAATGACGCAGAGGCGAACAGCGCCTCCTCCCGGTCGAACGGGTTCTTCAACCCACGCAGCCGCGCCGTGCCCGGCATGAACTGCGCAATCCCCTGTGCCCCCACGGGGCTGACTGCACCGGCGTTGAAGCGGCTTTCCTTCCAGATCAGGCGAATGAAGAATTCGTGCGGCACGCCGTGCGCATCTGCCGCTGCGGAAAGAAGGGTGCAAAGCTCGGCGGTTTCCTTCGCCTTCTTTTCGGCAGGGGACATTGTCTTCGGTTCGGGCGGCTTGGTGGCGGCCTCGGTCGCGGGCACTTCAGGCGCGCCGGCAGCGTGCGGTGGCGCGACGTCGTCCTGCGCAGCAAGCGGCGACACTGCGGCGCTGGCGGCCAGAAGGACCGCGGCCGTCAGCGCGCGGCAAATCGAACCGCTTGCGGTTGCATTGATGCGGCACAGGTGAAATGGCGGCATTCCGGGCTCCGGCACTGAAATGATGTCGTTCTGGAAACTTGCGCGTCCGAGACGCCACATATTATCGCAAAGTGCACTGCAGATAGCACGCCGCGGTTGCGCTCGGGCTCCAACAACCCCATCAACAGAGAAACCGCAGCGAGTTTCCCTTGACGATACGCTTTCACCAGCGCGACCTGCCAGCCCCGATTACTGGCATAGCGTCCATTGCCATCGACACCGAGGCAATGGGTCTCAACAACACCCGCGACCGTTTGTGCGTGGTGCAGATGTCCACCGGCGACGGCACGGCCGATCTGGTGCAGATCGAGCGCGGCCAGACCGAGGCGCCCAATCTCGCCGCCATGCTGGCCGACCCGTCCATCGAGAAGCTGTTCCACTTCGGCCGGTTCGACATGGCGCTGCTGGCGCATACGCTCGGCGTCATGCCCGCGCCGGTCTACTGCACCAAGATCGCGTCCAAGCTTGCCCGCACCTACACCGACCGGCATGGCCTGAAGGAGCTGTCGCGCGAACTGATTGGCGAGGATATTTCCAAGCAGCAGCAGAGCAGCGACTGGGGCGCCCCTGCCCTGACCGACGCGCAGAAAGCCTATGCCGCGTCCGACGTTCTGTATCTCCACCGCATCCGCGAAAAGCTTGACGCGATGCTGGAGCGCGAAGGCCGTGCCGAGCTGGCACATGCGGTGTTCGAAGCCCTTCCCACACGTGTCCGCCTCGATCTGGCGGGCTGGGAAAACGTCGACATCTTCGCGCACTCGTGATGGGCAAGGCCGCCATCTCCGCCGCAGCCGCCGTCCATGGCGGCGAGGCCCTGCCGCCCGCGCGGCGGGTGGTGGAGCAGCGGCGCGCGCGGTCGAACTCCCGCCGGGTCCGGCGGTTGCGGGTCTTCCTTCCGGTGGTGGCCGCCCTCATTGCGGTGGTGCTGGTCGGCGCCGCAGTCCTGCCCAAGCTCTTTCCGCTGGCAGCGCTTGCCGGCCTCAGCCTCACCGCCGACGGGCTGGTCATGAACGAGCCGCGGCTTGCCGGCCATCTGGGCGGAGGGCGCCGTTATGAAGTGGTGGCCGAGCGCGCCATTCAGAGCCTTCTCAATCCCTCACGGCTGACCCTTGAGGGGCTGACTGCCAACCTCGACATGGGCGAAGGCCAGGAAGTCGTGATCAACGGCAACACGGCGGCCTACAACACCGACACCGAGATCCTCGACCTGACGGACGGTGTGTCCCTCGCCTCGTCCGATGGCAGCACCATCAGCCTGCCGGCAGCCACCGTGGACCTGCGCGCCGGCTCCGTCGACGCCGACGGCGGCATCGAGATCGACTCCCCGCGCGGCCATGTGACGGCCGGCGGCATTTCCGTCACCAATGGCGGCACTTTCATCCGCCTGACCGGCGGCGTATCCATCATGATCAACCCTTCGAACTGACCGAAGCTGGAGATTATCCATGTCCGCCCCAGTGGTCCGCCTGAGCGCATTTGCGGCGCTCCTCCTTGCCGCTTTCGCGCTGGCTCCGTTGCACGCAAGTGCCCAGACCTTCGACACCGGTTTTGCCGACTTCGGGTCCGATCAGTCCTCGCCGATCGAGATCGAGGCCGACGAGCTGGAAGTCCAGGACAAGTCCAACGCGGCCATCTTCAAGGGCAACGTGGTCGTGAAACAGGAACAGGCTGCGCTGCAGACGTCCACCCTCACCGTCTACTATTCCCAGAGCGCGATGCCGGCGAGCGGTGAAAACCCCTCCACCCCGCAGAACCAGCGCATCTCGCGCCTCGAGGCCAGCGGCAGGGTGCTCATCACCGCCGACGGCCAGTCCGCCACCGGCGACGCGGGCGTCGTCAACTTCGACGACCGCACTTTGTCGCTGACGGGCAACGTCACGCTGACGCAGGACGGCAACGTGGTCACCGGCGACAAGCTCACCGTTTCGCTGGATACCGGCGTTGCCAGCGTGCAGTCATCGTCCCGCGTCCGGGTGCTGCTCAATCCCGGCGGCAACAAGTAGGCACTTCCCAGCACAAGCTTTGTGCTGTATAACATGCTGTTATGACGCACGCGCATTTCCTCCTCCGGCAGGTTGCGGCCCCCTCGGCCGCTGCTGCGCTGCCGTGCGCGCCGCTTCTTCTCCTTACCAGCCCCTGATCGTCGGCAGCCCGCCGGACGGGCGCACGTTCAGGGGATTTGATCGCAAAACCAGCATCAAACGGTTCGCACAGAACCCGGTCAGGACGTTCTAAAATGCACGACATCAAAATTTTCGACACCACCTTGCGTGACGGCGAACAATCGCCCGGTGCCTCGATGACGCTGGACGAAAAGGTCCAGATCGCCACCATTCTCGACGAGATGAAGGTGGACATCATCGAAGCCGGCTTCCCGATCGCCTCCGACGGTGATTTCGAGTCCGTTTCCCAGATTGCCCACGAAGTGAAGGACGCCGTGGTCTGCGGTCTCGCCCGGGCCATCCCGGCCGATATCGACCGCGCCGCCGAAGCTGTGCGCCACGCCAAGCGTCCGCGCATCCACACCTTCGTGTCCACCTCGCCGCTTCACCTGAAATACCAGATGAAGAAGTCCGAAGACGAGGTGATCGACATCATCGAGAAGACCGTCGGGCAGGCGCGCAACCTCGTCGACGACGTCGAATGGTCGGGCATGGATGCGACGCGCACCCCGCTCGAATATCTGCGCCGTTGCGTGGAAACCGCCATTCGCTGCGGTGCCACCACCATCAACCTGCCCGATACTGTCGGCTACGCGACACCCAGCGAATACCGCGCCATGTTCGAGGCGATGCAGGACATCGCCGGCGCGCAGGACGTGATCTTCTCCACCCACACCCACAACGACCTCGGCCTCGCGGTGGCCAATGCGCTGGCGGGCGTGGAAGGTGGCGCACGGCAGATCGAGTGCACCATCAACGGCCTTGGCGAACGGGCCGGCAACGCGGCGCTGGAAGAGGTGGTCATGGCGCTGCGCACCCGCGCCGACGTGCTGCCCTACGACACCCGGGTGGATGCAACGCAGATCATGCGCGCCTCCAAGCTGGTTGCCGTCGCCAGTGGTTTCTCGGTCCAGTACAACAAGGCGATTGTCGGCAAGAACGCCTTTGCCCACGAAAGTGGCATCCACCAGGACGGGATGCTGAAGCACGCCGAAACCTATGAGATCATGAAGCCGTCCGACGTTGGCGTGAACGCCACCTCGCTGGTCATGGGCAAGCACTCCGGTCGCCACGCCTTCCGCCAGAAGCTGGAAGAGCTGGGTTTCGTCCTCGGTGACAACGCGCTGCAGGACGCGTTCCGCCGCTTCAAGGAGCTGGCCGACCGCAAGAAGCATGTCTACGACGAGGACATCGAGGCGCTGGTCGAGGATCAGATCACCGAGGAAAACGAAGTCGCCCGCGTGATGTCCCTCACCGTGATTGCCGGCACCGGCGGCCCGCAGAAGGCCATTCTGGTGATGGATCTGGGCGGCCGGCACGTGACCGAAGAGGCCACCGGATCCGGCCCGGTGGATGCCGTCTTCAATGCGGTGAAGAAGATCATGCCGCACGAGGCGCGCCTGTCACTTTACCAGGTCCATGCGGTGACCGAGGGGACCGATGCGCAGGCCGAAGTGTCGGTGCGCCTGCAACAGGGCGAGCGGATCGAATCCGGCCGCGGCGCGGATGTGGATACGCTGGTGGCCTCGGCCAAGGCCTATGTGGCCGCCGTCAACAAGCTGGCCGCCCGCCACCGCCAGCACGCACAGGCTGTCGGCGCCGCCTGATTGACACCAATGACCGGGGCCCGCGGGCCCCGGTCAGTTCCCGTCCACCTCGCGCCGCCCACCATTACAACCGAAGACAGATATAATAACCCAAAACTAAGTCACTCAAGCCGCAAGCAAGCATACGGAACGATCTTAACGCCAACAGATAACGAATGTATCGTGCGTTAAGGATCAGGTCATGGCAGATGTACGCCTGAACGATGGTAATGATTTAGCCAAATACCGCATGCTGTGCGGCATCCACGGAAATTCCGAACACTACCTCTATCACGAATTCTCAGAGCTTCTGCAGAAGCCGGAAACCCTGCGTTTTCTGGATGGCGTGGGGTTCAATGGCTTCTGGCTGCGTGATCTACAAACCCACGAAGACGAGTGGATCAGCCCCGGCTTCTGGCGCTCGCTCGGCTATGAGCCAGCCTCTCGGGTACACAAGACCAAGGCCTGGCAAGCCATCGCAGTGCGGGAAGACCACGAGCAGGCCCAGCGCGATCTTGTGCGCCACTGCGCGGATCCGGCCCATCCGTACGACCAGTTCATCCGGTTCCGCACCGCTTCGGGCGACTTTGTCACCATGCGCAGCCGCGGGTTTGCGCAGCGCGAAGGCGGGCATCCGACGCGGATGTTCGGCGTCTACACCGCCGTCGGCGAGAGTGATGCCGTGGGCCTTGGCCGGCTCGCCAACGACATCTTCGAAACGCTGGATGACGCGGTGATCCTGTGGAGCGACCGGCGCGGCATCCAGCGCTGGAACGAAAGCGCGCGGACCTTGTATGGCTACGGCGAGGACGAGGTTCTGGGGCGCGATCCCTCCGCCATCCTCGGGCATACGCTCAATGCCGAGTGGGACACTGTCTGCGAGGACATCTATGCGGGGAAGGCATGGCGCGGCGCTTTGTCCCTTCGCGCCAAATCCGGTGAAATGGTGCCGGCGCGCACCACGGTCCGCCGTGCCGGGCAGATTGGCAGCGAAACGCTGTTCGTGCAGATCTGCCGCAACGAAAGCGCGCTGCACGAGGCCGCAGCGCGCCATAATCTGGTGCTGCGTGAACTCAGCCACCGTGTGAAAAACACGTTCTCCGTCGTGAACTCGCTGATCCTGATGAGTGCGCGCATAGAGGGGGACAGTCCGGAGTTTGCGGAGAACCTGCGGCGGCGGATTTCGGCGCTCTCCCAGGCTCATGCGCACAGCCTCAGTCCCAGCGCAGCCGATTGTGCCAGCGCCAGCAAGATCATCGAAACGATCCTGCGCGCCTACGCGGTGGACAAGAACGGGCTCGTGATCCGCGGCGGGGCGGAGCCGCTGGCCGTTTCCCAGCTCACCCCCATCAGCCTGCTGGTGAACGAACTTGGCGCCCGCGCCAGCCAGAACGGCGCCTTTGCGCAGGACGGCGGCACGGTCACGCTCGACATTGCGCGAACCGAGGAAAGCTGGACCATCGTCTGGCGCGAAAGCGGCGCGGCAGGGCCGGTTCTGGCGGCATCCACGGGCGCATTCGGCACCAAGCTGATATCACTCTCCGCAACGCAGCTCGGCGGGACGCTGACGCAAGAGCCGACGCCGGACGGGACGGTCATCGCCCTGTCGTTCCCGGTCGCCCGCGCGGCGACCGGTTCGCCGGCGCAGCAGCAGCCCGCAATTGCGGCCTGAACAATCTCCCGATCGAGGACGCAAAAAACCGCCGGCGGGGCTGCCCGGCGGGTTGAATTGCTGGCGGTGGCCCGTACGGGCTCCGCCCATTCGGCGGTCACCACCTGATGGCCATCGACGGACGCCGTGGCGCTGGTGCGCATGATCGTCACCGGGGATGGTTCGTTCCGCTGCCACGACGGAAAACCCCGACTGCCTGCAATTGCTCCTGAAGGCTGAAAATATTCTTTGCCCGCAGGCAAAACGATCGGTGACGGCTCGGGCGCGGAATGTCAGGCTCCCACCATCTCTCCGCCGCGCGAGCAACAGGAACACCCGTGATCCGCACCATTGTCGTTTTCCTGCTGAGCGCCGCCTTCGTCGCGGCTGCGGTTCTCCACTTCACGCAGACCGCCGCCTTTGCCAGCATCGTTCCGGCCCCCTTGCCGGCCAAAATCTTCCTCGTGCAGCTGACCGGCGCCATCGAAGGCGTGCTTGGCCTGCTCCTCCTCCCCCCGCGCACGCGGGCGCTTTCGGGCAAGCTCCTGGCGCTTTATGCGCTGGCCGTGCTTCCCGCCAATATCCAGCATGCACTGGATGGCACGCCCATCGGCAGCCTTCATCTGCCCGCCTGGGCGCTGTGGCTGCGGGTCGTCCTGCAAGCCCCTTTGATTGCGCTCATTCTGTGGGCGACAAAACGCCGATGAAACCGGATCGCTTCCCATTGGTTCTCCCCTCAGAAACGAAAGGAACGAACCATGAGCAATGGCCAGGAGATGAAGGAAAAATTTTGGGACGCACTGGAGGACAGCCCCTTCGTGATGCTCGGCCTTGCCGGCGTGGACGAGGCGCACACCCAGCCGATGACCGCGCAGTTTGACGACGATCTGCCGAACCGCATCTATTTCTACACCAACCGGCAGAACCGGCTTGTCGGCGCGCTCACACAGTCACACCGGGCCGTGTTCGCCTACAGCGCCAAGGGTCACGACCTGTTCGCCTCCGTCCACGGCACGCTCGAAGTCGACATGGACCGCGCGGTGATCGACAAGTTCTGGAGCCCCGTGGTGTCCGCCTGGTTCGAAAACGGCAAGGACGACCCCGACCTGGTGCTCCTGCGTTTCGACCTTGGTGAAGCGCAGATCTGGAAGGCCGGCACGGGCGACTTCCTGCACTACATGGCCGATGCGCTCTTCAAGGGTTC
Organism: Acuticoccus sp. MNP-M23; assembly: GCF_031195445.1. NCBI lineage: Bacteria > Pseudomonadati > Pseudomonadota > Alphaproteobacteria > Hyphomicrobiales > Amorphaceae > Acuticoccus > Acuticoccus sp. MNP-M23. The sequence goes on from NZ_CP133480.1 coordinate 1,061,768, forward strand.
CGCCGAAGAAGCCTCCAAGGACGACGTGGCGCGCGTGCGTTTCTAGTCCTTCTGAAAAGCTTGCGAATAAAGCGCCGGTCCGGATTTTCCGGGCCGGCGTTTTTGCGTTGGGACGGTCCGCCTGATCAGCTGGCGTTGTCCCAGGTTCCGCTTTCCCACAGGGCGCGCAGCCCCTCGCGGTATGTCGGGTAGCGCAGCCTGACGCCAAGCTCACTGCGCAGGCGGGTGTTGGAAACACGCTTCACGTCGCCGTAGAACGAGCGCGCCATGGGGCTCATGTCCGCTTCGTCGAATGGAATTTCGGGCGGCGGGTCCATCCCCATCAGCCCGGCGGCGTATTCGATTACGTCCTGCGGCGGTGCGGGCTCATTGTCGGCCACGTTGTAGTAGCGCCGCGCAGGCCGGGCGATCGACGCCACCAGCGTCTGCGCAATGTCTTCCACATGAATGCGGTTGAACACCTGACCGGGCTTGATGATCCGCTTGGCGCGGCCTTCCTTGAGCGAAACGAGCGGGCTGCGGCCCGGCCCGTAAATTCCCGCCAGGCGGAACACGCCAACCGGCACGTCGATCCGCCGGCCGAGCGCGAACCATGCGTCCTCGGCCTCAAGCCGCCAGAGGCCGCGGTCAGCGGTAGGCACGCACAGTGTCCGCTCGTCCACCACAGCGCCCCCATGGTCGCCATAAACGCCGATGGTGGAGAGATAACCGATCCAAGCAAGGTCCGGCGCGTTGGCAATATCCCGCTCGAAATGAAAGCGGAACGGATCGCCGCCCGGCCCCGGTCCGGCCGAGACCAGAACATGCGTTGCACTGCGGATCGCTTCGCTGAGGCTGGGGCTGGACCCGCCGTCATAAACAATGGACCGGATGCCGGACTGGTGCAGCGCATCCGCCTTTTCGGGCGACCGGGTGGTGCCCGTCACCGCCCCTGGCCGGACCGCGCGCAAGAACGCACGGGCGCTGTAACCGAAGCCGAGGCAGACAAGCCGCATCTCGGGGTGACGTCCGGGCAGTGCCGATTGCTCACTCATAAGTCCCATTCCGCGCGCACCATAGCGTCGCGCTCCCGCCCCAGCGCCTCATCCGCCAGACGGCGGAGCGGCGCGTCGTCCAAAGTCTGCCGCGCGGCCCACGCTGCCGCGGCACGCACTTGCGGCGCCTCGTCTGCCACCCGCTCGCTTATCAGCTCCGCGTAGTCGTCCGACTGCGCGTTGCCCACCGCAACCATCACGTTGCGCACGAAGCGCTCGCGGCCCAGCCGTTTCACCGGCGTGCCCGCATAGCGCTTGCGGAAGGCTGCATCGTCCAGCCGTCCGAGTTCCTGCAACGGCGCGGGGCCTTCACGGGGGGCAAACTGCATTTCTGCCGAAGCCTTTGCAAACCGGTTCCACGGGCAGACGGCCAGACAGTCGTCGCACCCAAAGATCCGGTTGCCCATTGCGCGGCGGAACGCAACAGGGATCATCTCTCGCGCTTCGATTGTCAGATATGCAATGCAACGTCGAGCATCCAGGCGGTATGGTGCCGGAAATGCGTCCGTCGGGCACACATCGAGGCACCGGCGGCACGACCCGCAACGATCTGCATGGGCAGGGTCGGGCTCCAGCTCCAACGTGGTGAACAGCGCGCCAAGAAACAGCCAGGACCCGTAATGGCGGGAGACGAGGTTGGTGTGCTTGCCCTGCCAGCCGAGCCCGGCTGCCGCCGCCAGCGGTTTTTCCATCACCGGCGCGGTGTCCACAAACACCTTAACGTCGCCGCCAAACCGGGAGACCAGCCGCTGGGCCAGTGTCTTCATCCGGCCCTTCATCACGTCGTGATAGTCGCGCCCGCGGGCGTAGACCGAGACGACACCGCGGTCCGTGTGCGCCAGATCGTCGAGCGGGTTGTCCTCGGGGCCGTAATTTTGCGCCAGCATCACCACCGACCGGACTTCCGGCCACAGGGCCTGCGGATGCTTGCGGCGGTCTGCGGTGTCCTTCAGCCAGGCCATTTCGCCGTGCTCGCCGGCGCCGACCATGTCAGCCAGCCGTCCGCCGGGCGCGTCGCCAAAGGCCGTGAGGTCGGCAACGGCGGCATCGTCGAACCCGGCGGCCCTCGCCTCCTTTACAATGAAGGCCTTGGCGGCGTCGGCGCGGGAATTTTCAGAAATCGAGGTCGGCATAATGCGGCGCTGGTGCAACCAGGCGCGCCTTGTCGGACAGAAGGGGGCGGAACGAGGGACGCGATTTCAGCTTCTGATACCAGGCCTTGACCGCCGGGTCCGCCTGCCACGGGGCTTCGCCCAGATAATCGACCACCGAAAGCGCAGCGCCCGCTGCAAGGTCGGCAAAGGTGAACTGGTCGCCCGCCAGCCAGTTCCGGCTCATGGCGAGCGAGCCGATATAGTGGAAATGGCTCACCGCATTTTGCCGCGCGATCCGGAGCGCGGACGAATCGGGCGCCCCGCCGCCCTTCTTGTTGGGAATTTCCAGCTTGAGAATGCGCTCGGTCACGATGGGGCCGGACACCTCGTCCTCGAACTTCTGCGTGAACCAGTTCACGAGGCGGCGCACCTCTGCGCGGTGGAACGGGTCGGCCGGCATCAGCCGATGGCCGGGCCGTCCGTCGCCATAACGCTCGTCGACATATTCCATCAGCACGGCAGCGCCGCAGATCGGGCCGCGGTCGCCGTCGAACGCCATGGGCAGCGTCATTCCCGGATTGACGGCCACGAATTGCGGCCGCTCGTCCCAGAATGGCTCGACCACAAGCTCCTGCTCCAGCGCATGTTCGGCCAGAACGAGCCGTGCGAAGCGACACGGTGCAAGAAAGGGGTGATGGTGAACGATCATCGAGAAATGCCTGACACCCTGAATGCCCTCGCGCAAGACGGGACGGGAGAACCCTAGTCGCGCGTTGGTAAGGCGAGGTTAACTGCAGCCGGACGAAGGCGTAAGGGCTTGCCATCCGTTCGCGATCGATCCGGCACGCTGTATACTGGCGCCAGCCGCTCCATAGGAGATCTTTTTGGAAAACGAAACCATCGCTTCGGCGTTGCTGCTCGGCGTCGTGGAGGGATTGACGGAGTTCATCCCCGTCTCATCCACCGGCCACGTCCTGCTCCTGGGAGAGCTGATCGGCTTCAAGTCCACCGGCAAGACATTCGAGGTGCTGATCCAGCTTGGTGCCATCTGCGCTATTCTGACGGTCTACACCGCACGCCTCACGCGCATTGCATTCGCCATGCCGCACGATCCGGCGGCACGGCGCTTTGCCGCGGGCATCATCCTCGCGTTCCTTCCGGCCGCGGCCGCCGGGGTGCTCCTGCACGACTTCATCAAGACCGTGCTGTTCGAGACGCCGGTGCTGATCTGCTCGACGCTGATCATCGGCGGTGTCCTGCTGCTGCTGGTCGACCGGCGTGCCCCCACGCCGCGCTATCATGACGCGACGAAGTACCCGTTGTGGCTGGCCCTTGCGATCGGCTGCTTCCAGATGCTGGCGCTGATCCCGGGCATGTCGCGCTCCGGCTCTACCATTGCCGGCGCCCTGCTCCTACGGGCGGACAAGCGGTCGGCGGCGGAGTTCTCCTTTTTCCTCGCCATCCCCACCATGACCGGCGCGTTCGCCTACGACCTTTACGCCAACCGCAACGTGCTTTCGGTGGATGACGTGACCATCATCGCCATCGGCTTTGTGGCGGCGTTCGTGTCAGCGCTGTTTGTGGTGCGCAGGCTCCTGGACTTTGTGTCCCGCCACGGCTTCGCACCGTTTGCATGGTGGCGCATCGTGGTGGGCACGCTCGGCCTCGCGCTGATCCACTACGGGAGCTGAAGCGGCCCCCGCAGCCTGTTGCGCCGCTGTCAGGCGGCGCTGCCCGGCTCGGCGAACTGACCGTGGCGGCGGAACACCCAGAGATAGCTGGGCAGGATCGACGCCAGCGCCCGCGGCTCCATATCCGCCGCCTTGAAGGTGCGTCCTTCTGATATCGCCGCGTCGCTGACCACATTGTCGTGGCCGAGCATGGTGATCTGGTCTTCCGTGATTGGCGGATTGGGCAGGATCGACAGCGCCTTCGCCTGGAGCCGCGCAATGCCCTCCGGCATGGCGACCACACGCCGCTTCTGCCGCGTCACCTCGAGCATCTGCTCCATCAGCTCGCGGAAGGTGCGAATCTCGGGGCCGCCCAGCTCGTAGGTTGTCCCGGCGGGAATGCGGCCTTCCACGGCCGCAGCCGTGAACGCTGCCACATCGCCCACATAAACCGGCTGGAAGCGCGTATCGGGCGAGATCACCGGCACGAACGGCATGCGCTTCGCCATCCCGGCAAAACGGTTGAAGAACTGGTCTTCCGGCCCGAACAGGATCGACGGGCGAATGGTGATTGCCTGGCCCGCCATTGCCTCATGCGCCGACCGCTCACCGGCGGCCTTGGTCCGGGCGTAGACGCTCTCGCTCTCGGCATCGGCGCCGAGGGCGGACATCTGGATCAGCCGTGTGGCCCCCGAAGCCGCTGCCGCATCCGCGATGTTGCGCGCACCTTCCGCCTGGACGCCCTCGAAGGACTGCTTGCCCCCTTCCGCCAGGATTCCGACGAGGTTCACCACCACGTCGGCGTGAGCAACCGCGGCGCGGACGCTGTCCACGTGGCGCACGTTGGCGAAGACGGGCTTGATCTGCCCGACCCCGCCCATCGGTTGCAGGTGACCCACCAGGTCCGGACGGCGGACGGCGACGCGCACGCGCCAACCGGACTTTGCGAGGGCGCGCACCAGATAGCGCCCCACAAACCCCGAGCCTCCGAACACTGTGACGAGCTTAGTAGCCTTGCGCTCCATGGCGTGACCGATCTCTTGCATTCCCCGCCCATGGGTTAGGGCGCCGCGGCGCGAAGCGCAATGTTTTGCACCATCAACATCGCCGCAGCCTTGCCTGACGGTGCGTATCCACAATGTTTCGCAGCATGGCTGCAACAGCCGTTGACATTCCACGCGCGACCCAATACCCAGCGGCTTCCGACGCAAATGCCCAGGTGGCGGAATTGGTAGACGCGCACGGTTCAGGTCCGTGTGCCGCAAGGCGTGGAGGTTCGAGTCCTCTCCTGGGCACCATTTTTCCGTCCTGCACCGTTTCAGGTTTTCCGAAACATCCCACGGACCCCGGAAGTTTGGCATCCGGCTAAAACGACAGCGTGCGCCGGAGGGTGCTGCCAGCCAGCGACATGTTGGTATATTTGTTGGCATCGAAACCAACGCCAACAGCCACCGACACCGCTATCCGGAATTCCAATCCAACCGCTCGAACGGTGAAGCTATCGGACGGCGGCGGCCTGTACCTCCAGGTCAAAAGAATGGAAGCCGCCTCTGGTGGATGAATAATCGGCTTGATAAGCGCCAGAAGACCGTGGCGTTCGGCTCCTATCCCGCTATCAGCCTTGCGGAGGCACGAGCCCGCCGCGACGAAGCCAAACAGCTGCTGGCCAAGGACATCGATCCCGGCGAGCACGCGAAGCGCGAGCGGGCACAGCGAACCCTCGATACCAACACCTTCGGCGCCATCGCCGAGGAGCTCTGATTAAGCGCGCGAAAAATGGCCTATCCTAAGTCACGCTCGGGAAGGCACGCTGGCTCCTTGAGTTTGCGCGCGCCGAATTGTGGACTCGGAAAATCACAGAAATCAGCGCTGCCGACATCCTTGCAGTTCTTCGAAAGGTTGAAGCTCGCGGGACCCATGAAACTGCAAACCGTCTGCGCTCAATGGTCGGGCGGGTTTTTCGGTATGCGATCTCAACCGCTCGCGTCGAAGACGATCCCATATTGGCGCTGCGCGGCGCCCTGGTTACGCCAACGGTCACCAACAGGGCAGCGATCACAAACGTCGGTCGGATCCGGACGCTGATGAAGCGGGTGACGGAATACGGAGGACAACCAACAGTCCGGACTGCGCTCCTCCTGATGGCTTATCTCTACCCTCGCCCCGGCGAGCTCCGGGCGGCGAGTTGGTCGGAGTTCGACCTCGAACAAGGGATATGGACGATCCCGGCGGGGAGGACGAAGATGCGCCGGGAGCATCGGAAACCACCGGATGATGAACCACTCGCCCTCCTAAGCGACCTCCGGACTTTAACAGGGCATGGCGATCTCGTGTTCCCTTCTCTGACCTCATCATTCCGGCCGATTAGCGAAAACACGATGACCGGAGCCCTTCGCCGAATGGGCTACACCTCCAATGACATGACCGCCCATGGCTTCAGGGCAACAGCCAGCACGCTCCTCAATGAAAGCGGTTTATGGTCACCTGACGCGATTGAACGCGAACTCGGCCACGTCGAAATCAACGCCGTGAGACGGGCGTATAATCGAGCTGATGATTGGGATAAGCGACGAGAGATGGCAAAATGGTTTAGCGCTTTGCACACGGGACTAGTGGATTGCTCGCAACGAAAGATCCCCGTTCTGGGATTCCATTGCGCTGGGATTGGTGCGAGTCTGTGGGGGGCGCACCTGCATCTCGTTCGCGGTTTCCGCTCGCGCCGCCAAGTGACTTGAAGCGATCGTCGTCGATCCGAAGAGCCCGCAGATGCACGTCTGACGGGCTCGGGTCATTCTTCTCAGCGGTCGTGGTGCGGGGACGAACGCGATTGTCGCCGAGACGGCCAGGTCCGAGCACTGCGTCTGGCGCTGGCAGGAGCGTTTCATGCGCGAGGGCGTTGATGGTCTTCTTTATGACAAGTCGCGCTCGCCCGGCATTGACCGCTTCCCGCCAACGATGTGGCAGAGATCGTTCGCCTGACCCACGAAGAGCCCCTGCACGAGGCGACCCATAGGACGCTGCAGGCGATGGCCAGAGCGGCCGGTGTCGCCGCCTCGACGGTGCAAGGGGATCTGCAAGGCGCATGTCCTCAGCCCCCACCGTTGGCGGGCATTTCAGCTGTCCAGAGACCCGGTGTTCGGCGAGAAGCTCACCGACATCGTCGCCCTGTATGTCGCGCCCCCGGCGCATGCAGTCGTGCTGTCAATCGACGAGAAGAGCCAGATCCACGCGCTCGATCGTACCCAGCCCGGCCTGCCGATGAAGAAGGGTCGCGCCGGGACGATGACCCACGATTACAAGCGGCACGGAACGACGACGCTGTTTGCCGCGCTCAACATGCTCGATGGCGCCGTCACCACAAACGCCACGTTCGATCTTTCGAAGATCCGTAATTCCATCAGGGCCCGATTTGATGCCACGTTTGTTGACGTAGTTGTTCGGCGAGAACTTCCCTTTAGGGCCCAAGGAGGGCCGGCAAATCGAATAACGTCGCTCGCAATCGGTCGGGGGGAATCGGCCAAGCTGGGCATGGCCGCTTCCCCCAACCCATCGCAAGCACGCGGCCCGACAAGTACCGATCCTCATGAAAAATTTTAAGCTGGTTTCCGGCCAATGCCTTCTGGCCATAGAGGATCGTGTCGCGCTGGGCCTCGAAGTCCTGAAAGAGGTTTTGGGCGCTTCGAACCCGATGGTCCTGAAATTTGTGCAGGGGCAAGTTCACACGCAAGCCTGCATCACGCCGCGGGTTTTGGAGTTGGAGCAAACGAATGTTTTTCCAGAATCTGCGAGCGCCAAACCGTCTGATAGCTTTCGGCCACGTTTTCCCTTGTCACCGGGAGCCCTGGCAGCGCGATCCAGTGCGGGACCGCAACGCCCAGAAGCGACTGGATCACGGTCTCGGCGGCCGCGACGCCCTGGCGGAACGGCTCCTGCGCGGCAATGCCGACGATCTGCCGGCCACGCGCCAGGCAGATCGCAGCGTCACGACCAAGATCCACCGTGGTGACGGGAATGTCGTACCCGGCCGCCTCGAACGCATGGATTGCGGCCAAAGCTGGCGTATCCCAGACGACGAACAGTCCTGCAATCGCCGGGCTGGCGTCGATGAAAGCGCGTGTGGTCTCGCCCACCGCATCCAGCGACGGAAAGCGGATCATGCGGACCGTCAGGTCGGGGCGGTTCGCGATCATCCAGCGCCTGAAGGCAATCTCGCGTTCGTTGGATGAATAAAAATCGATGCCATACGTCATCAGCCCGATTTCGCTGCCGGTTGCGACATGGGGAGACAGAAGCTCGGCGCAGATCAGGCCGAGCCCGAAATTGTCCGCGGATATGAACGAGGTGTAGTCGGTGCCAGGCAGCAGCCCGGTTGGCACGTTTTCCTGCAGGAAAAGCCGGATGCCGGCGCGAGACACGCAACGGTGCGCCTCGGCAACGGACGCGTTCGCAACCGGGATGGAGATGATCGCATCGAGTGGCTCGTTGCTCAGCCTCTGCAGGGCATTGCTCTGGGCGTCCGCCCGGAAGCCGCAGTCGACGACCTCGTTCACGACGACGGCGCTGTCGCCGAATGTGCCAACCATGCCCGTCAACTGCTGCCGGGACCAGTCGCTGTCGTTGGTGTGCAACACCACGGCCACGCGGAACCGCCGTTCGCGCGCCGCAGCAATGTCGGACGGGGTGAGAGATTTCCAGGCTGGCGAAACCGCGCGCTCGCCGTGCGGGCCCAATCCGGTTATCGGCATGGCTTATCGCCCCTCCTGTTCATCGCGCCTCGTGTGGGGAGGCGCCGCGGGCGGATCGTATCGAGCCGGCGGCTTGTCCCGGTCGTGGCTGGAAAGCGTCTGGCGGAACCGCTCAAGGGCCGTTGGCTCGCTGAGGGTGATCCATTCCCGCAAGAAGTCCGAGTCGAAGAGCGCTTCGATCACCACCTTCGCAGCCCCCAGGAGCCCGGCGGAGCTGCCGAGGCGCGAGGCGCGGATCTTCAAGTCTCGCGTGACGAGCGGGTGGGATTCGCCGTAGACCGCCTCACGTACGGCGGCGAGGAGAATGTCGTTCGTCTGCGCGACCGAGCCGCTGAGGACGATGATCGACGGGTTCAGCATGTTGGCGAAGGCAGCCACGACATGGCCGATCAGGTTGCCGCTGCGCGCCATGATTTCCATGCTGACGGGATCGCCCATCTGTGCGGCCTGCCCGACGTCGATGGCGGTGACATCGCCGCCGCGGCTCAGGATGTCGGCCAGCGCCGGGCTGCTCCCGTCGCGGGCGGCGGCGAGTCCTTCGGCGGTGATCATGTCACTCCCGGCCAATACATCCAGCGCGGCCGTGCGTCCGCCGAACGTTGTCGGCATCTGGCCGATCAGCCCGGCCGACCCTTGCGCGCCGCGGTAGAGCTGCCCGTCGCAGACAATTCCGGCGCCAATCCGCTTGCCGACCTTGACGAACAACATGTCGGACGTCTCCGCATCATCGCCTGAGTAGAGTTCACCGACGGTCATCGTCTCCACGCTGCTGCGCATCCAGACCGGGGCCCCGAACTGGACCGAGAGACGCTCGACGAATGGAATGCCGTTCCAGGCGGGCAGGAACGCCGGGGTCGTGACAAGAAAATCCTCCCCCGGCGCCATCCGGACGGGGCCAGGAACCGAAATCCCGATCCCCCACAGCGGCACTGACCGCTCCTCCTTTTCGAGGATCCACTCGAACAGGGCGCAAAGCCGGGCGATCGTGCTCTCCGGCGGTTCGCCAAGATCCAGGGTTTCGTGGTGCACGGTCAGAAGCGTGCCCGACAGATCGGCGATGCCGACGCCGATGGCCGTCTGGTCCAGCGTCGCGACGATCACCCGCGCACGGTCGGCGTTGAACTGGACGAGCCGCGGCGCCCGGCCGCCTGCCGCCTCGGCAAAGGCGCTTTCGTCGGCCAGTTGCAGCCCGATCAGGGTGGCGAGCCTGTCGGCCACGATGGCCCGTCCGAGCTCGCTTTCGCGTTCCAGCTCCTGACGGGTGTTGGCAGCCCCGGTGCGCACGAGATTGAGGATGGTCGCCAGGCTCCGCGCCGCGGCGTCGGCATTGCGCGGCCTTCCCCTGCCGCGCTTGCGCGATCCGTTCTCGAATATCCCGTTGTCGGCCACGACCAGACACTTTGCTGTTGCCGGAGGCGCAGGGATACACGCCGCCGATCTGCATGACAATCATAGGCTTCTGCATTTAATCTGCAAAAGTCCGCCATATTATGCTGAATAAATTTTGACTTGCGCCCGTGATCGTCTAAACTGCCCACAACAAGATTAAATTCTCCGGCCACCGGGGAGCGCGCCCGGATCGGCTTGTCGCCGTCACCGGTGCGCGAAGGGAGAATCAGATGGTGCAGTGGAATCTCGCCTACCACGCGAACTGCTGGGGCCCGCTTGGAGGCGACGCGGTGGGCGTAACTTCGATTACACAGCTGACCTATCGAACCTTTGGCGATATGGGGCAGGCGTTCGAGGACATAGCGAGAGCCGGATACCAGGGTGTCGAGGTTTTCGACGGCAACCTGATGGATGTCCCGGCCCGCGAATTCACGCAGATGCTGGGCATCAACGGGCTTGCACTGGTTGCAGCCTATTCCGGCGGCAACTTCATCTTCGATGACATTATTGAAGAGGAGCTGGCGCGGATCCGCCGCGTCGCGGACCGTGCCGCCGAACTCGGGGCGCCGCATCTGGTCGTGGGCGGCGGAGCAACGCGCGCCACCGGCATTCGCGATGCCGACTATGGCAAGCTTGGCGCCGCGCTCGATCGGGTCGCTGGCATCGCCAGAGAGCGCGGGCTCACCGCCCACTACCATCCGCACCTGTCGACCATTGTCGAGGGCCCCGAACAGGTGCGCCGCATATTCAGTGAAACCGGGATCGACTTCTGCCCGGACACGGCCCATCTGGCCGCCGCCGGCGGCGATCCCGCGGCCATGATCCGCGAGCATCGGGACCGGATCAGCTACGTGCATCTCAAGGGCCTGCAACGCGAACCGTTCGCATTCACGCCGCTCGACCGCGGCGACGTCGACAGCGGCCCGATCGTCGACGCGCTCATCGACACGGGATTCGACGGTTGGGTGACCGTCGAGCTGGACGCCTGGGACGATCCCCTCGGCGGCGCCGTCCAAAGCCGCAACTACCTTGAATCGCGACTGAAATTAGCCTGATCGGCCGATTTGCAAGGGCGGGCCTGCCGGCGCGTCCCAACAGTGGAGGAGGAAACACAAATGATAAGAACAATGTTCACGCGCGGCGCCATCGCAGCCGCGTTCCTTGCGGGCGGACTTGCCAGCATGCCGGCCCATGCCGACCCGGATGCCGCGCTCGCGGCGCTTCAGTCTACCGTGTTGTCGAAGGGTCCCAGCGGCGAGGAGCCGAGCCCGGCATCCGACCTCGTCCTTTCCGATGACGAAATTGCAAAGATCAAGGCGATGAACGCCACCGCCGCCATCGTCATGCACTACGGCGGCAATGACTGGTCGCGGGCCCAGGTCGAGGGGATGCGCTACCAGTTCGGCGAGATGGGCGTCGAGGTCATTGCCGTGACCGACGCTGGCTTCAAGCCCGAGAAGCAGGTCGCCGACATCGAGACCGTCCTGGCGCAGAAGCCGGACATCATCGTCTCGGTCCCGACCGATCCTGCGGCGACCGCTGCGGCCTACAAGGCGGCGGCCGACGCCGGCGTGAAGGTCGTCTTCATGGAAAACACGCCGCCGGGGCTGGAAGTCGGCAAGGACTACATTTCCGTGGTTTCCGCTGACAACTACGGCAACGGCGTCGCGTCGGCGCACCTGATGGCCAAGGCTCTCGGTGGCAAGGGCAAGGTCGGCATGGTCTTCTTCGCCGCCGACTTCTTCGTGACCCAGCAGCGCTACGATGCCTTCAAGGCGACGATGGCGTCGGACTATCCGGACATCGAGATCGTGGCCGAACAGGGCGTCGGCGGACCCGACTTCAGCGGCGACGCTGACAAGGCGGCCTCCGCCATGCTGATCTCGAACCCCGACCTCGACGGGATCTGGGCCGTCTGGGACGTTCCGGCGGAAGGCGTGGTTTCCGCAGCGCGGGTTTCCGGGCGCGACGACCTCGTCATCACCACGATCGACCTTGGCGAAAACGTCGCCATCAACATGGCCCAGGGCAGCTACGTGAAGGGGATCGGCGCACAGCGGCCGTTCGACCAGGGCGTGGCTGAAGCGATGCTGGCCGGCTACGGCCTCCTGGACAAGGAGGCGCCTGCCTTCGTCGCGCTGCCGGCACTGCCCGTCACCAAGGACAACCTCCTCGACGCGTGGAAGACCGTTTACCGCACCGACGCGACGGCAAACATCCAGAAGAGCATGAACTGAGAAACCGGGGCTGGCGCCAGGAGCGCCGGCCCCGACGACCGCTGGGCAGCCACGCAAAGCCTGCCCTGAACCTCGCCAGTCCCGACGGGAGCAACAACAATGACAAAAACGCTGAACGTGGCGATGATCGGTGGCGGTTTCATGGGCAAGGCCCATGCGATGGCTTACGCCGTGATGCCGATGTTCTTCTGGCCGGCCGCGGCCATCCCGCACCGAAAGGTCGTGGTGGATGTCACCGACGAAATGGCCGAGGACGCCCGTTTGCGGTTCGGCTTCGACGAAGCGTCTTCGGACTGGCGCTCCGTCGTGAACCGGGATGACGTCGACATCGTCGACATCTGCACGCCCAACAATGTGCATGCCGAGATTGCCATCGCAGCAGCGAAGGCCGGCAAACACATCATGTGCGAAAAGCCGCTCGCCCGCGGCGGCGAAGAGGCGCGCCAGATGCTGGACGCCGTCAATCAAGCCGGCGTGATCCACATGGTTGCCTTCAACTACCGGCGGACGCCGGCAGTGGCGCTGGCGAAGAAGTATATCGACGAGGGCCGGATCGGAAAGATCCTCAACTTCCGCGGCACCTACCTGCAGGACTGGTCGGCCGATCCGGACGGCCCGCTGTCGTGGCGGTTCCAGAAGAAGATCGCCGGCTCGGGCACCATCGGCGATATCGGCACGCACGTTGTGGATCTGGCGCACTACCTTGTGGGCCCGATTGCGGCGGTGTCCGCGATGACGCCGACCTATATCAAGACGCGCCCCGTCCAGTCGGGCGGCGTCGACAAGCTGGGCGCCAGCGACAAGAACGCCAACGCCGAACGCGCGGCGGTCGATGTCGAGGACGAGCTGGTCTCGATGCTGAAATTCCAGAACGGCGCCATCGGTTCTCTGGAGGCGACGCGCAACGGCTATGGCCGCAACAACTTCATCACTTTCGAGATCCACGGCACCGAGGGCTCGATCGCCTTCAACTACGAGCGGCGCGACGAACTCCAGGTGATGTTCAACAGCGACCCTGCCGATGCGAGGGGTTTCCGCACCGTCTACACGGGGCCGGCGCACCCGTATGGCGAGGGGCTGTGGCCGATCCCGGCTCTAGGCATCGGCTATTCCGAAACCAAGATCATCGAGTGCCATGACTTCTTCACCGCGATTGCCACCGGAAAGCAGCCCTCGCCCAACTTTGCGGACGGCCACCTGACCGAAGTTGTGGCCGATGCGATGATCGAGTCGGGCAAGACCCAGCAATGGGTCAATGTAGCCTCATGACCCCCACGGCTCATGCGGTGGACATGCGCGGCATCTCCAAGCGTTTCGGTGGCGTGCACGCACTGAGGAGCGTCGACTTTCAGGTCGACGCGGGAGAAGTCCATGCGCTGCTGGGTGGCAACGGCGCCGGCAAGTCGACCATCCTTAAGGTGCTGAACGGCGTCCACGCGCCTGACGAGGGCACCATCGAGGTCTGCGGTACCAGAATCACCGAGCCATCGCCGGAAGCGGCCCGAGCGGCCGGCATGGCGATGATCTTTCAGGAGATGAGCCTCGTCCCCTCACTGACGGTCGCCCAGAACGTCTTCCTGAACCGCGAGATGAAGACGCGACTCGGCCTGATCGACGACCGCGAGGGCGAGCGGAAAGCGCGCGACCTGTTCGACCTTCTGGAGGTCGACGTGAACCCGAAGGCACTGGTGGCCGAACTCGGTGCCGGCCAACGGCAGCTGACAGAGATCGTCAAGGCGATCAGCCAGGATGCGCGCGTGCTGGTGCTGGACGAGCCGTCCACTGCGCTTTCCGTCTCGGACGTGGACCGGCTTTTTGTTTTCCTGCGCAAGTTGAAGGCGCGCGGTGTGGCCGTCATCTACGTGTCGCACAGGATGGACGAGATCGCGCGCATTGCCGACCGTGCGACCATCCTTCGCGACGGCCGACATGTCATCACGGCGCCCCTGTCCGAGCTGCCGATGGACACCATGATCGAGCATATCATCGGCAAACGATCCAGCGGCTTTCATGATGTGAAACGCGAAGACGTCGAGATTGGCGCTCCTCTTCTGGAGCTTGTGGGCGTGTCTGGCCGCAACAAGCCGGTGGAAGTAACGCTGACGGTGCACCGGGGCGAGATCGTGGGGCTGGCCGGCCTCCTCGGATCGGGCCGCTCGTCGCTCGCCAAGGTGATTGCCGGGATCGAGCCATGCGCGAGCGGCGAGATCCGGCTCTCCGGCAAGCCGATCCTCGCTCGCAGCCCGCGAGATGCGATTGAAGCTGGCATCGCACTTGTCCCTGAAGCGCGAGCGACACAGGGCATCATCCCCGCGCATTCGGTGGCCGACAACCTGACGATGGCGGTGCTCGACAAGCTGTCGTCGCGCGGTTGGATCGAGCGTGAAGCGGTCGCGATAACCGCCGACGGGCAGATCGCAGACCTCTCGATCAAGACCGCCTCGCGCGACCACCCGGTGGGCACGCTGTCGGGCGGCAACCAGCAGAAAGTGGTGATCGGCAAATGGCTCGCAGCCGACCCTGCCCTCTTCGTGCTGGACGAACCCACGGCCGGCATCGACATCGGGTCGAAGTCCGAGATCATCCGCCTGATCCGCGAACTGGCGAAAGCCGGCAAGGGCGTCGTCATGGTTTCTTCCGAACTCAGTGAACTTCTGACCGCCTGCGACCGGATCGTTGTCCTTTCCGAAGGGCGCCTTGCCGGCAGCTACGCTCGCAAGGACCTTGATGACCCCACCATTGCAGCCGGCGACACCGCACATCGGCTGCAAGCCGCCGAGCAAAAACTCCAATCCCACATCCAGAACGCCCTGAAGGATCAGGAAACGCGCCATGCCCACTGAAAAATCCGGCCAATCACAGGGGCTTGTTTCCCGCGCAAGCTTTGCCAACTGGCGAAAATACATCATCTACATCGGCTTCGTCGCAATCTTCCTGATCTTTGCGGCGACACTGAGCGACAAGGGGTTCCTCAACCCCAACAACCTGCTCAACATTTTCCGGCAGACTGCGATGATTGCGGTGATGGCAATCGCGATGACCTTCGTGCTGGCGTCCGGGGAGATCGACCTCAGCGTCGGCGCGGTGGCAGGGCTTGCCTCGGTCACGGTCGCGATGGCCATCGACTCGGGCGGGATGGTCTTCGGCATCTTTGCCGGGCTGGCCACCGGTATTGCCGCCGGCGTGTTCAATGGCCTTCTGACGACGCGGATCGGGATCCCCTCATTCCTGACGACACTTGCGATGATGGGAATCGCAAAGGGCGTTGCGATGTGGATCAGCGATTCCGCCGCGGTCCCGATCATCAACCCGATCTATTCCTGGTTTTTCGGCGGCGGCTCCATCGGCAAGCTGCCGGTCCTCCTCATCTGGATGCTGGTGATCGGCGTGATCGGACATTTCGTCCTGCGGCGAACGACCTTCGGCCGGCGGGTGCTGGCAAGCGGCGGCGGCGAGACGGCTGCACGCTATTCCGGCATCGACACGCGGTCGGTCAAATTCCGGGTTCTGGTCATCTCGGCAACGGCCGCAGCACTCGCCGGGATGCTGTATGCGGGCCGCCTGCAATCAGGCCGCTTCCAGTTCGGCGAAGGCGATGAGCTGTCCGTGATCGCAGCAGCGGTCCTTGGCGGCACCAGCCTGTTCGGCGGTTACGGCACCGTTGTCGGCACCATCGTCGGGGCGCTGATGATCGGCCTCATCAACAACGGGCTGATCCTGATGGGCCTGGAATTCAGCCAGCAGCTCATCGCGCGCGGCGGCATCATCATCCTCGCCGTCGCTCTGAACCAGAAGAGGAGCTGAGCCGTGACCATAGGATGCACGATCATCGGAACCGTCGTTGCAAAACCCGAGATGCAGGCGGAGCTCAAGGCGATCCTCGGAGCGCTGGTTGCGCCGACCCGGGCCGAAACGGGCTGCATCAACTACGACTTCCATGTCGACGCCGCAGACCCTTGCGTCTTCGTCTTCTACGAAAACTGGACGAACCGGCAGGCGCTGGACGAGCATCTGGCCAAGCCGCATCTGAAACCGTTGCTGGACCGGCAGGCAGAACTGCTCGCGCGGCCGGTGGAAATACGCCACCTGGTCATGCTGAGCGAAATTCCCGGCCGGCCGGCAGCGTAGGAGACGACGATGGCCGCACCGCGCCTCAACACGCAGGTACCAGGCTGGTACCGCTTCCTGATCGGTGAGTTCGAGTGCACGATCATCTGGGATGGCTACATCCATCATCTTTATGATGGGCTGTTCCCGAACGGCGATCCAGCCGAAGTGCAGCGGTTGCAGGAGGCATACCGCCTGCCGCTCGATCACATCCCGATGGACCTCAACCCGGCGCTTGTGAACACCGCAGACCGGCTGTTCGTCGTTGATACCGGGATGGGCCAGAAGCGCCCCATCATGGGAGACTTCACCGGCAAGATGGCGCAGAACATGGCTTCGGCTGGGTTGCACCAGGCTGACGTCGATGTCGTGCTGATCACCCATATGCATCCCGACCACACGTTCGGTCTCATCCGCCCGGACGGCAGCAAGACCTACCCGAACGCCGACCTCGTCGTGCCGCGGATCGACTGGGAGGAATGGACCGACACGCGGAACCTCGGCCGGGACGATTTTCGCGGCGTATGGACCGAAGGAATTCTGGAGGCCGTCGCGCCGTACCGGGACCGCATCCGCCTCGTCGAGCCGGGCGAACAGCCTTTTGCGGGTGTTTCGGTCATGTCAGTGGCCGGTCACTCTTCCGGGCAATGCGCCTACATTTTCGAGAGCAACGGGGAGAAGGTGATCTTCACCGGTGACGCAACCCACCACCACGTCTTCGATCCGCACCATCCCGAGTGGTTCTTTCACAACGAGTTCGACAGCAACCCTGCGCAGGGTGCCGAGGCGAAGGCGACTGTTTTCAGGAAGGCCGTCGATGAACGGCTCCGGTTCCACGGCTACCATTTTCCGTATCCGGGCCTCGGGATCATCATCCCGGCAGACGACGGATCGTTCCGGTATCTGCCTGACATGCCGACGCCCCGGCTGGGACCGGGGCGCTTTGGCACCTGAAGTGCGGGACGTAGGCCGTCTCAGTCGCAAACCCACTCGACGCGGATGACATAGGCGTGGCGGCGGGGGTCCAGCGCTCTGAGCTGACGTCGCGTCAGTAGACAGTTCGGGGGGCGGCAGAAGCCGCGCCATTCTTGAAAGCGCGGACCCACATTTGCTACGGGGCAAGCGTTGGTGGCGATTGCCGGCGGTATCGCGGACGCCGGCCAAAGCGGATCGTCTCTCAACCCTCTTGGATCCGCCCCATCGCGGCGACCTCGCCGACGAAGGCGCCAATGCGGTTCTTCAGCCCATGGAGCTTCTCGGCCGCGGCGGCGGCGACCCCCTGCACCGTCCCGGCTTCCTTGCTGCCGGTCTCGATGACCCTCGACAGTCGGTCGACGCTCGCGATGGCAGACTGGTTCGCCTGACGGGCATCCTGGAAGGCATCCGTCAGAGCGGTCGTCGCGGTGTCCTGCTCGTCCACCGCGGCCGTGACCTGGGACGCGCTCTCGTTCACCGCGTTGCACATGGCGCCGATCTCACCGATTTTAGCGGTCGCGGTCTGCGTGGAGGCTTCGATGGCGGCGAGGCGCTGGGCGATGGTGTCCGTGGCGGCGCCGCACTGTTCGGCCAGCTGCTTCACCTCTGCCGCGACAACCGCGAACCCGCGGCCCGCCTCCCCCGCCCGTGCCGCCTCGATGGTCGCATTCAGCGACAGGAGGGAGGTCTGCTCCGAGACCGAGCGGATCACCTGCAGAATGGACGTCAACTCCGCCGCCGCGCTCGCGACCCCATCTACCGCGGCGTTGCCTTCGACGCTGCGCCTGGCGACGGCCTCCACCCGTTTGATCGCATCGTTCATGCTATTGCGGATGCGGGTGCAGGACCCGCTCACGGTTTCTCTTGCCACGTCCGCCGTCTCCATGGCCTGCGTGACGCGGGACGTTGCCGTCAGCACGTCATCGAGCCGACCGTGACCCTCCCGCGTTACCGCTTCCATGGCGTCGACGACGCTGGACATGCGCTCCATCTCCGAGACGGCGGTGGCGGCAATGCTGTCGGTCTCGACGTTGAACCGATCGATGCAGCTGCGCAGCGTCGACTGTTGCGCCGTCTCGGCGGCCAGCCGGCCCTTGAGGTCGGCGGTCATCATGTCGACCTTGTGCAGCGCATCCCGCTCGCTGGCGTCCGCCACGCGCACGAGACTCTCCATGCGCGACGAGGCCGGCATCAGGAACGCGATCTGGATGAAGACGAAGCCGCCGTGGATCACGAAGACGCGGAACCAGTCCGTCCCTTCCGGGAAGACGCACATGGG
The DNA here is from genome assembly GCF_031195445.1 of Acuticoccus sp. MNP-M23. Classification (NCBI taxonomy): domain Bacteria; kingdom Pseudomonadati; phylum Pseudomonadota; class Alphaproteobacteria; order Hyphomicrobiales; family Amorphaceae; genus Acuticoccus; species Acuticoccus sp. MNP-M23. The sequence goes on from NZ_CP133480.1 coordinate 1,080,298, forward strand.
AAAGAAGAGGTTGAAGACGACGTGGTGGCCGACGGCGATCGCCGACGTGGTGAAGAACACGTTCCTGTCGCAGAAGCCGATCATGCCGGACATGAGCACGAAGAAGTACATGTGCATGTCAAGCTGGTAGGGGGACCCGTTCAGCGCGGCGATCAAGACAAGCGACTGCGAGACCGCGACGCCCGACAGGATGTGGCGGCCAAAAGAAGCGGCGCCGCCCATGCGCCAACCCACCAGCGAGACGATGCAAAGCACGAGGCTGATGCCAACGACGAGACTCGCGAAGCCGAGCGTCTGACCCGAAACGACGCAGAGAAGCAGCGCCGCCGGCGGATGGGCCCAGAGGAAGAATGCGAGAAACTTGCCGAACTTCTCCCGCATCTGCACGAGCCGCTGCGAGTCGTCGTGTGCACCCATCGAAGTGGATGGGTCGTACGTGGTCCTGTCAAGCATGCGACGTGTCCTCGGGGTCTGGTTCACCACGCTCTGCTGCCCGTCGGGGCGCTGCAGACGGATGGAGCACTCACTATACGCAAGGTCTTGCCCGGGCCTGAGACGGTCGAGGCAAGCCTCGGCCGCCCGCGCGGCTCTAGACTAGGCGGGCACGGGTCGCGGCTCCCGGGTCCTTACCTTGGCCAATCGTCCGACGCGGACCGGGGGCGGCGTCCAAAGGTTCTCGAGACCGCGATCGTGGCGGCGGGAGGCAGGGTACATGAAGATTTACGCGCTCGTGGCGCTGTATGGATTCGCGCTGGCCTGCGCGGCGCAGGTTTACGCCGCGCGCCTGTCTGTTGCGGGCGCGTCGGAGTTCCTGGTCATGTGCACCACCGCGATCGCCTCGCTGACAGGCGTCGCGGACTGATCGTAGCTGCCTGTTGCGACAAGCTGGCCTCCAGCTTCCTCGGCATTGTACAACTCGCCACAATCTGAATCTGGATCAGGTTCGTCCACACGACCTGGGTCGCAATCCTACATCTCGAGCCAAAAACCCATCAGCGCGCCGAGTAGCCAATGATGCCGCGCCCATCGTGCCTAGGACTGACAAACTTCGTCGCACGCTCGAGCGAAGGCGCGAAATAGTGGCAGATTGTGCGCCTTTAGAAGCGCCACATTGGCCGGCTTCAGGTCGGACCCAGATTATCAAAGTCCGTGAACGGCCGTCGAAACACCACGAAAGCTGAATAGTTTGTTGGTACAATCGTTTCTACCCCGCCACTTGCGGAGGCGAAATCTAGTAATAAATCAACGGCATAACGAACTAATGCCAGTCCTCTTCTGGCACCACGGCCACTCAAGGGCCGCAGCCTGAACATCAGCGTTTCTGCGGACTTAACGGAGCCCATGTGCTACACAAGGGTGTTCCACAGTGGTCGTCCGACGTCCTGCCGAAGGCACTCGGTCAGCGGCTGACGATTCCCTTTGGTGACAGGGTCGTTCACAAGACTCTCGGCCCAAAGGAATCGGAGATCGGATTCTCTCTCCGCACCCGTGACCCGGCCGAGGCAAAGCGCCGCCAGGCCGCCGTCCTCGACCACCTCAACACAGTCTGAGATGGTCTGCGCAATGGCTCACGCAGGCTGACCAAGCGAGAGCTGGTTGCCCTGGCCGGTGAAGTCTACCGTGAATAGCGCCGAATTTTTTGGACGCCCTCGAGTTACATTTCCTGCTGCCGTTCGAACTGGGCGGGTGACAGGATCCCGTTGCTGACGTGCTAGCGCTTTGCGTTGTAGAACATCTCGGTGTAGTCGAACACGTCCTGCCTTGCCTCTTCGCGTGTTCGGTCAGTCCTGCGCCGGATCCTCTCGCGCTTGAGAAGATTGAAGACGCTCTCTGACACAGCGTTGTCGTGGCAGTTTCCGCGCCGGCTCATCGAATGCTCAAGATTGTGGTGCTTCAGGAAGGCCGCCTAATCCATGCTGGTGAACTGGGCGGTTTCGACCCGTCGCTGCAACGCTCATCTGAAAAAGGTTGCGATGGCAGGGAAGCGGCGCTCGGAGCGATCGACACGGTAGGCTCTCAGTTCGCCGGGCTGACCGCCGGTGGCGCAGCGCGGGCATCGGCAAGCGTTCTGGTCGGCGATCGCGGTGGGGCGCCCGAGCTGACCTCATTGATGATCGGCCTGCCACCGTCGGCAGCTGCGGTCCGTCAAGAATGATGCCCTTACCCCCTTTTCGCGCCGGCATCGGTGGGGCTGAACTCGGCGCGGATGGCGGCGCCGTGCTCGTCGATGGCCGGCACGGCGCCGAAGTCGGGCGTCTCGCCATCGACGAGCGCGCCTGGCGCCAGGAAGCGGACCGGGCCGCTCGGCGTGTCGGCGTCGGCATAGCGGTTCTGCGGGTGGGCGGCGAGGTCTTCCATTGAAGAGACGCGCCCGTTGGCGATGCCGGCCGCCTCCAGCATCCCGGCCAGAGTGTCCCGGTCGTGCTGGCGGAAGACGCCGTCGATCACGGCGTCCAGCGCATCGCGGTGCGCGACCCGGTCCGAGTTGGAGGCAAAGCGCGGGTCGGTGGCAATGCCGGCGTCCCCCAGAACATCGGCGCACAGATTGGCCCATTCGCGCTCGTTCTGGATCGAGAACAGCACCTCCTTGTCATCGCGCCCGGCATAGGCGCCGTAGGGGGCGATGGTGGGGTGACTGAGCCCGTTGCGGGCGGGCGGCTTCCCGCCATAGACGAACTGGAGGTACGGCACGTTCATCCAGTCCGCCAGCGCGTGGAACAGGCTGACCGCAATGTGGCGCCCCTCGCCGGTCGTCCCGCGTGCGATCAGCGCCTCCAGCACCGCCTGATGCGCGGTCATCCCGCAGGCCACGTCGCAGACCGAGACGCCGACGCGAGCCGGCCCGTGTTCGTTGCCGGTGATTGCCGACAGGCCGCTTTCGGCCTGCACAAGAAGGTCGTAGGCCTTCTTCTTCGCAAACGGCCCCTCATCGCCGTAGCCGGAGATCGATACGGTGATGAGCCGGGGGTTCCTGGCGCGCAGTTCGGCGGGATCGAAGCCGAGGCGCTGGATCGCGCCGGGGGTAAGGTTCTGAATGAAGACGTCGGCCGTTGCGAGCATGTTGGCCATCACGGCCTTGTCCGCCGGTTCGCGCAGGTCGAGGACGACGGACTCCTTGCCCCGGTTCAGCCAGACGAAGTAGGCGCTTTCCCCGTGGACGAGGTGATCGTACTCGCGCGCGAAATCCCCCTCCCGGCGTTCCACCTTGATGACGCGTGCGCCCGCAGAGGCGAGCCGACCCGAGAGATACGGCGCCGCCACCGCCTGCTCCAGCGAAACGACAAGAAGGCCCTTCAGTTCGCCCGCCACGCTCGATCCTTCCCGCAATCCGGCACTGTTGTTCACAATGCCGGACGCGCCCCAACGCCCGGAAATAGGTTTTGCCTGTGAGCGGTATCGGCTCGCAATATGTCCCCGCGACGCATGCGCGCGCATAGCCTTTGCCGCAGACCGCACGCCCGACCCGATGAGGATGGCCGCCGATGGATCTCGACCGTATCTCACTGCCGCTCTTCCTGCCCGCGGACCGGCTCGATCGCCTGGAAAAAGCGCTCGGCGCCGGCGCCGACGCGGTCATCCTCGACCTTGAAGATGGCGTCGGCGCGGAGGGCAAGTCTGCCGCGCGCGACGCGCTCGCAGGCCGGGTGCCGGAGACGCCGCCTGTCCCGGTGATCCTGCGCATCAACGGCGCGGACACAGCATGGTTTGCCGATGATCTTGCCGCCGCCGCCCGCCTGCCGCTCGCCGCGGTGATGCTGCCCAAGGCGGAAACCGCAAAAGCCTGCGAGCATGTCGCCGGCACGGCCGGCAAGCCCGTGGTCGGCCTGATCGAGTCCGGTCGCGGCGTGCGTGCGGCGGACGAGGTGGCGGCCGCTTGCGCGCGCCTCGCCTTCGGCTCCATCGACTATGCCGCCGATGTCGGCTGCGGCCACGAGCGCGAGGCGCTGCTGATGGCCCGCTCCGCCCTCGTCCTCGCAGCACGTCTTGCCGGCCGCCCCGCGCCCATCGACGGCGTCACCACCGCCATTGGCGACGAGGATGCGCTCCTTGGCGATTGCCGCCATGCGGTGACGATGGGCTTTGCCGGCAAACTCATCATCCATCCGGCGCAGATCGAGCCGGCGCGGCGCGGTTTCGCCCCGTCCGCTGACGAGGTCGACTGGGCGCGCCGCATTCTGGCGGCGATCGGGTCCAACACCGGCGCGGTGAAGGTCGACGGGGCGATGGTCGACGCCCCGGTCATCAAGCGCGCCCGGCAGATTCTGGCGCGCGCGGGGGAGACCGCATGACGATTACCGAAGACCACCTCGTCTCTTCCATCGCCGAAGCACTGCAATTCATCTCCTACTACCACCCGGCCGACTTCGTGGCCGCGATGGCGGATGCGTGGGCGCGCGAGGAGAGCCCGTCGGCAAAGGAGGCGATCCGCCAGATCCTCGTCAACTCGCGGATGGCGGCCGTGGGCAAACGCCCGCTTTGCCAGGACACCGGCAGCGTTAACGTCTTCCTCGAAGTCGGGGTCGAGGCGCCCACCGCATGGCGTCGCTCCGTGCAGGAGATGGCCGACGAGGCCGCGCGCCGGGCCTATCTCCTCGAAGCCAACCCGCTGCGCGCCTCCGTCGTTTCCGACCCGTTGGGCGCGCGCAGGAACACCGGCGACAACACGCCCGCGATGATCCAGACCGAGCTTGTCGCCGGAGACCGCGTCTCCGTCACGGTTTCGGCGAAGGGTGGCGGGTCGGAGAACAAGACGAAATTTGCCGTCCTCAATCCCTCCGATTCGGTGGCCGACTGGGTGGTGGATACGGTGAAGACGCTGGGCGCCGGCTGGTGCCCGCCCGGCATCATCGGCCTCGGCGTCGGCGGCAGCGTCGACAAGGCGATGGCCATGGCCAAGAAGGTCCTGAACGACCCGATCGACATTACCGATCTTCGCGCACGCGGCGCCCGCTCCGCCGAGGAAGAACTGCGGCTCGAACTTGTCGACCGTCTCAACGCGCTCGGCATCGGCGCGCAAGGCCTCGGCGGGCTGACCACGGTGCTCGACGTCAAGGTTGCGACATTCCCGACGCATGCAGCCTCGCTGCCGGTGGCGCTGATCCCGAACTGCGCCGCGACGCGGCACGTCCACTTCACGCTGGACGGCAGCGGGCCGGCCACCTTCACCCCGCCGTCGCTCTCGGCGTGGCCCGAGATCGGCGCGGGCGACGCTGCCGGCCGGCCGCTCGACCTCGACAATCTTGATGAGGCGACGCTCGCCTCGCTTGCGCCCGGCGACACGCTGCTCCTCTCCGGGCACCTCTTCACCGGACGCGACGCAGCGCACCGGCGGATGGTCGACGCGCTGGGGCGCGGCGACCCCCTCCCCGTCGACCTCGCCGGCCGCGCGATTTATTATGTTGGCCCGGTCGATCCTGTCGGCGACGAGGTCATCGGCCCGGCAGGCCCGACGACATCCACGCGGATGGACAAGTTCACCCGTCCGCTGCTGGAAGGCACCGGGCTCAAGCTGATGATCGGCAAGGCGGAGCGCGGACCGGCGGCAATCGAGGCGATCCGCGACAACGGCGCGGTCTACCTCATTGCTGTCGGCGGCGCGGCCTATCTCGTCTCCAAGGCCATCAAGGCGGCCAAGCCGGTCGCCTATCAGGACCTCGGCATGGAGGCGATCTACGCCATTCGCGTCGAGGACATGCCGGTCACGGTCGCGGTCGACATGCGCGGCGCATCCATCCACACCCTCGGCCCCGCGCGATGGGCGCGTGCCGGCTGACGCCGCGCCGCGCATTGCCGGATCGCGCGACATAGATCTATCCTATGGCTCTGTTGAATGCGGCGGGGCATGGGGGAGCGGCGTGGACGTCAGGCATCTGCGCTATTTCCTCGCCATCGCCGAGGCGAGGTCCATCACCGCCGCCGCCAACGCGCTCGGCGTCGCGCAGCCCTCGCTGTCGCAGCACGTCAAACGCATGGAGGCCGAACTCGGCGTTCAGCTGGTCGAGCGGTCCTCCCGCGGCACGCTGCTGACCGAGGAGGGCGAGCTTCTCGTCGAGCACGCGCGCAAGATCTGCGAGAGCCTCGACCTTTGCCTCCACGAGATGCGCGAACTTGGCGGCCACATCCGCGGCCGCGTCTCGTTCGGGATGCCACCGTCATGCTCGATGGTGATGTCGGTGCCGCTGGCCGAGACGGTGCGGCTGGAGCTGCCGGACGTGCGCCTGCGCGCAATCGAGGCGATGAGCGGCTACCTCAAGAACTGGCTGCAGGACGGCACGGTCGAGCTTTGCTTCCTCTACGACCTCGACGAGGTGGGCCACTTTCGCGCCACCCATGTCCTCGACGAGGAGCTTTGCTTCTATGCCGCGCCCGACGCCTGGCCGTTCGACACCCCGCCCGGCACCGACGTGCCGCTGAAGGCGATGGAAGCGCTCGACATGGTGCTCCCGTCGAGCGAGCTCGGCCTCGGGCGCCTGATTGCGAACTTCTGCATCCAGCACGGCGTTCGCCTCAACGTCGTGGTCGAGATGGACGCGATGACGCAGATCAAGGAGCTGGTGGCGCGGGGCTCGGGTTACACGATCTTCGCGCCCGTCGCCGCGCAGGATTATGTCGCGCGCGGTGAGCTGGTCCGGGCGCGCATCGTCGACCCCGTCATGACGCGCCCGGTGCACCTCGTGAACAACCCCGCCCGCGTCATGAGCCGCGCTTCGCGTGCGGTCGAGCAGGTCACGCTGAAGGTCGCGCGGGAGTTGGTCAGCCGCGGGATATGGGAGGGAACGCTGGTCTGATGATGGCCTTTCAGCGCGTGGCCGTCGCCTGCATCGTGACGACGCCGTCCTCATCGCGCCGCACGCGCAATTCCAGACCGCCGTCCGTCTCGCGCGCCTCCACAGTGACTGGACGAGTGGCGGTAAGCGGCGATACCCCGCGATAGCGGAAGATTGACGCGGCGGCGCCGAACATTTCTGCGGCGAGGCACTGCATCCACGTCGCCTGCAACGGACCGTGGACGACAAGGCCGTCGTATCCCTCGACGCTGGTTGCGTAGGGCGCATCGTAGTGGATGCGGTGGCCGTTGAAGGTCAGCGCGGAGTAGCGGAAGAGGAGCGTCGGGTCCGGCGTGATGTGCCGGGCCGCGACGACGGACCAGTCCTCGCCGGGCGCGGGCGTTGGGGCCGGTCCCGCCGGATCCTCGCGGTAGACGATGTCCTGCCGTTCGGTGAGCCGCTCGTCGCCGCCGACAGCGTAGACGTGGTTCACCGTGACGAAACCCAGGCGGCCGCTGCGGCCCTCCTTGAAGGCGACATCGGCAACGGTGGAGCGGCGGCTGACCTGCTCGCCCGCCGCGAACCCTGCGGCAGTGCGGACCTCGCCGCCGGCCCACATCCGGCGCGGCAGCGGCAGTTTCGGGACGACGAGACCGGGGCGCGGATGGCCATCGCGGCCAAGTTCTTCGCGCGGCAGGGTGTCTGGCGCCAACAGCCATTGTGCGCCGGGCGGCACGGCCCCCGCCGCAGCGGTGCCCATGGTGCCGAGCGTGACGCGGTACTCGGCAACAAGGCGCCCTGTCAGCACGTCGCTCGCCTCGCGAGTACGGCCGATCCAGGCGGCGACGTCCGGAGAAAGGTCCGTCACAGCTGCCCGGAACGCACGAATGCGCCGAGGTCGCGGGCCGAAACGCCGCCCAGCCGGCCGGTGAGCGCGAGCAGTGCCTCCGCCTCGCGCGGGAGCACGGCGCGGGCCTTGGCGGCAATGCGGGCGGCGAGCACCTCAGGCAGTATCGGCGCGGCAAGGTCGTGGGAGGCCTCAACCGCCTTGCCGGAGGTGAGGTGCAGCGTGACCGCGGCCTGCTGATCGCTTACTCCCTCGTCCGCCACCACCTCCACGCGGTCGGCGAATGCGGCGAGCAAGGCGTCACCGGCGAGGGCATCGGCGTAGATCCTGTCGTCGCCCGTCCTCATGCCGGCAAGCACCATGCCCGCGAGCCAGACATAGCTGAACTTTACCTCCAGCCCCGTGCGCGGCGCCTTGATGTCGCAAACCCGCAGCCAGCGCGGGTTGGTGGCAACGCGGAGGGAGGCGACGTCCGAAAGGGTCAGCCCGTGCGCATCGCGGGCCTCGGCAAGCGCCTCGATCATCGCGTGGGTGCCGTGGCAGCATGCGTGGAACTTGTAGGAGTTGGTGAGGAAGCGAAAGCCGTCGTCTTCGCCAAAGGCGGCTTCATCCGGCGCATCGGCGTGGGTGGGAACGAAGCCCTGCGCGCCCAGCACGCCGTCATCGGCGGAGGTGACACCGAGTGCAGCAAGCGCCGCCGCCTCGACACCGTTGGAGGCGGCGATGCCGGCATTCAGCGGTTTGCCCATCGTCCCGAACTGCGACTTGAGGCCCGAGGCGCGGGTGGCGCAAAGGCCGAGCGCGGCACGCACCTTACTGCGGCTGAGACCGCCGAGCCGGGCGGCAGCCATGGTGGCGCCGAACGCACCGGCCGTCGCCGTCTGGTGGAAGCCGCGGTTGTAGTGCTGCGCGCCGAGCACACAGCCCAGGCGAATGGCGGCCTCTGCGCCTACAAGGAAAGCGTCCACCACGGCGCCCGCCGAGGCATCCGCCGCCTCGCCCGCTGCCAATGCCGCCGGGTAGATCCCGACGGAGAGGTGGCCGACATGGTCGAAATGGGTGTCGTCATAGTCGAGCGCGTGGCTGGTGGCGCCGTTGACGAGCGCCGCCGTGCGCGCCGGTGCCATTTTGCCGCCGAACAGCGAGGCGGGGCCGCCGTCACCCTCCTGCGCTGCGAAGGCGCGCAGCTTCTGGGCCACCGGCTCGTCGACGGCAGCGCGGCCGCACACCAGCCAGTCCGTCAGCGAGGCGCGGGCCATTGCCAGCGCGTCCGCCGGCAACGATGCGGGCGGGCGCGCGGCAAGGTCGATCATCCGGTCGATGATCGCAGCGGACGGTCGTGTCGTGCTCATTTGCGCGGACCGTAGGATTTCGGCATGCCCAGCACCTGCTCTGCAAGGAAGCACAGGATGAGGTTGGTCGAGATTGGCGCCACCTGATAAAGCCGCGCCTCGCGGAATTTGCGCTCCACGTCATACTCTTCGGCAAAGCCGAAGCCGCCGTGGGTCTGCAGGCACGCCTCGGCTGCCTCCCACGAGGCGTCCGCGGCAAGCATCTTGGCGGCGTTGGCCTCCACGCCCGGCGTTTCGCCCTCATCATAGAGATTTGCGGCACGGTAGACGATGGCTTCGGCTGCCAGCATGTGCGCGTAAGCGCGGGCGAGCGGAAACTGGATGCCCTGGTTCTGGCCGATCGGGGTGCCGAAGACCTCGCGCTCCTTGGCGTAGGCCGAGCCGGTTTCGATGAACCACTTCGCGTCGCCGATGCACTCCGCCGCAATCAGGATCCGCTCGGCATTCATGCCGGAGAGGATGTAGCGGAAGCCCTTCCCCTCCTCGCCGATCAGCGCAGATGCCGGAATGCGCGCATTGTCGAAGAAGATCTCGGTCGTCGCGTGGTTGATCATCGTGCGGATCGGGCGGATCTCGACGCCGTTGCCGCGCAGCGCCGTGAGGTCGATGAGGAACACCGACAGGCCGTCGGTCCGTTTTTCGGCCTGATCGCGCGGCGTGGTGCGGGCCAGAAGCACCATCAGGTCGGAATGCTCGGCGCGGCTGATCCAGATCTTCGAGCCGTTGATGACGTACTCGTCGCCCTCCCGCCTTGCCGTCGTCTTCAGCGCCAGCGTGTCGGTGCCGGAGGTCGGCTCGGTGACGCCGAAGGCCTGGAGGCGCAAACTCCCGTCAGCGATCTTCGGCAGGTAGTGCGCCTTCTGCTCGTCCGATCCGTGCCGCAGCACCGTGCCCATCGTGTACATCTGCGCGTGGCAGGCGCCCGCGTTGGCGCCGTTGCGGTGGATTTCCTCCAGGATTACAGCGCCGGCGGTCAGCGGCAGGCTGGAGCCGCCATACTCCTCCGGGATCATCGCGGCGAGGTAGCCCTCGCGGATCAGCGCATCGACGAATGCCTTCGGGTACTCCCTCCTGGCGTCCAGCTCGCGCCAGTAGCTCATCGGGAATTCATCGCAAACGCGCTTCACGCCCTCGCGGATTTCGGCATAGTCGGCGGTCGGATCGAACACCCGCATTTTACTTCGAATTCTCCGTTGTCACGTCGTCGGCGATTGTCCCGGACGGGCGCGGCCCCCGCAAAGAGGCGCGGCCACTGGGCTCCATAAAGTCGGCCTATGGCGGCGAGGCGCCGCGCCGCTCAGATGGTGCGGCCGCCATCCACTTCGAGGATGACGCCGGTGATGAACTCGGCCTCCTCGGAGGCGAGATAGAGCGCCGCGTTGGCAATGTCCCTCGGTTCCGACAGGCGGCCCATGGGGATGGTCGCGATGAATTTTGCCCGGTTCTCGGGCGTGTCTGGCACCCCCATGAAGCTCTCAAGGAGGCCGGTGGCCCCCATCACCGGGGCGATGCCGTTGACGCGGATGACCGGTGCAAGCTCCACCGCCAGGGAACGCGTCATCAGGTTCACCGCGCCCTTGGACGAATTGTACCACGTGAGCCCCGGCCGCGGACGGATGCCCGCGGTGGAGCCGACATTGATCATCACGCCCGAGCCCTGCTCGCGCCACAGCGGCACGCAGGTCTTCGTCATGTGGAAAATCGACAGGACGTTGATGTCGAAGATCTTGCGGAAGGTGGCTTCGTCGGTCTCCAGCAGTGGCCGGTTGGGGTTGGTCCACCCGGCGTTGTTGACCGCCACGTCGAGGCGGCCGAACGCGTCGGTCGTGGCCTTGACCGCGGCGTCGATGTCATCCGCCTTCGCCACGTCGCAGGTGACGGCGATGGCGGCGTCACCGAGCGCGGCCGCGACCGCCTCGGCGCCCTCGGCATTGAGATCGACGACAGCGACCTTGGCGCCTTCGCGCACATAGGTTTCGGCGATGGCCTTGCCGAAGCCTGAGGCGGCACCCGTGACGAGGGCGACCTTGCCGGACATTCTCATGGGTCTACTCCAGTTGAAGCGAGCGTTAGCCCTGGTTGAGGGGGACGGTTTTCACGCGGGAAAATCCGTCCGGGGCGATGCCCCCCCTTCGCCGGGGCACGGCGGCGCGAGCGTTCATGCGTGTTCTTCCGGCGACGTGGCGGCGGCGGAAATCTCACCGCGCTCGATGACCAGCGTGCGGTCGGCAAACCCCTTGAGCAGCGAAGGGTTGGATTCGGTGATGAGGAGCGCGACGGTGCGGTCGTGATCGCGCAGGCGCCGCAGCGCCTCGGCGTAACGCTGGGCAAGCGCCGGGGCGAGGCCCTGGAACGGTTCGTCCAGCATGATGAGCCGGGTGCCGGACATCAGCGCACGGCCGAGCGCGACCATCTTGCCCTGCCCGCCCGACACGTTGCCCGCCGGACGCCCGATCATCTCCTTCAGCTCCGGCAGGATCTCGTAGACCCGGCCGATGCGGCGCGTCGTCTCGTCCTTCGACAGACCCGCAGCCTGCGCCGGCAGCAGCAGATTTTCCTCCACGGTGAAGGCCGAGAACAGCCGGCGGTCCTCCGGCGCGTAACCGATGCCGAGGCCGGGGCGCTTTGGCGCGGCCAGCGCCGTGATCGGCTTGCCGTCGAACAGGATATCGCCGGTCACCTTGGTGAACCCCATTAGGGTGCGCAGGAAGGTGGTCTTGCCGGCGCCGTTGCGGCCGATGAGGGCGACCGTTTCAGCCTCCTGGATGGACACGTTGAGGTCACGCAGGATCTCGATGATGCCGATGAAGGCGTGAACGTTGCGGACTTCCAGCATCAGACGCTCTCCCCGATCACGTCGCGGATCACATCGGGATGGGACAAGACCTCCGCCGGTGTGCCGCGAAGCTGCACGTTGCCGGAATTCCAGACGGCGACCTCGTCGGCATGGGTTTCGACGATGCCCATGTCGTGCTCGACGAAGACGGAGGTGACGTTGGCTTCCGCCAGCGCCTTGACCAAAATCTCCATGATCTCGTGCTTTTGCGAGGACGCGACGCCGGACGTCGGCTCATCCATCAGGAGAAGGCGCGGCTTCAGCGCAAGCGCCACGGCAATGTCGATCAGCTTGCGCTGCCCCTCCGAAAGCTCGACCACCGTCCGGTCCGCCACGTCCGCGCAGTTCACCATCTCGAGGAGGTGGAGCATCTCGGCGCGCTCCGGGATCCGGTGGAGGTCGACGATCGGGTTGCGCAGGTTGTCGCGTGCGGCGACGGCAATGAGAAGGTTTTCCAGCGCCGTGTGCTCGGTGAAAAGCTGCGGGATCTGGAAGGCGCGGGCGACGCCGCGGTGCACGATCGCCCGCGGCGGCAGCTTGGTGATGTCCTTGCCCTCGAACAGCACCGTGCCGCTCTTGGGCTTCAGCCAGCCGGTGCAGATGTTGAGGAAGGTGGTCTTGCCCGCCCCGTTCGGCCCGATGATGGCAAGGTTCTTCCCCGCCTCGATGATCAGCGAGACATCGTTGGCGGCAATCACGCCGCCGAACTGGATGACGAGGTTGCGGGTTTCCAGCAGCGGCGCGGTCACGAGCGGCCTCCGATCCGGCGCGCAATGCCGACGATGCCGCCCGGCGCGAACAGGATGATGACGAGAAGGAACGCGCCCAGGATCGCCTGCCATACGTCCCCGGCAAGCGCGGAAGCGTAGATCCGCACCGTCTCGTAGATCAGCGCGCCGATGAATGCGCCCGGCACCGAGCCCGCACCGCCCAGAACCGCGATGAACACCATTTCGGCCGAGCGCACCCACCAGACATATTCCGGCGTGACGACACCCTGGGTGATCCCCATCAGCGCGCCGCCGACGCCGCACAGCGCAGCCGACAGCAGATAGCCCGACAGGAGGGCCCGCTTGGGCGACACGCCGAGATATTCCAGCCGCGTCTCGTTGGTCTTGATCGTCTGAAACAGGTGGCCGACGGGGGAGGCGAACCAGCGGATGGTGAACCAGCCAAGCCCCAGCATCAGCGCGATGGCGAGGTAGTAAACCACCAGCTCGAACGGCCCTCGCTCCAGCGACAGGCCGAGCACGGTCGGCCGCGGCAGGCGAATGCCATCCGCCCCGCCGGTGATGTGGTAGAATTTTTCGAGGATCGACCAGAAGATCATCGAGAAGGCAAGGTTGAGCATCCCGAAGAAGATGCCCCGGTAACGCACCACGAAGAGGCCGACGATGAGGCCCGACACCGTCGCGCCGAGCGCGCCGACGACGATGAGGACGACCAGATCCGCCCCCGGCCAGGAGGCAATCAGGAACGCGCCGCAATAGGCGGAGATGCCGAAGAACAGCGCATGGCCGAACGACACCTGCCCTGCACGCAAGAGAACGGTGACGCCCAGCACCGCGATCCCCTTGGCAAGCGCGAAGTTGACGAGAAGCTGCATCGACGGCAGCGCGAACGGCACTGCGGCGAGCGCGGCCACGGCCAGGACGAGCAGCACCAGCGGAAGGGCGCGAACCTGCGAGGCCGGCGCGGAGGGGGTTGTCATTTCGGCCATATCAGATCTTCCGGGCGGCCGGGGTGCTGAACAGCCCCTGCGGGCGGAACGAGAGCACCACGATCATGATGACGTAGGGAACGAGCACGGAGACTTCCGGCCACAGATACACCGCAAACGAGCGGCCGAGTCCGAGCATCAGCGCGGTCAGCGCCGCGCCCTCGATCTGGCCAAGCCCCGCGGTGGCGACGACCGCAAAGGAGAGGACGATCATGTCCGCGCCCATGCCCGGCAGGATGGAGGTTGTGGGCGACGCCAGCGCACCGCCGAGGCCGGCGAGCACCGCCCCCAGGACGAAGGTGAGAAGGAACACCTTGTCGGCGTCGATGCCGATTGATTGCGCCGCCTCGCGGTCCTCTGTCGTGGCGAGGATCAGCTTGCCGACGACGGTGTGGCGCAGGAAGACGCGCATCCCGATAAGGAGGACGAGCGCGATCAGCGGCAGCAGGATGAGCTGATAGACCGTGTAGGTGACACCGAAGACGGTGACATTGCCCAGCGTCATCAGCGCGGTGGACTGGAAGTAGGGCTGCGTGCCCCAGACGAGGCGCTGCACGTCTTCCAGGATCATGAACACCGCGAAGGTGACAAGCAGCTGGAGCACTTCCGGCTTGTCGTAGATCCGCCGCAGCAACAGCCACTCGATCGGCCCGCCGAGCGCGACACCGACGAGGATGGCGGAGACAATCATCAGCGGGAACGCCAGCACCGGCGCTGCCCCTGCCGCGACCGCCCACGCGACGAGCGACACGGTCACATAGGCGCCGATGGCATAGAGCGAGCCATGGGCGACGTTGAGGATGCGCATCACGCCGAAGATCAGCGTGAGGCCGAGCGCTACGATGAAGACGAGCGCTGCATAGGCGACGCCATCGAACACGGCGAGCAGGAAAATCGTGAGGTCCATCGGGGTCACATTCCGGTAGGCGGGGAGAGGTCACGCCTCTCCCCGCCCGGTTGTCACTTCTCGAAGGTGTCGACGGCGACGCTGTCGGCGAAGGAGGCGTCGAGGCCACCGATCCATTCGACAGAGTTCTCGCCGACCGGCGTGGTGAGGTCATCGCCGTCGAAGATCATGATGTTCGACAGCGTTGCGAACGGGTAGTCTCCGTTCTGCGCCGAGGTGCCGAGGAGCTGGTCCTCGACGCCCTGGTGGTCCTCGCGGATCGTCACCGAACGGCCGAGGCCCTGGAACTCAAGTCCCTCGAATGCAGCAAGGAGCTGCTCCTCGGACGGCCACTCGACGTCGTTGTCCGCAATGGCTTTCTCGTAGGCCGCTTCCAGCGCGGCAAAGGCCTGCGAGGCGTGGAACACCGGGTAGACCGAAACCTGCCCGGTCTTCTCGGTGTACTCTTCCATGAATGCCTTGAAGTCTTCGTCGTCCCGGCGTTCGGGGTGCAGGAAATAGTGGTCACCGCGACCGCCGACGATATGGCCAGCCGGCAGCGCGTTGCCGAGCCGCTCAAGCGAGGATTCGGCCAGCGGCAGCACGAACGTGGAGGTGTTCATGAGGCCGCGCTGGAAGGCCTGCTGGACGAACGTGTCGAGGTCGCCGCCCCACGAGGTGGAGAGAATGACGTCCGGCCGCATCGCCTGAAGGCGGGAGATCTCGGTGGAGAAGTCGGGCGAGCCGAACTTCGGGAAGAATTCGCCCAGAACCTCGACATCAGGCTTCATCGCCTTCAGCGCGGTGGAGAAGATCTCCCACGAATCGCGGCCCCATGCGTAGTCCTGGTTCACCACCGCGATGGTCTTGAAGTCCGGGTTGGTCTTCAGGAGATAGACGACGGTGGCCAGCATTTCCGGCGCGGCATTCGCCTGCGTGCGGAAGACGTATTTGTAATCCGCCTCCTCGAAGATGCGCTGCGTGCCGCAGTCCCACATCAGGTTCGGCACCTGAAGGTCTTCGGCCAGCGGCGCCAGCGTCATGCAGTTGCCGGACGAGATGGAGGCCATCATCACCTCGGCGCCCTCATCCACCAGACGGCGATACTCGGACGTCAGCGCTTCGGCGCCGGCGCCTTCGTCGATGAAGGAGATCTCGATCGGAACGCCGGCGATGCCGCCATTCTCGTTGATGTTCTTCACGAGGATTTCGGCCGCGTTCTGGCCGGGGACGCCGAAGACGGACGCCGGGCCGGTGAGGAACGTTGTCATGCCGATCTTCAGCGTTTCCGGCTTTTCAGCGGCTGAGACGGCGAACGGGATCGCTGCAAAAAGCGATGCGAGAGCAATCTTTTTCATGCGGGGCACCTTCAGCGGATCGCAATGGGGTTGATGATCATCTGGACGGCGCCCTTCAGACGCGCCTGCCCGAGCACGAACAGGAACTCGTTCACGCCGTCGGCTGCGAGTTCGCGGGTGTCCATGTTCTCAAGAATGTAGATGCCGTTGACCGGCTGCAGGATCTGATGGGCCTTGAACAGGATCCCGTCTTCTTCCGGCGGCACGACTTCCATGCCCCACGTGTCGGCACCGACGGCCATCACGTTGAGGCCGGCCAGATACTCCGCGCCGGAAACGCCGACGCCCGGCTCGACGGAGCCGAACTTTGCGGGGTCCGCATTGTCGCCTTCGAGGAGGTCCATCCAGTTGGAGTGGAAGAGGACGACGTCGCCCTCGCGGATCTCCACGCCCTGTGCCTCTGCGGCTGCCTTGATGTCTTCCTCGGTGTAGGGTGTGCCGCCCTCCACCATGTCCACGCCGAAGTGCTTGGTCATGTCGAGCATGACGCCGCGGCCGACGAGGCCGGGAAGCTTGTCGAGGCCGAGTTCGGTCAGGCCGTCTGGCTTGGCGAAGTCGTCATAGGTGCGGCCGCCATAATAGTGGTGATCGACACCGGCGTGGCCGAGACCGTCGATCTGCGGGCCGATGCCGAGCCAGCCCATGAAGATGTCGTCATTGTAGGTGAAGCGGTTCTCGCCGAGCCCGGTGTTGCCGTTCTGGCCGGGCTGCAGAATGGTCACCGACAAGGAGCGCGGCGGAAAGGCCGGCGTGTCAGCGCCAACGATCATCCCAAGCGAGTAGACCTTGCCATCGGTCACGAGGCCGGCTGCGTCCTTCACGCGCTCGGGTGTCATCAGGTTGGCGGAGCCGATCTCGTCGTCCGCACCATACTTGGCGGGCGGAATCTCGGGGACCGGGCTTTGCGCAAGCGCCGCGGTGCTTGTCGCGCTCGCCAGAAGTATCGCACACAGTCGTCCTGAGTGTTTCATTCAGTCCTCCCTTTAATTTTTTCTTTGAAGTGAGGTTATGTGACCGCTCGACATGCCGGCTAATATTGTCAGCCAATCGCGGACATAGGCGCGTCCTATGGGGCCGGCTGTTACGGACGACGCTGGCAAGAGACGGCGTAGTCTCACGTTTGGAGCGCCGCACGGGCGGAACGGGAAACGGCTGAATCGACGGGCCGACGGAGAAAAAGACGATGAAGATCAAGGCGGCGGTACTTGAGCGTGGCAACATCGAGAAGGATTTCGAGGCCGCAAAAGCGCTGACCGTGCGCGAAGTTGACCTCGATGGCCCCGGACCCGGCGAAGTGCTGGTGCGCCTCGGCGCAGCTGGCGTTTGCCACTCCGACCTGTCGGTCATCAACGGCGTGCGGCCAAGGCCGGTGCCGATGGTTCTGGGGCACGAGGCGTCGGGCTTTGTCGA
The DNA here is from genome assembly GCF_031195445.1 of Acuticoccus sp. MNP-M23. Classification (NCBI taxonomy): domain Bacteria; kingdom Pseudomonadati; phylum Pseudomonadota; class Alphaproteobacteria; order Hyphomicrobiales; family Amorphaceae; genus Acuticoccus; species Acuticoccus sp. MNP-M23. The sequence continues at coordinate 1,097,474 of NZ_CP133480.1, forward strand.
GGCCGTGGGTGCGGGCATCGACGATCTGGCGCCGGGCGATCATGTGGTGTGCATCTTTGCGCCCGGCTGCGGGACCTGCTCGTTCTGCGCGCAGGGGCGGCCGGCGCTGTGCACCAAGGCTGCAAAACACCACGGCGTTGGCGAACTGATGACAGGGCACCGGCGGCTGTCGATGGATGGCGAGACCGTTCACCACCATGTCGGCATTTCGAGCTTTGCAAGCCATGCCGTGATGGTCCGCCAGTCGCTGGTGAAGTGCGAGGTCGACCTGCCGGCCCACATCTCGGCCCTGTTCTCCTGCGCGATGCTGACGGGCGCGGGGGCAGTGTTCAACACGGCGCGCGTGATGCCGGGGTCCAAGGTCGCCGTGTTCGGGCTCGGCGGTGTCGGCCTTGCTGCGGTTCTTGGCGCGGCGGCTGCGGGCGCAGGAGAAATCATCGCCATCGACCCGTTCGAATCGAAGATGGACGCCGCGATGTCGATGGGCGCCACCCACACCGTGAAGGCGGATGCCCACACCGCCGAGGCGGTCCGCGAACTCACCGGCGGCGGCGTCGACACCGCCATCGAACTTGCCGGCTCGGTCAAGGCGCTGGAAACGGCCTACGACTGCACCTGCCGCGGCGGGACGACGGTGACCGCCGGCCTCCCCCACCCGGACGCGCGCATGTCGCTGAACGCGCTGAAACTCGTCGCCGAGGAGCGCTCACTGAAGGGCAGCTACATCGGCTCCTGCGTCCCGCAACGCGACCTGCCGCGGATGTTCTCCCTCCACGCCCAGGGCAAGCTGCCGGTCGAGAAGATGCTCACCCACCGCCTGAAGCTGCCGGACATCAACATCGCGATGGACCGCCTCAACGACGGCACCGCAATCCGCCAGGTCGTCGAGTTCGACTGAGGCTGCGCGCCATCCCGGCAGGGAGATGAGCGCACGCGTTCATCTCTCTGCCGATCGATTGACGGGTTGCAGTGTGGTCGCCTCACACGGGCAGGATCCAGCTCGGCCCCTTGCCCACTTCGAGCTGCGAGGCCGCCTCCAGCGCGCCGTCCGGCTGCATCCGGTAGGTCCGCGCTTCCCCGCTTTCTTCGCCCAGAACCACCAGATAGCGGCCAGACGCATCGAACCCGAAGGCGCGCGGGCATTCGGGCGCAGGTTCTGCGCATATCGGCCGGATCTCCCGGTGACCGTCGAGGCCAAAGCCGAAGATCTGCGACGAGTTGCGCTCCGACACATAAAGCACGGCCTCCGCCGGCGCGAGACGCACCTCTGCCGCCCAGGCGTCCTGCCCCTTTGGCAAGAGGTCGACGCTTTGCTCTGCCGTCAGGGCGCCCGTGTCGGGCGACACGGCAAAACGGGTCACCCGGCCGGCAAATTCGGACACCAGATAGGCGAAAGAGCCGTCAGCGGTGAACGCGATGTGCCTTGGACCGGACCCCGCCGGCACGTCTTGACGCGCCACCGGCCGCAACGCGCTGCGCGTATCGTCGAACGCGTAGATCTGGATGAAGTCGCCGCGCAGACTTGCCGTGTAGACGAGGCCATTCGGCGCTTCGACGAGGCAGTGCGCATGCATCGCCTGGTCGGCCATGATCGGCTCGCCAGCGTCGCCGCCGGCACCGACCGGGCTGATCGCAATGGCACTTCCCGGAAAGGATGCGGTGAGAAGGCGCTCCCCGCACGATGCCATCGACAGCCAGCACATGCTGGCGGGCAGGCTGGATGTGGCAACGAAACCAAGCTCGCGCGACTCCCTGTCGAGCGCAAAGCTGAACAGCTGCGGGTCCTCCCCCCGCCACGCCACATAAACATGGCGCTTCGCCGCGTCGGCCGCCATCGGCATGCCGCCGCAACCGCCTTCGACGCCCGGCAGCCCGACCTTGCCTCGCAGTGTGAGTGCGCCGGTCGCCGTGTCGAAATCGCACAATGCCAGCGCTCCCTCGCCTGACAGGGCGATGACGAGGAGGTCGGTCTCGTGCGGCTGTGTGGTCTGTTGCGAAGCCATCTCTAGTGCTCTCCCGTCCGCTTCAGCCGCAGGCGGGATCGGCGGCGACCGCGGGTTTGAAAATAAACGCATTCATCAAAGGTGCCCTCTTCGTAGGCGCCTTCGTTCTTCGGTACATCGGTGACGTTCCGTGCACTCGGATATTTCTCGATCTCTTCTTCCACCAGCTCGACGCCGAGGCCCGGAGCATCCGGCACCGGCAAGGCACCATTCACAGCCTTCAGTACCGGCGACACGACCTCATACCGACCGGACCAGTCGAACTCGATCCGCTCCAGCATCAGGGCATTCGGAATGGTCGCCATCACGTGCAGCGCGGCGAATTCCGCCACCGGCCCCAGCGAGCCGGAGTGCGGCGCCATGGTGATGAACTGGGCTTCGGCCATCGCCGCCATCTTGCGCATCTGCGTGATGCCGCCGGCGCGCCCCGTGTCGGGCTGGATCACGTCGACGAGCTGCCGGTCGATGTAGGGCCGGATCCCCCAGATCGTGCTGACCCGCTCACCCGCTGCCAGCGGAATATCGACCGCATCGCGCACCTTCGCCAGCGCATCGAGATTTTCCGGGGCGACCGGATCTTCGTAAAACAGGAGGTCGAGCGGTTCCAGTTCGCGGCCCACGAGGATCGCATCGCGGGTGGTCATCCAGGACGGGCCGTGCGCGTCGACCATCAGATCGACGTCCGGCCCCACCGCGTCGCGGATAGAGGCGACGAGATCGAGATTCACAGCGCCCGTGAAGCTGACCTTTGCCGCTTTGTAGCCGCGATCAATCAGTTCGCGCGCCCGTTCCGGCGTCGTGGCATGACCGTAGACGGGGATGGTGTCGCGGAAACGGCCGCCGAGCAGGTTCCAGACCGGCTGACCCAGCACTTTCCCCTTGATGTCCCACAACGCCATTTCGATGCCGGTCAGCGCACCGCCGCCGACGGTGCCGGTCATGCCGTGCCCCATCGCGCCGATGTATAGGCGATGCCACAGGCGGTCGATGTCGCGCGGGTCCTCGCCGACGAGGAGGTGGGCGAAATCCTGCACCGCCCTTTCAATCACCCGAGGCCAGCCCGAGCATTCGCCGATGCCGGAAACACCCTCGTCGGTCTCGATCCTGACGAACAACCAGTTGCGCGAGCCGCGAAAGGAGCCCTCAGCGGTGGCAAGGCCCGGCCGCCCGCCAACCTGCATCAGATAAGTCTTGATCTCGGTAATTTTCACAGGAGCGCCCTCAGGTTTTTTTTTCTTGGTATCGGCAGTGCAGACAGCCTCGGCATCGCCGGGTTCGACGATCCTTCCACGATACATGACCGCGAGGCGGTTGCAGAAACAGCGGATCACCGCAACGTCATGGCTGGTCGGGATGAAGCTGAGGCCGAGCCGCGCCTGAAGGTCGAGGATTGGCGTGCGCAGGCTCGCAGTTGCGCCGGTGCCGCGGACGATCACCGGGACCCGGATCAGCGCGGCTGGGCCGGCGGGCATCGCAAACGACCAGGGCGCCACCTGACGTTCTTCGGCAATCAGGCGCGAGACTTCAGGACCGAAGTCGATGGCGGCGACCTCTGCGCGGGACGAGGGTTACTCGCCCCAAACGCCGCGCGATCGAGCGTCATTCCGGTTGGGCCTGGACGACCTTCGATGATGCTGCCTGTTTACAGGCTTCGGGCTGACCTGCCCCATGAGCGGAACACCGCCATACGGGCTCCGCTTCTGCGTTCGGCGCGCAGGACGCCGCTCACTCGGCGGGAAACACCTTCGTCCAGTCGTTCTTCATGCTGATGAGGTGCCAGCCTTCGGTGGGGGCCGCGTCGAGCGCCTTGGAGAGTTTGCCGAAATGGGAGTCGCGGTCGTAGGCGAACTCGCGGGCGGCATCGTCGTGGTGGACGATCATGCCGAGCCGCCGGCCCTCGCCGCCCGTGGTCCAGGCCAGCATCTCGAAATCACCGTCGGAATTGCCGAACGCTGCAATCGGCCGCTTGCCGATGTGGTTCTGGATCCCGACCGGCTTTCCCGGCCCGTCATCAACAAAATCCACCGCATCCAGACGCTGGAGCGACGGACCTGCATCGCCCGCCACGTATTTCAGCTTCACCGACGATCCGACGACGTTCCGCGGCCCGATGCCGTAGACCGCTTCTGTCCACGGACGCATGAAGGCAATCCCGCCGCCCGAGACGATGAAGACCTCGAACTCATTGTCCTTGAGGTAATTCACCAGCTCCAGCATCGGCTGAAAGATCATCTCGGTGGCAAGCTTGCCGGTTTTCGGGTTCTTCGCCGTCTTGATCCAGTCCGAGACGATCGACGCGAATTCATCCGTCGTCATGCCCGAATGGGTCGCGCCGATGATTTCGAGCACGCCTTTCTTGCCGCTGGCAGCAATCCCGGCGACATCGCCCGCAAGAACGGACTTGAACGGCTCGGTCGTCTTCCACTCGGGGTGCTGGGGCGCCAGTGCCTTCACCCGGTCCAGTGCGAACTGGAGCTGAACGTACATCGGCTGCTCGCTCCACAACGTCCCGTCATTGTCGAATGTCGCGACGCGGTCTTCGGGAGCAACATAGTCCGGCCCGCCATCGGTGGTGACGGCGCCCACGAACTCGAGGATCGCCTGCTTGTTGGGGCCATCGTTCCAGGAGGGAAGCGGATCGTCCGCCGCCAGGGCGGGGAAGGAGAATGCGAGAACCGCCGCAGCCGCGATCGCTCGCATCGCCGAAAGTTGGAATGCCATGCCGGCACCTCCTCAATCTTGTTGTTATCGCACGACGCTCGGTGCGGGCGCGGTGGCGTTCGCAGAAGCGGTCAGAAGCGCAGCGTGGCGCCGATCATGGGTCCGTGCATCTTCATGTCGAACTCGAACCCGTCGTCGTCATAGTCGACGCCAAGGCCGCGATAGCCGATCGTCGCGGAGAAATTATCGCCGACATCGTAGCTCAGCCCGCCGAGGACATCCCACGCGAAGGCAGACGAGCCGCCGCCGGCCAGCGCCGTGCCGGTCAGGTGGATGCGCTCGGTCAGCGCGAAGCGCCCCCTGACACCGGCCATCGCGTCGACCCAGGTCGCCTGGTCGCTGAAGGAGCGGCCATTGAGGAGGCCGCCCTTCAACGCGATGGTGTCTTCAACGTGCCAAAGGCGTGGGCCGCCGACGAGGTCGATCTGAACCCTCTCATCGTCGACGACGGCGTACCCCGCAAGGGCGGTCATCTCCAGCGTCTTCACCTTGAGATCGGCGCGATCGGCAAGAACCTGGAACGGCGTCGAGGCGCCGCTCGACATGCTGATGTAGATCAGGTCCGTCGACAGGCTGAACCGGCCGCGGCGCGCCTGTGAGGCGAGCATGACCGACATGTGAAGGTCTTTCAGGATGTCGCCGAAACGCATGTCCACATCGACAGGCGGCGCACCGAATGCAGAGGCGGTGCCCGAAAGGCTCGCCATCCAGAAATAGGGCGTCACGTCGAATGACCATTCCGGCGCAGGCGGCTTGGCTTCCGGCACGGGTTCAACGAGCACATCGGCAGCATCGGCGGGTGCGCCGGCAAGCATGCCAAGGATCAAGGCGAACGCCATCGCGCTGCCGCGCCTCGAAAACGCGCCCCGCCCATTGGCGGCAGGCGCCGTCCGACCGTCTTGTGTGAAGCGCATCGCGATCCCTCCCCGTCGTTGCGGAAATAGAGCAGTTTTTTGCATCCGGTGGAGATGAGGGTAGCGGGACGTCTCTCCGGACGGCTTGTCAAATTGCGTCAATCAAACATTGCACCACGAAATTGCTCGTTTTCGCGACATTTATACCTCAAAGAGGGCCATACTGCCGGCGCAACGCGCCAAGGTTCGGGTCGGCAGGGTTGGCATAGAGCGCATCGCGCAGCGTTTCCCGTGCGACTGGGATTTCGCCCATCGCAGCCGCAATCCGGACGAGCATCACCCAGGCCTCCACGCGCTGCGGATCCATGGTGACGACCTCCCGGAAAGCGTCGCGCGCGGCTTCGAATTCGCGGTTGGTCAACGCGATGCCGGCGCGCTGAAGCTGCGTCTCGGGGAAGTCGAGCCGGCTTGCGACTGCGCTTTTCCACTCGCCGTCCGCCCGCGCCAGCGCGTCGCGCGCTGCTTGCGGGATGGTCTCTGCCGGGATGCCTGCCAGGGCGCGTGCAGCGGCGATCCGTACGTTCCGCCGGGTGTCGTCAAGAAGGGGGGTCAGGCGACTGACGCGTTCGGCAGGCGCGGCCAACCGCTGCACCTCGGTGGCCGCGGCGCGCACCAGCGCATCGGGGTCGGCCAGCAACGCGGCGGACCGCGGCGCCGCTTCGGCGATGCCGGAGCGTGCGAGGAGCCAGAGCGCCGTGCCGCGCACGACGCCGGGCATCTCGCTGTTCTGCGCAAGGCTGAGGAGCGCCGCGGAGGCCTGCGCGGGATCGGCCTGGCCGGCCGCGAGGGTCGTGCCGTAGTGCGCGCCGCGGTTGTCGCTACCCGGAAACCAAGCGGCGATCTGACCAGCTGCCCACGCCGGATCACGGTCGGCATGACAGGTCGTGCAGGCGTCTGGCGCACCGGTCATGCCGGCGAGATCAGGCCGCGGGATGCGGAAGGAATGATCGGCCCGCCAGTCGTTGCCCATGTAGACGCGCTCGACCATGTGGCAGCTCTTGCACGCCGCCCCCGGTGTCCCCGCCTCGTGATGGGTGTGCGCGGGGCTGTCGTAGTCCGCCGGCACGATGGAGGGGAATTCCGGATTGCCGGCCGGGTTGTGGCACTGGGTGCAAACGGCATTGCCGGCCGCCTTCAGACGCGCCGCGTGCGGCTCGTGGCAATTGGTACACGTCACGCCCTTGGCATACATTTTCGACTGGAGGAACGAGCCGTAGACGTAGACCTCGTCCAGCGTCTGCCCATCGGCATGGTAAAGGCCGGGGAGGAGAAGGGAGAGGTTGTAGGCGTCGTCGAAGGGGGTGCCGGGCGGCGGCGTTCCCGCAGCCAGAGGCTCGCGGCGCGAGTGGCAGCCCGCACATTGCTCGATGGCGGCCGCCGGGTCGCTGGTATCGACGGGCAGGCCGGCGTTGGGCAGGTCGCCGGCGGCACCCTCGCCCGAAGCCGAGGCGACATGGATGCTGCCCGGCCCGTGACACGCCTCGCAGCCGACACCCTTCTCGACCTGTTTTGACGCGAACATCTTGGTCAGCGGATCGTAGTTCTTCTCGTAACCCGTCGCGTGGCAGACTGCGCAGCGGCCGTTCCATGTCTTGTAGGGGCCGGTCCAGTGCATCCCGTCATCCGGCGCGAGATTGCTACCGGCGTAGAGGTGAAACCAGCGCTCGGCCTCAGTGTCCCAGACGACATCGAAACTTTGCAGCCGGCCGGGCTCGGTCTCCAGCAGATATTGCTGGAGCGGCTCGATCCCCACGACCGAGTGGACCGGGTAATTGCGCCGGGAGCCATCCGCCTCGGTCACGTCCACTTCGTGGGTGCCGTCCGGACCGACCGAGAATCGAGCGATCATGTCTCCGTCGGTGAAACTGGTTCCGTCGAAATCGGCGACCACCGTTGCCGCGGACGGGTCCGTCCACGCGAGCGCATGGTGGGAGCCTTCCCAGCTGCGCGCAGCATCCTCGTGGCAGCCGGCGCATGCTTGCGACCCGACATAGCGCGCCGCCGGGACCTCCTGGGCAACGCCATCGAACGCCACGCCCGCAATGATGGCAAGAAGTCCGACGAAGAGGCCGAGCAGAATGATGCGATACACGGGCGACCTCACAAGAGCGGTTCGATGACGGGCGGCGGCGTCCAGATTCCGAGCATCGCCCGCAATCTATGTCGCGGCTTTTTCAGCGCTTGGCAATTTGCGTCACCGCCTTTGCGAACGTCGCCCGGCGTCTTCCATAGCGGCCTGACGCAAATTGCAAAGGGCAGACCTCAGAATTCGGCAACAGTTTCTCAGTTCAAGCAACAAATGGATCGTGACCGCGCTGTGTCAGACATTGTCATTACTGTCCCCGCGAACACGCCGGTGGAAGAACTTTCACGGATCCATGCGATTTTCCCCGAGGCGGGGTTCGTCGCCCCGGCGGCGGCCTCCGCTCCGCCGAGCCTGGACGATGCGTTCGCCGCGGCCGTGGTGGCGGCGAAATCCTTCCCCGCCGATCTCGCCAGCGCCATTGCAGCGGCCGGCGGCCTTACCCCGATCCTTTACATGCTGGCCGCAATCGCGGCGGGAATCGTGGCAGAATGGGTGGTCCGTCTCACGGCGCTGAGGGGCCTTGGCAAGGACGCGCCCGGCGCCGCCAGCGGGCGCTTGCGCGATCGTGCACCGCGCGCGGCGAGATATGTTGCCTCGCGGCTGATCGCGCTTGCGGTCTTCACCGTCGTGGCCTTCATGGCCGGGCGCCTCCTCCATCTCGACAGCGAGGCCCGCATTCTCGGCCGTGCCGTGATCATGGCGGTGGTTTTCGCGCGCATTCTTTATCTGTTTGTCTCCGTCAACGCCGCGCCGGCCGCGCCGCAACGCCGCCTGATGGGCTTTACCGACGCTGAGGCGCGGGTGGTCCAGCGCGCGGGTGTCGCCATCGCAATCGCGGTCGGCCTCATCGGAACGCTGCGCGGCTTCGTCACCATGGCGGTCGGCACACATGCCTCCGGCGAGCTTCCGCGCCTCGCGCTCGCGGTCGCGCTGGGGCTTGCGACGGTTCTCTTCTTCACCGCAATCCGCAGACCGCTCGGCAATCTGATCGGACGCTCCCTCGCCAGCGATGGCGAGGCGAAGCCGGGCTGGGGGACACGCATCGCGCGGCGGACGGTCTCGGTCTTCATCATCCTCGTCATTCTCGATGTGATGGTGAAGTGCCTCGGCGCCCTGGGCCTTCTGGGCGCAGCTGCTGCGTCCGGCGCAGGGTCCACCGTGTTTCTCCTCGTGCTCGCCCCGCTGGTGATTGCGGGGATCCGGATCTGGGTCAGCGAACTCGACGACAACGAGAAGACGCCGATGGTCCTTGCCGCCTTCGCGCTTGCGGAGGGCGCGGTGATCGTCGGCATCGCGTCGCTCCTGTTCACCGCCTGGGGGATCCAGCCCTTTGGCGAGACCGAGGCCACTGGGTTTGCCGCCGTCGTGCCGCGCATCATGGAAGCAGGCGTGATCGTCGTTGTCGGCGTTGCCGTGTGGCGGGCGATCCTCGGTATCCTCGGCGAAGCGCATGGCGATGACGCCGAGGACGATGCCGCCCCGGTCGAGCATGGCGAGATGGGTGGCGGTGGCGGCGACAGGATGGACACGATCCTGCCCATCCTGCGGGGCGCCTCGTTCGTGCTGGTGATCCTCGTGACGATGTTCACCGCGCTCACGTCGCTCGGCGTCAACATTGCGCCGCTGATCGCTTCGGCCGGTGTCCTCGGGCTCGCGATCGGCTTTGGCGCCCAGACCCTCGTCACCGACATCATCAGCGGGCTGTTCTACCTTTACGAAGATGCGCTCCGGGTCGGAGAATACATCGAGACCGATGCCGGCGGCGGCGCGGTCGAGCGGATCTCGCTGCGTTCGGCAACGCTGCGCCACTCGCGCGGCGCGCTCATCACGGTGCCCTTCTCCAAGATGGGGACCATCCGCAACAACAGCCGCGACTGGGCGGTGATGAAGTTCTCGTTCCGTGTTCCGGCCGACACCGACGTCGAGATGGTGCGCAAGCTGGTCAAGAAGGTGGGCGAGGAGATGGCGCTCAATCCGGAACTGAAGGACAGCATCATCGCACCGCTGAAATCGCAGGGTGCGATCTCGATCACCGGGCGGAGCTACGAAATCGGCTGCAAGTTCACCGCGGTTCCGGGCCAGCAGTTCGGGCTTCGCCGCCACGCCTTCGCAAAGCTGCAGAAGGCTCTCAAGGAAAAGGGTGTTTCTCTGGCGGGCCAGGATCTGGACCTGTCGCAGATCGCGAACCCCGCCAAGGCGGCATGAGCGTCGCCCCTTCAGTCTGCGCGCAAGGGTTGCCGATTCTGCCGGGTGCGGCTGGTGGCCTCCCGGTAGGTCGAGGGGGGACAGCCAACCTGCCGCCGGAATGCGCGGCTGAAGGTGGCATGATCTTCGTAGCCCAGAGAAAGCGCGATATCGACCATCGACAGTTCGGTGTCCTGCAAGAGGGCCTCGGCGCGCTTCTGGCGCGCGACATTGACGATCTCGCGGTAGGAGAAGCCCCCTTGCCGCAACCGCCGCTGAAGCCCCTGTACGCTGAGGCCGGCCATCTCGGCCGTGCCGTCGATGTCGGCGCGGCCATCGAGAAGACGCAGGGCCACAAGGGCCCCGATCGACCGCGCCGGCTCCGGCTGATCGGCAATCACCCCCTCCGCCACAACCTCTCGCATCGTTATCGGGGGTCTGTTTTGCGCCAGCGCGGTCTTGAGAGGCTCGGACAGATCGGTCGGCTTCAGGACAATGCCGATGCCGGGCTTTTCAAAAAAAACAGGAGCCTGCAGCTTCTCCTCGATCAGTCCGGCATCCGCATCGCGCTTGTAGTTGAGCTCGATGGCTTCGGGCTCCCAGTCGAGGCCCAGATATTGCCGGCAGAGCAGAAGCATCGGGCCGATGACGTGATCGGCATGCGTCTGGACACTGGCCTCGAAGGGCCGGATCGAATACCGCCAGATATAGCGCTCCCCGGTCCGATTGAGCGAAAGGCCGGCTCCGGTCTGATGCATCGGGAGGGTGGCGCAGAGACGTCTGATTGCGGTGGCGAGGTAAGGTGCCGTCGCGCCGTACTGCCTCCAGAGTCCGTAGGCATTCGCGGCCATGATCTGCCCCACTTCGAGGCCGAAGGCGCGGTCGCCGAGGATGCGGGCCGACCGATCGAAGAGCGCAACCATCGCGCTGAGCGGGATCGGCATTTGCGGCGAATCAATGACCGCGTACGGGATTTTCAACGACTCGAACGTTTTCAGAAACGCGTGCTCGCCAGCCCGTTCCTCAAGAAGGCGTGGCAGCGGGCCGAACCCGTTGGCCCGCGTGAGATCGACGGAAAATGCCAAAAAAAATCTTCCTTCGCTCGGTCAGACAATCACCCTCACCGGAAATGATGCATAAAATAACCTTTGAGATTTGTATATTGGGAAATAACCACCAGGAGACTGGCGGCTTCAGAAGAGATTCGGTTTGCCGAACGTTGCGCGGCGCTCCAGCATCGCGCTGAAACGCCGGCTCACCAGCAACACGCCGGTCGATGGTTTCCGGCCCGGCCTACTTCGGAAACAAGAGCGAGAAGTTGGCGCGCAGGCCCCAGTCCGGACCGTATTTCGGGCGGTTGACATACACGCGCCCACCAGCCTGAAAGCTCGCCGGCTGGTCTCCGATCGTGAAGACCTTGGTGTACTGGGCGTTGATCGGCACCGTCGCCTGCTCGCTGTTCCAGTTGTACGTGGTTTCGGTGTCGAGCGTCAGCGTCTGGCCACTTCCCAGCGCATAGGCCACGAATGGCTGCACGAAGGTGGCGTTGACTTCTGCATTCTTGTCCACGGACCAGATGTGGTTGGCGAGCGTGCCAAAGGTCCATCGCCCTTCCTGGATGAGTCCGACTGCTGTGGGGCCGATGCCGAATTGCCCGGTTCCGAGCAGCTTGTCCGTGGCCGTCGGCAGGTTGAACACGGGGCCGACGCCCCAGATCAGGCCACCCGGCCCTGGTGCGGTGGGCGATAAAAACAGGCTTTGCACGGTGTCGCCGATGCCGAACACGTCGCGGGGATAGATGTTGGTCTCCCACTTCACCGGGACGATCGTGCGGGAAATGAGATTCCAGCTCTCGTTGATCCGGATCGGGATGACGGGCTGGATGTTGAGCGTCTGGCTGACGCCGTCGCCATCGGGACCGATGCCAAAGTCGATGTTGTACTGGAACGGCACGCTGACGAGGCTGGCGATGGGGTTCGACAGCTGTTTGGCAAGCTCATCGGCCTTGTCCTGAGCCATTGCCGGCGAACTGCAAAGCAGCGCCGCCACAGCCGAAAGCATTGTGACGGAGAGAAGGGATCGGGGCGAGCGGCGGTTCGGACGCAGAGACATTTGAGAGCCTGTCATTTTGTTGCTGAAAAGGTTTGACGCAGGGCCATGCTTTCGAGGGCCCTGCGTCGCTTTTCGTGCTCATGAAAGGCAGCGTCAGAAACGCGGTCGCTGTTCAGCGAAGCCGCGTTTCATTCGGCATGCCGGTTACGGGGTCGGGCGACCGACGCCGCGTTCCTTGAGCATTTTCTCCACGCCACCGCGGACTTCGGGCGCCAGGTTGTAGAGCGCCGGGTTGTTGCCCACGAAGCCGATCTTGAACTGCGGCGGGAACTTCATCAGCTCGGCCATGTAGTCGCCCGAGGCCGACATCAGCGGCACGGTGGCCGGAATGTGCCGGATGCCGACGTTCACGTCTTCCTGCGGATTGGCGTAAAGGTTGAACATGACGGCGCCGCCGGTGTCGTGGAAGATGGTGCCGCTGAAGCCACCCCAATTACCCTTCTGCACGATCGAGTCCTGGATCTCGCCAGTGAACATGTACTTGAACTCGTCGATACGCATCGCGCCGAAGTACTGGTTGATGGTGTAGGGCCGGCTGCGGCGGTTGGATTCGCCGTCGTCTGCAAGAAGGAACGACATCTGGTCCACACCGTCGATGTAGGTCTTCTCGTCGAAGAGCTTGCCGATATCGCCGCCCTTGACGCCGGTGATCGACATGGCGGTCGGCAGGATGTCGGCGAAATCGAACAGGCCATCGGAACGGCGCGCCGGGATCATGTCCTTCCAGTAGGCGAAGGTCGGGACGCGAACGCCACCTTCCCAGTTGGAGCCCTTGCAGCCACGGAACGGCGTGCGGCCATGCGGCGGGATCTCGCATTCCGGACCGTTGTCCGAGGTCAGCAGGATCAGCGTGTTTTCGAGCTGGCCGGTTTCTTCCAGCTTGTCGACCAGAGAGCCGAACACGTCGTCCATTTCGACCATGCAGTCGGAGTACACGGTGTGCGCCGCGGACTTGCCGGCGTAGTCGTCGCTCGGATAGTTGTCGAAGTGGCAGCCGCGCGTGGCGTGATACAGGAAGAACGGATCGTCCGCGTCTTTCTGCTTCTCGATGAAGTCGAGGCTGACGTCCTTCCAGTGCTGGTCGAGATCCTTGATGTAATCCAGGTCGATCAGCTTGCCGTCTTCACACTTCTCGGTGTCCGCCGCGGTGCAGTGGACTTCGTTGTGGTTGAACTCGTCCTCAACCATCATGTCGAAGCGGGACGGGGACAGCGCGATTTCCGGGTTCAGGTAGATATCGCGCCACTCGGTGTACATGTCCGACACGCCGAGGAAGCCGACATAGTCGTCGTAGCCGACGTTCTGCGGCAGCGAACCCTTGTTCTCGCCCATGTGCCACTTGCCGACGCCTTGGGTCGTATAACCCTTGTCCTTCAGGAGCTTGGGCAGCGTGGTCGCACCGTCGAGGCCACCGGACTCGCCGTACATCGGCGGCCGCAGGATGCCGTGGTGCAGCGGGTTCTGGCCGGTGTGGATGGTCGCGCGGCTCGGTGAGCAGGAGGGGGTGGAGTAGGCGGAAGTGAGCAGGAGGCCGTCTTCTGCCAGCTCGTCCATGTTCGGCGTGGCGTTGCCGACGGCGACACCACCGCCGTTGAAGCCCATGTCCATCCAGCCCACGTCGTCGAGCAGGAAGACCATGATGTTCGGCTTCTTGCCGGTCTTGGCTTCCAGCGCTTCGAGCTTGGCCACTGCGGCCTTGTCCTGATCGGGACGCTGCAGCGCGGGGTACATGTTGTCGGCCGGTTTCACACCCTTCATGTGGAGCGAGAATCCCGGGTAGTCGAAGCCCTTGGCCGAGGTCGGCCCGGTCGTCGAGCCACGGGGATTACCGGCATCCTGTGCAATTGCTGCAGCAGGCACCAGAACGGCAAGTGAAAGCGCAGCGGCAAGACCCCGCGCGCCCCAGGCTGCACCCGTTCCAGATGTTCGGCTACGAAGCCGATCATTCTGCAATAAACAGTGCCTCATCTATTCCTCCTTGAGTGGAACTTTTGGCCATTTCTCTCGAAACAGCTTTACTGGATCGGCAACGTTACGGATTCTTCGATGCCGAATACGGCCAACAGAAAGTTCGCCGCATAAAGTGTGCCGCTACCGAGCCGAGGGCTGTCCCCGTCCGCTCGGTCAGCAGCCGTACATGCGGCGGGCGCAGCGGCGGATCGTGCGCCGTGTGGTACGGCGCGCCACGCCTGCGACGCTCAACGGCGTGAGAGGCCGCCCGACGATTGCGTGAGCTGGCCCGACAATGCTGCTCACCCCGGGAACCGACACTCCGGTGCCGTTCTCCATGACGCTGGCCACGAGCAGGATCGACAAGGCGAAGAGGCTGACGCGCGTCTTGACGGTCATCACTGGTCTCCAAGTTTGAAGTGGGACGGAATCTCGTTGGCGAGGGCGCGCAGTTCTTCGAAGCTGACCAACGTCGCGTCGTCCATCGCGTCGAAGGTGAAGGCGGCTTCGGCGACCTTGCCGCCGGTCGCCCAGTCGTCGAAATCGATCTGGTAGCGCGGTGCGCCTTCGATATCCTCCGACGTGATGACGTACCGGCACGGCAGGGGGCGGTCGCCCTGCGCCACGAAGATCTGCCAGTCGACAGTTTCGGTCCGAAGCGCGATGTGGTCGCACATCACGCCGCCGATCACGCCCGCGCCGAGATCCTTGACGTCGGTGACGCCGTCCATCAGCACCGCATAGGGATCTGCGACCAGAATGTCGGCGCCGGGGACCGGAAAGCCGTACTGGTCATGCAGGACGTCGAGCAACTGCTCGACGCTGCCGGAATATTCAGCCGTCGCGTAGGCGTCGGCGTTTCTGCCGGCGACCGTCACATCCGTCCCGTCGAACATCATTTCGACATCGGAAAAGCCACCGGTCCGGGTCGCGTGAAGACGACCGTCGCGATCGAAAGCGACCCCGCCAGACGACGCGATGCTGACGACCTGCCCCTCGTCCGTTACGACATCGAGCGCCGTGTCATACGCAAAGGCGATTGATGTCTGAGACACCAGCGTATCCGACATCTTTCTCAGGATCTTTTTTGCTTCGGCGCTTTCCGCGAAAACTGGTTGGCTGCCAGCGGCAACAAACATGGTCGCCAGAATTACGCCAGTTGTGATCGTCGATGCGGCAGGTCGGAGTTTTATGCTGCTTTTTGACATGGGCCTTGCACGTTCCAGACAATGCACCCGGATTCATCGAACCAGGTTTGCAAGCATCATCCAAAGGCCCTGGCAGGGCGAATGCCTTTGCATATTGCGTCGAGCAGCCGATATTTTTCGAATTGGTGCGCAGAAAACCGCCGCTCCGGTCAGCGCGGCGGGTGCGACCCTGCCACTGCTGAAGCGTTGCTATGAGCGGACGTTCTGCGTTGGCGCCCGAGACCCGGCAGCCGCTCCTGGAGGGATGCTGCCCACGTCCCCGAACTATCGGCCGGCGGGCCACACCGGGTGGTGATCGTCGATGACGAATGGGTGGGCGTGCCGGACCGGCCGATGGCGGTGCCAGTCCGTCGACAGCTGGTCGATGGCGCTGGCGCCGTGGTGAACGTCGTCAGCAAAATCGTGACTGTGCTCGACGGCATCGTGAAAATGGTCGATTACATCGGGATCGTGTCGCGGCCACAGAACCGCGGCCGCCGCGGTGCCGAAAATTGCACCGAGCGCCATCACAATGAATGTCGGCCCCAGACCGAAGCTCGATCCAAGCCAACCGGCCACAGGGTATGTGATGAGCCAACAGGCATGCGAAAGGGCAAACTGCGCGGCATAGAGCGTGGGGCGGTCTTCGGCATGGGACGAACGGCGCAGCAGCAGCCCCGCCGGCGTCTGGATCAGCGATGCGCCGATCCCCATCACGCCCCACAACCCTGAGATGGCCACGAGGCTGGACGATGCGCTGGCGAGCACGAGCGCCACCGGGAGGATCGCGCTGCCGGCCAGCATCACCGTCCGTGGCGCGAATTGTGGCTGGTCCTGAGGGCCGCCGAAGAGAAGGCGCGGCAATGCGAGCGCCACAACCATGGAGCCAAGCCCGTACGCGGCAAACGCGATCGCGACGTCACCGTCGCTGCCACCCAGTTCGCCCTTCACCAGAACGACGGTGTTGACGATCACCATCGCGCCCGCCGAAGCGAGCGCGAAATTGAGCGCAAGCAGCCCCCGTAGCCGGGGCGTGGCGAGATAGATCCAGCTGCCGCGCGTCAGCCGCCGCAAGAATGGCTTGGCGGAGTTCTTGCCGCGCACCGCGGGCAGCGCAACGGACGCGACCAGCGCCGCGGATGCGAGAAAGCCGAGCGCATTGCCCACGAACAGCCAGTGGAAGCTCACCAGCGTGAGCAGCGCGCCCGCCACCATCGGGGAGACGAGCGATTCCAGATCGTAGGCGAGACGGGACAACGAAAGCGCGTTTGTGTAGGCGCGTTCGTCGGCAAGAACCTCCGGAATGGTGGCCTGAAAGGTTGGAGTGAAGGCTGCCGAACAGGCCTGGAAGGCGAACACCAGCCCGTAGACCTGCCAGAGTTCGGTCACGAATGGCAGAAAAAGGACCATCGCCGCGCGGGCAAGGTCGAGTCCGACAAGGAAGGCGCGGCGCGGCACACGGCCGGCGAGCGCACCCGCAATCGGCGCGATCCCGACATAGGCGATCATCTTGAGTGCGAGCGCGGTGCCCAGAACGCGCCCCGCATCCGCGCCGGCAAGATCGTAGGCGAGCAGCCCGAGCGCGACGGTCGTCAGCCCCGTCCCCAGAAGCGACAGCACCTGCGCGGCGAAGAGATGACGATAAATGCGGTTGTCGAGAACGGACAGCATCTCAGAGGTACCGCGTGATTGCTTTGAACTCGGCCAGATCGGCGCCCTGCCCTTCGCCGCTGCTGCGGACCGCAGCATCGAGGCAATTGTCGATATGATCCTCGATCAACACGCGCCGGGCCCGACTGAGTGCCTTTTCCACCGCATGAAGCTGCTGCGCGATGTCCACACAAGGCCGCTCCGCCTCGATCATTCCGACAACGGCCGCGAGGTGCCCGTGCGCCCGCTTCAGCCGCTTGATGACCAGCGGGTGGCTCGTGTGCTGATGCCCGGCGGGCTGCTCGCCGGCAGTGAGGGGTGTGTTCGCGGGCTGTTTCTTCATGCCGCGGATATATCCCCCCAGGGGGGATATGGGAAGCCCCTGGTTGCGGGTTTCAAGCGACCGCCCGCGGTCGGTGCGCGCGCATCACTAGGGAAGCGCGTGGGCACTGCGCATCCTTGTGCCTTCCTCACCAAAATAGTGCCGCACATGGTCCAGAAGGACGGAGACCGCAGGGCGCCGCCGCGCGCGGTGCGACGTGAGGATCGCCACCTCCGTCGGCTCGCGGGTCCCGCTGAGGGGAACCATCGACACCCGGCCGCCGTCGTAGGTGTAGGGCGTATCGGGCAGTGCGTTGTGCAGCGTGTAGCCGCGCCCGTGGGCCACGAGACCTCGCAACAGCTCGGTGGAGCGAGAGCGGTGGGCGATCTGTGGCTGCACCCCCTCCGCGGAGAAAAGGCGCAGGAAATAATCGCGCGAATGGGGCAGATCGAGGAGCAGGAACGGCTCGCCTGCCAGTGCTTTGAGGTCCACTGCGGGCGACCCTGCCAAGGGGTGGCGGGCGGCCAGCACGGCATGGGGATGGAGACGCTGCAATGGCTCCACCGTCACATCGCCCGGGACCGCCAACGTGTAGGACAGCGCCACCTCGATCCGGCCTTCGGCGAGGCCCGCGAGGAGCTCGTCCTGATCGCCCTCGTGCAGCACGACCACAATGCCCGGATGAAGCTCCGCCAGCGAACCGAGGAGCTGGGGCATGTAGCGGATTGCAAGGCTCGGGAACGCACCGACCACGACCTCGCCGGTCAGCCCTTCGCCCAGCTCGCTGACCATCTGCGAAAAATCCTGCGCATGGGTCAGCAGCATGCGCGCCTCGCGAACGATACGCTCGCCGGCCGGGGTCAGCATCACCCCGCGCGCGTGCCGGCGGATGAAGATCTGGACCGCAAACTTCTCCTCGAACTGCGAAATGGCAGCGGAAATGGATGGTTGCGATACATTGAGCCGCCGCGCCGCCTCGGACACGTTGGCGCATTCCGCGGCCGCAACGATGTAGGACAGCCCGCGCAGGGACGCGTTCATCAGGTTCGCCAATCCAGTTGCGATTTGCCATTGGCAGACGCTATCGCCCGTAGCAATTTTCGCGCCAACGCAGCTAAACGCCTCAACTTAGCAGTGATTTCGGACCAACAATCAGTCGAACGCCCAATTCGCGCCCTATTGTTAGGCAATTTCTGCGTAATTATTGCGCCAATCAACTCTATCTACTTCATCAGGAAAAGCGATAACGGAGATTATCTTCATCGTTTCGGCGCAAATCATCGAATTCAGCGCGTTGTCGCATTTGCATTCTTCAATGAGATGCTGAAGCGTCGGTGGTGTGAGTGGCAACCGGCGAAGGCTTCTTCGCGGAAGCTCGTTCCGGTCTGGGGCCGCGCACAGACACAATCCAACGACGGAGTGAGATCAATGCGCAAGTTTGCGACCCTTACCGCGGCCGCCCTGGTGGCCGGTGCCCTCGGGATGGCTGGCGCGCAAGCGCAGACACCGCTCCGCCTTTCGGTGGAAACGCCGCAGGGCGAGCCGCTGAACTTCATGCTGCGCTCCTTCGCCGAAGCGCTTGAGGAAGAGGCGCCGGGCGCATTCGACGTGGAGATCTTCGACGGCGGCGTTCTTGGCGACGAAATCGCCCAGATGGAGCTGGTCCGCGCCGGCCAGGTCGACGTGGTGCCGATGGGTTCCGACGTGGTCGAGATCGACGATCATTTCGCCCTTTTCGATGCACCGTTCTTCTTCCCCGACGCAAAGACGGCACGCACCGCGCTCGACGGTGAACTGGGCGCCATGTACGCCGAGAGCCTGCTCGAGCGCACCGGCCTGAAGCTTCTCGCCTTTGGCGAACTCGGCTTCCGGATGATCACCAACAACGTGCGCCCTGTGGTGGTGCCGGCGGATCTGGACGGGCTCAAGCTGCGCACGCCCGGCTCCTCCACCCGCATCATGGCCTTCGAAACGCTGGGCGCTGCCCCCACGCCGATGAACCTTGGCGAAGCCTACCTCGCCATGCAGCAGGGTGTGCTCGACGGGCAGGAAAACCCCTTCGGTACCATCCGCGAAATGTCGTTCCACGAGGTGCAGAAATACCTGTCCCTCTCGCGCCACGTCTATACGCCGATCACGCTCGTCATGAATGCGAAGACCTGGGACGGCCTCAGCGCCGAAGAGCAGGACGCCGTGATGGCGGCGGCAGAAACGGCCAAGGAAGCCTCCCGCGCACAGTCGGATGACAACACCGCCAGCCTGCTCGACGAGTTCAAGGCCGCCGGCATGGAAGTCAACGAGATCGACCTTGCCGCCTTCAAGGAAGCCGTGCCGCCGATCTACGACGAAATCGGCAGCATTGTCGGCCCGGACTTCATGGACAAGGCAACCTCCACCATCGAAGGGAACTGAGCGAGATGGCATTCGAGCGAGGCGTAGATCCCGCACGCCTCATGCCCGACGGGTGGGGGGACAAGGGCCGGATCGGGCTCGTCTACCTCCACTCGTCCGTGGTGATGGAAAACGAGATGTGGGCGATGGCGGCACCCGGCGTGTCGGTCCACACCTCCCGCATTCGCATCGGCAAGATCAACGTGCACGACATTGGCGCGATGGTGGAATCGCCTGAGTTCGAGACCAGCATCCGTCTTGTGGCGGGCGCGCCGGTCGATGTCGTGCTGTTCGGCGGCACCAGCGCGTCCTTCCTCCACGGCAACGCCTGGGACGAAGCGACGACGGCGCGGATGCAGGGCTGGTCCGGCGGCACCCCGGCGCTGACGACGGCAACCGCCTGCGTTCGCGCGCTGGAATCGCTTGGCATCGGCAAGGTCGCGCTTGCAACGCCCTATGTCGAGGAAGTGCACGAGCGGTGCGCCGCATGGCTCGGCGCCAACGGCCATCCGGTGACCGACGGGCGCTTCCTGTCGATCACCGAAGACCAGGCGCTGGCGGAAGTCCCGCTCGACGACATCTGGGAGCTTTGCAAGGCCGTCGACACGCCGGATGCGGACGCGGTGTTCATTTCCTGCACCAACTTCCGCTCCATCGCGCTCATCAAGGCGCTGGAGGAGGAGCTGGGCAAACCGGTCATCTCGGCCATCCAGGCGTCGATGTGGGGCGCTTTGAACGTGATGGGCGTAGCCGGCGCACGGCCCGGCTACGGGCGGCTGATGGCGGACGTCGAGGCGGAGTCCGAATTGTGACGAAGGGGTCCTCCTACGACGACATCGCGCGCGAGGTCGCCCACGTCGGCGAGGGGGACCATGTGGAGCGCCCCGCTTTGCCGGGGCCTCTGGCATTCGTCGACAAAGTGGTGGAAGTGGCCGGTGTTCTCGCTCTCGGCCTCATCGTCGGGCTCGTCCTCATCAACGCGTGCGGGCGCTATCTCTTCTCTCGTCCGCTGGTGTGGACGGAAGAGATTGTCGCGACGTTGCTCATCTGGGTTGTGATGATCGGTGCCTATCTGGCGCTGGAGCGCGGGCAGATGATCGCTTCCACCGCGTTTCTGGAAAAATTCGCGCCGCCCGTTCGCAAGACGA
The DNA here is from genome assembly GCF_031195445.1 of Acuticoccus sp. MNP-M23. NCBI lineage: Bacteria > Pseudomonadati > Pseudomonadota > Alphaproteobacteria > Hyphomicrobiales > Amorphaceae > Acuticoccus > Acuticoccus sp. MNP-M23. Next base: position 1,118,142 of record NZ_CP133480.1, read on the forward strand.
TCGTGGTCGCGTCCAACGCGCTGGCGGCCGTGACGTTCGCGTTCATCGCAAACGTGGGCTGGCAATATTTCGGCCTCTTCGGCACCGACAAAACGCCCTATTTCGGCTTTCCCAAAGGCGTCTACATTGCAGCGCTCCCGCTGGCTGCGGCGGCCATGGCGCTGGTTGCCATCGGGGTCGCCGTTTTCAAGATCCGCAGGTTCCGATGATCCTTGCGGGCCTTGCCATGGCACTCCTGTGCCTCCTCGTGATCGTCGGCGTTCCGCTGGTGGTCTCGCTCGCCTCCATCACCGCCGGTTACTTCCTCATCACGGGCGCATGGCAGCTGGCCTTCGCGCAGCAGACCATCCAGGCGATCGACGATTTTGTCCTCCTCGCCCTGCCGCTGTTCGTGCTCGCCGGTGCGATCATGAATGTCGGCGGCATCACGGCGCGGCTCTTCACCTTCGCGGCGGCGCTGGTCGGCCATTTCCGCGGGGGCCTTGCGCACGTCAACGTGGCGACCAGCGTTCTTTTCGGCGGGATGATCGGCACCTCGGTCGCCGATCTGGCGGGCACCGGCTCGGTCATCATTCCCTCCATGAAGGAGCGCGGCTATCCGCCCGCATTTGCGGCAGCGCTGTCGGCGTCCTCCTCCGGCATCGGCCCGCTACTGCCGCCAAGTTCGCCGATGATCCTTTATTCGGCCGTCACCGGGGTCTCGCTCTCCTCGCTCTTTCTGGCCGGTGTGGTGCCGGGACTGCTCCTTGCCCTCGTCTTCATGGGCGTGGTGGCGGTGATGGCCCGCGGCGGCCGCTTCGAGCGCGGCGCACCGTTCGAGATCCGGACCGCGCTGCGGGCGGGGCGGTCTGCAATCCCGCCGCTCGGCATGCCGGCGATCATCCTGTCCGGGCTCGTCCTCGGCGTGTTCACGCCGTCGGAGGCCGGAGCATTCGCCGTCGCCTACGGGATCATCCTCGCCGGCCCGCTCTACCGCCAGCTCACCTTCGCGCGGCTTTACAAGGCAGCTGTCGACACGGTCATCCTGACGGGCGAGATCATGCTGGTGGTCGGAATCTCGGCAGCCCTCGGCTGGGCGCTGTCGCTTGCCAAGGTGCCGGCCGAACTCACCGCCCTGATCGATACCGCAAATATCGCAGACAGCCCGTTCCTGACGCTGTGTGCGCTCCTTCTCGTCGCGCTGATTGCGGGCATGTTCCTCGATCCGCTGATCCCGGTGATCGTGCCGATCCTCCTGCCGACGCTGATCGCGCTGGATGTGGATCTTCTCCACTTCGGCATTCTCATCGTGGTCACGGTGGTGATCGGCCAGGTGACGCCGCCCGTTGCGCTCTCCCTGGTGGTGGCGGCGAAGATCGCCAGGGTGGACGTGATGTCCGCCCTGCGGGCCAACACGCCCTTCCTCGTTGCCACCATCGCGCTGCTTCTGCTGCTTGCCGCTCAGCCCGGCTTCGCACTCTGGCTCCCCCGCGTCCTCGACTGACGCGGGGGGAATTGCTCCTAGATCAGCGTGCCGCGCAGCACGTCCGCATCGAGGGTCACGCCAAAACCGGGACCGTCGGGCAGGGCCGATCGCCCGCCTTCAACGCGCGGCGCTTCGGTGAAGAGCTGGCGCTCCAGATGAAGCGTGCCGAGATGGACCTCGGCAAGGGTTGCACCCGGAAACGCCGTCATGTGGTGGAGGCAATAGATGCCCCCGCCGCCTGCATCCGACAGCGGCCGCTCGTTGACGTTGGCGAGCGCCGCGACGCGCTGCGTCTCGCTCATCCCGCCATTGTACATGCTGTTGGGCATGTAGAGGTCGAGTGCGTCGTGCTCGGCAAACTCGCGGAAGCGGCGCGCGTGGCCATCCATCTGGCCCGCGCCGACGGCAATGCCGGTCGCAGCGCGCAGCCGGCCGAGATCGCGCGCGTCGTTGTTGAAGACGGGATCCTCGAACCAGGCGATGGGTTCGCCATCCAGCATCTGGCACAGGCGAAGTGCGGTGGCGTAGGAGAACTTCTCGTTGGCGTCGATCGCGATGCCGACGCCCTCGCCCACCGCCGCCCGGATCGCACGGATGCGCGCGACGTCCTCGGCAAGTCCGTCCTTGTGCCCCACCACCATCTTGATGGTCCCGTACCCTTCCCCCACCATCGCCTTGCAGAGCGCCGCCTGCTCGTCACGATCAAGGTTCGGGAAGCCGCAGGTAACGTAGGCGGGTGCATCGTCGGCGAAGCCGCCGAAGAGGTCCGAGACCCGCGCGCCAAGCGCCTTGCCGGTAATATCCCAGAGCGCCAGATCGATGCACGACAGCGCCGCGCGGTTGACGCCATTGGCGATGCCGCGCTCTGAGACGAGCGGCATCAGGCGGCCCGTCACCATGGCCGGCCGGCACGGGTCGAGGCCGACAATGGCCGGGCCGAGGTGGCTTTGGATCGCCGCCGCCACGGCCGCAGGCAGAAAGCGCGCCGTCATCCCGGTGCCTGTGAGGCCAGTGTCGGTGGAAATCGTGCAGATCACGCGCACCTCGGACGGGCCCGGCCGATCCACCACCGGCAGCACAGTGTCAAAACGGTGCGTGCTGACCGAAACGTCGGTAATCTTCATGGGTGGTTCTCCAAGGTGTTGGATTTTCAGCCGGACGCAGGCGTCTTGCCCGGTTCAGGAGGCGAGGGCCGGTGTTCCGCCCTCTTCCAGGGCATCGGTGATTGCAAAGAGGAGCCTCTCGCACTCGGCAAGCTGGTCCACGCTGACAAACTCGTCCGGCTTGTGGCCCTGCGCCATGTGACCCGGACCGCAAACCAGCACCGGGACGTCCAGCGCCTCCTGAAACAGGCCGCCCTCGGTCCCGAAAGCGACCTTGATGAGGGGATCGTTGCGCCCCAGGAGCGATTGCAGGAGCGCCACCGCGGGGCTGTCTGCCGCGGTTTGGAGGCCGGGATAGCCGGAGACCGCCTCGACCTCGATCCGCGCATCCGCAAAGCGGTTGCGGTGGGGCGCTGCGACGGCTTCGGCGTCTTCAAAAATGCCGGCGAGGATCGCGTCGGGATCTTCGGCGGCAACGTTGCGGATCTCGAATTCGAGATCGCAGCGGTTGGGGACGATGTTGAGCGCGGTACCGCCGTGCATGATCCCGACGTGGACGGTCGAGTAAGGGATGTCATACGCATCGTCGCGCGCGCCGGTGGCCTTGAGCTGGTCCTGCCGGTCCTGAAGGCGCGCGATGAACGCTGCTCCCAGATGAAGCGCGTTGAGCGCGTCGGGCGCCATGGCCGAATGGCCTTCCTGCCCGTGACAACAGGCCCGCAGGGCGCGCTTGCCCTTGTGGCCGTTGGCAATGCGCATCCCCGTCGGCTCGCCGATGATGCAAAGCGCCGGATGCTCGGGCCGGGTGCCAAGCACGTCGAGCATCCCGCGCACACCGAGGCAGCCGATTTCCTCATCATAGGAAATCGCCAGATGAAGCGGCAGGGCGAGCGGCCGTGACGCTGCACGGAGCATCGCGTGGATCGCCACCGCCAGAAAGCCCTTCATGTCGGCGGTGCCGCGACCGAACAGCCTGTCCCCCTCCGCACGGAGCGCGAAGGGATCGCCGGTCCAGTCCTGTCCCTCGACGGGGACAACATCGCAATGGCCGGAGAGAACCACCCCGCCCGATCCCGCGGGGCCGAGACTGGCCCACAGGTTGGCGCGGGTGCCATCTTCGCTGTGGAACCGCTCCAGTCGAACGCCGGCTGGGGCGAGCAAGCCCTCCACCATGCCCAGAAGCGCAAGGTTCGACTGGCGCGAGATGGTGGGGAACGCCACGAGGCGGGCGAGAATGTCGGCAACGTCGGGGATCGGGGGCATGGTTCAGCTCACGAGGCCGGGGAGTTTGCCGGCGTCGGCGGCTTCATGGCAGTGGTCGATGAAGGCCTGGATCGTGCGCGAGACGTGCGCGGCGCGCGCCATCGCAATGCCGAGCCGAAGCGGCGGCACGTCGGTTGTCAGCGGGATGAATTTCAGCGGTTTGCCGTCCATCGACGATTGAGAGACCGTGCGCATGTTCGATATGCCAAAGCCGAACCCGTTGGCGACCAGGCTGCGCTGGATGGAGATTCCGCCGGTGCGTTCGGCAATCCGCGGGCGGCGCCCGAGGGTCCGGAACAGCGACAGGAAATAGTCGGCGCTGTGCGGCAGGTCGAGCAGGACCATGGCGTGATCGGTCAGGTCCTCGACAGTCACCTGTTTGCGCCCGGCGAGCGGATGCGCCTCGTCGACCATCACGAAGGGCGGCAGCGACTGAAGCGGCTGAAAGTCGATGTCGCTGGTCAGCGACAGATCATAGGTGAGCGCAAGGTCGATCCGGGCCGATCCCAGTGCCTCGAAGATCTGCGCCTGATCCAGCTCCACCTGGGCGAAATCGACGTCGGCGTATTTTTCCTCAAAACTGCGGCGCAGCTGCGGCACCATCAGCTGGACGAACGTGCGCATGCAGCCAACCCGCAGCGAACCGCGGACGCTGCCGGTGTAGATGTTCGCCATGTCGTTGAGCGCGGCGGCCGCCTTCAGAACCTCGCGCGCCTGTTCGAGGAACCGCTCTCCGGTGGGGGTCAGGACCGAGCCCTGCGAGTGCCGCCGGGTGAAAAGCTGGACCCCGAACCCGGCTTCGAGCTGCGCAATGGCCGATGACATGGAAGGCGCCGTCACGTTCACCTTGTCGGACGCCAGAGCGATGCTGCCGGCCTCACCGACGGCGATGAAATATTCCAGTTGTCGCAACGTGAACCTGAGGGGCATGGAGCGACCTTGAGCCGGATGGGCGGTGGAGCCGAGCGCCTGCACAGATTAGTCACTGGTCGCCGGGAACGCCATAGGACGGGGCCTCCCGCGGATCGAGCGCGCGCGTGACGTAGGCGTCCATCTGCGGCTCGTAGACGGTCCATGCCGCAGCAAGGGCCGCAATCGGGCAGTCCTGCGTCCAGTCGATCCGCAATTCCGCCAGCGGCCAGCTCTGCTTGTCGACCAACAGGAGACCGGCCGAATGGACCGGCCCGGCCTCGCCGCCAGCGTCCAGCCCCGCCTGAAGCGCCCCGAGAAGGCGCGCCCCGAGGTGGCCCTTCGCCGATCCGAAATGCTGAACCATCTTTTCCGGCACCGCGGCGTCGGCCAGAAGGTTGCCGGCCGCGGCGCAGTCCTGCCCCTCCGTTTCGGACCACAGGCCAAGCACGTTGCCGCCGGAGTAGATCGCGCTCTCTCCCGTGCGGCCTACGGCAAGGACCTGCCTGTAGGCCATGTGCTGGCCGCTCCGCTCGATGATCGCCAGCGCTTCGGACGGGCTTGCGCCGCGCTCCATCAGGTCGAGCGCATGGGGGCCGAGGCGCGGGTCGGTGACGTTCTGCGTTGCCACCGCGCCAACGCCCGCACGGGCGAACGAACAACGCGCCGCCACCGCAGGCGACGAAGACGAGATAGCGACGCCGAACATGCCGGTGTCGGTGCAGTGGCCGATGATGGAAAACGTCATGAGAACTCCCGGGAGGATTGCGGTCTGCGCCGCCTTGTCAGGTGCGGTGGGGGGATCAGTCGGGGATCACGGCGGTGGCGTCGATCTCGACCAGCCATTCCGGCCGCGCCAGCGCGACCACCACGAGACCGGTGCAGACCGGGTGCACGCCTTTGATGTATTCGCCCATCGTGCGGTAGACCGCCTCGCGGTGGCGAACGTCCGTGAGGTAGACCACAAGCTTGGTGACATGCTCCATCTGTCCGCCGCATTCCTCGACCAGCTGGCGGATGTTGCGCATCACCTTGTGGGTCTGCTCGACCGGGTCGTTGCCCGTGATGTTTTCCGCCGTATCGAGATCCTGCGGGCACTGGCCGCGCAGGAAGATGGTGGTGCCGCCTCTGGCGACCACGGCCTGCGCCAGATCGTTGTCGAGTTTTTGCTCCGGGTAGGTGTCGCGGGTGTTGAACTTGCGGTGACGGAGATGCGCCATGGATCGACTTTCGTGTGAAATGGAGGGGCCGGTTCAGGCGATGAGGGCGATCTTGCCGAGATTGCGCCCGCTCTCCAGCAACGTGTGTGCGGCGGCGGCACCCGCCAGCGGGAAGGTTTCGGACATCACCGGACGCACCTTGCCGGGGCCGATCAGCGGCAGCAGGTGCGACCGCACGTCTGTCGCAATTGCGGCCTTTTCGGCATCGCTCTTCGGGCGCAGCGTGGACGAACTCAGCCACAGGCCCTTGCGCATCAGAAGGCCGAGATCCACCGGCGCGACCATGCCCGTCATGAAAGCAAGGCCGATGTGACGGCCGCCGGGGGCCATACAGGCGAGATGCCGGTTGATTGCGTCACCGCCGAGGATGTCGAGCACCACGTCGACGCCGCGCTCATCGGTCAGCCGCATCACTTCGGCGGCAATGTCGGCCTCGCGGTAGTCGATGGCGTCAACACCCATCGCTTCGAGCGCAGCGCATTTTTCCGGCCCGCCCGCGGTGACGATGACCTTCGCGCCCCTGGCGAGGGCCAGTTGCAAGGCAAGGGTGCCGATGCCGCTGGCACCGCCTTCGATCAGGACGCGATCACCGGCGCCAAGGCGGCCGCGATCGAAAAGGTTGTGCCAGATGGTGAAGAGGCCTTCGGGCAGGACCGCCGCCTCGGTGAGGCTGATCCCGTCTGGCACCGGCAGGCACTGGTCGGCCTTGGCAACCACCGCTTCGGCATAGCCGCCGCACTTCACCAGCGCCATGACCGTGCTGCCAACCGTGAGCCCGCCAGCGCCCTCCCCCACCGCCTCGACGTGACCCGCGACTTCGAGGCCGAGGATGTCGGAGGCATCGGCCGGCGCCGGCAGGGCGCCTGCGCGCTGCATGACGTCGGGGCGGTTCACCCCCGCTGCGGCGACGCGGATCAGCACTTCGCCGGGACCGGGCGCGGGCAACGGACGCTCGACCACGCTCAGGACCTCGGGTCCACCGGCGGAGGCGGCGATGACGGCCTTCATGGTCTGGCTCATGCGGCGTCTCCTTCGGGGGCGAAGATGGCTGCGCCGTTTTCGGGCAGGTGGATGCCGACGGACGTACCGGCTGCAAGCGCCTCGCTGGCGGGAACACGCAGCATGACGCGGCCTTCCTCGGCAGCCGCACATTCCAGATGAAGCTCGGCGTAACTCCCCTGGTAGACCGACAGCGCCACGGTCGCGGGGACGGCGCCGCCCTCACCTGCCGCAGTCAGGCGGCATTGCTCGGGGCGGACGAAGAGCGTCACGGGACCGGCGGCGGGAAGATCGTTCTGGTAGGGCGTGAAACCGTAGGACGTACCGCCGACGTCCACGGCCACCGCGGTTCCGGCGGCAGGCTGGCGTGTCGCCCGAAACATGTTGGCGTCGCCGACGAACTGCGAGACGAAGTGGCTTTGCGGGTGGTCGTAGATTTCGCTCGGCGTGCCGATCTGGCGGATCTGGCCACGCGACATCACCGCAATCCTGTCCGACAGGCTGAGCGCCTCGCTCTGGTCGTGGGTCACGAAAACGGTGGTGAGGCCGAGGCGGGACTGGATCTCCTTCAGCTCCACCTGCATCGCGGTGCGCAGGTTGCGGTCGAGCGCGGAGAACGGTTCGTCCAGCAACAGCACGCGCGGGCGGATCACCAGTGCACGCGCCAGCGCAACGCGCTGCTGCTGCCCGCCCGAAAGCTGTTTCGGCCGGCGGTCCGCAAAATCCTGCAGCTTGACCAGCGCCAGCGCCTCGCGCACCCGTTCGGCGGTTTCAGCGCGCGGAACCCGTCGCGTCCTGAGGCCGTAGGCGACGTTCTGCGCCACGTTCATGTGCGGGAAGAGCGCATAGTTCTGGAACACGATGCCGATCTCGCGGCGGTGCGGCGGCACCTGCGTGACCAGCTCATCGCCGATGAAAAGCTCGCCCCGATCAGCCTCCAGAAAGCCCGAAATCAGGTTGAGGAGCGTCGTCTTCCCGCAGCCCGACGGGCCGAGCAGCGTCAGGAACTCGCCGCGGCGGATCTTCAGCCACACCGGTTCGAGCGCCACCGCGCCGGAAAACGACTTCGCGACGCCGTCGATCTTGACGGCGGGCGACTCCTCGGATGCTTGCGGCATCTCGTGCGCGATTTCACTCGACATTGAGAACCTTTTCGAGGCGGAAGAATTTGTGGACGACAATGAGCGTTGCGGCGACCACAACGACGTAGAGGACGGACACTGCCGCCAGCGTCGGGTCGGCGTATTCGCGCACGTAATTGTACATGGCGACCGGCAGCGTCTGGGTGCTCTGGTTCACCACGAAGAGCGATGCGGTGAACTCGTTGAACGACAGGATCGCGGCGAACATTCCGCCCGAGACGAGCCCCGGCAAAAGAAGCGGCAGCGTGATGGTGAACAAGATGTGCCGCGGCGTGCCGCCGAGGCTTTCGGCGGCATACTCGAACCGGCGATCGAAGTTGCGCAGCGAGACATAAACCGAGCGCACCACGAACGGCAGCACGATGATGACGTGAACCGTCACCACCAGCCAGAGCGAGCGCGGCAGGGACGCTGCGGCCGACAGGATCAGAAGCCCAAGTCCGATGGTGAAGTTGGGGATGATGAGCGGCGACATCAGCACGCCGTTGAGGAGGCCTTTCAGCGCGAAGTCGTAGCGGTCGAGCACATAGGCGAAGCCGGCACCCGCGACCAGTCCGATGGTCGCGCCGATGGCGGCAACCTTCAGCGAGTTGACGAAGCCCTCGGCGAAATCGCGATATTCGAAGACGTTGGCGTACCAGCGCAGCGACCAGTCCTTCGGCGGAAAGGACAAGATGGCGCTGTCGTTGAAGGACGCGATGGCGACCACCACGAACGGCAAGAGGACGAAGCCCAGGATTGCGGTGATCGCGATCCGGCCGGCCCAGTCGAGCACATGGTCGAGAAAGGTCTTTTTCACGTCAGTGGGCTCCGATCTTTTCGAGGCGATGGATGCCGGTGTTGAAAACGGTGAGCACGGCGACCGTGAACAGCAGCCCGACCAGCGACAGCGAGGCCGCGAGCGGGAAGTTGAACGAGGCAAAACCGACCTGGTAGACCATGGTCGATATGGTCTGCACCTTGCCGCCGCCGATCATCTGCGGCGTGGCAAAGGCCGAAAAGGTCCACGCGAACGCGGTCGAGGTCGCCGCCACGATGCCGGGGATCGAAAGCGGCAGCGTGACGGTGAGGAAGGTGCGGATGCGCCCGGCGCCAAGCGAGGTGGCGGCGCGTTCGAGGTTGCGGTCGATGTGAGAGAGCGCGGCGGCCAGCATCACCACCACAATCGGCAAGGTGAAGTGCACCAGCGCGATCACCACGCCCGTCACCGTGAACATGAAGCTGATCGGCCGGTCGATGAGGCCCACCGATGTCAGGACGGTGTTCACGAAACCGCGGTTCCCGAGCACGATCATCCACGAATAGGTGCGCACGATCTCGCCCAGAAAGAGCGGAGTGAGCGAAATCAGGAGGATGGCGCTGCGCAGCGTGGCGGACTTGGCACGGACCATCGCATAGGCCAGCGGGTAGCCGATGAGGAGCGTGAACAGCGCTGTCCAGAAGCAGAGCATCACCGTGGTGACGAAGGCCTGACCGTAGACCGCCTTCCACAGTGTCGTGAAATTTTCCAGCGTATAGCCGCCGGGGTCGAGTTCGCCCGCAATGTGGGCGCGCAGGCTGTACTGCACGATGGCGAGGAACGACGCCGCAATCGCCACCGCGATCAGGATCGACGGCGAGGCGAACCAGCCAAGGAAAGGGCGCTTCGACATCGCGTCGGGTGCTCCTGAAATTGCGGACGGGGTGTCCCGGCGGGGGTGCCGCCGGGACGGGTTGTGCTCAGTTGCCGGAGATCATGTTTTCCGTGAACCACTGGCGCCATTCGGCGGTCATCTTCGCGCGCAGCTCGTGCGGGATGATAAGGGTCTGGCTTTCCCACTGCTCGGGCGTCGTGAAGATGCCGGGCAGCGCCGCAAGCTCTGCCGGCAGCTCGACATTGGAGACAACCGGGCTGCCCTTCTTGATCTCGGCGATCCTGGCCTGGACCTCGGGGTCGAGCGCGGCGTTGAGGAACTTGTAGGCAAGCTCTTCCTTGTCGGTGCCGGTGGTGATGCCCATGGTGTCAACGCCGAGGACAGCGCCTTCCTTCGGGATCGCAAGCTGCACGTCGAGGCCCTGCGACTGCATGTAGTAGGCATTCATCGACAGGAGGATCTGCACCGGGGTCTCGCCGGTTGCCAGCAGCTGCTGCGAGTTGGCGTCGTTGGTGTAGAACGCCTTGAAGTTCGGCTTCAGCGCCAGGAGCTTGCCGGTCGCCTCTTTCCAGTTCTCGATGCTGACGCCATCGAGCTTGGCTGCAACGGCGATGATGTGCGACGGGTCGAAGTCGGGCGCTGCGATCATGTCCTTCAGCTCGGGCGACCACAGGTCGTTCCAGCTCTCGAAGGTGATGCCTTCGGGCACCATGTCCGGCAGGTAGCCGATGGTGTAGACGTAGGCCCAGGCGCCGATGTGCGAGGGGCTGATCTTGGCCTGCTCGACAAGGTTTGCGGCGTTCGGGATCTTCGACAGGTCGAGGTCTTCGAACAGCCCGTCATTGCGGTAGAGCCAGCCGATGTGGGACGTGGTGAAGGTCACGTCGCTTTCGGAGTTGTCGCGGCTCAGCTTGGCCTGGTTCAGCCGGTCGATGGTGCCGCCGGTGATGAACTCGACCTCGACGCCGGTGTCTTCGGTGAACTTCTTGCCGATGGTGTCGGCAATCAGGTCGCGGAAACTGCCGCCCCAGCTTGAGACGACGAGGGTTTCGGCGGATGCGGCCTGCGCAAGGAGCGTAAGCGCGGCAGCGGTAGCGAGGAGACGTTTCATTCGCAGTATCCTTCTGGTTGACGAGTTTGATGCGGCATTCCAGCGGCTTGCCGCCTGTGCGCCAGTCACGGCCTAGTAACCGCGCACCCGGGAGACCTGATTGATGACTTCGCCGCCGGTCTGAACGGCGCGGATGTTGGCGGCGATTTGCGGCGCGGCGCTTTTCGGCAGTGCGACCGAGGCGAGGTGCGGCGTGATCAGCACGCCGGGGAGCGTCCACAGCGGGCTGTCTGCGGGAAGCGGTTCGGCGGCGAAGACGTCGAGTGTTGCGCCGGAAAGGTGCCCCGACCGAAGCGCCTCCACGAGTGCCGGCTCGTCCACCACAGCGCCGCGCGACACGTTGACGAATGCGGCGCCCGGCTTCATCGCCGCGAAGGCCGCCTCGTCCATGAGGTTGCCGGTGCCGGATGTGAGCGGCAGCATGCAGACCACGATGTCGGCGATGGCGAGAAGCCCGCCGAGAGCATCGTCGCCGGTGTGGACCGTCACCCCTTCAAGATCTTTCGGCCGTGTCGCCCAGCCGTGGGTGTCGTAGCCCTGCCGCGCAATTTCGGTTGCGGCCAGCGCGCCGAGTTCGCCAAGGCCGAGGACTGCGACTGTGGTCTCGCTTGCGCCACGCGGGTGCTTGTAGGCCCACTCGCGCCGGGTCTGCGCCGCCTGGAAGTTCGGAATGTCGCGGGCATGGCGCAGAACCGAGAAGAGCACGAAGCCGGCCATCATCCGGCCCATCTCGGGGTCCGACAGGCGCGTGATCGGCACGTCGGGCAGATCGTCCCGCGCGACAAGCCGGTCCACCCCGGCGCCAAGGTTGATGACCAGCTCGAGGTTCCGGTAGCCGGCAAAGAACCCCGCAGGCGGCATCCACACCAGCGCAAAGCGAACCGCTTCGGGGTCGGTGACGGCCCCCGCCTTCTCGATCCGCACATGGTCGCCCAGATGCGGCAGAAGCGCGTCCCGCCAGACCTCGAACGGGTCCGGTTCGCTGTAGAAAACGAGCGTGTCCGTCATTGGGCGGGCTCGTCGATCAGTTCGCCCATTGCGGCGAGACCGAGGAGATAGCCCCTGAGGCCGAGGCCGGCGACCACGCCGGTTGCAGCCTTGGAGATGAATGAATGGTGGCGGAAGGGCTCGCGCTTCCAGATGTTGCTCATGTGGCACTCGATGATCGGGCCATCGAAGGAGAGCAGCGCATCGAGGATCGGGATCGAGGTGTAGGTCAGCCCCGCGGCGTTGATCAAAAGGCCGGCGCAGCTCTGCCGCGCCTCCTGGATCCAGTCGATCAGCACGCCTTCATGGTTCGACTGGCGAAAGTCGAGCGCAAAGCCAAGCTCGGCGGCGCGCGCAAGGCAGGCCGCCTCGATCTGGGGAAAGCTGTCGCTCCCGTAGGTGCCGCTGCGGTCGAGGCCATAAAGGTTGGCATTCGGACCGTTGAGGAACATGACCTGCTTCATGCAAGTGATCCTTGGGTGTGAGTGCGGACTAGGCCTTTTCGTAGGCGACGTAGGCGCGCTGAACCCCGATGTGGGTCGCGATATACTTTGCGTCGTACCAACAGCCGTAGATGAACGACGATGCGCGGTTGGTGAGTTCGGGCAGGCCGAGAAAGTAGATCCCGGTCTCGGCAGAAATGCCGCGTTTGTGAAACGGCGTTCCGTCCTCGTGGAACGCATTCACCTGAAGCCAGCTGAAGTCGAACTTGAAGCCGGTCGCCCAGATGATCGTTTTCACGTTGGCTTTCGCCAGATCCAGTTCGTGGAGCGGGTTCTTCACGCAGTCCGGGTCCGGCTCGATGGTCCAGGCCTCCGGCTCCGGCGGCAGGTCGATGCCGTTACGCTCCACATAGGCGTCGGCCTCGCGCAGAACGTCGAGATAGGCTTCGTCGCCGAACTTGATGTTTTCGATGAGGTCGTCGGCGATCTGGAGCACGCCGTCATCGTAGGCAACGGTCATGCCAAGGACGGTGATGCCGGCGTGGCCGAGCCGGCGGAAATCGACCGTGCGGCCGCCATCATAGCCGCTGACCGCGAAGGCGATGTGCTTCTTCGGGGTTGTCTTGATCTCGTCCCACTTGCCCAGAACGCCCAGCCACCAGACATAGTCGCGGTTGCGATAGGACCGCGGCGGGCGATAATGCTCACCGATCGACAGATAGACCTCGCGACCGGCGCGCCGCAGTTCCTCGGCAATCTGGCAGCCCGATGCGCCACCGCCGACGACGAGGACGGCGCCGTCTGCCAGCGCATCCGGGTTGCGGTAGCTTGACGAGTGGATCTGATCGAAGCCCGCGTCTTCCGGAACGATCTGCGGATAGGACGGAACCTGGAACGGGCCGGTGGCGGCCACCACACGCTGCGCCTCGATCTCGCCCTTTGACGTCTCCACGATGAAACCCGGACGGCCTTCGCACCGGCTGACGCGCTTGACTTCGACGTTGGTGCGGATCGGCGCGTCGATCATTCCGGCGTAGTCCTCGAAGTAGCGCGCCATGCGCTCCTTCGGCGGAAAAGTGTCTGGCCCCACGTCGTCGAACTCGAGGTTCGGGAAGCGGTCGTGCCAGGCGGGGCCGTTGGCGACGAGGGAATCCCAGCGCTGCGACCGCCAGCTTTCCGCGACGCGCCTGCGCTCCAGGACGATGTGGGGAATATCCATCGCCGTCAGGTGTTCGCTCATCGCAATCCCGGCCTGACCTGCACCGACGATAAGCGTGTCAGTCTTTTCGGCAGTCATTTTCACGTCCTGGATTGGGAGTCTCGCCACGGCGCAAACGCGGCCCCCCTCTGCTGCACGCTCGGCGCTGAGGACTGCGGTTGCTGCCATCGAATTTTCGCTAAACGAAAAGTGCGGGCTTCGGCCTCAGGAGGAAAGAAGTAAATTCCTTATCAAGGCGCAGGAAAAATGCGCGTTTGCCCGTCGCTTGCCTCGATGCAGAAGCGATCCTCCTCCGGGTTCTTCCTTTTCCAACTGATAGCGGCATCCTTTGATGGGATCAGCGGCGCCACGCCGGAAGTTCTCATGCCGGCCGCAAACGCGGAGGGATCAATGCCTGCCGCGCAGGAGCACTGAACCGTATGCGCGCCGTTCTGGGCGGAAAATCCTGCTGCGGGATCGCTTGTGCGCGGCGCTGCGAGTTTGTACCTGATCGGCCATGATCACCGTCGCTGCACTTTATCATTTCGCGAGGGTCCCTGACCCCGAAGCACTTGCCGCAACGCTTCGCGCCGAGGCGGAAGCCGCTGCGGTCAAGGGCTCGCTGATCCTCGCCGGCGAGGGGGTCAACGGCACCATCGCCGGGACCGCGGATGGGGTCCGTGCCGTCATCGACGCCGTCCGCCGCGAACCCGGTTTCGGCACACTGAGCTGGAAGGAATCCGCGGCGGCCGAGATGCCGTTTGCGCGGCTGAAGGTGCGTGTGAAGGCTGAAATCGTCACGATGGGACAACCTTCGCTGAACACCGAAACCGGCGGCTCCTATGTGCCGCCCGAGGACTGGAACGCGTTGATCCGGGAGCCCGATGTTGCCGTCATCGACACGCGCAACGCCTACGAGGTGGACATCGGCACCTTTGCTGGCGCGGTCGACCCCGGAACCCGGCGTTTCCGCGACTTTCCCGCCTGGTGGGACGCAAACCACGCCGAGTTTGCCGGCAAGCGCATTGCAATGTTCTGCACCGGGGGGATCCGGTGCGAAAAATCGACGGCGTTTCTCAAATCGCGCGGCGTGGAGGACGTCTACCATCTGAAGGGCGGCATCCTGAAATATCTCGAAACGGTGCCGGAGGCGGAAAGCGACTGGCGCGGCGCCTGCTTCGTCTTCGACGAACGGGTTGCCCTCGGCCACGGGCTGGAGGCGATGCCATTTGCCCTGTGCCGCGCGTGCGGTCATCCGCTCAGCGAAGAGGACCGCGCCCATCCCGACTTCGAGGAGGGCGTCGCCTGTCATCATTGTGCGGAGTCTTACACCGAGAGCGACCGCGCCCGCTTCCGAGAGCGCCAGCGCCAGACCGAACTGGCGCAGGCGCGGGGCGGCTCCCACCTTGGCCCGCCCCGCGACCCGTCCGGGGCATAGGCTCTGAGAACGGCACACCGCTCTCCGCCTGATCCGGCGCGGCCTGCCCGAGCGCACCCCTACAGCTTGATGCAGATATTCCGCGTCTCTGAATAGAAATCGAACGAGTAGGCGCCGCCCTCTCGGCCGATGCCGCTCTGCTTTGCACCGCCAAAGGCCGTGCGCAGGTCCCGCAGGTTCCAGGTGTTCACCCAGATGATGCCCGCCTCCAACGCCGCTCCAACCCGGTGCGCGCGCGACAGATCCCGCGTCCACAGCGTGGCTGCAAGTCCGTAGCGGGTGTCGTTGGCAAGGGCGATCGCCTCCGCCTCGCTGTCGAACGGGGCGATGTGGGCCACCGGGCCGAACACTTCCTCGCGCACCGCAGCGCTGTCCTCGGCAAGGCCGGTCCAGAGCGTCGGCCGCACAAAGAAGCCGCCTTCGTGGTCGCCGGGGAGCGCAAAGGCACTGCCGCCGGTGACAACCGTGGCGCCGTCCGCCGCAGCGGTCTCAAAATATCCCATGACCTTGGTGCGGTGTTCGGCGCTGATCAGCGGGCCGATTGTGGTGGCGCTGTCGAAAGGGGCGCCGGGCACCAGCGCCTCTGCCTTCGCCTTCAGCCCGGCCACAAATGCGTCGAAGATCGGCCGCTCCACGTAAAGCCGCTCAGTGCACAGGCACACCTGCCCGCAATTGGTGAAGGTGGAGCGCGCCGTGCCTTCGATCGCGGCCTCAAGGTCGCAATCGGCAAAGATCACGCCGGCATTCTTGCCGCCGAGTTCTGACGAGATGTCGCGCGTGCCGACCGCGGCCGCCTTCATGATCGCCTCGCCGGTGCGCGTTTCGCCGGTGAAGGTGATCGCGTCGACATCCGGATGGGCGGTGAGGAAAGCGCCTGCGCTCCCCGGCCCGAAGCCGTGGACCACGTTGAACACCCCGTCCGGCAGGCCAACCGCGCGCATCACTTCGCCCAGAAGCGCGCAGGTGGAGGGCGTCTCCTCGCTCGGCTTGCAGACGACGGCGTTCCCGCACGCCAAGGCTGGCGCCACCTTCCACGTCATCAGGAGAAGCGGCAGGTTCCACGGGCTGATGACGGCGACAACGCCTTTGGGGCGGCGGATGGCGTAGTTCAGCGCCCCTGCGCCGTCCGGCGTCGCCATTTCGTAAAGACGCTCCGCCTCCGCGCCGATCATCTTGGCGAAGATGCGGAAGTTGGCGGCGCCGCGCGGGATATCGACGGTGCCGGCAAGGCTCAGCGGCTTGCCCGTGTCGGCAATTTCGGCGGCGAGAAAATCTTCGGCGCGGCGGTCGATCTCGTCGGCAATGGCGTTCAGCATGGCGGTGCGGTCCGCCTCGCTCGTGCGGCCCCAGGGGCCTGCCATCGCGCGGCGGGCGGCGGCAACGGCGCGGTCCACGTCGGCCTCGGCGGCTTCAGAGGCACGGGCGTGGGGCTGGCCAGTGGCGGGGTTCACCACGTCGAACCAGCGGCCGCCGCCAGCCACATACGCACCGTCGATGAAGTTGAGGATGTCGCTCACGCTTTATCTCCGTTGCCCGGCGCCAACCGGAAGGCTGCCACGGCGGCGCCTGCCCCCATGGTTGCGCCATAGGCGAGAATGTCGGCCCCCAGCGCGCGGCCCTCCACGGCACCGGCAAGAAACGCGATGTGCGCGCCGTCCCCGTCAACGCGCACCCCGGCGTCGGGCGCAAGGCTTGCGAGCGCGCCGGTGCGGCCGGCTTCCATCAGGCCCAGCACCCGGCGGTTGAATGTATCGCTGGCGGCCGTGTCGATCGCATCGTGCGCGGCGTTCGCCTCCGGCGCTGTGGGCGGCACGGAGAGTGCGCCGACGCCCACCACGGCGATCCGCTTGCCTGCCGCCCGTGCCGCAGCGGCAACAGCCGCGCCCAGCGGTGCGGCGTCCGCCGTTGCGGGGCGGCCGATCACCACAAAAGGCGTTGATCCTGCGGCGAGCCATTTTGCGGCGAGGATGATGCCCATATCCACGGCGTAGTGGGTGTCATCCACCAGATGCGCAGCGGCATTGCGGCCTGCGCTGCTGCCAGCGATGGCGCGGGCAAGGTCCCGGTCGATGCGCAGGTCGTAATCGATGGGGCCGAAGGCGTGGAACGTGTCATCGGTGCGCGCGCCCTTGAGGCGAGACTGCGCCATCAGCGGCACGCCGCTGGCGGTGGTCCAGCCGTTCACCATCAGCACGATGGCATCGGGGCTGGCTGCACCGATGCGCCCGGACGCGGCACGGCTTGCCCGCGCCAGAGCCGCCCACGGCTTGGCCTCGGGCTTCAGATAGGGGAGCGGGCTTGCCGGCAGCAGGAGTGCGGCTGCAACGCCGCCGGGGCCAGTGCGCTTTTGCCGTGCAGCAGGCGGGGCGGGCGCTGCCTCGATGTCCGCACCTGCCCCCGGCGCGTCGCCGTCCCCCGGCTGCGCGACCCGTGCAGCGTTGCGGCGATCCGCGATGAAACCGGCAATGCCGCGCGGCAGGATGAGGATCAGCGCCACCGCCGCGATGCCGAGCGTCAGCTCGCCGCCGCCCCACACGCCCACCAGAATGCGCTGGACAATGACGAACAGCACCGCGCCGATCAGCGGCCCTTCCAGCGTGCCCATGCCGCCGGCAACCACAATGAACACCACATAGGCCGACCAGCGGATGTGGAACGCATCCGGCGGCGTGATCGTCACCTGGTCGATATAGTAAAGCCCTGCGGCCATGGCGGCCATCGGCGCGGAGATGACGAAGACCATCGTCTTCACGCGGCGAATGTCGATGCCGATGGAGGATGCGGCCTCGTTGTCGTCGCGCACCGCCGTCAGCGCCAGCCCGTAGCGGCTTTTCAGGAGCCACCACACCACCGCCGTCGCCAGCACCACCAGAATGAGCGCCGCATAGTAGCGCTGGGTGATGGTGGTGTCGGAGGCGATTGTCATCCCCCCGCCCGCGCCCACGACACGCCATTCGTTGAAGATGGAGGCGACAGCCGCCGCAATCAGCCACGTTGCAACCGCAAAATAGGCACCCTCCAGCTTGAGGAGCGGCAGCGCGTAGAGGAACAGGCCGAACAGGATGATGACCCGGCGAATGTAGGCCCCGCCGAACACGTCCGCCGCCGGCACCTGCGCGATCACGATCTCGTAGATCACCCACAACGCAACGCCCACCGCGATGCCGATCCACGTGCTGCGCTGTCCCTTGCGGTCCGACACGGGTGCCGCCAGGAGCCACGCGAACAGCGCCGCAACCACGCCGCCCATCAGCATCCCGAACCAGACCGACGCGCCGAAATAATAGCTGAGGATCGCCACCGTGAAGCCGGAGAGGCCGACGTAAAGCTGCGTGCCGAAGGAGAGGAGGCCGCAGAAACCGGCAAGGAGGTTCCACGAGTGGCCTAGCACGGCGAAGATGAACACCGTCATCAGGAGCACGGTGTAGTACTGGCCGGCTTCGCCCAGCAGCCACGGCATGGCGATGAGGAAGACGAGCAGCGCCGCAAGGAGCCAGCGTCCGACGCGGGGTTCGAACAGGGTATTGAGCGTGCGGCCAATCATTTCGAAAACAGCCCCTCGCGGAAGAAGGCGAGCACGCCGAGCACCAGCATGTAGCCGCCCACAAGCTGCGCCGACGGCCCGAAATAGGTGCCTGCCAGCACCTGCGTGACACCAAGCAGGATGCCGCCGATCAGGCTCCCCGGCAGCGAGTTGAGGCCGCCGATGATGACGACGCCAAACGCAATCAGGATGAACTGCGGCCCGTCGAACGGCTGGAAGGTGCGCGTCATCCCGATCATGAAGCCCGCGAGCCCCGAGATCGCCAGCGAGATGCCGAGCGCCACCGCGAAGATGTGGTCGGTTCGGATGCCCATGAGGGCGGCATATTCGGGGTCGTCTGCCGCGGCGCGGATCGCGCGGCCGGTGAGCGTGCGTTTGAGGAACAGCGTGAGGACGATAAGCGTCGCGATGGCGACGAAGAAGAAGATGAGGCGCAAGGTCGAGATCGACAGGTCCTGCGTCAGCCGGATGGCGGAGAAGGCGAGACCGTTCTTGATGCTCATCGCGTCGGACGCGAAGATCGCGAGGAGCAGGTGCGAGATGAAGATGCCGAGACCGAAGGTGACGAGGATCGGCGCCATCAGCCCGAAATTGGCCGACATGCCGCGCCGCTCCATTGCCTGCACCGACACGCGGTTGAGGAGAAACCGCTGCAGGCCGTAGCCGATGCAGAACATGATCGGCACCACCACGATCAGCACCAGAAACGGCGGCACCGGCACCACCTGCAAGATGACCGAGGACAGATACGCGCCGACCACCAGAAACTCGCCGTGCGCGAGGTTGACGAGCCGCATCACGCCGAACGACAGCGCGAGGCCGAACGCCAGCATCGCGTAGTAGCCGCCGATCATGGTGCCGGTCAAAAGCGCGTTGGCGATGTCGATGAAGGTCCAGTACAGCGCTTCGTTGAAGGGGAGCGGCTCCATCAGTGCCCGCCCTTCTTGGAGCCGAAATAGGCCGCGACAATGTCTTCCTCGGCGAGCGAGCCCGGCGATCCGTCCAGCACGACGCGGCCCTCCAGCATGACGAGAACGTGGTCGGCGACGGCAAGCGCCCGGCGCATGTCCTGCTCGATGACGACGCAGGTGACGCCGGCGGCATTCACCTCGCGCACCTTGGCGTAGATGTCGTCGACGATGATGGGCGCGAGGCCGAGCGACAGTTCGTCGAAGAGGACCAACTGCGGCGAGGACATCAGCGCGCGGGCAATCGCCACCATCTGCTGCTCACCGCCCGACATCTGGCTGACGAGCTGGTCCCGCCGCTCGGCAAGACGCGGAAAGAACTCGAACATTTCCACAATCCGCTCGCGGGCCGCCTCGCGCACGCGCGGCAGGTGGGCGCCGACCATGAGGTTGTCGGCCACCGTCATCCGCGGAAAGAGCTTGCGGCCCTCCGGCACCATGGTCACGCCGGTTTCAACGATCCGCTCGGTGCGGAGCTTGTCGAGCCGGCGGCCCTGAAACTCGATCATCCCCTCGATGTGGGCGGTGCGGCCGCGGTTCATCATGCCGACGATTGAGCGCAGGAGCGTCGACTTGCCGGCCCCGTTGGCGCCGATGATCGCCAGCACCTCGCCCGAATTGACGCTGAAACTCAGCTCGTGCAGCGCCTTCAGCTCGCCGTACCAGGCGCTGAGCCCCTCCACGGTGAGCATCGGGACGCGGCCGCCGCGTCCGGGTTTGGCAAAAAGGCTCCCCTTACGCACCGAGATACACCCGCCGTACGCCGGGGTCGGCGATCACCACGTCCGGCGCGCCTTCCGCAATGATCTCGCCGCCGGCAAGCGCGATCAGCCGGTCGGTCGCCTTCAACATCGTCTTCATGACGTGCTCGATCCAGACCACGGTGATGCCCGCGCCCTTGATGCGGCCGACCAGTGCGATGAAGTCGTCCACCTCGCCGTCCGTCAGGCCCGCTGCCACCTCGTCGATGAGGAGAAGGCTGGGGCGGGTGGCGAGCGCGCGGGCAAGCTCATGCCGCTTGCGGTCGAGCAGCCCCAGCCGGCCCGCCAGAAGCGGTGCGCGCGTGGTGAGGCCGGTGAAGGCGAGCACCTGCGCCACCCAGTCGTCGCATTCCGCCTCGTCGAGATCGCCGCCGAAAATGGCCGCAACGCGCAGGTTCTCCGCAACCGTCATGTGGGTGAACGGGCGGGGCACCTGGTAGGTGCGAGCGATCCCGGCGCGCGCTCTGGCATGGTTGGGAAGGCCCGTCACGTCCAGTCCGTCGAAGCGGATGCGGCCCTTGTCGAGCGGCACGTTGCCTGAGAGGAGGCCGAACAGCGTGGTTTTTCCCGCGCCGTTCGGGCCGATGATGCCGACCACCTCGCCCTCGGCCACGGTGAAGGAGATATCGGCCGCGATCTTCACGGCGCCGAACGCCTTGTGCAGACCTTCTGCTGCCAGCAGCGCCGCCATCAGGATGCGGTTCGCATGAGGCTGGCAACGCTCGGCACCGCGCTGCGGCATCCGGTCGGAACCCGGCGCGGCGTGTGGCCCATGAAGTCGAAGATCGCACGGCAGAGCGTGCTTGCGGGATCGGCAAGCTCGGTAATGGCAGTGAAATGGTTGCGGCCGAGCTGGGGGAGAAAGCTCGCGCGGTTGCCAGCCTTCCGCCACGCGGCAAGAAACTCGTCCGACTGGCGCAGGAACTCGGACGGCTCGTCGGAGCCATAGGTGAGGAGCGTTGGCGGCTGGCCACCTCGCACATGGGCGGCAGGGCTGTGGGCGGCAACGTCACCGTCCGTCAGCCGCAGATCGGGCTGGACGAAGGAGAGGAGTTTGATGGGTTCGAGGTCGAACAGGCCGCTGATGGGGATGCCACCGCGGATGAGCCCGGGGGGCAGGCCGTAGTCGCGCGCCCAGTCGGTCAGCATCATCTCGGCGGTCAGATGCCCGCCTGCGGAATGGCCACAGACGTAGATTTCGCTCTCATTGCCACCGATGTCTTTGGCATGGCGGAAGGTCCATGCCACCAGCGCGCGCATCTGGCGGATGATCTCGCCCATGGTGGCCTTCGGCGCCAGCGTGTAGTTGGCGACGACGGTGGTGATCCCGGCGCGCTGCGGGCCTTCGGCGCAGAACGAGAAGTCGCCCGCCGAAAGCGACCGCCAGAACCCGCCATGGATGAAGATGAGGATCGGCGCCCCGCGGCGATCCGCCGGAAAGATATCGGCGTATTCGTCCACCGTCGGCCCGTAGCGCACGCCGAGTCTGCACCTTGTGCGCGCGCGAAACTCGGCCGAACCCGTCACGAACTGGCGCGCGTAGGCCATGAAGTCGGGCACGGCGGCCTCGACATCGTAAGCGGCGTCCAGATCACGCTGCGTGGTGAAGTTACGGTAGAGCGCTGTCATGGCCTGTCGCGGTCGGAGGGGGAGACGGGGCGAACCCCGTCTCCTTCAGCCTTATTGCTGGTAGAGCTTCATCTCGCCGGTGATCTTCACCTCCGGGTAGACTTCGTTGAAGACGTTCTGCTTCACGAGGTTGCCGTCTTCGTCCTTCTGCCACTGCGCGCCGCCGAGCGGGGACACACCGAAGTTCTGGTCGTTGAACTTGATGTTGCCGACGACAGTGTCGAGGTCGGTCTCGTGGATCGCCTTGAGGAGTGCGTCGCGATCGGTGGTGCCGGCACGCTGGAGCGCGTCGAACAGCACGTCCCAGGAGGCGTCGGACCAGGCGAGCGGCGGCGAGTACATCTTGCCGGGGTTCTGGCTTTCGTAGGCTTCCACCAGCGCGGCGCCGTCATAGTCGCCATATTTCGACGTGCCGGGGAAAGCGGGGGACCAGAAGTTCACCGACAGGATGTCGATGCCGAAATCGCCCAGTGCGCGCATCGGCTCCGGATAACCCGTGCCCTTGTCGATGATGTACATCTTCGGCTTGAAGCCGGCCTGCGCAGCCTGCTGCAAATAGTTCTGCAGGTCGGGCGGGGCGAGGACGCCGGTGACGACTTCCACGCGGTTGCGCTTGAACTGGTTGATGATCGCCGAGAAGTCCGGCAGGCCCTGCTCGAAGCGGCCCGGGTCGACCGGGCTCCAGCCCTCGCCCTTGTAGGCGGGGTCGAACAGGGAGGCGAACACCACGCCGTCCGGGTCGTTGGGGTAGAGGTAGCCGATGCGGCCGTTGAAGTCGCCCGGCAGCGCCTTGATCATGCCGATGTGGTTCTTGACGAGATCCGGCACCGAAAAGAAGAAGTGGTGCGTGTACTTGTATTCTTTCGGCTTGCCGTCGGGGCCGTAGAGCCAGGCCTCGATGGGCGTGTCGGAGGTGATGCAGGGGACCTCGTAACGCTCGCAAAGGTCGGACGGGGGGTTGGTGGTGTCGGGCGTGCCCTGCGCCATCACCACGTCGACCTTGTCGTCCAGGATCGCACGCTGGGCGGCTTCGCCGGCGCCGGCCGCGGTGCCCTTGGAATCGTAGATCGTGTATTCGATCTTGCACTTCTGGTCGCCGACCTGGAGGCCGCCGGCCTCGTTGATCGGGTCGACCTTGTTCTCGTCGAGCCATGGGGTTTCGCGACCCATGTCGAGCAGCGGGCCGGTGATCGGAACGACGCGGCCGACCTTGATCACGCATTCGTCCTGCGCGGCGGCAGGCACCGCGCTTGCGGCCAGCATGGCGGCCGCAGCCGCCACTCCCGTTACAGTCAATCTCATTGGTACCGTCTCCCTGTTGTGGGCGTGGCGTCCCGGATTTGAGGCTTAGGGGCGAAACTCCACCACCGCGGCGCCGGACCCGTAGGTGGCGCCATAGGCATGGATGCGTCCGCCGTTGATGCGGCCGCCAAGGGCGCCGAGGATCCAGGCGAAGTGCTTGAACCCCATGTCCGCCTTGGCATTTTTCGCGTAGTCCTTGGAGAATTCGACGAGGTCGTTGCCGCCGCCGCGCTCCAGCCGCGCCAGCATCTTGCGGTTCCACTCGTCATCGTTGGCGGTGGCGATGCCGTCGGTCGCAATGTCGATCTCATGGCGGAAGATCGAGCCCGAGAGGCCGCCGACGCCCACCACCGCAACGCGGCGGCCCATCCTGTCCGCGGTTTTTGCGGCCATCTCGCCAAGGCGCATGGTGTCCTCGAACGAGTGGTAGAGGTTGTTGGCGCCGATGGTCAGCGGAATGCGGCTGCCGGGGTTGAGGAACCCGTTGGCGACGATGGTACCGGTGTCGATCGGGAACTTGTCATAGTCGACGCCTTTGGAGGTGATGCCGATGCCTTTCGAGCCCTCCACGCACGCTGCGGCGAGCTCGACGTCGCAGGTCAGCTCGTAGGGCAGGTCGCCATATTCGTACCAGTTCTCGTCCACGTGCACGTCGTTGAACGAGCGGCGGAGCTGCCACAGCTCGTCCAGCACCGCCATCCACTGGGTGGAGTAGACGAGAATGGTGTCCGGCCGGGAGGCGGCGAGGTTGCGCCCTGCCGCGCGGCAGGCCTGCGCGATGACGCTCCAGGGCGGGTTCTCGGGCTTCAGGTACGGCAGCGGGGAACCCGGAACGATAAAGGCGGAAACGACGCTCACGATGGCTCCTAAAGCGCTCGCGCCCCGACGGCGGGACCATCGCCGCGGAAGAACGCATCAGAGGTGGCGGGCGAGGACGGGGCCTGCCACGAGGGCGCTGCGGCGGGAGCGTCATGCGCGGACCGCGCGCCGCCCTGCCACTGGCTCGCGGGGGTGGCGAGGCCGTGCTTGGTGAGGTCCCACTTGAAGATGGCGTTGCCGGTGCCGATCACGTTGCCGAACGCCAGAAGCTCGCCCGGAAGCTCCGGGTAGCCCATGGCCGAGCACATCCAGGTGAACGACCCTGCCTTGAACTCGGCGAACGCGATGTCGACGAATTCGGGCAGCAGGCGGTGGACTTCGGCCATCTGCCCGGTGCGCATCAGGTGGATGAGCTTCATGTCCCACTGGTACATTTCCATCGAGTATGGATGCTCGCAGCTCATGTCTTCCGGCGTTGCGGGCTCTTCCTGGAAATGGCGGTGGCTCATGGTCGCCGAGCAGAGGACGATCGCGCGGCGGCCGGAATCCTCGATGGCGCGGCGGGTCGCCTTGCCCAGAAGGTCCATCTCGGCAAAGCCCTCCTCCGTGGTGAGGTAGTAGGGCGAGTTGTTGGCCGAGAGGCCCACCACCGGGAGGTCCCACTGCGGACGCGCCAGGTGCAGCGAGGTGATGGTGCCGTAGTCCACCCGGAATTTCGGGTTCGTCATCATCTTGGAGACGAGGCCCTCTTCGCGGGCGTATTTGCAGGCGAGCTGCGCCAGCTCGGTGTCGACCTTCAGGTCGTAGGTATAGCGGAAGAGGTTGGGAAAGATCGGGTCGACCGACTTGCCGGTGAGGTGCGGCACGCCGAGGAAGTGGTGGCCGAGCTGGGTGTTCCAGTGCGGCGAGTGGACGAGGAGCACGTCGGGCTTCAACTCGTCGATGGCTTCGCGGACCTTCTCGTAGCCCCAGCGTAGCTGCTCCCAGCCGCCTTGCGACCGCGGCTCATTCTGCGGCGGGTTCTCGCCGTAGACAAGATGCGGCGGATGCGGTGCGATGAAGCCGGCGACGATTTCACCCTTGGGCATGGTGCTCTCCTATTCGGCGCTGGTGGGCGACTGGGCGATGTAGGCCGTGGCCCGGATTTCGATCAGTAGCTGCGGATGCGGGAGCTGGTGCACGGCAACTGTGGTGCGCGCCGGCCCGCTCTCGGAGAAATACTGGCCGTAGACTTCGTTGTAGCCGCCGAAGTCGTTCATGTTGACGAGGAAGGTCGACAGCTCGACGAGGTTTTCAAGGTCGCCGCCCGCTTCCTGTAGGACGGCGCGCACATTCTCGATGCACGCTGCGGTCTGCTCGCGAATGTCGAGCGTGGTCGTGCCCATCTCGTCAACGCTGGCGCCGGCGATGGTGTTGTCCTTGCGGCGCGAGCTGGTGCCCGACACGAACACCAGCGGCCCCGCCCGGCGAAAATGCGGGTAGGCGCCGCGCGGCGTGGCGAGGTGCTTGACCACCCGTCCGTTGGCGTCCCGCGTCTCGGGTGCGGCGATGTCGGTCATTCGTTCAGGCTCCGGAAGGTGCGGCGCGCCGCGCCAGCGTGAAATCGGCTTCGACCGCGGCGCCGATGGGCAGCGCGCTGACGCCGACAGATGTGCGCGCGGGCAGCGCGGCGTCATCGTCGAAAAAGGCGTCCCAGATTGTGTTGATGGCGCCGAACGCAGCAAAATCGGTGACGAAAATGTTGGCGGCGAAAACGTCGCGCCGGGAAAAGCCATTCGCCGCGAGGAACGTGCCAAGATTTGCAAGGATCTGACTGAACTCGGCGGCTGCGCCACCTTCGGCAAGTTTGCCGGACGCAGGGTCGAGACCGACCATGCCGGCTGTCCGCACCATGCCGGCCGCTTCCACCGCGGGGGCATAGCGGAACTTGGGTGCAGGAAGGCCGGTGAAATCGAGTGCCACGGAACGTCCTCAGTGCGGTCAACTTCGAGACTGTAACTCAAAGAGCGAGACTGTAAACCGAATATTGAGATGGACGCGTCGCAAGTGGGTGCCTACTGTGCCTGAACGGATGGCCAATCGTTAAAGCCCCGGCCATCACTCGCGAATGCGGAGCCGGTCCATGGATGTTCTCCCCGCCGTGATCATGACGCTTGTCATCGTCGTGATCGTCATCGTCATCTTGTGGGTGTTGTTCTGGTGGCTCTACCGCCGCGCCACCAAGGAGGTGGCGTTCGTCCGCACCGGCCTCGGCGGGCAGACGGTGGTGCAGAACGGCGGCGCCTTCGTCATCCCCGTGCTGCACGACCTCACCCCGGTCTCCATGTCCACCAACCGGCTGGAGATCACGCGGGAGGACGAAACCTCCATCATCACCCGCGACCGGATGCGGATCGACGTGACCGCCATGTTCTACGTCCGCGTCGCCAGCAGCCCCGAGGCCATCGCGCTGGCCGCACAGGCGCTCGGCTCCAAGACCGGCCGGCCCGAAGCGATGCGCGAGCTTCTGGAAGGCCGCTTCGTCGACGCGCTGCGCAGCGTTGCCGCCGAGATGACCATGGAGGAGCTGCACGAGCAGCGGGGCGACTTCATCCGCCGCGTGAAGGCGCACGTTGCCGCCGAAGTGGAGCAGACCGGCCTTGAGCTGGAGTCCGCGTCGCTCACCCAGCTCGACCAGACCAGCCGCGAATTCTTCGACCCCAACAACGCGTTCGACGCCGAGGGCCTGACGCGCCTGACGGCCGACATCGAGTCCCGCAAGCTGAAGCGCAACGCCATCGAGCAGGACAGCCGCGTCAACATCCAGACCAAGAACCTGGAGTCAGAGACCCGCCGGCTGGAGCTGGACAAGCAGGAAGAATACGCCCGCCTCGCCCAGCAGGAAGAGATTGCCGTGCGCCGCGCCGAGCAGGGCGCCACCATTTCGTCCGAGGAGGCGTCCCGCCGCCGCTTCTCCGAAGAGGCCCGCGTCGCCGCCCAGCTCTCCATCGACCTTGCCACAGCAAGAGCCGACCAGCAGCGCGAGGTGGAACGCCTCACGGTGCAGAAGGCCGTGGAGCGCGAGAACGCGCAGACCCGCCAGGCCATCGAGGATGCGCGCACCGAGTCCGAACAGATTGTCGAGCTCAGGCGGATCGAGCGCGAGAAGCAGACGGCGATGCACCTGGCCGCCAAGGACTCCGAGGTGGCGCGCGCCACCGCCGAGCGCACCCGCGAGTCCGAGGAAGCCCGCGTTGCCGCCGAGCTGGAGGTGCGGATCGCCACCCTGAAAGCCGACGAGCAGCGCGAGGTCATCCGCCTCGCCACCGAGCTTGCGGTGGCGCAGGAGAAAATGCGCATCCGCCGTGAGGTGGAAAACGTCACCATCGAGACAGATGCTGCCGTCCGCGTCCAGCGCGCCGCCAGCAACAAGGATGTCGCGGTGGAAGAGGCCGCGCGAAAGGCCGAGGTTGCCAAGGCGGAAGCCGAGAACCGCCGCGAGGCCGAAGAGGCTCGTGCTGCCGCCGACGCGCAGATCCGCGTCGCCAACGTGAAGGCGGACGAGGAGAACGAAATGGCCCGCATGGGGGCGGAGGCGGCCATTGCGGCTCAGCGCGAGAAAAACCGCGAGGCGGTGGACGGCGTCACCACCGGCGTCGACAGGGCGATCCGCCTTGCGCGGATTGCCAAGGAGCATGCCGTTGCCATGGAGGAGGCCGCCAGCCTCTCCGAGGTTTCGCAGGAGCAGGCCCGCCGCCAGCGCGAAGCCGATGCGGTCACCCTCACCACCGGCAACGAGCTGGAGCGGATCCGCGTCGAGCTCGCCCGCCTGCTCGACGTTGACAAGGAGGAGGCCGACCGCCTCGTCGCGGTCGCCCGCACCAGCCGCAAGGAGGCCGTCTCCCGCGCCGACATGGACTCGCGCCTCGCCATCGACACGCTCGCCATCGAGCAGCAGCGCCAGCTGATCGAGAGCGAACACCTGAAGGACGTCGCGCTGTCGGAAAGCGCCAAGGCACAGATCGAGGCGCTGGCGGACGTGGAGCGCGCCCGCCGCTCGCTGGTGGAAGCCGAAGAGGCGCTCACCCTCCTGCGTGCCCGCGAGCGGGAAGAGCGCGAAAAGGTCATCGCGCTCATCAAGGCGAACTCCGCCGCCGAGAGCGACGTTGCGGCGCTTCTGGTCGCCGCCGAAGCCCGCGTGCGCGAGGCGACCGACACCGC
This sequence comes from Acuticoccus sp. MNP-M23, assembly GCF_031195445.1. Taxonomy (NCBI): domain Bacteria; kingdom Pseudomonadati; phylum Pseudomonadota; class Alphaproteobacteria; order Hyphomicrobiales; family Amorphaceae; genus Acuticoccus; species Acuticoccus sp. MNP-M23. The sequence continues at coordinate 1,146,277 of NZ_CP133480.1, forward strand.
GAAAGCCAACGAGGTGGAAACCCGCGCCAGGGCCGCGCGGATCACCGCCATGGCCGAGGCCGAGGCGGTCGCCGACAAGGCCCGGATCGACACCGACGCCCACCAGCGCGCGGTGGACGCCGAAGCCGTCCGCGCCCTCACCGAGGCGGAAAACACAATGTCCGACGAGCTGATGGCGCTGAAGGTGCGCCTCTCCGTCATCGACCACCTGAAGGACATCATCCGCGAAAGCGCCAAGCCGATGGAGAACATCGACGATATCCGCATCGTCGAGGTCAACGGCCTTGTCGGCGGCCAGCTCGCCCTTTCCGGCGGCGGCATGATCGGTGCCGACGGCAACCCCGTTGGCCCGCAGAACCTGCCCGATCAGGTGGTCAACAGTGCGCTGCGCTACCGCACGCAAGCGCCCGTGGTCGACCAGCTCCTGAAAGAGGTCGGCCTTGGCAAGGCAGACGCCAGCGGCGTTTCTGCATTCCTCAAGGAAGGTCTGTCAGGCGAGGACCCGGAGGCGCCGACCCCGCCGCCTGCCAAGCCTGAAAACCCTTAAGCGAAACGGACGCCGCTAAAATGGCGACTCCCAAGAACAACTCGGTCATCAAGGCCTTCGACATTCTCAAGCTGTTCCTGTCGGAGACACGCCCGCTGTCGCCGCAGGAGGTGGCCGAGGCAACGGGACAGACCCTTTCCACCACCCACCGCTTCCTCCTGACGCTGGAAGAGGTCGGCGCGCTCGACCGGACCCCCGGCCCGCGCTACCACGTCGGCATGCTGATTTCCGAGCTTGGCCAGCAGGCCATGCGCACCGACATCGTGGCGGAACGCGCGCGCGGGACTGTCGACCATCTGTGCCAGAACCTGCGTGAAACGGTGTGTCTCTCGCTGTTCCACGGACCGGAAGCGCGGCCGCTGGTGTGGCAGGAAGCAAACCGCCCCCTCGCCTTTCGCATCCGCAGCGACCTCGACCGCCCGCTCCATGCCTCCGCCACTGGCAAGTTGCTGATGGCCTGCCTCAACCCGCTCGCCCGCGAGGAGGCGCTCGAGAAGATCGCGCTTCCCGCGCTCACGCCCGAAACGCGGACCGACATGCGTGAGGTACGGCGCGAGGCCCAGCGCATCGCCCTGGCCGGTCTGGCGGAGGATTGCGGCGAGATGGAAACCGGGCTCGACTGCCTCGCCGCGCCCGTCACCGGCGCCAACCTTGCCCCGCTCGGCGCGCTGGTGGTGAGCGCGCCCTCGGCCCGCCTTAGAAACGGCGACCGGGCCGACATCATCGCCCGCCTGAAAAGCGCCGCGCAGGCCCTGTCCAGCCAGCTCGTCATCGAGAACAAGACGCTGGCGCACAAGGCGCGGCCGCGCGGAAGCTTCCCCCACGTCAAGCGGGTCGGCAACCTCGCCTTCGTGTCGGGCACAAGCTCGCGCCGGCGGGACGACACATTTGTCGGCGCCAGCGTGAATGAGACGGGCCGGGTGCTGATCGACACCGCCGTCCAGGCCGTCGTCACGCTCGGCAACATCGCCGATATCCTTCTGTCGGTGGGCGCGGGCCTCTCCAGCATCGTGAAGCTCGATGTCTACCTCACCCAACCGGACAAAGCCGACGCCGTGTACGCGGCGCTGGAGCGGCACGGCCTTCCCGTGCCGCCGGTGTGCACGGTGACCGCCGTCAAGGGGCTGCCGCACCCCCATCAGGCGGTCATGATGAAGGCCGTGGCCGTGGTCGGTCCGCGCTGACGGGTGTCACCCGGCGCAAAACCCCCTACCCTGCCGGCAGTTCAGAGCAACGAAGGAAATGCCCCATGCCAGATGCCGCGCCAAACACGCACCGGACGATCCACGGGCAGACGGTCGGCGCCGTCGGACTTGGCTGCATGAGCTTCGGCGGCTTCTACGGCCCCACCACCGAGGCGGAAAGCCTTGAATGCCTCGCCGCTGCTGTGGACGCGGGGGTCGACCATTTCGACACCGCCGAGCGGTATGGCGCCGGCCGCTCCGAAGAGGTTGTCGGCAAGTTTCTGGCGCAAAGCGGCGCGAAGGTCTCTCTTGCCACCAAGGGCGGCATCTACATGAAGCCCGAGCGCCATTTCGGCAATGGACCCGAGGCCTTGCGCGGCTCACTGGAAGGCTCGCTGAAGCGCCTGGGCGTGGACCATGTGGACCTTTATTACGTCCACCGCCGCGAGCAGGCGATCCCCATCGAAGATGTGGTCGGAACGCTGAAGCGCTTCATCGACGAGGGCAAGATCGGCGCCTACGGCCTGTCTGAAGTTGCCCCGTCCACGGTGCGCCGCGCACATGCCGTTCATCCCGTCGCCGCCGTGCAGAACGAATATTCGCTGTGGACCCGCCAGCCGGAACTGGGGCTCCTGCAGACCTGCGCCGAGCTCGGCATCACCTTCGTCGCGTTTTCACCCCTTGCCCGCGGCATGTTCGGCGACAAGACGCCAGACCCCGCCACATTCGGCGATGGCGATTTCCGCCGCAACAACCCGCGTTTCGTGCCGCCCAACTTTGCGGCCAACGTGGCGTGGATCGAGCCCTACAAGGCGTTCTGCCGGGAACGCGGCTGGTCGCCGGCCGCCGCAGCGCTGGCGTGGACGCTGGACCAGGGCGACCACGTTCTCCCCATCCCCGGCACACGCACCGCAACCCACCTGCGCGAGTTTGCCAAAGCGCGCGAGATTGCGTTCACCGATGCCGACCGCACCGAGATCGCGCGCCTCCTGCCCATCGGCTTTGCCCATGGCGACCGCTATTCCGACGCGCAGAATATCGGCATCGAGCGCTATTGCTGACTGGCGCGCTTTCAGGCGTCGGCGGCGCAGCGGAAGCCGAGGTTCGCCGCCGTTGCGGTAAACTCCTGCGGCGTGCGGGCCGGCGGGCGGTAGCGCTGACAATAATTCTGCGCGCAGAGAAACGAGCCGCCCTTGGCCGCCAGCACCTTGGCGGCCGACGGCGTCCGCCCTTCGGCCGCCGGAATGCAGCACGGCGCGACGGTCGCGCTCCGGTCGTAAAGGGAGGCCGTCCACTCCCACACATTGCCGATCATGTCGAAAAGGCCGAATCCGTTGGGCTGAAACCGGCCGGCCGGCGTGGAGAATGGCCCGTCACCATGGCGCAGGTTGCGGTAGGGAAAATCGCCGATCCAGATGTTGGCCGGTGTGCCGCCGCCGGGGTCGAGCGCCTCGCCCCACGGATAGGTGGTCGCGCTGCCGCCGCGCGCTGCCCACTCCCATTCCGCCTCGGTGGGGAGGCGCAGGCCGGCAAAGCGGCAATAAGCCTCCGCATCGGCCAGTGAAACATGGGCGACCGGATGGTCCATCCGCCCGTCCAGCGTGCTCCCCGGCCCTTCCGGCGCGTCCCATCTCGCGCCGGGAACGAGCTGCCACCAATGGCGCGGGTCGTTCAGCGGCACAGGCCCTTTGGTGGGGCGGAAGACCAGCGAGGCCGGCTCGTAATACTCCGCTGGAAAGCCGGGGTCCTGCGCCGGATCAATGCCCGTTTCGGCGGTGGTCCGGTGCCCCGTCGCCGCCACGAATGCCTGAAACTGCGCGTTCGTCACCGGCGCCCGCGCGATCTGGAACGCGTCGACGCTGACCGGGCGCGCCGGGCGTTCCTCCGGGTAGAAATTGTCCGATCCCATCGAAAAGCGCCCGGCAGGAATGGCAACGAGATCGGACATGACGCGGATGTGGCCTTGCTTGGAACGAAGGGCGTGGCGGACCTTCCCACCCTACAAGCCGAACCAGCCGCCGGAAACCGGAAGGCGCCGCGCCGTCAGAACTCCCACCAGAAGCTGAGGGTGCCGCCAAGTTCGCGGATGGCGTTGCGGCCATGGACCGTGCCCACCACCCCGGCCTGAATGCGCAAGCGATCGTTGAAAGAATAGACGAGGCTGCCGGAGGCTTTGGTATAATGGGTCTCGCCATCGGTCTCGACCGTGGTGAAGGTCTGCGCCAGAACCATCCAGCGCGGCAGAACCTGTGTGCCGAGCGTGACGTCGAGCAGGACTTCGTCGGCGTCGTCGTCGCGGAAGCGGTGGCGGTAGCCAACGGCAATGTCGGCATAGGCATTCCGACCGAGGATCGTGCGGCTGGCGCCCACCAGCGCCCGCGTTTCAAGATACGGCCCGTCCGACGGGGCGCCGAGGCCCGCACTGTCGAGACCGCCCGAACCAAGCAGCATCTCGCCCGACACAACCCATGGCGAGGCTTGCAGCAGCCGCACCCGCGCCCCCACGCCGCCCGCGGCATAGCTCCTCGACGCGCGGTCGTAAAAGGTGACGTCGGTCACCTCCGTCGGGTCGAACAGCGGGCTTGGCAGACGGGTGGTGTAGACCGCATCCAGCATCCGTTCCTCGCGCAGTTCGGCTCGCAGCACCGCGGTCAACCACGGGCGAACGCCATACTCGAGCGCACCGGACAGCACGAACTTCTGGTACTCCGGCACCTTGACGAGGTTGCCGTCATCGTCAAACCCGTGGTCGCCATAGGTGAAGGTGGACGCAACGAACGTCGACGTCTTGCCGCGGTCCAGCGTCCACGCGCCCGCCAGCACGGGTGCAGCCCAGAGCGCCGACAGAGTGCAGATGAAGAGGCCGAACCACATCGTTGACGCCCCTTGCCCTGGCCTGCAATCTTATGTGGAAATCATATAACAACCTCTTGTTGTGTGAAAGCGCCAAAATCACATTTGTGACTCTTGCAGGCCCTTGCGCATCGGGCCGTCGTAGCCGCGCCGGGAAGCAACGCGAACAGACTTTCGCCGCGGCCGCGAACGGTGGTTGCAGTTGGGCCGGTTGAGGGGGTAGGAAAAGCGGCCGGAGATGACGCGGCAGCGCGGCGCAGGGCCGGGTGGCCGTCAATATCGGCAAAGAGCCGCGGGCGTGGCGGAATTGGTAGACGCAGCGGACTCAAAATCCGCCGTCCTCACGGATATGTCGGTTCGAGTCCGACCGCCCGCACCATCTTTTGCTCTCCCCCAAAGCCTGCTTCACGCCATGGCAGAGCTGCCCGCCCGATCCATGGCAACGGGCGCGCTTGCCGCGGCGGGACCTGCGCAGTGCCGGCCTTTCTCAACGGGAATTCCGGCGGATGCGGTCCCCTTACCGGATGACGCCAATCAGCCTATCGCGGGTGACGAGGGCCTCCAGTTCACCGGGCGAGGCGGTATCAGCGTCAATCGGCGGCTCGGGGAGGACCAGATAGCGCATGTCGGCGTTGCTGTCGTGAACGATGACGTCGACGTCATCACCAAGGGCCGTGCCGAACTCTGCAAGAACCTTGCGCGGCTCGCGGACCGAGCGCGCGCGATACGCCTTGGAGATGTACCAGGACGGGGGCTGGCCGAGGATCGAGCGCGGATAGCACGAGCACAACGTGCAGGTGATGAGGTTGTGGACCTTCGCCGTGTTCTCGACGACGACGATCTGCGCTTCACCAACGGCAATGCCGAGTTCCCCGATCGCGCTCTTGCCGTTGCCAAGAAGGCGCGCCTTGTAGTCCGCGTCCGTCCAGGCCCTTGCCACAATGGCCGCGCCCTGGTGGATGCCGGGCGATTCCAGCTTCTCGATGGCCTTCGTGACTTCGGGCGCGGTGATGAGGCCGCGTGCAATCAGAACGTCCTGCAAGGCATCGACCATGATTTGCCCTTCCAGGTTGCCGGCGTCGTCCTCCACCACAAGCGCCTCGTGGGCGTCGTGGTCGTGGTCGTGCCCGTGGTCGCCATGAAGTGCGGTCATGCCTTAATCATCTCCTGCCCGGACTGGTTTACCCCTGCGGCCCCTGAGGTCGCGGTCAGCCAGTGGTCGTAGATTTCGGTGATCAGCTGGTCGGCGGCGGGGTGGCCGTCGCCGGGCCAAAGCGCGTTCTGGTCGAAGGCGACGCGGTAAAGGTCGACGCCGGGGCCGGACGTGACGCCGACCGCCAGATCTTCGGGGTTGAGGTATCGCCCGCAATATTGGACCACCGTCCCGGACCGCCCCCGCACATAATGCGGAATGCGCACATGGCCGGCCTTGCCAAGGTCGAGAACAGTCACCTGGTCGCCGACGGCGAAGCGATGGCGCGGCTCCCTCGTCATTGCGACCCGCCGGTGACGGTATCCTCGGCGGCGGCACGGGTCCAAACTTCGCGGCGCTCCGAAACCGCAGCGTCCAGCTCCTCGCGGGAGATGATCTCCTTCTCCACCAGAATGTCGATCATCGCATCCAGGCGGCGGCGATAGAACGAGAGCGCCTTGTACTTGTCCGCGCCAAAACTCTCGAAGCCGCGGCGCATCTCGTCGAGCGAGACGATCCGGCGCGTTCCGTCGCCCAGAAGGTCGCGGATCGCCTCGGTCTGCTTCTCCCAGTGCAGCCACGGCAGCTCGACCTTGGGAATATCGCCGGCGGGATCGCCTCCAATGTCGTGATAGCCGCGCAATCCGGTCTCCTTCGCGTCTTCGCTCATTGTGTGTCCACCCGTGCTTCGCGCTGGAAAATCTCCAGGCACCTGCTGCGAAGCGCCACGAATTCCGGCTGCGTCAGCATCGCCAGATCACGCGGCCGCGGCAACGGGTTCCGGACGATTTCGGCGATCCGCGTCGGCCGCCGCGTCAGGAGAAGGACGAGGTCTGCCATCTGCACGGCCTCTTCAAGATCGTGCGACACAAGCATGATCGTCGTGTCCGTTTTCCGGTAGATCGCCTGAAGCTTCTCGCGCATCAGGAGCGTCATCTCGTAATCGAGCGCGCTGAAGGGCTCGTCCAGAAACAGAACCTCCGGCGCGGGGGCAAGGGCGCGCAGGATCGAGACCGCCTGCTGCTGGCCGCCGGACAGCATGTAGGGATAGGTGTTGAGGTCGATGGTGATGCCGAAATCGGCGACCAGTTCCTCCACGCGGCGGTTGCGGTCAGCCTTCGACATGCCCATCAGCTTCAGCGGGTAGTGGATGTTGTCCACCGCCCGCAGCCAGGGGAACAGCGCCTCGCGATAGTTCTGGAAGACGTAGGAAATCCGCGTGTCGCGAATGCGCCGGCCGTCGTACAGCACCTCGCCGCCGTCCCGCGGCATGAGCCCGGAGATCATGTTGATCAGCGTGCTCTTGCCGCAGCCATTGGGACCGAAGACGCTGATGAACGAGCCGAGCGGCAAGGTGAGGTCGAAATTGTCGTAGACTACGGTCCGGTCGAACGATTTTCGCAACCCCTTGACGGTGAGCTGGCCCTTGCGGGTCGCCGGCGCGGCCCGCTCTTTCCCGGCAGGGGCGCTCTGCCGATCGCTGGCGGGCGGGGCGCTCTGGGCGAGATCCATCGTTTGCGCGCTCGTCTCGTTCACGGCCGATCAGCTCTCGCCGAAGTCGGTCGGCTTGAGGATTTTCGTGCGCACGTCCATCGGCTCTTTCAGGACACCCTCGGTGTGGAAAACGTCGACGAACGCCTGATAGGAATCGAGATCCGTCTCGTTCAGCTCAGACCACGGCCGCAGGTAGGGCTTGGCCAGAAGGTCGAGCTGTTCTTCACGGATTGCGGTGTATTTCGGGATGATCGCCTTGTACTTCTCGAAGTCAGCATTCGCGAGCAGCGTTGCCTCGTCGATGATCTCGACGATCTTGCGGGCAACCTCCGGCCGCTCCTCGATGAACTTGGTCGTCAGCACCGCAGCGCCGGAATAGAACGGATCGGCGATGACGGCGGCGACGGGGTTCACCATTGCCCGGTCCACACCGTCCGTGGCCGCGGCAATCGAGCCCACCGGCTCAAGCGACAACGTCGCGTCCACGCTGCCGCCCATGACGGCCGGCACCTGCTGCGGCACGGCAAGGTCGATCAGCTGGACATCCGAGTCCGGATCGAGGCCGGCTGCACGCACGAGGTGGCGCGAGATGGTGCGCCACTGAATGCCGGGCACGTGGCCGAGGGTCTTGCCGCTGAGGTCCGCGAACGACTTGATGTCACTGCCGGACTTCACGATCAGCGCATCGTTGATGAGATCGACCTCGATGCCGCCGCCCTGCAGGCCGAACACCTTGAACGTGCCGGGGAATTTCGCTTCGGCCAGCATCGCGATCCCGGCGGCTGCGCCCGGAGGGCCGAAGTCGGCGCGGCCGGACACCAGCGCATCGATGATGTGGTTGGGCGACTGCATCTTGTTCGATTCGACCTTGATGCAGTTCTTCTCGAACAGGCCTTCCTCGTGGGCGACGTAGTATGCCGTGGTCTGCATGATCGGCAGCCAGGCCGAGACGACGGTCTCGTAATCGTCGCAGGCGGCGTGTGCGGCTCCGGTGCCGGCGATCGCGATCATCGCGCCGGCCAGTCCAAGATTTTTCATCATGACATCGGTCCATCTTTATGAAGGAGAGGGATTGGACGGTCTCCCACAGGCCGGCGCTCTGGCGGCGCCGTGCCCGTCATTTGCCCGACCAGTGGACGAGGTATTTTTCGGCAACGAGGAAGAAGGCGTTCAGCCCGTAGCCGAGAGCCCCGGCGACGAGGATCGAGCCGTACATGTCAGTCAGTTCGTAGGAGATCTGCGCGTCGATGATCCGGTGGCCGAGCCCGTCGGTGGCACCGATGAACATCTCCGCGACAATGATCACGACGAGCGCGATGGAGATCCCGTTGCGCAGACCCACGAAGATCTGCGGCAGCGTTTCGAAGAAGACGACGTCGAAGAAGATCCTGAGCCGCGACGCCCCCATGGAGCGCGCTGCGAGGATGCGTGTGCGCCGCGCATTCATCACGCCGTAGGAAACGTTGAAGATGACGATCAGCCAGGCTGCGAAGCCGGCAACTGCGATTTTCGAGAAGTCGCCGAGGCCGAACAGCAGCAGGAACAGCGGGAACATTGCCGTCGCCGGCGTGGATCGGAAGAAGTCGATGATGAACTCGACCGAACGGTAGACCTTCTGGTTCACGCCCAGAACGATGCCCACCGGCACGCCCGCGATGGCTGCGAAGAGAAACGCGTAGAACACCCGGATGAAGGTGAACCACACATCGTACAGCATGTTGCCGGAAACAATGTTGGTCCAGGTGTCGCGCAGCGTGGCGAACGGAGAGGGCAACAGGTTGGCATCGACGAGGTTGCCCGCGTAGGCGACCCACCAGAACGCGATGAGGATGAGCGGACCGCAGGCAAGGATGGCCGCCGACCCGAGCCATCCGAAATAACGGCGCGGCGAAGGCTTGTCGGCCCTGTGAGGTGACGCATCAGCGACCGCCGTCATCGACTGCCTCCATGGATTTTCGCAGGGTCCGCCGACGCTATCGGGCCGGGTCCACGATTTCAGTGCCCTGTCGGGCGATGAACCAAGTACAGCATGGCTCTAGTGCTGCGGTCATCTGCTCAATTCGCAGCGGACCGCTACCGAATATGCATCAGTCGCAGTCGACAGGCCGGCGGTGCGGGCCGCATTTTTCGCTCGGAGTCCCGAAAACGGGGCGGATTGATCGTTCGGGCCGGTGGCGGCACGACCGCCGGCCGTGCGCAAACGCGGCGCGCTCTGCACTTCAAGAAAGCGTGTAGCAGGAATGCAGGAGGTGCCGGAAAGCGCCGCGCTTGCCGCATTGCCTGCGGCGCGGTCGCCAATCAGGCGGAACCGGACTTCCGGGAGATCGGCCTCAGGCACAGGCCATGCGATCTGCTTCTTTCGCATTGATGGAAAGAGGCAAGGCGAAGCTGAGGCGCGAGGTCTTTGGCCAGCGGGCGCCGAGCGGCGCGTTCAGGCCGCTCGTGCGCCGCCTTGCCAAGGATCGGCGTGAATTGCGCCGCTCAGTCGACGGGGGTCCACTCTGCGTCTGGAAGAAACTGCGTGATTGCGGTTGCGCGATCCAGCGTTTCTTCGCCGAGGTCGGCCTCGAAGATCTGGCCGTTTTCGCCGATCATGAAGCTCATGATGCCCAGCTCGCCGTAAGCTGCCGGAAAGGCGAGCATTGCGTGGCCGGCCACCATGTTGCCGTTGATGGTATAATCGTAGGCGCCGCCGGGCGCGTCCGGCCCCTGCCCTTCCAGAATTGTGAAATAGTAGCCGAGATAGGGCTCCGGGGTTTCGTCCGTCCCGTCCGCGCTGTAGCCGCTGGCGGCGGCGCGGGCGACAAAGTCGCTGATCGGGCTTTCGGGCTCACCATCCTCGGTGGGCCAGTAGAGGCCGTTGCGTTCGCCCGGCGCACTCAGGATTGCGGCCGCGAACTCGCGCACGCCATCGCCGTCCCGGTCAGCCTCACGGTAGATGGCCTGCGCGCGGGTGTAGCCCTGCAACAGCTCCATCACGTCCAGCTCGTTGTTGCCGATCCGCCGTTCCAGCACGTCCTCGCGGGCGGCCTCCGGATCAAAGCGCCACTGCCCGTCGTCGCCCTTTTCCAGCGGCGCCGGGAAGGCCCACTCGTTCGCGCCAACCAGCAGCGTCGCGCCAGCGCCGTCGTCGCTGAAAATGAGGCGGTTGCTCTCCTGGTAGGCGCGCATGAACGTGCCCCAGGTTTCGCGGTCGCGCGCCACGTCTCCGCTCAGCGCAACGTCGCGGGCCTCCGGGCCGAACACGGCGACAAGCGCATCCGCATCGCGCGCATCCAGCGCTGCGATGATCGCCTCCACCGCCGCATCGGGCGAATTGTAGGCGGACGGTTCGGCGAGCGCGGAAGACGCGGCCAGCGTGGAGGCCGCAACCAGAAGCCCGGTGGTGAAGTGTGCCATGATGTTCTTGCCTGACATGATCAACGACGCCCCCCGCCACGATGCCCAAAGCCGCCAGCGCGCCGGCCGCCTCGATTGCCACGAAATTCCCGACCGCCGCGGTGCATGCTGCGGTTGCCGCGCGCCCGCGCCGAGGCAGCCGGCCGCCGGTGGCGTTCCTGATGGAAGGCGGAACGCCGCTGCGGGGTCGCGCGCCGCGGCGCCTTTGCCCGCGCCGGACGCGAAACGTTTGCGTGGTGCGCCCGCGCTGCCGGCGCGCGCCTCGCCTGTGTCGTGCGGCGCGGCGCACCCGTGCGCTGGCGCTCCAGACTGCGCTCCATGCTGGCTGCGTTGGGCCGCTGGCGCTGGACCGGACCCGCGCCACGGTCACGCCGCGGGACATCGCGAACGCCATTGCGCGTGTTGATGTTGTGCCGGGCACTGGCGCGCTGCTGCGGCGTCGGCCGCCAGGCACCGTTCGCCACGTTGTTGCCGACCCGGTTGCCCACATTCACGGTGTTGCCGACGTTGACGTTGCCAACGCGTACATTGGTGTTGCGAACGTTGGTGTTGCGCACGTTCGGGCGGTAGCCGGGGCGCGGGTAAAAGTTGCCGTTGTTCCAGTTGATCCGGGGCGGCCCGTACCAATAATTGCGGTTCCAGTTGTTATCGAACACGCTGCTGACGGCAAATCCCGCCGCGAACGAGATTGCCCCCGTCGCCAGTACGGCGCCGGCGTCGTAGCCCGTGTTGCCTGTCTCCACATAAACCGGCGCAGGGGCCGCTGTGGTGTAGACCGTGGCCGGGTTGTAAGTGGGCACGTAAATGGTGTCCGGCTTGGCGGGCGCGATGGTGATCTCGTTGTTGTTGTTGACCGTCACCGTCTGCGCTTGGTTGCTTGCCAGATTGCCGAGGTCCTTGGCTTTTTCGCGCTGGCGCTGGATCGCGGCCATCACGTCGTCGCTCTGCACGATCACGGCGTTGCCGAGTTCCTGCGTGTTGTCGAGGTTGTTGCCCAGCTGGTCGATCACCGAGGGGAAGCCTGCTGCAAGGGTCGCCACGCTCTCGTTCCAGCCTTCGGCCTTCGTGGCAGCTGCGCGCTTGTCCGCTGCCATATCCTTGTTGGCGGCAACCCAGCGCTGGGCCTTCACGACATCGAGCGGCACGGTGACGGCGACGAGGACCTGCGCCAGCACGGCATCCGGATAAAGTGCGACCGGCGCAACCAGCGTGTCCAGCTCATCGGCCGTATAGGCCGGCGCACTGCCCGAAGCGGAGCTCCCCCCGGAGCCGTCGCCAGAGCCGGAAGGCGCAGCAACGGTGGTCAGGGGCGCCTGTGACTGGAGATAATTCTGGCTGGCATAACCCGCTTCGCCGCCGACGGTGATGGCGCACCACCCGTTCGCGTCGCAGGTGCCGATGTCCACGTCCGTGCCATTCGGCAGCACGCCGAAGGACTTGTCCGATGTGCTGGGCCCGGCGCGAAAATTTACGTCAGCGGTGGTTATTCCCGGATCGGCTTGCGCCGACGCGATCCCGATAGCGGGGACCAGCAAGAGAGCGAGCGTGAATTTCATGAGGCAGTATCCATCCGAAATCATAATATTTGGGCCGCCATCCCGGCCTCATCGGGTTTTCAGCTTGCGTTGCGGCCACAAGTGCAATGCAGAAACGCAGCGATGAGAGAACCCCGGACGCGTCGACCGCGCAACCAGAGTATCGGACGATTCCCTTATCGCCCAGATTACGTCTCAGTCATGTTCGATAATTGCAAAATTTCGAAATAACGGGCGCTTCATTGCGTCCCGCCACACGCCGGGAGCCAGCCAGCGCCCGGAGTGCCGGCCGGCAGATGCGGCGCTTTCAGTGCGCCTTGGGACGCAAATAGTTGCGAAGGGCCGCAAACAGGCTGCTGCCCGTCAACATGCCCACCACATAGACGGCCGCAATAATGAGCGCCATGGGCGCCTGAATGGAAAAGCCGAGGAAGCTGACGCCCACGGTCGTGAGGTTCTGCACGGCGAATATGACCACCGCCGCCAGGAAAACGAAAAATACGATCGTGTAAAATGCGCGCATGGTCAGCATCCTTTTGTGCGTTTCAATCAGCGGCGTCCTAGCGCGGAAACCTTACACACCGATGAAGTGAACGCCCAGCGCAGCCAGCGTTCAGACAGCCGCTTCACGGGCGCCCGATGGACCGGTAGGTCAGTCCGGCGCGCGCTGCATCGTCCGCGCCATAAATGTTGCGCAGGTCGACGAGAACCTTGTCGGTGAGCAGTGCAGCGACGCGCCTGAGATCCAGCGCACGGAACTGATCCCATTCGGTGATGATCACCGCAATGTCCGCGCCCTCCAGGCACTCATACGGGCCGCTGGCGAACACCAGGCCCGGCAGGAGCGGCGCGGCCTCGTCCATCCCTTCGGGATCGAACGCACGGACGATGGCGCCGGCTGCCTGCAACGCCGGCACGATTGAAAGGCTCGGCGCCTCGCGCATGTCGTCGGTGTTGGGCTTGAAGGCGAGCCCGAGCACCGCAACGGTCTTGCCGTCGACGGTGCCGCCGGCTGCCGCGATCACCCGGTCGGCCATCGCCGCCTTGCGCGTATCGTTTGCGGCAATCACCGCATCCACAATGGTGAGCGGGGCGCCGGCATCGCGCGCCGTGCGCGACAGGGCCAGCGTGTCCTTGGGAAAACAGGAGCCGCCATAGCCTGGGCCTGCATGCAGGAATTTCGAGCCGATCCGCTTGTCGAGGCCGATCCCCTTGGCGACCTGCTGGACGTTGGCCCCGGTCTCCTCGCAAAGATCGGCGAGTTCGTTGATGAAGCCGATCTTCAATGCCAGGAACCCGTTGGCGGCATACTTGATCAGCTCCGCGGTGCGGCGGCCGGTGACCAGAAGCGGCGTCTCGTTGAGGTAGAGCGGGCGGTAGAGTTCGCGCATCACCTCCGCCGCGCGCTCTGTCTCGGCGCCCACAATCACGCGGTCCGGCCGCTTGAAGTCGCCGATGGCGGCACCTTCCCGCAGAAATTCGGGGTTGGACGCCACATCGAACGCGGCCTCCGGGGCAACCTGGCGCACGATGGCTTCCACCTCGTCGCCCGTGCCGACGGGGACGGTGGATTTGGTCACGATCACCGTATAGCCGCGGATCTGGCGGCCGATTTCCTCCGCCGCCGCGTACACGTAGGACAGGTCAGCATGACCATCACCGCGGCGCGATGGTGTGCCGACGGCCAGAAACACGACATCCGCCGCCGCAATGGCGTCGGCAGGGGTTGTGGTGAAGGACAAGCGGCCAGCGCGGACATTGGCGCTCACCAGAATGTCGAGCCCCGGCTCGTAGATCGGCATCACGCCATTGCGCAGGCCTTCGATCTTGTCGGAATTGGTATCGACGCAGACCACCTCGTGGCCGAAATCGGCAAAGCAGGCACCCGACACCAGGCCGACATATCCGGTGCCGATCATCACAACGCGCATAGATGGAACGCTCCGAAAGAAGTCCGCCCACCACGTCCTGGGGCGGGCCGGCCCGCCCCTACTGGCACAGGCGCCCCAGCCGGGCAAATCAGCGCAGCGACTGGCAGCTGACCGCACCGCGGCCCGTTGACAGGGCGCACCGCCCCGCCGGAAAGTCTCGCCCCCGCCGCGTGCCCGCACGCACCCCCAAGCCAAGGCCTTTGCCCTTGATGTCCGACCACACCGAGGAAGCGCCATGAAATCATTCATCAACAGCGCCGACACCGCGCTCGACCAGAGCCTGTCCGGATTCGGCCGCGCCCACGGCGATCTGGTCTCCGTGCATTTTGCCCCGCGCTTCGTCACCCGCCGGCAAAAGAAGAGCGGCAAGGTGGCGCTGGTGTCCGGCGGCGGCTCCGGCCACGCGCCCCTGCACGCCGGCTACGTGGGCACAGGAATGCTCGACGCCGCCTGCCCCGGCGAAATCTTCACCAGCCCGACGCCGGACCAGATCCTTGCCGCGGCCGAAGCGGCGGACGGCGGCGCGGGCATCCTTTTCATCGTGACGAATCATCCCGGCGACGTGAAGAATTTCGAGAGGGCCGCCGAAATGATCGGCGGACCATCCGCCACCGTCCTCACCACTGACGACGTGGCAGGAGAAACCGACCCCCACAGCCAGGGACGCCGCGGCTTTGCCGGCACCGTGGTGGTGGAGAAAATCGTCGGCGCAGCGGCCGAGGAGGGCCGCGCGCTGGCAGACCTCAAGGCGCTGGGCGAACGGGTCAACGCCGCCTCGGCGACCATCGGCGTCGCGCTCACCTCCGGCACCGTGCCCGCTGCCGGCCGCGCCATGTTCGACCTTGGCGACGACGAGATGGCGTTCGGCGTCGGCATCCAGGGCGAACCCGGCCGCCGCGGCACGCTGAAGAGCGCGGACGACATTGTTGCCGGGATGATGGACGCGATCGCCGCATCGCTGCCCGCAGCGAACCGGGTTCTTGCCGTCGTCAACGGATTGGGCGGCACGCCGTTGATGCAGCTTTATCTGGTGATGGATGCTGTCGCCCGGCAGTGCGACGACCGTGACATCACCATCGCGCGGACGCTTGTGGGCAACTATTGCACGTCGCTGGACATGAAGGGCGCCTCGGTGACGCTCACCGCGCTGGACGACGAAATGACGGCATTGTGGGACGCACCGGTTCACACCCCGGCGCTCCGCTGGGGGTGAGGGAGAAACGCGTCTAATTCAGACCGGGCGGGTTCCCATGCGCCCGGCGGGGTAGCAAACTCTCTTCCAAACGGCCGAAACGAGCCGAACGGGAGGAACCTCGAATGCTGACAAAAAACCCGGAATCCGCCGTCACCGCCGTGCTGGATGCACTGGGCGACGCGCTCGGCGCCGGTGACATCGACCGCGCCGTCTCCCTGTTTTCGGATGAATGCTACTGGCGCGACCTTCTCACCTTCACCTGGAACCTCAAGACGGTTGAGGGCGCGGCTGAAATCCGCCACATGCTGGAAAGCCAGCTTGCGGCGACCGCCCCGTCCGGCTTTGCACTCGATCCGCGATACGCCGTGGAAACCGATGGCGACATCACCAAGGCGTTCTTCACCTTCGACACGCCCGTTGCCGCCGGCGAAGGTTACATCCGCCTGAAGAACGGCAAGATCTACACCCTCCTCACCGCCATGGCCGCGCTGAAGGGCTTTGAAGAAACCGTAGGCGCGCGCCGCCCCCTTGGCGCCAAGCACGGACAGGGCAAGCAGCGCCCGTCGTGGCTGGAAGAGCGCCAGGCCGAAGCCGAATCGCTGGGCTCGCAGGAGCAGCCCTATGTGGTCATCATCGGCGGCGGCCAGGGCGGCATCGCGCTCGGCGCCCGCCTCAGGCAACTGGGCGTCTCTGCCATCATTCTGGAGAAGAACGCCAAGGCGGGCGACAGCTGGCGCAACCGCTACAAGTCTCTCGCCCTGCACGACCCGGTCTGGTACGACCATCTGCCCTACATGGACTTCCCGAAGAACTGGCCCGTCTTCGCTCCCAAGGACAAGATGGGCGATTTCCTCGAAATGTACACGAAGATCATGGAGCTGAACTACTGGACCAGCTCCACCTGCCAGTCCGCCAGCTACGATGAAGCCTCGAAGACATGGACCGTCGTCGTCAACCGCGACGGCACCGAAATGGTCCTCAAGCCGTCGCATCTGGTGTTTGCGACCGGCATGTCCGCCAAGCCCAACAAGCCTGAATTTCGCGGGATGGAGCGCTTCAAGGGGGAGCAACACCATTCCAGCGGCCACCCCGGACCGGACAGATATGCCGGCAAGCGCGTTGTCATTGTCGGCGCCAACAACTCGGCCCATGACATTGCGGCCTCCCTGTGGGAGCACGACGCCGACGTCACCATGATCCAGCGTTCGCCGACCCATGTGGTCCGCTCCGACACGCTGATGGAGCTTGGCCTCGGGCCGCTCTACTCCGAAGAAGCGCTCGAAAAAGGCATTACCACGCACAAGGCCGACATGATCTTCGCCTCATGGCCCTACGCAATCATGCACGAGCACCAGAAGGAGCTGCACGACAGGATCCGCGCCCACGACAAGGACTTCTACGATCGCCTTGCCGCCTCCGGCTTCCAGCTCCACTGGGGCGATGACGAGAGCGGCATCCAGATGCTCTATGTCCGTCGCGGCTCCGGCTACTACATCGACATTGGCGCCTCGGAGCTGATCGCGTCGGGTGAGATCAAGGTGAAGCCAGGCGATGTGGAGGAGATCACCGAAGACGGCGTGATGCTGACCGACGGAACGTACCTTGCGGCGGACCTCATCGTCTACGCCACCGGCTACGGGTCCATGAACGGGTTCGTCGCCGACCTCGTTTCACCGGAGATGGCCGACAAGGTGGGCAAGGTATGGGGCCTTGGCTCCGGCACCTACAAGGACCCGGGCCCCTGGGAGGGCGAGCCGCGCAACATGTGGAAACCGACGGCGCAGGAAAATTTGTGGTTCCACGGCGGCAACCTGCACCAGTCGCGCCACTACTCGCTGTTTCTGGCGCTTCAGCTCAAGGCGCGGCAGGAAGGGCTCGACACGCCGGTCTATGGCGTGCCGCCGGTGCACCACACCGCCTGAAACGGGCCGAAGCGCCCGGCGGCGCAGGCCGCTTCCGGTGCCGGTGGTCAGCCGTTCGCGCTGACCACCTCGCAAAGCTCGTCGACCAGCGCGCTGACGAGCGCAGCGTCGTCGCCCTCGGCCATGATGCGGATCAGCGGTTCGGTGCCGGAGGGGCGGATCAGCAGGCGGCCTGCGCTGCCGAGCTTCTCTTCGGCACTGCTGATGGCCGCGGTCACCGCCGGTGCTTCCAGAGGCTTGCCCCCGTTGAAGCGCACATTCTTCAGGATCTGCGGCACCGGCTCGAAGCGGTGACAGATTTCCGAAACTCGCTTGCCCGACTGGGCGACCACGGACAGGACCTCAAGCGCGGCAAGCAGGCCGTCGCCAGTGGTGGTGTAGTCGGTCAGGATGATGTGGCCTGATTGTTCGCCGCCGATATTGTAGCCGCCGGCACGCATTTCCTCGGCCACATAGCGGTCGCCCACCTTGGTGCGGATCAGGTTGACGCCGATCGATTCCAGATAGCGCTCCATGCCGAGGTTGCTCATCACCGTTGCGACCACGGTTGCGTGCTTGAGCCGCTCCGAGCGCAGCCACGAGGCGGCGATGACGGAAAGGAGCTGGTCGCCGTCCACCACCTTGCCCTTCTCGTCGATGATGATGACGCGGTCGGCATCGCCATCGAGCGCAATGCCGATGTCGGCGCGCACTTCCAGCACCTTGGCGCGGATCGCCTCCAACGACGTGGACCCACAGTCGCGGTTGATGTTGAGGCCATCGGGCTCCACGCCCAGGGTCATCACCTCAGCGCCGAGCTCCCACAAAACGTCGGGCGCCACGCGGTAAGCCGCTCCGTTGGCGCAATCGACCACCACGCGCAATCCATCGAGGCTGAGGGTGCGGGGGAAGGTGCGCTTTGCAAACTCCACATAGCGGAAGCGGTCGCCCTCCACGCGCTTGGCACGGCCGATGTCGGCGCCGGTGGCAAGGCGGCGGGTGAGATCGCTGTCCATCAGCCGCTCGATGCGGGCTTCCACATCGTCGGACAGCTTGAAGCCGTCTGCGCCGAAGATCTTGATGCCGTTGTCGTCGTAGGCGTTGTGGGAGGCCGAAATCATCACGCCGATATCGGCCCGAAGCGAGCGGGTGAGCATGGCAACCGCCGGCGTCGGCATCGGACCGAGCAGGAAGACATCGGCCCCCACGGCCGTGAAGCCGGCCACCATCGCCGTTTCCAGCATGTAGCCCGACAGGCGGGTGTCCTTGCCGATCACGATGCGCTGGCGCCCTTCGTGATCGGCGGCGAGCACGAGCCCGGTCGCCATGCCGACGCGCATGGCAACCTCAGGCGTCATCGCCCTGCCGTTGGCACGACCACGAATGCCATCGGTGCCAAAATACTTTCGCGCCATCATCAACCCTCAATCCAGCTTCACGGGACTAAGCTGGTCTGGCGGATTCAAGTCAACCATCTGCCGCAGGGAGCGGACTTCATCGGCCAGCGCCTGCCACATCGCCGCGTTCCAGTAGCGGCGCGCCTGACCGGACGGCGAGGGCAGCACGAAAAGGCGCGTCTTGCCGATTGCTTCCTCCTGAAAGCCAAGCGCCACCTTGCCGGTTGGCCTGCCCAGCGCCGCAGCCGCCGCGGCTTTCGACGTAAAGGCAAGAATCGCGGGCTGGTGCATCGCGATCCTGTCGCAAAGTGCCGCCGCGTCGAATGCGCCGGCTGGAAGCTCGGCGTCATTGCCGTAGTGCGATTTCGAAACGTCCGTCAGGCCGATGCCGTGGTCGATCAGCGTCGGCCAATCCTCCGGCGAAAGGCGGACCGGCGTGAGGCCGGTGTCCGCCAGCGCACGCCAGAAGAAATTGCCGGGGTGGGCGTAATAGGCCCGGCGCTCGGCCGAAACGCGCCCGAGCGCCGTACCGCAGAAGACGACGTGAAGACCGGACGCGAGGAGGTCCGGCAAATAATCCGGCGGCAGAAGTCCCGCCTTCTCAGTCATCTTGTCCATGGGCGAAATGTAGCACAGACCCGACGCGACAGCAGCCGCGCCAGCAGTTCTGCGGCCCGCACGCATCGGCTGGAATCAGCCCGCCTGCATCTCCTCACGCCGCCGGGGGCACCAGCGGTAGATCTCGTAGTCCTGCGCGAGCCAGGCCTGAATGGCCTGTCTTGCGGTCTGCGAGAGGTCGCGGTCGGCTTCGGCCGGATTGCGATGCGCCCCGATGTCGTCGGTCGGCGGATAAATCGAAGACGCAATTCCGAGCCGCGTTTTGAGCCGCCCGATATCAACGTCGAATGCCTCAAGACTGCCGATGAAGAAGATCCGGTCCGCCAGATCGCTGAGGGTGGCGACATCGTGGAGGTAAAACTTCAGCCCCTCGCGTGTGCAGGATCGCGTTCACCGCGCTTTGTGCACTGGCGTCGCCGTTCGCAAGGCCAATGCCCAACTGATCGACGGTCTGGAAGGTGGAGAATGCTGCGTCTTCAGCATCGCTCCAGGGTTCACTGGAGCGGGGTTGCCCTTTGCGCTGCCGGCTCAGGAACCCGGAAATGAACCGCTCCATCGGGCCGAAAGTTGCGCCGCCCGAGTGCGCCGTCAACCTCGGCGCTTTCGCAACCTGACCACACAAATGAAACGACCGCCGGCAGCGGGGCTGCGGGCGGTCGTCTGGTTCTCATAGAGCGCGGGTGGCGCTGATCAGGACGGGGCCGGCTCCAGGCCGCCTTCACCGCTGGGACGGGGCCGGTTGCCGCCGGTGGTGGGCACGGCGGTGGAGCGCGGGGTCGACGAATCGTCGTCCGCATTGTCCCGCACGGGCGGCTTGCCCTTCAGGAGATCGCGGATCTCGTCGCCGGACAGCGTCTCGTATTCGAGCAGGCCGTTGGCGATGGTGTGCAGCTCGTCGATGTTGGTCTTCAAAACCGCGGTGGCGGTCTCGTAACCATCGTTGACGAAGCGCTTCACCTCGCGGTCCACCATCTCCTGCGTCTTTTCGGAGACGGACTGGCTGCGGGCGACGGAGTGGCCGAGGAAGACCTCGTCTTCGTTCTCGCTGTAGAGAAGCGGGCCCAGCTCGTCCGACATGCCGAACTGGGTCGCCATGGCGCGGGAAAGCTTGGTCGCCATCTTGATGTCGGCCGAGGCGCCGGACGTCACCTTCTCGTGACCGAAGATCATCTCTTCCGCCACGCGGCCACCCATGGCGACCGCAAGGTCGGCCTTGCACTTGGCACGGGTCAGCGAGATCTGGTCCCGCTCCGGCAGGCGCATCACCATGCCCAGCGCACGGCCGCGCGGGATGATGGTTGCCTTGTGGATCGGGTCCGACGCCGGCATGTGGATCGCCACCAGCGCGTGGCCTGCCTCGTGGTAGGCCGTCAGCTTCTTCTCGTCCTCGGTCATGACGAGGGTGCGGCGCTCGGCACCCATCATCACCTTGTCCTTGGCGTCCTCGAACTCCTGGTGGGTGACGAGGCGCTTGTTGCGCCGCGCCGCCAGAAGCGCCGCCTCGTTGACGAGGTTGGCAAGGTCCGCACCGGCAAAGCCGGGCGTGCCGCGGGCAAGGGTCTTCAGGTTCACGTCAGGCGCCAGCGGCACCTTGCGGACGTGGACCTTGAGGATCTTCTCGCGGCCGACGAGGTCGGGGTTCGGGACGACAATCTGGCGGTCGAAACGGCCGGGGCGCAGGAGCGCGGGGTCCAGCACGTCAGGACGGTTGGTGGCGGCGATGAGGATGATGCCTTCATTGGCCTCAAAACCGTCCATCTCGACCAGAAGCTGGTTCAGCGTCTGCTCGCGCTCGTCGTTGCCGCCGCCGAGGCCGGCACCGCGGTGGCGGCCCACCGCGTCGATCTCGTCGATGAAGATGATGCAGGGCGCGTTCTTTTTCGCCTGCTCGAACATGTCACGCACACGGCTGGCGCCGACGCCGACAAACATCTCCACAAAGTCGGAGCCCGAGATGGAGAAGAACGGGACGTTGGCTTCGCCGGCGATGGCGCGGGCGAGCAGCGTCTTGCCGGTGCCCGGAGGGCCGACGAGGAGGACGCCGCGGGGGATCTTGCCACCGAGCTTCTGGAAGCGCGAGGGGTCCTTCAGGAAGTCGACGATTTCCTGGAGGTCTTCCTTGGCTTCGTCGACGCCTGCCACGTCCTCGAACAGGATGCGGCCATGGGCTTCGTTCAGAAGCTTGGCCTTCGACTTGCCGAAGCCCATCGCCTTGCCGGCGCCGCCACCCTGCATCTGCCGCATCAGGAACAGCCAGATGCCGAGGATCAGCAGCATCGGGAACCAGGTGGCGAGAATGCCCCAGAGGCTGATGCCGTCATTGGGCGGCTCGGCCTTGATGTTGACGTTCTGGGCCTCGAGCGCGGGGATATAGTCCGTGTCCTTCGGAACGTAGGTCTGGAACTGGCCGCCGGAGGCGTACTGGCCAGTGACTTCCTGATTCTGGATCGTGACCGCACGGACGTTGCCGTTGCGGGTCTCTTCCATGAACTGGGAAAACGATATCTCGGACGAATTCGTGCGCTGCCCCGGGCTCTGGAACAGCTGGAACAGGGCGAACAGCAGCAGCCCGATCACCACCCACAGCGCCAAATTACGAAAATGGTTGTTCATAGCTGACCTTCGGTTGCGCCCGGTTCGGACGCGGGAGGCGGTACATACGCCGCCATCATGGAAACCAACATAGGATGGCAACGAGGTGCTGCCAACAGCCTCGCGCGAAAGGAGGACTCTTCACCGCATGCGCCGCAGAGAAATCATCGCACGTTCAAACCCGTGACGCACCACACCAAGCGTCGGCGCGGCAAGAAAGCGGCCGTCCCGGAAGATGGCCGGCGCGGTGGCTCTGGCCCGTGCGTGGCCGAGCGCCGGGCAGAGCGCAGCCGCCGCGCCAAGCGGTGCGACTTTGACAGCCGCAATACCCGCCGCCAGCGAAATTTCGTACCGCCCGTCGAAAACCACGATGCCGCCGGGCGCGAGATCGACCGGGCGGATGCCGCGCGCCTCACGCCAGAGAACAATGTCGGCCGGCCCCGCGTCCAGAACCGTTCGGCCCAGCGTGGTACGCCCCGCGCCGCGCAGCGCCATGTCGGCGGCAATGCTGAGCGCATCGAACCTTGGGCCATGGGCATTGCCGCCGGCCATCTGAACCGCGTCCGACAGAAGGCGGAGGCGAACCTCTTCGGCCGCGACCGCAAAGGGGGCGCGGGCAATGATGACGGCGCCCGCGCGGTCGACCCTGAGGGCGGCGGCGGCAAGGCTGGCAACCGCGTCGTCAATGGCGGTGCTGGCGCGCGCAAGGTGCGCTGCCGCATCGGCAAGCCGGGCCGCCGTGAGGCCGGCAGCCTCCAGCGCGGGCGCGAGCTTGCGCACGGCAACGCGGGCAAAGCGCGTGTCCACGTTGGAGGGATCGTCCCGCCAGCTGATGTTGCGGGCAACAAGGGCAGCGCGCAGGTCAGCCCGCCGGGCAGCCAGAAGCGGCCGCAGGATCCGCAATCCGTTCTGCACCGTGTCGGCACGGATGGCGCCGAGGCCACGCAGCCCGCTGCCACGCCCGAGGCGCAGGAGCAGCGTTTCGGCCTGATCGTCCAGCGTGTGCGCAGTGACAATGGCGGCAAGGCCCAGCCTTTGCGCCGCATCTCGTAACAAGCCATAGCGCACGTTGCGCGCCCAGGCTTGCACCGAGCTGCCGTCGTGCGGTCCGGCGCGAAGACAGTGGCAGGACAGGCCCAGCCGACCGGCAAGCGCGACCACCGTTCCGGCGTCCTCGGCAGAGCCGGGCCGGAGACCGTGGTCAACCGTCAGCACCACGGCGTCATGAAAACCCGCCTCGTGCGCCAGAGCCGCAAGCGCCGCGGAGTCGCTGCCACCGGAGACGGCAAGGCCAAGCGGCCCGCTGACGGCCGCAAGAAGCGCAACGTCGAACCCGGCCGGCCAGAAGGGGCTGGCCGCCGGCTGGCTCACGCGCAGTTGGCGGCCTGCCGTTCGCGCTCAGCCTCGGCCCGCAAACCTGCGTCGGCGTTGGGATAGGCGCCGATCAACTCTTCCAGCGAAGAACACGCCGCCTCCTTCTCGCCAAGGCCATTGAGCGCCGTGCCGAGCTTGAGGAGGCTGGACGGCGCATGTTCGCTGTTGGGATCGGAGGTGTAATTTTCGAGGAAGAGGTTGGCCGCCGTGCGAAAATCCCCCTGCGCCATCAACGCTTCACCGAGGAGATAGCGCGCCTCGCCGGCCACCGGCCCGTTGGGGTTTGCGGCGAGAACGGCGCGCGCCTCGTCGGCCGCCATCGCAAAGCGGCCCGACTGCTGGAGCTGGCGCGCATTCGCGAGCGCGCCTGGCTGTGCGGACGCGGCCGGTTCTGGCGTGCTTGCTGCGGGCGCGGGGGTCGTTGAAAATTCGGCGGCAGAGCGGTTGAGCGCCGAAAGGTCGATCGGTCCGCCCGCTGCCGCACCGGCACTCTGGGTATTTTGCGCCGGGGCGGGTGCGGGTGCAGAGCTGCCAAGAGGGGCCGGCGGTGCGCCGGTGCCGGACAGCGAACCCTGCTGGCCGGGTGCGCGCTGTGCAGGCGCCGGCTGGTTCTGCAACGCACTTTCCAGCCGGCGGATGGTGAAGGTGAGCTGCTCCACCTGGCCGGTCAGGGAACGCACCTGCGTCTCAAGCTGGTCGAGGCGAAGCTGGGTGTTGTCGGGGGCGGCATTCTTGTCGCCACCGCCGAGGAAGCCCGGCAGAAAGCGGTTCTGCACCTCCACAACACCGGAACCCACCGTGGCGGGTGTTGCCACCGGTGGCAGCGCAAGCGCCGCGCCGGAAACAGAAACAAAAAGCACCGTGAGGAGCGTACGCATTGGCGAACTCTCTCGTTTTGAGCGTTGACGCGCGCCTTATAGCGGCTCTGGCGCGCGTTTTGAACGCCCTTAACGGACGAGTTTCTGCTAGCCGCCGTTGAGGACGGTCACCGCACGCCGATTCTGCGACCAGCAGGACTCGGCATCGCAAACGGCGACAGGCCGCTCCTTGCCGAAGGAGAGCGTGCGCAGCCGGCTTGCGGCAACGCCGCGACTGGCCAGGAAATTCTTCGCCGCCTCTGCACGCCGCGCCGACAGCGCAATGTTGTATTCACGCGTGCCACGCTCGTCGGCATGGCCTTCCACGGTGATCTGGTAGCGGGGGTACTTGTTGAGCCAGGCGGCCTGCGCTGTCAGGATCTGCGCTGCAGACGGCTCGATCTGCGAGGAATCGACGAGGAACAGCACGCGGTCGCCCACATTCTGCGCAAAGTCTGCCTGCGACCCCGGCGTTGCGGCGCCGGCGGTGTTGACCGGGGGCTTCTTCGCACAACCGGCAATACCGAGTGTGAGAGACAGCGCCAGGACCGTGAAGGCCTGGGTCAGAAAACGTTTGGATAGGACAGCCATCAACTCACTCCGATGGGAATACCGGCACGTGCCACGAACGCGGTTAAGATCTTCAGTGCGAAACTGGTAAACGCCGGGTTTCCACAAAATGCAACGCCTGGCAGCGCATCACTGCCGTGTGGGCGACCAGGCGGGATCGGAGGCAAGCGTGCCCGTGTCCAGCCGCCGCTCGTTGCGCCCCGTGATGTCAACCGTGTAGACGCTCGCCCCGCCGGACGGGCCGCCGCTTTCGCGGAAGAATGCCAGCACGCGGCCGTTGGGCGCCCAGGTGGGTCCTTCATTGTGGTAGCCGGTGGTGAGGAGGCGCTCGCCGCTGCCGTCCGGGGCCATCACGCCGATGGAAAAGCGCCCGCCACCCTGCTTGGTGAAGGCAATGAGGTCGCCGCGGGGCGACCACACCGGCGTCGAGTACCGGCCGTCGCCGAACGAGATCCGCGTGGCACCACCGCCGCCCGCGCTCATCACGTAGAGTTGCTGTGAGCCGCCGCGGTCGCTCTCGAACACGATCTGCGAACCGTCCGGCGAATAGGACGGCGCGGTGTCGATGGCGGGCGTCTCCGTCAGCCGCCGCAGTTGCCGCGTGCCAAGGTCCATCTCGAACAGGTTGGAGTTGCCCCCCTCCTGAAGCGAAAGGACCACCCGCCGGCCGTCCGGCGAAAAGCGCGGCGCAAAGCTCATGTTGTCGAAATTGCCGAGGATCTGCCGCTGACCGGTCTCCACGTTCAACAGGAAGACCTGCGGCTGCGCGCCCTCGTAGCTCATGTAGGTGACGGTCTGCCCGGCGGGGCTGAACCGCGGCGTCAGCACCAGGCTGGACCCGTCGGTCAGATATTTGAGGTTGGCGCCGTCCTGATCCATGATCGCGAGGCGCTTGACCCGTGCCGTCTTGGGGCCGCTTTCGCCGACGAACACGATCCGCGTGTCGAAATAACCCTTCTCGCCAGTCATCCGCTCATAGATCGCATCGGCCACAATGTGCGCCACGCGGCGCCAGTTGTCCGGCGTGGTGAAGAATTGCTGGCCGACAATCTGCTGCTCCTGCAGCGGGTCCCACAGGCGAAACTCCACCCGGAGGCGCCCGTCGGCCTCCGGAACCACCTGCCCCGTCACCAGGGCCTCGGCGCCAATGGCGCGCCAGTCGCCAAAGCGCGGCACGTCCGCCGTGCCCATTGTGGGAGAGATGAATGCCGCCCGGTCGACCGCGCGGAAGAGGCCGGAGCTGGTGAGGTCAGCCTCCACCACGCTGGCGATCTGCTGGCCCAGCGCCACCTCGTTGGGCGGTGCCGCAAAATAGGGAATGGCGATGGGCAGCGCCCGCGCCTGCCCCTCCGTCACATCGATCGAGACCAGCGCAGACGCCGGACGCGGCAGTGCGAGCGTGACAAGAACCAGGAGCGCGGCGAGAAAACGCATCATCAATACAAATCCCGAGGGTCGAAGTTGACTTGGACGTCCTTCCAGGCGGAGTGCTTTTCCGCCGGAAGCCGGTAAGGCTGGCACTGGATGACGGCGCGCTGCGCCGCGTCCGATGCCACATCGTAGAGCGGGCCGGTGCCGGACCGGCCTGTTTCGAAGACGGCAAGAACACTGCCGTCGATGCCAAGCGCAACCTGGACCGTCACCACGACAGACTGACCGTCGGCCAGCCCGATGGGCGGATTCCAGCAACGCTGCATCTGGCTTCTCAGCGCATCCTTTTCGGACAACGTCAAGGTTGCAGCGTTGCGCCCTTCGCTGGCGCCGAGCGAGGCCTGGGCCGATCCTGCACCGCCGCCGGACGGATCGGTGCGGTTGATGAGCTGAGACAGCCGGTCCGCGTTGAAGGCGTCTTCCACCGGAGGCTGCGTGCGCGCCTGCTGGCGCCGCGGCGGCGGGGTCGGCTTGCGGTTGGGCACCACGTTTACCGGGACGACCGGCGCAGGCTCGGCCGCCTCAGGCTCCGGCGTCGCCTCCGATTCCACCGGGGCGATGCTGGCCACTTCGGTCTCGGCGGCCGCTTCCGGCTCCGGCGCGGCCTCGGCCGGCGGCTCGGGCGTGACGGCGGGCTCCTCGGTCTCGGCCTCAGCCACCGGCTCGGGCTCGGCTTCGGGCTGCGGCGCGCTGGATTCGGCCGCATTCTCGCGGGCGGCAGCGTCGGTCGCGATCTCGTCGGCCGGCGTGTCGGTGGCGCCGGGCGTTTCCTCGGGCAACGGCGGCTCTTCGGCCTCCACCGTTTCGGGCGCGGCGTCCTCCACCACGGCCTCAGCGGTGGTCTCGCCGAGCGTCACGTCGGTCTCGTCGGCAATGGTCACAAGCTCGATGGGCAGTGCGGCCACGGGCTGCGTCGCAAAAGCGTCCGGCTGGCCGAGATTCAGGATCATCGCCAGCAGAAGCGAAAGATGCAGCACGGCCGATACGATCAGGGCCGTGCGCATATCATTGCTCCTCGGTCGTCACGAGGCCGATCCGCGTGAACCCGGCCTGGCTGAGCCGGCCCATCACGCGCATGATCGCCCCGTAGTTGGCCGTGGTATCGCCGCGCACCAGAATACGCTCCTCGTAACCGGCGCCGGCAATGGCTTCCAGCCGCGCAATCAGCTGCTCGATCTCGATGGGCTCTTCCTGCAGAAACACAGCACCCTCCGCGTCGATCGATACGGTCAGCGGGTCCACCGCGCCATCCAGCGGACTGGCCTTGGTCTCCGGCAGATCAAGCGGCACGCCCACGGTGAGCAGCGGCGCCGACACCATGAAGATGATGAGCAGAACCAGCATCACGTCAACAAATGGCGTGACGTTGATTTCCGACATGGGCTGAAAACGCGAGCGTCGGCGGCTTCCCCGCCGCCCGCCGCCCGGTCCGCCGCTGAACGAGGCCATGCCCATATCAGATGCGCTCGTCGATCTCGCGGGAGAGGATCGCCAGAAACTCGTCGGCGAACCCTTCCATGTGCTGGGTGAGCCGGCTCACGTCGGTGGCCAGCTTGTTGTAGAAGATGGTGGCCGGAATGGCGGCCAGAAGGCCGAGCGCGGTGGCAAACAGAGCCTCAGCGATACCGGGCGCGACCACCGCAAGGTTGGTGGATTCGGACGCCGCAATGGCCTGGAACGAGCTCATGATGCCCCACACCGTGCCGAACAGGCCGATGAACGGCGCCGCGGAGCCGACCGAAGCCAGCACCATCAGGCCGCGCTCCATCTCTTCGCCCTCACGCGACAGCGTCATGGTCATCACGCGGTCGATGCGGTTGGCGAGGGAGGACAGCGCGGGCTTGTCGCCCTCATGGCTGCGCTTCCACTCCTTCATGGCCGCAACGAAGATCGATGCGATCCCGTCCGGTCGTTCGCTCGACTGGGCCTGGTAGAGCTCCTCCAGCGACTGGCCGGACCAGAAATCGTCCTCGAACCGATGGATGCGCGCACGCAGGCGGCGGAACGCGACCAGCTTGTAGATGATGATCGCCCAGCACCACACCGAGGCCGCGATCAGACCGAGCATGACGATCTTCACGATCAGCTGGGCCTCAAGAAACAGGCCGATCAGCGAGAATTCGCCCGGTGCAGCCAGCTCGGCGCCCGCCTCCACTCCGCCGCCCACCTGGGACAGGAGCCCCATATGGAAAACGTCAGGGATGGCGGACAGGATGGATGTGATCGTCTCAAGCACAGGAGACCGCCTGATAATCATTCGCGAGGAAAGGATGACGTGCGCTCAAAACAGACTCCAAGACGGCCGGCAGATGGCGTGGATTGCCCTTGCGGGCGCTCAGGAGCGTCTAACCCGAATTTCGTGCACTTGTCAGCACGGCGTTAACTTCATGTTCTGCCACAACGGCACCATGAGCGCATAGACGCGGCCCCGCGGGCATGACCACGGACCAGCCGCGCATTACGCCCCTCGCGGCCCAAGATCAAGCAGCCTGCAGACTTGCGGCGACCGCGGCCGGGGGGCGCGCCGGCCGGCCCGCCGCGTCGATCAGGCACAATTCCACGCTTGCGGTCACGATCGCGCGATCCCCCCGGAAAATCTGCTGCGCCATGGTGAACACGGCGCGCCTTGTCCCGGTTGGCCGGGTCTCGACGGTGAGGAGATCGTCGATCAACGCCGGCCCGGCAAAGGACAGCGTCATTGCGCGCAGGGTGAAGAAGAGCGGCGGCGTGCCGGCTGCCAGCGCGGCGTGGTCGATGCCGGTCTCCCGCAGAAATTCCGTGCGCCCCCGCTCCAGAAAGCGCACGAAAGCACCGTGATACACGCGGCCCGAAAAATCGGTATCCTCGAAATAAACGCGGATGGTGTGCTTGTTCATCGCCGCTCAAACAGCTTTTCGATGTCGTGCAGGGTCAGCGATACGAACGTTGGCCGGCCGTGGTTGCACTGCGCGGCCGACGGCGTGGTTTCGATCTGGCGCAGGAGCGCGTTCATCTCGGCATGGTCGAGGCGCCGGCCGGAACGGACCGACCCGTGGCACGCCATGGTCGCGGCGATCTTGTTGAGGCGGGTTTCCAGGCCTTCGGCGGCGCCCCATTCGGCCACCTCGTCGGCCAGTTCGCGCACCAGCCCCGCAATGTCGAAATTTCCCAGCGGCGCCGGCGTTTCGCGCACCACCACCGCGCCGCGGCCGAACGGCTCCAGCGTCAGCCCCAGCGCGCCGAAGGTTTCGGCATGATCGGCGAGATGGGAGACCTCTTCGGGCGTCAGCTCCACCACCTCGGGAATGAGGAGCCCCTGCGCCTTGGAAGCGCCGGCGGCCGCGGCGCTTTTCAAAGCCTCGTAGACGATCCGCTCGTGGGCGGCGTGCTGGTCGACCACCACCAAACCTTCGGCGGTCTGGGCCAGAATGTAGTTCTTGTGCACCTGCGCCACCGCAGCGCCGAGGAAATGCGCGGCCTCGTCCGCGTCCGGGCCGTCGGTGGCCTCCGGCATGGGCGCCATGGGGGCCGTGCGGGCGGCAGGCGGCGGGCTGAAGAAACGCGGTGCGTGGCGCGGCTCGGCCCGCAGGGGCGCCGGCCGGCCGTTGTCCCGCGCTGTGGCGAAGGCGGCTCCGGGTTCGGCGAACCCCGGCATGCGCTCTGGCGGACGCTCCGGCACCCGAACCGCGGACAGGGCGGCCGACGAGATTGCGCGGGTGGTGCGCGGCGCCATCTCGGCCAGCTGCTTGCGGATGGCCGACACGATCAGCCCGCGCACGAGGTTCGGCTCGCGGAAGCGAACGTCCGCCTTCTGGGGGTGGACGTTGACGTCCACGTCCTCCGGGCCGATGTCGATCGACAGGACGGCCATCGGGTGCCGATCCCGCGACATCACGTCCTGATAGCCCGCCCGCAGCGCCTGGCCGATCAGCTTGTCGCGCACCACACGCCCGTTCACGAACGCATACTGGTGCAGCGAATTGGAGCGCCCGTTGGTGGGAAGACCGAGAAGACCGGACACCCGCACCCCCTCCCGCTCGGCGTTGAGGTGGATCGCCTCCGCGGCAAAGTCCGGCCCCAGCACGTCGCGCGCGCGGTCCGCGGGCGTGCCTGCGGGATAGCGCATCGGCCGGCCGCCGGTGGTGAGCGAGAAGGCGACGGCGGGCGCCGACAGTGCAAGCCGCTTCACGATGTCGCTGACCGCAATCACCTCGCTGCGCTCGCTCTTCATGAATTTCAGCCGTGCCGGCGTGGCAAAGAAGAGGTCGCGCACCTCCACGGTGGTCCCGGGCGCGCGCCCCCGCGGCTCCACCGCCTGCACCCGGCCGCCCTCAACGCGGATCTCCGCGCCATCGGCCGCGCCGGACGCCCGCGACGACACGCAAAGGCGCGCCACGGCACCGATGGACGGCAGCGCTTCGCCGCGGAACCCCATGGTCAGGATCGCCGCAAGGTCCGCCGCTGTTGTGAGCTTGGACGTGCAGTGGCGGGAGACGGCCAGCGGCAGATCGTCCACGCCGATCCCGTGCCCATCGTCGGCCACGCGGATCAACGCCGCGCCCCCTGCCTCGACCGCAATGTCGATGGCACTGGCGCCGGCATCGAGCGCGTTCTCGACCAGCTCCTTCACGACGCTGGCCGGCCGCTCGACCACCTCGCCCGCGGCGATCTTGTCGATCAGCGCATCGTCGAGACGGTGGACGCCCGGCTGCAGGGCCGTGCGCTCCAGTATGGCAGCCTTCTGGCGCATGAGGTGGTGCCGCTTTCCCTTGACCGCCCTATCGTCTAGGCGTGGGGCGGCAGGCGCAAGGCTTGCCGTCCGCGTCCGCCCTCCGTCCACAGCGTACCACCCGAAAGCCAGCATGACCGACGCTCCGATCTCCGGCCTCAGCGCCATCGCCGATGACTACGACGCCATCCTCTGCGACGTGTGGGGCGTTCTTCACAACGGCGTGGCCGCCCATGATGCGGCTTCCGACGCGCTGGCCCGCTTCCGCCAGACCGGCAAGCCGGTGGTGCTGCTCACCAATGCGCCGCGCCCTTCCGGCCCGGTCATCGACCAGCTGATGCGCCTCGGCGCCTTGCGCGATGCGTTCGACACCGTGGTGTCCTCCGGTGACGTGGTTCGCCAGCATTTGATCGACGAAGGCTTCCGCCGCGTCTACCACCTCGGCCCGTCACGCGACCTGACGCTCTATGACGGCACCGCCATCGAGCTGGTCAACTCCGCCGACGAGGCCGACGCCATCGTAGGCACCGACATGCGCTCCGACGATGAAGTCCCCGCGGACTATTCGGACGAGATTGCGGCGCTGTCGGCTCTCTCCGTCCCCTTCATCTGCGCCAATCCGGACATTGTGGTCGAGCGTGGCGGCGACATCGTCTATTGCGGCGGCGCCCTTGCGAAGATCTACGAGGACATGGGCGGCATGGCCCGCCAGTTCGGCAAGCCCCATGCGCCCATCTACAAAATGGCCCTTGGCCGCATTGCCGAGATTGCGCCGGATGCCAAGCGCGTGCTCGCCATCGGCGACGGCCTGCCGACCGACATCACCGGCGCCAACCGGCAGGGGCTCGACGTTCTGTTCATCACCAACGGCATCCACGTTCACGAACTGGGCGAAAACGGCGTGCCGGACCCCGCCAAGGTGCGCGAGCGGCTGGGCAAGGAGGGGCTGTCCGCCAGCCACTTCATCGCCAAGCTTGGCTGGTAGCGGCACGATGGACGGCTTTGCCGTGGATCTCGGTGCTGTTCCGGCAGCGCTGGCCGGGGGCACCGTCGCCATCGGCAACTTCGACGGGGTGCACCGCGGCCATCAGGCCGTGCTGGCGGCTGCGCTGGATGGCCCCGGCCCCGTCACCGCGTTGACATTCGAGCCCCACCCGCGCGCCTATTTCTCCGGCGCGCCCGTGTTCCGCCTGACCCCACCGGCCGAAAAGGCACGCCTCGTCAAGGCCGTTGGCTTGAGCGCTCTGGTGGTTGCACGGTTCGATGCCCCCCTTGCAGCCCTCACCGCCGACGCCTTCATCGACGACGTGCTGGTAGGCCAGCTGGGCGCCCGGCACGTGACCGTGGGGCACGATTTCAAGTTCGGCGCAAAACGGAGCGGCGACGCGGCGCGGCTGGCCGCCGACCCCCGCTTCGGCGTGACGGTGGTGGATGCCTACGGCGACGCCGGTGGCGAGGTGGTCTCGTCCTCGCGCATCCGGACCCTCCTCAGCGAGGGCGAGCCGGGTCTCGCGGCCACCCTCCTCGGCTACCGCTACACGGTGACAAGCCCGATCATCCACGGCCAGAAGCGCGGCCGCGAGATGGGCTACCCCACCGCCAACCAGTGCCTCCCGCCGGAAACCGCGCTCCGCCACGGCATCTATGCCGTGCGCATCCGGATTGACGGCCTCTGGCGCAATGGGGTGGCGAGCTTCGGCCGCCGGCCGACCTTCGACAACGGCGCACCGCTCCTCGAAACCCACGTGTTCGATTATGCCGGCGACCTTTACGGAGAAGAGCTGCCCGTGACGCTCGTATCGTTCCTGCGGCCGGAATTGACGTTCGACGGGATGGCGCCACTGATTGCGCAGATGAACGAGGACAGCCGCAACGCCAGAGCGGCCCTTGCAGGCCTCACGCCGCTTTCTCCGCTGGACGCCGCAATCAACTTTTAAGCCTCGGGCGACTTGCGGCGGCGGCGCCAGAGCGCGGCGATCACGACGCCAACCAGCGCTGCGGCCAGGCCGAACCAGGTCAACGCATATTGCAGGTGGCTGTTGGCAAAGCTGATGTGGCTCTCGCCCGCCTGGGGGAGGCCGCCGGCTGGCGTTTCCGCTGCCACCAGATCCACCGAATAGGGCGCTGTGCGGGCCGGATCGCGGTCGAAGGCCGCCATCATGCCGGGAATGTCGCGCGAGAACCAGACCATGGTTTCAAGGTCTGGCGCCGGCGTCACGAAGTTGGGCGGGTCGTTCCGGCGGATCAGCCCCTCCACTGTCACCACGCCCGCGACGGGGCCGGACCCCGGCCGCGTGCCAGGCGCCTGCTGCCCGTCAGGTACGAAGCCG
Organism: Acuticoccus sp. MNP-M23; assembly: GCF_031195445.1. Lineage (NCBI taxonomy): Bacteria > Pseudomonadati > Pseudomonadota > Alphaproteobacteria > Hyphomicrobiales > Amorphaceae > Acuticoccus > Acuticoccus sp. MNP-M23. Next base: position 1,179,385 of record NZ_CP133480.1, read on the forward strand.
CGGTTGACGAGCACGGACCAGCCATCCGTGGTGGTGAACGGCGCCACCACAAAATAGCCGGCGCCCGCATAGTCGCCGCCACGCGGTTCGGACAAATTGGTCCACGCATAGGCTTCGCCTGGGCCGAACGTGCCCGTCAGCCGGATGCGGCGATAATTCCAGTCGTCGAGGGAGAAGTCCGACCAAATGTCCGGGCCGGGAGCGGCTATCGCCGGAAGGGTCGGGCGCTCGGTGGCCGCTGCAATCAGCGCCTCTTTCCAGGCAAGGCGCTGGAGTTGCCACACGCCGAGGCTGATGAGCACCGCAAAGGCGGCCGCTGTCAGCAACGCGAGGACGACGCGTGCGCCGGTCGTTCTGGTCACGTTGCTCAAACCATCCGATCCGATGGCGAGCGGCCACTCACGCGAGTGGCCACCCGCGCTTCGTTAATGGGCGATGGTGCCTGCGCCCCACACATAGATAGCCAGGAAGAGGAAGAGCCACACCACGTCCACAAAGTGCCAATACCAGGCCGCCGCTTCGAAGCCGAAATGACGCTGCGGCGTGAAATGATTCTTCGACGCCCGCCAGAGGCAGATGGCGAGGAAGATGGTTCCGACGAACACGTGGAAGCCGTGGAAGCCCGTCGCCATGAAGAAGGTCGCGCCATAGATGTTGCCATCGAATGCGAACGCGGCGTGCGTGTACTCGAAGATCTGCACGAGCGAGAACAGCGCACCAAGCGCAACCGTGCACAGAAGGCCGAGACGCAGCCCCTCTTTGTCGTTCTCCAGCAGCGCATGGTGCGCCCACGTGACCGTGGTGCCGGACAGGAGCAGGATCATGGTGTTGAACAGCGGCAGGTGCCAGGGATCGAAGGTCTCGATGGAGACCGGCGGCCACATGCCGCCGGTTTCCTCGACACGGAGCGGGAAACGCAGCTCGTCGGGGAAGAGGGCGACGTCGAAATAGGCCCAGAACCACGCAACGAAGAACATCACCTCGGAGGCGATGAACAGGATCATGCCGTAGCGCAGGTGCAGCTTGACGATGGGGGTGTGGTCGCCGTGGAGCGATTCCTTCACCGTGTCGGCCCACCAGCCTGCCATTGTGCCCAGCACGATGGCGAGGCCAACGGCAAAGATGCCCCAGCCGCCAATGTCCGTGCCGGCGACCATCAACACATCGCCCTTGTTCCAGCGCATCAGCGCGACGGCGCCAACGGCCATCACGAGCGCGCCGACAGAACCCACCAGGGGCCACGGGCTCGGTTCCAGGATGTGGTAGTCGTGATTCGGCTTAGAACCGCTTGCCATTGTCGTTCCCCTCAACCAGCCGCGGACGGCCTGATCCTTTATACCGCGGTGACGCGGCCGTTACCCTCATCGCGCAGCTTGCGGCGCCACTGTCACACCGCGCCGGGTGACAACTTACCGCACAGCAGCAAGGCGGCGAAAGAGCCGCCCTTGCGCAAGCCTTGACCGGTGCGGGAAAAACACCCGCTCCGCCGAATTCAATGCGCTTTTGCCACGCAAACTCATCAGCGTCGACAGCCCTTTACGGTGCCGCGCCGTAAAATCACCCCGCCGGCGGCTCCCCGTCCACCGGCGTTTGCGAGAAGAAGGTGTAGGACAAGGTCAGTGTGTTGACCCCGTCCGCATCCGGGTCTTCCGCGTAGGCCGGGTCCACGTAGAACACCACCGGCACTTCCAGCTTTTCATGCGCCTTGAGCGGCTGCAGATCGAAGCAAAAGCACTGCACTTTCGTGAAATAGCCGCCGCCCTGATAGGGCGTGATGTTGTAGACCGCCCGACCGACGGTGTCCTTGCCGGAGATATTCTCGATTTCGTACATGGCTTGCGCCACTTCGCCGACGCGCACCTTCATGGTGCGCTGCACCGGCTTGAATTTCCACGGCAGGCTGGGATCGACATTGGCATCGAAACGGATTGTCAGCTCACGATTACCGGGTTTCAGGCCCGGCAGCGCCTCCACCGTACCGACGGAAGGTGTGCCGCCGAAGCCGGTCACCTGGCAGAAGATCGCATATAGCGGCACGGCGGCGTAGGCCGCGCCAACCATCAGACTGACAAAAAGAACGCACGACAGCGCGACGGCGCCGTGCCGACGGGAGGTTTTCCGGCTTTCGGCCATCATGTCACCAATGGGGTGGCGGCGGACAATTTGAGGATCGTGATCACGTAGAAGAGAATGACGAGGCTGGCGAGAATGACCGCGAGGGCGATGGAGCGGCTCCTGCGGCGGCGCAGGCGCTCCTTTTCGGCCGGGACATCCTCGGCGGACACGGCAACCGGGGGTGCAATATCGGGCTTCGGGTTCATGCCAGCACCATTGCGATGACGTGATCCGCCATCAATGCGCCGAAGAGAGCGAAGAGATAGACGATGGAGACGCCGAAGAGACGACCCGCGTTCCGCCGCTCGGTGTCTTCGGTTGCGTTGAGAAGTGCGACCGCGCGGACCACGAACCACACGCCCAGCGCCGACGCGACCACGGCATAGGCCCAGCTTGCCGCGCCGATCAGCGTGAGGGACGGGCCGGCCACCGCGGTCAACACCGCATAAAGGAGGATCTGCCGGCGGGTGGAGGTGGCGCTGGCGACACAGGGCAGCATGGGAACGCCGGCCAGAGCGTAGTCGTCACGCTTGAGGATCGCGAGCGCCCAGAAGTGCGCCGGCGTCCAGAGGAAGATGATGCCGAACATCACCAGCGGCACCAGCGTCACGTCACCCGTGACGGCCGCCCATCCCACCACCGGCGGCAGCGCACCAGCCGCGCCGCCGATGACGATGTTCTGCGGTGTGCGGCGCTTCAGCACCAGAGTGTAGATGACCACGTAGAAGAAGATGGTGAAGGCAAGGAGCCCGGCGGCCACGTAGTTGGACGCGAACGCCAGCACCATGACCGACCCGGCGGACAGGAGGATGCCGAAGCCCAGTGCCGCATCCCGCGAGACGCGGCCGGATGGCAAGGGGCGCGTCCTGGTGCGGGACATGACGGCGTCGATATCGGCATCGAACACCATGTTGAGCGCGCCGGACGCGCCCGCCCCGACCGCGATGGCCGTGATGGACAGAAGGATGAGCAGAGGGTGAAGCGTGCCCGGCGCCAGCAGCGCGCCCGCCAGCGCCGTGAACACCACGAGCGACATCACCCGCGGTTTCAACAGGTCGTAGAAGTCGCCCGGAATGGGATCAGCGCCTTCGTAGACAGCGGCAATGTCGGTCATGTTTCACTCTTTGTCGTGGGCTGCACCGCACCATGGCGCGCCCCGTTTCAACCGTCTCGCCAACGCGGTTCAACGCCCCGAACGGCCGAGTTTTCTGGCGGGGCCTGGACTGCGCCCTTCGTAATGGCGCTACTTCGGCGAACCGTTCGGCGTCGGTGCGCGGCGATGGCGATATGTGCTGCGAACGCCAGCGCCTTGAAATCAGAACGCACCGCCGGAATGCCCGGGGCAGGAGGCAGTGCGATTACCGGGCGCGCAGACCGTGAAATTACGGTCGGCGCGCCGGCGTCGGCAGATCCTAGCGGACCTGCGGCAGGGTTTCGAACTGGTGGTACGGCGGCGGCGAGGACAGCTGCCACTCCAGCGTGGTTGCACCGGCGCCCCAGGGGTTGTCGGCGGCTTTCCGGTTCTTCACCAGCGCGTCGAGCATCACCCAGATGAAGACCAGCATGCCGACGAACGTCACGTAGGCGCCGATGGACGAGACCATGTTCCAGCCCGCGAACTGGTCCGGATAGTCCGCATAGCGGCGCGGCATGCCCTGAAGACCCAGGAAGTGCTGCGGGAAGAAGATGAGGTTCACACCGATGAACATCACCCAGAAGTGCAGTTTGCCCAGCGCGTCGGAGTACATCATGCCGAACATCTTCGGGAACCAGTAGTACCAGCCCGCGAAGATGGCGAACACGGCACCCATCGACAGCACGTAGTGGAAGTGCGCGACCACATAGTAGGTGTCGTGGAAGGCACGGTCGAGGCCGGCATTGGCGAGCTGGATGCCCGTCACACCACCGAGGGTGAAGAGGGCGATGAACCCGACCGCCCAGACCATCGGCGTCTTGAACTCGATGGAACCGCCCCACATCGTCGCGATCCACGAGAAAATCTTGATCCCCGTTGGCACCGCAATCACCAGCGTGGCGAAGGTGAAGTAGGCCTGCGTGTCCGCCGAAAGGCCGATCGTGTACATGTGGTGCGCCCACACGACGAAGCCGACCACACCGATGCCGACCATGGCGTAGGCCATGCCGAGATAGCCGAAGACGGGCTTCTTCGAGAAGGTGGAGATGATGTGGCTGATGATGCCGAAGCCCGGCAGGATCAGGATGTACACTTCCGGGTGGCCGAAGAACCAGAACAGGTGGGCAAACAGGATCGGGTCGCCGCCACCGTCAGGCGCAAAGAAGGTTGTCCCGAAATTGCGGTCAGTCAGGAGCATGGTGATGGCGCCTGCCAGAACCGGCAGCGACAGCAGGAGAAGGAACGCAGTCACCAGAACCGACCAGGCAAACAGCGGCATCTTGTGGATGGTCATCCCCGGTGCGCGCATGTTGAGAATGGTGGTGATGAAGTTGATCGCACCCAGGATCGACGAGGCACCGGCGATGTGGAGCGAGAGGATCGCGAAGTCCATCGCAGGTCCGGGCGAGCCCTTGGTGGACAGCGGGGGCATGATGTCCCAGCCGCCGCCGAAGCCGTTGGCGCCCGGTGCGCCCGGCACGAACAGCGAGCCGACCAGCAGCAGGAACGACGCGGGCAGGAGCCAGAACGAGATGTTGTTCATCCGCGGGAAGGCCATGTCCGGCGCGCCGATCATCAGCGGCACGAACCAGTTGCCGAACCCGCCGATCATCGCCGGCATCACCATGAAGAAGATCATGATCAGGCCGTGGCTGGTCGTGAACACGTTGTAGACATAGGGGTTGGCGAAGATCTGGAGACCAGGCTCCTGAAGCTCCAACCGCATCGCGAAGGATAGCCCACCCCCGACAAAACCCGCAAAGATCGCGAAGATGAGATACATCGTCCCGATATCTTTGTGGTTCGTCGAGAACAGCCACCGTTTCCACCCCGTGGGGTGGTCGTGGGCATGATCTGCTGCCGCGTAACCCATTCAACCCTCTCCGTTACGTCTGTTGCGGCCAGTCACGGCCGCCGTATTCAGTCTTTCGCCGCGGGTGCGGCTAAATTCGTTGCGACTCAGTTCATCGCCACGGGCGTACCGCCGCGGGCATCCTCGGCCTGCCACGTCAGAAGCTGCTCGTTCGCCGTGTCGAGGCTTTCCTTGGCCAGCGCCTTCCACTCGTCGAAACGGGCCTGCGTCAGCACGTGCACTTCAAGCGGCATGTAGGCGTGGAGACGGCCGCACAGCTGCGAGCACTGGCCGCGGAAGACGCCGGTCGTCAGCGCATTGAACCAGCTCTCGTTGATGCGGCCGACAACCGAGTCGGTCTTCACGCCGAGGACCGGGAAGGCGACGGCGTGGTTCACATCCGTTGCCGTCGTGAGGATCTGGACGTTGACGCCCTCGGGCACCACCAGCGGGTAATCGACGGTCAGAAGGCGGGGCACTTCGGTCTCGGTCATGCCGTACTGCTCCATGCGCTCCGCACGGGCGTCGTCGTCCAGCAGGTAGGAGACGATGGTGCCGATGTCCGCCAGATCCTCGTCCTGGTACTCGTAATTCCAGTACCACTGGGCGCCGATGATCTTCACCGTCATGTCCGGCTCGGGGATTGTCGTCTGATTATAAAGGAGGCGGAAGGACGGGAACGCGATCGCCACCAGGATCAGGACCGGAACGATGGTCCACACCACTTCGATCATGGTGTTGTGGGTGAAGCGGCTGGCCACCGGGTTCTTCTTCGCGCGGTAGCGGAAGATGACGATACCAATCAGCGCCAGCACGAAAAGCGTGATCACCGTGATGATGACCAGCGTGTAGCGTTCGAACCAGACAATCTGGCCCATGATCACGCTCGCGGCGGGTTGCATGCTGACACCCCAGGGCGTCGGCTGTCCAAGCTCCTGCGCGAGGGCAGGCGCCACGGCAAACATCGCCAGCAGCGCGCAAGCCAGCCCCAGGCACGTTACGGTGCGCATCGTCATCGAAATCACAATCATCCCCAAGCTTTGATCGAAGCCGGACCCTTGTACCAACATCGAACTGTTCTGAAGGTAGCCAAAGCGCCACAGAACGTCCACGGGCGAACCCGCACGGTCGCCAAGCAATCTGACGCAGCTCCCGTGTCGCACGGTCGCCGCACCCCGCCAATAGCCCCAATTCGCGCCGCTTCCAACACCCTCATGCACCTTCTTCCAATTCGGTTCTACAGCTTGTGCCAAGCTGTGATAGTGGGACGCGCAGTCCGGTCGGGAGTATGACAATGGTGCCGCACATGGTTGCGAGGACATTTTCCGCGGCGTTCGCCGCACTCACCCTTGCAGGAACGCTGTTCCTGACGTCGCTTGGCGCAGCCTCGCCCGCGTCCGCGCAGGGGCGGATTGTGGACCGCCACGGCGATTGGCAGATTCGCTGCGAGCAGCCCGTGGGCTCGCCCTCGGAGCAATGCGCTCTCGTCCAGAATGTCGAGGCGCAGGACCGCGCCAATGTCGGCCTCACCGTCATTTTCCTGCGCACTGCCGATCGACAGGCCCGGATCCTGCGGGTGCTTGCGCCGCTCGGCGTCCTGTTGCCGTCAGGCCTCGGCCTCTCCATCGACGAGAACGAGGTCGGTCTTGCCGGGTTCGTCCGCTGCCTGCCCGAAGGCTGCATTGCCGAGGTTGAGCTGGACGACGGGCTGCTGGAGCGGTTCGGCGCCGGCAAGACGGCCACCTTCGTGATCTTCCAGACGCCGGAAGAAGGCATCGGAATCCCCATCTCGCTGAACGGCTTCACGGATGGCTTTGCCGCGCTGGACAACCCGCCGCCCGCCGCCCCCGCCTCCGAGGAGCCGCCGGCAGCCCCGCCGCAGCCGGTGGAAACCACGGTGCAGACGACACAGGTGGACACGGCCGACACCACGCGCCAGTTCGTGGACCCCGGCGACGACCGCACCGAACTCGACCGCCTGCTCGAAGACCCGTTGCTGCCCTATGTCGCGGCTGGCGCGGTCCTGCTTCTGGCCATCGTGCTCGTGCTCATTCTCGTCGCAACCCGCGGCAGCCGCCGCCGCCGCAGGATGCGCCACGCACCGGAAGAAACCGTCGCCCACGAAGAGACGTTCGACACGCCCTACGACGAGGACGACGGCATGGCCGCGCTGGAGGGCGGGGCCGCCCCGCCCCCCACCCAATCACGCGACCGCCTTGCAGGTGGCCGCCGTCAGCGCCAATTGCCCTCCAGCGGCGCGCTCGACGAGCCAAGCGGCAATGCGCCCCGCGCGCCCGCCCCTCGCGGCCCCGATTCGCCGCGGGCCCCCAACGTCCCGCGCGGCCCCCGTCAGCGATAACGGGCCGCCCGCCCTTTTGATGTCCACGCGAAGGAGCCACTGATGGCCGATGACCTTCTCGCCCGCTACGGGCTCGACGCCGGTGCCGCCACGCGCCGCGTTGCCGAAGCCCTGCAGGGCTCCGACGATGGCGAACTGTTCGTCGAGCACCGGACCACCGAAAGCCTGGTGTTCGACGACGGGAAGATGAAATCGGCCGCGTTCGATGTCTCCGAAGGCTTTGGCCTGCGCGCCGTCGCCGGCGAGACCGTTGCAGTCGCCCATTCCTCCGATATTTCCGATGGGGCGCTCGCCCGCGCGGCGCAGACGGTGGCCATGGCAGGCCGCGGCCGCGCCGGCGAGGTGGACGTCGCCCCGCCCGGCACCAACCGCGCCCTTTACCGAGACATCGACCCCGTGTCCGAGCCGGGTTTCGGCGACAAGGCCGCGCTGCTGGCCGAAATCGACGCCTATGCCCGCGCCAAAGACCCCCGCGTGGCGCAGGTGTCCGCCAGCCTCGCCGCCGAACGCCAGATCGTGAACATCCTGCGCGCGGACGGGCAGCGGCTGGCCGACGTGCGGCCGCTGGTGCGCTTTTCCGTCACCGTGATGGTCGCCCATGAGGGGCGGCAGGAAACCGGCAACTACGGCATGGGCGGGCGCGAACCCTACGCGCGCTTCATCGCCGAGAACTCGTGGCGCGGCGCCGTCGACGAGGCGCTCCGCCGCGCGCTGGTCAACCTTGAGGCTGTTCCCGCCCCCGCCGGCACGTTCGACGTCGTCCTCGGCCCCGGCTGGCCGGGCATCCTGTTGCACGAGGCCATCGGGCACGGCCTGGAGGGCGATTTCAACCGCCGCAAGACCAGCGCGTTTGCGGGCCTGATGGGCGAGCGCGTTGCCGCGCCCGGCGTGACCGTCGTCGACGACGGCACCATTGCGGATCGCCGCGGCTCCCTCTCCATCGATGACGAAGGCACCCCCAGCAACGAGACGGTGCTGATCGAAGACGGACGGCTGGTCGGCTACATGCAGGACCGGCAGAATGCGCGGCTGATGGGGATGGTGCCCACCGGCAACGGCCGCCGCCAGTCCTACGCCCACACAATCATGCCGCGGATGACCAATACCGTCATGCGCGCCGGCGACACCGACCCCGGCGAGATCCGCGAAGGCGTCAAGGATGGGTTCTACATGGTCTCCTTCGGCGGCGGGCAGGTGGACATCACATCCGGAAAGTTCGTGTTTTCGTGCACCGAGGGCTATCGCCTGCGCGATGGCAAGATTGCCGAACCCGTGAAGGGCGCGATGCTGATCGGCAACGGGCCGGATGCGCTGACCCGCGTCGCTGCCGTCGGCAACGACATGGCGCTGGACGACGGCATCGGCACATGCGGCAAGGCCGGCCAGTGGGTGCCCGTTGGCGTCGGCCAGCCCACCATCCGCATCAACGCGATGACCATCGGCGGCACCGAGACCTGACGGCGCCGCGGGAGGGTGCGCTGCGCGAGCGACAGCGCCCTGTCGTCATTCCTCAGGACGTCGGTGTACCCTTGGCCGCACTGTTTTTACCCCTGGCCCGTTTTGGCGCGGAGCCGAGGGGCTGCAGATCGACGCGGACCGGGTTGGGGCTGTGATCCAGCCCCGCGCCCGTTGCAACGTCCACGCCGGCACCGACGACGCCGCCGAGAAGAACATTCCCCGACATTGCCGCCGCCCCCCCTGCACTCACCACAGTATCGACGTAGACTTCCTCCGTTCGATACCCTGGCTTGGAAACAGTCACCGTGAAGGTTTCCCGCCGGGCGACCTTGAACGTACATGACGTATCGCACTCATGACCGTTATCTGTTTTAATTTTCGCGCCCTCGGGCGTCGAATAGATTGAGACTGCCTCAGTGGTTCCACGAACGATGGAGCCGCACCCCGCCAAGAGCGGGATGACACAGCAAGCAGCAGCCATGATGATACGCATTTTGTTGCCTTATTTTTCAAGGCATCAAACTGCGAGAAAAATCAGGAAATTTGCAATAGTGTAAAATAAGAAGATTATTTTGTGCGCTCTTATTTCTTTTGTTTACGGCAAAATTGCCGTTGCCGCGCCCGCGCCGCACGGTGCGAGGCAGGGCGACAGGCACGGCTTCTAGGCGCGCGATGGTCACTGCGCCCTGCCCCCGCCTTGTGATTGCGCGCCCGAGGCGGCACAAACGGCGCGAACGATAACAGCGTGTGCGCCGGGCCCAGGGCGCCTGCGAGGAGGACCGATGACCGACACCGCCCGCGAAGATCTCGCCACTGCCTTGCGCGTCGCCGCTGCGATGGATCTCAACGAAGGCATCTGCAACCATTTTTCGCTGGCGCTGCCGGGCGACGAGGAGCGCTACCTCATCAACCCCTACGGCATCCACTGGTCCGAGATGCGGGCGGACGATCTCGTCCTGATCGACGGTGACGGGACCGTGCTGGAGGGCGACGGAGAAGTGGAGGCCACCGCGCGCTTCATTCATGTGGCCGCGCACCGGGCCAACCCGCGCCACGCCGCCGTCCTGCACACCCACATGCCCCATGTCACCGCGCTGACCATGGTGGAAGGCGGCAAGCTGGAAATGGCGCATCAGACTGCATGCCGGTTCGCCGGACGCATCAATTATGTGGAGGAGTTCGGCGGGTTGGCGCTGGACGAGGCAGAGGGCGAAGCCATCGCCGCCAGCGCCAAGGCTCATATGCACGCCGATGTGTTCTTTCTGAAGCACCATGGCGTCACGGTGTGCGGCGGGTCTGTGGCAGAAGCGTTCGATGACCTATATTATCTGGAGCGCGCCGCGCGGCAGCAGGTCCTCGCACAATCGACCGGCCTGCCGCTGAAGATCATGACGCGCGACCAGGTGGAACAAACGGCGCGGCAGACGCGCCAGGTGATGAAGGTGCAGGCGGAAGAGCATTTCACCGTGCTCAAGCGGCTTCACCCGGCACCGGCAGGAGCACGATGAACCGACACGAAATGCCAGGACGTCCCGGCGGTGAGGCAAAACTGCGATATCTCGACGGCGACTTTCAGGTCGTGCAGCCGGGGAGCTTCGTGCGCTGCGCCATCACCGGACAGGCAATTCCCCTGACCGAGCTGCGCTACTGGAGCGTCGACCATCAGGAGCCCTATATTGATGCTGTGGCCGCCTCACGCGCCTACAGCAGCCACCACCCCCGCTGAGCGGGGGCAGCAACCGGGGCAGCCGATGCGCCCCGGACGGGGGTTCGCGGCCCTAATCGAACAGCGTGGAGACCGACTGTTCCAGCGCAGTGCGGCTGATGCCTTCGCCAATAAGGTTGGCGATGGAGACCGAGCGGATCCGCTTGGCATTGCGCACCGCTTCGGTCGCCTCGATGGAATCGGAAATCACCAGCTCATCCAGCCGTGAGGCTTCGATCCGCGCCACCGCGCCGCCCGAAAGGACGCCGTGGGTGATGTAGGCCGACACCTTGTTGGCACCGGCGTCCAGCAGCGCGTCGGCCGCGTTGCACAGGGTGCCACCTGAATCGACGATGTCGTCGAACAGCAGGCAGTCCCGCCCTTCCACGTTGCCGATGATGTTCATCACTTCGGATTCGCCCGCCCGCTCGCGCCGCTTGTCGACTATGGCGAGCGGCGCGCCGATGCGCTTGGCAAGGTCGCGCGCACGCACCACACCGCCAACGTCCGGCGAGACGACCATGGTGTTGTCGAGCTGGTAGCGCTCCTTGATGTCGCGCGTCATCACCGGGGCGACGTAGAGGTTGTCGGTCGGGATATCGAAGAAGCCCTGGATCTGGCCGGCGTGAAGGTCCAGCGTCAGGACGCGGTCGGCGCCGGCCCGTGCAATCATGTTGGCGACGAGCTTGGCGGAGATGGGCGTGCGGCCGCCTGTCTTGCGGTCCTGCCGGGCGTAACCGAAATAGGGGATCACGGCGGTGATGCGCCGGGCCGATGCGCGCAGGAGCGCATCGATGATGATGAGCAGCTCCATCAGATTGTCGTTCGCCGGATACGACGTCGACTGGATCACGAACGCGTCCGCGCCGCGGACATTCTCGCGGATCTCGACGAACACCTCCTGGTCGGCGAAGCGGCGCACGACGCACTGGGTCAGCGGCATGTCGAGATAGTTGGCAATCGCATCGGCCAAGGCGCGGTTGGAGTTGCCTGCGACGAGCTTCATTTCCGAGACGGACATCAGTTCAGAGGGCTCCTGGCGCGTTTCATCGTGTTGAGAACGATCCTCGTGTCATGGCGGGCGCTGCCACCACAAGGCGTTTCGTGGCCATGGCTGCCATCGCTCCACCGCAGAGCAGGCCCGAACGGGCCTCAGGCGCCGGCATTGAGCCAGGCATTGATGAGCGCCGACAGGCGAATTGCAATGAGGTCCAGGTCGTCCCGGTTGACGTTGTCCCAGGGATCTCCCCCGGACTCTTCGGAACGCTGCTCGCCGACGATCCGGTGAAGGCGGCGGCCGCTGATGTCTTTCACGTCGAACACATAAAAGATCAGCGAATTGGTTTCGTTGGAGGTCGCGGTCAGCGAGCCCTCCACCGTGAACAGCGCCGGCCCGCCCGGCCGCTTGATGACCGTGAGGCCCTCCTGCCCCGCGCGAAGCCAGATCCGGCGGAGCAGCGCATCGCTCACGTTGCCCGGAATGCCGGGAAACGGCAGGAAGGCGAACGTGGCGTCTGCCGGATCGGCCAGAGGCGCACGCGGCGGCGCCATCTCGCGGCCGACGCCGGCGGCAATTCCGGTGAGGCTCGGCTGCTGGCAGGCGGCCAGCGTGACCGCCACGACGAGAAGGAGCGCGGCGCGGATCATCGGGCCACGAACGCCGGCGCGATGGCCGACAGCGGCTCTGCATCCGCGTCCGTCGTGAGGTAGGTGCGGCCCAGCGTCATTGCGGTCCGGCTTTCGGAGTCCATCAGAATCATGTGCGCAAACAGCACCATGTTGGGTTCGACTGCCGCTTCGTTGCCGCTGTAGAACATGGGCGGGTCCATCCATGACGGGGTGAACGTCGCGCCAAGGGAGTAACCGCACGCATTCAACTTGTGTGCCTGCATATCACGATCGTTCAGCTCCTGCGCGTGTGCTTCGAACACTTCGCCGAAGGTGTTGCCCGGACGCATCGCTGCCACCACCCGCGCGAGCGCCGCCTCCGCCGCATCGAACAGCTCATGCTGGCGCGGGCGCGGGGTGCCGATCACCACCGTGTCCATCATTGCCGCATGATAATGGCGCCAGACGCCGGCAATCTCGATGGTCATCTGGTCGTCGGCCGAAAGCGCCCGGCGGCCGGACTTGTAGCGGCACAGGAGCGCGTCCTCGCCCGAGCCGATGACGAACTCGTTGCCGGGATAGTCGCCGCCGCCGGCAAGAACGGAGCCCTGCATGGCGGCCAGAATGGCGCCTTCATCCACGCCTGGCGCTGCCATGTCGACACCGGCGCGCCAGGCCGCATCGCCAAGGCGCGCCGCCTCGCGCACAATTGCAATTTCCGCAGGGCTCTTGATGGCCCGCAGCGCCGGCACAAGGTCCGACGCATCGTGCAGGGTGCCGAAACGGCGGAGCTGATCGTCGAGCCGCTGGCCATTGCGCGCCGTCAGACCGTGGGTGTCCAGCTCCACGCCAATATGGGCGCCGAGGAGATCCAGCTCGAACAGATGGTCTTTCAGCGCGCGGGTGGGGTCGACCCCGGCCCGGTCCGTCCAGACCAGAATTTCCTCGATGATGGAGGTATGTCGGGCCTGCCGCAGATCCGCCGAACGCGTGATCAGCGACATGCGTCCGTCCCGCTTCACCACCAGGCACTGGAAGAACACGAACCCGAACGTGTCGTAGCCGGTGAGCCAGTACATGCTCTCCTGGCTGAACAGGAGCAGCGCATCGAGCTTGCGTTCGGCCATGTCGGCCTGCACGCGTGCCATCCGCGCCTCGTATTCGTCCCGCGCAAAATGCAGTGCCATGGGGTCAGGCCTCCAGTGCGATTGCCGCCAGCATCCGGCCGTAGTCCGCCTCGCCCCGGTGGGTCGTCCGCCGGTAGGAGAAGAAACGGTCCGGGTCAGCGTACGTGTCGAGGCCGAGATTCTCCACCGTGCCGACCCCGGCTGCCGAAAGCCGCATGACGATATAACCCGGAAGGTCGAACATGTGATGCCCCGGCCGGGCACTTGGCGCGAAGCAGCGCGCCGCCTCCGGGTTGGCGTCAATGACGGGCGCGGGAAAATCCGGGCCGACTTCGTAGGAAGGTGCGCCGATGGTGGGGCCGACGACAGCCACGATTGCGCTGCGCCTTGCGCCTTGCGCCACCATTTCGTCCACCGTCGCTTCCAGAATGCCGCCGGTTGCGCCCCGCCATCCGGCGTGGGCCCCGCCGATCACGCGATTTCCGGCATCGGCAAACAGAACCGGCGCGCAGTCAGCATGGAGAACGCCAAGGGCAATGCCGGGACGCGTTGTCACCAGCCCGTCCACTTTCGGGCGCCCGTCCGGCGGTGCGTCCAGCGTCAACACGTCGGCCGAATGGATCTGGTTCATGGACACCAGGGCCGTGGCCGGTACGCCCATGGCACCGGCAATCCGTGCGCGGTTCTCAGCCACATCGTCCGGCCGGTCCGCTGAGCCGCGACCGGCGTTGAGGCTGGCGTAGATGCCGGACGACACCCCGCCCTGCCGGGTGAAGAACCCATGCCTGATGCCGGCCGACGACAGGGCCGGCGCAGTCAGGAACGGGGGCGCGTCTACAACGTCTGGCAAAGGGTGACCCCGCGTCGATGTCCGGCGCGGGCTCTAACAGGGTGCGGGCGCCGCGACAACCGCGGGACCCATGGGCGAGGTCTCGCCCCTCAGCGGCCGAACATGCGCAGCACGCGCAGGATCAGCCACACCGGCACCACAACCACGGCGCCCAGCGCCAGGATCGCACCCACCTCTTCCAGCGTGTCGAAACTCATCGACGACAGGAAGCGCAGCTGCTCTTCGGCCCAGCGGATAAGATCCACCGGGCTGAGATCCAGCGCCGTCAGGATCACACCGACAACAAAAGACATCACCAGAAGGCGCACGACCACGCCCATGGGCGTGCCGCCCAAAACGCGTTCGGCGCTCGATGCGCGGGTATTCATCTCACTCATTCCATCCTCCACAGGCCATGATATAGGCACGGACCAGCGCCATTCCTACAGTTGGCGTAAGAAGTTCCGCCGGGACGGCGGATATCGATGCCTGAGGAGCAAGTGATGAGCGACACTGCGCTGTGGAAGCCTGCCCACCCCGAAGCCACTGCAATGATGGCGCTCGCCGCCCGCTGCTCCGACCGCGCGGGCCGCCCGCTCACGAGCTTCCGCGACCTCCACGCCTATTCGATCGAGGCACAGAGCGCATTCTGGGACATTGTGTGGGACGACCTCGGCATCATCGGCGACAAGGGCGGTACGGTGCTGGAAAACGCGGCCCGGATGCCGGACGCTGCCTTTTTTCCCGAGGGGCGGATCAACTACGCCGAAAACTGCCTCGCCGGTGACGCCGACGCCGAAGCCATCGTCTTCCGCGGGGAGGACAAGACCGAGCGCCGGATGACGCGCGGCGCGCTTCGTGCCGCCGTGGCAAGGATGCAGGCCTTTCTCGCCGAAGCCGGCGTCGGCGCCGGCGACCGCGTTGCGGCGATGATGCCCAACATGCCGGAGACCATTGTGGTCTGCATGGCGGCCGCTTCGCTGGGCGCGGTGTTCTCGTCCTGCTCGCCTGATTTCGGCGAGCGCGGCGTGCTGGACCGGTTCGGCCAGATTGAGCCCACCGTGTTCGTTTCGGTCGATGGCTACTGGTACAACGGCAAGCCCATCGACATTTCGGCGAAGGTCGGCGCGGTGGCGCAGGTGCTCGCCCCCGCCGCCGTGGTCATCGTGCCTTATCTCGATGATCTGCGCGCACAGGAGCTGGCCACCGAAGTGGCAGGCGCGGTGCTCTATCCAAAGATCGAGGCGCGGGCGGAAACCGAGCCCGCCTTCACCCGCGTGGCCTTCAACGCACCGCTTTTCATTCTGTTCTCGTCCGGCACCACCGGCGTGCCGAAGTGCATCGTGCACGGCGCTGGCGGCACTCTCATCCAGCACATGAAGGAGCACCGCTACCACGCGGACATCAAGGCCGGCGACCGCGTGTTCTACTTCACCACCTGCGGCTGGATGATGTGGAACTGGCTGATCACCGCGCTGGCGTCGGAAGCAACGCTGATCCTTTACGACGGGTCCCCCTTTGCGCCCGCCCCCACCGTTCTGTGGGATTACGCGCAGGACGAGGCCATCAGCTTTTTTGGCACCAGCGCGAAATATCTGGATGCGCTGAAGAAAGAAGGCGTTGAGCCGAAGGAAAGCCACGACCTATCGGCGCTGCGCACGATCGCCTCCACCGGCTCCCCGCTGGCGGCAGAAAGCTTCCGCTGGGTCTACGAAGCAATCCGGACCGACGTGCATCTGGCGTCGATTTCCGGCGGCACCGATATCGTGTCGTGCTTCGTGCTGGGCGTGCCGACCCTTCCGGTCTATGCCGGCGAAATTCAGGGCCCCGGCCTCGGCATGGCGACCGACGTTGCCGCCGATGACGGCACCCACCTTGCCAGCGGCAAGGGGGAACTCGTCTGCCGCAAGCCGTTCCCGTCCATGCCGATCATGTTCTGGAACGATCCCGCGGGCAAAAAATACCGCGCAGCCTATTTCGACCGGTTTGAAAACATCTGGTGCCACGGCGACTTTGCCGAGTGGACATCCCATGGCGGGATCATCATCCACGGCCGGTCCGACGCGACGCTCAACCCCGGCGGCGTGCGCATCGGCACGGCGGAAATCTACGCGCAGGTGGAGCAGATCCCCGAGGTGATCGAAGCGCTTGCCATCGGCCAGGATTTTGACGGCGACGTGCGGGTGGTCCTCTTCGTGCGCCTGGCCGACGGCGCGACGTTGACCGACGATCTTGTGAAGACGATCCGCACGCAGGTGCGCACCGGGGCCACCCCGCGCCACGTTCCTGCCAAGGTGGTGGCGGTGGCCGATATTCCGCGCACCAAGTCCGGCAAGATCGTGGAGCTTGCGGTGCGCGACATTGTGCACGGCCGCGAGATCAAGAACCGCGAGGCGCTGGCCAACCCGGAAGCTCTGGAGCTGTTCCGCGACCTCGAGGCGCTGCAGAGCTGACCGGCTCACGGGATTGTCGCCACAAAAAAGGCGCCCCGGATGGGCGCCCGTCTGGCTTCACACCTCAGCGCGGCGCCCTGTCGGCGCCACGGGGATGACTACATGCACATCCGGCGGCCGTCCGGCGTTTCGATCGTGCCGGTGTTGCGGTTGAAGCTCGGCCAGCGACGCGAACAATATTCGTACCATGCGGGGGTCCACGGTGTGGGACGAAGGCAGAGGCGCCCGTGCATCGGGATGAGGAAGTTGACCGTAGGCGCCGGGTTCTGGGTGTAATACCACACGCCCTTGCGCGGGGTGCGCTCTTCCCTGCGGGACCATGGGTCGTAGGCGCCGTAGTGGCCGGGCGCCCTGTATTCGCAGGCGTAGGCCGAAGCGGGACCAGCCAGATCGGCCGCCATCGGCTGCGGCACGGACCAGACCGACGTGGCGAGTGCCGCAAGAAGTGCGACAGCGAGAATGCGCATAAGTCCCTCCGGAGCAATTTCGCAAGGGTAGCGCCTGCCCGCCTCGCCATCAACGCCGCCACCCACCCGCCGCCGCAACAGCCCGCACAAAGCCGCCGGGGTGTTACCCATCGGCCACCCGGGTTGCGCCTGCCCTCCGCCGGATGGCAACCGCCCCCTTTTCACCCGCCGCAGACCGGATTATGGGTGTCCCTGAGGGCCGGTTTAGCTCAGCTGGTAGAGCAGCGGTTTTGTAAACCGAAGGTCGGGGGTTCGAGTCCCTCAACCGGCACCATTGGCTTGTCTGACAGGGTCCAGATCAAGCCAAAACGCCTAGCAAACGCTGACTTTCGTCCTGTTCCCGGTCCGGCGTTGTCCGTTTTATGCTGTTGGTATCCAGCGTGTCTGTAGGTAGATATGCTCATATCTCATCCATCGCGCTCATCAGAGCGCGACACGATACCAACAGATGAAAGCGGCCTTGCCACTTCCGACTTGCAGATCAAACCTTTAAAGCGCTCAGAGCGCCCTTTGAAACACAGCGATGGGGGTGGTCTGAGGTGCTTCCCATCGGTTGGACGGTTTGGGCGGTATTTTAAGCTACAGCCGGGATCTGCTGGTTGGTTCGGCCCTTGTTGATGATGGTTGCGTGGAATGCGGCGCTTGGCGTCCGTCCGCCAAGGGCCGAATGCGGGCGCCGCTGATTGTAAAACGTTATCCACTGCCCGATGCCAGCGCGGGCTTCGCGGCCGCCGGACAAGGCGTGAAGATAGACGGATTCGTACTTCAGAGAGCGCCACAGGCGCTCGATGAAGATGTTGTCGAGGAACCGGCCCTCGCCGTCCATCGGGATCTTCACCTCGGCCGTCTGATGGCAACTCGTCTAGGCCCACGACGTAAATTGGTTGCCCTGGTCCGTATTCATGATCGAGGGCGGTCCAAAACGGGCAAGGGCCTCTTCCAGCGCTTCCACGCAGGGGTCCGCCTCCAACGTATTGCTGAGGCGCCAGGCCAGCACCTTGCGGCTGGCCCAGTCCATGATCGCCACGAGGTAGGGGAAGCCGCGCGCCATCGGGATGTAGGTGACATCGGCGCACCAGACCTCGCCCGGCCGGTCGATCGTTCCGCCGCGGAGCAGATACGGCCAGACCTTGTGCGCCTTCGCAGAGGCGCTCGTGTTCGGCCGCTGGTAGATCGGCATCCGACCCATGAGCCGCATCAGCCGCGGGATCCGTTTGGGGTTCACCATCTCACCCTCGCCCCGCAGGTGCCACGTCATCTGCCGCACTCCATAGAACGGCGACTCTCAGAAACCGCTCGTCGATCCGGCGCATCAGCGCCAGGTTCTCGGCCGTCTCACCGCCAGGAGATTGGTGAAACGTCGACGGCCGGATCGGCAGGAGCCGGCACTGCTGCGTGACCGACAGTGCGGGATGGTCCTTCTCCACCATCGTCCGCCTCACATCCCGCCCCGGGGTTTGAGCTTTCGCGATAAAAAATCGTTGGCCACCGCCAGCTCGCCGATCTTGGCGGGAAGGTCACGGACCGTCTAATCGCTCGCCGCAGGTTCTCGCCCCTTGCGGCCGCGTTCGAACACATCCGATGCGCCCTCCAGCAGCTGCTTCTTCCATTGATGGATCATCGTCGGGTGGACACCAAAACGGGCGGCCAGCTCCGCCACCGTCTCTTCACCCTTCAAGGCCTCGAGCGCCACCTTCGCCTTGAACGCCGCATTGTGCTGCTTGCGTGTCGTCTTCGCTGATCTCCTCTCATCGAAGACCAGCAGGTCCCTTCAATAGCTTACGCCACCGTCCAATTTCCGGGGCGCACCTCAGTCACATGGGCTGCCGGGTTCGCGCCCTGGTCGAGAGCGCCGGGGCGAGGCTCGTGTTCCTGCCGCCCTGTAGCCCCGACTTCAACCCGATCGAGATGACCTTCGCCAGGATCAAGGCGCTCCTTCGAAAGGCGGCGGAGCGAACCGTTGCCAACCTGTGGGACCGCATCGGCGAAATCCTCGACCTCGTCACGCCAGACTAGGCCCCAGCCTCCTTCCGAGCAGCCGGCTATGACCCAGACTGAGCGCGAACTGATCTAGCTGCGACGCCGAATTGTATACCATGCTCTCGAAGTTGACGTCTGCACCAACCTCTAAAACCCTTGCTTCTGCGAGAAAACGCGGACGTCGGCGTCAAGCGCAAAGCAGACACAATCGCTGGCGCGCGCCTGTCTTACGCAGGTTTATTTGTAAGGTCTGGTGCACTACCCTGGTGCATCATCGGATTTGCGTACTTGTCCCGTTCACTCCGTCACACTCCGTCGTCGAGGCCTCCGGCAGAGATTGCTGGTGGCGCGTTGCCGGTTGATCGCCGGCCCCGGCGCATCGCTCCGGCGGCGGGGGATCGCGGCAGGAAACGGGACCGGCGGTCGGTCTTCATCGTCGGGGCGGGTCTCCTCGGGTGCCTTACAGCGTTGGAACTTGCGGCGCGGGGTGCCCGTGTCGTCCTCGCCGACCGTGGTCCGGGGGTTTTCGCCGGCGCTTCCGCGGCGGGCGAGGGCAAGATCCACCTTGGTTATGTGTTCGCCCGCGACGCGCCCGATCGCACGGCCAGGCTGATGCTGGATGGGGCCTTCGCCTTCGCCGCCATCGTCGGCCGTCATGTCGGGACCGAGGCGTTCGCGCGGCACCTCTCCGCCCCGTTCGTCTACCGCGTTCTGCCCGGCTCGCTGTCCAGCCCGCAGGAACTCGCGGCATTCTACGGCAAGGTCGACGCGATGATCGCCGAGCGCCTCGCGGCTCCCGGCGTGTCTTATCTGGGGGGCGCTGCCCGCTTTGAGCCGGTCCGGCGCCTTGCTGATGATCCAGCCTGTGGCGCAGACGGGCCGGCGCTGGCGGCCTTCGCAACCACGGAGCGCGCCGTCGACCCGGCTTTCCTGCGGGCCGCGATCGGTGCCGCCGTAGCCGCCGACGAGCGCATCGAAACCGTGTTCGGCTGCACCGTGACCGGTTTTGCGCGGACGGCGGGGGGCGGCACGATCCCGATGACGGCAAACGGTCCGCTCGGCCGCTTCGACCGGGTGGTCAACGCTGCCTGGGATCAACGCCTGAAGCTGGATGCCACGCTTGGCCATGTGACCCGGCGGCCGGTCCTGCACCGGCGCAAGGTCGGCATGGTGGTGCGCGTGCCGGCCGATCGGCCCGCCGTGGAAAGCGCCACACTGGTGCTCGGTGCGTTTGGTGACGTCGTCAATTATGGCGGCGGCCGGCTTTACCTGTCCTGGTATCCCTCCGGCTGTATCGCCCGGACCGATGCGATTGCCCCACCGGATGACTGGCGCCAACCGCTGGGCGCGCGTGAAGAGGAGTGCCTGTTCGAAGATGCTGCGACGCGCCTCGGTGCGATCGTGCCGGGGCTCACTGCCGTGCTGGCTGGTGCCGAAGCACCCACCCTGACACCGGGCGTCATCACCTCGTGGGGCGCGGGCGATGTTGACCAGCGCGAAACCGAACTGCACCACCGCTTCGAAATCGGCCCGCAGATGCTGGAGCCCGGCTATTTCAGCGTCGATACCGGCAAGCTGACGATGGCGCCCCTGTTTGCCTCGCGGACTGCCGCAATGGTGATGGCGTGAGGCCCGCCGCCAGTGCACCGCAAGGCTGAGCAACGAGCCGGAGTGAACCCAACGCCTGCCATCTCGATCTGTATTCCGGCGTTTCGGGCCGAAGCCTTTTTGGAAGAGACCCTGCGTGCGGCCGTTGCACAAGAGGGTGATTTCGAGCGCGAATTCGTCGTCTCTGTCGACGGGCCGAGCGAAGGGGCGCCGCCGGACCGGACGGAAGAAATTGCGCGCGATTGTCTTGCGGGGGAGCGCCTGCGCCTCGTGGTCCAGCCGCACCGTTTCGGCTGGGTCCGCAACACCAACGCGGCGCTGCGTCTCGCAACGGAGCCGCGGGCGATGATCCTGCCGCATGACGACATTCTGCTGCCAGGCTATCTTCACACCTTGATGACGGCGCTGGACAACAATTCCGCCGCCGTTCTCGCCTTCTGCGACATGTCTTTTCTCAACGCCGACCGGATCGTGAGCGAACCCGGCGAAACTGGCAACCGGCGCGCGCGGCTGGAGGGCATCCTGCGCCACCACTTCCCCGCAATCGCGTGGCGCGGCGTGTTCCGCCGTAAGGCAGCACCGCGCCATCTGGTGCCGACATGGGCGCTCGCCGACTTCGGCGCGGACACACTCTGGGTCGCCC
Source organism: Acuticoccus sp. MNP-M23 (assembly GCF_031195445.1). Classification (NCBI taxonomy): domain Bacteria; kingdom Pseudomonadati; phylum Pseudomonadota; class Alphaproteobacteria; order Hyphomicrobiales; family Amorphaceae; genus Acuticoccus; species Acuticoccus sp. MNP-M23. Next base: position 1,200,724 of record NZ_CP133480.1, read on the forward strand.
GGATGGCAGCGCAAGGCGCGATCGTTCGTGTCCCCCGCGCGCTTTACAAAAAACGGATCTGGGCCGGCTCCGCTCATGCGCAGTGGCGCAGCGCAAGCGAAACAGAACTTGACGAGATGTGGATCGTACACTGCCTGGAGACCGTGGCGGCAATCGCCTCCATCTCCCCCGCGGCGCCCCTCGCCCCATCATTCCGAGCCGCGCTGCAATCGCGCCTCGCGCGTGAAAATGTGCGGTTCGTGCGTCCGCTCACCCGGCCTGCGATTTTGGGTCCGAACGGGGGCCTCCTGGCGATGCTGTCAGTGTACGCCCGGGTGCGCCGGCGCGACCCGCATTATTCGTGGTCGGCCCGGACGGGTGCAATCATTTCCGCCTCGAGGCGTAGAGCACGTTAATTTGCCGCTAAGCTGCTTCGATAACTCCGCTCGGTGCTCCGGGAGGGGACATGGGGCTCGGTGGCCAGCAGCCAGCGGTGGGGCGGGAGAAGCCGCGGCGCTCACATGGCGGGGTCCGCTTCAGACCGACGACATGTCAGGGCGCCACGGCAAAGGTCAGAAGAAATTGTCGACCGAAAGAAGGTTGGCGTTGAAGTTTTCCAGCGTGACCGTGTCGCCGCCGCCGAAGTCGAGCACGGTGTCGGTGCCGATCTGTTCGGCGAGATCCACGAGCTCCTGCGCACCGAGGCCGGCGCCGCGCACCTTGAGTGTGTCGTCCAGCGCGTTGAAGTCGGTGATCGTGTCGGCACCGCCGCCGACCTTGAAGATGATCTGGTCCTCGCCGTCCCCCGAGGTGATCACGTCAGTGCCGCCGCCGCCCTTGATCACATCGCCGTAGCCACTGCCGGTGATCTGATCGTTGCCGCCGCCGCCGTTCAACCGGCTCGCCAGCGAGTCGCCGCCGTTGAAGTTGCCCGCCGTGATCACGTCGTCACCCGCGCCGCCATAGATCGTATCCTCGAACGAACCGCCATAAATGGTGTCGTCGCCCCGGCCCCCGCGGATGAGATCGCGCCCGAAGCTCGGCGTTTCATAAAGCTCCTCGCCGTAGATGACGTCGTCCCCGCCCCCGCCAAGAAGCGTGTCGTCGCCGTAGTTGCCGTAGATGGTGTCGTTGCCGCCGCCGCCCCGCACGAGGTCGTCACCTTCACCGCCGACCAGACTGTCGTGGCCGCGACCGCCGTCAATGCGGTCGTCGCCTTCACCGCCCGCCACGCTGTCGTTGCCGCCGCCCCCGACGAGCCGGTCGTCACCTTCGCCGCCCGCCAGGCTGTCTTGGCCGCCGCCGCCGAAAATCCGGTCGTCGTCAGCGGCGCCGAAGACGGTGTCGTCGCCGCCGAAGGCAAAGATCTTGTCTGGTTGGGAGGTTCCGATCAGCTCTTCTGCCGCACCCGTACCGAAGATCGTTTCCAGCATCGTCATCGTTGCATCATTGCCGCCATGATCACTCATCGAATCTACCCTTCTTTACAAAGTGAATTCCGAGACAAATCTCGTAGAAGAACAGATAATTTCGCTGGGTGGCGAATGGTATTGATGGCGCATGTTGGTTTGTCAGCGTTTGTAACAGAGGGAATTTCCCGGCCTTGCATGAACGCCGGATTCAGCCGCGGGGCCGGTGACACTCCACAACCTTGCCATCGCTGAAGACGTAAGTCCGGTCGAAGAGGTCCAGCGAACGCTGGTCGTGCGTCACGACTACGACCGCTGCGCGGCGATGGTCGGCAATTGTGCGCAGGAGCTCCATTACCTGACGGCCACGAACCGAATCCAGCGCGGCGGTGGGCTCGTCGGCTAGGATCAGCGCAGGGTCGGTGGCAAGCGCACGGGCAATCGCGACACGGCTCTGCTCGCCGCCCGACAGCTTGGTCGGCCGCGCGCCGAGGCGATGGCCGAGGCCAAGCTGCGTCAGCATCGTCTCGGCGTGGGGGAGAGCGGAGGCGAGCGGCACGTCGTCGATGGTGAGCGCCAGGGCGACGTTTTCGCCGGCTGTCAGGAACGGGATGAGGTTGGCCTTCTGGAACACGAAGCCGATCGCGGTGCGGCGGAGGTCGCGCAGCGCGTCGAGATCGGCTTGCGGCGTGGAGACCCTGGTGCCCGAGAGCCAGATCTCGCCCTCGCTCGGCGGCTCCAGAAGGCCGGCGATGAGAAGCATCGTGCTCTTGCCGGAGCCCGATTCGCCCACCACGCCGACGAGCTCCCCGGCGTGCGCCTCAAGCGAGACGCCAGCGAGGGCTGCGACCCGCGTGTCGCCGCTGCCGAAGACCTTGGCGACGCCGCGCACCGAAAGAACCGGCGCCTCCCGGTCCTGCGCGGCCGCCGATGCCATGCCGTCCAAGGCCGCCCTCACGCCAGGACATCCTGCGCGCGCACGCGCGTTGCCCGGCGAATGCCCACAAGCCCGGCCGTGATCGCGAGGACCGCGACCGCCGCGAAGAGGACGGCCGCATCCATCGGCTCGATCAGCACACGGCGCGGGAAGTGGGGAAACACCGCCGCCGCGAGCGCCAGGCCGGCAGCGAAACCCATCACGCCGATCAGCGCGGCCTGCTGCAGGATCATCGCCGCGATGACGCGCCGTCTTGCCCCCATCAGCTTCAGCATGGCGATGGTGTGAAGCTTCTCCATCGTCATCGTGTAGACGATGAGCGAGACGACAATTGTCGTGACCGCCAGAAGCACCAGGGTGAAGGCGAGGATCTGGACCCTGAGCCGCCAGAGGCGCTGATCGAGGAGCAGACGGCGCTGGTCGTCGCGCGTCAGCACCGAAACGTCGCCCCACGCCTCCATGGCCGCAATCACCGCGGCGGCGTCTGCGCCAGGTTCCAGCGTGGCGAGGATTGCGGCCACCTCAGGGTCGCCACCTTTCGAAGCCGCGCTGCCTGCATGGTGCCCGCTTGCGCGGATCTCTGCCGCCGTCCGGTGCCCCGCGATCGCCAGCACATCGTTGATGGCAAGAAACATCATCCCGTCGCCGGCAAGGTCCACCATCCCCTCGGCAAGGCCCACAATCGCGTAATCCTCCCCGGCGATGGTGACCCGGTCGCCGAGTGACAGGCCGACGGAGCGGTCGGCGACCGCCTCGAAGCGGCCCCGGCGGATCATCCGGCCGCGGGAGAGCGCAATCCAGTCCCCGTCGTCGGCCGAAACGTCAACGCCGACAATTGCGGCGCGCAGCGGGTGACCCTCATGCGCGAACTGCTGGCTGAGCTGCACGAAACGGCGCGCGTTCGAAACGCCCGCGAGACCGGCAACCCGCCTTTCGAGGCTGGCGGGGATCACCGAGCGCTCCGAGAACGGACCGGCCTTGTCCTTCTGCACGATCCAGAGGTCCGCCCCGACTCGCTCTACGATGAGAAGCGCGTCGGCGACGATGCCGCGATAAAGGCCGACCATGCCGCTTGCCGCGGTGATCAGGAAGGCGACGCACGCCACCGTCAGCGCGAACCGGGCCGGGGCATGAAGAATGTCCTTGAGGGCAAGGTTCACCCGTCCCTCCCGGCAACCGGGCCGTCGGCAGGCACCACGCGCATGCGCTCGAAGGCGCGGTCGGTGAGGGCGACCACTTCGCCGGGCGCAATCCCTTCGCGGATCTCGACCGCGCCGGCGGTCACGTCACCGAGCGTCACCGGCCGCCAGCTGAGCCGCCCCTGGTTGGCGATCCAGACGCCTTGCACCCCGTCCCGCGGCGCGAGTGCGCCGGAGGGGGCGGCAAGCACGCCGCTTCGCGTTCCGGTCGACACCGTGGCGCGGGCGCGCTCACCCATTGCCCATCGCGCCGGCACCCGTTCGGGCGCAAGGTCGACGGCGAACTCGCGCGTCCCCTCCTCCACCGTCCGGCCGATGCGCACGACGCGCGCTGCGATGGGCGCGCCGGAACCGGCGGGGGCGATCCGGGCCGTCTGCCCCACGTCGACATGCTGCACGGCGCTCTCATCCAGCATCGCGGTGAACACGAGCGTTTTCGGATCGACGATGGTGGCGATCGGGGCCCCCTGGCTGAGCGTGTCGCCGACATTCGCCGGCTGCTCCACCAGGACGCCGCCGATCGGGGCGCGGATCACGGTGTCGGACAGTTGGGCGCGCCGGACTCTTGTGCGCGCGGCGGCGGCATCGGCATCGGAGCGCGCACGGGCGAGCGCGGCTTCGGCGCGGGTCTGGTCCGCCGCGGCCTCGTCGAGGGCCGCGCGCGCCACCTCGTGGCCGGCCGTGGAAACGACACCGCGCGTGACGAGCGTGCGCTTGCGGGCCTCCTCGCCGGTGACACGCGACAAGGTGGCGTCGGCACGCGCCTTCTCCGCCTCGGCCATCGTCACGCCGAGCTGGGCGGCCTGCTCGGTGGCCTCGGCTGCTTCAAGCTCGGCGGCGAGGTCTTCTGCTTCAAGCCGTGCGATCACGTCGCCCTTTGCCACGACGTCACCCTCCGCAGCGCCCAGCGCCGCGATGCGGCCTGTCCGCTCCATGGCGATGTTGGCACGGCGCTCTGCCTCCAAGGTCGCCGGGGCGAGAACTTCCGCGCTGAAGGTCTGTGGCAGGACAGGCACCTGCTCCACGGAATGGGGCAACGCAAATCGCATCGCGAGGCCCCCCGCGGTGAGCGCGATAGCGACGATCGCCGCGAGCGCCGCGCTCCGCCGCCGCGGCCGTGCGGGCGGCCGCGGCGGGATCAGCCCCAGCGCGTTGGGCGCGTGCGCCGCCATGCGGGACGATGCGTCCGCGACGGGCGCGGCCCTGCACCCGGGCTCGCGGACGGTGATGCTCATTTCTCCATCACCTCCTTCACCTTGGCCCGGCAGGGCCCGGAAATCTCGGCCTTGTGGGGCAGCATGCATCGGGCAATCCGGCCTTCGCCGGGCTTCACCTTGGCGCAGAAGCGCGCGATGTCGGCCGAGCAGGCGTTCTTCAGCTGCATCGCTTCGAAGCGGGTGATGTCCGGCAGTGCCGTTTCTGCGGACGCCGGGTGAGTGGCGAGCATCGCCAGCAGAAACGCGGCCGCCGGCGGGTGGAATGACAAGGCCATGAGCCCTCCCTTTCGTCGCGACACGCCCCGTGGGGGGCTGTCAGACAGGCATTTTCCCAGCCGCGCGGGCGTCGCCGCGCGGCCATGTGGTTTAAAGGATGTGAGGGGCCCGGATCAGCGCGTGATCGAGCCGGAGCTGCTGACGCTGCGACCGCGCGTGCCCTTCGTGGAGCGTGACGTGTTACAGACGCCATTGGCGCAGTTGACCGAGCCACCGTGCACGACAGCATTGCCGGCAGGGCCGGTGCGCGTCGCACTGCGCGAGCAGGTGCCGCCTGCGCAGCCGGCACTGGAATTGAAGGTGGACTGGTTGCCGTACGTCCCGGTGGTGACGCGCTTGCGCTCGAAGGCATCGGCGTCGGTCGCAGCGCCAGCCATCACCATGACTGCGAGTGCCGTTCCGGTGAGAAGCTTGATCATTTTACGCAACTCCTGAATTTTAGTCTCGGACGAACCATCTCGCCGCTGACAGGATAAAGAATAGTGAGTTATTGTTGCACTAAAATCCCCATGAGGCATCGTTTTGTCGTAATATGTAGTGCTGTGTAACAGTTTGTATCGTTCGCCACCGAATAATTCCCATCAGATAAACCACATGATATCTAAGGCTAATGTCAGACAGACCAGCAACTGTTATCGTTGTCGAGGACGACGAGGAGATCGCCGAGCTTGTTGCCGGGCTCTTGCGGGCGGACGGCTACACGGTCGAATGGGCGCCGGACGGGGCCGCGCTCGACGCCTTGATGGCCCGCGTGCGGCCCGATCTTCTGATCCTGGACGTGATGCTGCCGGGGGAGGACGGCCTGTCGATCTGCCGGCGCATCCGGGCGCGCCACCCTGTGCCGATCCTGATGCTGACGGCAAAGAGCGACGAGATCGACCGGGTTCTCGGCCTGGAGATGGGCGCCGACGACTACGTGGTGAAGCCGTTCGGCCCGCGCGAGCTGCTGGCCCGGGTGAAGGCGCGGCTGAGGCGCGCGAACGAGCACAGCATCGCCCCGCCGACAAGGCGCTACCAGTTCGACCGGTTCGTCATAGACATCGACGCGCGCAGCCTCGCCACCTCTGACGAGAGCGGGGACGGCGAGGAAATCGCCCTCACGACCGGCGAGTTCGACCTTCTCGCCTGCTTCGTGCTCGCGCCGCGGCGAGTGCTGACCCGCGACGTTATCCTCGACAAGATCCGGGGCCGTGGCGCCGACCCGTTCGACCGCACGGTGGACATGCTGGTCTCCCGCCTGCGCCGCAAGCTCGATGCCGCAAGCCCCGGCTCGGCGCTCGTCGGAACCGTGCGCAACGGCGGCTACCTGTTCACCGCCCAGGTGCGTGTCGTCCCTTGAGCCCGACCGCGCCTCAGCCGGCCCGCGCCGCACACATGTGCGGATCGCAAAGGACCGCCCTATGCTGACACCGACCTTCAGCGTCGCAAGCCGTGTCGCGCTCATCGTCTTTGCGGCGACGATCGGCGTGTGGATGGCCGCCCTCGCCGTCTACTACAAGGCGAACCTCCCGGCCGAGGATCCCTCACAGCTGGCGCCGGCGCGCCTCGCGGCGATTGTCGCCCTGTTCGAGACGGAACCGCGCGAGAGGCTTGCCGCCGCGCTGACAACGGATTCGCTCAAAGTCGAGTTGCGGGAGGTTGCGAGACCCGCCGCCGGGCCGATCGAGGCGCTGACTCTGCCGGACGGCCGCGCCGCAAACCGCGAGACGATCCCGCCGCACAGCGGCCTCCTCCCGCGCCTGACGAAAACGCACGATGGCCACATCTACCGCATCCCCCTGTCCGGCGGCACCATTCTCGTCCTCACCACGCGCTCGTCCGAATTCCTCAACGGGGCGCAGCTTCCGGTCGGGATCGGTGCGGGGCTGATCGGCACCTTCATCGCGGTGGTGGCGCTCATTGTGATGCACCGCGAGATGGCGCCGCTGCGCCGCCTTGCCGAGGCGGCCGACCGGCTGGACCTGTCCGGCCGCTCGCCGCCGCTGCCGCAATCGCGCTCGTCCGCGCCGGAAATCCGCTCCCTCGTGGCCGCGTTCAACCGCCTTCAGGAGCGTCTGGCGACGCTTTTGGCAGCGCGGATGGTCATGGTGGCCGGCATCTCCCACGACGTGCGCACCTTTGCCACCAAGCTGCGGCTGAGGCTCGAATTATTGCCGGAGAGCGAGACCCGAGAGCGGGCCGTGCGCGACGTGATCGACATCGTGAGGATGCTCGACGACGCTCTCGTTGCGACGCGCGCCGGCATGGGCGAGCTTGCCGAGGAGCTCATGGTGCTCGCCGAGATCGTGGAGGAAGAAGTGACGGATCGCGCGCACCACGGCGCTACCGCGACGTGCACGGTGGCGCCGGCTGCGGCCGACCTCACCGTTCTGGGTGACCGCCTCGCCATTCGGCGGATCGTCGCCAACCTGATCGACAACGCCATCAAGTATGGCCACGCCGCCCACGTGGCGGTCACCGCGCCAGCGTCCGGCTGCCTTGCGGTGACGGTCGATGACGAGGGGCCGGGGATCGATCCACGCGACCGGGCCATGCTGGTGGAGCCGTTCGTGCGCCTCGAGACCTCGCGCAACAGGTCCACCGGCGGCTCGGGTCTCGGCCTGGCGATTGCCAAAAGCCTTGCCGAAGCCCATGAGGGAACGCTGGAGATCGGCGATGCCCCCGGCGGCGGCGCCCGCTTCACGCTCACCCTGCCCTCCTTCCTGGTCGATGACCCGTCTCAGGACGACGGCGTGACCGCCCGCCCGCATTAATCATTCGCGCCGAGGCGACATCGCGGCACGAATGCCGCCGGGATCACACTTCGGGAACGGCGGCGGCTGCGCGTGAACCCTGAACATCGCGCCGGGCAGGGTCGCGCTTGGCCGATCCATTCGCGCCAGCTCTACGGCGAAGCTTGCTCAGCGACCAGTGGAGCGCGGCCGCCGGATCGGAGCTCGTCGCGTATGTTGGGGGCGCGTTGGGGGATCGCCTCGAGACACCGCGCGACGACCTTCTGTCGACAGTGGCTGCCGACTGGGAGGCTCAACGCGTCATTTCATTCGACTGCCTCGTGCATCAGGTCGTCGTGATCCTCGTCGGTGGAAGCGACACCACACGCGCAGCCTCCGGCCTTCAGCGCATCGAGCGCATCGAGCGCAAGCGCAGGCTTCTAAATCTAGTCGGGCCAAGAGCATAGCGGACAAGCATTACAACTCCTTCGCTACTTAATCAGGCGCGAGATATTTAAGATTTATACCACAGAATATAGTCTCAAAATTCTGAACTCACCAAAATCTTTGCTCACCAGCTGAATACCGAGGCCGCCCCGCAAACTCTCAGAAACAAGTGCTTTTTGATATATTTTCCGAGCTGCAAATAGGATCATTTGCAAGGTAGAGTGCATCCCATAGACTGGCAGGATCCCGCCTGCTGCCTCGCAGATTGCAACAGCAGGATCAATTCGAAAGGTGGGCATTTCACAGTTGCGACTTAGTCAACCGCGCCAATCGGAAAGAAGACTGCGATGAACAGCTTTTATGGCAGGTGGCTCGAGCGAGTTGCGCTGGTCTTGATCGGCTTGCTCGCTGCTGTGGTCATCATCGTATTGGTCAATGCGACCCCCGCCCCGGCATTACCCGGCTTGGCCTCGGTCGCGCTGCTCGGCGTTTCGTTCATTGCGATCGTTGCGGCCACCGTCGTCGTCTTGGCAATGCGCTCGCGGCTGAGCCTGGTTCAGGAAGCGCTGGATACAACAAATGCAGCGATAGCCGTTTACGATTCACGGGATCGTCTTGTGATGGGCAATGAGCGTTACCGGGAGGTACTTGATGTGCCCCCGGAGATATTCAAACCGGGAGCGGCCTATGTCGACCTTGTTCACACATCATTGCAGCTGAATTTTGAAAATGAAGAGGATCTCGAGAGAGAACTTCAAAAGCGCCTGTCTCTTCACAGGGCAGCGGATGGCCAACCCTCAGATCGGAAGTACCCAAATGATCATTGGCGGCGGGTAACGAAAACAAGAACGAAGAGCGGCGCAAACATTGGAATTGCAATTGATGTAACGGATTACTACAGCTTGCGGGATGAGGCTGACCGCGAAGCCAGACGTTTCGAGATACTTGCAAATAACGCGCCAGTAGGAATATGCCAAATAAGTCAATCAAACTCAATAACATTTTACAATAGAGCGTTTTTAACAATTTTTCAACTCTCGGACATAGATCTAATTTACTCAAAGTTGTTAGACATTTCGGCAAATGGAAAAAAATATAGAACATTCAGTGAATTTACCGAAGCCCTTTCGGTCAATAGCAAAGAAATAGAAATAAACTGGAGCATAAATAACGAATTGAAATATGCGATTGTCAAGTTCGCCTCCATCGGAGCCGAGGCATATCGGGGGTATGTTCAAAATGAGATAATATTGATATTGATAAATATTACGAAGCGCAAACGAGCTGAGGCAAGAGTAAGCTACTTTGCCCATCATGATGCTCTTACCGGAGCCAAGAACCGCTTATCCTTCAATCAGGACATTCAAACTGCTGCGCGCCGCGCGAGCAAGACATGTCCTGTCTGCATAATATCAATTGATCTGGATCAGTTTAAACCCGTCAATGATACGTACGGCCATCATACAGGTGACGAGATTTTACGGATGGCTGTTGCTCGCCTGTCGACGCTCCTTGAGCCGGGAATGGACCTTTACCGCATGGGGGGGGATGAATTTACGATCATTCGATCAATGGACAGCACAACTTCAGACCCTCTCACATTCGCGCAATCTCTGGTCGAAGCAATGTCATTGCCATTTGAAATAAATGAAAAATCCATAACAATCGGCGCCAGCGCGGGAGTTAGTCTTATTCCCAGAGATGCCAATAATACAGAAACTCTGGTGCACTGCGCAGATCAGGCGCTATACATGGCAAAGAAACGAGGCGGAGGTGATGCCGTTTCTTATTGAATATCGCAAAATGCAGGTGGATCGGACGACCGTCGTTGCAGCATCCGAAGCGACCACTCATCGGTGCGCAACGGCTATCCCTCAAAAATGGTCAAATACAAGGAGGTCTACCTCCGGGCATATGAGACCGTCAGTCATGCTGGGGCGTCTATCGGCAGATAGATTGATTTTAACAACTGACGTTGCCCCTTGGAATGTCCTCGGTCTGAACTGGACTCCGTCAGAAGGAGACGGAGATGAAGAAGAGCCGCTTCAGCGAAGAGCAGATCATCGCGGTCCTGAAGGAGCATGCCGCGGGGATCGGTGTGTCGGAGCTGTGCCGCAAGCACGGGATCAGCGACGCGACGTTCTACACGTGGCGCAAGCGCTACGGCGGAATGGAAGTGTCTGAAGCCAGGCGGCTGAAGGCGCTGGAAGATGAGAACGGCCGCCTGAAGAAGCTTCTCGCCGAACAGATGCTCGATGTGGCGACGCTGCGGGACGCTCTGGGAAAAAACTTCTGACGCCCAGCGCACGGAGAGGCTTCGTGAGTTGGGCGATTGAAAAGAAGGGGTATTCCCAGCGGCGCGCCTGTGCCCTGATCGGGATGCATCCAAGGACTTACCGCTACCGGTCGCAGCGGCCGGACGATGCGACGGTGCGCCAACGCCTGAAAACGCTGGCGAACGAACGGCGCCGGTTCGGCTATCGGCGGCTGCATATCCTTTTGCGGCGCGAGGGTATCGAGGTGAACCACAAGAAGCTGTTCCGCCTATACCGCGAGGAGAGGCTGAGTGTACGACGGCGCGGCGGCCGAAAACGTGCCATCGGAACGCGGGCGCCAATGACCTTGCCGCGAGGACCAAACCAGCGCTGGAGCCTCGACTTTGTCTCCGACCAGCTCAGCGACGGGCGCCGCTTCCGTGTGCTGGTGGTGCTCGACGACTTCACCCGCCAGTGCCTGACGCTCGTTGTCGACACATCACTGTCGGGGGCTCGCGTGGCACGGGAACTCGACCGCCTGATCGTCAGTCGCGGCAAGCCGCTCACGATCGTCAGCGACAACGGCACCGAGCTGACCTCCCATGCCATCCTCGAATGGCAGGAGGACCGCCGCGTCAATTGGCACTACATCGCGCCCGGCAAGCCGATGCAGAACGGCTTCGTAGAGAGCCTGAACGGTCGCTTCCGCGATGAGTGCCTCAACGAGCATCTCTTCCGCAGCCTTCCGGGCGCTCGCCGCATCATTGAGGAATGGCGCACCGACTACAACCACGACAGGCCGCACACCAGCCTGGGCGGCCTCACCCCGAACGAGTTTGCAACCCGGTCCCGATGGGACCACAACACGAACAGAGTCCAGCTATGAGCGGGGACACTTCTGGGGCAACGTCAGTCTAGGATCGGCCCGTCGCCTGTCTCGAAGCGGGTAAGCGTGTAGGTGTTTCCGCCCGCCTGCACTGTGGCATAGAGGCGGCCGGAGGCCTCGGCGCGGTTCTCCAGCGTGGTCTTGAGGACGCCTTCCATCGCGCCGGCCATCGCATCGCAAAGCGTGGCATGCACGGTATCGGGGCCCCCCTCTGCGGCCTGGATCAGCGTCAGCTCGCCCGAGGTCAGATCAAGGGTCGAACCCGTATCGAAGTCGAGGAGATCGAACCGCCCCTGCGCGGGATCGGCGACACTGATGAAGCCTGCGATGCTTTCCACCGGCTCTCGCGCCTGCGCCAGCATGGCGCTGACAGCGAGCGGAACCAGAAGCGCGAAAGCGCCAGCGATGGCGCGGACCGCGCGCGATGGAAAGCGCTTCGTCATGAATACCTCTGGTCAAACGATTACAGACGGACGTTTGACCAAGCCCCAAGCCAATGCGCCATCGCACGGATGGGGGATTGCTGCGCTACTGCATGTGCGGACGCAGATAGGTGCCCGAAACCCAACCCTCGACGCCTTGCCAGCCAACATGGCACCAGCCGCGGCCAAGTGTTCTCATCCGCTGGCGCCGGTTCATCTCGGTCCAGGCCAGGGCCTTGATGGAGGGGCGGCAGCCGCGCAGTATCACGATGTCGGTGGCATCGTGCGGCAGCTCGCCGATCTTGCGCGCATCTGCGAAGGGCTCCACGCGCACGTTCAGCACGTCGTTCGCCGCAACGCGCGTCAACAGCGCGTCCTCGACCCGTTCCAGAACGCGATACATTCGGTCGCATTCCATCGCCGCGATCTCATCGTCCGGAGCGCGGTCAGGTGCGGCCCCGGACACGGCCACCTGCACATCGAGGTTGGCGCCGCCCACAATCAGCGTGCCGCTCACGAAAAAGCCGTTGCCGTCGTCGATCAGCAAGTCCGCCATCGCCATGCCCGAGCCGGAAATGCGCGAACCATCATCGAACAGATCGAGCAACAGCGCCGGGGGACCGCCCCCTGCCGTGCTGACCATGGTCTTGCCGCTGAAATGGCCTTCGGCGAACGCCAAGGCAGGCAGGCAGACGGTCAGCGCAAGGGCGATGCCGCCTCGGCGGGCAAAAACCGCAGTCCGCGCCAGAGCCCTCATCATCCTGTCGATCATCCGCTTCCTCCCAAGCTCTGTTGGCGCGCTATTGACTGCGAAAGCTCCCGGCGCTGATCTCGAAGCGGCCGAACATGGTGGTGACGGGATGCATCGCGTCGCCGACAGAAAGCGTGCCTTCGAGGATCGGCTCGTCCGCCCTGGGCGCAAGCGCGAGACGCAACACGGTCCCGCCGATTGTGGCTGCGACCGTGCGTGCACCATCCGCGCCCGCGGCGAAAATCGCTTCGGCCGTCTCGCCCGTAAGGGGGCAAAGTGGAGCCGGCCCGGCCGCGCACGCTCCTTCGATAATCGTCATCAGGCCCGTTCCGGCCGCATCGTCCGAAGGCGCGAAGAGCTGCATCACCAGCGTGCCCGTTGCCACGTCGTTCACCGATGCGAGCGCACCGCGCTCGATCACGCCCGCATTCCCGGCCTCGCCCGCCTCGGCGCAACTCGCCGCCACAATGGCGCACAGCGCGATGGCAAGGCGTGGAGACGTGTCGCGTAAGGTCATGTCGTCTGGTCCGATCGAGTGTTCGGCTCAGAGGTATTCGGCAGACGATACAGACCGCCATCACCCGGTTGGGGGAGCTGGACTTTGCCTGTTGCGCATCCGCTAATGCTGTTCCGCAAGGAAACTCGAAGCCGATACGCCGAGCCGGCCGCACGATGGAGGAGCCGAACACTCGATGGAGGGAGAGGCAACGGACAACCCGCCGATCGCGGACGTGCTCATCGTCGAGGACGAACCGGTGGTCGCGCAGTTCATCCGCGATACGGCATGCACGGTTTTTCCCGATGGGCGCGTGGAGGTGTCGGGATCGCTGGAGGACGCCCGCCGGACACTGAGGCAACTCCACCGTCCGCTCGTTCTTCTGGATGTCGGGCTGCCGGACGGTGAAGGCCCGTAGCTTATCGACGAGATCCGGCAGCACCACCCGGACGGGCGCATCGTCATTCTGAGCATCGAGGGTTCGCAGCGGAAGGTGCGCGAGATCCTGCGTCGCGGCATCGACGGCTACCTGCTCAAGCAGAACCTTCCCGAGCAGCTGGCGGACGAGCTTCACCGGCTGAAGGCCGGCATTCCGCCGCTCTCGCCTGACATCGCCACGGCCATGCTGGCCTACATGGCCGAAGCACGCAGTGCCACCCGGCCATTCTCGCCCCTGGAAAGCCTGTCCAGGCGGGAGCGCGAAATCTTCGACGGACTTACCGCAGGGGCCAGCCGCAACGCGCTCGCACAGCGCTTCGGCATCTCGCACCACACCGTCGCCACCCACACGCGCAGCATCTACCACAAGCTGGAAATCTCGACCCGCGCCGAACTCGGGATGCTGGCCGCCCGCGCCTCCGGTTGAGCGAGGCGGCCGGTCTCGCGGGCCCTAGGCGGTTTTCGCAGGCAAAAGCACCTCCATGCGGAATGCATCGCCCTCCGCGACCGTATCGAGACGGCCGCCCAACTCCTCGACCCGGTCCCGCAAACCTCGAAGACCACGACCCGACGAGTGAAGCGGAAAACCCTCCCGCTCCGGTCCTGCAAGGGGGTTGAGAAACCGGAACGTCGCCCCCGAAGCGGATGGCTCGACACTGATGCGCGCCTGCCCGGGGTCGCCGTGCCTGGTGACGTTGGACGCGTATTCCGAAAGAACATGCGACATCGCCGCGACCGCTGTCCGGTCGACATCGAAATCCTCGCCGTCCCGTGTTTCGATGACGATGGACGCCCGTCCCGGCAGGGCCTCGTCCAGCGTCTGCTGCCACAGCGGCATGGCGTGCAGCTGCTGCACGATCACCCGGTCGGCGGACGTGAAAAGATGTCTTCCGCGCCCCTTGCCGATCACCAGAAACGGCGCCTCGCCTTCGAGCACAGGGGGCACTCGCAGCGAGAACCGGTCCTCTTCGGCAATCGCGATTGCGGTGCTTCGTTCAAGCACGGGAGGCAGCCCGCCGTCGGGATTGACTGGCACCACGCCCATCGCATCGAAGGTCGTCGCGAGGATTTCTGCAAGCTCCTCGGTGTAGTCCTCGGCCGTGTTGCCGGCCAGCATGCGGGACACACCGCCGAGAGCCTGCTCAAGGTCCCGAGGGTTGCGAGAGGGCCAGATGGCGCGCGGCGTTCAGCGAAAGCGCCTGACCGACGATGATGGACGGGATCAGGATGTAGGTGAACGACGAACTGAACAGGATCTCGAACCCGAAGAGGCGTGGCAGGAAGACGAACGCCACCGCCAGGACGGCGGCCGTGGCCGAGAAGCCGAGCGCGATTCAGGTCAGCGACGCTTGAGCGGTAGAGGCTGATCGCGCGCGGGCGATCTGAACGCCCACCGCCGCCACGACAAGCCCGGCGCCCGCCATGACGGCCGAATTGTTGGCGAGCGGCTCGGTGAGCGGCCCGGCCGTCCACCCAAGGGCCAGGAAAACCCCCGTGCCGCCCAGCATCAGAGTAGCGGTCCGCTCCGAGACGAGGGGCGCGGGATGGCGCAGCGCGATGACGAGAAGCGCCGCCACCGATCCGACGCCGAGCGAGGTGATGGCGTGGCTGGCGTGCATGGGGTCGAGCGCGAGTGCAACAAGTTGCGCTTCGCGCATGTAGATATGGACCTGTCCGCCGAGCGCGGTGGCGATCCCCAGCAGCGCGAACATGCATCCCAGAAGCAACGAACGCGCCGTCCATGTGCAAACCGCGCAAACGAGCGCGATCACCAGCGTGTCGGCAATCACGAGCCAGAACAGAGCCGAGATCGTGTCGGGTTCGCGCGTTCGCCCGGCGTCGAACTCGATCATGCGTCCATCACCGAGCTCGAACGCCACGGGTTCCGGAGCGCTTAGCGCGGCGCGAAGCTCCCGCTACGCCTCACGCGTTTCGATGCGACGCGCCCGCTGGTAGTTGCCGGAATCGATGCGCAACCGCACGATGGCCATCCCGTCGATCAGGGTACGCCCGTCCTTGCGCACCGCAACAATCTCGTCCCCCGCGGCGAAGGGCGAGCCCGGCGCTGTCGCCATCACCCCGTTCGGGGTGCCGAAGGGCGGAAACGGCAGTCGCAAGCGCAGATCCGGCTCCGAGAGAATGGCGAGGTAGATCAATGCCGCAGTTGCGAGCGGCACAAGCACGACAAGAAGAGCCAACACGGTCCTGAAGCGGCGCCGACCCCTGACATTCATCATGCGCCCTTCCAAAGCGGCCGCAAGCCGGGCGCGGAATTGACGCCCACCGTCTCGCACGGGGCAGAATGACACCGCATCAAGGGCGGCCCGCTCAAGCTATGCCTGGGCCGACGCGTTCTGGCAGATGAAATCGAACTTTTCGAACTTGGCGGTCTTTTTCATGCTGCGCCGCTTCAGTCTGCGGCGAGGCACCGACCCTGCTCCACAACGTAGTCGAACGTGAAGCCGCCCGGAACGTCCACCGGTTCGGAGTAGGAGAGCGTGTAGCGGAAGGCCCCGCTGACCGAAGAGAAAATGAGCGACGAGGGGCCGTTCATGAAACTGACGTTTCCGCCGGTTTCGATGCGGTTCGCCCAGCTGAAGAGCGAGCCGAACCACGGCGTATCCCTGCCCTCGAAACTGGTCTGGAAAATTCGCGCACTGGTGTCACGGCAGAAATCCTGGATCTCGTCGCCGTCCGCCCCGGTGATGGCCATGCAGTTCATGAAATTATCGTCCGCATCGGCAGGCGCGATGGTGAGAGCAAATCGCGTCTCCGGCGGCGGGACGGCACCGCTCACCGGTGTGCCATCATCCTCGTGGCGGATGGCGACGGCGCGATCGGCGACACAGGCATAGGATCCGGCGCCGACGTCAGCCGGGATGACGAGATCGACGGTCTCGAGCGCAACCCGTTCCTGCTCGGCGGGATCGAGATCGTTGAGCACCTCCGCAGTGTCGATGACCTGTGCGAACGCATTCTCGATGCGGGTAATTCTGGCGCGCATCTCGCTGGCGTCGTCCACCGCGACGCCCTCCTGCGCAGCGCTCTGCGCTTCGGCAAACGCTTCGGTGGCGGCGCGCATGGCATCAGCGGCAGCCTCCACTTCGCCTGCGGGGACCGCCTCGGCCGCATCTGATTGCGCAATGGCGTGCGTCGCCGCGAGTGAGGCGGTCATGGCGGCGGATAGGACGCAGGCAATGCCGAGAATTTTCATAAAGGCGGCTCCATCGAACGGATCGCCAGAACGGTGCATCATTCGCCAGCATGCAAGCAACCGGGCTGATCAGTTTCGGCGACAATGCCCGCCCGCAGCGCCGGCCGGTGAAAAGAGGGTAATCGAGTCCTTGCGATCGTCGTTCACATGGGCCGCAGCAAATTCGCCATGCTAACGGAACGCTGATGCGCTCGCTCCGCCTCCTCCTGCGCGACCGCAGTACCGTCTTGCCGCTCATCGCGGTTCTCGTCCAGCTGGTCCTCCTGCAGGCTGGCGCGGTGGCGCTTGCGACCGGCGCGATGGCATCGATCATGCCGTCCGCAATCAGAACGTCTTGTCCCTCGATGAGATCGGGACCGACCCCGTCGAAAATCCGGGCGCCCTTGATCAGAGCGCCCGGATCGTCCTGTGCCGCTCCGGGGGGCCGCAAGGGCAACGATGGAAAAGCCCCCAGATGAGCGACATTTCTTGTCCTTCTGTTTTCAACTTTTGGCGAGGGCCGGTGCGCGTGAAGCCGTTGTCCGTCCCCTCAGTCTCCCTTCACCTCGAAGCGAAACTTGACCTTCATTCCCGGCCGAGGGCCACCACCGTCACAATCGCAAGTCTGATCCGGCTGGCACCGGCGCGCCTCCTCAGGCCGACAGCTGACATTGCTATTCGCCCGTTGTGTTCTTGAAGATCACCCCGTCTTTCATGATGAGATCGAACGTCCCGTGCGGATCGGCCACCAGATCGATGTCTTCCAGCGGATTGCCATCGACCAGAATCAGATCCGCATAGGCGCCTTCGGCGATCACGCCGAGTTTGCCCTCCTGGTAGGGGTTGCGAGGGCCAGCGAGCGCCAGAAGCTCAGCATTGATCGATGTTGCCATCTCCAGCACTTCGAACGGCGTGTACCAGCGCTGAAGCTTGGCGAGAAATGCGCCCTGCCGCTCCGCCAGTGCCGGGTCGAACAGGATGTCTGTGCCGAAGGCGACCTTGACGCCGACCTCCTTGGCCATCGTGTACGTCCGGTCTGTGCCGTTCGTGACCTCGATCCATTTGCGCTGGCTCTCGGGCTCGCTGAACGTGAAGCCGTCTTCGTCGTCCAGAAGCGGCTGAAGGGACAGCCAGACGTCGTTGTCCCGCATCAGCTCCATCGTCTCGCGGCTCATCAGAAAACCGTGTTCGATGGATTTCACGCCGGCCTCGACCGCGATCCGCGCGGCATCGTCGGTGAAGATGTGTGAGGCGACATAGGTGTTGTAGGTGTCGGCCACTTCGACGAAGGCTTCGATCTCCGCGCAGGTGTACTGACGCACGTCAAGCGGGTCGTAGGTCGAAGACACCCCGCCCCCGGTTGAAATCTTGAGCTGGCCTGCGCCCATCCGCATGATCTCGCGCGACCGCTTGATGACCTCCGGCACGCCATCGGCCTGCGCCATCAGCCCTACGGCGTACCAGTACCACAGGGGCTCCGCCGGATCGGTCGGCACCGCCTGATAGGGCCGGTAGTCGAAGTGACCGCCCGTCTGGGTCACTGGCGGACCCGATGGGAGGATCCGCGGCCCCGGAATTTCGCCGGCGTCGATCATCCGCTTGATGGCGAAGGAGTTGCCGCCGACGTCTCGCACGCTCGTGAAGCCGCGCATCAGCGTCCCTTCGGCCCCCTTGGCGCCACGGATCGCGACTTCCAGTATATCACCCGTCACGACGACGCTCTGCGGGTTGCAGCAATAAAGCGTATGCCAGTGCGCATCGATGAGGCCGGGGATCATCGTGCGGCCGGCCCCGTCGATCATTGTGGCGCCCTCGGCCTCGACCGGCTCGGTCGCGACAGCTGCGATGAGATTGCCTTCGATGAGGACGCTGGCATTCTCGATGAGGCTGTCGTTGACGCCGTCGAAAACGTTCACGTTCGTGGTCAGCGTGCGTGACGCCGGCTCCTGTGCGTTCGCCCCGCAAGCGGTGATGGTAATAAGTACCGAAAGAACGATCTTATTCATTTCAATACCAGCCTAGCGCTCGGCGCGAGGATTGCGGATTGCGGATTGCGTTCAGGATGAAATTCGGAACAGTTGGCGTCACCTTGAAGGTGATTGCGTCCTCAGCGCCGAACAGATTGTTTTGCTCAACGGATTAGTCGAACGATGCGGCAAGCTGGACGGGGGTTTGGCCGAGTTTCACGACCTTCCTCACCGTTTGATTGATGGGCCCGGTCCACTGCTCGGTCTCCCAGCCGTAGTTGGTCTTGCGATTTGTGCCAGCCGTCCAGCCTTTCCCGAGGAATTTCAGCGCAAACAGCTCAAGCGTGGAACGTGAGAAATCGGGACCCGGCTCTATGGCATTCCATTGATGCTGCGGAAAGGCTGCGACCAGAGCCGCCGCGTTCTGGAAGGCGAGGAGCGCTTCCGGCCCCCAGCCGCAGCTCCTTGGCGGAGATTGTCGTATAAGTGGGGACCGTGCCCTGCATGCCGGCAACCGCAATCAGCCCGCTGTCGAAAGACTGACCGTCCGCAATGTCAAAGCCGAGATCGCCCAGCGAGAATTTGCCGTTGCTCGGATCAAACGCCGATTGCTTCGGCACCAGGGTAAAACCAGGGCGGATGTAAAAATTGCACATTCCACCATCCACGAAATAGCTTATTTATCGGATTATATGCTTCTTCGCTGAAGAAAGCCACGATCTGGACGGATACAAAGGCAATGTTCGAGTAAAAGATTCTGCAGAACCACTATCATATCCCCAAAACAGGTCGATATGCGCCCAAGAAATACTATTTTTAATGGAAAAAACCGTTGATCAAGACTAAAAATTGCAAATCCGTTGCATTTACAAGATTCTTGCGCGACCAGCTGACGCAGGAGTGAAAGAGAGCTGCGCACCGCCTGTGCGGCTAGAGGCTGCGCTTCGACATCGATCATGCCCGTCACGGGGTCAGACCTTGCGCTAGCAACGCCAATCGCTCACGCCACGCCGAGCGATGCATCGACCCACCCAAAGGACAGTCGCCGCCAGACGAATCTTCAGCGGCCGGTCAGATCCGGCAGCGACGTCGTCACCCGCCGCCCCGACAGGGAGGCGCAAACGGCTTCAGACCTTCAGGATCGAGAAGCCGTCCACTTCGGCCACCGGCGTGAGGTGGGGCCAGCGGTCGCTGTCGTGCAGGATGATGAGGCGGGTGAGGTCGCCGCCGATCTTGTCGTTGATCCGGTCCATGGTGACCAGCTGGTCCCAGGTGCTGCCCGCCGCGTTGGCGAGCGGGGCGTAGACGCCACTGTCATGGTGACCGCACAGGTTGCGCTTGGAATAGACGCAGTCGCCCGCGACCACGATCTCGCCGCGATGGGTGTTCAGAACCACGAATTGCTGGCCCAGCGTGTGGCCGGGACCGAAGCGCAGGGAGAGGCCGGGAAAAAAATCATCCCGGTCGCCGTCGACGAGGTTGAGCCGGTGCTCGATGGAGGCGTCGTAGGCGCTGCGCATGTCGGCCGGGTTGAT
Source organism: Acuticoccus sp. MNP-M23 (assembly GCF_031195445.1). Lineage (NCBI taxonomy): Bacteria > Pseudomonadati > Pseudomonadota > Alphaproteobacteria > Hyphomicrobiales > Amorphaceae > Acuticoccus > Acuticoccus sp. MNP-M23. The sequence continues at coordinate 1,220,842 of NZ_CP133480.1, forward strand.
GATCTCGGTCAGGACGCCGAACTGGCGCGGCAGGGCAAGCATCTCCATCCAGGAGAGATATTCCCGCTTCTGGATGTGGAGCTGTGCGGTGGGGAACGCGGAGATCCCGCCCATGTGATCGAAGTGGGCGTGGGAGAGGACGATGTCGGTCACGTCGTCCGGCTTGACCCCCAGTTCGGCCAGCATCCGCACCGGCGAGACCCAGAACGGGATGCCGAACTTTTCGGCGAATTCGCCGCCGGGGCCGTCTTTCAGGAAGCCGGTGTCGATGAGGACGACACGGTCGCCGCTGCGGGCCAGCACGAAGGCGAAGGGGAGGTCGACCACGCCGCCGTCGTGGGCGCCGTGGACGATGCCGGCCACAAGCTGGTCCTTGGAGCGGGCATATTCGAGGACGTGGACGTCCCACACGGTGTCGGTCATCGCGGGTCCCCTAGCGTTCGGCGATGGAGCGGCCGAGGCTCGAAAGCCCCACGGCAACAATCAGAATGCCGCCCTGCAGCATGTACTGCGAGAACGTCGGCGCACCAAAGATGTTGAGCCCGTTGAAGCCGAACGCGATCACCAGCGCCCCGATGACGGTGCCCAAAATGTGGAACTCGCCGTCGCGCAGGGTGGCCGAGCCAAGGAAGACGGCGGCAAACGCAGTGAGGAGGTAGCCGTCGGCAGCGCTGGCGGTGCCGGAGCCGAGGCGGGAGGCCAGCAGGATGCCGGTGAGCGCCGCGCACATGCCGGAGATGACGAAGCCCAGGATCTTGATGCGGTCGACCGAGATGCCGGCAAGGCGCGCTGCGGCCGGATTGCCGCCCACCGCCTGGATCTCCTGCCCGATGGAGGTCCGCTCCACCACAACCCAAAGCACGATGACGACCACCGCCATGATGATGATGTTGTTGGGAATGCCCCAGAGCCAGCGCCCGAGCGAGATTTCGAGGAAGGCCTCCGGCACGCCTGACACGATCGGCACGCCGGACGAGTAGGCGAACGCAAGGCCCGTGAGGATGGTGCCGACGCCGAGCGTCGCGATGACGGAGTTGACCTTGAGCTTGGTGACGACCAGCCCGTTGACGAGGCCGATGAATGCCCCCGCCGCCAGCACGATGACGATCGCGACCGGGATCGGCAGCCCGCTCGCGACAATGAGCCCGGTGACCAGAATGCCGTGGAGGCTTGCCGCAAAGCCGATGGACAGATCGAGCTCGCCGACAATCACCGCCATGGTCAGCCCGCTGGCGATGATGATCGCGAGCGACGCCTGGTTGAGGACGTTGGTGAAGTTGAGGAGCGTCGGGAATGCGCGGGGCGACAGGATCGAGAATGCCGCGATCATCGCGATCAGCCCGAGGATGGTCGCGTAGCGGGCGAAAAAGGCGAGGCCCGCTTTCTGGCGGGGCGACAGCCTGCGGCGGGAAACGGATAGGTCGGTCATGAAGGCCTCAGGTGGCTGACGCGTAGCTGGCGCTGATGATGGCGTTGCGGGTCATCTCTTCCCCGGAAAGTTCCTGCACGATGCGGCCCTCGACCATCACGAGCACACGGTCGCAAAGGTCGGGGAGTTCGTCCGGTTCGGAAGAGATGACGATGACGGCCATGCCATCGGCGGCGATGGCGCGGATCAGGCGGTGGATTTCGCCTCTGGCGCCGACATCGACGCCGCGGGTGGGTTCGTCGAGGATCAGCACCTCGGGGCGGCGCAGGAGCCAGCGGCCGATGACCACCTTCTGCTGGTTGCCGCCCGAGAGGCGTCCGACGTGGGTTTCGATGTCCGGCGTCTTCACCGCGAGGCTGCGGACGATCTCCTCGGTCTGCGAGCGCCGCTTGCCATAGTCGATCAGCGGCACGGGACTCCTCACGATATTCGCAAGGTTGGCGAGCTGCATGTTGAACGCGACGCTTTTGGTGAGGATCAGCCCTTCGGAGCGCCGCTCCTCCGGCACGAACCCGAGGCCCGCACGCACAGCCTGGGTGGGGCTTGCCGGCGCATAAGGCTCGCCGCGCAGGGTCATGACGCCTTCGTGCGGCCGGTCGACGCCGTAGATGAGGCGCGCCAGCTCGCTCCGGCCGGCGCCGACCAGGCCGCCGATGCCCAGCACCTCGCCATCGTGGAGCCTGAGGTCGACACCCTTCACCATCGGTGCGCGCGCAAGGCCGCGGACGTCCAGCGCCACGGTGGCGCGCTCATGGTTGACGCGCGCTTCGGCCGGCATCGTCGGGGCGCTGCCGCCGACAATGGCGTCCATCAGCGCTTCGCGGGTGAGGTCGTCGCCGGAGAGTGCCGCGACCGATTCGCCGTCGCGAAAGGCGGTGACGGTGTGGCAAAGGCGCAGGATCTCGTCGAGCCGGTGGGAGACGTAGAGGACCGCGACGCCGGAGCGCGACAGGTCCTCGACGATTTCCAGAAGGCGCTCCGCCTCGCGCGCGGAGAGGGAGGCCGTCGGCTCGTCCATCACCAGAAGGCGGCACTTCTTCACCAGCGCGCGGCAGATGTTGACGAGCCACGCCTCGGCCGTGGACAGCGTGCGTGCCTTGGCGCGGAGCGGCACCTTGAGGCCTACCCGTTCGGCAACCGGCGCGACGTCGCGCTCGATGGCGCGCCAGTCGATCACGCCCAGCCGCGAGGGCTTGGGGATGCCGAGCATGATGTTCTCGATCACGCTCATCTCGGGAATGAAGGCGAGTTCCTGGTGGATGAAGCTCATCCCCAGCGCGCTCGCGTCGTGCGGCGTGTCGATGGAAACCGCCTTGCCATCCACACTGATCCGCCCGGCATCGGCCGCGGTGAGACCGGCCAGAATCTTGATGAGGGTGGACTTGCCGGCCCCGTTGGCACCGACGAGGCCATGGACCTCGCCCGCCCGCACCCCGAGCGAAACGCCCTTCAGGGCCTGGACGCCGCCATAAGCCTTGGCGACCCCCTCCGCGACCAAGAAAAGGCGCCGTTCCCCGGCGCCCCTTCCCTCATTCGTGGCGGCCGCAGCCGCTGCGTCTCGCTGCATCGGATCAGTTCCCGTAGGCGTCCGGATGCTCTTTCAGGAACGCGTCGATATTGTCCTGCGTCACCAGCACCGCCGGAACTTCGGCCGCCTTGGGCTCCCAGGAATCGCCCGCTGCGATGATCTCGTCGAGGCGTTTCACCATGTCGCTGCCCTCGGCGTAGCTGTCTTCCCAGGCGGTTGCGGTCATGTGGCCGCGCTTGATGTTCTCCAGCGCCTGCGCGTTGCCGTTGACGCCGTAGACCATCACGTCGGTCCGGCCCTGCTGGCGCAGCGATCCGATGGCGCCGATGGCGGGGTCGTCCCAGCAGCCCCAGATGGCGAGCTTCTCATCGCCCGGAGGGTGGGAGGCGAGCCATGCGTTCGCGTACTGCGCACCGTCCTCGAAGTAGCCCGGAATGCGGACCTCGTTCTTGGTGACGGTGATGTCCGGGTGGTTTTCGAGCTGTTCGTCGAGCAGCGTTTCGCGGTCGCGGCAGACTTCGCCGGTGCGGTAGGTGAGCGCCAGAATGCTGCCGGTCCCGCCGAGGTCTGCCAGCATCTTTTCGATCACCGGCGCTGCAATGGGTGCACCGGAGCCGTTGGTGGAGGCGACCGTGCTGCCAAGCCCGCCGCCCCAGGTGACGACCGGGATGCCCGCATCCGCAGCCGCGCGAAGGCCGGCGCCGATGGACGAATAAGGGAACACCATGTCGATCACCGCATCGGCGCCGCGGCCGACGAAGTTCTGGATCGCGGAGTTGGCCTGGTCTGCGCTGCCGGCCGCATCCACCACGGACACGGTCCAGCCGAGCTCCTTGGCGGCGGCTTCGGCGCCGGAGATGTAGCGCATGTTGTTGGCCTCGGTCGCCGCGATGGAGACGATGCCGAGGAGCTTTTCGCCATCCTGCGCGTGTGCGCCGGTGGCGGCAACGGTCGCGGCAATGGCCGCAACGGCGATGATTCTCATGGGGTTGTCCCCTCCCTTGATTATTCGAGCGGCTGGCGAACGCCAGCAAACCGTTTCGGCCAATTTGCGCGTTTCTGCGATTAAAGCAAGATCGCGGTTGCTAAAATATATGGTCCTGACGCAGTAATGGTGTGCTTATGAAGGAGCGTCGGCACAAATAGCTGGCGAACCGTTTCGTTGGAGGGGCCGGTGGCCAGCATCAAGGACGTCGCCAAGGCGGCGGAGGTATCGGTGGCGACCGTTTCGGCGGTGCTGAATGATACCGCCTATGTGAGCCCGACCCTCAGGGCGCGTGTGCTGGCGGCCATCGACAAGCTCGACTACGCCCCCTCCAGCGCAGCCCGTAATCTGAAACGTGGCCGCAGCCAGCTGATCGCGCTCGTGGTGGCGGACCTGCAGAACCCGTTCTTTGCCCGCGTCGTCTGCGCCGCAGAGGCGGCGGTCGCGGCGTGGGGCTACAACCTCGTCGTCTTCAATTCGGATGAGAAGCCGGACAACGAGCGCCGCGTGCTGGCCCGCATCCGCTCGCTCTCATGCGATGGCGTGATCTTCTCCCCCATCGGCGCGCCGGAGCGCTACGCGAACCTCAACCGGGATGTTGGCGGCGCGCCGGTTGTCCTGTTCGGCCGCGCCATCCACGGCCAGCCGTTCGACCTTGTAACGCTCGACAATGCCGCCGCCGCCCGCCGCGTCACCAACTATCTCCTCGACCTTGGCCACACCCGGATCGGCTCGATGACCGGCCCGCTCTACCTCTCCACCGCAGCAGGCCGCCTTCAGGGCATGGTCGACGCCATGGCCGAGCGCGGGCTGAAGCCGGACCCGTCGCACATCCGCAGCGGCGAGTTTCGCGAAGAGGTCGCCTATTCCGCCGCGCTCGACATGCTGCGGCAGAAGGATCGCCCCAGCGCGATCTACGCCGCCAACGGGTTGATGGCGCTCGGTGCCATGCGCGCGCTCGACGACCTGTCGATGACCTGCCCGCGCGACATCTCCATCGCGTCGACCGACAGCCTCCCCGGCGTCACGGGGCTGCGCCCGCGCCTTACCCGCACGGAGCATCCAATGGGCGAGATGATCGACCAGGCGCTGCGTTTTCTGATGGAGCGGATCGACGCCAAGGCCCCGATCGAGGCGCGCCGCGTGGTCTATTCGCCCGAACTCATCCTCGGCGACAGTTGCACGGCCTGCACTGCCACAAGCGGCGCGGTGCCAAGCCCGGCCTGATTCTTCTGCCCTGTGGCTCCCGGCGCCATCGCGACATCCGACAGACCGTGCCACAACCTGCCGGACGCATCTTGGCCGGCACCGGCACCGCTGGTTGTCCCAGCCGGTTGGCGTGCGCAAGTGTCGCTGCGCCTGCCCCGCTCGGTGCGCTATTTCGAGTGGCATGACGAAGCTGACGGTGTGGTTCGATGGCGGTTGCCCGCTTTGCCGGCGGGAAATTGCTCTGATGCGGCGGCTCGACCGTCGCGGCGCGATTGCGATGGTCGACGTGTCGGATCAGGGCGCGGCCTGTCCGGTGGACCGGGCGGCGTTGCTGGCCCGCTTTCACGCCGAGGAGGACGGCCGGCTGCTGTCAGGCGCCGCGGCATTTGCAGCCATGTGGCGGGCAATTCCGCTCCTGCGGCCACTGGGGCTTGCGGCCCGCAACCCGGCAGTCTTGCGCGCTCTCGAATGGGTTTATCTCCGGTTTCTGGGCATCAGGCCGCGCTTGCAGGGCGCCGTGCGCCGGTGGGAGGTTTTGCGATGATCCGGCACCCCGATCCCGCAACGCCTGGCCCCGGACAGGAATCGGTATGGGACTACCCCCGGCCACCGCGGCTGGAGCCTGTCACCGAGCGCGTTGTCGTGCGCTTCGCCGGTGAGACCATTGCCGATACCGCCCACGCCTTCCGCGTGTTGGAGACGAGCCACCCGCCGGTCTACTACCTCCCGCGCGATGACATCCGGATAGCGTTCGTCATCGCCGAGCCGGGGCAATCCTTCTGCGAGTTCAAGGGCGTCGCGTCCTATATCGGGCTCGACGTGAACGGCCGCCACTCCGAACGCGCGGGCTGGTTCTACACCGACCCCACGGCAAATTTCCGGGCAATTGCGGGCCACATTGCGTTCTACGCCTCCCGTGTCGACGAGGCGTGGGTGGGCGAGGAAGCCGTCCTGCCGCAGACAGGCGATTTTTACGGCGGCTGGATCACGTCGCGCATCGCCGGGCCTTTCAAAGGCGCGCCGGGCACGCGGGGGTGGTAGCGGCGGTCACTTGACGGTGAGCGCGGCAATCTCCGCCGCGGTCGGGATCGACGCGGCGGTGCCGGGGCGGGTCACACACAGGCGCGCTGCGGCGGTGGCGATCCGCGCTGCGTCTTCGAGGGAACGCCCGGCATGGAGCGCGCCGACCACCACGCCGCAGAACACATCGCCCGCGCCGCTGGTGTCGACCGCCGCAACCGGCGCCACCGGCACCATTACCGGCGCCCTGTCCGCCGCCGCCAGCACGGCCGCACCGCCGGACCCGAGGGTGACGATGGCAGCCCCTGCCCCGCGCTCGCACAGGCCCGGCAGCATTGCGGCGGGGTCGGTTGCGCCCGTCAGCGCCTCGCCTTCGCCGCGGTTGACGATGGCAAGGTCCACGTTCAACCGCGCAGCGCCCGCATTCACCGGGCTCGGGTTCCACACCGTTTTGAGGCCTCGCGCGCGCGCAGCTGCCATTGCGGCCTCTGTCACCGCCGGCGCGAGGTTGTTTTGCATCAGAAGAAAGTCGCCCGGCTCGGCCACCATCAGCAAGGCGGCCATCGCGGGACGGAACGCGCGCGCCGCCGCCACGGCGGACACAATGGCATTCTCCCCGCCCGCCTCCACCAGGATGACCGAGCGGTCGGTCGCAGCGTCCACGGCGGTCAGGCGATCGGCGGAAAGCCCGGCGCCCTCCAGCAGGCTTCGAATGGTGGCGGCTTCGGCGTCTTCGCCCACAGCGGCCCAGAGGTGGACGGACGCGCCGGTGCGGGCGGTGGCAATCGCCTGGAGCGCGCCCTTGCCGCCAAGGTCGAACGACAGGGCATCGGCGTTGGCGGTCTCACCCGCACGCGGCAGGTGCGGCAGGGCAAAGCGCCAGTCGATACAGATGTTGCCGACGACGTGGACCGCCATGCCGCTCAGCCGCCGAACACCCGGCGCGGATTGTCCGTCAGCATCGCGTCGATCACCGCCTTGTCCACGCCGTGGCGCATCAGGCGCGGCACGAAGTGGCGCAGGATATAGCCGTAGCCGAAGCCGCCATAACGGCTCAGCATCATCTTGAGGAAGATATCCTGCGACAGGAGCACCCGGTCCGCATGGCCGGCGTCCACCAGCGTTCGGATGGCGCGTGCATTCTCCTCGTCTGACGGGGACTGGGCGTCCTGGTCGGCATAATAATAATCCATGCCGATCATGTCGTATTCGAGGTAGGCGCCGCGATCGGCAAGGCTGGTCTGGTAAGCGAGGTCGCTGTGGCTGGGGTTCATGTGGCACAGGACCAGATGGCGCAGGTCCACCCCCTCCCCTTCGGCAACGTCCAGCACCTGATGGGCCAGCCGCTCCCAGCCCGGCAGGTGCACCATCAAAGGCACGCCGGTGCGCGCAGACGCCCGCGCCGCCGCCGTCAGCGACTTGCGCTCGGCCGGCGTGAAATCCTTGGACACGCCGATTTCGCCGATCAGCCCTGCCGTGACCTCGGGCGCCTCGGGGCCGCCGCCGCAATCGGCAACGATAAGATCGGCAAGCGCCTCCACGTCCATTGCCGCGAACCATTCGGGGTGGCTGAATTCCAGATAAAAACCGCTGCCCATCACGATCTTCAGGCCCGTCGCTTCGGAAATGCGGCGAAGCGCCGGGCCGTTGCGGCCGATGCCGATGTTGGTCGGGTCCACCACGGTGCGGCCGCCCAGATCGCGGAACTGGCCAAGTTCGGCGACCGCGTCGTCCTCGCTGCGCAGCGAGACGTTGTCGCGGTTCATGTACGGGTTCATCCGCAATTCGCCGTAGATTTCGAGGCTGACGGGGCTGTCGGTCAGCGCCGGGTCGAGGCCGGGGGTGGGGCGCCATGCGCGGTCCCCGTCGAGGAGGATGTGCTCGTGCATCAGGGTGACGCCGAGGGCGTCCACCGGGACGGGGCCGGTCACGGTCATCACCGTGCCGGAGTGGACGCCGATGTCGGTCATGTCTTGCTCCCGGCGGTGCGGAACAGGCGGAAATTAAGCCAGATCGCGATGAGGATGATGCACCCGGTGACGATCGGGGTCAGGAACGGGGACATGTGGAGGAGGATGAGCCCGTTGGCGATCACCGACACCGTGAGCGCGCCCAGCACCGTGCCGAGGATCGACCCGCGTCCGCCGAAGAGAGACGTGCCGCCGAGCACCACGGCGGCAATCACCTCAAGCTCGAAGCCCTGCCCCGCGTTGGACGAGCCGGAGCCGAGCCGGCCGGCGAGGATGATGCCGGCCAGCGCCGCCGCAGCGCCGGAGATGGCGTAGACCGAAAGCCGCATCCGCGCGACATTGACGCCGGCCCGCCGCACCGCTTCCGCGTTGGCGCCGATGCCGGTGACGTAGCGCCCGAACCGCGTCCCGCCATAGATGAGAAACGCGACGATCAGGCAGCCAAGCGCGATCCACGCGGGCACCGGCACGCCCAGCGCCCAGCCGCGCCCCAGAAACACGAACGCCGTATCCGGCGAAATGGGGATCGAGTAGCCGCCTGTAATCAGCAGCGCGAGGCCGCGGAAGATCGAGAGACCCGCAAGCGTGACGATGAACGCCGGAATACCCTCGTAGGCGATGAGAAACCCCTGCGCCGCGCCGATGAGGGCGCCGAGCGCAAGCATCGCGACAATCGTGACCGGCCAGGGGATGTCCGCCTGCAGCATGGCGGCCGACAGCGCGCACACGAGCGCGAGCACGGAGCCGACCGAAAGGTCGATCCCGCCGGTGGTGATGACGAACGTCATCGCAGCGGCGACAATCAGGAGCGGCGCTGCCTGCCTAAGCACGTTGAGCGCGTTGGCGGACGACAGGAACACATCCGTCGACAGGCTGAAGATGATGACGATGGCGACGAAGAACACCGCAATGGAGGCCGTGCCGCCCGCTTCGCGCAGACGGTCCGCCAGCCGCACCTTGCGCACACGCGGGGCGCTGCCTGCGCTGTGAAGGGCGTCGTTGTCGCTCATGCTGCGGGGCTCTTGTCGTGGCGGGCGGAGCGGGCATCGAACTTCCGGCCGACGATGAGGTTGACCACCTCCTCGATGTCGGTGTCTGCAATGCGCCGCTCTGCGACGTTGCGGCCCTCGTACATCACCTGGATGCGGTCGCACACCAGGAAGAGGTCCTGCAGCCGGTGGGTGATGAGGATGACGCTGACGCCCCGCGCCGACACGGTGCGGATGAGGTCGAGCACCGCCTCCACCTCGGCAACGGCAAGCGCTGCCGTCGGCTCGTCCATGATGAGGACCTTGGGGTCGAACGAGACGGCGCGCGCGATGGCGACCGACTGGCGCTGCCCGCCGGACAGGTTCTCCACCTTCTGCCGCGTATCGGGGATGACGATGCCGAGCGCATCGAGCATCGCCTTGGCCTCGGCGTGCATGGCGCGCTTGGCGAGGAAGGGAAAGGCGGCAACGCGCCGTTGCAGCTCGCGGCCGAGGAAGATGTTGCCGGCAACGTCGATCGTGTCGCACAGCGAGAGGTCCTGGTAGACCATCTCCACCTGCGCCGCCCGCGCATCCATCGGCGAGGCGAACCGGACGGGCGCCCCATCGATCTCGACGGTGCCCCTGTCCGGCACTTCTGCGCCGGACAGGATCTTGGAGAGGGTCGACTTGCCGGCCCCGTTGTCGCCGACGAGGCCGAGCACCTCGCCGGGCGCGACCCGGAGCGACACGTCGTCGAGCGACAGGATCGGGCCGTAGCGCTTGGCGATGCCGCTCATGCGCACGCGGTCGGGGCTCGTCATCGCCGGTTGTGCCTTGCTGGTTACTGGAACATGCCGCGGAAGTCGTCGACATTGTCCTTGGTGACGATGGTGACCGGGATGTTGATGATCGGCTCCACCGAACCGCCCCCCGAAAGGGTCATGAGTGCCTCGACGGCGGCCTTGCCCTCTGCAGCCGGGTCCTGCTGGACGACGGCAACCACCCAGCCTTCGTCGATCCCCTTCACCGCCTGCTCGGTCAGGTCCCAGCCGAACACCTTGATGTCGTCCTGGCGGCCCTGGCTTTCCACGGCGGAGACGGCGCCGATCAGCGCGGGCTCGCCGGTGGCGTAGAGCGTCTTCATGGTGGGGTTGGCGGTCATCAGGTTTTCCGCGGCGCCCAGCGCAACGTCCTGAATGTTGCGGCCGTCGACGGTGTCGAGGAACGTCACCTCGGCGTCGCCGGCTTTTGCAGCAGCCTTGAAACCGTCGAGCCGCTGGTTCTGGATGAAGGAGTTGAGCGCGCCGACAACGCCGACGGTTGCCTCGCCGTCCATCTCGGAGGCCACATAGTCAGCGTAGAACTTGCCGATCTCCTCGCCGGCTGCGGTGTTGTCGACGCCGATGAAGGAGACGTTGTCGCCGTCCGGGATCTGCGCGTCGATCGCGACGACGGGAATGCCGGCCTCCTTCGCCTCGGTGATGGCTGGTTTCACGCCGTTCACGTCGATGGCGACGAGGATGATGCCGTCCACCTTCTGGGTGATGTAGTTTTCGATTGCCGTGTTCTGCGCGGAGGGAACATTGTTGGCGTCAAAAATTACGAGATCGGCACCGGCAGCGTCGGCCGCTGCCTGCGCGCCATCGTTGATCTGGTTGAAGAACAACGCCTGCTGATTGATCGTCACCAGAGCGAATGTTTCAGCATGGGCGGATGCGGCGCCGAGCCCCATCGCCAGAGAAACCGCGGCAGCGTGATAGGCAAGACGTCTGGAAGGAAGCATGTTCGAACCCTCTATACTTGCATGAATGGGTCATATTAGAGAAGCGATTGCACACAGTCTGATCCGAGCAGGAAATTTCTGTCAACGGCCATAAATTTGAAAAGGTTATCCGATTTCGACGCTGACCGAATATTGCACAGGACAACGGCCAGCCACTTCCGCAGAGCGGCTGGGCGCGGGGCCTGGTTCGCCGGGGCATTTGCTGCGCAAACGTGCTTTGCGGATCAAATAAAGCGCTTTACTAAACCGGGTTACAAGCCACCATAATATCGATGGATCAGATCTTGAAGCGCTCCACGGCGGGGGATGTGGCGAAGGCGGCGGCCTCGCATTATTACCACTGGCCGCTGCCGACTGCCGCACGGCTCTCGGTGGAGCGTATTCGCCGCAACTACGTCGCATTTCGCAACTGAAGGCCCGTCATGGCACAAAAGTCCGTCCTCCTCGTCGGCGAGAGCTGGGTCAGCTCCTCCACCCACTACAAGGGCTTCGACCAGTTTGGCTCCGTCTCCTTCCATCTGGGCGCAGAGCCGCTGGTGGCTGCGCTGAAGGGCACGGCGTTCGACCTCACCTACATGCCCGCGCACGAGGCCGCGAACGACCTGCCGTTCGACCGCGAAGGTCTGGCGAAGTTCGACGCCATCATCATTTCGGACATTGGGGCCAACACCATTCTCCTGCCGCCGGCGGTGTTCCTCGAAAGCCGGACCATGCCCAACCGGCTGAAGCTGATCCGCGACTGGACGGCCGATGGCGGCGGGCTGATGATGATTGGCGGCTACCTCTCCTTCCAGGGGATCGACGGGCGCGCCCGGTGGCGCCGCACCCCGGTGGAGGAGGCCCTCCCCGTCACCTGCCTGCCGTGGGACGACCGGATCGAGATTCCCGAGGGCGTGACACCAGACCTCCTCGCCGAGCACCCCGTGCTGGAAGGCCTTTCCGGCGCGTGGCCGCCGCTCCTCGGCATCAACGAGGTGGAGCCGAAGGACGGGGCGACGGTCCTTGCACGGCTGCCGCAATCGGAAGGCGGACATCCGCTTCTGGTCCTCGGCGAGCACGGCAAGGGCCGCTCCGCCGCGTGGACGTCCGACATCGGGCCACACTGGCTGTCCAAGGAATTCTGCGACTGGGAGGGCTACAAGACGCTGTGGGTGAACCTCCTCACCTGGCTCACCGAGGAGCGCTGACGCCTCTGCGGCAACGTCAGCCAGGTGCCGGGACGCACGCGCACCAGCGTTGGTGCGCCGGTGTCCTCGCCGCCGTTGATCCGGTCGCCTCCATCCAGCGATGGCACAAGGTCGACGGCCTGCGCAGGCTCGTGTTCTCCAGAGTGGAGACCCTTATTGCGAACGGTAACGACACCGTCGTCATCAGCATGAAAGAGTGCCGGGCCAGTGCGTGAGCCGGCGCTGCCTTGTGGTCCGTGTCAATTGCATATGGCGGCAGACGATTGCCGGAGTGTTACAGCGTCAGGGTGATGCCGGCTCGCATTGCGGCCCGCTGCACTTCGGATTCGAACGCCCGTTCGGTGCCAGCCTGGGTGCCGACGAGGACAAGATCGGCCTTTTCGATCCGGTCTCCGAACAAGACGACAGCGTCGGCCGGATCGCACTGGTTGGAGGTCCAGATCATGCCATCAAAATCGGGGTGGGCGTGGTGCAGGGCTTCGGCCCACCGCGCGGTCTCGCCATATTGCGACGGTGACGATGCGACAAGGTCGGTCCGCGCCACGTGCCACAGCCTGAGGTCTGGCGCGCGGAGTTCGGCGAGCGTGAGGTCCCGGCGAAGCACGATGACGCTATGGCACCGCTTGGCAAGCAGGCTGCGCGGATAGGTCTTGCGGCGGTCGGTTGGCGGGATATCGTGAAACAGCGTCTCGAAGATGGCCGCCTCGACGGTCGAGCCTGCGTACAGCGAGGGGACGCAGGCGCCGTTCCTGTCGAGGATCGGCGCAAAGCGGGTGGGGGCGCCGCGGCAGGGGTTGAACGCGGTTCCGGTGAACTCGGCCAGATGCACGCGGTGAAGCCGGTGGCCGCTTGCAAGGCGGCACGCATTGGGCCGCGGCAGCGGGACCGGCGGCGGCGACAGCACCAGGGGTCAGCCGGCGGCCGGGGCACCGAGGGCTCTTGCCGCAGCGAGAACGCGGTGCGGATTGTCAAGCATGTTGGCAGGATAGGCGCCGTCCAGCCAGCCGTTGGCCGAGGCGAACCAGAAGGCGCGCTGCCAGGGTGTCATCTCCTGCGGCAGCAAGGCGAGCACCTCGGCGATGAGGCGGCGGGGCTGGCCGTCAGCATCGAACTGGAAGGCGGGGTAGCGGTCGGCGCCGTGGAGCGGGACGGCAAGCACCTTTCCCTCTCGCTTCCACCTGGATGCAGGCTCGCTGGGGTTGCGGCTGCGGCTGCCGGCAATCTTGCGAATATCGGCCGCAGTGAAGGTCGGCACCTCCTCCAGGAACGCGGTGCGCAGGCGGGCGTTTTGCGCAAGCACGTCCTCGTCGAGCCCGGTGCGGGGTTCGCCCTCGGCGTAAAAATCGACCAGACGGTCGAGCCGCGTTTCGTCCCGCTCGCGCAAGGTGGTCGGCACAAGATCGGCCAGGCGGGTGATGACGCGGGCAAGGACGCTGGATTCGCGCCCCGACCCCTTGAACACGGCAAGGCCGACGCGGGTGCCGCCGTGGACGGTATCGGCGCTGGGCAGGCCAAGCTTGGCCGCCACATCGGACGGGATGCGCTCCAGGTCGCTGCCGGTGAGATCGGCATATCTGACGTCAACCATCGAAGCCCTCCCCGCGCGATTTTCGCGATGCGATGTTAATATCGTGCATATCGCGGCATCGTCAAGATGATGGGCGGTTTCGCGCTTTCGCCGGATGGCCCCGCCGGGGCGTGACCCGAGGGTGATTGCGCTTCATTTCCGTGCTCTGATGACGGGCCCAAAAGAAGTTTGGGCTGGATTGCCGTTGAGCGGCAACCTCGCCAGCATGTGCGCGGCAGGCCCGAGGCTGTCACAGGCCCGCAAGACGTTTCCGGTCAACGTCAGGCCGGTGGAAGACAAGCAGCCCGAGCACCGAGAGGGTCGCCAGAACCGCCATCAGAAGAAACGCGTATCGAAAGTCGCCGGTGAACTGGAGAAGCGCTCCCGTAATGACAGGCGCCAGGAACCCGGCCGCCGCGAACCATACCGTCATCACCCCCATTGCCGTCGCGGCGTAGCGTGGCACCACATCCACCACCACGGCGTAGAACGCAGCGTTGGGGGCGAGTGCGGCCGCGACCGCGACGGTAATGCCTGCCACCGCAATGGTGACGTCCCCGGTCAGCGCGACCGGAATGACAGCCAATGCCGCGACGGCCTGTGTGAGCGCAATCTGGTAGGTGCGTGACCGGCGGTAGTTTCCAGTCCGCGCGAGCGTCCTGTCCGAAATGCGACCGCCGATCACGAGCGCGACGGCCGCCGTCAGCCAGGGCAAAACGGCAACGAGCCCGACCTGCGAAAGATCCAGCCCGTAGGATTTGCGCAGGTAGGACGGCAGCCAGGTCATGAAAAAGAACAGGAAATACCCGAATACGAAGTAGGCGAAATAGTTGGCAAGCAGCGTGGGCGTGGTGAGGAGAACCATCCAGCCTTTTCGCTCGGCTGTTTCCGTCGTTGCGCCCTCCGCACCGGCTGATGCGATCAGGTCGCGTTCCTTCGGCGAGACATGCAAGGAGGCCGCGGGATCGTCCTTGAAGAGGATGAGCCAGAGCGGGAGCCAGATCAGAACGAGGACGCCCAGGACAACGAACATGCCGCGCCAGCCGAGCCATCCAATGAGGCTCGACACGATCGGCGCGCCGGCCGCAAGCGCGAGGGGAACAGCCACCAGCGCGCCGGCAAGTGCGGTCCCGCGCTCCTGCGCCGGGAGCCAGCCATGGACAGCTTTGTTCAAAGCCGGAAAGCTCGGCCCTTCGGCTGCGCCCAGTGCAATTCGCGCCGCGTACAACATGACGAACCCGGTCGCCAAACCCATGAACCCCATGGACAGCGACCACACCACCGCAACAACACCGAGCGTGATCTTGGCGCCAAAGCGATCGGCGACGATGCCGCCGATCAAAGTCGTCAGAATATAACCGATCCCGAAGGCACCAAGAATCAGACCGACCGAAGCCGAGCTTAATTGAAATTCAGCTTCAATTTCGTGGATCGCAAATGCGATTGCCGAACGGTCGATGTAATTGATGATGGTAATAAGGAACAGAAGCGCAACTACAACCCAGCGAAACCGTCCGGACATGGCATTCTCCTCGGCATGTATACGCAACGGTTTTCGCGTCAGCGACTTCGGCTCAATTGCGCAAGCGACGATCAGGCAAATGCTTTCTGGCTCAGATTTGAGCTGGAGAAGACCTGAACCGTCTTCACCGCCATCGATGCCCTGTTTTGCTGAGGTGCGCCAGTCCAGGCAAGGACCGAACCTGAGCGTTGTGAGGCGGCCAACCAGCATTCGGCCGCTTCTGCGCAAAATTGCATTCGTTGGCGGCACGAAGCTCTTAAAGAGCCAACCCCGAAGAACACCGGCCGTTGCGCAGCGCGGAATTTGCCCGGATGCGGTCCCGAACACGGCACTTCAGACCAATGGTTGTATGTGCGATGCACCGCATGGTTGAGGTGTAACATGTTAGTCTGTTGACACTATCTGACTGGACGGGCTACCTGGCGGCTGACCTTTGGTTTGGAGGCGTCGGGTGGATCTGGAGAATTTTTGCGCGGCGCTTGAGGCGGCGATCGGAACAACTGCCGTGATGCGCGGCGACGCAATCCCGGCGCGCAACAACGCCGATTGGAGCTCACTTTCGCCGCAGCCGCCCGCGATCCTCGTCCGGCCGACCTCGACGGAAGACGTCGCACATGTTTTGCGGATCTGCAGCGAGGCCGGGATGCCGGTGGTGCCGCAGGGCGGGCTCACCGGCGTCAGCGGCGGTGCGCGTCCGGTGGCCGGGTGCGTCGCACTCTCGATGGAGCGCTTCGTCGGGGTCGAGAACATCGACGAAGCCGCGTCGACCATGACCGTGCGCGCCGGAACGCCGCTTGAGGTGGTGCAGAAGGCGGCAGCCGAGCGCGGCCTGTACTTTCCGCTCGACCTTGGCGCCCGCGGCTCCTGCGCCATCGGCGGCAACGTTTCCACCAACGCCGGCGGCAACCGCGTCATCCGCTACGGCATGACCCGCGACCTGGTGCTCGGCATGGAAGTGGTGCTGCCGGACGGCACGGTGCTCACCAATCTCAACAAGATGCTGAAGAACAACACCGGGTACGACCTGCGCCAGATCTTTGTTGGCGCGGAGGGCACGCTCGGCGTCGTCACCCGCCTCGTGCTGCGGCTCTTCCCGCAGCCGGTGAGCACGCTGGCGGCCGTGTGCGGCGTGGCGGACTATGGCCGCGTCCTTGCGCTCCTTGCAGGCGCGCGCAAGCGGCTGGGGCCGTCTCTCTCGGCGTTCGAGGTGATGTGGGCGGACTACTGGGAGGTTGCCGCGCGGCGGGTGCCCAACGTGCGCGACCCTCTGGAAGGCGATCACCCGTTCCACGTCCTCGTCGAGTTGCAGGGATCGGACGAGGACATCGACGGCCAGCGCTTTCAGTCCTGGATCGAGGCGGAGTTCGAGGCCGGCACCGTGACGGACGCAGCGCTGTCGCAGTCCCTCGCCGACGTTGCGGCCTTCTGGGGCTCGCGCGATGCCGCATCCGAATTCATCCAGGTGCTGGGGCCGCACCTGTCGTTCGACATCTCGCTCTCGGTCGGCGACATGGACGCCTATGCCGCGGCCTGCCGCGACCGGCTCGCGGCGCGGATCGACGGCTGCCAGGCAATGTTCTACGGCCATATCGCGGACGGCAACATGCACATCATCGCCTGGGTCCCCGGCGCGCCGAAGCAGCCGGACACCGAAGTCTACGATGTCATCTACGGCCTGGTGCGGGAGTATGGCGGCTCGGTCTCCGCAGAGCACGGCATCGGCCTCACCAAGAAGAATTATCTCTCCTATTCCCGGTCCGAGCCGGAACTGGCGCTGATGCGGACGATCAAGCGCGCGCTCGACCCCGGCAACATCATGAACCCCGGCAAGGTCTTCGACATGCCGGCCACCGGCGAGAGCCGCTCATGAAAGCGCTGCGGTTCATCGAAGCCAATCTTGAGCGCTATCTTCTGGCAGCCATCCTTCTGGCGCTCGTCGTCATTCTGGCGATGCAGGTGTTCGCGCGCTATGTGGTCGGCGCGCCGCTGGTGTGGTCCGAAGAGCTGGCGCGTTACCTCCTGATCTGGTGCACGTTCATCGGCGTCAGCCTTGCGGTGCGCGAGGGGCGGAACATCTCGGTCGACCTGCTGCCGACAATCTTCGGCCCGAAGAGCATCAAGGCATTCACCTTGCTGGCGCTTGCCGGCTCGCTGATCTTCTTCGTCATCATCGTCTGGTACTCGATCCCGCTGACGCAGCGCATCGCCAAGATCGGCCAGCGCTCGCCCGGCCTCAACATCCAGATGTGGACCATCTACGCGGCCGCGCCCGTGGGCTTCTCGCTCGCGGCCCTGCGCGCGGTCCAGGCCATCTGGCTGCTCGTCAGCGGTCGCTCCGGGCCCACCCACAAGAGCGAGGCGATCTGAACCGTGTACGCCATTTCTGCTCTCATCCTCTTCTTGTGCGTGATGCTGCTTTCGGTGCCGGTGGCGTTCTCGCTCGGCTTCGGCGCCTTGCTGCCGGGGTGGCTCGGTGCGCCGACCTCGCCGAGCCAGGTGATCCGCTCCATCGTCACCGCGCTGGACAGCTTCCCGCTGCTGGCCGTGCCGCTGTTCATTCTGGCCGGCGAGATCATGACCAAAGGCGGCCTCGCGCGGCGCCTGTTCTCCTTCGCCGATGCGCTGCTCGGCCGCTTTCATGGCGGACTTGCCATGTCGAGCGTGGCGGCCTGCATGATGTTCGGCGCCATCTCCGGCTCGTCGCCTGCCACGGTCGCAGCCATCGGCTCCATGGCGATCCCGCTTCTGGTCACAAAGGGCTACGGCGAACGCTTTTCCACCTCGCTGGTCACCGCTGCGGGGACGCTCGGCGTCATCGTGCCGCCGTCGATCCCGATGATCATCTACGGCATGGCGGCAAGCACATCGGTCAGCGCGCTGTTCATCGGCGGCATCATCCCGGCGGTGGTGATCGGCTCGCTGCTAATGCTCTACGCCTACATTTACGGCCGCCGGAACCGCGCCACCATCATCACCGATGCCGGAGCGGTCTCTGTCGCCGCAGCGTTCCGGCAGAGTTTCTGGGCTCTGGTCGCGCCGGTGATGGTGCTGGGCGGGATCTACGCCGGTGTCTTCACCCCGACGGAAGCGGCCGCCATCGCGGTCGTCTACGGCGCATTCGTGTCGATGGTCGTGTTCCGCGAAATGTCCATCAAGGGCTTCTTCGAGACGCTGGTGTCGACGGCGCTGGTCATCGCGCCGATCCTCATCATTGCGGGAACGGGCGCCGCGCTCGGCCGCGTTCTCACGCTGCTGCAGGTGCCGGCGCAGATCGGCGTCTTTCTGGGCGGCGCGATCGACGAGCGGCTGACGCTGCTCCTTCTCATCAACGCGATCCTGCTCATCGTGGGCATGTTCATGGAAACGCTGTCGGCCATCATCGTGCTGACGCCGATCCTGCTGCCCGTGCTGGCGCCCTATGGCGTCGACCCGGTCCATTTCGGGCTGATCATGGTGGTCAACCTTGCCATCGGCTTCGTGACGCCGCCGGTGGGGGTCAACATCTACGTCGCGAGCGGCATCACCGGGCTTAGCGTGGTGGAGATCTGCAAAGGTCTCATCGTGCCCCTGGCGCTGCTTCTCATCGGCCTGCTCGCCGTCACCTACATCCCCGCGCTGACCCTGTGGCTGCCGTCTCTGGGCAACTGACAGGGCCTGCGCGCCAAAAAATCCAACGGAGGAAAACAATGAAATTCTTGCTGAAAGCTTCTCTCGCCGGCGCCATCGCGCTGGGCGGTGCACTACCCGCCATGGCCGCGGACTACACCATGATCCTCGGCCACACGCTGTCGGACTCCGCGCACCCGCTCTACAAGGCATTCGAGAAGATCAAGAGCGAGATCGAGACCAACAGCGACGGGCGCATCGAGGTCCAGCACCAGCCGGGCGCTGCGCTGGGCGGTGACCGCGAGCTGATGGAATCGCTGCTCCTGGGTGACGTGCAGTTCGTGCCGATTTCCACCTCCGGCGCCGTGCAGTTCGTGCCCGAGTTCGCCGTCTTCGAGATCCCGTACGTGTTCCCGACCGATACGGCAGTGCTGCGCGGCATCCTCAACGAGTCCAGCTTCACGGCGGACCTGGAAGAGGCGCTTGCCGACAAGGGCCTGAAGTTCGGCCGGTTCTACAATGGCGGCTTCCGTCAGCTCACCACCTCGTCGGTGCCCGTGCGCACGCCGGACGACATTTCGTCCAACAACCTGCGCATCCGCGTGATCGAGAACCCGTATCCGGTGGCGATCTGGAAGGCGATCGGCGCCGCGCCGACGCCCATCGCGTTCCCGGAACTTTATGGCGCGCTGCAGCAGGGCGTCGTCGACGGCCAGGAAAACCCGTTCGGCCACATCCTGTCGCAGAAATTCTACGAGGTGCAGAAATATCTCTCAACCACCAGCCACATCCTCCTGGCCAACGTGAACCTCATCAACAAGGAATGGTACGACAGCCTTCCTGAGGATCTGCAGAAGGTTGTCGACGATGCGCTGGTCACCGCCGACGCGTTCCAGTGGCAGCTGCAGGACGACATGCAGGCCGGCCAGCGCGCCGACATCGAGGCGAACATGGAAGTGATCGACCTCACCGACGAAGAGATCGCGCTGTTCAAGGAAAAGACCGTGCCTATCCAGGAGATGGTGCGCGAGAATGTCGGCGACGCGATGGTCGACTCGCTGCTTTCCGCCATCGACAACGCCAACAACAGCTAACGCAAGAACGCCTCGCTCGGATCGAACCGAGCGGGGCGACCCTGTGGCCGGTCAATCCGGCGCGATGGTCAGGTCCCGCAGCGCAGATGCGCCGAGATAGCCGAGCGCGATTTCCATTTCGCGCATGATCATCCGCAGCACCGCTTCGGCGCCAGCCTCGCCGCCTGCCGCAAGCCCATAGAGCGGCAGCCGTCCAAGCATCACGGCTTCGGCTCCCAGCGCCAGATATTTCAGAACATCCGTGCCGCGGCGCACGCCACTGTCGGCCAGCACATTCATCCGCCCTTCGGCGGACGCGGCGATGCCGGCAAGGCAGGACGCCGGCGTCGGCGCCACATCGAGATTGCGGCCGCCATGGGCCGAGACAACGATGGCCTCCACGCCGGCGTCCATGCACCGCCTGGCATCCGCGACGGAGAGGACGCCCTTCAGCACCACCCGGCCCGGCCAGTTTTCGCGGATCCACGCAATGTCCGCAAACGAGAGCGCCGGTTCGATGCGAACCGCTTCGGCCAGCGCCGGGCGCGTGATCGCGCTGCGAAACGCCGGCGGATAGTGCGCATAGGTCGGCATGCCGCCGGCCAGAATGTAACGCGCCAGCACACCGAGCGCCCAGCCCGGATGGCACGCTACGTCGAGCGCGTTGCGCACCGTCGGCCTGACCGGCACGCCGAAGCCGTTGCGTTCGTTGTATTCGCGGTTGGGCGCCACCTGATTGTCCACCGTCACCACCAGCGTGCGGCACCCGCAGGCGGCAGCCCGCGCCAGAAGCGCGCTTGCGAGGCCGCGGTCGCGCCACAGGTAGAGCTGGAACCACAGGTCAGCGTCCGGCGCCGCCTCGCGGATCGTCTCGATCGGCGTGATCGATTGTGTGGCAACGCAGAACGGCACGCCGACCCTCGCGGCGGCACGCGCCAGCCTGGCCTCGCCGTCATAGCAGACGAGGCCGGCCATTGCGGTCGGCGCAATGACCAGAGGTGCCGCAACCTTGCGGCCGAACAATTGCGTCGCCAACGGCACGATGCCGGGGCCATTCAGAACGCGCGGCTCCAGCGTTATGGCATCGAGCGCGCTTCTGAGGTTGCCGAGCGCGCGCTCGTCCTCGGTGCCGCGGTCGATGTACTCGAACACGCCGCGTGGCAGCCGCCGCCGCGCCCGCGCGCGAAAGTCGTGCGCGTTGAGGAGCATCCCGGCAGTCAGAAGCCGAAGACGTCGCGCGGAAGCCAGGTGGTGAGTTTCGGCCACAGCGAGAGCCCCACAAGGACGGCCATCAGTGGCAGCAGCCACGGCACGATGGCCCGCGACATTGCCTCGAAGCTGATGTTCGCAATGCGCGAGGTGATGAAGAGCACCACGCCGACGGGCGGCGTGATGGTGCCGACCATGAGGTTGAGCACGAAGATCACGCCGAACTGGATCGGGTCGATGCCGAGCTGCGCCGCGACCGGGGTGAGGATCGGGATCAGGATCAGCATCGCCGCCAGCGCTTCCATGAAGCAGCCGACCAGCAGCAACAGGACGTTGACCGCGAGGAGGAAGAGGAGCGGGTTGCCGATATTGTCCACGATGAAGGGCGCAAGCGTCTGCGGCACACGCGCGATGGAAAGGCACCACGCCAGCGCCGCCGCCGCCATCACCAGGGCGAGCACCATGCCCGTGGTCTCCACCGTGTCCACGATCAGGCGCGGAAGATGGCGAATGTCGAACTCGCGGTAGATGACGAGGCCCAGAAACAGCGCATAGACGGTGGCAACGGCCGCCGCCTCAGTCGGCGTCATGATCCCGCCCATCATCCCGCCAAACAGGATCACCGGCGTCATCAGCGCCCAGTGCGCCCGCTTGTAGGCGGTCCACAATTCGCGCGCGCCGGGGAAACCATGCCGCGGCATGCCTTTGCGGCGCGCCACGACGGTTGCCATGGCCGCAAGCGCGCCAGCCATCAGAAGGCCGGGCACGATGCCGGCGAGGAACAGCCCGCCGATGGAAACGTCCGCGCTGACGCCGTAGATCACCATCGGCAGGGAGGGCGGAATGATCGGCCCGATTGTCGCCGACGCCGCAGTGATGGCGGCGGCGGTTTCGGCGTCGTACCCGGCTTTTTTCATCGCGCGGATTTCGAGCGCGCCGACACCGCCCGCGTCCGCCACGGCGGAGCCCGACATGCCGGCGAAGATGACGCTGGCGAGGATGTTCGCGTGGCAAAGGCCGCCGCGCACCCAGCCGACGCATGCCGTCGCGAAACCGAAGATCCGGTCCGTGATGCCGGACGAGTTCATGATGTTGCCCATCAGGATGAACAGCGGCGCGGCCAGCAGCGGGAACGAGTTGATCGACTGGGCAAGCTTTTGCGGCACGATGTCGGGCGGCATGCCGGCAAGCGCCACGAATGCGACAGCGGCAAGGCCGAGCGCGGCGTAGATCGGCACGCCGACCAGGATCGCCACCAGCCAGGCGGCGAGGATTTCGAACATCAGCGTGGTCATGGCGCGGTCTCGGCTGCGGGTGCCACCAGACCGAGGTCTCGCAAAATAGCGACGAGCGACTGCACGATGATCGCAAACCCTGCAATGGGAATGGGGATGTAGACCAGCGCGACGGAGAGCGGCAGCGTCACCCACGTCACGTCGAGGTTGCGGGTGATGAGGCCCTGGCTGCGCAACAGAAGCACCGCGCCGAAGGCGGCGACTGCAAGATGGATCGCAATGCCGGCCGCCTGCCGGGCCCGCCCGCTGAGGCGGTTGAGGAGCACCGTCACGCGGATGTGGCTGCCGCGGTTGCCGGCGATGATCAGCCCGACGAACCCTGTCCAGACCAGCAGGTACTGGCCAAGCTCGTCGGTCCACGACAGCGGCTGGTTGAGGAACCGGAACACGACGCCGAGAAAGACGGCGCCAAGCATGGCGAGAACGAGCAGCACGGCCGCCACCGCCAGAAGACGGTCGCTGAGCCTTGCAAGACCGGCGAGCATTTCATCACTCCAAACGGGAGAAGGCCGCCGGCTCTGTGGCCGGCGGCGCGCGATCAAAGGGCGGCGAGCGCTTCCCAGGTGCCCTTGCCCCAGACGCTTTCGAACTTGGGCGGGAGCTGTTCCAGCACAGGCTTGCGGAAGCTTTCCACGTCCGGCTCGATGACGGTCATCCCGGCGTCGGCAAGTGTGGTCTGGAGCGCGGCTTCGGAGTCTAGGATCTGCTGGTTCTGCCACGGCACGGCTTCGTCGATGGCGGCCATCAGGATCTCCCGATCCGCCTTGTCGAGGCTGGAGAGCCAGGCCTCGTTGGCGATCACGATGCGCGGGGTGATGATATGCCCGGTGAGGATGAGGTATTTCTGCACCTCGTTGAGCTTGGCGCTTGCAATGGTCGGCAGCGGGTTTTCCTGCCCGTCCACCGCACCCTGGCTCAGCGCCAGATAAAGCTCGTTGAAGTTGATGGGCGTTGCCTGCCCGCCCCATGCCTCCACCATGGCAATGAACGTGTCGACCGGCGGCACCCGCAGTTTGAGACCCTGCATGTCGGCGGC
Organism: Acuticoccus sp. MNP-M23; assembly: GCF_031195445.1. Taxonomy (NCBI): domain Bacteria; kingdom Pseudomonadati; phylum Pseudomonadota; class Alphaproteobacteria; order Hyphomicrobiales; family Amorphaceae; genus Acuticoccus; species Acuticoccus sp. MNP-M23. Next base: position 1,244,232 of record NZ_CP133480.1, read on the forward strand.
CGTGTGAACGGCCTTGTTGCCGGTCGTCACGTGGCGCTTGCCGTAGTAGGTGACGGCGAGCATGCGCATGCCGCGCTGGGAGACCATCTGGTCGTTCAGCGTCTTGAACACGTCCGAGCCCGGCACCTTGGCCAGCTGCGCCGGGTCTGTCCACAGATAAGGCGCTTCGAGAACGGAAAGCGGCGGCAGGAGCGAGCCGAGGGCCGCCGCGCCATCTGTGGTCATGGCAAGGGCGCCGGAGACCACCATGTCCATCATGTCCTTGCCGGAGCCGAGCTGGCCATTTGGAAAGCTCTGCACGTCGATCCGGCCATCTGACGCTTCTTTGGCGGCGGCGGCGATCCGGTCGATCATCTGCACTTGGGGGTGCGACGGGGCCAGCATTTCGCCCCAGCGGATCACGGTTTCCTGCGCGCGCAGAATGCCGGGAGCGGCAAGGGTCGCGGCGCCGAGGACGGCGGTGCCGGCCAGGAAGGTGCGGCGTGTGGTTTTGACTGTCATGAGGTTTCCTCCGTTTTATTGTTTCTTGTTGGCCGGCCCGCGGGGCGCGCCGGGGTCGTCTACAGCTTCACGGCGCGGCGGCGGGCAGTGTCGACGTGCGCTGCCATCGCTTCCGCGGCGGCGTCCGGGTCGCGCCGTTCGATCGCTTCGATGATGCGGAAATGCTCGCCGATCACCGACGGAATCATCGGCACGTAAAGCCGTGTCTCGGACAGGCGGATCAGCTTGATCTTGATCCAGTTGACCCGGTACGCGTTGCTGACGATGGCGTTGCCAAGGTGGTCGATGATCGCTTCGTGGAGGCTGAGGTCGACGAATTCGGCGTCTTCCATCAGCCCCTCTTCTTCGCCCGCTTCGTGCCGGGCGAGAATGCGTTCGTGGCTGGCCCGCAGCACTGCAACCGCCGCCGGATCGGCCTCGGTGGCGTAAAGGCGGACCGCCGCCTCTTCCATGAAGAGGCGGAACTGGAAGGCGTTGCGCACCAGGTTGAGGTCCACCTGCGGGACTTGCATGCCGCGGTGGGGCACGGTGCGGATCAGCCCTTCCGCTTCCAGCCGTGGCACCAGTTCGCGGATGGCGCCGAGGGGAAAGCCGGTGATGTTCACCAGCTCGCGCTGGGTGACGAACTGCCCTGGCGCAATCTCCCGGCTGAGGAGGCTGCGTGTGTAGCCTTCATAGGCCTGTTCCCGGAGCTTCACCGGCGCGACGTCGCGTCCGGGCCGCTTCAGGCGCGTCGTCATCCGACTGGTTCCTTTGCGACAATGTCGTCGAACCGCGCGATGAGGCTTTTTGCCTGTTCGGGCGCAAGGTCCACCAGCGGGGGGCGGGTGCGGGCGTAGCCACTGTCGCCATGGCGATGCGCAACCATTGCCTTCACCGCCGGCATCACCGGGTGGCTGACGATGAGGTCGACCGCTGCCTTCAGCCGCGGATCGTCCGCACCGTCGTGGATGACGCTGCGCAGGAGGGCCGGCTCGATGTTGGCGAGACCGCAGATGGAGCCTTGTGCACCGCGCGCCATTGCCCGCGGCAACAGCCGCTCGTCGCCAACGAGGATCGCGAGATCGCCGTGGGCATCGAGGTAGGCGTTTGCCGTGTCCCAATCGCCGGAGGAGTCCTTGATGCCGGCGATGACGCCCGGAAACGCCTTGCGCAGCCGGTCCACCAGCGCCACCGAGAGCGGCACCGCGGTCTGCCCCGGAATGTGGTAGAGGATGACCCCGCGCAGGTCCCCGCCAATGGCGTCGAATGCATTGGAGAACCAGGCGAACAGGCCGTCCTCGTCGAGGGCCTTGAGGTAGTAGGGCGGCGTGAACAACAGCCCGCGCGCGCCCATGCCGAGTGCCAGCCTCGCCTGGTCAACCGCATCGGCCACCACGCTGGCGCCGACGGTGGCGTAAAGTTTCTGTCCGAAATCGATGCCGTTGCCGGCGAGCGCGCCCAGCATCGCGGCGCGTTCGCGAAATCCGATCGAGAAGCCTTCACCCGTCGTTCCGAAAAGGGTGACGCTGTCGGTGCCGTTGGCGAGAGCCCAGTGCGCATGCTTCACGAGCCGCGGCAGATCCACGGTTCCGTCGGCGGCAAAAGGCGTCACCATCGCGGCGGAAAGTCCAAAAATATGTCGTGCCACGGTATGTCCACTGCTGTGATCTGCGCAACATGTTAGTCGGCACCCATCGCATACGTCAATGAACGTCGGGCCCGCGCAGCCACAATTATCGTCAGCGCCGGCGGGTCAGATCATCGCTTCGGTCTCGGCGATGTAGGCATCGATCGAGAACCGCTCGTTGCGCATCAGGAGGTGGCCGTCTTCGTCTTCCGGCCACTCGGAGCGCGGCATGTCCACGTAAAGCTCCACGCCGTTATCGTCAGGATCACGCAGGTAGACGGCTGTGCTGACGCCGTGGTGCGCCGCCCCATCGAAGGGAATGCCGGCGGCCTTTACCTGCTTGATGACAGCAACGAGGGAGGCGCGGTCCGGGTAGAGGAAGGCGGTGTGGTAAAGCCCGGTGCGGCCGGGCGGAGGCGGGGCGGCACCTTCGCTGTCCCAGACATTCAGGCCGATGTGGTGGTGGTAGCCGCCAGCACCCAGAAATGCCGCCTTGTCTCGCCATCTGAGGTTCAACGGGAATCCCAGAACGTCGCGATAAAAGGCAATCGCCCGGTCGAGATTGGACACCTTGAGGTGGACATGGCCGACGCACGTGCCGGCGGGGGCTTCGAACGGATCAGGCATGGGGTCTCTCATCTCTGCGATCAAAAGGGCTCATCGGCACTCTCGCACTCATCATGGAGTTCCGCGAAGAAGGCTTCCACCTTCGCATTTTCTGTGCATCCAGTGGCACCGCTATTCCCATCCTTGCGTCGCTCCATCCGCGAGCCCGACGGGCCATGGATCTGGCTCCAGACATCCGCCGAAGCGGGCTTCAAATCGCATGATCAGGGCCAGGCCCGCGGCACGATCCGCGGCGGCACGAAGGCGGTGACCGGCGGCACCGGCCCCTCCCATCTGCGAATGCGGACGAGGCAGCTCAGCGCCGACGGGCCCTGCGCCAGCGGTGTGGTGCCGGTGTCGGCCGTCAGAACATTGGGATTGCCGTGCTTGCACAGCGCCGGATCGCCATCCCAGTCCGGGTCGTACCAGGCGCCGGTTGCCATCAGCAGCACGCCCTCAATCACGTTTTCGTCCAGCGCAGCCGCGGCAATGGTGCGGCCCCGCGCGTTGAAAACCTCCACCAGATCGCCAGCTTTTATGCCGTGCCGATCCGCCTCGGCAGGGTGCAAGACGCATGGCGTCCGCCCCGCAATCTTGCCGGCGCGGCTGTAGGCGCTCTGGTCGAGCTGGGAGTGCAGGCGCCGTGCGGGCTGGTGGGTGACGAGGTGAAGCTGGCCCATTGCCCCTTCCGCGCCCAGCCATTCGGCAGGTGCGTGCCACGCCGGATGCCCCGGCAGGCCGGGGTGCCCGAACGATGCGATTGCGGCGCTGTAAATCTCGATCCGGCCGGACGGTGTCGGCAACGGTGCGGCCGCAGGATCGGCGCTGAACCGCTCGACGAACGAGGGTTGCGGCGCGGTCGCTGCTGCCACGAAGCCTCTGGTGCGAAATGTCTCGTAGTCAGGCAGGGGCTGGCCGATCTTTGCCATGGCGGCGGCGGTGCGCGCGTAGATCTCCTCAATCCAGCCGGCCTCATCACGACCTTCGGTGAATGCGTCCGCGAGGGTGCCGTTGCCGCCGGGGGGCGTCAGCCGCTCGGCGAGGCCGGCGAAAATCGCATGGTCGCTGCGCGACTCGCCAAAAGGCCGGGCGACGGCACGGGTCGCGAACAGGTGCGTGTCCGTCGAGGAGGCGGAGACGTCGTCCCGCTCGGCCGAGAGGGTTGCCGGGAACACGATGTCGGCAAAGCGGGCAAGCGGCGTCCAGTGCGGTTCATGCACGATGACGGTTTCGGCCTTTTGCCATGCGGTGCGCAGGCGGTTGAGGTCCTGATGGTGGTGGAACGGGTTGCCGCCGGCCCAGTAGATGAGGCGTATGTCCGGATAGGTCAGCGTCTGTCCGTCATAATCCACCGTGTCGCCGGGAGCGAGCAGCATGTCGGCAATGCGGGCGACGGGGATGAAGCGCTGCACCTTGTTCGGCACGCCGGGGAAGGCGGCCACCGGCAGTGGCCCGCGCGTGGCTCCGACGCTGTTGATCGCGCCGAGGCCCAGCGCCAGCCCCTCACCGGGCTTGCCGATCCGGCCCAGCATCGCGGCGAGCACGACCGCCATCCACACCGCGGACTCGCCGTTTTCCTGCCGGGTGAGCGACCAGCTGAAGTTGACCAGCGTCGGCCCCGCTGCCATCCGCCGGGCAAGCGCCGTGATCGCGTCCGGTGCGAGGCCGGTGATGGCGGCAGCCCAGGCGGCATCCTTCGGCGTCCCGTCGGCGGTGCCGGTGAGGTAGGGGGCGAAAAGCTCGAAGCCCTCGCAGTGGCTGGCGAGGAAGGCGTGGTCGCACAGTTTTTCGGTGAGGAGGGTGTGGGCAAGGCCGAGCATGAGCGCGGTATCGGTGCAGGGTCGGATCGGCATCCACTCGGCCACGTCCGGTGAAAGGTCGAGCGCGGAGGGGTTGATGTTGACGATCCGCGCACCGGCAGCCAGCGCCGCCGCCATGTCGCCGCGCTGCGTGTGGCGGGCGACGCCGCCGCCGTTCACCTGCGCGTTGCGCAGCGCGATGCCGCCGAACGCCACCACCAGCGCGCCCGCCTTGCCGACCTCGTCCCAGCCGGTGTGCTCCTGCAACAGCTTGTGCATGGAGCCCATAACGTGCGGCAGGACCACCTCGGCGGCGGCAAAGCTGTAGCTGTTGCGCCGGCTTGTGTAGCCGCCGAACAGACCCATGAACCGGCGCAGCTGGCTCTGCGCATGGTGGAACCGCCCCGCGCTCGCCCAGCCGTAGGAGCCGGCATAGATCGCCTCGTTGCCGTGGGCAGCCCGCGCGTCCGAAAGAGCGCCGCCGGCAAGGTCCAGCGCTTCGTCCCACGGCACGGCAACAAATTCGTCGCGGCCGCGCAGGCTGCGGTCGGCCTCACCGGCGAGCCAGCCGCGGCGCACCATCGGTTGACCGATCCGCGTGGGATCGGCGAGCGTTTCCAGCATGGCGCCGCCGATGCCGGACGGGTCCGGGTCCGCCTCGAACGGGTGGAGCGCGACGGCGCGGCCATCCTTCATCTCGGCCCGGTACGTGCCCCAGTGCGCCGCAACGATGGGCCGTTTATCAGACAGCGTGTCGCTCATTTCGTGCCCCTTGCCAGCGCGACCCGGCAAGCGGCGCTGATTTCTAGAATGTCGTCGGTGTCTGCGTGCAGGCCCCGGCCTATGGCGCCTTTTCTACCGTTGCCGATTAGCATGAACGCGCCGGGCGGCGCTGCGTCCAGAGGCGCAAGATCCCTCGAAAAGCGTTCTGGCGCAGAGGCGGCATCGACCGCACTGCCCGCGTTGGCGTGCGCGGCGGTGGTCAGCGGCCGGGGCAATAATGGGCGGCGGGATGTCATCACCACGTTACAAAATCACACCTAGATTGGGATCGTTCCAATGGCAGTGTGCCACCGCAACCGCTCGGTCACGTCCACGCGTGTCGCAGGCGATTGGTGGCGGCTGCCCTGATGCCAGAGAGCGAAACCGATGACGCAGATATTCAAGACCAGCCTCCTTGAGGAAGCCGACGGACCGGGGCACAACTCCACCGCAAACCGGACCATGGGCGAGATCATCGCCGCTCGGTTTTCCCGCCGCGGCTTCCTGCGCGGGTCCCTCGCGGCGACGGCAATCACCGCCACGGTCAGCCCGATGGCACTCCTTGCCGCCGACCGGGCAAGCGCGGAAACGGCAGCCTCCTCATTCAACTTCGAAGAAGTGACGGCCGGCGTCGACGCCGATCACCATGTTGCCGAGGGCTACAACGCCGACGTTCTGCTGCGCTGGGGCGACAAGGTGTTTGCCGACGCGCCCGAGTTCGACCCGAACGCCCAGTCGCGGGCCGCGCAGGAGCGCCAGTTCGGCTACAACAACGACTTCGTCGGCTATATCCCGATGGATGGCTCGTCCGACCACGGCATTCTGGTCGTGAACCACGAATACACCAATGAGCACCTGATGTTCCCCGGCATCGTCACCGTGGGCGCGGATGACAAGCTCACCGTCGCACCGGCCGATCAGGCACGCGTCGACATCGAGATGGCCGCGCACGGCGGCACAATCATCGAGATCGAGAAAAAGGACGGGCGCTGGACGCCGGTGCTGGACGGCGCCAAGAACCGACGTATCACCTCGGCCACCCCGATGGCGCTCAGCGGCCCCGCTGCCGGTCATGCCCGCCTTGCCACCAACGCCGATCCGTCCGGCCGCGCCGTCATCGGCACCCTCAACAACTGCGCCGGCGGCGTCACGCCCTGGGGCACCTACGTGATGGCCGAGGAGAATTTCCACGGCTACTTCCTCGGCGAACTGCCGGAAGGCCATCCCGAGGCCGCCAATTATGAGCGCTACGGCGTGCCGCAGGGCAGCTACGAATGGGGCAATTTTTACGACCGCTTCGACGTTTCGAAGGAACCCAACGAGCCCAACCGCTTCGGCTGGGTGGTGGAAGTCGATGTCGATGACCCGACGTCGACGCCGAAGAAGCGCACGGCCCTTGGCCGCTTCAAGCATGAAGGCGCCGAATCGATCCTCGCGCCCGGCGGACAGGTTGTCTTCTACCTCGGCGACGACGAGCGCTTCGACTATGTCTACAAGTTCGTGACCGCGGGCCGCTACAACCCGGACGACCGCGCAGCGAACCTCGACCTTCTCGACGACGGCACGCTCTACGTTGCCCGTTTTGACGAAGACGGTGCGGTGACCTGGATGCCCCTCGCCCACGGCGAAGGTCCGCTCAACAGCGAGAACGGCTTTGCGAGCCAGGCCGACGTTCTGATCGAGACGCGCCGCGCTGCCGACCTTCTCGGCGCCACGCCCATGGACCGCCCCGAGGACATCGAGCCGAACGGAGACAATGGCCGCGTCTACGTGATGCTGACCAACAACACCAAGCGGCAGGACCCGAACGCCGCCAACCCGCGCGTCGACAACGCGTTCGGCCATATCGTCGAGATTTCGGAAGAAGGCGGCGACTTCGCGGCAACGAAAGGCACCTGGGAAATTCTCCTCAAGTGCGGCGACCCGTCCATTGCCGAAGTGGGCGCCACATTCTCCACCGCGACCACCGAGAATGGCTGGTTCGGGATGCCCGACAACTGCGCGGTCGACAGCGACGGCCGGCTCTGGGTGTCGACCGACGGCAACTCGCCGAAGAAGACCGGACGCACCGACGGCCTCTGGGCGGTCGATACCGATGGCGCGGCGCGCGGCACGTCGAAGCTGTTCTACCGTGTGCCGGTCGGCGCCGAGATGTGCGGTCCGCGGCCGACACCGGACCTTGCCACCTTCTTCGTCGCCGTCCAGCACCCCGGCGATGGCGGCGAAGACTGGGAGGGCTTCGGCCGCAACTCCTACTACGAGGATCTTTCGACCCGCTGGCCGGACTTCAACGACGCGCTTCCGGTGCGTCCGTCCGTGGTGGCGATCACGAAGAAGAACGGCGGCAAGATCGGCGCCTGATCGCGCTTGCAACGGGCCGGACCTTTCCGGCCCGTTGCGCGGCGGGAACGCGTGACAGCGCGCGCCCGCCGCGCCGACCTTTCAGGGCAAAACCGCAGCCGGCGCACCGCAACGCGCCCGCTGCGGCCACTGTCAGTCGCGGCTCAGCCGAGCCGGCCGCGCGCTGCGACGGGGACAGCTTCGACATGGTCGCCGGAGACGAGGTGCACCGCGTCGAACAGGTTCGACACCACGCAGACGTGGTTCGGGATCACGCGCACCCGCTGGCCGATCTCCGGCACCGCGCTGCATGCCGAAACGTTCACCACCGCGTGCTCTTCGCTGAGGCTGGTGACGATGGCGTCGGGATATTCCACCAGGTGGCCGTGGCCGGGGACCGGCGCGAGATCGGCGGCCAGCGCCTTGGAGCCGGTGTCCAGCACGATCCGGCCCGGCACCGGATGGCTGACCACGGTGGCAAGAACTGTGAGTGCGCAATCTTCAAGCGTGCCGTGGCCAAGCGCCACCTGCATCCGGTCCGAGTAGATGTAGGTGCCCGGGCGATGCTCGGTCGCGTTGGTCACGTCAGCGGCGTGGTAATAATCAGGCGAGCCGCCGTTGGACACGCGCCGCGGCGGCAGGCCGGCAGCGGTCAGCGCCGCCACCGCATCGCCCAGCGCGGCGTTGACCTCCGCAGTCTTGCCCCGCGGCGGATAGGTCATCACCCCTTCGAAGATGAGGCCGGGGGCGGTCTCGATGGATCGCGCCAGCGCCACGAGTTCATCCGGCGTGACAACACCGCAGCGCCCGGCCCCGGTATCGATCTCCACCAGAATTTTCAGCGGGTGCGCCGGATCGGCGAAATGCGCCGCATATCCCTCGACCGTGATTTCGCTGTCGGCGGCGACCGACAGTTCGATCCGCCGGTGCAGCGCGGCGAGGCGTTTGAGCTTGGGCGCGCCGAGGATGTTGTAGGGGATGAAGATGTCGGCGATGCCGGCGTCCGCCATCACCTCCGCCTCGCCGACCTTCTGGCAGGTGATGCCGACGGCCCCCAGCGCAAGCTGGCGCTTGGCCCACATCGGCAGCTTGTGGGTCTTGATGTGGGGGCGCAGCGTCATCCCGTTTGCATCGGCGTAGTCCTGCGCGCGGGCAAGGTTCGCCTCGGCAATCGTCGTGTCGATCAGGATGGCCGGGGTGTCGATCTCGTCCAGCGTCACAGGTCCGGCTCTTCCTTCATGCGCGCGATGGCGGCCTCGAACGCCTTCATCGTCACCGCCATGTCGTCAGCATCATGGGTGGCGCTGGCAAGGCCGCCGGGCCAGCCGGACAGGTCGACGCCGTTGATGATCATCGCCATGCGCAGCCGGTCGACCAGCGCGGAGGGCGCAGCCTTCAGCTCCTTCCACGGGAGGGCGAACGGGTCGAATGCCAGCGGGTCGATGGTGCGCTTTTCCACGTTGAGGAAGATGTGGAAGCCCGAATAGGTGCCGTAGGCGGCAAACGGCGCCCCTTTGGCGGCAAACAGACGGTTCAGCTTCTCGCGCAGCTCGGCAGCGTAGGCGTTGGCGCGATCGCAGGCGTCGCCGTTGGCGATGATGTCGAGTGCGGCAATGCCGGCGGCAGCTGAAACCGGGTTGGCGTTGAAGGTGCCGGGGTGGCCGATCTTCTCGAAGCTCTTGTCGGCCGCAGCCTCGAAGTCGAGCCGCTCCATGATGTCGGCGCGCCCACCGACCGCGCCGCCGGGCAGGCCTCCTGCGACGATCTTTGCCATGGTGGTGAGGTCAGGCGTTACGCCGGAGGCTTCCTGCGCTCCGCCGCGGGCAACGCGGAAGCCGGAAATCACTTCGTCGAAGATGAGGACGGTGCCGGTCTCGGTCGCCGCCTCGCGCAGCGCGGCGAGCACGCCGTCCGCAATCGGCACGCGGCCGAAGGAGGCCCCCGTCGGCTCCACGATAATTGCAGCCACGTCGCCGCCGGCCAGCGCCGCGCGAACCGCCTCGGTGTCGTTCGGCGCGACGAGCACCACGTCATCGGCAATGGACTGGAGGACGCCGGCAGTGGGCGTGCCGTCGAAGTGGCTGGTGTAGCCGTGCGTCATGTGGTCGTGCCAGCCATGAAAATATGACGCAAAGCGCAGAAGCTTGGTCCGGCCGGTGAAGGCGCGGGCAAGACGCAGCGCCAGAAGCGTCGCCTCCGTGCCGGAGGCGGTGAAGCGCACCCGCTCCACCGACGGCACCATGTCGATCACCGCCTTGCCCCACCGGTATTCGCGCGTGGTGGAGGCGGCAAATTGGGTGCCGTCGTCGAGCGCCTCCTTGATGGCCGCCGTCACGCGCGGATTGCCGTGCCCCAAAAGCAGCGCGCCATGACCGCCGAAATAATCGACATACTCGTTGCCATCGATGTCCCATTTGCGGCTGCCGCGGCCCTGATCGACAGTCAGCGGATAGGGCAGCATGTGCCGGGCATCGTGGGTTATGCCGGACGGGAACACTTCGCGCGCGGCTTCGGCCTGCGCAGCGGAGCGGCGGGTGCGATCGCGAAACTCGGCAACGATGGTGGAATTGGTCTGGGCGTCGAGCGCCATGGCGGGGGTCTCCGGGAGTCTTGGCGGCGGGTCAGTTGAACAGGCTCGGGATGAACAGAACGAAGGCGGGGCACAGCGACACGATTGCAATCACCGCAATGTGGCTGATGTAGAACGGCAGCGCCGCGACAATCGCCTTCTCGTAGGGAACGCCGGCGATCTGCGATGCGGTCATCAGAGTCATGCCGACGGGCGGGGTGATGTTTGCGACATTCAGCGTGATGATCATGATGATGGCAAAGTGCAGCGGATCAAAGCCGAGCTGCACCATGGCCGGCACCAGCACCGGCGCAACGACGACGAGTGCGGGCAACACGTCGAGAACGGTGCCGAGCGCGATCAGGAGGAGATTCACGAGGCCGATCTGGAGGACCCAGTTGTCGGTGATCGAGGTGATGATGCCGGCCGCGTCCCGCGCCAGCCCCGAGCGGGTGACGAACCAGCCCAGCACGGTTGATGTTGCCAGCAGGAAGAACACCACGCCGGAGAAGCGCACGGTTGAGACGAGGCAGTCCCACACCTTGCGCAGGGTGAGCGTGCGATAGAACACAAAGCCCAGAACCAGCGTGTACATGGCCGCGAATGCCGAGGCTTCGGTGATGGTGGTCAGCCCGCCGAGAATGCCGCCGAGGATGATGACCGGGACCAGCAGCGCGGGCACCGTCGGCAGGAATGCCCGGGCGGCGGCGCGCAGGCTGGAATCGCTGTGGCGCGGAAATTTGTAGAGCCACGCCATCACGATGGACGCTGCGAGAAGGCACACCGTCATCAGGACGCCGGGCAGGATGCCGGCCGCGAACAGGTCCAGCACCGAAACATTTTGCAGGATTGCGGCGTAGACAACCATGACGACGGAAGGCGGAATGATTGGCCCGATGATCGACGAACACGCGGTCACCGCGGCGGCATAAGCGGGGGTGTAGCCCTCTCTCTTCATCGCGGGGATGAGGATCTTGCCGATGGCGACCGTGTCGGTGATGGCGGCGCCTGTCAGGCCGGAAAAGAACAGGCTGACGACAATGTTGACGTGGCTGAGAGCGCCGCGAACGCGGCCCAGAAGCGCGTTGTTGAACGCGATCAGCCGCTCCGTCAGCCCCGCCTTGTTCATCAGCTCCGAGGTGAAGATGAAATAGGGCACCGCCATGAGCAGATAGCCGGAGACGCCCGAGAACATCCGCTCGGCAATGACCTGGATGAAGCGGATTCCGCCCAGCTCCCAACTGCCGGCGAGGCCGGAGAACGCCATCAGCATCGCAATGGGCGTGCCGATGAGAAGGAGGACGACGAAGACGATGAGTGCGGAGGTCATGGCCGGTTGTCCTTCTCGCCGGCGGCAAGCTCGCGGGCTTCTTCCATCGGACTGTCCTCATCGAGGAGTTTTGCACCGCACAGGACGTGGGCGAAGAGCACGAGGCCGGTGGCCGGCACCGCCGCCGTCACCCACCTGGCCGGGATCTGGATCTCGTCGGACACCATGTAGATATCCGTGGAGCTAAGAAAGAACTTGATGCCGTACCAGACCAGCAGCGCGGAAAAGAGGGCGACGAGAGCGGTGTTGACCCAGTGCAGCAAAGTGACACCCGCACGCGGCAGGAGGCCGATGATGGCCGTCATCGCGATGTGCTCGCCGTGCCAGAAGGCGACCGTGATGGACATGAGGCCGAGCCAGGGAATGAACAGGCGCGCCAACGAGTAGGTCCACGACAGCGCGTCCCCGGTGAGGACCATGTAAAAGAAGCCGGAGAACGAAATTCCCAGCATCGCCAGAACGAACAGGACGCAAAGCGCGGTGACGGTCTGGTTGAGCCCGGCTGACAGCCGGCTGCGCGAAAATGTCATCGAGGGGCCTTCCTGACCATTCAGGCTGCGGCAGGAAAAGGGCCGGCGCGCGCGCCGACCCAAAGTGCGGCTCAGCCGCCGTAGCGTTCCATGTCGGTGGCGGTCACGTCGGTCTTCAGCTGTTCGACGGTGGCGAGCATTTCATCCACCAGCGCTTCGTCGAGGCCGAAATCGTTGACGATCCATTCGCGCCATGCGGGTCGGGCGACCTCTGCCATCTTGGCACGCTCGGCGTCCGGCAGGACGTAGCATTCCTTGAATTCCTCGCAGGAGATCTGCCAGCCCTTGATTGCCGCCAGCGCGGAGATGCCATGCGCCAGGGCGATCGCCTCGCGCGCGGAGGTCACGACGGCTTCCTTGTACTCCTCGGGGAGCGACTGGAACCACTTGTCGGACACCAGCCAAGACTGTGAGTTGTACACGTGGCCCGACAGCGTCGTGTAGTCGTTCACTTCCCACAGGCTGAAGTTCTTCGAAACGCCGGGCGCGTTGAACTGGCCGTCGGCAAGCCCGGTCGACAGCGCGGTGATGACCTCGCCCCAGGGAAGCGGCGTCGCGGATGCGCCGAGCGCCTTCATGGTCGCGACGTGGGCGGGGTTTTCCTCGACGCGGATCTTCATGCCGGCAAGATCTGCGGTTTCCTTGATGAGCTTGCCGTTGTTGGTGAAGGCGACGAAGCCGCCGCCATCATCGAACGTGCCGAGAAAGCGCAGGCCGGATTCCTCGATGCTGCCCTTCATGAAGTTCGCGAACCATGCGCCGTCAAAGAAGGCGTGGGCAACTTCGTAGTTGGGGAACAGGAAGGGCGCGGTGATGACCTGATATTCCGGGAAAAACGAGCTCATTGCGCCGGACGAGATGATCGTCGACTGCAACAGCACGCCGTCCTGCGCCTGCTTGCCTGTCTCCACCTCGGACCCCAGCTGCCCGGCACCGAAGATCTCGACCTCGACCTCACCCTTAGTCTTCGATTCCACGAGGCTCTTGAAGTGGACGAGCGCGGGCTGGATCTCGTTGTTCATATCCTCGGGGACGAGGTGCGCAATCGCCATCGTGAACTCTTGCGCGGTGGCTGCGGCCGGGACCGCAAGGCCGGCGGCAAGCGCAGCTGCAGCCGTTGCGCCGCGTAGACGTGTCGTGTACCCGCTCCAATACATCGTGTTCTCCTTACGATCATCCGCCGCCCCTGATCCAGAATCGAAGCTCAGCGGCAGAAATAAATTGCAATTTCGCAATATTATCGACAATTGCGGCGAAAATCAAACCGGCCAATGCGCATCCTGCGTGCAGTTGCGCCAATATTTTACACGCCCTCCGACAAATCAAACGGCTTGATTATTGCCAACTCACCCCGAAACGCGAAGATCGTCAACCACTTCAACAAGTCGACTCGTGACGGCAGCGGTGATTTCCGCGCCCTTCTGCGCGCTGGCGAGCTCCGGGGCCCCCAGAACGCCGGTCCCGCCGGTCTGCTCGGCCATGGTGCGCACCAAAGTTGCAGCCTGACCGCTCAACAGGTCACCGCTGGCCCAGCCGAACACGGGCGCGCCGCCCCGCGGTGGGATCAGGTCTGCCCGAACATCGTCCGGCGCGGCCGCCAGAACGAGCGAGGTCTCGAACTCGCACGCGTGCCCGGTGGCACCGGGGCCGCCCTCCGCCAGCGGCGTCAGCGCCGCGTTCGCAAGCTGCCACCAGGTGGCAAACACGATCCGGCATTTCGGGTGCGCGAGCCCCAGCATTTCGGCAATCATCGCACCAACCGCCCGGTTGCCGCCGTGGCTGTTGAGGATCACCACGTTCCGAAATCCGTGACGCAGCGCGGACGACACAAGATCCGTCACATAGGCGGTAAAGGTGGCGTGCGAGACGGTGAGCGTCCCGCCAAGGTCCATGTGATGCTCCGAGCAGCCGACCTTCACCTGCGGCAGCAGGATCACGCCGTCCGGCCGCGCCGCTTCCAGCGCTGCCAGAAAGTGCGCGCCGATGACGGCGTCCGTTCCGGTCGCAAGGTGCGGGCCGTGCTGTTCGACGGCGGCGATGGAAACAACCAGCGGCACGCGCCGGTCCACCGCGCCCAGCTCGTCGCGGGTCAGGCGCTCCCAGATCACCGGTGCACCTCAATCACCGTGCCACCAGCGCCCGGCAAGGACGACGCCCTTTGCAGTCAGCCGCTGGGTGCCGGTCTCGACGAGGCCGCGCACGTCCTCCATCGGGAATTCGCCGTCTTCCAGCGACAGGATGGACGCATCGCCCACATTGCCCGGCCCGAAGGTGCCCAGCTCCGGCCGCTGCAACGCCTTGGCAGGCACTGCGGTCGACCGGTCGATCACCTCGCCGAGCGGCATGCCGAGGGCGAGGAATTTGGACATGGTGACGAGCTGGTCGTAGGCCGGCCCATTGATGCAGAAGGCATGAACGTCGGACGAGATGGTGTCGGGCGGGAAGCCGGCCGCCATCATCGCCCGCGCAGTCTTCCACGAGAACGAGCCCATGCCGTGGCCGATGTCGAAGTAGACGCCGCGGTCGCGCGCCTTGAGGATCTCCGGCTTGACGTTGCCATCGCCGCCAACCGGGGAGTTGGGGAACGGGCGGAAGCAGTGGGTGAGAACGTCGCCCTCGCGCAGCATCGCAACGACCGCCTCGTAGGAGGGCGGCGGCTCGTCGATATGGCACATCACCGGCACGCCCATTTCGCCCGCAACGTCGAGCGCGACCACCAGCGGATCAATGCCGGTGGGACCGGAGGCGTGGCGCCCGATGCGCACCTTCACGCCGACGATGAGGTCGCGGTTCGCCTCGATCACCTTGGCGCATTCCTTCGCGGCCATCAGGCGGAAGTCGTGGCTTTCACCGACCATGATGCCCGTATCGAAGCCGTAGATGCCCGCGAACGAGACGTGGAGGTAGGCGAGAATCCGCGGCTCGGACGGTTCGATCACGTGCTTGCGGAAGCCGGCGAAGTTGCCGGGCCCGGCGCTGCCGGTGTCGATCATCGTCGTCACAGCGCTGTCGCGGGCAAACATTTCCGGGTCGACGCCGAGCGAGGTGCCGCCCCAGTAGACGTGGGTGTGCAGGTCGATGATGCCGGGGGTGACGATCTTGCCCGACACGTCGCGCACCTCGGCATCGCCGGGGTCAAGTGCATCGCCGATGTCGACGACCGCGCCGCCGGAGAACGCGACATCAGCAGTCCTGTCGATGCCTTGCGACGGGTCGATCACCCGCCCGCCTTTGAGGATGAGGTCGAGGCCCATGGGTATTGTCCTGTTGCGCCGGTGGTCGGGCGCTGTCTTCGGCAGTGCCGCCAGGGCCGCACTCAGACGGGCTCTGGCGGTGGGGAGGGGAAGCCTCGCGGGTCAGCGCGGCCGGTAGGCGATGGCGTCGATCTCGACCTTGATGTCGATCATCAGGCGCGCCTCGGACGTGGTGCGCGCCGGCGGCTCGGACGGGAAGAACTCGGCGTAGGCCTTGTTGAACCCGCCGAAGTCGCGCGCATCCTCGAGGAGCACGGTTGTCTTGACGACGTCGGCCATTTCCGCGCCGGCAAGCTTGAGCGCGGCCTCGATGTTCTTGAGGCACTGGCGGGTCTGTGCGCCGACGCCGCCGGCAACGATCTCGCCATCGGACCCGACGGGGACCTGGCCGGAAATGTAGATGAAATCACCGGCGCGCACGGCAGGAGACAGGGGGACGGCGGCGCTGCCGAAACATTCTTTCGCCACGAGTGAAGGCTCCTCGGGTTGGCTGTGGATCGGGCGCACCCGCCGCCCCCGCCCGGCCGGCGCAATGCACCGCCCGCAGGGCCGGCCGCGGCCGCCTGACTGGTGGAGGCAAGACTAAAGAGAACGCGCCACGGCCCGCAAGCAGGAAGATGTAATTTTCCTTCATGTGACGCTTTTTTTGGCATTATGATCAAGTATTTTACGTATTCTGCTGAGTAAATCATGTTGCAAAATAACATTAAGCCCGTCACGCTTTTCCTCTGAAACCGGGTGCAGGGCGGGCTGAGCGCCCATGAAGACGACACCTGCGAACACCGGGTGATCGACGCAAGACAGAGGGAATGCCGGACAGGTGGACGGAACGCGCACGATCGACATGGTCGCCAGGCTGCGCAGCCTGGCCGCCGGGGGAAGCCCCGCGGAAAAGCGCCTCGCCGCCATTGTGCTCGACAGTGCGGAGACCGCCTCGGCCGCGCCCATCCGGGCGCTTGCGCAATGGGCCGATGTGTCCGAACCCACGGTCACGCGGTTCTGCCGCGCGCTCGACTGCGAGGGCCTGCGCGACTTCAAGCTGCGGCTGGCCCAGATCGTCGCCATCGGCGGCTTTTCCATGTTTCCGGGACCGATCCACCGCAGCCCCTACGACGAAAGCATCATCACCAGTGTGCGCGATGGTGCGATCGGCGCCATCCAGCGCACCGCGGCCACACTCGACATGACGCTGATTGCCAAGGCTGCCGAAGCGATCGCAGGGGCGCGACAGGTCGTGGCCTTCGGCTCCGGCGGGGTCTCTTCCATGGGCGCGGTGGAGCTGGAGAACCGCCTGTTCCGCTTCGCCATCCCCGTCACCGCCCATACTGACGGGCAGATGCAGCGCATGGTGGCCGCGGTGGCCGGCCCCGGCACCGTCGCCGTCTCCTTGTCCTCATCCGGCTCGGCGCCGTCCGTGGTCGAGGCGACGCAAATTGCGCGCGACTACGGCGCCACCACCATCGCCATCACCGAGCCGGGCTCGGCGCTCGCCGGCCGGGCCGAAATCGTGCTCGGCTTCAAGGTGCCGGGCGACGGTGTCGTCATCAAACCGAGCGCGTCGCGCTACGCGCTGCTCACCGTGGTCGACGTTCTTGCAACCTCCGTTGCCGAAGCGGTCGGCCCGTCGGCGCTGGAGGGACTGCGGCGCATCCGCAAGAGCCTCGCAGCGCTTGGCATGTCCAACTCTGACCGCCCCATCGGCGACTAGCCACCGGAGACACGCGCACCACCATGACCCGCCTCCCTCAAAACCGCGCCCGCGCCCTGCGCCGGACGCCTTGCGGATGGACAAAAGCCCGATGAGACAGCTCGCAGGCAACGCAAGTCTTGTCCTCAACCGTGTCGTGGAAGCGGTGGTGGTCATTTTGATGGCGCTTCTGGTCCTCGACGTCTGGGTTGGCGTCATGGACCGCTACATCTTCCACTGGCAGCTCAACTGGCCCGAAATTCTGGCCCGCTACCTGATGATCTGGATGGCGTTCCTCGCAATTTCGTGCGGCATCGCCCGGCGCGAGCACATCGGCCTTTCGATCCTGATCGACCGGCTGCCGGTTCCGCTCCGGCGCGGCGCTCTGATCCTGTGCGACATCCTCGCCATCGGGCTCTTTCTCTATGTGCTGTGGTACGGCATCGGCTTTGCCTCAAGCGGTCTCAACCGGCGGTCGATGATCTTCGGCATGTCGATGGCGCCCGCCTTTGCCGCGGTGCCGGCGGCTGCGGCGCTCTCGGTGCTGCAACTGGCGCTGTGCATGGTGCGCGACGGTGGCCGGCAGGCCATGGTCGCCCAGGGCTCGGAGGTCTGATCCGATGATCGTCGGTGCAATCTTCCTCGTCCTCCTTCTGATCGGGATGCCGATCGGCTTCACCATCGGCCTTGCGGGGCTGGCTGGCCTCGTCTCCATGGGCGGCGAGCGCTTCCTCGCCCTCGGTGTCTCCAAGCTCTTCTTCGGGCTCGACAATTTCCCCTTCCTCGCCATGCCATTCTTCATTCTGGCGGGCGAAATCATGAACCACATCGGCATCACGCAGCAGCTGATGCGGTTCGCCCATGTGCTGGTCGGCCATTTCCGCGGCGGCCTTGCCCACGCCAACATGATCGCCTCGGTGTTCTTCGCCGGCCTCACCGGCGCCGCAACAGCCGACGCTGCGGCGTTCGGCAAGACGCTGGTGCCCGCCATGGTCGAGCAGGGTTACAAGCGCGACTATGCCTGTGCCGTGACCGCCGCGGGCTCCATCATCGGCCCCACCATTCCGCCCTCCGGCCTGATGGTGGTCTACGGATCGCTGCTGGGTGTTTCCATCGGCGGGCTCTTCGCGGCAGGCATCCTGCCCGGCCTCGCGATCTGCGCGGTCTGCATGGCCATCATCGCGCTCGGCGCCAAGCGCAACGGCCTGCCGAAACCCGAAAAGCGCGCCTCGCTGCGCACCATGGCAAAGACCTTCGGCACCTCGATCGCCGCGCTCTTCATGCCGGTCATCATTCTTGGCGGCATTCTGGGCGGCATCGTCACGCCGACGGAGGCGGCCTCGGTTGCCGTCGCCTACGCGCTGTTCCTGGGCGTCGCGGTCTATCGCAACATGGGCTTTGGCGACCTCTACGTGATGCTCCTGTCCACCGCACGCATCACCGGCATCATCTTCGTCATCATCGCGTTTGCCTCCATGCTCGGCTGGTGGATGAGCTTCGAGCGGGTGCCGCAGGCCATCGCAACGGCGGTGTTCGCGATCTCCGAGAACCGCTACGTCGTCATCTTGCTGATCGTCGCGGTGCTGCTCCTCGTCGGGATGGTGATGGACATCACCGCGATCCTCATCATCCTGGCGCCAGTGCTGGTCCCGCTCGCCAGCCAGATCGGCCTGGAGCCGATCCACTCGGGGATCATCTTCGTCCTCGCCCTCAACATCTCGCTGATGACGCCCCCGGTCGGGGCCTGCCTCTTCGTTCTCTCGTCGGTCACCGGCGAGAAGATGGAGGCGATCGCCGCCAGGCTCTGGCCGTTCCTGCTCGCCGAAGTCGGCGTGCTTCTGGTGTTCGCCTACTGGGAGGGCCTTGCCCTTCTGGTGCCCCGCCTCCTCGGCTTCGCCTGATCCCCTGCCTCACAAGAAGGAAACGCAACCAATGACCTCGACCCTTCCCAGAATTCTCGCCAGCGCCACTGCGCTCGCCCTGGTCCTCGCCTCCGCGCCCGCCGCCTTCGCGCAGACCACGCAGATCCGCATCTCCCACGACAACAACCCGGACCCTTACGACAACCCCGCCCACGCCTGCGCAGCCGTTCTCGAAACCATCATCGAGGCCGACACCAACGGCGAGATCGACGTCGAGGTTTATCCCAACGCCTCCATCGGCACCGCCACCGAGCAGGTCCAGATGGTGCGCGACGGGATCACCGAGATCAGCCTGTCGTCCACCGGCGCGATGGCGCCCTATTACGAGAACATCGACGTTCTGAACCTCCCGTTCGCGTTCGCCGACAACGGCGCCACCTACGAGGTGTTCGACGGCAAGTTCGGCGCGGCGCTGGCTGCCGACATGGAAGAGAAGCTCGGCGACGTGAAGGTGCTCGGCTTCCCCGACACCGGCGGCTTCTTTGCGGTGACCAACTCCAAGCACTCGATCGCCGACCTGAAGGATTTCGGCGACATCCGCCTGCGCACGATGACCGTGCCGTCGCACCAGGCGATCATGAACGCGCTTGGCGCCGAAGCCTATCCGCTGGCCTGGGGCGAGGTCTATTCCGCGCTGCAGACGGGTGTGATCGACGGGCAGATGAACCCGATCCCGATCATCTCCTTCTCCAACTTCAGCGAAGTGCAGGGCTACCTGACGCTGACCAACCACCTCTTCTCGCCCTACACGCTGCTGATGAACAAGGCCGCCTATGACGGGCTGACCGACGATCAGAAGAACGTCCTCCAGTACGCCGCGCAGGCGTGCGTCTCCGCGTCGCGCGGGCTGTCGCGCATCATCGAGGCGTCGGACCGCGGTCTGTCCGGCCTGTCGGAAAAGATGGAGATCACGGCGCTGACGCCCGACCAGCGCGAAGCGATGCGCGCCGCGGCGCTCCCGGCATTCGACGAGCACATCCAGTCCGCGCTCGGCGAAGACGGGCAGGCGCTGGTTGCCATGTTCAAGGAAGAAGTCGCCAAGGCCAACGCCTCGCAGTTCATGTCCGGCGAGTAAGGCCGGCGGGGGAGCCGGTCCCGCACCGGCTCCCCTCCTCCACTGCCCCGTGCCTGCGCGCGAGCGCGGAAATCCGCTGATCCGAGGACGCCACGATGCCAAGAACGCTCACCGTCGCCGCCGCGCAGCTTGGCCCCATCGCGAGGGACGAGCCGCGATCATCCGCCGTCGCGCGCATGGTTGCTCTGATGGAGCACGCGCACGGCCGCGGGGCAGAGCTGGTGGTGTTTCCGGAGCTGGCCCTCACCAGCTTCTTCCCGCGCTGGTTCATGCCCGACCAGAGCGAGATCGACACATGGTTCGAGCGCGAGATGCCCTCCGCGGACACCGCACCACTGTTCGAAGCCGCGGCCCGGCTCGGCGTCGCCTTCCACCTCGGCTATGCGGAGATTGACGGCGCGAACCGCTTCAACACCGCAATCCTTGTCGGCCCCACCGGCGAGATCCTTTCCAAATACCGCAAGGTCCACCTGCCGGGGCACCGCGAGGACGAACCCTGGCGCCCGTTCCAGCACCTCGAAAAGCGCTATTTTGCGCGCGGTGATCTGGGCTTTCCGGTGGTGGATGCGCTCGGCGGACACGTTGGCATGTGCATCTGCAACGACCGGCGCTGGCCGGAAACATGGCGCCTCATGGGGCTGCAGAGCGCCGAGCTTGTCTGCCTTGGCTACAACACGCCGCAGCATTACCCCAACGCCCCCCAGCACGACCGCCTGCAGGATTTCCACAACCACCTGTCGATGCAGGCCGGCGCCTACCAGAACGGCACCTATGTGGTCGCCGCCGCAAAGGCGGGGCTTGAGGAGGGTGCCGAGCTGATCGGCGGGTCATGCATCATCGCGCCCACGGGCGAGATTGTCGCCCTTGCCGCAACGCGCGCCGACGAGGTTGTGGTTGCCGACATCGACTTCGACCGCTGCCGCGAGATCCGCACCAACATCTTCGACTTTGCCCAGCACCGGCAGCCGGACCTTTACACCGCGCTGGCCGAACCGGCACCTGCCCCCGCGAAATAGCGCGCACGCGCGCCGCCCACCCTTTCGGCTCAGTCGACGGACATTGAGATCGCGAAGCGAAAGCCAAGGTTGCCCTCCAGCCGCCGCAGCTTTCGGCAAGCAACAATGCCGTTGGCAAAGTTGGCGGTGTTCGTATCAGCTGGCCGAGTGGTCGGCTCTCTCTGCCTCGGAGCGTTTGCTGCGCCGGGATTTCTTGTCGGCATACATCAGTTCATCGGCGCGCCGCAGCATGCTTTCGGGTGACATCGACCCCGGCTCCGCCTCGAACACACCGACGCTCGCACCGCAAAATTCGCTGGCGCCATCCGGCACGTCGTAGTGACCGCACAAGAGCGACGCCAGCTGATCGTAGACTTCATCGGTTTTCGAACCGCCGTCTTCAGCGTCAGCATCTGCCAGAACGACAACCACAAACTCGTCACCGCCGAGGCGCCCGACGAGGTCCGGCGTGCCCGGAGCGTCGCTCAGCCTCTGGCCGATTTCGGTAAGGAGTGCATCGCCTGCCTGATGGCCGTAACGGTCGTTGATCGACTTGAAATCGTCGAGGTCGATGAACGCGACGAGGAGCTTCTTGCCGGTGTGGACGGCCAGCGCCGAAAGCCGGCGCATCTCGTTGATGACGAAACGGCGGTTCGGCAGGCCGGTGAGGGCGTCGTAGAACGAATAGGCCTCCAGGGCCGCGTTGGCCTTCTGCAGGCGCTCCAGCAATCGTTCGCGCTGGATGTGCTGCGAGATCAGCGTGGAGAAGAGGCTGAGGACCGCCACGGTGTCATCAGTAAACTCTCGTTTTTCCGAACTGGCGGCGCACAGGGTGCCGAACAGCGAGCCGTCACCCAGCAGGATCGGCGTGCTGGCGTAGGTTTCCAGACCGAGCGACTGCACGTATTCCGAATCGCGCCAGCGTTCACCCGCATCGGCGACCAGAATGCATTCTTCGTCCATGGCCCGCTTGCAAAGCGCATTGCCCCACGGCACGGAAATTCCCTCCGGAATTTCCATCGACCTTGTGTTGCGGGAGAACAGCACGCGCTGGGTGCGGGTCGGGAGATCGACCTGTGTGAGGTAGGTGCTCTCCAGGCCCGTGACGTGCTGCAACAACTCGAGGAGTGGCCGCGTCAGCTGCTCAATGGACTGCGCCGATGCGACGGTCTCCGAAACCGTGACAATCAGCCTGTCTGGTCCTTTGAGAAACCCTTCCACTGCAAGGTTCATGCAAACACATTTCCCGAGATTGCGGATTCGAGCCGTCATAATTGGTCATGACAGGCCTCAAGGCAAAATTCGCACCGAATTGTGGCACAATTATAATAGAAATATTGCACACACTAATAGGCGTATTATTCTATTTTTTGTCAGGATAATGTTTTCGGTCTCTAATTTTCTGCACGTCTGGAAAAAATTACCGTCATATTAACAAAGTCGCGCATTAACAACGTTGTAAAGCCTCGAACAGGTCAGCGGATCGCGATTGCCGGCGCCGTGCCTTTCAGCCGTGAACGGCGGCGGACACGAGTAAATGAACGCCACCCCCTCGCGGGCGAGCCGCTATCAGGCGGAGCGGTTGAGGGTCACGGACCCGGTGAAGCAACCTCCGTGTCCCTTCCGGCCGCGGCCGGGGCGCCTGGCGCTACGTCGCCCCCGGCGTTCTCCAGCAACGTTTCGATGGCGGGGTGCTGGAACCGGCGCGGCTTGGTGACGGCGTAGAATGTCTCGACGATGCCGGGCAACCGGCAGACTTCCACCAGCGAGCCCGCTGCAATTTCATCCTTCACCACAATGGGCGGAATCACGGCAAGCCCGGCGCCCTCGCGGGCCAGCAGGCGCACCATCGCCATGTCATCGGCCTCCACGGCAATGCGCGGCGTGATCCCGAGCCGCGCCACGAGTGCATCGAACCCGACGCGGATGCCGCTTTGCATCGTCGGCACGATGAGCGGCTGCGACGACAGGCGGTCCGCCAGCGATCCCGCCTCCGATACAAACGCCAGCGCACCGATCAGGCTGGCCTCCTGCTCGGCAAGCCGGTGCGAGATCAGGTCTTTGCCGGCTTCGTCCCCGGGCGGCTGATTCAGCATGATGAGGTCGAGGCTGAGCCCTTCCAGCCTGCCCAGCAACTCTTCGGCGGTGCCTGAACGCAGGACAACATCGACGCCCGTTCCCAGCAAGGGCCGCACGGCGCCAAGCACGAAGTTGCGCGACAGCGTTGCCAGCGCGCCGATCCGCACCGTGGGCCGCACATAGTCCGCATGGCGCAGCGCTGCGACCAGCTGCTCGCCGGTGGCGAAGATGGCGTCGGCATGGTCGAGCGCAAGGCGGCCTGCTTCGGTGAGCGAGAGCTGCCGGCCGCTGCGCTCGAAGAGCGGGTGGCCAAGCCGCTGTTCCAGCTGGCGGATCTGCACCGACAGGGCCGACTGGGACACATTCAGCAGCTTTGCCGTGCGCGTCAGGTTTCCCTCGCGCGCCACGGCCCGGAAATAGCGCAGATGATGATAGTTCAGATCCGGCATCCGTTCGCTTTTATAGAACGACGCCGCGCAATCAATATATTTTCCTTCATCCGTCGATCAATCTAGTTCTCCGTGAAGCGCCGCCCGCCAGCGTTCATTTGCGAGAAGTCCCGATGCTCAACATCCTTCCTCTGGCCGGTCCGCTGGTTCTGCTTCTTGCTTCGTTCGTGGCCTTCGCTGGCCCGGCCATGCGCCCGCGGCGCACGCTCATCACCGCCGAATATGCCGCAATTGCGAGCATTGCCGTTGCGGCAGCATCTGCCGTGCTGCTGGTGGTCGCCGGCCCCGGCACGTCACCTCGTCTTGGTGGCGCCACCCTATCGCTGGCAAGCCGGCTGGATGCCATCAGCGTCATCATGCTGCTGCTGGTCTCGGCCATCGGCTGGGTGGTCGTTCGTTTTTCGTCAACCTACCTCGACGGGGAGCACGGGCAGGGCCGCTTTACCGGCTGGCTGTGCCTCACCCTCAGCGCGATCCTCCTGTTCGTGCAGGCGGGCACGCTCACCCAGCTGGCGTTGGCGTGGGTGGCCGCGAGCCTGTGCCTGCGCCAGCTGCTGCTGTTTTATCGGCAACGGCAGGGGGCCCGGCGTGCGGCGCGCAAGGAGTTCATCGTCTCGCGGCTCAGCGACATTGCGCTGATCGGGGCCTCCGTCATCCTCATCTTTCGGTTCGGTACCGACGATATCGAGAGCATTCTGTCCGCCGTCAGCGCAGAGCCCGCCTCGTCCGGGGTTCTTGCTGCCGCCGGGCTCCTTGCTGCGGCCGCCCTCCTGAAATCCGCGCAATTCCCGTTCCACGGCTGGCTCAGCGAAGTGATGGAAACACCGACGCCGGTGTCGGCGCTCCTCCACGCCGGGGTCATCAACGCTGGCGGCTTTCTCCTCATCCGCATGGCCGAAATCATGCTGGCTGCGCCGATCGCACTGGCGCTTCTGGTGATGCTGGGGGGCTTCACGGCCCTGTTCGGCGGGCTGGTGATGCTGACGCAGCCCGCGGCCAAGACCTCGCTTGCATGGTCCACCGTGGCGCAGATGGGGTTCATGATCCTTCAGTGCGGGCTGGCGCTGTTCCCTCTCGCGCTGCTGCACATCGTGGCGCACTCGCTCTACAAGGCGCACGCGCTCCTCACGGCTGGCAGCGCGGTGCAGAACATCGCGCGGATCCGGCGGCCCGGCCCCATCGCCATCCCCGGCGGCCGCTCCGTGCTGGTCGCATTCGCCTTCGCGCTCATCATCTACGCGCTGGTCGCCGCAGGGTTCAACGTCGTCGAGAAGTCGCCGCAGGCCATCGCGCTCGGTGCCATCCTCATCTTCGGCGTCGCCTACCTCCTGGCGCAGGGCCTCGCGGATGCCGCGCCATGGGCGCTGACGTGGCGCACCTCGCTCTACTCGGTGGGCGCAACGGTGGCCTACTTCACCCTCCAGCGCGCCGCCGAATGGCTGACAGGGGACGCCCTGCCCGCCACTCCCGCGCCGGGACCGCTGGAATGGGCGCTTCTGATCCTCGCCCTGTTCTCGTTCGGCATGGTCGCCCTGGCGCAGGCACTTCTGCCCTTGTGGTCGAACCATCCGGCCGCCGCACCCCTGCGCATTCACCTTGCCAACGGCCTTTACGCCAACGCCATCACCGACCGGATGCTCGGCTCATGGTCCCACAGCACCCTTGAAAAACGGACGGCCGGATGACCCACGCCCCCCTTCAGTCCAGCATCGTTCTCGCCGCGGCCGACGCTGCGGTCCGGGCCGTTCCCCCGCTGTGGCCGCTCGCCACCAGCGTTGCGGTCAACCCCTATCTCGGCCAGACCGGCGAGCCCCTTGCCACGACCTCTGCCCGGCTGGCGCGCGTTGCCGGCGCCAGGACAACCATGCCGCGCGACTGGTACGCCGGTGAAATTGCCAGTGGCCAGATCTCCGATGCCGACCTTGCAGCCGCAATCGACGCTTCAGGCACGCCCGGCCACACAGCCGGAACGTTGAAAGAGGCTGCAGGCCGGGCAAAGCCGGCGGCGTTGCGCCTCCCCACGGTGGCAGACCTTGCGGCAACGGCCACCGGCACCGACTGGCCGGACATCGTTGCCGAGCGTGTCGGCGCCTTCGCATCCAGCCAACTGGACGACGGACAGGCGCTCTGGGCAGCGCCCCGCAGCGAGGGTCTTTATCGCACCTGGAAGGCCGGCGCGGTCCACGACCTCACGCCCGAAATTGCGGGGCTCACCGGCTTTGCGCGGTTTGCCGCCAGCGCGCCGGCGACCGCCAGCGGCGCCATCGAGCGCGCCGCCGACACGCTGTGCCTCAGCGAGGCTGCGCTGGACACCTACTTTCATGCACTGCTGATGACGCTTGGCGGCTGGTCGCAATTTGCGCGCTACCGGCTCTGGCAAGCCGAGCTTGCCGGCGAGGACGATACCACCGCGCTGGATTTTCTGGCGATCCGGCTCCTCTGGGAAGAGGCGCTGTTCTGCCATTGCGAAGACGCGATTGGCGACACCTGGCGGGACACCGTTGCCGCCCACGCTGTCCCCGTCGCGCCCGGCGCGGACGACGAAATCGACGCGATCCTTCAGGCCGCGGCAGAACACGCCGAACAGCGGTCGTTGGCCGGTGTGCTGGCCGCCCCGGCCGAGGCTGCACCGGCGCGCCGGCCCGCGCTGCAGGCCGCCTTTTGCATCGACGTGCGGTCCGAAGTGTTCCGCAGATCTCTGGAAACGGTCGCCCCCACAATCCAGACGCTGGGGTTCGCCGGCTTTTTCGGCATCTCGACCAGCTATCACGCCTTCGCATCGGACGTGGCGGAGCGGCGGCTTCCCGTCCTCCTCAACCCCGCACTCCAGTCGCGCGCGGGGCCATCGGACCAGCGGGCGGCGGACCCGTCTGCCCGCTTCGTGGCGCGGGCAAAGCGGGCGTGGGGGCGCTTCAAGCTGGCGGCGGTGTCGTCGTTCGCCTTCGTCGAGGCGATGGGACCTGTCTACGTGACACGGCTCGTCCGCGATGCGCTCGGGCTTGGCGGGCGCCCTACGCCGGCCGACCCTGCCCCCGTCCTCTCGACCCGGCTCGGCACCGCGGAGATGGTGACCGCGGCGGCCAGCGTTCTGCGCGCCATGTCGCTCACCGAGAATTTTGCGCCCGTGGTGCTTCTCGCCGGCCATGGCGCGCGGGTGGTGAACAACCCGCACGCCAGCGCGCTCCAGTGCGGCGCATGCGGCGGCTACTCGGGCGAAGTGAATGCGCGGCTTCTCGCGTCACTCCTGAACAATCCGGAAGTGCGGGCCGGTCTGGCGAAAGACGGCATCACCATTCCCGCCGACACGCTGTTTCTGGGCGCCCTCCACGACACCACCACCGACGCAGTCACACTCTACGCCGGCGACACCGACACCAGCCGCCACACCGCGGCGCTGGCTGAAACCAAGCGCTGGCTCGAAGCGGCCGGTGCCCTCGCGCGGGCCGAGCGCGCGCTGCGCCTGCCGGGCGCTGAGGACGGCGGCGCCGTTCTCCGGCGCGGGAGCGACTGGGCGCAGACGCGGCCCGAATGGGCGCTGGCCGGCTGCACCGCGTTCATTGCAGCGCCGCGCGATCGCACCAGCGGCAAGAGCCTGCAGGGCAAGGCGTTTCTGCACGACTACGACTGGCAGCGCGACAAGGGCTTTTCCGTGCTGGAACTCATCCTGACGGCACCGGTGGTGGTCGCAAGCTGGATCAACCTGCAATATTACGGGTCGACCGTTGCGCCGGACGTGTTCGGCAGCGGCAACAAGCTGATCCACAACGTCACCGGCGGAATCGGCGTTGTGGAGGGCAATGGCGGCACCCTGCGCGCCGGTCTCCCCTTCCAGTCCGTCCACAACGGCGAAGCATTCGTCCACGCACCGCTGCGGCTTTCCGTGGCGATCGAGGCCCCGCGCGAGGCGATCAACGAGATCCTGTCCCGCCACGACGGCGTGCGCGCGCTGTTCGACAATGGCTGGCTCCACCTCTTTGCGCTGGACGATAGAGGCCGGATGGCCTGGCGGTATGCCGGCGATCTCGACTGGACACCGAACACGCTTGCGCAGACGGACCAACCCGAAACACTGCGGGTCGCATGATGGCGCTATCCCCCAACCTGGCCTACCTCGAGAGCGAGGCCATTCACATCATCCGGGATGGCTTTGCCGAGGCGAAGCGGCCTGTGGTTCTGTTCTCGGGCGGCAAGGATTCCACCGTCCTTGCCCATCTCGTCCTCCGCGCATTCTACCCGGCGCCCCCGCCGATCCCGCTGCTGCATGTGGACTCCACCTGGGAGTTTCGCGAGGTGGTGGAATTTCGCGACCGGTTCGCCCGCAACCACGGCTTCGACCTCGTGGTGAAAGCCAACGAGGAGGGCCGGCGCCAGAACATCAACCCGTTCGAGCACGGTGACACCTACACCACCATGATGCGCACCGATCCCTTGAAGGCGGCGCTGACCGATGGCGGCTACGACGTCATCTTCGGCGGTGCCCGGCGGGACGAGGAGGCAAGCCGCGCCAAGGAGCGCATTGCATCCGTTCGCAATGCAAACCACGGCTGGGAGCCCCGCAACCAGCGGCCTGAGCTTTGGCGCAGCTACAACTGGCGGCTCGGCAAGGGTCAGTCGATCCGCGCCTACCCCATCTCCAACTGGACCGAACACGATTTGTGGACCTATATCCGCATGCGCGAGATTGAACTGGCGCCGCTTTATTTTGCGGCCGACCGTCCGGTTGTCGTGCGCGACGGTTTGCGCCTTGTGGTGGACGATGACGCCCGGATGCAGTGGCGTGACGGCGAAACCCCGACGATGGAGAAGGTGCGCTTCCGCACGCTCGGCTGCTGGCCCGTCACCGGGGCAGACCCGTCCGACGCCGACCATATCGACGCGGTGATGTACGAAACGCTGACGTCCGGCATGTCGGAGCGGCGCGGCCGGGTCAGCGACAGCGGGTCTCTGGAGCGCCAGAAGCGGGATGGTTATTTCTGACCGCCGGCGCCGCCAAGGCGCTCTGGCACCATCACGAATGTTACAATATAACATCCCTTTCGGCGGCTGAACGGACCCGGATGACACCCGGCCCGACCAGTCTGCTTGCAGGGCAATTGAAGGAGTTCTGATGATCGACCGGACCAGGCAGACCCCTGTCATCATCCTCACCGGCTTTCTGGGCGCGGGCAAATCCACGCTGCTGCGCCAGCTCCTTGAGGGGCCGGGGGCGGAGGGCACCGGCCTGATCATCAACGAGTTCGGCGATGTTGCGGTGGACCACGAGCTGGTTGCCGCTGGCCTGCGGGACGTTGCGGTCACCAGCACAGGCTGCATCTGCTGCACCGCGGGCAGCGATATTCGCGCCTCGGTGGCCGAGGTGCACGAAGCTGCGCGGGCAACCGGCCGGCTGCCCCTCAACTGCGTGGTTGTGGAAACCACCGGCCTCGCCGACCCCGCCCCGGTGGTGAACCAGCTTGTGGCGGGCGCCGTGCCGGCCCTTGGCCTGCGGGACCATACGGTCGCCAGGCACTACCGTCTTGCGGGCGTTGTCGCGGTGTTCGACGCGGTGGAGGGACCGGACACGCTGAAGCACCACCCCGAAGCGGTGAAACAGCTCGCCTTCGCCGACCGCATCCTCATCACCAAGACCGACCTTCTGCCGGAAGTGGCGCGCGCAGAACGGCACGACACGCTCCGCACCCTCATTGAACGCATCAACCGGACGGCGACCATCGAGGATGTGCAGGGGCCATCCTTCACGCTCAGCGACGCATTTCGGCCGCGCCCCTACGCGCCTGCCGACCTTGGCGACGATGTGGAGGCGTGGCTGGGCGAGGCTGATGGTGACAACCATGACCACCATCATCACGGCCACGACATGGCGGCGGGTTCCGGCATTCGCACGGTGAGCCTCACGCTGGATCAGCCGATCACGCAGGACGCCCTTGCCCGCACGATGGACCTCATCGGCGTGTTTCTCGGCCCGCGCCTGTTGCGGCTGAAGGGCATCATCGCCTTTGCCGACGCGCCGGAGACACCGCACGTGCTGCAGGTGGTGCAACACGTGGTCCACCCGCTCGCCCTCCTCGAGGCGTGGCCGGGCGATGACCACCGCACCCGCATTGTCGCGATCACTTCCGGCGTGGACCCGGGCGAGATCGAAAAGATCTTCGCCAACCTCAAGTCCGCGCCTGTCCGCGAACCGGCGGTCTGATCGCCCTTACCGGACGGCCCTCTACGGCGTGCGCAACATCGCCAGAAGATCGCGGCACAACACGCTGTCCGGGTTCGCAAAATGCTCCAGAACCTCGAAATGGTTGCAGCCCGGCAAAAGGGTGCACGTACCGGAAAGGCCTGCAGCCTCGCGGGCGGCGTGGTATTCGTCGGTCTGGCGGCGCAGTTCCGGCAGCTCGTCGCCCCCCACATAAAGGCAGGTTGGTGCCGCAAGGTCCGCTGCAATCCGCAGCGGGCTCAGCGCTTCCACCTCCGCCGGGGTGAGATGCAGCGCAGCATCGAGATAGCTGGCCGCGATGGGCTCCAGATCGAATATGCCGCTGATGGGCATGACGCCGCGAATGGCTGCCGAACGCGCCGCCATCGCGGCCAGATGCCCGCCCGCTGACCAGCCGCCGACCACAACGGCATCCCGGCTGAAGGCAGGGGCACCGGCATCGCGCATCAGCGCCTCAAGCGCGAGGTCTATTTCGGAGACGATCTGCGTCAGCGTCGCCTCCGGCGCCAGCGTGTATCCGACGAGCGCGACGTTGATTCCAAGCGGATGGAGACCCTCTGCCACAAACGCGAACATCTCCTTTGCGTTGCGCTGCCAGTAGCCGCCGTGGATGAACACGAACAGCGGCCCGCCTTCGCCCGGCGCGGGCAGAAAGTCGGTGCAGGTCCGCGCGCCATCGGCGTAGGGCCGGTCCAGCACGGCGCCGGGGCGCGCGCGCATGATTTCGCTGCGCGCGGTCCAGTCAGCCAGATAATTCTGGACGTTTGGCACGGCCTTGCTGTTGTCGTAGGCGGCGTCGAGGGTCTGCTGGTCCCAGTCGCGGTAGACGGGGGCGGACGGGTTTCGCGTGCTCACGCGGCCGTGCCCACCATATTGGGAAAGCGGAGTGTGGCCGGCTGGCGCGCTTCGGGGCGGGGGCGGGGCATGGCAACTCCAGTCTTCGCAATCGAACGCAATTCGCGTTGCCGGCGGGCACCACGGATACTGCTTTCCAATCGGCCGCCAAGTCTACCAGAATCCATCCGCACACATGGGCGGGCGTGAGTGCTGTTTCGAAGCAGCCCACGGCCCACCTCGGCCTCGAAACATTTTTCCGATCGCCCGCGATCATGCAGGGGCCGCAAAAAAGCCGGCCGCAGGGCGCGACCGGCTTTCTTTCGTCCGCGGCGGCAGTCTCAGCCGGCGTCGGGCAATCCCGCTGCGAGGAGCTTGTCCAGCGTCACCGGAAATTCGCGCACGCGGATGCCAGTGGCGTTGTAGATCGCGTTGACGATCGCACCCGCCGCACCGCAGACGCCGAGTTCTCCAATCCCCTTGACCTGCATGGGGTTGGCCCAGTCGTCGCGCTCTTCGAGGAGGATCACCTCGATCTGCGGCACGTCGAGGTTCACCGGCAGGTGGTATTCGGCAAGGTCGCGGTTGACGATGTGGCCATCGCGCGTGTCGTGAACCATGTCTTCGGTCAGCGCCATGCCGATGCCCCACGTCATCCCGCCAAGGCACTGGGACCGGGCGGTCTTGTGGTTGAGGATGCGGCCGGCGGCAAACGTGCCGTGCATCCGCCGCACGCGCGTTTCGCCGGTTACTGCGTTGACCGCAACTTCGGCAAAGTAGGCGCCGAAGGTGGATTGGCGGACCGCGCTGTCTGTCTTGCCGGGCTCCATGTGCCCTTCGACCGCAATGTCCTCGCCGTCCAGCAGCGTCTCGATGGCCACCTTCCGGTTGCCCGCAATGGCGAAGCCGTCCTTGAGGGTCAGATCATCGTCGGTCGTATCCAGCTTTTCGGCCAGCGTCGCCCGGATCTCCTGGCAGGCGATGAACACCGCGCTGCCATCGGACGCCGCGCCCCACGAACCGCCCGACCCGGCGCCCGGCGGCAGAACCGTGTCACCGAGCGTGCTGGTCACCCGGTCCATGGGCAGTCCCAGCATTTCCGCCGCAATCTGCGTGAGGATCGTGTAGGTGCCGGTGCCGATGTCCGTCATGTCGGTTTCGACGGTCGCCTTGCCGTCGGCGCGCAGCGTCACGCGGGCCTTGGCCTCCATCGTCATGTTCACGCGCACGGCAGAGGCCATGCCGGTGCCGATCAGCCACTCGCCCTCACGCCACATGCCGGGCGTCTTGCTGCGCTTGTCCCAGCCGAAGGCATCGGCCCCGGTGCGCAGCGCCTCGCCCAGCGTGTGCGACGAGAACGGAATGTGCGCCGAAGGATCCTCGTCCGGAATGTTGACGAGCCGCAGCTCCACCGGGTCCATGCCCAGTGTTTCGGCAAGCTCGTCCATGGCGCATTCCAGCACCGGGATGCCGATGGCCTCGCCCGGCGCACGGACGGAGCCCGCCGCAGGACGATGGATGCGCGCCACCTTGTGGACGATCTCGCGATTTTCGCCGCGGTAGAGGTAAGGCGTTGCCTGGGTGACCGGCTCGGAAAACACCTCGTTGGGCAGGTTGGACACCAGCGACTCGTGGCCGATGCCTGTAAGCTGCCCGTCCGCGCCTGCCGCAAGACGGATGCGCTGGCGCGACTCCGAGCGCCGATAAACCGCCTCGATGGTCTGCGGCCGCGTCATCGCCACCGACACGGGCCGGTTCAGCTGCATTGCCGCAAGCGATGCGGCAACCGCTTCGGAGGCAATGCCCAGCTTGGAGCCGAAACCACCGCCCACGTAAGGCGCCAGCACCCGCACGTTCTCGGTGTCGATCCCCACCGCGTCGGCCAGTTCGATGCGGTTATACTTCAGCATCTGGTACGAGCCGCGCAGCGTGAGCGTCTTCCCGTCCCAGTGCGCCACGGAGGCATGGGGCTCCATTGCGGCGGACGAATGCCCGGCGGTGCGGTAGGTCACATCCACCGTGTGCGGCGCGCTTTGCATGGCGCCATCAAGGTCGCCCTGGCTGGCCTGATCGTCTTCCGGCGTTTCCACCTCGGCATCCGGCGCTTCGGGGTTCACAACCGCTGCTTCGGGGTCGATCTTCACCTGAAGGGTGAAGGCGCCGTGCCGCGCCTGTTCAAAGCTTTCCGCCACCACCAGCGCCACAATCTGGCCCAGATAGTCCACGCGGGACGATGCGTTCTGCACCGGCGCATCGGTGGCCATGCCCTGCGCCGCGTTGCGGATGAAACGGTCGCCATAGACCACTGCAACCACGCCCGGCATCGCCTCCACGGCGTCTGCCTCGATGGCGGTCACCGTGCCCCTGGTGACCGGCGCGCGGACCAGCACGCCATGCAGCATGCCGTCCATCTTGTAATCATTGGCGTAGGTTGCGGTGCCGGAGACCTTGAGCGGACCATCCGGCCGGTCGACGGGCTTGCCGATAACGCCTTGCGCCATCTCGTCCAGCCGGTGCCTGGTGACCGGCGCGTCCATCTTGAAATGCGCGTTCATGCCTCGCCTTTCGTCGCCTCGGAGAGAACCGCTTTCAGCGTTCGCCGCACGAGGGGAATCTTGAAATCGTTGCTGCCGTGGCCCGTGGCATCCACGAGAAGCGCGTCGGCCGCGCGGTCGAACAGGTCGGCCGAGGGTGTTTCGCCTTCCAGCAGTGCCTCAATGTCGGTGTTGCGCCACGGCTTGTGAGCGAGACCGCCGAACGCCAGCCGCACCGTGCGCATGGTGCCGCCTTCCATCCGCACAACGGCGGCGATGGACACCAGCGCAAAGGCGTAGGACGCACGGTCGCGCACCTTGCGGTAGATCTGACGGGACGGAACGGGTGCCGGCAGCCGCACGGCGACAATCAGCTCGCCCGGCGCAAGCTCGGTTTCGACGTCGGGCGTGTCGCCGGCAAGGCGATGAAACGACATAAGCGGGATTTCGCGCGTGCCGTTCGGGCCGTCCACCTCCACGACGGCTTCCAGCGCCTGCATGGCCACGGCCATGTCGCTCGGGTGCGTGGCGATGCACTGCTCGCTTGCGCCGAGAATGGCGTGGATGCGGTTGAAGCCGCCGATGGCGCTGCACCCCGTGCCCGGCTCACGCTTGTTGCAAGGCATGTCGGTGTCATAAAAATAGTAGCAGCGGGTGCGCTGAAGGAGATTGCCGCCGGTGGTGGCCTTGTTGCGCAATTGGCCGCTGGCCCCAGCCAGCAAGGCGCGCGACAGCACCGGGTAGTCCCGCCGCACCCGGTCATCAGCCGCCAGATCGCTGTTGGTGACCAGCGCGCCGATGCGCAGGCCGCCATCATCGCTCGGCGTGATCCGGCCCATGTCGAGCCGGGTGATGTCGACCAGACGGTCCGGCGCCATCACTTCCAGCTTCATCAGGTCCAGAAGGTTGGTGCCGCCGGCAATGAAGCGAGCCCCCTCGGCTGCGCCCGCCGCCAGCGCGTCCGCCTGCGATCCGGCCCGCGTATATTCGAAGGGCTTCATTCCTTGCCTCCGACTTCGGCGATGGCATCCACAATGTTGGCGTAGGCCGCACAGCGGCACAGATTTCCGCTCATCCGCTCGGAAATCTCGTCGTTGGTGAGCGACTGGGTCCCCTCAAGATCCTCCGAAACGTTGGACGGCCATCCGGCCTTCACCTCGTCCAGCATCGCGGTGGCCGAACAGATCTGGCCGGGCGTGCAGAAGCCGCACTGGTAGCCGTCGTGCCGGACGAACGCGTCCTGCAGCGGAGACAGCGCGCCCGGCTGACCGATGCCTTCGACGGTGGTGATCTCGTCACCCTCGTGCATCACCGCGAGCGACAGGCAGGAATTGATGCGCCTGCCATTCAGAATGATGGTGCAGGCGCCGCACTGGCCGTGATCGCAACCCTTCTTGGAGCCGGTCAGATCCAGATGATTGCGCAGCGCATCAAGCAGCGTGGTGCGCGGATCAACGTCGAGCGATCGCGGCTCGCCGTTGACCTTGAGTTGGATTTGCATCCGCTCCCCCTTTGAATTCTTCCAGATCCCAATTGCCGGAAGACGCGCAGGGTTCGCAATGAATGACTGGGTTGCGTTGTCGCAGTCCGCGCTAGCCGAACGGCAGGTCCGTGCCGATGGCGCTGAAATCGTCGAGCGATACGCCCAGACCCTCGGTGCCGTAGGTGCCGTCATAATCGGCCAGGAACACGAAACTGCGCGTCTGGCCTGCCCCCAGGGCGACGCTGCCATCGCTGGGCGCCAGCGAAAACACCGGCCGGTCCGCATCCGCACTCAGGATGGCGGCCTCGTAGATCTCGTCGCGGACGGCAACGTCGCGGTCGCCATCGTAGGCGATGGCAAAATCGTCAAAGCTGATTGCTGCTTCGCCCTCGTTCGTCACATCGAGCGTGACCGCGGCGCCTGTCCCCCAGTCGTCCACGCGGCTGAGGGCAAAATCCAGATCCAGCGCGGATGGTTGGGGCGCGTCGTCCGCCGCACCGTCGATTGCCGCCGAAAAGCTGTCGCCGGTCGCGCCCAGCTCGCTCTCGTTCCAGGTGCCCGCGTAGGACAGGACGAAGCCGAACGTGTGCGTCTCGCCGGCGGAGAGCACGCCATCGGAATCATTGGGCGTGACGGTGAAATTGACGCTGTTGCCGCTTCCGCCGCTGTGGATGCCATCCCAGACCTGGCCGTCGCCGATCGTCACCGCCTGACCGGGATCGAAGGAGATGGTGAGGTCGGCATAGTCGATCGCCGTCTCGCCCGTGTTGGTGTAGGCGACGCTGTAGAACGCGCCGTTGCCCCAGTCGTTTTCCTGTACGATTTCGAAGGAGAGCGCGCCCGGCTCCGGCTCTTCCGGCGCGGGGCCGACGGTGAGGACAATGTCGCCGGTCGCCGTCCCGCCCTGTCCGTCGGAAACCGTGTAGGCGATGGTGTCCGTGCCGGTGAAGCCGTCCGCCGGGGTGTAGACCAGCGCATCGCCTTCTTGCACCAGCGTGCCGTTCGCGCCGGTGCCGAACCCGGTCAGCGCAAGCGTGTCACCATCGGCGTCAGACCCCGCGGCCAGAAGTGCTGCAATGTCGATCCGGACCGCGCTGCCGGCCTCGGCGGTGAAGGCGGTATCCCCTGCCACCGGCGCATCGTTCACCGGGCGGACCGACACGGAGACTTCGGCATTGGCCGTGCCCCCCGCACCGTCGGAGATGGTAACCGCAATCTGGTCGATGCCGGCAAAATCGGCGTGCGGTGTGTAGACAATCCCGTCGGCGCCGAGCGTCGCGGTGCCGTTGGTGGCGGCCACCGCCGTCACAGTCAGAATATCGCCGTCCACGTCGCTCGCGCGGTCCAGAATATCCGCAAGGGGGATGCGGTGAGTGGTGTCCTCGTCCAGTTCAATGGCAAAGCCGGTCAGCGTCGGCGCGTCGTTCACCGGGCGGACGGTCATGCCGATCGTCGACGTGGCGGAGAATTCGCCATCCGACACCGCAAGCGTGAAGACGTCCGGCCCCGACAAGTCAGCGTCCGGTGTGTAGAGAAGACCTTCCGCGGTCCATGTCAGTGCGCCAAGGGTCGGGCCGTCTCCGATATTGAAATTCAGCACATCGCCGTCGGGGTCGGCGCCGAGCGCCTGAAGCTCGGCGTTGGTGATGAGATGGCTGCCGTCCTCGTCCAGTGTGAAGGCGATGTCATTTGCCATCGGCGCGTCGTTCACGCCCGCGACCGTCACGGTGATTGTGCCGGTGGCTGTGCCGCCTGCCCCGTCGTCCACCGTGTAGGTGAAGGTGTCGGTGCCGGCAAAGTCGGCGTCCGGCGTATAGACGATGTTGCCGGCCACCAGTGCGGCTGTGCCGTTTTGCGGGTTGCCCACCGCCGCGATGGAAAGCGCATCGCCGTCTGCATCGCTGGCGCCGGCCAGAATGTCCGTACCGTCAATCGTGAGTGCGGTGTCTTCCACGCCGTCCCGCGCAAGATCGGCCGCCTCTGGCGGGGCGTTGGAAGAGACCGGCAGGTCGGCATCCACGACGAAAAGGTCGTCGGCGGTGGCGCCCAGCGTCGTCACGTTCCAGGTGCCGTCGTAGGACGCCACGAACAGGAAATCGGCGGATTCGCCTGGGTCCAGTACCCCGTCCCCCTGGGCAATCAGGCGGAAGGTCGGCGCGTCGGGGTTGGCATCGTCCACCAGGGCGCGCCAGATCTGGCCGGGCACGACCGAAAAATCCCGTGGCGCATCGAGCGAAACAACAATGCTCTCCATCGGCACGGCAGTGCCGCTGGTGTTCGTCAGCTGCACGGTGATGGAGGCGCCGTTGCCCCAGTCGCTGTTGACGATGAGCTCCAGTCCGAACGCATTCTCCAACGTCGTCACCGGGTCCGGCTCGGGATCAGGGTCCGGCGCATTGTCCGACACGTCCGGAACCGCGCCCACCCAGTCCGGCGTGAAATTCACAAGCGGCTCAAGGTCCGCCCACACCTCCTGCCGCACGGTCACGAAGTCTTCCGCGAACAGGTTGTGGCCGAGATCCTCGGGCGGGTTGAGGCTCCAGTAGGCGAAGCCGGCAATGGGGCTGCCGCCCTCGTCGATCACGCCGTCACCGTCGGTGTCGCCGCGGAAATAGTTGCTCAGCGCCTCGGTCCAGCCGTCGTCGGCGCTGTCGTTGCGAAAGCCGAATTCGCCCACAAAGACCGGCGCGCCGAGTTCCAGCGAAATGCTGCCCCAATATTCGTCGAACAGGGAATAGTAGGTGCTGCCGGGCGTCAGTTCGAGCTTGGTTGCCACCGGGTCCGGATACTCATGGACCGAGTAGACCAGTTTGTTGTCCTGGTTGAGGACGATCGGGTCGACGTGCGCATCCTTGAGGTTGCCGGCCCACTGGTACCAGTCCCCGTCCATCGAGTGGTGGACGCCCTCCACAATGACCAGCCAGTCCCCGTCCACCGCGTGGATGGCGTTGCCGGCGGTCTCCGCAGCGGTGGACCAGTTGTCCCACGCGGCATCGAACGGCTCGTTGCGCAGGTCCGCACCGATGACGTTGGCCTTGTCGCCCAGGGTGGCGGCGAGCGTTTCCCACATCTCCACCCATTCGGCCTCGGTGTAGTCCGCATCGTACCAGCGGCCTTCCCACCCCTCGGACGAGATGTTGTGGTTGTCGACGATGACCGAGAGGCCGACCTTGGCCGCCTCGTCGATCACATGCTCCAGCACTTCGAGCGAGGTCGCGCCCTCAAGTTCCGGGTTCTTGGTAAAGTCGATGCCGAACCAGGGGGCGACCTCGTAGGGGTCGAGCACCGCGAGGGTGGAAACCGGCAATCGCAGCGTGTTGAAGCCGAGATCGGCCACGCTCTGCATGATGTCGGCAACGCTCCGCTGGTCGACACCGGCCGGCACGCCGAAGCTTTCCAGCTCCATCCCGTACCAGTTGATCGCCTTGATGAAGACGGCTTCGCCATCCTGATCGACGATCTTGTTGCCGGCGGTTTCGAGCGGGGCAAAATCCTTGCCGGTGAGGAGGGAAACGGAATCGCTCATCGCGCTGCTCGGCGCGATGGCGAGGAGCCAGCATAGCGTTGCGCATGACAAAAAACGCACGGAATCCCGCAAAAACCACTCATGGGCTGAACCTAGAAAATGAAGCTGGCACGAAGCTGCCGCAAAAACAAAACGATCGAACACGGCGGAACCCCGCCATCGCCCAAAAAACGAAACGCACGAATACAAAATCAAAAACACAGGACGCGAAGCCAACAGGCAAAATCTGCCCGTCATCACGTCTCGATAATGGGAAAGTTGCCCCGCAGCTCTCGCCAAGTCAAGGCGGCAATAAGCGCACCCGGCACTCTTGCCCAAACTCGTACTCAAGCAACGCAGCAATTTACGGCAAGATTATATTTCCTGAATGCAAAGTTCAGGACTCGCCCTGCTTGCACAAATGAATGTGCCGGCTCTGCGGCAACAGCGCGGTCTGTCTTGTCCGACGCAAGGAGGCCTCGGCCGGCCGGCGCCGCATGCCGCAGTTCAAGGCTGTCTCAGCTGAGGACGATGCCGCCGTCCACGTTGAGCGACTGTCCGGTGACAAACGCGCTGTCGTCGGATGCAAAGAAGGCGACCGGACCCACCACATCCTCGGGGTCGCCGATCCGCGCCATTGCGGTCTTCGCCTGCCAGGCTTCGCGCACCGCGGCCACTTCAAGGTTCACACGGCCCATGTCGGTCATGATGATGCCGGGGCAGACGCAATTGGCGGTAATGCCGAGCGGCCCAACCTCCTGCGCCAGAACGCGCGTAAAGCCCATCACCGCCGCCTTGGACGCGGAATAATGCGCCTGCTCGGGCGC
The DNA here is from genome assembly GCF_031195445.1 of Acuticoccus sp. MNP-M23. Taxonomy (NCBI): domain Bacteria; kingdom Pseudomonadati; phylum Pseudomonadota; class Alphaproteobacteria; order Hyphomicrobiales; family Amorphaceae; genus Acuticoccus; species Acuticoccus sp. MNP-M23. The sequence goes on from NZ_CP133480.1 coordinate 1,283,133, forward strand.
GCCGTGCTTGCCGCCGATGGACGCGATGTTGACGATCCGGCCATACTTGCGCCCCTTCATCGAAGGCAGGAACGCCTGGATCACCATGAAGGAACCCTTGGCGTTGATGTCCATCACCCGGTCCCAGTGGTTCTCCGGAAGGCCGTCGACCTCACCGGCAATGAGGATGCCGGCGTTGTTGACCAGCGCGTCCAGCTTGCCGAACGCATCGAGCACGGTGGCGGCCATCGCCTCCACCTCGGCCTTTTTGCTGACGTCGGCGTGGACGATGACGACACGGCGGCCCATTGCCTCGATCTCGTTGGCGATGAGCGTCAGCGCCTCGGCCTGCGCAGCGATGTCGTTCAGCGCCACATCGTAGCCGCGCTCGGCAAGGCCGATGGCGATGGCAGCGCCGATGCCGCGGCTGGCGCCGGTCACGAGAACACTTCGATTGGTAGGCATGGCGATGCTCCTCCCTTTATATTTCAGAGCGCGGTGTAGCCGCCGTCCACCATCATCACGGTGCCGGTGACGTAGCTGGCAGCATCGGAGGCGAGGAACACGGCGGCGCTGGCGATCTCGTCCGGGTCGCCGAGGCGGCCCATGGGCGTCATCCGGAGCCACGTCTCGTACCACTCCGGGGTCTCGCGGCCCTTGAGCGTCAGCGGCGTTGCGACGTAGCCGGGCGCAATGGCGTTGACCCTGACGCCGGACGCCGCCCACTCCACCGCCAGCGATCTGGTGACGAGGTTCACCCCCGCCTTGGCCGCATTGTAGGCCGCCTGCGGCTGCGGCCAGACGGGCACCGACCCGCAGATCGACGAGATGGAGATGACCGAGCCCTTGCCCGCCGCCACCATTGCCCGCCCGAATGTGCGCGCGGTGAGGAAAACGCCGGTGAGGTTGATGTCGATCACCCGCTGCCAGTCCGACACGTCCACCTCGGTGGATGGCGCGTTCTGCACGATGCCGGCATTGTTGACGAGGATGTCGAGCGCACCGTCCGCCGCAACGTGGTCCGCGGCGGCGCCGATGGCGGCCTGGTCCGTCACGTCGAGGTGGAGGGCGTTGCCGCCCAGCGCGTCGGCAGCCTCACGGGCGCGGGCCTCGTCGATGTCGGCGATGATGACGTGCGCACCGGACGCGGCCAGCGCCTCGGCAATGGCGCGGCCGATGCCACTGGCACCGCCGGTGACGAGGGCGCGCTTGCCGTCCAGCGAGAAACGGTCGATGCCTTTAACCACGCAGAACGCCTTTCAGGGCCGGATAAAGCGCGAGGTAGCGCTGGTAGATGTCTTCGTATGCCGCGACGTTTGCCGCGTTCGGCTCGATGGTGCGGCCGGGGTGGACCATCGCGTCGATCCCCTCGTCGATGCTGGCGAAGTGGCCGGCGCCGTGGAACGCCAGCACGGCCGAGCCGGTGGACGGCGCATCGGCGGAGGCCGGCACGCGGATCGGGATATCGGCAGTGTCGGCGTGGATCTGCATCCAGAGGTCCGACGCTGCCGCGCCGCCGCCCACCGTCATCTCCGCGCTCTCGTAGCCGGCGCGCTTGAAGGCATCGAGAATGGCGCGGGTGCCGAAGCCGATGCTTTCCATGATGGCGCGGAACATGTGGTGCTTTTCGTGCGCCAGCGTCAGGCCGACGAAGGCGCCGCGCGACAGCGGGTCGGTGTGGGGCGTGCGGTTGCCCTGGAAATGGTCGAGCACAAGCAGCCCGTCGCTGCCGGGAGCGAGCGCTGCGGCCTTTTCGTTCATCTCGGCAAAATCGAGCCCGCCGGTGAGGCGGCCGAGCCAGTTGATGATGGAGCCGGTGGACGTCTGCCCGCCCTCCACCACGTAGCGGCCGGGGTACACAATATCAGCATACGCGCCCCATACGCCGGGTGCATGGACGGGCGCTTCGGTGACGCCGAACTGGAGGTGCGAGGAGCCGGTGATCAGCGCCAGCTGGCCGGGCTTGGCGACGCCAAGGCCGATCATGCCGATCAGCGCATCCGCCCCGCCCTGCACCACCTTCACCGCGCGTGAAAGCCCGAGTGCTTCGGCGGCGGCGCCGGTCAGCGTGCCGATCACCTCGCCGGGGGCCACCACGCGCGGCGGCCACTTGTCGAGGATCTCGCCCATGCCGAGCGCCTCGACCAGCGATTTGGCAAAGCCGCCCTGATCGTTGCGATAGTGCCAGCGGAGGCCGAGATTGTTGAGGCTGGCGGCCCACTCGCCGGTGAGCTTGTGGGTGATGTAGTCCTGATATTCGCAGATCCGGTGCGCGCGGGCGAAGGTGTCCGGCTCGTTCTTCTTCAGCCACAGCGCCTTGGGGATCATCCATTCGGCGGAGACAGGCCCGGTGCCGTCGCCGTTCAGCGCCAGCGCGGGGTCGCCGGTGGCCAGCACCTCGTCGGCCTCGGCGTTGGCGCGCACGTCCATCCAGATGAGGGCCGGGCGCAGCGCATCGCCGTTTTCATCGAGCGCGACCACGGTGCAGCTTGTCGTGGCGTAGCAGATCGCCTCGATGTCGGACGGGGAGACGCCCGCCTCTGCGATGGCCGCGCGGCTCGCCTCGACGAAGTTGGCCCACCAGTCGGCCGGGTTCTGCTCGGCTCTGGCGCCGGGCTTGAAGTCGGTCTTGTAGGCGACGGCGTGGCTGGCGAGGCAGGTGCCCTTGAGGTCGTATACCCGCGCGCGCAGACTTTCGGTGCCGCCATCGGCGGTGAGTACGTAGGCCAAGGTGCCCTCCTCCGTTTATTTTTGTGCGGCGAAGTCAATCAGAGCGCGTGGAAAGCCTCCAGCGCCTTTCCGGCGTACATGACCGCAGGTCCGCCGCCCATTTCCACCGCCACGCCGAGCGCTTCGACCAGCGCCGCTTCGTCCGCACCGGCACGCTTGGCTGTATCGACGTGGTAAAGGATGCAGTCCTCGCAGCCTTGCGTAACTGCGATGGCGACCGCCATGAGCTCTTTTTGCGCAGTGTTGAATGCGCCGTCCGTCGTCGCCGCCTTGGAGAGTTTCGAGAAAGCGTCGAACACATCGGGCGCGGCCTTGGCGAGGATGCCGAGGCGGTTCTTGGCGGCGATGAGGTTGTTCTTGATGTCGGCCATCAGGCACCTTTCGAAAGAATGATCGCGAGCGTTTCGGCCGGTGCTTCCCAGTGGGGCACGTGACCGGCGCGGGGGAAGTGGTGAACCGCGATGCGCGGCGAAACATCGAGCGCATCGGCGGGGTCCAGAATTCTGTCACGTCCGCCAAGAAGGATCGAGATGGGAATTGTCTCAGCCAGCGCCGCCAACGCCCCGCGAATGCTGGCTTTTTGTTTGCCGCCGGTGTGAAGGGCTGCGGCCAGAGCGCGCAGCCGCCCCTTCTTCAGCTCCGCGAACACCACGCCCAGAATCTCCTGCGACAGCGGCAACGGCGCCTCGCTGATGCGGCGAAGCAAGTGCTCCACCTCGCCAACGCTCTGCGCGTCCGCCATGCCGTCGAGGAACTCGCCATCGACCTTCAGGCCGAGGCCGGCGGGGGCGATCAGCGTGAGCGCCGTCGCCTTGAGGCTGGCGGCGAGCGTTGCAGCCGGGATCGCGCCCATGGAGTGCGCGATGATGTGCGGTCGGCGATCACCGAAGAGGTGCTGCGCCAGTTCCGGCAGCCCTTGCGTCAGCGCTTCCAGCGAGGCGGCGTCGCGCTCGGTCTGTCCATGGGACGGCAGGTCCACGGCAACGGTGTAGCGCCCGGCCTTCTTCAGGCCGCTGACGAGGGCGGCGAAGCCGATGTGGTCGCCGGAATAGCCGTGGATGAGGAGGACGGGGTCGCCGCTCTCCGGCCCCTCGGCCACGTAGGCGATGCCGCCGAATTTCGGCACGGGCGCCGTCACGTCCGCGGCCGTCAGCGCGGCAGGCTCTGCGCCGGTGCTTGCAACTGGCGCGGGGGCTTCGGCGGCTCTTTCCACGTCGGCGCGTTCGACGCGGCCGCGCCGCCCGCTGCCGTCGATGGCGGCAATGTCGACGCCCTTCTGGCGGGCGATGCGGCGGGCGAGTGGGGTCGCGCGCACGGCACCGTCGCTGCGTGCGGGCTGTGCCGCAGGCTTTGCGGGGGCCGATTCCGGCTCGGGCGCGGGGGCGGCTGCTGGTTCGTCGGAAATCTCGCCGGCGTCGGCCTTGGCGACCGAAACGCGGGCGATTGCAGCACCAACCTTCACAACGTCGCCGGGGCCGCAGAGGGTCTCGACGAGGGTGCCGTCGGTCAGCGCCGGGAATTCGGCGACGGTCTTGTCCGTCTCCAGCTCCAGGATCGGGTCGCCGCGCTTATAGGACGCGCCGGTCTCGACCATCCAGCCGACGATCTTGCCCTCTTCCATGGTCTCGCCAAGGCGCGGCATGGGGAGGTCGACGACCACCTCGCCATCCGCCTCAGGCGCCGGGGCGGCGGGCGCCTCCTCGGCGGGCTCGTCGCCCTCGCGGGTCCAGTCCGGGCCATCCGCGATCTCGACCTTTGCGATGGGCGCACCGACCTTCACCATGTCGCCTTCGGCAACCAGCGTTTCGGTCAGCGTTCCGGCGCCGAGCGCCGGGAATTCCACCACCGTCTTGTCGGTCTCCACCTCGATCAGCGCGTCACCGCGCGCAAACGACGTGCCGGGCGCGATGAGCCAGGAGACGATCCGCCCCTCCTCCATCGTCTCGCCCAGCCGGGGCATGGTGAGGGTCGCCGTCATGGAAACATCTTCCGCGCCGTCCCGGCGATCAGCTGCGGCGACGGCACGGACCCTTTCTCAAGCTCCACCGAAACGGAGATGGGGATATCCTCGCCGGCAACCCGCATCACCGGGTCGACCAGATAGTCGAAGCATTCCTCCGAGATGCGCGCGGCAAGCTCGGCCGCAACGCCCGCCGTCATCGGCCCCTCGGAGACGACCATCGCGCGGCCGGCCTTCTCCACCTCCGGGCGGATGGTGTCGAAGTCGAGCGGGTTGAGGGTGCGAAGGTCGATCACCGTGGCGTCGATCCCGTCCTTCGCCAGCTCCTCGGCGGCGGCCAGCGCGTAGTGCAGCTGGCGCGAATAGGTGACGATGACGAGGTCCTTGCCCTGCCGCCGGATCGCAGCCTTGCCCCACGGAAGGGCGTCGGCGGAAAGGTCGACGTCCTCCTTCATGGTGTAGAGGCCCTTGTGCTCGATGAAGACCACAGGGTCCGGCTGCGTCAGCGCACCGCGCAGGAGATGGTATGCGTCGGCCACCGTGGCGGGCATCGCAAGGCGCAGGCCCGGCGTGTGCATCACGTAGGCCTCAAGGCTCTGCGAGTGCTGGGCGCCGGCGGAACGGCCAGTGCCGCCTTGCGTGCGCAGAACCATCGGCACGCCGATCTGGCCGCCGAACATGTACCGGATCTTGGCGGCCTGGTTGGCGAGCTGATCCATCGTCATGCCGATGAAGTCCACGTACATCAGCTCGGCGACCGGGCGCATCCCGGCCATCGCCGCGCCGACGGCGGTGCCGACAATGCCGGGCTCGGAGATCGGCGTGTCGATCATCCGCTCGGGGCCGAACTCGTCGATCAGCCCCTTGGTGACGCCGTAGGCGCCGCCATAACGGCCGACTTCCTCGCCGATCACGAAGACGTTGTCGTCCTCGCGCATGGAATCGATCAGCGCCTGGCGCAGCGCGTCGCGGTAGGTCATCTCGGGCATCGGTCAGTCCCTTGCCAGAATGCGGTCGATGCGGGTGCGCACGGGTTCCGGCTCCGCCTCGCCGGGGGCGAACACGTCGCGGAACATGCTGTCGAGCGCCGGTTCGTCGGACTCGACCGCAAAGTCGATGGTGGCGTCCATTTCGGTGGCCGCCGCGTCGTCGATGGCGGCAAGCTCCTCCTCGGAGCGGCCGGCCTCCAGAAGCTGCTCGCGGGCGCGCTTGACCGGGTCGAGCGCGCGGCCGGCATCTTCTTCCTCCGGCGTGCGGTAGGGGCTCTTGTCCTTCCGCGCGTGGCCGAAGTGGCGGTAGACGTTGATCGCCAGGAACCCGGGCTTGCCCGCGCGGGCGCCATCGACGATCCGCTGACCGGCCTCCTGCACGGCCTCAACGTCGATGCCGTCGACGGTTTCGGCGGCAAGGCCGAAGGCTTCGGCGCGCTTGTGAAGCTCGGTGGAACGGGTCGCCTGGTCGATCCTTGTGCCCATGCCCCACTGGTTGTTGATGCACACGAACACCACCGGCAGATCCCAGAGGGCCGCCATGTTCATGCTCTCGTAAAGGATGCCCTGCTGCATCGCGCCATCGCCGAAGAACGCGATGGAGACGGCGCCCGTGTTGCGGCGCTTGGCAACGAGCCCCGCGCCGACCACGGCCGGAATGCCGCCGCCGACAATGGCGTTGGCGCCGAGGTGGCCAAGGCTCATGTCCGCAATGTGCATGGAGCCGCCCTTGCCGTGGCAGTAACCGGTCTCCTTGCCGCCAATCTCGGCCATCATCCGCTTGGGGTCGGCGCCTCTTGCGAGAAAGATGCCGTGCCCGCGGTGGTGGGTGGTGAAGGTGTCGCCGTCCTTCATGGCGGACGAGACGCCGACGGCGGCCGACTCCTCGCCGATGGACAGGTGGAGCATGGAGCCGGCGCTCTGGCCGCGGACGAACAGTTCGCCGACCCGCTCCTCGAACGTGCGCACCCGGCGCATCTGGGTGTAGAGGCCGATGAGATCGGAGTTCGATCCGGCCTCCGGGGCCTTCCCGGCCACGGACATGGTCATGAATGCCTCACAGGATGCTGAGCTTGGTGGACCGCGACACGATCGCGACCGCGACGATGATGATGAGGCCCTTCATGATGTTCTGGACGTAGGTGTCCATCCCGACAAGGTTGAGCCCGTTGTTGATGACGCCGATGAAGAGCGCACCGCACAGGGTGCCGATGACGGTGGCGGTGCCAGGGCGGAACATGGTCATCCCGATGAAGACCGTGGCGAGCCCGTCGAGCAGGTAGCGCTCGCCGACATTGGGCTGGCCGGAGCCGAGGCGGGCGGCCAGCAGCGCACCGGCGCAGGCGGCAAACAGCGCGACCAGCACCAGCGACATCATCCGGTAGAAGGTGACGCGCACGCCCGAAAGTTCCGCCGCCTTGGCGTTGCCGCCGACGGCATAGATGTAGCGGCCGAAGGTGGTGCGCTCCATGGCGAACCAGGCGATGGCGACGGCGCCGATCATGAAGAAGGTGAGGTTGGGGATGCCCCACATCCGCCCCTGCCCCAGAACCATGTACGCATCCGGCAGACCGCCGTAGATCGCGCGTCCTTCGGTCAGCAGAAAATTGATGCCGAAGAGAATGGAGCCGGTGGCAAGCGTTGCGATCAGCGAGGGAATGCCGATCTTCGTCACCAGCAGTGCGTTGACGAGGCCGACGAGGATGCCCGCGCCCAGCGAGGCGCCGAACGCCACGGGGAGCGAGTAGCCGGAGACCAGCAGGAGCGGCGTCAGGATGCCGGCAAGGCCGACGGTGTAGCCGACCGAAAGGTCGATCTCCTTGGCGGCGAAGCCGAAGGTGAGGCCGGCGCCGACGATGGTGAGGATGGAGATCTGCTGCAGGATGTTGGTGAGGTTGAAGACCGACATGAAGCGGTCGACGAACAGCGAGAAGCCGATGAACATCAAGATGAGGACGATCAGCGTCGAATAGCGCAGCAGCCAGTCCTTGTTGATCCGGCTTTGGCGCTGCTCGCTGGTGGGTGCGATGGTGTCGCTCACGCGGCGTCTCCTGCCATGGCTTTGATGAAGGTCGCTTCGGAAAAGTCGGCGGCCAGAATGTCGGCGCCGGCGCGGCCGGCAACGAACGGCACGACTCGCTCGGTGACGTCCTCGATCTCGAGAAGGTCGGACGATGCGATCAGGATCGCGGCGCCCTTGTCCGCCAGCGCGCGGATGTGGTGGTAGATTTCCTGCTTGGCGCCAACGTCGACGCCCTCGGTCGGCTCGATGAAGATCATCACGCGGTAACGGTCCTCGGCGCCGTAGAGCCACTTGCCGAGCGAGACCTTCTGCTTGTTGCCGCCCGACAGCGTCTTGATGGTCTGCCCCGGCCCGGTGGTGCGCACGTTGAGAAGGTCGATGATCCGGCGCGCCTCGCGCGTCTCGCGACCGCCGAAGAGAACGCCGGCGGTGGCGCAGGTTTCGGGATGCACCATCGAGAGGTTTTCGGTGATGGTGCCGTCGGCCACCAGAGCATTTTCCATCCGGTGGTCGGGCACGAAGGCGACGCCGCGGCGCTCCATGGCGCGGGGGCTCGGGCGCGCCACAGCCTCGCCGCCAATGGCGATCTCGCCCGATGTCACGCCGAGCCGCTGGTAGAGCGAGCGGGCAAAGCCGAAATGGCCGGCGCCAGTCAGACCGATGAGGCCGACGATTTCGCCCGGATGCAGATCGAAATGCGCAACGTTGACCGTCCCGACCTTCCAGTCCTTCACCGTCAGAACGGGGTTGCCGGTCCGGGCGGCGGACTGGCGGTTGGCCGCCTTGCCGGCGCTGTCGCCGGTGCGGCGCAGCATCAGATCGACCATCCGCGTCTCGGTCATCTCGGACGCCGGATGGGTGCCGACGAGCGCGCCGTCGCGCAAAACCGTGATCCGGTCCGACAGCGCCAGCACCTCGGACAGAAAGTGGCTGATGAGGATCACGCCGATGCCGCGCCCGGGCAGGCTCCTGATGATCTCCCAGAGGATCTTCTTCTCGCGGCTCTGGAGCGTCGCGGTCGGTTCGTCCAGAATGAGAAACTTCACGTCCGAACGGAGCGCGCGGACGATCTCGATCACCTTGCGCTCGGCGACGTCCAGCGTCTCGACGGGCACCGAAAGGTCGATATCGATGCCGGGAAACCAGTCGGCGAGCAGCGTTCTTGCGCGCTTCAGGACTGCGCCCTGGCGGATGATGGTGCCTGCGATACGGGGCTCGTCGCCAAGCAGGATGTTCTGCGCGCCGGTGAGCGAGGGGACGAGGCTGCCCTCCTGGCTCACAAGGGCAATACCGAGGCCCAGCGCAGCGCGCGGAGAATCGAAGCGGACGGGTTTCCCTTCAATCTCGACGGTACCGTCGGTGGGGTGACGGGTTCCTGCCAGAATGCTCATCAGGGTGGACTTGCCCGCCCCGTTCTCGCCGATCAGCCCATGGACCTCGCCCGACCTGAAGTCGACGCTCACCCGGTCGAGCGCACGGCTGCCGGGAAATTCCATGACGATCTCGTTCAGGCGCACGCTCATGGCCCGTCCAATCGTTCGATTGATGAAAGAAGAATACGGGCCCGGCCAGGCCGGACCCGTAAGTTCACTCGGGGAGTGTTACTGAAACTCTGCGCAGTTGGTCTTGGTGACCAGCGGCGCGTCCATGTAGACGGTGTTCGACGGGATGACGTCTTCCTTCGCCTTGCCGTCCTCCACAATGGCGGTGATCCATTCGCCGACCTGCTCGCCCATGCCTTCGAACGGCTGGCTGACCGTGGCGATCATCATGGAATCAGGCTTGCAGACTTCGGCGACGGCCTGGGGATGACCGTCAATGCCGATGACCTTCACGTCCGACAGGCCCGATGCCTTCATGACGTTGATGGCAGCCTGTGCAGGCTCGTCCCACGGCGCCCATACGGCGGTGATGTCCTGACCGAAGCGGGCGACATAGTCCTGCATGGTGCGGGTCGTGTCTTCGAAGAAGGCCGTGTAGTCGATGTTGTGCTCGGCCAGCACGTTGACGCCCTGGTACTCCTTCAGCACGTCGGCCATCACGTCGCCGCGCTTGCGGGTGCCGTGGTGCTCGGCCATGCGCAGGAAGATGAGGTTGCCCTCGCCGCCCATCTCGTCGAGCAGGTAGGGGGACACGTCGGCGGACATGGCCCAGTTGTTGGTGGTGATGTCGACCATCACACCGTCGATGAAGCCGCTGTCGACCGAGAAGATCGGGATGCCGGCGTCGAGCGCGACCTGGATCGCAGCGCGGGAGGCGCGCAGATCCGACATGGTGATGATGATGGCGTCCACGCCGCGGGACGCTGCATCCTGCAGGTTGGAGGCGGTCGCTTCGCCGGAGCCGCCGGAGTCGAGGAACGACACGTTCCAGTCCTTGCCGCTCTCGTCCAGCCATTCCTGGAAGCCGGCCTTCACGCGCTGCTCGGACTGGGCCGCTGCGTTGGAATGGACCCAGGCCACGTCGAACGCGGAGGCACCGGTGGCCGTCATGGTGACGGCCGTAGCCAGCACCGCTGTGAGGGTGAGCTTGTTCATCAATGTCCTCCCGGACGGTTTCATTGTTATCGCCACGGCTCTCTGACCGTGCATTGATGCTACATCAGCGCGAACAATTGTCAATCTCAATTACATCTGCTCAGGACAAAAATCATTGCGCGTCCGAACCCGTGCGCTAAGAGATTGTTATGTCCGAACTTTCCGATATTCAGCTGATGACCCGAGCCGCCTGGCTCTATTATGTGGCCGGCCTCAATCAGGAGGCTGCCGCCGGGCGAATGGGCCTGTCACGCGCGCGGGTGAACCGCCTCCTGCAACAGGCGCGGGAAAGCGGGCTGGTCTCCATCACCATCAACGCCAACGATATCGGCCTCCTGCCGGTGGAGGAGGCGATCCGCGCGGCGTTCGGTCTGGACTTCTGCATCGCGACCCCGGCCTACGGGCTCAGCGATGTGGAGCGCGCCTCAAACCCGCAGCTGGGCGCCTTGCCGATCCGGGCGGTGGGGGCTGCCGCCGCGCGTTATCTGCGCGAGACGCTGAACGCCAGGCCGGATGCCGTGGTCGGCACCGGATGGGGCCGGACGCTGGCGCAGATGAGCAAGCAGATGGCGGGGATCAGCGCCCCCAAGGCACGGTTCGTGAGCCTGATGGGATCGCTCACCGCCAATTCCGCCTTCAACCCGTTCGAGGTGGTCCAGTCGCTGGCGCAGGCGACGGGGGGTGACGGCTTCTTCCTGCCCGTCCCCTTCATTGCCGACACGCCGCAGGACCGCGATACGCTGCTTGCCCAGCAAACCGTCGCAAAGGCGCTGGAGCTTGCCCGCTACACCGACATTGCGATGATTTCCGTCGGCGAACTCACCGAAACCTCGCTGCTGCGCCGGCAGGACATGATCAGCCAACAGGAGCTGACCGCACTGCGCGACGCGGGCGCTGTGGGCGACACCAACGGGATCTTCTTCGATGCGAAGGGATGGCCGGTGCCGCACGAGCTCAACCACCGCACCATCGCCGTCGGGTTCGAGGATCTGCGCAGGGCCACCACGGTCGTGCTGGCGGCCGGCGCAGAAAAAATCGACGCAACGCGGGCAATTCTGGCCAGCGGTGTCGCGCGCGGCATCATCGTCGACGGGGATACTGCCTGCCTTCTCGCCGAAGCGGTCGCCCCGGGCTCGGCCCGAGACGCGATGGCTCAGGCAAAGCCGTAGAGCCGGGCAGGGTTGGCGACGAGGATCTGCTGGCGGGCCGGCGGGTCCGGCACCACGCGCAGGAAGGCGTCCAGCAAGTGCCCGGCATCCGGCATCGGCCGCTCACCCAGCATGATGTGCGGCCAGTCGCTGCCCCAGAGGCAACGCTCGGGGTTGGCCGCCACCAGTGCGGCGACAAACGGGTCCGCGTCAGTGTAGGGGGATTCTGCACTGCGGAAGAGGGCTGACAGCTTCACGTGGACCAGCCCTTCAGCCACCAGCTGGCGCAGCAGCGCGAAGCCCGGTGCGTCGATGCCTGCGGCGATGTCGGGCTGGGCGATGTGGTCGATCACCACCGGCACCGGCAGCCTGCGGATCAGTTGGCCCGCCGCCGCCATGTGTTGCGGCGCCTGGAGCAGCATCTGGATGTGCATGTCCCGTTCGGCAAGCCTGTCCGCCAGCCCCGCCACAGCGTCGAACGCAAAAATGCCCCAGCGGTCGTAGTTGAGCCGGATACCGGCGTAGCCTTCCGCCTTGAGGGCATCGAGGGTGGCACCATCCGCATCGGCAGGAACGAGCCCGACGGCGCGGAAATTCTTGCGGCCAAGCCGCTTCAGCGCGGCGGTGGTGACGCTGTTGTCGTTGCCATACATGAGCGACTGGATCAGCACGCCGCGTGCAAAACCCAGCGTTTCGAGGTGGGTTTTCACCCGCTCGACCCAGTCGTCCAGCGTGCCGGGGGCGGGGCTTTCGCTGCGCCCCTCCCACAACGGAAATTCGGCGGGGTCGCCGAACATGTGAAAGTGCGCGTCGCACGCGCCCGCCGGCAAAATGGCGGACGGAGCGGACGGGCGGCGATGCGGCATGCGGGACTGGTTCATGGCGCCGATGGTAGCCGGGTTTGCGCGCCCGTCCATCGCCGTCCGTCGCCATTTGCGCCGGGCGACGCCTGCGCTACACCCGGACCCACAACAGGAGCGCAGACATGAAGCTTGACCAATCGGTTGCGGCCGTCGTCACCGGCGGTGCATCGGGCCTTGGCGCGGCCACCGCACGGGCCATTGCCGCCACGGGCGCAAAGGTCGCCCTCTTCGACATGACCGAGGACGCCGGAAAGGCCATTGCCGAGGAAATCGGCGGCGTGTTCGTGAAGGTGGACGTGACCAGCGAAGACAGCCTGAAGGCCGGCTTCGAGGCTGCGCGCGCCGCCCATGGGCAGGAACGCATTCTGGTCAACTGCGCCGGCATCGCGCCGGTGGCAAAGACCGTGTCGCGCGGCGCGGCGCACCCGTTCGACATGTTCGCCAAGGTCATCGACGTGAACCTCGTCGGCACGTTTCGGGCAGCAGCCCTGTCGGCGCTCGGCATGTCCACCACCGAGACCGTTGACGACGACGGCACCCGCGGCGTCATCATCAACACCGCCTCCGTCGCCTCGTTCGACGGGCAGATCGGGCAGGCGGCCTATGCGGCATCCAAGGGCGGTGTTGCAGCGCTGACCCTGCCGCTGGCGCGCGACCTGTCGCAGTTCGGCATCCGGGTCATGACCATCGCGCCCGGCATTTTCGAAACGCCAATGCTGATCGGCCTTGGCGAGAAGGTGGTGAACTCGCTCGGCACCCAGGTGCCCTTCCCGCAGCGCCTCGGCCGACCGGACGAGTACGCCGCGCTGGCAATGGCAATCATCGACAACGGCCTCCTCAACGGGGAAACCATCCGCCTCGACGGGGCCATCCGGATGGCCCCGCGCTGACGGCACGCGGTCCCGGCTGCACGCGCCGCTCACGCAAAGGCTAGCGTTCGCGCCCTGGCGATGACGCTGCGAGCGGCAAGCGGATGGTGGCCACAAGGCCGCCCTCCGCGCCGTTGGCGAGCGTGACCGTTCCGCCATGGGCGCGCAGGATCGTGCGGGCGATGGAGAGGCCGAGGCCGGCGCCGCCGCTTTCAAGGCTCCGGCTTTCCTCCAGCCGGGTGAAAGGCTCGAACACCGCGTCCAGCTGCTCCGGCGGGATGCCGGAGCCCTTGTCGGTCACGGTGATTTCGGCGGTGTCTCCGGCAGCTACAATGCGCACGGTGGCGCCGCCGGCATAGCGCTGCGCGTTGCCCAGAATGTTGGCGAAGGCACGCGACAGCGATACCGGACGGCCGGGGACGGTAAAGGTCTGCGGCCCTTCGTAGGTGTGGTCCGGCACGTCGGCGCACAGACCCTGCAATATGGTTGCGATGTCCACCGTGGCGGCAGGTTCGCTCTCGGCTTCGTTGCGGCCCCATTCGAGCAGGCCGTCGGCCATAACGCGCATTTCTTCCAGCGTGCGGACCATGGCGTCGCGGGTGGCGTCGTCCAGCATTTCGGCGCGGATGCGCAGTGATGTGATGGGTGTGCGCAAGTCGTGGCCGACGGCGGCGATGGTGCGGGCGCGTTCGGCATCGAACGCCGCAATGCGGGTTTGCATGGCGTTGAAGGCCGCGGCGGCGCTGCGGACTTCCCGCGGGCCCGCTTCGGCAACGCGGGCGGCACGGTCCCCCGCCCCTGCCCTCGCCGCAGCACGCGCCAACTGGTTGAGCGGGCGCGTGATGCGGCGGATGAAGCCAAGGCCGACGATCAGCACCGCCACCAGCGACAGGGCGAGCGCAAACACCACCGCCCCGCTGACAACGGGCGGCGCCCAGTCCGGACGGCGCTGGATCACGTTGAGCCATGTGCCATCGCCCAGCGGCACCGATGCCTCGACCCGGGTGAGGCGCAGCGGCGGGCCGCGCCGATCGCGCGGGCCGCCGCGCCGGGGCCGCCGATCGCCGTCATCGCGTTCGCGGCCATGGCGGTGGGACCGGCCGCGGTCGCGCCGTGGCTCCGGACCATCACTGACGGCGATCCGCGCGTCAGCCGCACTGTCACCCAGAGCGTCGCGCAGGGTTTGAAGGAGGGCGGTGGTGCGCGCGTTCGTGTCGCTTCGGGCGAGGAGCGGCCTCGGGTCCACCGTGAGGCGGCTGAACGGGCTGGATGCGGCGCGCGCAATCTCGCGGCGCATGTCCGGCTGGACGTTGGTGAGGATCGGCAGCAGCGACACGATCCGCTCCACCTGCAAGCCGCGGCGCGCCTCGCGGGCAAACCGGCTCTGTTCGAAATTGAGGATCGCCAGCGCGACGACGTTGGCCGCAACCAGCGCCAGCGCCAGAATGAGGATCAGCTGGCCGGCAAGACTTTGGGGCCGCGCAAGCCTCACGGCGTTTCGTCCGGTGTCACCGTTGGCGCGAGGCGATAGCCGCCGCCCCATTCGGTGACGATGATGGCGGGCTGCTTGGGGTCGTCCTCCAGCTTGCGGCGCAGCCGGCTGACCTGATTGTCGATGGCGCGGTCGTAGGCCTTTGCCTCGCGCCCCTGCGTGATGTCGAGGAGCTGGTCGCGGGTGAGGATCTGGCCGGGGCGCTCCACCAGCGCCGAGAGAAGCCGCACCTCGGCAGTGGTGAGGCTGATGGGTTCCGCGCCATGGCGGGAAACGGTGCGGGCCGCGGGGTCGTAGCGCCAGCCGGCGAAGATCACCGGACCGTCCCCGGATGCGGCGGGCTGGCCGGGCACCCGGCGCAGCACCGCGCGGATCCGGGCCAGAAGCTCGCGCGGGTTGAAGGGCTTTACCACATAGTCGTCGGCGCCAAGCTCAAGGCCGACAATACGGTCGGCCTCGTCGGCCATCGCGGTGAGGAGGATGACCGGCGGACCGCCGCGCGCCGTCAGCCAGCGGCAAAGCGAGAGGCCGTTTTCGCCGGGCATCATCACGTCGAGCACGACGAGGTCGATGGCACCGTCCTGCACGGCGGCACGGCCGGCGGCTGCGTCCGCGGCAAGGCTGACGCGGTGGCCCTGCGCCTTCAGGTAGGCGCCCAGCGGCTCGCGGATGTCGCGCGCGTCGTCGACGATGAGGATGTGCGGTTCGGTCATGTTTCAGCGATAGCGGGAAATCTGGCGGTGAATGCAGGGAATTTGTCGCAATCTGTCGCAGATTGGCAGGTTGCGACAGACGGCGACAATCTCGCCTCACGCCGACACACATTCGGGCGCGGACGTTCGTATCTCAGGTCTCGGCGGGCAACACCGCCCGAAACCAGACAAGGATGTCAGACATGAACTTTCCGAGCAAAGTGGTGATCGTCACAGCCGGGCTCACCGTGGCTGGCGCGGCCCTTGCGGGCGCAGCGCAGCTGACACCGGCAGCGATGATGCCAGGCGGGGCCGAAAACGGCGTCAGCCTCGTGCATATGGATGGCGGCGACCGCGATCACGGCAAGCGCCACGGCAAGCGCGGTGAACGCGGCGAGCGGCATGGCAAGCGCCACGGCATGCGGCACGGCCGGCGCGGTCCGGGCGGTCGCCACGGTGCACGCGGCCCCTTCGGCCCGGTGATGGCGGTGGTCGACATGCCGGCGCTGATGAAAGCGGCCGACACCGACGGTGACCGCTCGCTCACCCAGGACGAGATCGACGCCTTCATCAACGTGAAGGTCGAGCTTGGCGACGCAAACGGCGATGGCAGCGTCACCCTCGGCGAATTCGAGACGATCTGGCTCGACCTCACCCGCCAGGCGATGGTCCGCAGCTTCCAGCATCTCGACAAGGACGGCGACGCGACGATCACCGCCGTGGAGATCGATGACCAGTTCGGCACTGTGGTCGAGAAGATGGACCGCAACGGCGATGGCAAGATCGGCCGTGACGACCGCGGCCGCAGGTTCGGCAAGGGCGGCCCGCGCGGCCCGCAGCAGCCTGCACCGCAGGACGACAGCACGAACGGCTGAACCGCACCGTTTCTGACCGACCGTGAAGGATTTCACGCCACCGCGTCGCCATCAGGCGGCGCGGCCTGCACTTATTTTGCGCCTGATACAAATAACGCCTAGAGAATTTCAGTATTGACGAAGTAAGGCAGTCCCCTAATGTCTCCCCATGAGACTGCCACAGAGCAGCCGACCTGCACAATCTGCGGGATCAAAAGCATATTGGGGGAGAGTTTTATGAGGCGGATCGACCGCTACCTTGGCGCTGTTTTCGCGGGTGCCACATTCACCGTCTTCTCTGCGTTCGCCGTGACGCCGTCGCAAGCTGCGACAGTGTCCATTTCCTGCGGTGCAGTGGGGCAGGAGCTGGAGCTTTGCCGCACCGGCGCCGAAGCCTGGGCCAAGGACACCGGCAACGAGGTGGTGATCGTCTCGACGCCGAACTCATCCACTGAGCGGCTGGCGCTCTACCAGCAGATCCTGTCCGCCGGCGGTTCGGACATCGACGTCTATCAAATCGACGTGATCTGGCCCGGCATCCTCGGCAGCCACTTCATCGATCTTGCGCCCTACACCGACGGTGCCCAGGACGCGCATTTCCCCGCCATCGTCGAAAACAACACCATCGACGGTGAGCTGAAGGCGATGCCTTGGTTCACCGATGCCGGCGTTCTGTACTACCGCAAGGATCTCCTGGAAAAACACGGCATGGCGCCGCCGACCACATGGTCGGACATGGCCGACGCCGGGGCAAAGATCCAGAAGGCAGAACGGGACGAAGGCAACGACCGGATGTACGGCTACGTCTTCCAGGGCCGTGCCTATGAGGGGCTGACCTGCAACGCGCTGGAGTGGGTCGACAGCTACGGCGGCGGCGAAATCATCGACGCGAACGGCGAGATCACCATCAACAACCCGCAGGCGATTGCGGCGCTCGACGAGGCCGGCTCGTGGATGAACGAGATCGTGCCGGAAGGCGTCCTCAATTATGCCGAGGAAGAGGCGCGCGGCGTCTTCCAGTCCGGCAATGCGGTGTTCATGCGCAACTGGCCCTACGCCTGGGCGCTGGCCAATTCGGCGGACAGCCCCGTGAAGGACAAGGTCGGCGTGGTGGCGCTGCCCAAGGGCGGCGCGGACGGCAAGTCCACCGGCACGCTGGGCGGCTGGCAGCTGGCCGTCGCCAAATATTCGGACAACCAAGACGCGGCGGCGGATCTGGTGCGCTACCTCACCTCCGAGAAGGAGCAGAAGCGGCGCGCCATCGAAGCCTCCTACAACCCCACCATCAAGGCGCTTTACGAGGACGAGGAAGTGCTCGCCGCCAACCCGTTCTTCGGCTCGCTCTACGACACGTTCGTCAACGCGGTCGCCCGCCCGTCGCGACCCACCGGCGACAAGTATAACCGCGTTTCCAGCGCATTCTGGAACGCGTCGCACGCGGTGCTCTCGGGCAAGCAGTCGGCCACCGACGCGCTGGCCGACCTGGAAAATCAGCTGAAGAGCGTCAAGCGCCGCGGCTGGTAACACCGCCCCGAAGCTGAAAAGCAGGCCGGCGCCACCCGCCGGCCTCCGTTCAACCTCATTGAGCGCGAGCCCGGCGGCACGTCCCTTGCGGGCGGCATCCCGATCCCGGCACAGGCGCTGGAGGGTCCGACCATGGCCCAGGGCGATGTTGCATCGACCGGCGTGAAGCGCCCGCCGGTTCCCGCAGGACAGGCCGGGGCAGGCCGCCCCCCCAAGGCCGCCGCAACACGTCGCAGCGGCGGCAGCGAGCTGACGCGCGCCAAGATCCGCTCCGCCGTCCTGTTCCTCCTGCCGATGATGATCGTGTTGGCGCTTGTGGCCGGCTGGCCGCTGGGGCGGACAATCTATTTCGCGTTCACCAACGCGACGCTGAACGACATCAACAACTACGAATTCATCGGCTTCGACAATTTCTACAATTCCGAGTGGGGCGGGCTCCTGAAGGACCCGCAATGGTGGAACGCGGTCTGGAACACGATCTGGTTCGCGACCATCTCGGTCACGCTCGAAACCGTGCTGGGGCTGATCGTGGCGCTGGCGCTCAACATGCGCTTTCCGGGCCGGGGCATCGTGCGGGCAGCCGTGCTGATCCCCTGGGCCATTCCCACAATCGTGTCGGCGCAGATGTGGGGCTGGATGCTGCATGACCAGTTCGGCGTCATCAACGCTATGCTCCTGGGGATCGGCATCATCTCCCAGCCCATTGCATGGACCGCCAACCCCGACACCGCCATGCTCGCCGTGGTGATGGTGGACGTGTGGAAGACAACGCCGTTCATGGCGCTGCTCATCCTGGCCGGCCTCCAGATGCTGCCGTCGGACTGCTACGAATCGGCCCGCGTGGACGGCATTGCGCCATGGAAGGTCTTCTTCCGCGTGACACTGCCGCTGGTCTACCCGGCCATTGCGGTGGCCGTGATCTTCCGCGCGCTCGATGCGCTGCGGATCTTCGATCTCATCTATGTGCTGACGTCCAATTCCGCGGACACTATGTCGATGTCCGTCTATGCGCGCCAGCAGCTCGTGGATTTCCAGGATGTGGGCTACGGCTCGGCGGCATCCACGGCGCTTTTCCTCATCATCGCATTGCTCACGGTGGTCTACATCATCGCCGGCAAGGTGGACCTGTCCGGAGAGAAGTCATGACCCATTGGTCCCTCCCCTCCAAGATCGGCTTTTATGTCCTGCTGCTGGCCATCGCCGTCTTTGCGCTGTTTCCGTTCTATTATGCCATCGTTTCGAGCTTCAAATCGGGCGCGGAGCTCTTCACGGTGGACCTCCTCCCATCCTGGAACTTCGAGAACTATTTCGCAGTCTTCCGTGAGCAGCCCTTTGCTCGCAACATTCTCAACTCCATCATCGTGGCAACTGTTGTGGTGGCCATCTCGCTGTGTCTGGCGGTGACGGCCTCGTTCGCGCTGGCGCGGGTCAATTTTCGCGGGCGGGGGCTGTTGCTCCTCACCGTCCTGTCGGTCTCGATGTTTCCGCAGGTGGCCGTGCTTTCGGGCATGTTCGAGCTGATCCGCGGGCTGGGGCTCTACAACTCGCTGGGCGGGCTGATGCTCGCCAATCTCATTTTAACGCTGCCGTTCACGGTGTGGGTGCTGACCACGTTCATGCGTCAGCTTCCCAAGGAGCTGGAGGAAGCCGCCTACGTGGACGGTGCGACGCCGCTGGAAATCGTCACCAAGGTATTCCTGCCTGTGCTCTGGCCGGCGCTGGTCACGACGGGGCTGCTCGCCTTCATTGCCGCGTGGAACGAGTTTCTGTTCGCGCTCACGTTCACCCTCTCCAACGAGATGCGAACCGTTCCGGTCGCCATTGCGCTCATCACCGGCGGCAGCCAGTACGAGCTGCCATGGGGCAACATCATGGCCGCATCGGTGATCGTCACGGTGCCGCTGATCATTCTGGTGCTGATCTTCCAGCGCAAGATCATCGGCGGGCTGACCGCTGGCGCAGTGAAAGGGTGAGCTGAGTGAACCTTGATGCGAATGCCGCGCCCGCTGCACCGCGGCAGCTGGCCGGCGACCCGGACTGGTGGCGCGGCGGGGTGATCTACCAGATCTACCCGCGCTCCTTCCTCGACACCAACGGCGACGGGATCGGCGACCTCAAGGGCGTCACCCAGAAGCTCGACTATGTGGCGAGCCTCAACGTGGATGCCATCTGGCTCTCGCCCTTCTTCGTCTCGCCCATGGACGATTTCGGCTACGACGTTGCCGACTACCGCGACATCGACCCGATGTTCGGCACGCTCCGCGATTTTGACGAGATGCTTGCAGCCGCACACAAAAGGGGCCTGCGGATCCTGATCGACCTGGTGCTGTCGCACACGTCCGACCGGCACCCCTGGTTCGCGCAAAGCCGCAAGAGCCGCGATAACCCGCGGGCCGACTGGTACGTGTGGGCCGACCCGAAGGCGGACGGGACGCCGCCCACCAACTGGCTGGCGATGTTCGGCGGCCCGGCCTGGGAATGGGACTCGACCCGCCGCCAGTATTATATGCACAATTTCCTGACGAGCCAGCCGGACCTCAACTACCACAACGAGGCCGTGCAGGACGCGATCCTGGATGTCGCGCGTTTCTGGCTCGACCGCGGTGTCGACGGTTTTCGCCTCGATACGGTGAACAAATACGTCCACGACAAGGAATTGCGCGACAACCCGCCCATGGCGCCGGGGATGAGCGCGACGGTGGACCAGAGCAACCCCATCGCAATGCAGCAGCCGATATATTCCATCAACCGGCCGGAAAACCTTGCCTTCGTGGAGCGGCTGCGGGCGTTGCTGGACGAGTACCCCGGCACGACCACGGTGGGCGAGATCGGCAACCGGATGGCCGACGGGCCGGAGCTGGGCCAGTACACCGCGCCCGGCCGTCTCCACATGGCCTACAGCTTTGACCTTCTGCATGCGCCGATCACCGCGCCGGCCGTGCGCACGGCGGCTGAGCGGGCAGAAACGCTGGGCGCGTCGTGGACGTCCTGGCCGTTTTCCAACCACGACGTCGTGCGCGTGGTGAGCCGGGCGGCGCTGGGCGAGCGCTCCGGGCCGATGCTTTTGCAGCTGATGATGTGCCTTCACGGCACGCCCACCATGTATCAGGGCGACGAGCTGGGGCTGACCGAGGCGGACGTGCCGTTCGAACTCATCCAGGACCCCTACGGCCGCCGCTTCTGGCCCGAGATCAAGGGCCGGGACGGGTGCCGGACGCCGATGCCCTGGCGCGGCGGATCCGAGCATGCCGGCTTCAGCACCGGGGACCCCTGGCTGCCCGTCGCCGGCGAGCATGCCGCCCGCGCGGTGGACCGGCAGGAGCAGGACCCGGTCTCCGATCTCAACCGCACACGCGCCTTCGTCGGCTGGCGCCGGGCGCAGACGGCGCTCACCACGGGCAGCATCGCCTTTCTGGACGAAGCGGACCCGGTGATCGCGTTCACCCGGACGGATGCGGACGGCACGGTGCTGGTGTGCGCCTTCAACATTTCGCAGGCGACGGCGCAATGGACCGCACCCTTTGCGCTCCGATTGCTCGACGTGCCGGGCATGGAAGGCGCCACGCTCGACGGCAGCACACTTGCGTTCGACCCGCTCGGCGCGGCGATCGCGGTCAAATCATGAAAAAGGCGGGAGGAAAGTATGGCAACGGTCGTCCTTGATGAGGTGCGCAAGTCCTTCGGCAGCGTGGAGACCATCCATGGCGTGAACCTCGACATTCAGGATCGCGAGTTCGTGGTGTTCGTTGGCCCGTCGGGTTGCGGCAAGTCCACTCTCCTGCGCCTGGTTGCGGGGCTGGAGGACATCACCTCGGGCGACCTGATGATCGACGGCAACCGGGTGAATGCGTTGCCGCCCGCCAAGCGCGGCATTGCCATGGTGTTCCAGTCCTATGCGCTCTACCCGCACATGAGCGTCTACGAGAACATGGCCTTTGGCCTCCGCCGCGGCGGCGCCAGCAACGCCGACGTCGAAAAGCAGGTGAAGGAGGCCGCGCGCATCCTGGAGCTCGAGCCGCTCCTCGACCGGCTGCCCAAGAACCTCTCCGGCGGGCAGCGCCAGCGCGTTGCCATCGGCCGCGCCATCGTGCGCGACCCCAAGGTGTTCCTGTTCGACGAACCCCTGTCCAACCTCGATGCGGCGCTGCGCGTCCAGACCCGCCTGGAAATCGCCAAGCTGCACCGCCGGATGGACGCCACCATGATCTACGTGACCCACGACCAGGTGGAGGCGATGACGCTGGCCGACCGGATTGTGGTCCTGAACGCCGGCAATGTGGAGCAGTTCGGCACCCCGCTGGACCTCTACCACCGGCCTGAAAACCAGTTTGTCGCGACCTTCCTCGGCTCACCCACAATGAACATCCTCGACGCCACACTCGGCGAGGCCACCGACCAGAGCGCCCGCGTGATGCTGCCGGACACCGGCGACGTCAGCGTTGCGGCCAGCGTGCAGGGCATGACGCCCGGCACCCCGGTCCGGCTTGGCATGCGGCCGGAGCATCTGAGGCTTGCCGATGCGAACACCGCCGATTTCAGCGGGACGGTGGACGTGGTGGAAGAGCTGGGCGAGAGCCACCTCGTCCACGTGATCGTGCCCCACGGCGACCGGATTGTGGTGCGCGCCACGGGTGACGCGCGGGTGAAGGAGGGCGAGAACGTCGGCATCGCATTCGATCCGAACGACGGGCATCTCTTCCGCGCCGATGGCGTTTCCCTGCCACGCACCGGGCCCGCGTCGGAAACCGACGCGCCCCTGCCGACCCAGCACTGACGCGCAATCGGCCAAGCGGACGCCGGCGCGCAGAGCGGGGTGTCCCCTGCCCGTCACGCCGCGCGGCTAGGCCGCTCGGCGTCCTCCATCTGGCGGCGGTAGGCGACCAGCCAGTCGTCTGCCGGGAGGTCCACGTCGGCCCAGCTCACCACCTGCCCCTGGCTGACCGGACGCTTGAGCGTGAGGTCCTGCGCGAGACCCAGCGGCAGCGCCCCGTCCGCCAGTGATCGCGCGGCCGGCACGAGCTTGCCCCAGACCGAATAGCCGCCCTCGCCGTCCAGCGTGTGACCGGCGGGCAGATCCTTTTTCGCGCAGGCCACGGCATCGCCGGTGAAGGCGCGCGGCGCGCCGGTGGCCCGCCCGTCCAGCGCCGCCAGAAGGATCGACATGTTCAGCTCCAGCCCGATGAGGTGGAACGGCCGGTACATCGCCGCGTACTGTCCGGTGGAATCGGGCGCCATGCCGTATTGCTTGAAGCAGGCGGCGGCATAGTCGTTCGGTGCCTTCAGGATCACGTAGACGCCCCAGCGGAGGTGATCCGCGGTCACCCGGCCATCGAGCTCCATGGACGTCACGCACTCGGTGATCCCCTCACGCTCCAGAACGCCGCCAACGGCGCGGGGCCGCAGGATGTGCGCCAGGTCGTGAACGCCTGCGGGCGGGAACAGGAGCCCGTCCGACGGGACGCCGAGATCGCACGCATTCGCGATGGCCGCCATCTCGATGCCCGACTTGGTGCCGTCCACGAACGAGTTGAACATCTTCGGGTTCATGCCCGCGGCCTTCGCAGCTTCGGGTGTGATGCCGAACTGCTCCCACACATTGTCCGGCGTCGACTGGTGGTAGTGGGGCATGTGCTTGGTGCCCTTGCCGGCGGCCGCCACTTCAAAGCCGCAGCAGCGCGCCCACTCCACCATCTCGGAGACCAGCGCCGGCTGGTCGCCATAGGCCATGGTGTACACGGTGCCGGCCGCCTTCGCCTCACGGGCCAGCGCCACGCCAGCCAGAACGTCGGCCTCGACGTTGACCATCACGATGTGCTTGCCGGCGGCAAACGCGGCTCTGGCGTGCGCGACACCGGCGCGCGGGTGGCCGGTCGCCTCCACCACCACATCCACATCATCCGATGCGAGAGCGCTGGCGCCGTCTTCCATGAAGCGGGTGGCGGCAATCCGATCGGCAGTCCAGCCGACGCTGCGGCAGGCCGCCTTCGCCGCGTCGACCCGGAGGTCCGCGATGACGGTCACTTCAAGGCCCACTGTGGTTGGCACCTGCGACAGGAACATCGAGCCGAACTTGCCTGCCCCGATGAGGCAGACGCGCACGGGCCGCCCTTCCGCTGCCCGCGCCTTCAATGCTGAATACAGAAACATGGGTTCCCTCCCTCGCGGCCATACGCCGTCTTTATTGCGGCGGATGGTAGCGCCGCATCAGGGGCGTGGGAAGCTCAGCGGCCTAGGGCGCGCGCCAGCTGATGAGCGCGCCTGCCAGCACGAAGGCCGCAGCAAGGGTGGCCACCGCGGCAAAGCCGAAGGCGGCATAAAGGGGGCTCATCACCACCGGGCCGGCGAAGACTGCGGCGTAGGTGACGGCACTGGAGAGGCCCATCACCGCGCCGCGGGCTTCGGCCGCGCGCTGGTTGAGGGACACGACGAACGCGTTGAGGGCGAGCTGGTTGAAGACGCCCCACACGAACGTCACCGTCAGCGCCGCCGGGCTGGTTGCGAGTGCCGGCCGGAATGCGATGTAGACCGCGGCCACCGTGAGGAGCACGCCCACGATGTAGCCCCGCGACATGCGCGGTGCGGCGAGGCTGAGGCCGACCCCCGCCAGCCCGAACCCCATGCCATAGGCGAGAACGAACATGCCCGTGCCATGGGCGGTGAGGCTGAACGCAGCGCGGACCCCTTCGCCGAAAAAGGCGAAGCTGCCATAAAACGCCGTCATGAACGCGAACATGACCATGAGAAGGCTGGCCACCCCCGGCAGCTTCAGTGCGATGATCGGCGACGAGCGCAGCGCCTGTCCGCTTCGCACCCGCCGCAGGGTCGCCAGGAGGCAGGCCGCAACAAGGGCGGAGAGGCCTGCGAGCAGCGCATAGACAGCGCGCCAGCCGAGGTGCTCGGCCACATAGGCCGCCACCGGCACCACCAGGACCAGCGACAGCGCCCACCCCGTGAGGACCATCCCGATCCGCGCCGGCGCCCGCCCCTTTGGCGCCGTTGCCGCGGCGGTCGCATAGGTGCCGGGCAGAAGCACGCCGACGGCAACCCCGGCCACGGCCTGCGACAGGCACAGCCACTGCCAGTTCTGGCTCAGCATGCTGGAGGCCTGTGCCAGCGCCAGCAGGAGCGCCGCAGCGCCGAGAACGTGCCCAGCCGGCCGCCGGTCGATGAACGCCGACAAGAAGAGCGCAGATACGGCGGTTGCGGCGCCGAAGGCCGATATCGCCAGCGCAACGCGGGACGGCCGAGTGGCAAGCCCCAGCGCCACCTCCGTCAGGATGGGGCTGAGGACGAAGGCGTTGGCGCCCACAAGAAGCACCGCCGCCAGCAGCGCCGGCACCTGGAACGCCGCCGCGAGGCCGGAAGTCTGAATGGATTGCGTGTGTGACACGATGGTGGTGATAGGCGATGGGCCGGCAGCGGCACAAACGAAATGCGGTGGCGGCGCATCCCTGCCATGCCGGTGGTGCACTGCCTTCCTGCTGCCGTTCAGGCTCGCCCCCGCCGCGCCGCCGCACTAAGAGACCGGGTACCCTCTGCGCCGTACCGCGCGCCCCCTTGACCCGGATCCGCCCCATGACCGCACCGTCAGAAGCGCTTACGCGCCGCCTCGCCTTCCTGGCCGAGCTTGAAAAGCTGAAGTCCGTGATGCGCCAGTCCCGCCTCGTGGACGGCAGCCGGCGAGAAAACACGGCAGAGCATTCCTGGCACCTTGCGATGTTCGCGATGGTGCTTGCCCCCCATGCGGCAAACGTGGACACGGGCCGGGTGATCGAGATGCTGCTCGTCCACGACATCGTGGAGATCGACGCCGGCGACGTGCCGTACCACCAGGAAGGCAAGGACCTTGCGAAGATTGCCGCCGCAGAAGAAACAGCCGCAAGCCGGCTTTTCGGCCTGCTGCCGGAGGGCGAAGGCCAGCGGCTCCGGGCCCTGTGGGATGAGTTCGAGGCGGCCCGAACCCCGGAGGCGCGCTTTGCCAAGGGCCTCGACCGGTTGCAGCCCGTGCTCCTGAACCTGATGACCGACGGCGGTACGTGGGACGACTTCGCCGTGACCGAAGAGCAGGTGATGGCGCGCTGCGGCCCGCCCATCGAAGGCGCCTCGCCGGAGCTTTGGGCGGCAACGGCACGGATGGTCAGCGCGCACTTCGCGGCCCGCCGCGCGGGCTGACGCTCTACTTGCCGCGGATGGCCCTGGTCAGGTCGCGAAGGCGGAAGGCGCCGGAGAGCTGACAGACGGCAATGAACACCGCGCTGGCACCGGCCACCATCAAAAGGAGCGCCGCGATGGACGCCCACAGGCCGGTGTCGAAGAACCAGCCGGAGAGCTGGCGGGCAATCAAAGTTGCGGCAATGGCCAGCGCCAGCGAGGCGGCGGCAAAGCCGATGAGCCGGGTCCACAGGGTCGGATCGGCCCGGAAGTCCTTGCGCTTGACGAGGCCGGCAAACAGAAGGCCGGCGTTGACCCACCCCGCCAGCGACGTGGCCGCCGCAATCCCCACATGGGCCAGGCCATCGGCCGCCAGAAACCAGGCGAACACCGCTGATCCGGCGACATTGACCACCATCGAAACGCCCGCAAACAACATGGGCGTGCGCGTGTCCTCCCGCGCAAAGTAGGCCGGGGAAAAGACCTTGATGAGGACGAACGCGGGGAGGCCGAAACCGTAGGCCGACAGGGCAGCTGCGGTCATGGCGGCGTCTTGGCGATCGAAGGCGCCGCGCTCGAAGAGGGTGGTGACGATTTCGAGCGGGACGACGATGAGCGCGGCGGCCGCCGGCAGCGTGAGCATCAGCGAGAATTCGAGCGCGCGGTTCTGGGTCCACAGCGCGCCGCCCTCGTCCCCCGCGCGCAGGCGGCGCGAGAGGTCCGGCAGCAGCGCAACGCCAATGGCAACGCCCACCATGCCGAGCGGCAGCTGGTAGAGGCGATCGGCATAATAAAGGTGGGAGACGGCGCCCGGCCAGAACGAGGCGATGATGGTGCCGACCACAATGTTGATCTGCGTGATGCCGCCTGCCGCAATGCCGGGAATGCCGAGCCGGAGGAGCCGCTTCAGCCTGGGCGACCCGCGCGGGCGCGGCAGGCGGAGGCGCACACCGGCGCGGCGCACCGCAACGGCCAGAAGCACGGCCTGAACCACGCCCGCGGCACACACGCCGATGGAGAGCACGAACCCCGCATCTTCGGCCGGCAGCGCCAGCCAGAATGCTGCCATCAGCGCCGAAATCAACACGATGTTGAGGAGCACCGGCGCAAAGGCGGCAACGGCAAACCGGTCCAGCGTGTTGAGAATGCCGGACAGGAAGGCCACCAGCGACATGGCGGCCAGATAGGGAAAGCAGATGCGCGTGAAGACGACCGTGAGGTCGCCCGCTTCATCGCCCGCAAAGCCCGGCGCCATGGCAAGGACGAGGAGCGGCGCAAAAATTTCGGCAAGGACCGTCACCACTAAAAGGATGACCGTGAGCCAGGACAGGACGGACGATGCGAAAGCCTCGCCGCCGTCGGCCCCCTCCTCGGCGCGTGCGCGCGCAAAAAGCGGCACGAATGCGGAGTTGAACGCCCCTTCCGCAAACAGCCGGCGGAAGAGGTTGGGCAGCTTGAAGGCGACGAAAAAGGCGTCCGCAACCGGGCCGGCGCCCAGAATGGAGGCGATGAGGATGTCGCGGGTGAAGCCGAGCACGCGCGACAGCGCCGTGAACGCCCCGACGGTGAGAAAATTACGGAAAAGCTGCATCAGGACCGACGCAAGGCGGCCCGCATCGGGGCGGCCGGGCTTTGGCGCGCGGGGGCGCCGCGCACCGGCAGGGAAACAAACACGACGAGGCGCGTCATCGAGGCACCATGGACTGACTGGAGGAGACGAAAGATCCGCGATGGTTCAGCTGTCAATGGCGCCCGGGCACTGCCTCCCGCGACGGCCGCCGCATCCCGCGCCTTGCACTTTCCATGTCACAGTCCGTCCGGTGGTCACGCCACGTCCGCTCTTGCCTTTGATTGCGGCGTTTCCTCGCGATCGTAAGCCGCCCGAAGCGCGTCCTTGATGGCGTGCTGGTCGGCCGGTTCGGTAATCTTGTTGTCGTCGTCGTCGGTCACATAGAAAACGTCGACCACCCGCTCGCCGAAGGTCGCCAGCTGCGCCGAGCGCACATGCAGCTTCAATTCGCGCAGCTTGCGGGCAAGGTCGTGGAACAGACCCGGCCGGTCGAGGCCGGAAATCTCGATGGCCGTGTAGCGGTTCGACCAGTCGTTGGCGATGAGGACGTCCGTCGGGTGATCGAACGCCTTCACCTTCACGGCGCGCAAACGCAGCTCCTGCGCGGGCGGGATCGGCTCGCCGCGGATAAGCGCATCGGTCACAAGGCGGGTGATCCGGTCCGCGCGGTCCTGCTCCTCCGTCGGGTGCTCGGACATGGGCGTGAGCGCGAAGATGTCGAGCGCTGCCCCGTCGCGGGTGGTGAAGATGTCCGCCGAGACGATGTTTGCCTGGCAACTGGCGCAGGCGGCTGCAACAATCGACAGGAGGCTCGGCTTGTCCGGTGCGGTGAGCGTCATCTCGGTGACGGCCCGGTCGGCGCGCATCCGGGTCTGGGAGACCACGTCGCCGGGTCCGGCGCTGGTCATCAGCTCGGCGTGGCGGATTGCGTCCGGAATGGAATTGCGGATCCAGTAGGGTGCCGGGTGGCGGGCCGTGTAGGCTTCGCGCACCTCGGCGGGCAGGCTCGTGGCCTCTTCGATGAAGGCACGACGCGCCCCCTCCACCCGTGCCGAGCGCGGCTGACGGGTGTGACCCGAGACGAGAATTGCTTCGGTCTCGTCGTAAAGGGTTTGCAGGAGCTGCGATTTCCAGCCGTTCCACACATGCGGCCCCACGGCGGCAATGTCCGCCTCGGTAAGAATTTCGAGGAGCTTGAGCCGCTCGAAGCTCTGCACGTGCTTGGCAAACAGATCGATGGTCTTGGGGTCGGACAGGTCGCGCGATTGCGCCGTGATCGACATGGTGAGGTGCTCTTCGATCAGCCAGGCAACGAGATCCGTCTCGGGAGCTGTCAGACCGAAGCGGGGGCACAGCTTGCGGGCCATCTTGGCGCCTGCGATCGAATGATCCTCCGGCCGGCCCTTGGCGACGTCGTGCAGGAACACCGCCACATAAAGGGCGCGGCGGTTCTGGATGGTCGGCATCAGCTGGGAGGCGAGCGGGTGGTCGGTCTCGCGGCGCTCGTGGTCGATGTCGGCGAGGATCGCGACGGAGCGGATGAGGTGCTCGTCCACCGTGTAGTGGTGGTACATGTTGAACTGCATCATCGCGACGACCTTGCCGAATTCCGGCACGAAGGTGCCGAGCACGCCGGTCTCGTTCATGAGGCGCAGCAGCGTTTCGGGGTCGGTGCTCTCGGTCAGGAGCTTGAGGAAGATCGCGTTGGCTTCGGGGTCGGCGCGCACCTTCGCGTCGATCAGGCGGAGCGAGCGGCGCATGGCGGCCAGAACATCCGGATGGGGCCGCAGGTCGTGCGCGTCCGCCACCTCGAAGATGCGGAGGAGGTTCACGGGGTCACGCTGGAAGGCGTCATCGCTGGTGAGCTGGATGCGCTGGTTCTCGACGCGGAAGTCGCCCGGAAGCTGGCGCAAATTCTGTAGCGTCAGCGTCTTCATGATGCGCGAGAAGCCGACACTCGGCAGCACGTGCTGGGCTTCCAGCGCGGCGCAGAGAATGCGCGTGAGGTCGCCCACTTCCTTGGCGATGAGGAAGTAGTGCTTCATGAACCGCTCCACCTCGGACATGCCGGGGCGCGGGCTGTAGCCGAGGCGGCGCGCGATCTCGCGCTGCAATTCGAAGGTCAGGCGCTCCTCCGGCCGGCCGGCGACAAGATGCAGGTGGCAGCGGACGGACCAGAGAAAGTCGTCGCACTTCTTGAAGATCTTGTAGTCCTCCGGCTCGAACACGCCGAGCTTGACGAGGTCTTCCTCTTCGCGAACGCGGTAATAATATTTCGAGATCCAGAACAGGGTGTTGAGGTCCCGCAGGCCGCCCTTGCCCTCCTTCACGTTGGGCTCGACGAGGTAGCGCGTGCGGCCCTGCCGCTTGTGCCGCTCGTCGCGCTCTTCCAGCTTGGCCGCGATGAACTTCTTGCCGGTGCCGCGCATCACGGCGTGGTTGAAGCGATCGGTCAGCACGTCGGCCAGGTTGGGATCGCCCGCGATGGGGCGGTTTTCC
This sequence comes from Acuticoccus sp. MNP-M23, assembly GCF_031195445.1. Lineage (NCBI taxonomy): Bacteria > Pseudomonadati > Pseudomonadota > Alphaproteobacteria > Hyphomicrobiales > Amorphaceae > Acuticoccus > Acuticoccus sp. MNP-M23. The sequence continues at coordinate 1,313,013 of NZ_CP133480.1, forward strand.
AGCAGCGCGGTGCGGATCGTCATGTCCGTGCGCGCCAGCTTCATGCACTCGTCCACGCTGCGGGCGGCGTGGCCGACCTTCAGGCCGAGATCCCACATCATGTAAAGGATGGTCTCGACCATGGACTCGGTCCACGGCGTCGGCCGGTAGGGGAAGAGGAACAGAAGGTCGATGTCGGACCCCGGCGCCAGCAAGCCGCGCCCGTAGCCGCCGGTGGCGATGACCGCTAGCTTTTCGGACGTGGAGTGGTTGGCGGTGGGAAACAGGTGCTCGGCGCTGAACGCAAACAGCGCCTCGATGATGGCATCCTGCCCTGCGGCCAGCACACGGGCAGCCTTCGTGCCGGAGCCGGTGTCGTCCAGCGTGAACTCCAGCGCCTTCAGCGCATCGGCGCGGGCTGCTTTCAGCCGGGCCAGGATGCGGGGGCGCGCGTCAGCCCATTGGCGTTCGGTCTCGCGGTAGATCTCCTCAAGTTCGCGTTCCAGGGCCGGTGCGCTCGTGAAGATCATGGAAGAAGCTCCCGTACGACTGCGTTGGTGAGGAGCCGGGCTCCATCGGGAATATGAATGCGCCCATCTTCTTGCGTCAGCAGGTTATCGGCAACGAGGGTGGCAATCTTGTGATCGGCAAGGGGTGCACCGGCGCGGCGGGCGTAGGTGTCAAGGTCCAGCCCTTCGGCAAGGCGCAGGCCCATCATCAGCGTTTCGGCGGCGATGTCATCCCGCTCTAGCACTTCGCGGGTCTCGATGCCGTGGCCGTCCGCCTCCACCGCTTTGAGCCATGCCTCCGGCATCTTGCGTGTGGCTGTGGCAGTGCGGCCCTCGTTGAGCACGAGGCGGCCGTGGGCGCCGGGGCCGGCCCCCAGATAGCGGCCGCCGCGCCAGTAGACGAGGTTGTGCTGCGCCTCTGCGCCCGGCCGCGCGTGGTTGGACACCTCATAGCGGCCAAGGCCGGCGGCGGCCGTCAGTTCCAGCGTCAACTCGTAAAGGTCGGCGGCGAGGTCGTCTTCGGGGATGGTCAGCTTGCCGGCGGCGGCGAGGTCGTAGTAGCGCGTCTCCGGCTCGATGGTGAGCTGGTAGAGCGAGAGGTGATCGCCGCAGATGTCCAGCATCTGGCCCAGCTCCGCCCGCCACGCGGGGACGGTCTGCCGCGGCCGTGCATAGATCATGTCGGCGGAGACGGACGGGAAGATCCGCTGCGCCAGGGCCAGCGCGGCACGGGCCGCGGCGGCATCGTGGCGGCGGCCAAGGGCGACGAGTTCGGTGTCGATCAACGACTGCACGCCCAGCGAGACGCGGTTGACGCCAGCGGCGCGAAACCCCTCGAAGCGGGATTGCTCGACGCTGGTGGGGTTTGCCTCCAGCGTGATCTCCGCGCCTGCCGGAAGGCTGAGAGCGTCGTCGATGGCGGTGAGGATGGTGCTGACCGTCGCCGGCTCCATCAGCGAGGGGGTCCCGCCGCCGAAGAAGATGGACGTTGGCGCGCGGTCCGGGCTCCACGCCGCCATGGTATGGATCTCGCGCGCCATGGCCGCGGCGTAACGGCGCTGGTCGACCCCGCCATGACGCACATGGCTGTTGAAGTCGCAATAGGGACATTTGGACTGGCAGAACGGCCAGTGGACGTAGACGCCGAAGCCGCCGTCCTGCGCCACTTCCGGCGCTGCGGTCCGTTCTGCCAGAAGGGTCAAGCGCGCGGGCCCCTGATGGCGGCCATGAAGCGCTGCACCGCGCGGGCGCGGTGGGACAGCGGCGCCTCCGCGCCGCGTTTCTCGGCGGCACTCATCTCGCCGAAGGTGCGGCCGTCGCCATCGTCGGGAATGAAGAGCGGGTCGTAGCCGAAGCCCGCGCCGCCGCGCGGGGCGGGTGCGATCACGCCCTCGGTGCGGCCCTCGATGGTGATGGTTTCCTCGCCCGGACGCGCCAGCGCCAGCACCGCCACAAACGCGGCGCGGCGGCTCTCCGGCGCCGTATGCCCGGCCTCGTCCAGCTTTTCGAGGACGCGGCCCATGGCGGCGGCAAAATCCTTGCCGGGCCCGGCCCATCTGGCACTGTAGATGCCCGGATCGCCGCCAAGCCCGTCCACCGAAACGCCGGAATCGTCCGCCAGCGCCGGAAGGCCCGTTGCCCTGGTGGCAGCATCCGCCTTCAGCCTTGCATTGCCCTCGAACGTGGTTTCGGTCTCTTCCGGTTCGGGCAGGTTCGCCTCGCCCGCGCTGATGACCGTGACACCCAGCGGCTCCAGAAGATCACGAAATTCCGCAATCTTGCCGGCGTTGTGGGTGGCGAGGATCAGCTTTGTGCCGGGTTCCAGCAAGGTCACGATACGGTCATCTTCTGCAGGTCGACGAGGCGGCCGATGCCGTGTGCCGCAAGGTCGAGAAGCTGGTTCAGCTCGTCACGGCTGAACGGGGCGCCCTCGGCAGTGCCCTGCACTTCGACAATGGCGCCGGAGCCGGTCATCACGAAATTGGCGTCGGTTTCGGCGGACGAGTCCTCAACATAGTCGAGGTCGAGGACGGGGGTGCCGTTCACGATGCCGCAGGAGACGGCGGCGAGGTTGTCCGTCAGCACCGGGCCGGTGATCATGCCGGCGCTCTTCATCCGCGCAAGACAGTCCGACAGGGCGACCCAGGCGCCTGTGATGGCCGCGGTGCGGGTGCCGCCGTCGGCCTGGATCACATCGCAGTCCACGGTGATCTGGCGTTCGCCGAGCGCCTTGCGGTCCACGATGGCCCGCAGCGAGCGGCCGACGAGACGCTGGATTTCCTGCGTGCGGCCGGATTGCTTGCCCGCACTCGCCTCACGGCGCATACGTGTGGTGGTTGCGCGCGGCAGCATGCCGTACTCGGCAGTGACCCAGCCTTCGCCGCCGCCGCGCAGCCACGGCGGCACGCGCTCTTCGAGCGAGGCGGTACAAAGAACGTGGGTTTCGCCAAACTTGACGAGGCAAGAACCCTCGGCATGCTTGGCCACACCGCGCTCCAGGCTGACCGCACGCAGTTCGTCTGCGGCTCTGCCGTCGTGTCGCATGAAAAGACTCCCATTTTGCGTTACGTGGTTGGCATAGATCACGCGGGTGCGATAGGGCGGCAGGAACGGAGGGCGCAAGATGCATCTGGTCGACGCGTCGAAGACGGCGATCGAACTCGACGAGCGGAGCCAGGACATTTTCCGGCAGATCGTCGAGACCTATCTGGCCACCGGCGATCCCATCGGCTCGCGCTCCCTGTCCAAGGCGCTGCCCAGCCCGCTGTCGCCGGCATCCGTGCGCAACGTGATGAGCGACCTTGAGAGCCTCGGCCTCATCTACGCGCCGCACACCAGCGCAGGGCGCTTGCCGACCGACCGGGGCCTGCGCTTCTTTGTCGATGCGCTGCTCAATGTGGGCGAACTTTCCAACGACGAGCGCGACGGGATCGACAGCGAGCTCGCGGGCCAGGGCGAAGGCGCGTTCGACGCGGCGCTCACCAAGGCGTCCATGCTCCTGTCCGGCATGTCGTCCGGCGCAGGCGTGGTCCTGACCACCACGCAGGACATGCGCGTCAAGCACATCGAGTTCGTGGCGCTGGACCCCGGCAAGGGGCTGGTGGTGCTGGTGGGCGAGGACGGCTCGGTGGAAAACCGCATCGTGGACCTGCCGGCCGGCTTGCCCCCGTCGGCGCTGCGCGAGGCGACCAATTACCTGAACGCCCATGTGCGCGGATCGACCGTTGGCGAGGCGCGTGACGCGATATCCCTGCGGGCGGCGGAGGTGCGCGCCGAGCTGGACGAGATCACCGCCAAGCTGATCGAGGAAGGGATCGCCAGCTGGTCGGGCGCATCGACGCGCGAATCCGGCTCGCTGATCGTCCACGGCCGCGGCAACTTGCTCCAGAATGTGGAGCTGCGCGACGATGTGGACCGCGTGCGCCAGCTGCTCGACGACCTGGAAACCAAGCGCGACCTCATGCAGCTCCTGTCGCTGACCGAGGACGGCGACGGCGTGCGCATCTTCATCGGCTCGGAAAACAAGCTGTTTTCGCTGTCAGGTTCATCGCTCATCATGTCGCCCTACCGGGACAGTCAGCGGCGCGTTGTGGGGGTTCTGGGCATCATCGGTCCCACCCGGCTGAATTACGCAAAGATCATCCCGGCGGTGGACTACACGGCCCAGGTGGTCTCCAAGCTCATCAAGTGACGCAACCCGCGCGCAGGCTAGCGCGTTTATGACTAGGTGGACCGAGCGACGGTTAAGGGTATTGCGTTCCGTAGAAGGTCCTCCGGTACGGGCGGGGCAAAGAAAAGTTGCCTTTGGCGCCGGAGTAAAACAAAAATGGCAAATGATTAGCCTGGAGAGACAGAGATGAGATACGCACTGGCTGGATTGCTCATTTTGGGAAGCGCTGGCGCGGCAGTCGCGCAGGACATCCCGTCGATCACAGTGCGCCCCCTGTATGGTGATACAGGTGGATCGGCCTATGTGGGCCCATACGGGCGGAATTTGCCCGGCGTATCGATGTTCGCAGGTCGGGTGGACCCCACCACACCCGACATTCTAACCACTGGGATCAAGCCGCCATCGGGCATGAAGATCGTGAACGAAAACATCTACAACCAGCCCCTGCCCATTCTCGACGCATGGCACGGCACGCTGGGCGGCGGTTTCCGCTTCTAGCAATCGTCACCGTTTGGCAGGCCCGCACAGTCAGCGGGTTCTCAGTTTTATTCGCCGCGGCCTTGCATGGACCGCGGCGTTGGCATGATAACGCCGCGTCATCCCTCGTGCGGTGTTAGATCCATGGCCTTTCTGTCCGAGACGCTTTCGCGCGTCCAACCTTCCGCAACAATCGCCGTCACCCAGAAGGCGGCCGAGCTGAAACGTGCCGGCCGCGACGTGATCGGCCTCGGTGCCGGCGAACCCGACTTCGATACGCCGGATAACGTCAAGGCAGCGGCGATCCAGGCGATCAACGACGGCAAGACCAAATACACCGCCGTCGACGGCATTCCCGAGCTGAAGGAAGCGATCGTCGCCAAGTTCAAGCGCGAGAACAACCTCAGCTACGAGACGTCGGAAATCTCCGTCGGCACCGGCGGCAAGCAGGTGCTCTACAACGCGCTGATGGCAACCCTGAACCCCGGCGACGAGGTGGTGATCCCCGCCCCTTACTGGGTCAGCTATCCCGACATGGTGCTTCTGGCCGGCGGCAAACCCGTGGCTGTGGAGGCCACTGCGGAAACCGGCTTCAAGCTGACCGCCGAGGCGCTTGAAGAGGCGATCACCCCGCTCACCAAGTGGGTGCTGCTGAACAGCCCGTCCAACCCGTCCGGCGCAGCCTACACGCGCGACGAGCTGAAGGCGCTGACCGACGTCATCATGAAGCACCCCAACGTGTGGGTGATGACCGACGACATGTACGAACACCTCGTCTACGACGATTTCGAGTTCACCACGGTGGCCGAGGTGGAGCCGGGGCTGAAGGATCGCACGCTCACCGTCAACGGCGTGTCGAAGGCGTATGCGATGACCGGCTGGCGCATCGGTTATGCGGGCGGACCGGCCCATCTCATCAAGGCGATGGCGAAGATCCAGTCCCAGTCCACGTCCAACCCGTCGTCGATCTCGCAGTGGGCGGCTGTCGAGGCCCTGAACGGCCGGCAGGATTTCATCGCGTCCAACGCTGCAATCTTCCGCGAGCGGCGCGACCTTGTGGTATCAATGCTCAACCAGGCGAACGGCATCACCTGCCCGAGCCCGGAAGGCGCGTTCTACGTTTTTCCGTCCTGCGCGGGGACCATCGGCAAGACCGCCCCCTCAGGCAACACGATCGAGACAGATTCCGATTTTGTAACGGAGCTTTTGGAAGCCGAAGGCGTTGCAGTCGTACAAGGGTCGGCGTTCGGCCTCGCCCCGCACTTCCGGATCTCCTACGCCACGTCGACCGAAGCTCTGGAAGAAGCCTGCACACGCATTCAACGCTTCTGCGGCGCACTGCGGTAGCGCCGCGATCAACCCTGAAGGGGGTTCATGTATGAAACGGATCTTAAGCACCGTCGCCGCTGCCGCTCTCGGCATCTTTGCGCTCATGCCGGCTGACGCCAACGCCGGCGTCCGCGTGGGCACCCTGGTGTGCGACATCCAGGGCGGCGCCGGTTACATCCTTGCCTCGCGCAAGATCCTCGGCTGCGACTTCAACCGCCTCGGCGGCCCCAACGAATATTATGACGGGTCGATCACCAAGGTGGGCGTGGACGTGGGCATCACCACCGGCACGCGGCTGATCTGGGCGGTGTTTGCGCCCACCACCAGCATCGACACCACCGCACTGGAAGGCCGCTATTACGGCGTGACGGCGGAAGCGACGCCGGGCGTGGGCATTGGCGCCAACGTCCTGATCGGCGGGTTCGACCGTTCGATCAACCTGCAGCCGATCTCCGTCCAGGGGCAGCTGGGCGCCAACATTGCAGCCGGCATCGCCGCAATGCGGCTGAAGAGCCCGCCCCCGCTGGTGATCAAGCGCTAGAGACCAGCGAGCGCCCTCGACGCCCTGCTGGGGCGTCGTGAAACACGGAAAACAAAAGGGCGGCTCTCCGGGCCGTCCTTTTTTCGTTTGCGGGCGGCTTCCCCGTCGCAAGCGGTCAATTCGGTCGAAATCGCGCGAAAACGCGCTTTGTGATGGCGATCACGTGCACATGACGGATTGGTCATCATCTTCAATGCATCGGCAACGGGCCGGAAATTGAAACAAAAATTACAGAGACCGGAGTGATACGATCATGAATATCAAGCAAACCATTGTCGCGGCTTCCACCGCAATCGCACTGTCTGCAGCCGCCATCACGGCCCCCACCGCCGCTTCGGCAACGCCCTTCGCCGCGCTGAAAAGCGCGCAGATCGAAACCGGCGCGACCGCCGTCGATACCGTGGGCAGCCGCAACAGGCGCCATCGCCGCCCGCATCGCGGCCACCGCGGCCGCCACTTCAACAACGGTGCAGCGGCTGCCATCGGCTTCGGTGCGTTCGCCCTCGGCGCGGCCCTTGCCGCCAACGCTGCCCCGCAGCGGGTCTACTGCCGCGACGTGCGCACCGAGCGCTGGAGCCCCCGCCGCGGCGCCTATGTCATCCGTGTCCAGCGCGTCTGCGACTGACACGCACCGATTTTCAGACCGCGCTGATGAGCGCGGTGCTTTTCAGAAAACGATTTTCAACTTCAGTTTTTCAGTCGAAGCGGCCCGCCTTCTTTCAGGAGGCGGGCTTTTTCGTGGGCAAGCATGATCTCGCGCCAACCCCTGTCGGCAAAGATCGGCTTTCGGCAGGAAAGCGCAGACGCCCGGACCGGCTCAGCCGGCTGTCACGTTGCGCCGTGGATGCCGCACTCGATCTTGTCGGTGCCGCGCCAGCGTCCCGCGCGAACATCCTCGCCCGGCGCGACCTTCGCCGTGCAGGGCGCACAGCCGATGGACGCATAGGACTCGTCCACCAGCGGATTGCGCGGCAATTCGAGCCGCCAGATGTAGGTGTCGATATCGTCCTGCGACCAGTCGGCCAGCGGATTGATCTTCGTGCGCGCGCCATCGGCCTCGAACACTTCCATCCTGTTGCGCAGGAAGGTCTGGTCGCGGCGGCGGCCGGTGATCCACGCATCGTAGCCGGACAGCGCTTCATAAAGCGGCGCCACCTTGCGGATGGCACAGCAGGCATCAGGCTCGCGGGCGTGGAGGAGACCGTCGGGATCCTTCTGCGCCAGTGCTTCGGCGGACGGCACAAGGTCGATCACATTGGTAAGGCCAAGCTTTTCGGCAACCATGTCCCGGTAACGCAGCGTCGCCTCGAAGTGCTTGCCGGTTTCCAGAAACAGCACCGGCGTCGACGGATCGACCTCTGCCACAAGGTTGAGGAGCGCAATGGAGTCGGCGCCGAACGACGACACCACCGCAATCCGGCCCGGAAAGAGATCGCGGATGGAAAGCGCGAGCACGTCCTTCGGCGGCAGCGCGCCGAACATGCGGTCAAGCGCGCCAACGGCTGAACTTGTGCGGCCGGGAATGTCGAGCATCGGTTCCACTCCTATGGGCGGGGCTTTATCAGCGGAGCATGACGCTCAGCCGACAAAGGCCTTCTCCACCACAAACAGGCCGGGTTTCGCGTTCGAGCCTTCGGTGAGGCCGGCCCGCTCGCACAGCGCCTTGGTATCGGCAATCATTGCGGCGGACCCGCAGATCATCACCCTGTCCCGCTCCGGCGACCACGGCGGCGTGCCCGCCGCATCAAACAGCGCGCCGCTTTCGATGAGGTTCGTCACCCGCCCCGCAAGCCCGCCGGTGGGCTCACGCGTGACGGAAGTGATGTGGGCAAGCTTGCCCGCCACGATTTCGCCGAGCAGCTCGTGGTTCAATGTCTCGGCGACTATATCGTTGCCGTATTGCAGTTCTGCACGGGTGCGGCAGGTCTGGGTCAGGATGATCCGGTCGAACCGCTCATAGATTTCGGGATCGCGCACGATGGAGGCGAACGGCGCAATGCCGGTGCCGGTTGAAACCAGCCACAGCGTTCCGCCGGGGATCAGTGCATCGGCCACCAGCGTGCCGGTGGGCCGCGGCTTGAGAATGATCTCGTCACCGGGCACGATTTTCGCCAGACGCGAGGTGAGCGGGCCGTTCGGCACCTTGATGGAGTAGAACTCCAGCGCGTCGTCCCAGTTGGGGCTGGCGATGGAATAGGCGCGCAGGAGCGGCTTGCCGCTCTCCTGCATCAGCCCGAGCATGGCAAATTCGCCGGAGCGGAACCGGAAGCCGGCCGGACGCGCGGTTCGGAACGAAAACAGGCTGTCCGTATAGTGCTTGACCGACAGGACGGTTTCGCCCAGCGGCGCCGGGGCCTTGGGGCGGGGTGCAGTGGTCATGATTGCTGCCTCAGAGCCCAGATGCCGCGCTCAGCGCCGCGACTGGTGCGGTCCGCCACGTAAAGGTCGCGGACGGAATGGTTGATGGCGTCGCGCCAGGCGCCTTCGCCGTGCCGGTCGATGCGGTCATCGGAAATGGCGATGGCATCGAAGCCGGATTGGAAGCAGTGGCGCGCCTGATCGGGAATCAGCGGGCCGGTGGCAATGAGCCGCCCATCGTACCCGCGCGCACGGAGCTGGCGGGCAACGGAGAAGCCGCGCCCATCGGCCGTCCCGCCGAACAGGACAGCAGCCGCGCGCGCGTCTGGAACGCCCTCCAACGGCTCCGCAGCGTCGATGACGATGTTGGTGTCCGGCGATGCGCCCGATGTGAGCGTGCCGTCGGCGTCAAGCTGCCACATGAATGGACTCCTCGTAGACGGCAGCCTTGAATGGTGCCTTGCCGAGCCGCGCATAGGTATCGGCAAAGCTCTCGCCGCCGTCCCGCACCATCTCCCACACGTCGATGATCCGGGCGACGGCGTCCGGCACTTCCTCGGCGGTAAAGCCCGGCCCCAGCACGTCACCGATGGCGGCATCCGCATCGGCGCGGCCGCCCAGCGTGATCTGGTATGTTTCCTGCTCGGCCTTGTTGAGGCCGAGGATGCCGATGTTGGCCGCATGGTGGTGGCCGCAGGCGTTGATGCAGCCGGAGATGTTGAGCGTCGGCCCCGCCGGGTTCCGCCCTTCGGCAACCGCCTTTGCCTCGCGCTGGCGCATCACCGTGGACAGCGCCTGCGCGATGGGGATCGAGCGGGCGGTGGCGAGCGCGCAATAATCGAGCCCGGGGCAAGCGATGATGTCGCTCGTGAGGCCGATATTGCCGGTGGCAAGGCCAATCTCGACCAGCGCGTCGTACACCGTGCGCAGCGACGTCTGCGGCACATGGGGCAGCACGAGATTCTGGCGGTGCGTGACGCGGATCTCGGAGGCGGAGTGCCGGTCTGCAAGGTCCGCCACGGCACGCATCTGCGCAGCGGTTGCATCGCCGGGGATGTCGCCGGCGCCCTTGAGGGAGATCGACACAACGGCGTGGCCTTCGACCTTGTGCGCGATGACATTGCGGTCGAGCCATGCCGCGAACGCGCCCTCTGCCTCGATGCGGGCCGCCGCCACCGGCTCGATCGGGAGGACCGAAAACTGGGCGGCGATCCGGTCATATTCCGGACCGGCGAGATCGAACTGTGATGCGTCGCGCGTGGCCATGTCGGCGTGAACGGCGGCGCGGTAATCGTCCAGCCCCATCTCGGCAACCAGGATCTTGATGCGCGCCTTGTACTTGTTGTCCCGCCGGCCGGCGAGGTTGTAGACGCGCAGCATGGAGTCCAGCGTCGGCAGGAACCGCTCGAACGGCACATCCGCCTCGAACAGCACGCCGACGCGCGGCGTGCGGCCCTGCCCACCGCCAACCCAGATGTCGTAGCGCGGGCGGCCGTCTTCGCCGCGGTGGGCGCGCACGCCAATGTCGTGGAATTTCATGGCCGCACGGTCGTCCGCCGCACCGATCACCGCGAACTTGAACTTGCGCGGCAGGTAGGCGAATTCGGGGTGGAGCGAGGACCACTGGCGCAGGAGTTCTGCGGTGGGCCGCGGGTCCACGTCCTCGTCACCGGCAGCGCCCGCAAACGCATCGCTGGTGACATTGCGGATGCAGTTGCCCGACGTCTGGATGGCGTGCATCTGCGCGTCGGCCAGAATGTCCATCATCGCCGGCACGTCTTCCAGCCTGGTCCAGTTGTACTGGATGTTCTGGCGCGTGGTGAAATGGCCGTAGCCGCGGTCGTACCTGTCGGCCAGCAGCGCGAGGGTGCGCATCTGGTCGGCCGAAAGCGTGCCGTAGGGAATGGCGACCCTGAGCATGTAGGCGTGAAGCTGGAGATAAAGGCCGTTCTTCAGCCGGAGCGGCTTGAACTCGTCCTCTGTGAGCTGACCGGCGACGCGGCGCTCCACCTGATCGCGGAATTCTGCGGCCCGAGCGCGCACGAACGCCTGATCGTGTCCATCATATTGATACATCGCAATAAGCCTAGTGGGCCGGTGTGGTCGGAAGGGCAACGGAAGGGCCGAACCAGCGCTGGCGTTCGCGCAGCGCGATGGGCTTGCCGGTCAACGAGTCGAGCACGACGAGGTAGGCGCCGACCACATTGTCGACCGCCTCTTCGGCGCGGCCGATGGCTTCCAGCACACCGTGGGCATCGCCGTCCGTGGCACGCTTGGCATCGTCCAGCGCACGGGACCAGCTGGTGCCCGTCCAGTAGACGATGGTGCCGGTGAGGAGGTCGTTCGCCGTCAGGATGGCGGTCGAGTTCGGCTTGAGCTTGGCCATCACGCGGCCTCCAGTTGCAGGAGTGATTTCGGGGTGCGAACGGCGCCGGGTGCGCGCGTTTCTGCCGGGTGCGCAATCTCGCGCGAGCGCATGGCCAGAAGGATCATCAGCGGCCCGGTGCCGGGGAGCGTCCCGACCGCGCTGGACATGGTGGCGAGGGTTGCGTGAACGCGCACCTCTTCGGCCCGCCCGGCGCTTTCCACCAGAATGATGGGCGTGGCGGGATCGCGGCCGCCGGTCAGAAGCCGCGCTTCCACCCTGGGCGCCGCGCGGCGGCCCATGTAGATGGCGATGGGGGATGTGCTGGCCCCGGCCGCCGCCCAGTCGACCGCGTCCACATCGTCCTCCCCGCCGGCGCCGTGGGCGGTGACAATGCGCAGCTCCTGCGCCTGGCCGCGCTCGGTGAGCGGGGCGAGCGCACTGGCCGCCGCAACGCTTGCCGCGGTGACACCGGGGACAATCTCGAAGCCGAAGCCTTCGGCGCCAACCGCGTCCAGCTCTTCGGCAAGGCGGCCGAAGATGGCAGGGTCGCCGCCCTTCAGCCGCACCACGCGGTGGCCCTCGCGCACATAGTGCAGGATCGTCTCGTTGATCTCGTCCTGCCGCATCTGGTGGCGCCCGGCCCGCTTGCCGACATTGACGAGGATCGCCTCACGCCGCGCAAGCTCCAGAATTTCGGGCGCGACCAGCGCGTCGTGGAGCACGACGTCGGCCCGGTCGATCCGCTGGCGGGCGCGTTCGGTCAGAAGGTCCGCGCCCCCTGCCCCGGCGCCCACGAAGGAAACGAAGCCCTGCTCCGGCGTATCGTTGGCGGCCAGAAGCTCGCGTGCGGCCCGCCCGAAGCCGGTGCGCTCGAATGCACCGTCCAGCGCCGGCGCAAACAGCGCATGCCAGAACTTGCGGCGGGCGCCGCCGGGGGCAAACCGGCCGGCCACATGCTCGCGCAGCGCACCGGCCTTGCGGGCGATGCGGCCGAGGCCGGACGGCAGCATCCGCTCCACGCGAGCCTTGATCTCGCGCGCCAGAACGGGGGCGGTGCCTTCGGTGCCGATGGCAACGATCACAGGGTCGCGGTCGACAATGGCGGGCGTGATGAAGTCGCTGACGTCAGGCTGGTCGGCAGCACACACGGTGATGTTCAGCGTGCGAAGACGGCGCGCGATGGCGGCATCCTTGGCCGCGTCTCCGGTGGCGGCATAGGCCAGCGCGACGTTGTCCGGCAGCAGCGCTGCAAGCGGGTCGGCCAGAACGGGGGTGGTGCCGGCAAGGTCGATCACACCAGGCTCGAAGGCTTCGGCGATCACGACGATGTTGGCCGACGTCTTCTGCACGAGGCGCAGCTTGGCTGCGGCTTCCGCGCCCCCGCCGAACACGATGACGGAACGCCCCTTCACGCTGTAAAATACCGGGAAGTGGTCCATCCCGCGCCCTCCACGCTTCCTCGTCTGAGGCCGTAAAATGGCGTTTTCCTGCAGTTGCCGCAATTGGCAGAACGCAATAAGGCAATAGGCGCTATTTCACGCGCCGCCGGCTCATTTCATCCCGAGATTCGCGCGCAATGGAGGATATTGCATGATCGACGAGCTAGACCGCAGGATACTCGCAATCCTGCAGGAGGACGCGACGCTGCCGGTGGAGACCATTGCCGCGCGGGTCAATTCGTCCAAGTCGCCGGTCTGGAGCCGGATCCGCAAGTTGCGCGACCGTGGGGTGATCGACCGGCAGGTGGCGATCCTCTCGCCCCCGGCCGTTGACCGGGACGAGGTGTTTTTCGTCACCATCAAGACTTCCAGCCACTCCAGGGACTGGCTGGAGCGCTTCGCCGCTGCCATCGAGACCATGGGCGAAATCCAGGAAGCGCACCGGCTGGCAGGCGAGATCGACTACATTCTCAAAGTGCGGGTGAGAGACACACGGGCCTTCGACGTCTTCTACAAGCGCCTGGTCGCCGAGGTGGACCTTTTCAGCGTCACCTCAATGCTCTCCATGGAAACCCTGAAAGAGACCACAGCCATCGCCCTTGAGGACCAGCCGCCGCGCGACCCGCGCAGCTGAAGCGCCAACAGGCAAACGGGTCGAGGTCGCTGCGACTAGAGTTGGGTCGTTCTGGCGCTTCGGCTGGCCTTGGCTTCGTAAAGGCGCCGGTCGGCATTCATCGTCAGCTCCTCCAGCGAGAAGCCATCCCGGCCAAGGTCCGCCCAGCCGACGCTGATGGAAAGCGTGTAGGGCGCCATCGGCATGCGTGCCGTGCGGGCTGCCGCAAGAATGGTATCCGCGACGGCCTCGGAGGCGTTCTCCGCGCAGCGGGGCAACAGGATGAGGAACTCGTCGCCACCGATGCGGTAAACGCGATCGGTATCGCGCAGCGTCGCCTTCATCTGTTCTGTGAGGAAACGCAGCGCGGTATCGCCAACCAGATGACCGTATTGGTCGTTGACGCCCTTGAAGTGATCGATGTCGATAACGAGCAGACCGAGGGCTGAGCCGCCCATGATCGCATCGGCAACGCATTGCGGGCCCTCGTCGCGCAGGGCGAGCCGGTTCCGCGCGCCGGTGAGAACGTCGGTCCGGCTCTCGATGTTGAGCGCCTCGAAGCGCTGGCGATAGGTGAGCACGTTGAATACGTCGGAGATCGACTGGGAATCCTGAGGCCCGGCCCGCTCGGCAAAGCGCAGGTAGGCCCAGAGCGCACCGCAAAAAATGACAGCGGCGACCATCTTGCCGACGAGACTGCCGGTAGCGGCCGAGATCGGCACGCCAACAGCAAAGTCAAGCACGGCGAAGAACGCCAGATGGTCAAAAACGAGGACGAGCCCGGTGCTGATGAGCAAGCGCGCGTAGAGCGGCAGTCTGCGGTGACGCGACAGCCTTTCGTACAGGATGATCATGGCGATGCAGCCGACGAAAAGGAGGAACGTGCCCCACACCGATAACCATGCCGAGCTTGCGATGACGACCATCGCCGTCGTGACCTCGGCCCCCGGTGCCGGCGGCTGGCGGCTGATGAGGACAAGGAGACCGATGATGAGAAGATTGCCGATGAGCAAGCCGTAGATCGGCTGACGCACGGTCTCGGCATCCTCCCGAATATAAGCGAGGAGGAGAAGCGGCAGCTTTCCGGCAAACAGCAGAACCGATCCGGGCGTGTATACGAAAGGCCCGGCGGTCACGAAGACGTTCATCGCGAGATATGTTTCCGCGAACGTCAGCGCGCACAGTGCACAAAAGAATGTTCCGACGCCAAGCAACCGGCGACAACGGAACAGGACAAGCATGACTCCATAGTAGAGCCCGATCTGCGCCAGAATTATCGAGATATCGCTTGCCATCAATCTTATGCGGAACTGGGATCGATCAGACCGGGGAATAGCCTTGGTGCAGTTTCCGATCAGAGACCCATGCGGCGCCGTTGCCTGACGCAACCTTGAAGGGACATTGTGATGGGAATGGATTAATGCCCGCCCGAACCACCACCGTCAAGGCAAAGCTGGGGTGTGTGGGGATGTCCGTCGGCTCACCCTTTCCGGCGAGGATCGTTGCAAGTTCGCCCCGGAATGCACCGCCGCCGATCGACCAGAATGCAACCAGAATCGCGAGCATCATGATGGAGACGAGGCGCAGCAAGGTTGAGAAAGCGCCGGGTCGCGGTCATGCCGGCGTAGATGAGAATGACCTGAATGACCGAGACGGCAACGAGGGCAATCCCGTCCGGTTGCATCAAGCCGAGAAATCGCGCCTGCCGCCCTTTCCCGATGATCGCCGCCAGCGCGAGGGCCATTTCGGTCGAGACCAGGTAGGTCTGCGCGCCGTATCAGACGATCGCAACGATCGCACGCAGCATCGCCGGAACATTGGCGCCGTAGACCCCCCATCGCAACGCGCGCCACCACAGGATATGGCAGTTCAGTCGCCGGCAGGGCGACGTTGCTTTCCCAACTCCCGAACAGCTTGGGTGCGGAGGCCGGCATCCGGCCGCCTGCCCGCAGGAGGACGCAGGCTGAGCGTCCCTTGCTGCGTGAAGGCTCCCCCGTCCACGCGGCGGCCTGCCACCACGCCAACACCGTTCCCGCGTTTGTAGACGCATCCGCAAGATGAGCGCCCAAGACCTTCCGATCTTTCTGTTGCCGGGCCTCCAGCCCGATCAGCGCTCCTGAATGTCCCAGCGCGAAAGCTTTCGTGGCCGTCGCGAGGTAATCGTTCCGCACGGTCATCCGTTCAGCAGTCCCATACCCCAGATTCCGGTTTCGGTGATTTGGAGAGCTCGCGTCGTGCTTCCAACTCGCGGTATGGTCTATGGGTGGCTGCATCGGCTTCGAGGGCTTCGGTGGCGACTGGGAAGCTGGTAGAGGTTCATCATCGTTGACCCGTCCGCTCGGACGGACCTTCTCGAACAGACCGCCTGTCGCCATGAGCTAAACCACCTTGCGGAGACCGAGGGCACCCGCACGGCAACCGCCAAGTGTCTTCGAGCCGATCCGGCCGCCGCCCCCGCGAGAGGCCATCCTCAACGCCTGGGCCGATATCGGGCTCGAAGCCGAAAAGAGGCAGAAGCACGCCATCATGACGCGGGCCGATGCGCGGCCTGAAGCTGGCGCGGTATCGGTGTCGACGCTGGTCCCCTTGGGGGCGGAGGATGCCGTCGTCGCGCCGTGGTGCGGCCAATGCCCACCGCCGGAGCAGCCTGCTCCCGTCAACAGCTGGCTTGAGAAGTTGTGCCGTACAAGCGTTGCCGACTGAGCGGGGGAGGGTCGTGCTCGCCGGCAGCGCGCGGGTGGATTAAACGGGTCGCATGGATGTCATGACCCTGCACCTTGCAGTCACGTTCGCGATCTGCCTCGGCGTCGTCCTTGTCGGATCCCGGGTCCGCGCGTTGGTTCGCCGCCTGCGCGCGCCGAAATTCTACGCGACGACGCTCCTTAACAAATCGGAAACCAAGCTTTTCGCGCGGCTGACCAAAGCGACCCGTCCGGGCTGGCAGATTTGCCCGCAAGTCTCATACGGTGAATTCGTCCGCTGCGAGAACTTTCGCAGATTTGCCTCGGTCAACGCCAAACGCGCCGACTTTGTGGTGTGCGACGCGGGCTTCAACGTCATCGGCGTCATAGAGTATCAGGGTTCGGGTCATTGGGGGTCGACGCGGCGCTCCCGGCGGGACGCCAAGGGCCGCGACAAGGTCAAACGCCGCGCGCTGTCCGAGGCGCGCATTCCGCTGCTGGAACTTTACGACGGCTACACTGCGACCGAAATCGAGCGCTGGATGCATATGCTCGACAGGAAGGCCGCAGGCAACTGACAAGCGCCCGAGGCGGCGGGGTTCGGTTCCGGTTGGCCGATGACGACGAGTTCAGCTTCCACGCTCACGTTCCGGCGCGCGGCTGGTGTTCGCAGGCGTCGGAGCCCCGCCTTCAGAATTAGGCGAATGCACCAGGTCACGGCTTGGCGCGCCGGCTACGCTGCCATGGCAGCCGTCTTGTTTGATCTCGAAACTGTCGCTCGCTGCTTTGCATCGCCGAAACTGGCAGCATGGCGGAGACCGTTTGCCGGCTTGGGCGCACGCAGCCAGCCATCACGCTCCAGCTCCTGCGGTTAGAGGAGCTGTCGGGGCAGGCGCTGCTGTCTTCGGACGCCATCAGCAGCGTTCGTGTTGCCCGACGCGCTGTTCCATTTCCGGCGTGAGTTTCCGCGCGTGCAGTCCCGGCTGTCGACGCCGTTGCTCCATCGCGGCGAAGTCGATCTATCGCTGGCCAGCCGAATGAACGGCTTTGCCGGCGGGCAGCTGGTCTACCGCGAACCGCTGGTGTGGTTCACCGGCGAGCGCTGCAATGCGCATGGGGAGGATCCCGGCCCGCTCGCGCGCTGCTGCCGGGCGACCTCTTGCGCGATTGCGCCACCGACGCTCTGGAGAGAGCCGGCCGGCCTTGGCGTATCGCCGGTTTCTGAAAGCGTTTCAGGCCTCCACGCTGCCGTGTTTGCAGGCATGGCGGTTTTGATGCCGGGCCGCCATGCGCAGGTTGTCCCTCGTACCAGAACGCCAGTTCTGCCGACGAAAGGTGCTCCTTCTCGGTGGTCGGCACCGGCGAATAGTAGCTGTAGCGCGCGACGAACTTCTTGCCCTCAAGGTGGCGCAAAAGTGCCCGTCGCGCTTGAGGGCGATCAGCCAGCTGTCTACACGGCCGCTGCGGGGGCGGACAGGATCGCGGTGATCTGGTCGGCGAACTTTGCCGAGCTGACCGGCAGGGTCCGCCCGCGCAGCTGGGCGACGTGCAGGAGACCAGAACCGTTGGGGCCAAGGTCGAGCGGTCGGCTGACGAGGCCGACGCTCTCAATGTCCTGCAGGCCAAGCTTGATCTCGAACCCCAGCGTTTCGCCCATTGCCACATAGTTGCGCAGGAAGATGTAGCTCTCCGTCTCGACAGTCGCCTCGATGCGCACGCCGATCCGGTCTGCCGCGCTCTCCAGAAGGTTGCGCACGGCGTAAGGCCGCGCCGGAAGCGCCATCGGATACTCAAGACACGCCGGCAGGCGCAGACTCGCCTCTGCGGCAAGCGGATGATCGTGGCGCATCAAGACGTGGATCGGCTGGCTCTGGGTCGCGATGGTCTGGAAATCGTTGAGCGGCAGCGGCGCGAACACCAGCGCAAGGTCAGCCTCGTAGCCAAGAAGCGCGCGCTCTGCCGCCTCGCCGTCGGCCATCCGCACCGCAAAGCGCACGCCTGGATGAACAGCGTGATAATCGTGGATCTGCCGCGGCAGGAAACTTGGCAGCAGCGCCTGGCTGCACACCAGCGAAACGCGCCCCCGGCGTTGGCCCCTCAGGTCGGCCACAAAGGTTTTCAGGCCCTCCGCCTCCGCAAGATGCTGCCGGAAGAGGTGCACCACCTGCTCGCCCGCCGTGTTCAGCCGCACCCCGCGGCTCAACCGCTCAAATAGCGGCGTGCCCAGCTCTTCCTCCAGCGAGACGATGCGCCGGTTGAGCGAGGACGGGGTGATGCTCAACAGCTCAGCCGCCTTGCGGATGGAGCCCGCTCGCGCCGTCACGTCCACATAGCGGTAAATGGCGAGGTTGCGCATGAGTGTTGCGTTTTCTGCGTTGGTTGCGCGCATTAATAGCAGCAGATTGCAGCACAGGGAACACGTAAGGTTCGGCTTGTTGATTGGAGTCTTTCCCGCCCATGTCTCTACTGGCCGAAACCACGCTGTCCGAACTCGAAGCCAATGTTCTGGCGCGCATCACCGAGAAGCGGTGGCTGGCGTTGGCGGCGGACCTCATCCGTACCGGCCAGCCGCGCGCCGGCAATCCGCTCGACCCGGACCTGCCGGGCGGCGAGGAAGAGGCGATCGCGATGATGGTTGCCGGCAAGCTCGAAGCGCTCGGGATGCAGGTGGAGACCCCCGCCGCTGTGCCCCACCGACCCAACGTTGTCGGCCGCCTTGGCGGCACCGGCACCGGCCCGTCGCTGATGATCAACGACCACCTTGACACCTACCCCGTGGTCGAGCCGGAAAAATGGGACAAGACCGGCTTCGACCCCTACGCCGCCACCCGAGACGGCGACCGCCTTTATGCCCGCGGCACATCCGACACCCGCGGCAACATGGCATCCTGCCTCCTCGCCGCGCAGGCCCTTGTCGAGTCCGGCGTCAGCTTCGAGGGCGACCTCATCTACTGCTTCTGCGTCGACGAGGAGCGCGACGGCACGCTCGGCTCCATCTGGCTGACGCAGGAACTCGGGCTGACGGCGGATTATTCCATCACCGCGGAACCGACAGCCTGGGGCGGCCCGGTGGAGCCCGACGCCACGTCCGGCGAGAGCTGGGGCATGAACCTCTCGGTGGCGAACTCCGGCCACTGCCTCGTCGAAGTCACCGTTTCCGGCGAGAAGAGCCACATCTGGCGGCCGGACGTTGCGCTCAACCCGATCGTGGAAGCTGCCCCCCTGCTGACAGCGCTGAAAGAGATGGCGTTCACCCACGACGCGGACCCGTTCCCCGGCCACACACCACCATGCACGACCGTGGTGCGTATTCGCGGCGGCCTTGCCGGCGAGATGCAGTTCTCGCCGGATACCTGCACCATCACGCTTGCGGTGGTCGGCATCGTGCCGGGCATGACGATGGCCAGCGTGATCGCCGATATCGAGACGACCGCGCGCGATGCCTTCGGCGGCAGCAACCGCATCGCGTTCGGCATCAAGCAGGTGCCGGGCTCCCTCTTCGTGGAAGCGACACCGCCGGTTCCGCTTGACGAGGAGCCCTGCGTTTCACTGACGCGCGCCTACGGCAGGATCGTCGGCGGCACGCCCGAACCCAACCGCAAGAATGCCTTCAACGATACGATCCGCTTGCGCGAAGCCGGCATCAACGCCGTCACCCTCGGTCCCGGCGAAGATGGCTGGGCGCCCGACAACGAGTGGATCTCCATCGAGAAGTCGGTGAAAGCTGCCCAGATCTATGCGCTGACGATCATGGACATTCTGAAGGTTCGTCAATGACGAACCCCAGGAAGCGCGCGCTCCTCCTTTCTTCGTTCTCGGTCGCGCTGCTGATTGGCGCGTGGGTGTTCGTGACCCAGACCGGGATCGCCAACGACCTGTTCCTGCCGGGGCCGGTGGCGGTGGGTCAGGCGTTCGTGAAGGTGGCGACCAAGGGCTACCAGGGGTCGACACTGCTGGAGCATGTCGGCACCAGCCTTTACCGGATCCTCGTGGCGTTCGGCATTGCGTGCATCGTCGGCATTCCGCTCGGCATCCTGATGGGCGCGTCACGCGATGCGATGGCGCTGTTCAACCCGCTGATCGAGTTCTACCGGCCGCTGCCGCCGCTGGGCCTCTATACGCTGCTCGTCATGTGGCTCGGCATTGGCGAGGAGTCCAAGCTCACGCTGCTGTTTCTTGCGGCGTTGCCGGGGATCATCATCACCACAATCCAGGCGGTCCACTCGATCGACCCTGTCTATGTTCGCGCCGCCCGCGTCCTGGGCGCATCGCGGCGGGCAATCCTGTTCGAGGTCTACCTGCCCGCCGCGGGGCCCACCATCCTGGCCGGCATGCGCATCTCGCTCGGCTTCACCTACACCGTGCTCGTCGCCGCCGAAATTGTCGCCGCCACTGCCGGAATCGGCTGGATGATCTGGGATGCGGCCAAGTTCCTCCTCTCCGACGTCGTCATCATGGGGCTCATCGTTCTGGGCCTCACCGGCGTGGCCCTCGACCTTGCCATGCGCGGCGTCGGCCGCCTGCTCATGCCGTGGACGCGCTGATGCGTCCGGCACCCTCCCTCGCAAACCTCCTGAAAGGGATTTCCCCCATGAAGACCATACGTCTCGGAACTGCCATTCTTGCCGCGACGATGCTGTCCGCGACCCCTGCGCTGGCGCAGGACGCGCCGGACAAGGTGACGGTCGGCTTCCTCAATCTCGTCAACGCACAGCTCGTGACGAAAAATCTCGGCCTCGTCCAGAAGCACATGCCGGGCGTCGAGATCGAGTACATCAAGGTTGGCGGCGGCGGCGACATGCTGCGCGCCATCGCTGCCGATCAGGTCGACTTCGGCGGGCTCGGCAATCCGCCGACCGCAATCGGCGTCACCCGCGGGCTCGATATCACGGGCATCATGGTGCTCAACATGCTCGACTATGTGGAAGCGATGGTGGTGCGCACCGATAAGGACATCAAGTCGCTCGCCGACCTCAAGGGCAAGACGATCGCTGCGCCCTTCGGCTCGACCACGCACTATCTCCTCCTGCAGGCGCTGACCGACGAGGGGATCGACCCGGCCGAAATGGAGATCCTCGACCTGCGCCCCGCCGACATTGCCGTGACCTGGGCACGCGGTGACATCGACGCCGCCTGGTACTGGGAGCCCAACCTCGACAAGGCGGTGAAGGACGGCGGCCACATCTTCATGACGTCCGGCATCATGGCGAGCCGCGGCTATCCCACCTGGGACGTCGGTGTGGTGATGAACGATTTTGCCGACAAGTACCCCGATTACGTCGAGAAGTTCCTCGCCGCGGAGTGCGAGGGCATCGCCTACTGGATCGACAACCCCAAGGAGACCGCGGCAATCATCGCCGAAGAATTGTCGCTGCCGCTGGAGGATGCCACGCGGATGATGCACGGCACCGAGATGGTCCCGTGCGACAAGCAGATCACCGCGCAATATCTCGGCACGACCGGCGACATTGGCCAGTTCGCTGACACGCTGGAGGCCACGGCTGAGTTTTTGGTGTCGCAGGACCGGTTGCCCAAGGCCCTGTCGCGCGAGGAGTTCGCAGCCTTTCTGAAGCCTTCGTACCTCGAAGCTGTCGTCGGCAAATGACGTGTTGCAGCGCGGCGATCCCGCCGCGCTGCCCATCGCCGGCAATGCGCCGGCACAGACGGCAGGGTTCATGAGCGAACAGAAATTCTCCCTCCAGGGCCTCCGCCGCGGCACCGACCGGGGCCATGTGGTGATCGACAACGTCTCGATCAGCTTCGAGACGCGCGGCAGCACCGTCGAGGCGGTGCGCAATGCATCGACCGAGGTGCGACCGGGTGAGTTCGTGTGCCTGCTCGGCCCGTCCGGGTCCGGCAAGTCGACGCTTCTGAACGCGGTCGCAGGATTCGTGACGCCAACGTCGGGGCGGATCACCGTCGACGGGGCTCCGATCATGGGGCCGGGCCCCGATCGGGGCATGGTGTTCCAGCAATACTCGCTGTTTCCGTGGAAGACCGTGCTCCAGAACATCGCCTTCGGCCCGCGCATGACCGGGCGCGGGGGCGAGCGGCCCGAGTCCGTCGCGCGCAATTTCCTCGAAATGATCGGCCTTTCCAAGTTCGCCGACCGTTATCCGCGCGAATTGTCCGGCGGGATGCAGCAGCGCGTCGGCATAGCCCGCGCCCTCGCCAACTATCCGAGCGTCCTGTTGATGGACGAGCCGTTCGGCGCGCTCGATTCGCAAACCCGCGTGATGATGCAGGAAAGCCTCCTCGACATCTGGCGCGAGTTCGGCACCACCGTGCTGTTCGTGACCCACGACGTTGACGAGGCGGTCTATCTGGCGGACCGCGTGATCGTCCTCAGCGCCGGCCCCGGCGAAATCATCGCCGACATTCCGATCCCGCTGCCCCGCCCGCGCACGTCTGCCACCATTTCCGGTGCGGAGTTCGTGCATCTGCGCCAGCAGTGCCTCGATCTCATCCGCGTCGAAAGCCTCAAGGCATTCGAGCGGCAGAAGGCTTGAGCGCCATGCTGGACGGCGGTGCGTCGCTGGCGCTGATTGCCATGGCGGGGTTCGTCGGCGGGTTGGTGCGGGGTTATTCCGGCTTCGGCTTTGCAATGGCCGCGGTGCCGATGCTGGCCGTTGTCGTGCCGCCGGCGCTCGCGGTCCCCGCCGTTCTCCTGCACGAACTCGCCATAGGGCTGTTCTCGCTGCGCGCGGAACGGGCCTCGCTCGACTGGCCGAAGTTGCGGGCGTTGGCGGCGGGCTCGATCATCGGAACGCCGGTTGGCCTCCTGGTGCTGGTGTCAGTGCCGGCGGGGCCGATGCGCATTGCCATCGCGCTCCTCGTCATCGTCTCGCTCGGTGTCATCTGGCGCAGACGCGCGCGGCCGCTGGGGCTTGGTCGTGCCACGCTCGGCGTCGCGGGGTTCGCGTCCGGCCTCCTCAATGGCGCCGCCGCGATGAGCGGGCCGCCGGCGATTGTCGTGCTCCTCGGCAGCGCACTTTCACCGGCCAACGTGCGCGGCCTGCTGGTATATTTCATCCTGTTCAGCGCTGCCATTGGCGTTGCGCTGTCTCTCGCCAGCGGCATCCAGGGAGAGCATACGCTCCGGATTGCCGCCACAATGGCGCCGGGTGTTCTGGCCGGGACGCTTCTCGGCGTCCGCCTCTTCAAGGTGCTGCCGCAGGCGCACTACCGCGCCATTGCCATCGGCGTGCTTCTCGTCATCGCGGTCGGGTCGCTGGGGTCGAGCATTGGCGCCGGTGCGCTGGCGCACCCCACTCCAAGGATCACCCCATGACAGACACACGCTTTGCCCGCCACCGTCCCGCCGCGGGCCACAGCATTGCGGACGTTGCGGCCGCGGCCCGTGCCGCCGCGCATGAGGCGCCCGGCGTCTTCGTCGCGCTCGTCGATCCCGCCGACATTGCAACGGCGGCCGCAACGGTCGAGGCGCGACTGGCTTCAGGTGCGCACCTCCCACTTGCAGGGCTGCCTTTCGCGGTGAAGGACAATGTGGACGTGGCGGGCATGGCCTCCACCAGCAACTGCCCGGGCTTCGGACGGGTGGCGGAAGCCAACGCCCCGGCGGTGGACCGTGCCATCGAGGCCGGTGCAATCCTCATCGGCAAGAACACGATGGACCAGTTCGCGACCGGGCTGAACGGCACCCGCGCGTTCGAGCCGCTGTGCCGCAACGCGATCGATCCGGCCATCATCCCCGGCGGTTCAAGTTCGGGCTCTGCCGTCGCGGTGGCGCGCGGGATCTGCGCCTTCGCGCTTGGCAGCGACACCGGCGGCTCAGGGCGGGTGCCGGCCGCGGCAAACGGCATCGTCGGCCTGAAGCCGACGCCGGGCCGCGTCTCCGGCCGCGGCATGGTCTACTGCAACCGCTCCTTCGACGTGATCCCCATCTTCGCGGCGACAGTTGCCGACGCCGCAGCCGTGTTCGACGCCATCGCGGTGCCCGACCCGCTGGACCCATTCGCCTACGAGGGCAAGGTGGATGCCCGCCCCCTCGCCCCCGAAGCCACGCTCGCCACCCCGCGCACCGTCGATCTCGACTTCTTCGGCGACGCTGTGGCGGAGGCTGCCCACCACACCAACCTTGCCACCTTGTCGGAAGCCGGGTTCGCGGTCACAGAAATCGACTACGCGCCGTTCCGAGAGGCGGGAAAACTCGTGTTCGACAGCGCGGTGGTGGCCGAGCGACTGATCGATTATGGCGACTTCATCGCCGCCAATCCGGATGCCGTCGTCCCGCCCGTGCGCCAGGCCATCGATGCCGGACGCCAGTACACCGCACGCGACGCCTTTCAAGTGCTCCACCGCCTCGCCGAACTGAAGGTCGTGGTTCGCCAGTGCCTCGAAGGGTTTGACGGCTTTGTGGTGCCGACGGTCCCGCGCCTCTACACGGTTGCGGAAATGCAGGCCGACCCCATGGCGCGCAACACCGTCATGGGCACCTACACCTATTTCGCCAATCCGCTCGGCCTGTGCGCCATCGCGATACCGGGCGCTGCTCGGCCAGATGGCCTTCAATCCAGCCTGTGCGTGGTCGCGCTCCCCGGCGCGGACCTGCGTGCCGTTGCCGTCGCGCAGCGTTTCGAAACCACCCGTGCACGCGCGCACCGCGGCTGACCTGGGTCCGCGGCATCGAGCGGTTCGCACTCCCCTGAGATCGCTGGAACGCCAGGCCCCCCGCTTTTTTTACGAGAGCCCGACCCCTGACGCCGCTCAGGCGTCATCATCGGCAGGGTATTCCCCCCTCGCCCGCTGCCAGTCCCGCAACGCTGCGGCCAGCCGGTCGCGCGTGGCGCGGTGCTCGGGCACGAAGGCCAGGTTGATCTGTTCGTGCGGGTCGGAGGCAAGGTCGAACAGCTGCTCGGTGTGGCTGCCGGGGTCGGCCTCCGCAAGGTCGCGGCGATAGGCGATGTATTTGAAGCGATCGTCGCGGATCATCCGCTGCGTGTTGCGGTAGACCGCGCCGAACAGCGGACGCGTGGCGCCAGGCTTGCGCAGGTCGATGCAATCGTCGCATCCGGCGTCCGGTGTGAGGCCGGCAAGGCCGAGGACGGTCGCATGGGTGTCGCCGTGCCACACGAGGTTCGAGCGCTGGTCGTGCGCCATCTCCGGCCCGGCCATCAGCAGCGGAATGCCGATGCTGTGCTCGTAGAGGTTCTGCTTGCCCATCAGCCCGTGGTTGCCGAGCGCAAGGCCGTGATCGGCCGTGTAGACGACGACCGTGTTCGCATCCGCCCCACCCGCCGCGGCGACGATCTGGCCGACCGCATCGTCCAGGTGGGTGATCATGCCGTGGTAGTCTGCAATGTGCTGGCGGATCGCGTCTTCGCTGCGGGGAAAGGCTTCCAGCTCCTCGTCGCGAATGGTGGTGGCGCCATTGTCGAAAGGGTGGATCGGCGCGTAGGCGGCCGGCAATTCCACCGTTGCGGGATCGACGGCGAAATCGGCCGGCGGGGTGCGCGGGTCGTGCGGTGCTGTCATCGCCACATAGAGGAAATATGGCGCGTCGCCGGGCTCGGCCAGGAACCGCAGTGCGGCGTCGCGGAAGATGTCGGTCGAGTGGCCGGGCACGTGGCGGGCGCGGCTTTCGTCATAGGTGCCGGACGGATCGTGGTCCTGCAGGATCATCTTGTCATGGTCGCACATGCCGCCGAAGAACACCGCCTCCGCCGAAGAGAAGCCGCGCGCAAAGGCAGCCTTGTCGTTGTGCCACTTGCCGATGCCGTGGGTCCGGTAACCCGCCTCGCGCAACCGCTCCGGCAGGATCGGAAACGCCGGCGGGATGATCTGGCCCGCGCTGTAATCGGGCGCAGTGCGGTCTTCCTCCGGCGTCAGGTCGTACACCGAACGCCCTGTCATCAGGCTTGCGCGGGACGGCACGCACACGGCGGCGTTGAAGCCGCCCTGGCAGTGGGCGTTGGTGAAATCGAGCCCGCGCGCTGCAAGCGCGTCGAGGTTCGGGGTGTCGACGGCCGCGCCGTGCACGCCAAGCGACTGAGAGCGGTGATCGTCAGCGATGATCAGGATGATGTTTGGTTTTTGTGTCATTTCGGGTCGATCCGCAGGCCATTTTCCGCGCCGAACAGGTGAATGGCGGCGCCGTCTTCCAGGGCGAGGGCAAGCGTTTCGCCCTTCGCAGCATCGATGCTGCCCTTCTCGCGCAGCGTCAGGTGCGTTCCGTCGGCAAGGCGGCCGTGGATCACGCTCTCGTCGCCGAGATATTCCGCGATGCTCACCTGCATCTGGCCGACACCAGCGCCATCGCGCGCGACCTCGAGCGCCTCGGGGCGCACGCCGAGGGTGGCCGGCCCGTCCGCAAATTCGCCTGGCAGCGGCACGGTCAGATCGGCCGACGCGAAGGTGCCGCCCCTCACCGACCCGTCGATGAAGTTCATCTTCGGGGAGCCGATGAAGCCGGCGACGAAGACGTTGGCTGGCCGCTCGTAAAGATCCTTGGGGGCGCCGACCTGCTGGATGCGCCCGTCCTTGAGGATGACGATCTTGTCGGCCAGCGTCATCGCTTCGACCTGATCGTGTGTGACGTAGATCATCGTGGCCTTCAGCCGCGCGTGCAGCTCGGCAAGCTCGACGCGGGTTTCCGCCCGGAGGCTCGCATCGAGGTTCGACAGCGGTTCGTCGAACAGGAACACGGAGGGCTGGCGCACGATGGCGCGGCCGATGGCAACGCGCTGCCGCTGACCGCCGGACAGTTGGCGGGGATAGCGGTCGAGATGTTGTTCGAGCTGGAGCGCGCGGGCGGCCTCTGCAACGCGGCGTTCGATTTCGGCCTTGGGGCGTTTCTCGATCTTCAGCGCGAAGGCCATGTTCTGCCGCACCGTCTTGTGCGGGTAGAGCGCATAGGACTGGAAAACCATGGCGAGGCCGCGCTCGCCGGCAGAGGCATCGGTGACATTCTCGCCATCGAGGTAGATGTCGCCGCCGGACACGGTTTCGAGCCCGGCAATAATCCGCAGGAGCGTGGACTTGCCGCAACCGGACGGGCCGACGATGGCGACGAAGGACCCGGCCTCGACAGAAAGGTCGAGATCGCACAGCGCGCGGAAGGTGCCAAAGCTCTTCTGGATGTTCTGGAGGTAGAGGGCGGGCGTTTCGGGCATCAGTGTCATCCTTTGACCGAACCGGCCGAGAGACCCGCCACCAGCCGTGACTGGACGGGCAGGAAGAGAATGAGGGCAGGAAGCGTGGTGAGGGCCGACGCCGCCATGACCGCGCCCCAGTCCACCGTGTCCTCGCCGAAGAACAGCGCAAGGCCGAGCGGCAGCGTCTTGAGGGACGTCTTGGTGAGAAGCGCGAGGGCCAGCAGGAATTCGGTCCACATCAGCAGGAACGAATAGGTCGCGGTGGCGACGAGCCCCGGTGCCATCAAGGGCAGGACGATGTGGCGAAGGACCTGAAGGCGCGAGCAGCGGTCCATCAGCGCCGCTTCGTCGAGGTCTTTCGGGACGGCTTCGAGGTAGCCGATCATCAGGTAGATCGAGAACGGCAGCGTGATGGTGACGTAGCAGAACACGATTGCGGCGCGGCTGTTGATGAGGCCCATCTCCGCAAACATGATGAAAAGCGGCGTTGTGAGGATGATCCACGGGAAGATCTGCGTGATCACGAGCGCTCCGAACAGCCATTTCTTGTATGCAAAGCGGTAGCGCGACATGACGTAGGCGGCGCAGGCGGCAATCACCGTCGAGATGACCACGGCGATCCCGCAGATCATCAGGCTGTTGACCATCATCGTGCCGAAACTGCTTTTCCAGACGGTCACGTAATTGTCGAACGTGAAGCCGACGCCGGAGACGGAATTGCCGATCAGCGAGGCGCTGGGCTTGAAGGAGGCCCAGAAGATCCAGAAGACGGGCGCGGCGAAGAAGAAGATCGTGGCGGCTGCGACGATCAACGCGATGCCGGCGCGCACCGGGCTGTGGCGCCGCACGAGGCCACGCTTGCGGCGGGTGGTGTCGGTGGGGGTCCAGGTGTCGGCCATCAGATCAGATCCCTGAAGCGTTTCAGCACGACCTTGCGGAAGTAGATGATGCCGAAGATGAGGGCGAGCGCGGCCATGAATGTGCCGATGGCCGAGGACAGGCCGAGCTTGAAGTTCACGAAACCTTGCAAATAGACTTCGGTCGCAAGCACGTTGGAGAATGTGCCCGGCCCGGCACTGGTCGACATCCAGACATAGATGAAGTTGTTGAACGTCCAGATCGTGGTCAGCAGCCCCAGGACGAGAAGCGCCGGCATGACCTGCGGGAAGGTGACGTGCCAGAACCGCGTCACGGGTCCCGCCCCGTCGATCTCCGCCGCCTCGATCAGATCCTTGGGCACGGTCTGAAGGGCCGCGGCCATGGTGAGCGTCACCAGCGGAAGGCCGTTCCACACGATGATGGTGATGATCGACGGCCAGACGTAGCTGGCGTTTGCCAGAAACACGATGGGCTTTTCAATGAAGCCCCAGTCCATCAGCCAGTTGTTGATCACGCCCGAACGACCATCGAGGATCTGCTTCCAGACCGTCACCGCGACGATGTCGGGCGTCGCCCACGGCAGGAGCGCTGCCATCCGCAGCGGCACGGTGAGCCTGAGGCGGCGGACGAGGTCCGATTCAATGAAGACGGCAAGGCCGAAGCCCAGCACCAGCCGGAGTGTGACCGAAACGAATGTCAGCCAGAACAGCGTATTGAAGACGACCTTGCGGAAGTCGGGGTCGCGGAAGAGCTCGATGTAATTGTCGAAGCCGATCCATTCCCCGCCGTCGCGGAGGCCCAGCAGGCTGAGATCGGTGAAGCTGTTGGATATGTTGAACAGCGTCGGCCAGAGAAAGAAGGCGGCCATCATCCCGAATGCTGGCAGGAGCATGAACAGGATGACGTTGCCCCTTGGAATGTCCTCGGTCTGAACTGGACTCCGTCAGAAGGAGACGGAGATGAAGAAGAGCCGCTTCAGCGAAGAGCAGATCATCGCGGTCCTGAAGGAGCATGCCGCGGGGATCGGTGTGTCGGAGCTGTGCCGCAAGCACGGGATCAGCGACGCGACGTTCTACACGTGGCGCAAGCGCTACGGCGGAATGGAAGTGTCTGAAGCCAGGCGGCTGAAGGCGCTGGAAGATGAGAACGGCCGCCTGAAGAAGCTTCTCGCCGAACAGATGCTCGATGTGGCGACGCTGCGGGACGCTCTGGGAAAAAACTTCTGACGCCCAGCGCACGGAGAGGCTTCGTGAGTTGGGCGATTGAAAAGAAGGGGTATTCCCAGCGGCGCGCCTGTGCCCTGATCGGGATGCATCCAAGGACTTACCGCTACCGGTCGCAGCGGCCGGACGATGCGACGGTGCGCCAACGCCTGAAAACGCTGGCGAACGAACGGCGCCGGTTCGGCTATCGGCGGCTGCATATCCTTTTGCGGCGCGAGGGTATCGAGGTGAACCACAAGAAGCTGTTCCGCCTATACCGCGAGGAGAGGCTGAGTGTACGACGGCGCGGCGGCCGAAAACGTGCCATCGGAACGCGGGCGCCAATGACCTTGCCGCGAGGACCAAACCAGCGCTGGAGCCTCGACTTTGTCTCCGACCAGCTCAGCGACGGGCGCCGCTTCCGTGTGCTGGTGGTGCTCGACGACTTCACCCGCCAGTGCCTGACGCTCGTTGTCGACACATCACTGTCGGGGGCTCGCGTGGCACGGGAACTCGACCGCCTGATCGTCAGTCGCGGCAAGCCGCTCACGATCGTCAGCGACAACGGCACCGAGCTGACCTCCCATGCCATCCTCGAATGGCAGGAGGACCGCCGCGTCAATTGGCACTACATCGCGCCCGGCAAGCCGATGCAGAACGGCTTCGTAGAGAGCCTGAACGGTCGCTTCCGCGATGAGTGCCTCAACGAGCATCTCTTCCGCAGCCTTCCGGGCGCTCGCCGCATCATTGAGGAATGGCGCACCGACTACAACCACGACAGGCCGCACACCAGCCTGGGCGGCCTCACCCCGAACGAGTTTGCAACCCGGTCCCGATGGGACCACAACACGAACAGAGTCCAGCTATGAGCGGGGACACTTCTGGGGCAACGTCAATGGAGCTGACCCAGCTTCCGGCGGAAGAGTGGGCGCAGGTCAACAGCGACGCGCAGGGCTTCTGGGACGAGATTGCAGCCAGCTCCGACCGCGCGGGTCGGGTGGTGCAGATCTTCAAGGACTATGCCGCCGTGCAGGAAAAGGCCGGCTACCCCTACCGCTAAGTCACCGGCACTGCTGCCGCACGAAGGGCCGGGGCAACGCCCCGGCTTTTTAGTGGAAAGCCGCAAACTGGCGCTGGATGCGGGGAGCCACTCAGTCCCCGCTCATTTTTTCAGAACGCAAAAAGCCCTCCGGTTTTCACCGGAGGGCTTTTTATATTGCGATTGTGGAGAGGATTGAACGTGCTCGGCTGGCCTGGCAGCGACCTACTCTCCCGTGGCTTAAGCCAGAGTACCATTGGCGCGGAGGGGGTTAACGGCCGAGTTCGGAATGGGATCGGGTGGGGACCCCTCGCAAAGGCCACCAGGCCGGCGGAGGACGTTCAATTCGTGAAACTGGCGGGCAAGGCCCGTCCGGCATTAGCCGGTCTTTCTTCATCGACCATCCGCCGTGCTTGCGGATGGGCATGGGTTAATGAGAGTGATCAAGCCGATCGAGCTATTAGTACTGGTAAGCTACGCATATCGCTACGCTTCCACATCCAGCCTATCAACGTTGTCGTCTACAACGGCTCTCAAGGGAGAACTCGTTTCAAGGTGGGTTTCCCGCTTAGATGCTTTCAGCGGTTATCCCGTCCGTACGTAGCTACCCTGCAATGCGGCTGGCGCCACAACAGGTCCACAAGAGGTACGTCCACCCCGGTCCTCTCGTACTAGGGGCAGATCCTTTCAATTCTCCGACACCCACGGCAGATAGGGACCAAACTGTCTCACGACGTTCTGAACCCAGCTCACGTACCGCTTTAATTGGCGAACAGCCAAACCCTTGGGACCTGCTCCAGCCCCAGGATGCGATGAGCCGACATCGAGGTGCCAAACAACACCGTCGCTATGGACGCTTGGGTGTCATCAGCCTGTTATCCCCGGCGTACCTTTTATCCGTTGAGCGATGGCCCTTCCACGCGGGACCACCGGATCACTATGGCCGACTTTCGTCTCTGCTCGACGTGTCAGTCTCGCAGTCAGGCGGGCTTATGCCATTGCACTCGACGACCGATTTCCGACCGGTCTGAGCCCACCTTCGCACGCCTCCGTTACTCTTTGGGAGGCGACCGCCCCAGTCAAACTACCCACCATACACTGTCCCGGGCGTAAGCCGCGGTTAGACATCCATGGAAGCAAGGGTGGTATTTCAAGGATGGCTCCACGCAAGCTGGCGCTCACGCTTCAAAGCCTACCACCTATCCTACACATGCTGCCACGAATGCCAGTGTAAAGCTATAGTAAAGGTGCACGGGGTCTTTCCGTCTAACCGCAGGAACCTCGCATCTTCACGAGGAATTCAATTTCACTGAGTCGATGCTGGAGACAGCGGGGAAGTCGTTACGCCATTCGTGCAGGTCGGAACTTACCCGACAAGGAATTTCGCTACCTTAGGACCGTTATAGTTACGGCCGCCGTTTACCGGGGCTTCGATTCAAGGCTCTCACCTCTCCTCTTAACCTTCCGGCACCGGGCAGGCGTCAGACCCTATACGTCGTCTTGCGACTTCGCAGAGCCCTGTGTTTTTGATAAACAGTCGCTACCCCCTGGTCTGTGCCCCTCGAACCTGGTTGCCCAAGTCCGAGGCCTCCTTCTCCCGAAGTTACGGAGGTAATTTGCCGAGTTCCTTCAGCATCGTTCTCTCAAGCGCCTTGGTATACTCTACCTGTCCACCTGTGTCGGTTTAGGGTACGGTTTGTACGGTGGAGCTATTTCCTGGAACAGCTTCGCTGCCCGACCAATCCAATAAGGTCAGACAACACACGCCATTCGTCACTACCACCAAGTTG